>JAJFKR010000003.1 GCA_021773095.1 Woeseiaceae bacterium | reverse complement strand
TCATGCGGTGGTTATCGGTGAAGATGAGAACGGAGAACCGTTGAATATCGGTCGCAAGACCCGAACTGTGCCAACGGCCATCAAACGTGCCCTGATTGCCAGGGACAAGAGCTGTGCGTTTCCCGGTTGTCACCACACGCGCTTTGTCGATGCGCATCACATAGAACATTGGTCTGCTGGTGGCGAAACCAGTCTCGATAATTTGATGCTGCTGTGCTCGCAGCATCACAAGCTTGTGCATGAAGGGGGATTTGCGATCCAGCGTGACTACCAGAACCACTGGTTCTTCAAACGTCCGGACGGGAGGGTCGTGCCGGCCTGCGGATACAGAACACAGGACACGTTGGACGATGATATTGGGAATGTTTCCGAATTGATCAACAATCCCCCAGCTGGGGGATTATTGAGCGGCACGGATAATTTTGTGTCGGATCTCGATCCCGCTTGTCGGGAGCCGTTGACGCCGGCCTATTGCCAATAGTGAGCGGGAGTCGAAATCAGCTAACTTCGAATTGATACTTCAGCGATGCTGAACTCTGCACATGGTAGCCTTGAACGATAGAAGCGTCGGTCCGCGACCAATCAGTCTGTATTGGGTCTGACCAAATATGAATACGAAGGACGTTTACAATGTTTGAGTGCAAGAGTCGAGCTTTGCTCCCTGTGACGTGCTTGCTCGTAGCAAGTGCTTGTGGAGGAGGCGGTGGCTCAGCGCCAGCTGCAACTCCGCCTATCGCAACAACTCCGCCTCCGCCGCCACCGACTTCTATTGATTTGACCAGCGACACGGGTGACTACATTGGTGCCGGTCAATCCTATTCCTATACCCAGGCTGACGCAGTAATCACGGTGACAGTTTCCGATGCCCAAGTTTCAATTCAGGTCGCTGGCAACGAGTCCTGGAGCGCCGATTTCATTCTGCCGAATACATATACTCAATTTGAGGTTGGTACTTACACTAACCTCGCCCGCTACCCTGTTCACGACCCGGCCGTCGGTGGACTAAGCTGGACCGGTGAAGGACGTGGCTGCAATACGCTCACTGGAACGTTGACCGTCGAAGAAGTTGTGTACGAAGGTATGACACTGGTCGGTTTCGATCTGCAGTTCGAACAATATTGCGAAGGTGAGACGGTCGCATTGCGTGGGGATATCCACTGGGATAGCGACGATGCCACAGCGCCCCCCGGTCCAGTAGTTTCACCGCCGGCTGGATTGTGGTCGCCGCCGGACGGCGCCACGCCCGTAACCGGCAATTTCGTTTACCTTGAGAGCGATTCTGGCGACTACATTGGTGCCGGCCAAGACTACTCATACACCAGCGCTAACGCGCGCATCACTGTCAACTCAGGAAACGCACATTTTTCTGTTTCCATCGACGGCGACGAACGATGGAATGGCGATTTTCAGGCGATGAGTGTCATTGATTTTGTCGAAGCTGGATTCTATGACGATTTGCAGCGCTATCCGTTCCACAATCCGGTCAAAGGTGGGCTCAGTTGGTCGGGCGAGGGACGTGGCTGTAATCGGCTAACCGGTTGGTTTATGGTTGATAGCGTCACCTACAATGGGAATACACTAGCCGCGGTCGACCTGCGATTTGAGCAACATTGTGAAGGCGGTGGACCCGCTCTCCACGGCGCGATTCGCTGGGATGTCGACGACGATACCAGCGCGCCCGGTCCCGTTGTACCAGCCCCTGCCGGGTTATGGGAGCCCCCAGAGGGTGCGACCCCGACAACCAGCAATTACGTTTACCTGGAAAGTGACGTCGGTGATTACATCGGTGCTGGTCAGACCAATCTCTATACCTCCGCCGATGCTGTGTTTACAGTGACTTCGACGGCGGCGCATTTCAAAATTAGGGTCGACGGAGATGATGAATGGAAAGGGTCATTCGAGGGAATGGACTCTCTGTTGCGTTTGGAAGTCGGCTATTACGGCGATCTGGAACGCCATCCGTTCCACAATCCCGTAAAAGGGGGGCTGAGCTGGACGGGTGAGGGCCGCGGTTGCAACACGTTGACCGGTTGGTTCGTGGTCGACAGCGTCACCTACGACGGTGATATCTTAAGCGCGGTCGACTTGCGGTTCGAGCAACACTGCGAAGGCAGCGGACCAGCGTTGAAAGGAGAAATTCACTGGGACGCCAATGACACCACAGCCGCGCCCGGTCCCGATCCAACGCCTCCTGCGGGTCTTTGGGAGCCGCTACCTGGAATCACGCCGGCAACGGGAAACTACATCTATATCGAAAGTGATATAGGCGACTGGGTTGGACAAGGCCAGAATTACCTTTACACGCCACTCGACAGCATTATCACGGCGAGCCAACCCATGTTGGGAGGCGTGCAGATTTCGGTGCACGGTGATGAGCTTTGGAGTGGCAATTTTGAGCCTATGAATTTACTCACGCTTCTTGAAGCTGGTTACTACGGCGACGTGCAGCAATTCCCAACCCAAAACCCGACCAAGGCTGGACTCAATTGGTCCGGTGAGGGTCGCGCATGCGGTGCCATCACCGGCTGGCTCATGGTTGACAGCGTCACTTACAGTGGAAGTACGGTAATGGCCATCGATCTGCGATTTGAGCAGTCTTGCGACGGCGTCGCAATGTTGCATGGTGAGATTCATTGGGATGCGAACGACACAACCGCAGCGCCGGGCCCAGTATTACCTATCCCAGCAGGCTTATGGGAGCCAACACCCGGTGTCGTTCCGACTACAGGCAACTACGTTTATCTTGAAAGTGATTCGGGTGACTTCATAGGAAGGGGGGAGAACTACCTTTACACGCAAGCTGACAGTACTCTTTCTTTTGGAACACAGGGCGCGCGCCTGACTGTCACCGTCGCTGGCGATGAAAACTGGCGTAGTGACTTTGAGGGGATGGAATCAATTCCACAGCTTGAGGTCGGCTATTACGGTGATCTGCAAGGCCATCCATTTCATAACCCAGCGAAAGGCGGATTGAGTTGGTCGGGAGAAGGTCGCGGTTGTAATACGTTGACTGGATGGTTCGCCGTCGACAGCGTGACGTATGACGGCAATATTTTGTCTGCGATCGACCTGAGATTTGAACAGCATTGCGACGGTGGTCCGGCACTGAATGGCGAAATCCATTGGGACGCAAGCGACAATACGGCTCCCGCCGGGCCGGTTTTACCGATACCGGCCGGTCTGTGGGCACCGGCCCCCGGAATTACACCTGCGACAGGCAATTACGTGTATCTGGAGAGCGATATTGGAGATTGGGTTGGGCAGGGCGCGAATTATCTGTACGACGACAATGAATTCTCAGTAACTGCACCTGGTGCGCAACTTGACGTCGACGTGGGCGGGGCCGAGCGCTGGAGCGGGATCTTTCAGGCAATGAATACTCTCAACTATCTCGAGGCTGGGTACTATGGAAACCTGCAGCGATATCCGCTCCACAATGCCGTCATTGGCGGGCTAAGCTGGACCGGTGAAGGTCGCGGTTGCAATCAGTTGTCAGGATGGTTTGCTATCGACAGTGTGACCTACAACGGCGTAATCCTCACTGGCATCGACTTGCGATTTGAACAAAGTTGCGACGGTGGTCCGCCGCTTAATGGAGAAATGCACTGGCGTGAGTAGTTGTCCGACTCATTGACCATTCTTGATTCGGCATTATCCGATGTCGTCGTCGGCAATAGACATTGATATAGATTCTGCGAAAAACATAGCGTACATGGTCGTAGATATCGTCGGCGTTTCGTCCGTCGTCTCTTTGGATTTGGTGACTCTGGCGAGGACAAAAGTATCTGGCGAGAACGTTGGGCGTGGCGAAAGATTGAGGCCCGACGGCAGCCTGTTGTTCGATTCAGGCCGAGATCGACTATTCAGATGCGATGGTGACAATCCACGTCGATCAATCGGCACTCGCTACCGGCAACGGTCGCTCAAACCTCCCCATCGAAAGTGTCAAACGACTGTGTTGTGATGGTCATGCGGTGGTTATCGGTGAAGATGAGAACGGAGAACCGTTGAATATCGGTCGCAAGACCCGAACTGTGCCAACGGCCATCAAACGTGCCCTTATAGCCCGGGACAAAAGCTGTGCGTTTCCCGGTTGTCACCACACGCGTTTTGTCGATGCGCATCACATACAGCATTGGTCTGCTGGTGGCGAGACCAGTCTCGATAACCTGATGCTGCTGTGCTCACAGCATCACAAGCTCGTGCATGAGGGTGGATTTTCGATCCAGCGTGACTACCAGAACCGCTGGTTCTTCAAACGTCCGGACGGGCGGGCCGTTCCGGAGTGTGGTTACCGTGCGAATGACATTATCGATGATGATATTGGAGATGTTTCCAAGTTGATCAATAATCCCCCCGCTGGGGGATTGTTGAGCGGGGCGGATAATTTCGTGTCGGAGCCAGCGCCACCGGCTTATTGGCACTAACGACCTAATTATTCGCTCGATATATTGAGAAGCTAGCGTAGAAAATAGGTCTGAGTTCTCATACTCTTTGGTAGGTTGTCACTTGACAACTTATTGAGACCCACCTAGCATCCAGATTGGCTTATTGCTAATGCATCGCAATCGTCACCCGAAAAAGGAAGTTGAGGAAGCGCTCGTCTACGCAGAGAGTTTCGGCTGGCGCGTTGAGGTTGGCGGCTCACACGCATGGGGCAGGGTTTACTGCCCGTACAACGATCAGGAATGTCGGTGTGGCGAATTCTGTATTTCGAGTATTTGGAGTACGCCTCGAAGTGCAGCAAATCACGCGAAGCAGATTCGCAGGGTTGTCGATAATTGCAGCAAGAATGGATGAAGATGGAACAGTACAACTTCACATTGTTATTCGCACTTGGAAAGCATGATGCCGATCCCAACCTGTTTGTGGATAAGCTATTTGAAGAGGGTTGTGACGACGCGCTCATTGGTCTGGGTCGGCCTGGTCGAATCGCGCTCGATTTTGCTCGTGAGGCACCATCTGCTGACGACGCCATTCTTAGTGCGCTTGCGGACGTGCAACGCGCTATTCCCGAAGCCAAACTGGTTGAAGCAACACCCGACCTGGTCGGTCTTACCGATATCGCAAACTTGCTGGGATTTTCCAGGCAGTACATGCGCAAACTGGTCGTAGAACAAGGAGCTGACTTTCCCCTCCCAGTCCATGAGGGAAAGCCTGCGATCTGGCACCTTTCAACAGTCCTATCATGGTTTGAGGACAACAAACCCCGTGAGTTCGATACCGCACTGAAGGAAATTGCCCGCGTCACCATGCAGTGCAATTTGATCAAAGAGGTGGCAGGGATGGATCGGGGAATGTCCGATCGCTTCAAAGCACTGATCGTCTAGTGGTCCTTCGGTGACTTTACATACCCAAAAAGGGTACTAAAATACCCATTTCGGGTATATATATGATCCATATGGTAGTTTCAGCGAATAAGTCGAGTTCCAGTACCTCTGAAACGTCTCGGAGCAGCTCACTCGCGGATGCGCTCTTTACGTCTACGCAGCAGAGGGTGCTTGGTGCCCTGTTTGGCCAACCCGACAGAAGCTTCTTTGTTACCCAAATAATGGAGCTGGCCAAATCCGGTCGCGGTGCCGTACAACGAGAGCTCGAACGTTTACACAAGGGCGGGTTGGTTACGGTGCACAAGGTCGCCACGCAAAAACATTTTCAGGCCAATGCTGCTTCACCGCTATTCCATGAACTCTGCGGCATTATCCAAAAGACGGTTGGCCTTGCTGGTCCGATTCGGGAAGCACTTGGGGCATTGCCAGAAATGCCGAGGCTTGCTCTTATCTACGGTTCCGTCGCCAGGCGCACGGATACGTCCAGTAGTGATATCGACCTTCTCGTTGTTTCAGACAGCGCCAAACTCGAACAGGTTTATGCTGCGTTGATGCCAGTGGAGCGCGTACTGGCGCGTTCAATCAGTCTGACGCTATACACAGAAGTCGATTTTCAAGAACGACTGGATAATGAAAATCCGTTTATCTCCCGAATTCTGAGCTCACCTACGATCAATTTGATCGGGTCCGTTGATGCCAAATGAGAATCTCGAAAATTTGGTCAAAATCGAAGACTTCAAACACCCCGATCTGAGTAATGAAACTCGATTCGATGTTATTTATGGCGCAGCACATGCATTCTGTCTTGCGGCTCTTAAGAATGCAGGGTATCGCTCGGAGAGCCGGTACATTGTCTTTCAATGCGCACAGCATACGATTGGTCTTGAGCCGGAGTACTGGACATCGTCGCCGAGCGTGTACAGGAGTTAGTGAATTGAGTTCCAGCATCCTAATCCCGGCCAGCCAATGACAATCCCCATCTACTACCTCAACGCAGATTGCCTTTCAGTAAGCAACCGAGATCTGCTGCCTCACGTGTATGGCCTGTTCTGCCTCATCAATAAGCGCCACCGCGCACAGATAAGATCACGATATCTTTGCTCGTCACAATTTCGGTGATACTCGCCTTGTCGAGGAGGTCACTTTTCACGACCGACAGGTTGTCATGCTGAATTTTGACCTGCTCAGGTCTCCGCGACACGGCCGTGACCCGGTGACCGCGATCCAGCGCAGTTGCAGTATCCTATTGTCGTTCACGACGTAATATAACGGTGGGTGCATCTAAAACGAACAAGTTCGCATCTCTTTAACTATAGCCCCACAATTCTGGAGATAAAAATGGGAACCATGACAGGTCTCGCCGCATTGGGATTCTGGATGTTCATTGCAGCCATAGTTGTTGCCGGCATCTGGTCGGATATACGAAAGCGTGAATCGCAACAGGAAACGCTCCGTCGAGTCGTTGAAAGTGGCCAGCAAATCGATGCAGCGTTGATCGACAAGATGGTCGGCTCGGTAAAGGAGGATTCGCATGCTGACCGAGACCTCAAGGTCGCCGGCACTATCACCATGTCCGTCGGACCCGGCCTCTACTTGCTGGGTTATTTCCTTTCGGGCGGCGATGCGGATGTACAGAGAGTCTTCATCGGCATAGCCTTGTTAGTTGGAGTTATCGGTCTCGGCCTCTATACAGCAGGAATAATGTCAGCGCGGTGGCGTAAGCAAGACGAAAACCAAGACCAGCACCGAGTCTGATAGATGTCGGCCAATCCTGGTCATTATCGCGAAGGGCCTGAAGCGCTTATCGCAAGCCTCGCAGCTCGCGGCGATCGAGTGGCGTTTGCTGAGCTCGTGCGACGACGCCAGGCGTGGGTCCGTTCGCTGCTGCGCCGTTGTAGTGGTGACGCGCACATCGCGGAAGACTTGTCGCAGCAAGTGTTTCTGCTCGCCTGGCGCAAAATATCCCAGCTGCGAGATGTGGAGAAGTTTGGCAGCTGGCTAAAACGAATGGCCATCAATGAATGGCTTCAATACAAACGCAAGAACGATGCGCTTCGCGGCGCAGCGGGCGAGGAAGAGATTGTGGAGTCACAGCAGGATAAGACCTCGATCGGGCTGGATCTCGATGGCGCGATGGCACTGTTGCCGGGCCCGGTGAGCCTCTGTATCGCATTGTCGTATCACGAACAAATGACGCACAAAGAGATAGCAACTCTCACGGGCATACAGGTTGGTACCGTCAAGTCGCACGTTCGGCGAGGCAGCGCTCGCTTACGCGAATTGTTGTCAGCCTATGACGAGTCAGATGACTCGAAGGATGCATTATGAGTAACGACAGAGACCCGATACTCGAAGCGATGTTTGAGAAGACGCGACCGACCTACGAGGATGACGGGTATGTCGAGCGTGTGATGGCAAAGGTCGATGCGCGTCGACGGAACGTGATGGTCGGGCGGCTGTCGATCGTCGCACTGATCTTCTTGCTGGAGTTCTTGCCGTCATCGCCATTGCAGAACTCGGTCGGACGAGTAACGCAATTGCTTGGCAATGAGCTCGTGAACCTGGATGCAGGGTGGATGGAAATGATACTCGCGCCCGTGAATAGCATCGCAGGTGTCGTCGGTATGTTTCTTTTGGGGCTGCATGTGCTTTATCGGAGGAATGTGCGTTAGGCTTTACGCTCTTCTAGTCATCAACATCCCTCATCACATGCCCAAACGGTAGCAACGCCATTGGTACAAGCTTCATGTGCTGCACAGCGATTGGAATACCTACGATCGTCAGCGCAAAGAACGCCGCGAGCAACAGATGCATGATAGCCAGCTCAAGCCCCGGCAGGATGATCCAGATGATGTTCATAATCAGTGATATCGGCCCGCCGGGCGGTTCGGTATCTACGACCTCCCGGCCAAACGGTGCGAGAACGCTCCCGGCTAGTCTGAAACACATGAATCCGAACGGAATGCCGATGATCGTGAGGCAGAGCAGGATGCCACCCAGAACGTAACCGAGGAAGATTATGAATCCACCGAATATGAAGAACACCAAATTACCAATTAACGACGTGATTAGAAATACTCCGGCTGATTTCTCGCGATCCATATGATACTGCAGTCAATGCTCATTTTCTGTGTGGCCATGTTGTAGGATTGCCTGTATGTCGCCACCGAGACCCTACCTTTCCAAATCCCGTCTGATCTCAGCCTGGCAGTGCCCGAAGAAACTGCATCTCGAGAAGCACCACAAAGACCTGGCTGTCATCACCTCGCAAATGGAGTCGGCGTTCGCAGGCGGGCATCAGGTGGGCGATATCGCTCAACAGCTCTACGGCACTGATCAGTCAGTCGAAGTTGAATTCAATTTCAAGACGATGGTGGCAGAGACGAAGCGCCTCATCGACAACGGTGCCGACTTCCCAATCTTCGAAGCAACCTTCCGTTACGAAAACGTACTGATCCGTGCGGATGTGATGATCCCCGAAGGTGACGGCTGGCACATCATCGAAGTCAAAGCCTCCACCTCGGTGAAGGACTACCACGTGCTCGATTGTGCGATACAGGATTGGGTGTTGCGAAACTCCGGCATCAACGTTCTGTCGATATCGCTCGCGCATATCAACAACCAGTTCGTGTATCAGGGCGACGGCAACTACGACGGCTTGTTGCTGGAGAATGATCTCACCGAAGCAGTGCGTGCCATGGAGTACGACGTGCTCGAACTCGTCGCCAAAGCACGCGAGGCGGTTTCCGGGCCTGAGCCTCTTATCGACGTCGGTCCGCACTGCAACAAACCCTACGAATGTCAGTTCATCTCGCACTGTTGGCCAATGGATGCCCAATACCCGGTCACGGGTTTGGGCGGCGGTAAGGCCAGGCTTGCGGAGTGGGTGGTTGCTGGCTACCGGGACATTCGCGACGTGAAGCGCTCGGAAATTACGGCAGAACAACAGCTACGCATTCACCGTGTAACCGAGTCCGGCAAAGCCGAAGTGTTGCCGGGTGCCAGGGAGATTCTGGAGGCGTTGCCGTATCCACGCTACTACCTCGATTTTGAAACCATTGGGCCCGCCATACCGGTCTGGAAGGGGACACGACCGTATGCAGCGCTACCGATCCAGTGGTCTTGTCACATCGAAGAAGAGGGTGGGGAGATGCGGCACGAGGAGTTCCTGGACCTCTCCGGCGAGCCGCCGATGTGGGCGTTGGCGGAGCAACTGATAGCCTGTCTTGGTGAGACCGGACCGGTTTTGATGTACACGAGTTACGAAAAGACGGTCATCAATGGTCTGATAGAGATGTTCCCGGACCTCGCCGAACCGTTGGCGGCAATAGTCAACAGACTCTGGGACTTACACCCCTTGGTTAAAACGCACTACTACCACCCGGATATGCTCGGATCGTGGTCTGTCAAGGCCGTGTTGCCGTGCATGGCTCCTCATATGGACTATTCGCAGCTCGAGGGCATTAAGGAGGGCATGGCGGCGAGTGATGGGTTTCTGGAGGCCATTGGGTCGCGCGCGGGGCGCGCTCCTACGGTTGAAAGGAAAGCTGAGCTTGAGGAGCAGTTGCTCCGCTACTGCAAGTTTGATACCGAGGCGATGGTGGAGATCGTTAGGTTTCTTGCGCCGACAACTTAATGAAATCCAACTGAACAATCGTAAATCAACGATACTGGCCAGGAAGTGAATATCCCCATCTACCAAGTCGACGCCTTCACTTTGGGCCCTTTCTCCGGAAACCCGGCGGCGGTTTGTCCGCTCCGCGCATTGCACGCTGGTGCCGTTTTGGGCGGATCGACTGGGCCGGTCACAACTCGTCGCGCATCAGGTTTCACCACGTGGTGGTGAGCTGCACTGTGAGCTGCGTGGCGATCGTGTCATCATGAGCGGTCACTGCGTTCTTTTTCTCACCGGCAGCATCCGGATTCCGTAACTCGAACTCTAAAGATCATCAATCGTATGCAAAAGAAACCCTGGAAAAAATTTCTAAGCACCACAGTGACTGTGCTTGCGACGGCCTACGTTCTGTTCGCCGCCGCTATTTACGTCAAGCAGGACTCGATGATTTTTCAGGGGTCCACGTTGCCTGCGGACCACCAGTTTCAATTCGATCTGCCGTTCGAGGAACGGACCATCGCGGTTGATGGCGCGGAGCTGAGCGCCATTCGCTTTATGCAAGAAGACCCGCTGGGCCTGATCTTTTTTCTGCACGGCAATGGTGGCAATGTCGAGTCCTGGAGCAGCGGTGCCGACTATTACCAGCGCGTCAACTACGACATGTTCATGTTCGACTATCGCGGTTATGGCAAGAGTACCGGCAGTAATCTAAGCCAGGCACAATTGCACGACGACGTGCGACAAGCCTGGGATTCGATCGCTCCGCTGTACGCTGGCAAACCCATCATTATTTACGGCCGTTCGCTGGGTGCAGCAATGGCTGCCGAGCTTGCCACGCACGTTGATGCCGAGAAGGTCATATTGGTTTCGCCCTTCACTAGCATGGTGGCAATGGCGAAAATTCAGTTTCCGCTCTTGCCGATGTCGTTGGTTCGCTATCCCTTGAAGACGTTCGAGATCATTGGAAAAATCAAAGCGCCTGTGATTCTTGTTCATGGCGATCGTGATTCGTTGATTCCGATAACGGAAAGCAAGGCACTGTTGGATCTGACGAACGGGAATTCAAAACTCCTCGTCATCGACGGTGCCGGTCACGGCGATATTCACCATTTTAAGAGCTATCTCGACGGACTGACCGCCGAGCTGCCAGGCATTGCATTCTAATTTAGGCGAGCTCGCGCTCAAACAAGGCCAACAGTCGGCTCCACGCGCGTTCTGCCTGCGCTTCGTTATAGACCCGTGAGTCCGGGGGACACCAGCCGTGCAGTGTGTCTTTGTAAACTTCCATCTCTGCTTTGACGCCCGCGTTGTCGAACGCCTCGCGCAGCAGCACTTTGGCGTTCGGATCTCTCTGATCGTCATTGGCGGCAATTGCGATCAACAATCCGGCTTTTATTCTTGGCGCCAGCAGGTGCGGACTGCTGTCCTCGTCGGTCGCCAATCCGCCACCGTGGAATGAGCCACCCGCACCGATGCGCTCCGGCATGTCGGCAGCCAGTCGCATTGTGTAGGAACCGGTCATGCAATAGCCGGTCGTTCCGATTTTACGGTTCGTGTCGACCGACGACTGCGCATCAAGGTATTTGACGAATGCCCGACCATCGCTGACACAAGTCTCCGGCGACAACGATCGCGCATGTGGCATCAGTCGCTCACGTACTGCCGGCGTACCGAACGACTCACCGTCTTCGATGACGGCACCTTTGGCAGTTCTGTAGTAAGGGTTGACGACCAGTGTCGAATAACCGGATTCTGCGAGGCGTTTGCCCATCATCCGAAATGAAGTCCGGATTCCCATGATGTCGGGCCAGACGATGACGGCGGCGTGTTCACCCTCAGCCGGGAATACAAAATAGCCGTCGGCCATACCGTCCGGCGTTTCGACCAGGACTTCCTCTTCGATGACGTCCATTGCATTGGCGACACCTGGAAGCATCATGCTAAGGGCAACGCCGGCGGCTTGCTTGTTGAAGTCACGTCGCGTCAGGTCGTTCTTGCGAAGATATTCTTCGTCGTCTTTCACTGTTAGTTCATCACACATGGTCGTCTCCTAATTACTCGCCAGACTCTTGATAATAATGCTCCAGTGATCCAGCGCATCATAAAATGCCTTGATCGGAACTCTTTCATTGAGGCCGTGCGAGAAGTTGTCAGCGGGATCCATGAAAAGTCCGCTCATGCCCCATGTCGGTATGCCGGCATTCCTGAAATGCATCGCGTCGGTGCCGCCTGATGACATGTGGCCGAGTATTCTGACGCCGGGGTAACGAACATGCACCGCTTCACTGGCGGCGGCACGAATACCCTCGCGCAAATCTGAAACAGGACTTACCGTCGGAGGCCAAATCTCTTCAAACTTAATCGCGTCGTTACCGATGGCTGTCTGCAAGCTGCTTAGTACGTCGGTGACTGGAACACCGGGGAAAATGCGGCAGTTGATCGTTGCCGTTGCAGACTGGGGCAGGGCGTTTTCGGCGTGCCCGCCGCGTAGCATCGTGACAACACAGGTTGTGCGAGTGTTACCAACATAAGATCCCTCGCTGAACAATCGTTCCGCCGCCGCTTCGTTCCCCGGGTCGCCGGCAAATTGCAGCATTGTCTCGCCAAGTTCACCACCCAATTGCTGTCCGGTCTCTTCAAAATACTCAATCGTCGTATCGCTCCAGCGAACCGGAAACTTCATCGCCTGGATTTTGCTGATGGCATGCGCCAGATCGTAGATTGCATTGTCGAGTCTGGGTCTAGAGCTGTGGCCACCCGGATTGCGAGCGGTCATTTCCCAGGTGGCGTAGGTTTTTTCGGACGTTTGTATGCGATAGCCGACCGCTTTTCCGTCATCACTCAGACTGCCGCCACCGGCGTCAGAGTTTAATGCAAACTCGGCCTCTGCAAGATCCGGGCGTTCGTAAGCCAGTACCTCGGTGCTCGCCATGGTGCTTTCTTCGTCGCCCGAGAACACAATTATCAAATCGCGATTCGGGACAAAGCCTTCTTTCTTCAGGCGAATGAACGTCGATGTGAGTTGTGCCACGCCGAATTTGTTGTCGTCCGTGCCGCGCGCGAAAAAGAATGTGTCATCCATCGTCAGCTCAAACGGCGGCCGCTCCCAGTCCTCGGGGAGAGCCTCAACGACGTCCATGTGTGCCAGGAAGAGAATGGGCGCTTTTCCTGACGAGCCGTCACCCCGGTATCTCGCTATCAACGCGGCTGTTTCGCCAACCGCCAGTACTTCGACGTCCTCCCGTGGTAAACCTGCGCCAATCATTTCATCAGCAAGGTAACGCGCCATAGCCGGGACGTTGCCAAGATTCTTGGCTGTCTCCATTTCAATAATGTTGGTGTAAATTTCCAGCGTCTTCCTGGCGTGTTCAGAATCTCTGTCCTGTGCAGACACCGTGGTAGAGAACAACAGTGCTATTACGGCACTCAGGCAGACTCGTATCATTTCCTTTTTCACTCATGTGGCAGGTTTCTTCGCCATCCTAGCTTAGTCGAATGTCGTTGTGTTATTAACAATGCAGAAATACCGCAAACCTGAACAGGTGTTCGTCTTGAAATACAACAACGGCTTCATCGATACAATTGGCAACACACCCCTGATACGACTCACGGGGGTGAGCGAGGAGACCGGTTGCGAAATCCTCGGCAAGGCTGAGTTTCTGAACCCGGGCGGCTCGGTCAAAGATCGTGCTGCCAGGTTTATCGTACTTGAGGCGGAGGCCAGCGGTGAGCTCGAGCCGGGCGGGACTGTTGTTGAAGGTACTGCGGGCAATACCGGCATTGGTCTTGCCCATGTCTGCAATGCGCGTGAGTATCGCTGCGTTATTGTTATTCCGGAAACGCAGTCGCCGGAGAAACTGGATTTGCTGCGGGCACTAGGGGCCGAGGTGAGGACCGTGCCCGCAGTGCCTTACAAGAACCCGGAAAACTTTCAGAAAATTGCCGGTCGTCTGGCTGCCGAAATGGACAACACTATTTGGGCCAATCAGTTCGATAACCCAGCGAACCAGGAGGCGCACCTTGCGACGACGGGTCCGGAAATATGGCGTGATACCGATGGCAACATTGACGCCTTTGTTTCTACGGCGGGCACCGGCGGTACGATCGCGGGCACATCGGTGTTCCTGAAGTCGAAGAAGCGTGAAGTTTTGACCGTGCTGGCGGATCCGACGGGGACTGCGACATGGAACTATGTCAAACACGGTGAGGCCAAAATGGTTGGTGACGGATCGATCGCCGAGGGCATCGGCAATTCGCGTATTACGGATAATTTTGCGAAGGCCGAAGTCGATGATGCTGAGATGATTCCCGATCAGGAGTGTGTCGATATGGTGTATCGGCTTCTACATGAAGAGGGTCTGTTTCTGGGTGGATCATCCGGCATCAATGTTGCTGCGGCGGTACGGGTTGCCAAAAGGCTGGGGCCGGGGCACACCATAGTCACACTGTTGTGTGACAGTGGGGCGCGTTACCAGTCACGGCTGTTCAATCGGGAATGGTTGGCAGGGAAGGGGTTGGATCAGCCCGAGCGTTCGTAAAGCGTGGCGGCAACTACTTCACCGCACGTCAGGCCGCGCACTCTTGATCAGGTCATAAGCAGAATTAAGTTCTCGCGAGCGCTCTTCGGCAACCGGTCGCATGCTCTCCGGTAGTCCCCGCGCTGCCAGCTTGTCAGGGTGATTCTGGCTAATGAGTTTGCGATAGGCGCGCTTGATTTCGGCTGGCTTTGCTTCCGCCGTGATGCCGAGCGCCGCATAGGCATCGTGAAGCCGGTCTTTTTGTGGTTGGCCACTGGTGGTCGACGGTCCGCCCATCGCTGCGCGCAACAATGCCTCGAGTTGCGAGACGTCTGCTTCTGTTAATCCCAGCCGTTGCGCAATGCGTACCAGCATCGCGTGTTCAGCCGGATCGATGCGTCCGTCTGCGGCGACCGCCATACACTGTACTTGCAGAAATAACTGTAGGAGCGGCCCCCGGCCGCGACTGATCCGCGCGAAATCATCAACTGCGGCGTCAAGGTCAAAACCGGATTGCTTGCCGCGATTGAATGCGGCTTTTGCCTGTTCACGCGAATCGCCGTGCAACTTGAGCATGACAAAAATCTGCTCAACAGCATTGATTTCCTCACGCGATACGACGTTGTCGGCCTTACACAGAGCGCCCATGATGGAGAAGGTCGAGTCGAGCAGTTGTGATTGAGCAACTTGCAGGCTGCCGACGACGAATTGCCGGAAAGCGACACTGGCGCCGTAGCCAATGAGTCCGCCTAGGACAAGGCCGCCAAAGCCGCCGAAAGATGCGCCGAGCAGGGCGCCGATGATAGTGAGCATGTGTGCAGTCTAACGTAGTTCCGTATCCTTGACATTTCATGAAATGTCAAGATAATGGACGAATCATGGCATCTATAAAGATCAGTTCTCAAGTCGAGCAAGCCGAATGGAATGCTCTGCAAGCTATTGCCCGGGAATCGCATCAAAGCATCTCGGGTTTGCTAACCGAGGCCATTCGAGACTACGTCCGCAGACGCCAGGTTCGTCCGGCCGTCATGGATCACCTGGAAGATTCAATGGACGAAAACGAAGAGCTCGGTCGTCGGCTTGCAAAGTAGCCCCGTTCAATTTCTTTCCGTCGATGAAGTCCTGGCAATCCACGAACGGCTCATTGCCCGTTTTGGGGGAAGCGCTGGTGTCCGCGACCAGGGATTGCTCGAGAGCGCGCTTTATCGTCCGCAAACCGGCTACTACGAGGATCTCCCATCGATGGCCGCGGCGCTTTTTGAGTCGTTACTCTTGAATCACGCATTCGTTGACGGGAATAAGCGCGTTGCGTTCTTCGCAAGCGACGTATTCCTGCGCCTGAACGGCTGGAAGATCTCCGTCGATGGCGTCGAGGCGCATCGTTTCTTGGTCGACAGCCTGGAAGCGGGTAATTGTGATTTTCAGAACTTGCTGGGATGGATACGCAAGAATCTTGTGATTATCTGATCGCGTAGATTTCTGTTAGATTGAGCGCAATAACAGGGCCCACGCTCGCCAACCAATAAAACAGCATCAGGAACGAATCCAATGATCGTAAATCATGCTTCTTCGTCGCAACTTTTTCGTTGCGCATTTACCAGCGTATTTCTGCTGACCTGTGCATCCATTGCCATGGCCCAGGATGCACTCATCATCCAACCCGGCGCCCCCGGCGACTCAACACGCGAACTGAGTGCCGAAGAAGCGATAGAGATCGCGCATTCGAGTTATTCGCCGGACGACGTGATGTTCATGACGGACATGATCCCGCACCACAACCAGGCGGTGCAGATGTCCGCACTTGTTGCGGATCGTACGAACCGGCCAGAGCTGGTCGATCTGGCGGGGCGTATCGACGTCTCGCAAGAGGACGAGATCGAATTCATGCAGAAGTGGTTGCGCGAACGTGGCGAGAACGTGCCGGATCCGACGGCACACGATGCAATGCACACGACCCACAAAATGGCTGGCATGGCCTCCCCGGAGCAAATGGCCGCACTCGCGACAAAGAAAGGCACGGATTTCGATCGCTTGTTCCTGGAACTGATGATTCCACATCACGAGGGCGCGGTGACGATGGTCGAGGAGCTCATGGAACAGCCGGGCTCGGCGTTTGATACGGTGTTGTTCCAGTTCACGGAGGACATCACCAACGACCAGCTCGCAGAGATCGAGCGCATGAATGCACTGCTGGTCAGCTTGTCTTCCGATCCCCGCGCCGGGCTTTCGGCAGGTTTCAGGGATGCTGGTCAGGCAATCAGTAATCTTGAGCTCGTCGCCTCGTTGCACAGGCCACCCGGGTTCTTCGATCCAGAGAATCCCAGCGATCTGCAACCGGAGGTGCTGCCTGAAGATGCCAGCGACGATCGTGAGGGCGAAGACGAAGATGAGGATGACCCCAAGTGGAGCGAGCGTGCACCGTTCTTAAGTTTTTCCAATACCGATATTGCCTTCTCCGGCGATGTGATGGTCACCGGCAGCTATCACGGTTTTAATATTTACAAGCTGCAGGAAGACGGCGTACCGAAACTTTTCAGCTCAGTGGTCTGTCCGGGTGGGCAGGGCGATCCCTCCATCGTTGGTGACCTCCTGATCCTGTCGGTGCAGGAGACCCGGGCAAGGGTTGACTGCGGGCTCGGTGGTGTTAGCGAGGATGTCAGTCCTGAGCGCTTCCGCGGAATTCGCATCTTCGACATCAGCGACCTCGCACGGCCGACCCAAGTGGGACAAGTGCAGACCTGTCGCGGCTCGCACACGCATTCGGTCGTTTCCGGCCCGGACAAAGACGGCAAGATCATTGTCTACAACTCCGGTACCTCGTCCGTACGTGAGGAGGAGGAACTGGCTGGCTGTATCGACGAATCGCCGGGCGACGATCGAACTGCGTTGTTTCGCATCGACGTTATAGAGATTCCGGTCGATGACCCGTCCAAAGCGCGTATTGTCAGCAGCCCCGCCGTGTTTGCCGATCCCGAGACCGGTAACCTGGCCGGTCTCTGGAAGGGCGGCGACCATGGCGATGACACGCAGGAGACCACGCAGACCAATATGTGCCACGACATCACGGTGTATCCCGAACTCGGGATTGCCGGTGGTGCGTGCTCGGGCAACGGTATTTTGTTCGACATCTCGGATCCGCTGAACCCGACCCGTATTGACGAGGTTACCGACGAAGGCTTTGCTTACTGGCATTCGGCGACGTTCAACAATGACGGCAGCAAGGTCATTTTCACCGACGAGTGGGGTGGTGGCGGCATGCCGCGTTGCCGCGCCTATGACAAGGTGACCTGGGGCGCGGATGCCATCTACGACATCGTCGACGGCCAGCTCGAGTATCGCGGTACTTACAAGTTACCGGCGCCACAGGTTGAACAGGAAAATTGTGTGGCTCACAACGGTTCCATCATTCCGGTCCCCGGCCGCGACATCTTTGTCCAGTCCTGGTACCAGGGCGGTATCTCGCTGATGGATTTCACAGACTCTGCCAATCCGGTCGAGATCGGCTTCTTCGACCGTGGGCCCATCGATGGGGAACAAATGGTCCTGGGCGGGTTTTGGTCGTCTTACTGGTACGACGGCCGCATTTACGGCACCGAGATCGTACGCGGACTGGATGTGCTGGCACTTTTGCCCAGCGAATACCTGTCTGAAAACGAGGTCGCCGCGGCGTTAATGGCCAACCAGCGAGAGCGGTTCAATGCGCAACAGCAATTCGAGGTGACCTGGCCGGCGAATTCGGTCGTGGCCGGAGCGTACATCGATCAGCTCAAGCGCGACAATGCATTGTCGGATTCGCTGGCGGCCGAGCTGGCCGCGGCGCTGGAACGCTCTGAGAGTGGCGTGCACGACAGGAAGCTGGCGGGGAGACTGAAATCACTGGCTATTACTTTGAAAAAAGAGGGCGGTGAAGGCATCACGGCCAGGCGCCGGGCCGGGCTGGCTGAGACACTGACCGGGATTGCAGCTGGGTTGCGTTGACGCTTACCTCGAGGGGATGCAGACGGCGGTAGCGCAATCACCGGACCCGAGCATTAATTATACGTTGATATTGACATAAACGGCAATATATACGTATAATCATCTATGTTTACCGATACTCAGATTCGTGAAGTCTTTCATTTCTGTTTTCTCGACAGGCTCCTGAAGCTGTCGGATCCCGGCCTGTACATACTCAAGGGTGGCGTGAATCTTCGCTTCTTTTTCGGCAGCCCCCGGTACTCAGAAGATATGGATATCGATGTGCTGGCCGGTAGTGTGCAGACCTTGAAAAAGAACGGTTACAAGATCCTTAATGACGGCCCGTTCAAACGAAGCCTCCGATCGTTTGATATCGTCGATATTGAAGTGAACGATCCAGCCAGGGCCAAACAGACGGATACAACGCAGCGATTCCGTTTTGCACTTATAACTCCTGCCGGTCATCGATTGCCTACTAAGGTCGAATTTTCACGGCGCAACGAGTCTGGTGACGGTGAGTTTGAGTTGGCACTGGTTGATGCGGAGATCGCACTTGCCAGTCGGAAAATGGCTTTTCGATGTCAGCACTATACGGGCGGGGCCGCCATTGTTCAGAAAATACGGGCGCTCGCCGGCCGGCCTGTGACACAGGCTCGTGATGTTTTCGATCTCGCCATCCTGTTTCGAGGCGGACACAGCCCGCCCGCCCCGTGGTCGACATTACTCTCCGAAGGAGAGCATGCGAAAGCGATTGATCGCCTGATGAGTCTGAACTGGGAGGATTATGAGGGACAGGTTGTGGAGTTTCTGGACGAGGATGCTCGAGGTGAGTTCGGCGATGAAGCTGCCTGGGAGCTGATACAAAACCAGGTTTTCAATCAAGTAGAGGCCAATGCTTGATCTATTCAACACTGGCGATTTCGTCATTTTCACAACACGTGACTATGCGAATCATGAGGGGCTGTCGATATCGGCGGCCACGAAGCGTCTCGCGCGCCTGTCGGGGAAAAAACTTCTCACTCGAATTACGAAGGGCATCTGGGCAAATACCGGTCACCCGTATTTTCATCCGCTCGCCTGCGTTCCCTACCTGCTGGGCAACGAACAGGGATACGTTTCGTTTCTGACTGCGCTGCATTTGCACGGTGTGATTTCACAAATCCCGAAGACGATTCAGATCGCCACGACAGGGCGTGGCCGATCGCTGGTTTCGCCGGTCGGAGACTACGAGTTTTTTCAGATCAAACCCGAACTAATACAGCAAGGGTGCGACTGGAGTGCAACACACTTGCCCTATCTCATCGCTACCCCGGAAAAAGCGTTGCTCGATACGATATACCTCTCTACACGCAAGAACCGCCGTTTCGCACGATTGCCCGAGCTTGATGTGAAGACGTCAGGCTTTCGTGCCGTTGAATTTGAAAACCTGCTCAAACACGCGTTATTGCCGAGACGAATTCTATCGGCTGTGCGTTCGCGATGGATGGCGATTCAACAATAAAAAAAGCCCCGCAAAGGGCGGGGCCTTTTCGGTACCGAGCGATGCTTGCGATTGTGCGGTTTTTCACCGCCCATTAGCTAACGATTGGCCGACGCCAGTGCCGAATAGTAGGCCTTGCGATACTTGGATGATGTCCGGTCCATTTCGTAAGCACGCGTAAAATACTGCAACGCTTCCTCGCGCTGCCCCGCAAGTTTCAATGTTCGCGCGAAAGAATACGCGGCCTTGGGGCTGCCCGGGTAATCCGCGATTCGATCCCGACCGATCTGCATTGCTTCGGTAAGGTGCGCCTGTGCCTTTTCATCATTTCCAGCCAGCTTGTAGCTGCGTACCAGGGACTGGTTCACCGATGCCCGCCACGGATCCTTTGCATAAATCTTCAGGTCGGTTTCAATCGCACGGGCTACCGATTTTTCGAATTCCGGCATTCGTCCCAACTCGCGATAGCACGCGGCCATTTTTCGCATCAGGTACGTCCGATCCGGCTCCTTTAACAACAGTATCGTGTACAGCTTGTTCGCAATATCGCATCGGTCGTAACGCTCGTACCGGCGGGCAAACTTCTCCATGCCGCGCTCGATACGACCATCGATCCTGGATTGTTTTTCAGGCACGGAATAAAACCCGGCCGTGGTTATGCCAGCGAGAACAAAAACCGTAGTAGAGAGTATGAGCACACGTTTTCCGAACGCCGGCGAGTCTTCGCTCGACAGGTCACAGCGCATGAGAAGGTGGTACAGCGAAGCCGTGAATGCGAGCGCCATGGCGATCAGTAATTCGGCGATTTCCGCCTCGTTGAAACTTAGCGGTTTGAGTTCGAAATACGCGGCCACCGTGAAGAACGGCCACAGTACCAGGGGCGGTGCGGCGATGCCGATCCGGTCAGCCCACAACGCGATCTTCCACTTGAAAGTTCGAAGTAAGGGATAAATCAGGCCATAGCCTATGAGAGCCAGCGATACCGCGAGACTGATCAGGTCCTTGAGCAGCGTATTGTGCGGCCCTGTAAACAGGTTGTGTAAGTTGGCCTCACCCTGGAGATTGCGACTCTTGAGAAAATCGGGCGTGGAATATCCAAAGATCCGCTGGCCCCAGGAGATTTCTTCGAGGACAACGTAGCTGCAGGCTACCGCCAGCAGAGCGAAGAACCATCGGTAACGGCGGTCTCGCAATGCGACCAGAACCGAGAGAATGGCGGCCGCAAGAAAGAAATACGTTTGGGCCCATTCGCCGAGCAGGTCTTCATAGGTTGCCCAGATGTAAGCGAGTGGGAACTTGACCGCCATGAATGCGTAGCCTGCCAACACGATGACAAACAAGGCAAGAATGACGACTTTGTGCGGCTTGTTCTGCAACTATTTTCTCCTGGTCGGATCAGATCCGAAATCGTAGTTAACGGCCATAAGTATAAGAAATAACAGGACTTATCGCGAGAATCATTTGGTACTGGTAGCGACCTGTGCCCTAAGGTGTTGAAAAACTTCCAGTTCGAGGGACCCAAATTGGCGTTTTGAACGTGTAAACCTAGGAAAGGGAGATAAACCTTGCAAATTGGACGCCAATACAATGCGGTGTTACGCAAACTTGGGCAAGTAATAACAGGAGCTAGATGTAATGAAATGGAAAATTGATTCAATTCTGTCGGTATTAGCTATGGCTTTCGTACTGGCAATGTCGCCGATATCGGTCACATACGCTGACGACGATTCCGATTCTGATTCTTCCGATGTCCTGGACGATTCGGATAGCGATGAGAGTAGTCTCGCCGACTCGGATTCTGATGACAGCGACAGCGATGATGTCGATAGTGATGATTCTGATGATTCTGATGATTCTGATAGCGACGACTCCGACAGCGACGATTCTGACGGCGATCTGGACGACTCGGACTCAGAGGATGATTCTGACGACGACACGCCAACACCACAATAGTCGGTCTGTACTAATTCGCTTGGTAACCTTCCCCGAACTTCGTTCGGGGAAGGTTTTATGAATTCTGACAAGGGCGTAAGTCATGCACACTCGAGTTTTCCTCGTACTTTTCACCAGCCTCTGCCTGCTCGCAACCCCACTGGTCGGCGCCGCAAATACTGATTCGATCGATGAACAGCGATTGTTCGATGCAGCGAACGCTGCTTTTCGAAGCGGTGATTATTCACAAGCGCTGGCTAACTACAACGATGCAATGGTGGCAGGCCGGAAAGACTCACGGCTGTTTTACAACATGGGTCTGACGCATTACCGTCTCGGACAATATCCGCAAGCCAAATGGTCATTTACAGAAGCAGCAAAGGATGATGCCCTGGCGGCGATCTCGTACTACCAGTTAGGCGCCGTGGCGGAAAAAGAAGACAACTCGATCGCGGCCAAGGAGTGGTACAAACGCTCCCGGGACAATGCCAGCGGTCCGAAGCTCAAAGCACGCTCACGCGATGCCCTGGAGGCTCTCGGAGTCTCGCAGCCCGAATTCACAGCTGTATTTTCGGCGGGCTTTGGCAATGACAGTAATGCATTTCGGGCACCCAATACACCGTACATTGACCTGTCCCAAACACTGCCGACACCGGTTGTGCCGATCGAACAATCCGGAACCTACGTGCCTGTGAGAATTAACGCGGCGTACGAGAACGCCGTTTCTGCACAATCGCAATTTGTCGCGGCCTACCGGCATCGAGGGGTTTACTACTCTGACTCAGCATTGAGTAATGCAGACGAGACGGATCACCGTTTCACGCTGGGACTGCAGCGAGATCTCGGCCAGCGAGGCTCGCGGGATGAGCGTCTGAGTTTCGGCGCAGTGATCCGCAGCCATGCTGAATCGAATTTCGATCGTGACGATGGTCTGGACCGGTTTGACGATGGTTCGAGCATCATTGATCGCTATAATTTCACCAGCTTTGGCGCCGAGGCTGAGTTGCGAAATCGAGTGGGTCGGTACCGCTATACGGTGGAAGGTGGATTCACCCAACGCGACTACGATGAAGTGCCGACAGCCTCTTCCTACGATTTGACCTCCTATTGGCTGGGCGGTGCGTTCAAGATTCCCTTAGCCGATACAACCCGTTTCAAGATCGCTTACGAATTTCGCGCGCGAGATTTCGATCAACGCCACGCCAAGGACGCGACCGGTGATTCATCCGGCCAGAACCCAACGCTTGAGTACCAGTACCACCAGTTTGAAGCTGGTATTCGTCATCGCATCAGCGAAGTCTTCGTTGCAGAAGTCGTTTACTTTTATACTATTCGCGATGACAAGTTCGTTGGCTACAATGACTATACAAAAGGCAAATTTCGGCTCAAAACGGAATTTGAAATGTCGCCTAAGTTAGACGCGAATATCACGGTAGACTTTCGTGATCAGGACTATTCAAATGCCTTCGCTTTTGATGACCCGAGCCAACCGGCCAAGGAGTATCAGGAATTTCAGGTATCAGCCAGGGTCGCGTACCGCTTTACGGAGCAGCTCGCGCTGCGACTCGACCTCAAGCAGGAAGTAGTTGAGTCGTCCGATCCGCGCGGTGAATACGACCGGACACGTGCGAGCATCGGGGTCAGCTGGAGGTTTTGAATCATGCTGTTCTATCTTCTTACTTACCGATATAGAGTCGGCCACCCAGAGTGTAAATCGTTGCGTCATCACCCCAGCTTCCCGAGAGGCCCAGTGAGAATCTGACGGTGAAGCCGTGCCGTGCGTCGAGCGAGAAACGGGTGTCGTCGCTGCTACCGACAGGCCTTATTTTTCGCCCTTCCAGCCCGGGCCACGCACAGCCCGACCCGGCGTGGCGCCGGTATGTTCGCCATTCTTTAGCACCTGCTCGCCATTGACGAAAACATGCACCATGCCGGTTGAATACTGGTGTGGTTCCACGAAAGTTGCATGGTCCTGAACTCTTTCCGGGTCGAACACAACGACATCCGCATAAAAACCCTGCTTCAATTCACCACGAAGATCGATTCGCAAATTTTGTGCTGGCAGCGCGGCCAGTTTTCGAATGGCGTCCTGTAGCGTGATGACCTGCTCGTCGCGAACGAATTTGCCCAGTACCCGGGCAAAGCTGCCGTAGGCGCGTGGATGCGGATTACTGTTCAGGAACACACCTTCTGTAGCCAACGATGCCGCGTCTGAATTAAAGCTGACCCAGGGGAGGGTGACAGCCCTGCGTACGATGTCCTCGGACTGCGTGAAGTAGACCGTCCCAATACGGCTGCCGTCTTCGATGATCAGATCCATGATCGTATTCTCAGGCGTTGTGCCACGCATCGCCGCAACCTCGGCAACGGTCTTGCCCGTCAAATGTCTTAGTGCTTCGGATCGGAAGCTGACCATCAGGATATTGTCGGGCGTCCCGGGAGCCAGAAACATATTCTCCCAGTCATCAGATGGTGTATTCATTTCAAGAATGATCTGCTTGCGAAGCTCCGGATCACTCATGCGTTCGAGTGAGGCCTCGAATCCACCTTCCTGCACCCAGGGTGGAATAGTGACATTGAGACCCGTCGAACCGGCCGGGTAGGTGTAGACGTCGGCTGTGATCTCAAGGCCTTCTGCTCTGGCGTCCTCGACCATCTCAACGGCCTGGTCGAACAATGGCCAGTTGGCTTGTCCGGATGACTTGAGATGATAAATCTCCGCACGAATATTCGCTTCACGTGCAATCGTCAGCAGTTCATCAACCGCCGCAATCATGTGTGCGCCTTCATCGCGCATGTGCGAGATGTACATGCCGCCGTATTCAGCCGCCACCTGTGAGAGCGCGATCAGTTCATCAGTTTCTGCGAACAATCCCGGCGGATACATCAGCGAGGACGCGACGCCCAAAGCACCTTCTTCCATGGCCGCGCGAACGAGCTCACGCATTTGCTCGAGTTCATCGGGCGTGGGTGGCCGGTCCTCGTGTCCGATGACGTACTCGCGCGGTGTTGCCGCACCAATGAATGATGCGACATTGGGCGAGATTCCGCGGCGCTCAAGAAAATCAAGGTAACCGGCAAGCGTCGTCCACTCGACATCGAATTGGATGTCACCCTGGTCGCTGCCCATATTCTCTCGCATGGTTTCGTTCAGCGGCCCCATCGAATCGCCTTCGCCCATGATCTCAAGTGTCACACCCTGACGAATATCGCTTTGCGAGTGGCCGTCCTCGATGAGCGAGGTGTTGGCCCACGACATCATGTTGACAAAGCCGGGTGCTACGGCGAGGCCCTGCACGTCGACCTCAACGACCGCAGTGGCATCGCCGATATCGCCGAGCGCAACGATTTTATCGCCATCGATTGCGACGTCGCCGATGAATGGATCGTTACCACTACCGTCGTAAACGGTGCCACCACGCAGGATGAGGTCGTGTGAGGCGGGCGGTGTACAGGCCGCCAGCGACGCACAGATGATGAGACTGCCGGCGGCCAAATGGCTGGCGCGATATTTCGAGATCATGGAATGTCCCTGTGAACTAGTCGACGACGATGCGTGGGTCCAGACTACCCCCGTCTGCAAATTCTACGTCGTAGTCGTAGCTATTACCGCGTTCTGCAGATCCACCGATCACGATGGATACGACGTTGCCATCTGAACCGCGTCGGGTTTCTCCGTCGAACGGTGCACCACTGAAAAAGTTAACGAAATACTGACGGTTAGGACCGGTTAGTACCCAACGTACCTCGTCGCCGAGGCAAACGTGAATTTCGTCTGCTGAGCCGCCGCCGTAACTAAGCACCGGGCTGCCATCGTCGCCGGCCCGCACCTGGATGGTGTGGCTGCCCGATGAATCGCAATTGTCCTGACTTAATGTTTCCGTACTCGCCAACATCAGCACTGCAAGAAACAGTCCCGCTGCCGCAATTCCACTCATGATTCTCATTGTATTCTCCCTATTTATTGTTTTTAGTTTTTCAGTCATTACTGGCTGCTGTTTGATACCAGACGAATGAATCGCTCCTCTTCTCTGAGATTTGCGAGCACTGGATCGTGTGGTAACAGTTCTCGCTGGTACTCCAGTTCGATAGCACGCTCGAGCGCTGTCAGAGCGACGTCAGTCTCCCCCGAACCTGCATGGATCAGTGCGCTGTTATAGTGCACGTACATATCGTTCGGTGCCTGACTGCGCGCCCTGGCATCGATCTCTGCCGCTTTTTCACGTTTGTCGATGCGAGAATAATAATAAGCCACATCCGACAGTGCATCGGTGTCGTTCTCGTTGATCGCCAGAAGTTGCTCAGCCAGTTCGATGGCACGTTTATAGGCGACGCCGGCCGCCGACTTCTTGGTTTCACCAAAAGAATAGGCATCCGCCAGATTGCCCCACAGCTGATAGTCATTCGGTGCCAGGTTGACTGCCATGGCATAGCGGTCAGCCGCACGCTCGAACTCACCGACGTAATAGTACATGGAGCCCGTGTTCGAATAGGCGCTGCGTGTTGGTCGGATAAGCAGGGATTCATCCCATGTAGTCGCCGCTTTCCTGAACTCGCCAGCCAGGTAATACGCCGCGCCGAGGTTGTTCAGTGCCTGAGCGTCATTGTCCGAGCGGTTGACGAACATCTGGTAAAACTCTGCGGCTTCGATGAAGCGGCCCCGGTCGAGCAGGAAGTTGCCCATCGCATTGAAGCTCGCCCAATAACTGACATCGGTCTCGATGGCGAGGCGCAAATTCGATTCTGCGTCCTCGTAACGGTCGAGCGCGATCCAGGTTTCGGAAAGCCCAATGTAAATATCGGCGATATTGGAATTGTCGTTGAGTGCTTCTTCGAACTCGTGAAGCGCATTTTGATGTTTACCCGATGCATTGTAGAGCCTGCCGAGCGCCAGTCGCACGCTGGCTGAGTCCACGTCCAGCTCTAACGCCTGCTGACACGCTTGCTCGGCGCGACCAAAACGGCCGGGGTCGCGAGACAGTTTGTAACCAGCCAGGTGTTTTTCACACATCGCCGCGTGTGCGTTGGCAAATTCGGGGTCGATGGCCAGCGACTCCCTCAACAGGCCCTCTGCCAGCAGCAAAGACGTTTCGTCTGGTGGTACTCGCAGAAAATCAATGCCGCGAAGGTAGGTGTCGTACGCGTCGACGTTTCGTGTCCCAAGACGTTTTAGTCGCCGGTCAGCGGCAACGGGGAGCACGACGTGCAGCGCTCGAGCCACATGGCGGGCGATGTCTTCCTGGATTGCGTAGATATCGGATAATTCCCGATCGTATTTTTCTGACCACAATTCGCTGCCGTTGTCACCGTCGATGAGGCGCGCGGTTATCGACACCTGGTTGCGGTATCGACGCACACTGCCGGTCAGTACAACTTCTGCGCCCAGCTGCTGGGCAACGGATGCAACGTCCATGACGGTGTCTTTCAGTTGCCAGGTTGTACTTAGTGCGACAACCCGAAACTCATTCAGGCGCACGATCAGGCTTTGGATTTCTTCGGTCAGACCATCGCTGAGATAGTCCGTATCCGCTTCATCGGTGTTATTGGTGAAAGGCAGCACGGCGATGGATCGTCGCGACGGCTCCCAGTAATTTTGCGATACGTAATATAAAAGACTACCGCCGCCAAGGGTCAAAACGACTACGATCGTGACATATGGTAAGAACGCGAGTCGTGGTGCGCCGCCGGCAGTCTCTTCGTGGCGAACAATGCCGCGCAACGTAATCTCGTACGCCCATGCCAGGATAAATGCGACCGGAAAGCCTGCGATCACGAGCACGATGAGTACCGTCATCGCGTTGTCGGGTATCGGTAGTCGGTCGAAGGTGACATCGGCGACCTGCAGCAGCATCCAGGCCGCGACGGAATACGCGACCATCGTGCGAAACACGCTGCGGCTGCGAAGTTCCCGCACCAGATTTCTGATGCGGTGCTTCAACCGTGTATGCCTCCTGGTGAGCGCTCAGGGTTCATACGCCTAATCCTAGCAGGGAAATTGCGATATAGGGCGCTGTGTACGCGAAAAATCCCGGCCATTGCCGATTGACGTTTAGTTGTTCCCCACCTTCACTTCGGTAGCAAAGCAAGGGCGCTGTGCTTGGCTGACGATCTGACCATCGCTCAAACTTTGTCGACGCGTCTTCAGTACGAACAGGTTACCGGCGAGCACAAAGGTAGTTCCGATGATAATAGTCGCATTGATTTCGAGCCCTTCGAACAGGGCTGATAACACGAGGGCTACAACCGGGAACATGATCGTTGCATAACCGGCTTTGTGTGCACCGATTCGACCGAGCAGGGTCAGGTAAGCGCCAAACGCGACAATGGACCCGAAAATTGTCAGGTACGCCAGCGAACTGACATAGGCCACGGTCCATTCGAAGTTAAACTCCTGGCCATTGAAGAGCGCAATGATGGCGATGAACACAGCGCCGTAAAACATGCCCCACGCATTCGTTTGCACGACCGGCAGTTTTTCCTTCTGCGTTGCCTGCGAGACCATGTTGCCGAGTGAGGCAACAAATGCGCTAAGCACTGCAATGAAGGAGCCCAGGAATACGGTGTCTGTGAATGAGACTTCCCGAATTTCCGGTGCGAACAGGAAAAACATGCCAATCGCGCCGAGCAGGGCGCCGAACAAAACACCGCGTCCGGCCTTGATGCCGAAAAACAGCCGTGCATTGATGATGTTCATCCACACCATGGACGAGAACGCGATCGCGGCGAGTGCTGAAGTAATATAAAACATCGAGCGATAGGACAGGATGTAATTTACACCGAATAACAAGAGTCCGAGTAGTGCGAACGAGACGTGGTTTCGTAATGGAAAACTGAGGCTCTGGCCGCGGTAGCGGCTCCATGCAAACAGCAACAGCGATGCGGCACCGTAGCGATACACCAGCGATACCTCGGGTGCGACAACACCCAGCTGGAACTCAATAGCGAACCAGGTGGATCCCCAGATCAGTACCGCCAACCCGTAAAGTGTGCTGTTGCTCATTTGCGTCTCCCGCAGTATTTCTCGCGCATCGTGTCTTCGACTATTTGTCGGCTCAGGTTTCGGAAACGGTGCAGCCGCATGGGTGATGCCAATACATGGTCCACCAGAAGGCTCCATCTCGAAGGATGGTGAACCGACAAATTGAATCGCGGCGAACGACTTTCAAGATTGTATTGATTGTTTGAACGCATGATGGTTGCCTCCGGTCTGTTCACATCTGGAGTTGACTTTACGGATTTTTTGGTGATATAACAGATACAGTTTTTCAGAAATAAGACCTGTACAGTTATGCTGAACGTCGATAAACAGAACGACACATTTCTTTACCGTCAAGTGATTGAATTAATTACTGAAAATATGGATACCGGGACGCTGCTCCCGGGCGATCGGCTGCCATCTCTCCGAAAAATGAGCAAAACAGCCGGAGTCAGTATCCCGACAGTCCGACAGGCTTACATCGAACTTGAGCGCGGCCGGCGCGTCGAATCACGGCCGCAATCAGGTTTTTATGTTCGCCACCGTGCTGCCAATGACATCGTTCGCCCGATCCGTACAGCGGCGCTGAAACCGGTTCCGCTGGGTTGTCGCTCATTGATGGAACGTGTCTACGACGGCATTAATAATCCGGATCTCGTGCCACTTGGAATCGCCAACCCGTCGATGGCCAAACCCGCCGCCAAAACCTTGCACCGCACTATGAAAAGAATCATGGCCAGAGCCGAAGAGCGCAGTCTGGGATACGCATCGACCCTGGGTGAGCCATCACTGCGACGACAGATCGCTTATCACTACCTTGATACGGTCGGAGCGCAGGTTGAGCCCGATGAAATCTGCATAACCAACGGTGGGCAGGAAGCACTGCTGCTGGCATTGACGGCTGTGGCGTCCAAAGGCGACGTTGTCGCTGTTGAAACACCGACTTATCACGGCATGTTGGAACTCATTGACAGTCTCGGCATGCTTGCGGTCGAGGTAGAGACCTGCCCTGAAGAAGGAGTGGAGATCTCGGAACTGGAGCGAACTTTTCAAAATCACCCGGTTAAGGCCTGCATGTTCTCGACGACCTTGGGTAATCCCCTCGGCGTGACAATGCCAGGCGTTGATCGCGAAAGGCTGGTGCGCTTGCTTGAGGAATACGATGTCGCTTTAATCGAGGATGATGTTTACGGCGATCTGCTCTTCGACGGCCAACGCCCGGTACCGGCACAGTTTCTGGGCAGCAAGGCCCGAATCCTCACCTGTGGTTCGTTCTCAAAAACAGCCGCTTCCGGTTATCGAATTGGCTGGGTCGTTTCGAGTCACGATATCGACGAGGTTGCACGACTTAAGCGCGCGTTCTCTTGCTCGTCCGGGTTACTACAGCAGCTCACGCTCGCGGAATTTCTTGCATCGGGAGATTACAGCCGCCATTTGAAGACACTTAGACCTGTGTTGCAGCGAAATGCGGAGCGCATGCGGGCTCTGGTGGCCGAGCACTTTCCGGCTGAAACTCGTACTTCGAGGCCGGTAGGGGGTTCTGTTCTGTGGCTTGAATTGCCGAAAAAAATAAATGCGCAGCAATTATTCGACGAGGCTATAGGCGCAGGAATCAGTATCGCACCGGGCCAGATATTTTCACCCTGTGCGTGCTACAAGAATTATATTCGCCTGAGTTACGGTCACCCGTGGACTGAAAAAACGGAAGATGCCATTCAGTGGCTGGGACAGCACGTCAGCCGGACATCTTCGTCCTAGCCGGGCAAATAGCGGACGAGCATCGCGAACTCATCGATCGTGGAAGGATCAACGGCTTGTGGAACCGGGATCTTCACAACGCGCCCGGATCCCGCCGCTGCATCCATTGCCGCACCGTTTTGATTGACAATGTCAGTCAGCTCGAAGGTCAGGTTGCCCTTGGGTGTGATGAGCTCCATCAAATCGCCTGTCTCAAAGCGGTTCTTGACGTCAACGTCCAGCCAGTCGTTGTCAACGGCCTGCACTTCACCCACCACTTGCTGACGATCCGAGCGTGACGCACCGCGTTCGTAATTTTGAAACTCACCCGGCGGATGACGTCGATAAAAACCTTCGGTGTAACCGCGATTCGAAAGGCCTTCCAGCTCGTCCATCATTCCCATATCGAATGGCCGGCCCGCGGCGGCGTCTTCTATTGCGCGGTGATAAACCTGCGTCGTCCGCGCGGTGTAGTAGGCCGATTTGGTGCGGCCTTCGATCTTGAGCGAATCGATGCCCAAAGAGGCCAGCTCGTGTACGTGTTGCACCGCTCGCAGGTCCTTGGAGTTCATGATGTAGGTGCCGTGCTCGTCTTCAAACGCCGGCATTAACTCTCCAGGGCGGGTCTCTTCTTCCAGCAGCGCGATGGGTACCACGTCGCCGGTACTGGTCTCGCGAGCGTCCTTGACGTCGTATTTCCAGCGACAGGTATTGGTGCAGGCACCCTGGTTGGAATCGCGATGCGACATGTAACCGGATAGCAGGCAGCGCCCGGAGTAGGCGATACAAAGCGCGCCGTGGACGAAAACTTCCAGTTCGATGTCGGGACACTCTTCGCGAATCTGTCCGACTTCCTTGAGGGACAGCTCTCGCGATAAAATAATTCGACTAATTCCGAGTTTTTGCCAGAACTTCACCGCCGCGTAGTTGACGACATTGGATTGCACGGACAGGTGTATGGGCACATCCGGCCAGCGCTCACGCACCATCATAATCAGTCCGGGGTCTGACATGATCAGCGCATCGGGACCCATTTCGATAATGGGCTCGAGGTCGCGAAGATAATTTTTGAGTTTGTTGTTGTGCGCTGCGATATTACTGGCGAGGAAAAACAGCTTGCCTGCCGCATGCGCCTCTTCGATTCCCTGGCCCAACACCTCTTCTTTGCTGAACTCGTTGTTGCGCACACGCAGGCTGTATCGGGGTTGACCGGCATACACGGCATCCGCGCCATAGCGGAAGGCATAGCGCATATTCTTGAGTGTGCCGGCAGGCGACAGGAGTTCAGGCTTTTTCATTCCCGGATTGTGCACTAATACCGGAACGAAAACTCCAGTCCCGCCTGTCGTGGCTTGCTGGGCCACGCGATATCAGCTGGCAAGCCGATAAAGCGCGCGGCGAAGAACCATTCGATGTATTCCTCGTCGAACAGATTGTTGACGTACAAACGTGTCGTCCAGTGTTCACCTTCGAGCGCCACGCTGAGATTGGTCAGATCGTAGGCAGGCTGAATATCGAGGTTGTCGAGCGTCCAGTAGGTTTTGTCGCGATGTTCGAAGTCGATGCGGCTGACAAGATGCAAGTCGTTTGGCAACCGCAACGTGTGTTGCGCGGCAAGATTCAAACTCCACACCGGGGCGCCCGGAACATTGCGGCCGAGGATCTCGCTGGCCGGTACGAGGACTCCCGGAATGTCTTCGTATTCCTTTATTTCGCTTTCGGTAAAGCCGAATCCGAAATTGAGCTGCAATGAATCAACCGGCAGCGCTGTGATCTCGATTTCACCGCCCGTGATTTCACTCTTCTTCACATTAATGTTGGCTTGCGTACCGGTCTGGTCGAACAGGAAGTATTGCTGGTCGGTGTAGTCGATGAGAAATATTGAAATGCCCGCCCGCATGCGGCCGCTAAATGCCGTGCCTTTCAGGCCGGTTTCGTAACTAATCAGTGATTCTTTGTCGAAGCCCGGCATGAAATTACTGCCCGGTGCCAGGTTGTTGAAGCCACCTGCGCGAAAACCCTTGCCAACAGTGACGTAGCCGAGCAGTCCCTCACGGAAGCTGTAAGCAAGACTCGCTTTTGGTTGTAATTCGTTGAAAGTTGCACTTCTGCCCTGCGTTGTATCTTTCGGCGTTTCCTCGTCGTAACGAAAAGCGAGCGTGAGTTCGAGATCGTCTCTCAAGTCATAACTGAAGTTGCCGAACGCGGCGAAGTTCTCAAGCCTCAAATCCTGTGCCGCAGGCGGGACAGGAAAACCGAGGAAGGTCGTGGCCAGTGAACGGAACCGGTCCTGGGTGAAGTACTGCACGCCAGCCGCCCATCGAAATGCGTCATCGGAGTTCGACACCAGTCGAAGTTCCTGAGCGAAGGTCTCAGATTTGTCGATCACTATAATGTCGATGGCCTCAAACAGGGTCTGATCGAGATCCTGATCATTGCCGGAATCGACATCGGTAAATGACGAGATCGAAGTCAGCGTGGCCCAGCCGAGGTCGTAATCAATCTTGGCCGACACTTCCCGCGAATCGACGAACGACTCGCCGATACGATTGGATTGAATGACGTAGGTTGGGTTGCCAAACAGAATCGGTGCAGCAGGCGGGGGCAGTGGCAGAAAGCCTTCGCTTCCCGGCATGAAGTATCCCGATCCGCCTTCCTGGTCCAGCAGTTGCGCTCGTAAGTCTATGGAAAAGTTTTCGCTGGCCCGGTACAACACGCGGCCGCGAAATGCTGTGGATTTCTTGTAGTCAACAAACTGATTATCGAGAAACGTATTGCGAAGCTGTCCTTCACGGTCCTGAACCCGGAGCGACACCCGGTAGAGCAGGTCCTCGTCCGAAATGGGGCCCGACGCACTGCCGGCGAGCGCATAATCCTGGCCTTGTGCAGCAGTGAGTCGAAATCCGTATTCCGGTTTGGTTACAGGTTTGGGTGTTGAAATCAGTATTGCGCCGCCGATTGCATTGCGTCCGTACAACGCGCCCTGTGGACCGCGCAGTACGTCAACACTCTCGATATCGAACAGCTCCTGGGTTGTCAGCAGGTTGTTGGTCGCGCTGACGCCATCGATACGAAACGATACGGGCGGTTGCCCCGTGCCGCGGTTTTGCCGCACACCACGAATAACCAGTGTGCTGACGCCCACCTCCTGATCGTCCGAAAAGCGCAGATTAGGGGTCAATGACGCAACACGGTTGATGCGCTCTATACGATGTCGTTCGATCGCAGCGGCTGTAAATGCCGTAATTGAGTCGGGTACGTCAGACAATTTTTCAGCCCTGTAACGCGACGTAACGATAATTTCCTCTATGTAGGATTCATCGTCATCAACCGACTGTGCAAGGCCTGGGCTGACGGCAAAAAGAGTGGAACACAAGGTAAGCGCTGTTGCGGCACGGAGCGCACGGGCCGGTTCGTCGGACACGAGATATCCTTTTGTTTTCGGTGGCTATTTCTGCGTCGAACTTACCATTCTAGTCTTTTCTTTCTATACTTACATACCGCAACTTATTGCGGTGCTACCCGACTGTACAAGCGACCTCGCGATCCTGCAGGTCGAATCAAAATTTTGAACTTTGTTACTCTTGATGGCATCCAACCGGCATACTTTTTCGTAATACGATTTATGTCGCGTTGCTGGGTGAAATGAAGAGCAGTCTGGAGCGATTATGAAGACCATCTTGATAGCGTTAGTCACGACCGGTTGCCTGATTTCCGGTGCAGCCACCGCTGGCCCGAATGGTTTGGCGATTGGAGCGCCACCTGAGGTCGCACATTTCGGCAAACTGATTGGCGAATGGTCGACGACGGAGGAGGGCTTGTCACAAGACGGTTCCGCCTGGGAGCCCTCCAAAGGTGCCGATTGGGGTTTCTACTGGGCATTCGACGGTTGGGGTATCCGCGATAACTACACGTCGCCACCGATATCGGAAATTGTTGAGGACGAAAGCAAGCGCCAACGTGGCACGAACCTGCGAATCTATAATCCCGCTACAAAACAATGGGTCATGACGTGGTTGACGGTCTTGTCAAAGACTCCGGTGGGTTTCACGGCGACGTCAACGGACGAGCAGATCGTAATGTTGTCTGACATTCAAAATCCGCAGGGATTTTTCGGTCGAATCACATTTTTTGACATGACCGAGGCCAGTTTCGAATGGAAACTTGAGTGGTCGAAGGACAAGGAACAGTGGACCGAGGTATATCGCATTCACGGAACACGTCAAAGTCACTGATATTCGCCTTGTGGCCCGGGCTATTCATGTTCTTCCGGCGACCATTTCAAGCGCTTTGAAAATACTGTATCGTACGCCACCTGACTATGCGCCCGTAGCTCAGCTGGATAGAGTACCTGGCTTCGAACCAGGTGGTCGGGAGTTCGAATCTCTCCGGGCGCGCCATAAAATCAAAGGGTTAGCCGATTTTCTTGGTTAACCCTTTTTTCATTTCCGACACTTTTCCGAC
>JAJFKR010000020.1 GCA_021773095.1 Woeseiaceae bacterium | reverse complement strand
GGTAGAATCAGTCATGGGTCTATCTCCTGTGTTTTTGTTGCTGTGTGGTAACAACAACCTCAACACAGGTGGACCCATGCTGCGAGCATCGATGTGTAGAAATGTTCGTGTTAACTACCGCGAGAGCGGTTTAGTCCTTTGGCCGAACCGCGTCGGTCGGCCTCAAGAAAGTGAGGGGCGGCTGAGGTTCGCATAGCAGCCGGTCACGTTTCTTGAGTTATAATTTCCGCTGGTGACCCAATGCAGCCAGTCGCCTTCAACGCGATTTTTCCCTTATGTTAGTGAGGTGCTCGGTTGGTCGAATCGATAACTGGTGACGCAAAGACTTTTCACGTCGACCTTTTCGGGCGTTTTGGTCTAGTGACTGTTGTTTTCTTCGTTCTCATCCTTGTTATCTTTTGGGATGCGTTTGACAGCATTAGTTTCACCTTTCTCGTTGCGCTCGCCTACGTCGCGTTCATCCAAATCGGAACGTACTATATTTGCACGGTAGTAGTTAGTAGTAATGGCATAGTGCTTTACCGCATCAACAAAGCGGACTGGCAAGATATGACCACGGCAAGGCAGGTCTCTTTCCTCGGCCTACCGTATCTCAAAGTCGAGCGAGTAAAGGGCCTCACTTGGTGGATACCGCTATATCTAACTAAGCTTGACGAGTTTCAGATGGCGGTTGTGATGAATGCGCCCGTTGGGAATCCTCTCCGCAAATATGTTGACGCCTAATTACGATGAAAGAGGAAACAAGAAAACAAGTTCGCGGGTTCTATGCAGGAGTCGCTCGCCTTACGGGCTTTGTTTCCGCAATTTTTGCAGTTTGGTTTGGCGGCGTGATTTTGGTCCGGTTTTTTGCAATAGGTAACGATCCCAGCGAGCCAGTGGGTGGCGCTCTTTTGGCGATGTCGTTCTGTATTGTATTAGCTCTTCTGCTGCTCAACGTCAGAGCAGAAAAGCCTAGAAACTAGAGCACCTGAGCGGCTGGTTCTGGCCGATTCTGTTGAAAAACTCATTGTTGAAGCCGCCATTATAGTCGCGATTTTGTCGATGCGAGCTTTCTGATCCGGCGACGCCGGATTTTTGTTTTCTAACGCTGTTTCAGTGCGTTTTTTTGCCTCTTTTACTCAAAACATGGGTGATGCACGTGCTGCAGGCGGACCGGTGCTCAAGTATTTTGCCATGCGTCTGAGATTTTGTGCCGTCGCGGTGAGTAGGAACTCGTCTCTGGCACCACTTAAGCCACGTAATCGCAAGCGATCCATCTTCAGGATTCGCTTCATGTGTGCAAACAACATTTCCACCTGTTTACGTTGATGTCTTGTTTTTTGATACGCCGGTGTCTTTGCCACTTCACGGGCGACATCTCGTTCCTTTTCGTAGATCGAGCGCAGCATCTTCTTTGCTGCAGCGTTCGGGCAGCACTGTTTCTTCATCGGGCAAACCGAGCAATCGGCCTTGGCCGCTCGATAGTTGATGAAGCCGTTCTTGGGTGGCGGTCTCGGGACTTTGTAATTGCGTCGTGACCTGAGAAGTTCTTTGTCGTTCGGACAGCTGTAACTGTCAGTCTCTTCGTTGTAAGTAAAGTCAGAACGACCGAAGCGATCATCTTTGCCTTCACCCCGTTCCCACACGGGCACATGCGGTTCGATCTTGGCCTCGTTTACCATCCAGTTGAGGAACTCAGCCGTGCCATAAGCGGTATCGCCGATTAACTTTTTGGGCTCCAGACCGAAGCGGTCCTTGACCCGCTCAACCATGGTCTTCGTTGACCACACCTCCGGTGTGAGAAGTGCCGGTGTCGCTTCGACGTCTACAATGATGCCGGCCTGAGTATCCATCAGGTAGTTGGTTGAGTAGGCGTAGTACGCAGGACCACCGGGAGCGGCCGTCCACTGTGCCATCGGGTCCGTCTGCGAGACCTTCTTCCTCTCCGCCGGGATCGAGGAGCCGTCTTCCTTCAAGGCATCCAGGTACTCATTGATCGCGCGGCTGCCGTTGTCCCAGTCGTCGTCATCATCCTCGTGATGTTTTTGCCTGCTGGCATCAGCCCTCACTACGCTGGCATCTACGGCAAAACCCTCGCCACCGACCAGGCCTTCATCCATGCAGCGCTTCAGGACTTGTTCGAACGCAAAGCGGAACGCTTCCGCTTCGCGGAACCGGCCGTGTCGGTTCTTTGAGAAGGTCGAGTGATCCGGTACTTTGTCGTTAATGCTTAGCTTGCAGAACCAGCGGTACGCCAGGTTCATGGTTACTTCGTAGCACAGCTGACGTTCTGAACGGATGCCGCAGCAATAACCGATCAACAGCATGCGGATCATCAACTCGGGATCCACTGATGGTCTACCAGTGTGACTGTAGTACGGCGCAAGATACTCGCGAAGCTCGGTGAAATCGAGAAGACGATCAATATCCCGAAGCAGGTGATTCTGCGGCACAACATCGTCGAGATTAAATGCGTAGAACAACTCGTCTTGCGGCTTGTCGCTGCTGCCCATCATCGGACATCACTCCGGTAATCAACTCACACGCATTATCTCATCGATGCATTATCAGCAGGAGTTTTTCAACAGTATCGGCCGTTACCAGCCGTTCGCCTGATATGATGCTGAGCGACTGCAACTGACCCAAACCAGCCGGTCGTTATTCTCCGATTCAGGTTCCAGGTGACTACAGTAATGTCTCGCGTCGGCACAAATAGAAAGCTACTGATCGGCACGATTGTTATCGTTCTACTGGCCACCGGTTTCACCCAGCTTTCTCTCAGAGTGCAAGGGCGGATTGTTGAGGTCTGTACATTCGGCGATTGGCCTTTGGAATGGGCCGTGCGCCGACAATTCGCAAAAAAGCAGCCAGAGTTGCTTTCCATTATTCAGTTCGTCAACGAAGCGCCCGAGATATCCAGCCTATCCGTAACTCCAGTAGGACTCCGGGCTAGCCTCCAAACTAGTGAATCTGAGCGACACGACTTAGATCAACCCAATATTCTGCAGGCGCTAATTTCTATAGAGGCGCAGCTAGTCGATGTCGACGAAAATCAAGTAAGTGTTTTTCTTGGGTCGGAAATTCGCGGTCCGAGTTCTTTCGAGGTGAGCTACATTCATCCTACAAGTGCGTTCGATGTCGCTGATTGTGAGAGCGTCGTGGCTCGGGACAGAGCTAAGATCGGGGGTTGCGCTATTCAGTTGAGTCCGAAGTGGTATGCGTTATACCAATGGTATCCGGATGACCTTGCCGAGCTTGAGAAAGCGATTGAAGAACTCAAGTGAGCGACCGGTTGTGGCCGACTGCAGCAGTTCACCAGAATCTTGAACGAACGACTGGCATTGATAAAAGCAGACGCCCAAACGATGTTTTCGAAGTTTCGTTCATCGAATGACTGCATCCATAGAATGTAGGCGCAAGCTACACAATTTTTCAGGGCAACTGCAGCACCCTCGGCGGGCACCGCGACACATTCGCCTACGATTTTAGCCTGGCTATGGGGGGCTGAGTATTCGGCCGATACGTATTAGCGACTACTACGAAAATGGTGGGCCCGCCAGGACTCGAACCTGGGACCAAGGGATTCACTGTGCCCGAACATTTCTGAACGGAGTGGACTATCTCATCTCCCTCGACCGAATCGTTAGGGGCGGGACGCTCTAGCCTGTTATCAAGGACACTAAAGTCCTCAGGTAGTCTCTGCACCTTCCACGAGTGTACTCGCGGCTTGGCTCAGGATTGCCATCAGCCGAACTGTTAAGGTTTCCCTGAATTCATCCCGTTCATTTTGAACCTTTCGGTTCAAACGCACCTGATGTGATGAGTCCCCTGCTCTAACCAACTGAGCTACAGGCCCACGCAAGGTGCGGGATTTTAGCAGATTTCGTGGCAACAAAGCGACGATAGAATTCAGCCATCTTGTGGAGAAACGCGACAGGCGTTTTTCATTGCACATGACATGATTGTGGCCATGAGCAACTGTGTTGGATGTGACAAGACGCTTTCAGGCCGGCAAACCAAGTATTGTTCACGTACCTGCAAGAATCGAGACACCAACAATCGGTTACAGTCTTATTATTTGCAGCAGCAGCGTGGTGCGCGACGAAAAAAATCTCTGGTGAAACACAAGGGTGGTAAGTGCCAGAGGTGTGATTATAGAAAGAATTTGGCAGCGCTGGAATTCCACCATATACGTCCGGAGTCGAAATTGTTTCAACTCGACCTGCGGTCTCTCTCGAATCGATCATTGGAACGGATATTGTCCGAGGCCGACAAATGCATGCTGGTGTGTTCGAATTGCCACGCCGAAATCCATAATCCGAGCCACACACTATAGCGGAATGGGAAAGTCCAGCCCAGAAAAATGCCGGGCGATGCCCGGCATTTTTTATTCTGCAGGTGTCGCGCGCAGGGCGCGCTCCTACAGGGGCTAGTCTTCCAGGAGGAAGCTTCGGAGCTGGTCGGAGCGGGTCGGGTGGCGAAGCTTGCGCAGTGCTTTCGCTTCAATCTGACGAATGCGCTCGCGGGTAACGTCGAACTGTTTACCAACTTCTTCCAGCGTGTGATCCGTGTTCATGTCGATGCCGAATCGCATGCGTAAGACTTTCGCTTCGCGTGGTGTGAGGCCAGCCAGTACCGAGTGTGTCGTTTCTTTAAGTCCTGACGTCGTCGCAGAGTCCACCGGCGAATGCACAGTCTGATCTTCAATAAAGTCGCCCAGATGCGAATCTTCGTCATCGCCGATAGGCGTTTCCATCGAGATCGGTTCTTTTGCGATCTTGAGTACCTTGCGGACTTTGTCTTCCGGCATTTCCATGCGCTCTGCCAATTCGTCCGGTAGCGGCTCGCGGCCCATTTCCTGCAGCATCTGACGCGAGATACGGTTCAGCTTGTTGATCGTTTCGATCATATGAACAGGAATTCGGATTGTACGAGCCTGATCCGCAATCGAACGCGTGATGGCCTGACGGATCCACCAGGTCGCGTAGGTCGAGAACTTGTAGCCACGACGGTATTCGAACTTATCGACGGCTTTCATAAGGCCGATATTGCCTTCCTGAATGAGATCGAGGAATTGCAGGCCACGGTTTGTGTATTTCTTCGCGATGGAGATAACGAGACGCAGGTTAGCTTCAACCATTTCCTTCTTCGCGCGGCGGGCTTTGGCCTCACCGATCGACATCTGGCGATTGATTTCCTTGATCTCGGCAATGCTCAAACGGGTCGCAACCTCGACAGCGATCAACTTGCGTTGGCATCGCAAGATATCGTTCTTTAGTTTGGCGAGAATCGATGAGTGCTTTCGCTTGGCCCGAATGTGTTTCTCAATCCAGGAGTAGTCCGTTTCGCTTTTGGGGAAACTCGACAGGAAGTCCTTGCGAGGCATGCCGGCGTCACGAACACAGATCTGCATGACCATACGTTCCTGACTGCGAACAATCGACACAACGTCACGGAGATTACGAACCAGTGCATCGAACAGTTTCGGCGCGAGCTTGAGTTCCATGATCTGGTCAGCCATATCGGACAGGGCCTTGGCCGTGCGTTTGTCCTTGTAGCCGTATTTGTCCAGGTATTTCATGCCGCGATTGAAGTGGCGCCGGATTACTTTGACGCGCGCCTTAACTTCGAGCGGATCGGGGCCCGTATCGATGACTTCCTCGTCATCGTCGGATTTCGGCGCCGGTGGCTTGATCTCATCAGGTTCGTTCGGATCGATAAAGCCGACGACGAAGTCCTGCATGCGGGTCTCACCGCCGATGACCCGATCTGCCACTTCCAGCAACGCTTCTACAGTCGGCGGGAAATGCACCATGTTGTACTTGACCTGGTTCAGGCCAGCCTCGATGCGTTTCGCAATTTCGATCTCGCCCTGACGAGTCAGCAATTCAACCGTACCCATCTCGCGCATATACATGCGGACGGGGTCGGTCGTGCGGCCAAATTCGGCATCGACACTGGCGAGTGCGGCTTCCGCCTCCTCGGCACCGTCGTCATCAGTTGCTGTTGCGTCAGATAAAGTGATCGATTGGACATCAGGTGCTTTCTCGTGCACAGCGATGCCCATATCGTTAATCATATTAACGATGTCCTCGATTTGCTCCGGGTCGACGATGTCGTTCGGCAAGTGATCATTGACTTCTGCATACGTCAGATAGCCTTGTTCCTTGCCGCGGGCAATTAGTTCTCTTAGTTGCTGCGCTTGCTTGCTGCCGCCAGCTACTGCACTTTTTTCGGTCAAGTCAAAATCCCTACGGGTAAAAATCACAAACGATTAATGTTACTCTCTTGTAACAGCATGATCTATAGTTTTTTCATGGGTTTAGGGCATTAATGCCGCTGTATCAACTCCGATTTCTCATCGTCGCTTAACCCTGTAACACGCTGTTTTTCAATCAAAAACTCTATTCTTTCTTTGCGGCCCGCCAGAGTCAGTTGCTGCAGACACTCGTTGAGCTCAGCAGCGACGTCAAATTCCTCATCGGTCGGTACACCCGCCGCCGCGAGTTTGCCCAAATGGCGACCTTTCTCGTCGTGCCGCCAGCGTTCCAGCAGACCCGCCGTCGTAATATTGGGATCAGACTGCACGGTTTCAATGAGTGCTGATAGCAAATCGACCCCGGCTCGCTGCACGCCAGCCAGCCCCTCAATATCAAGTTTGTGGCCAGCTTCGGGATGATTCAGGAGCAGTGTAATGGCACGCCTGACAACGGATGGGCCACCGCTGGCCGATGGCTGACGCCGCTTCGGAGCCATACCCCGATCAGCGCGTGCGAATCGACCGTCTGCACGCTGTCCGGCAGCCAGCATTTTTTCAAGTTTGGGTGCGGTCAAACCCACAGCGTTGGCCAGGTGGTCGACCAACAGCTCTCGATAAACACCGGCCGGTATGTTGTTGACCAGCGGGCGCGCCATTTCAGCTAATTTGGCGCGACCGTCAATCGTTTCCATGTCAACCTGGCTTGAGAGCTCCTGAATCAGGAACTCCGACAGCGGCATGCCCGCGTCCATCAGTTTCACAAACGAGTCCGCGCCGTTCTCGTTGACGAACGAATCCGGATCGTGTCCTTCAGGCAGAAAAACGAAGCGAATTTGCCGACCTTCCCGCACTTGTGGCAGCGCGTTTTCCAGTGCGCGCCAGGCGGCCTTCTTGCCAGCGCGGTCGCCGTCAAAAGCGAAGTAAGCGTTTTCGGTCAAGCGAAACAGTCGGTTCAGGTGTTCGTTTGTCGTTGCTGTTCCGAGAGTCGCCACGGCGAAATCGATACCATTTCTGGCCAGTGCGACGGCATCCATGTAGCCCTCGACCACGACGAGGCGATCAATATGGCGTAACGCCTGGCGTGCCTCGTACAGCCCGTAGAGTTCGCGTCCCTTGTGAAACAAGACCGTTTCGGGGGAATTCAGATATTTGGGCTCACCGTCCCCCATGGTACGGCCGCCAAAACCGATCGTGCGTCCTCGCGCATCGCGAATCGGGAACATAATGCGATCCCGAAAGCGGTCGTAATGTTTACCGTTATCCTTCTGAATGATAAGTCCGGTGGTGAGCAATCGCTCGGCGGCCTCGTCCGAGGATCCGAATTTGTCGAGTACATTGCTCCAGCCATCGGGCGCGAAGCCAATACCGAATCTCTTCGCGGTGGAGCCGTCTATCCCTCTTTTTTTCAGGTACTCCACGGCCTCCGGCGTTTCTTTCAAGCAGGTCTGCCAGTGGCGAGCGACGGTATCCATAAGCGAGAACAATTCATCGTATCGCCGCGCTGGTTGATCGCTCTCGCTACGCGGCACCTCGACACCCATTGAGTTTGCCAGGGACTCGATTGCCTCAACGAAACTCATATGATCGAATTCCATCAGAAACCCTACGGCCGTGCCGTGGGCGCCACAGCCGAAGCAATGATAGAAGCCTTTGCCCGGACTCACGGTGAATGATGGAGTTTTTTCGTCGTGGAATGGGCAGCAGGCCTTGAATTCACGGCCGGCTTTCTTGAGCTGTGTTCTACGCCCAACGACCTCGACAATATCTGCTCTTGCGATCAGATCATCGATGAAGTCCTGAGGGATTAATCCAGCCATATCAATTCAAACGTTACCCAGCCAGATGCGGGTCTTAATGGATTATTGTTGTTTTCTGTAGCATAGCCGAAAGTCGGGACTTTGCCAGAGCGCAAAAACTGCGCCAATACGGCGCCGCGTACTGCAGGATGGAACTTACAGGGCGTTCAGTCGTTCTTTAACGGTGGCGCTAACGGCGCCCATGTCAGCTCGACCGGCGGCTTTCGCTTTTATCTGACCCATGACTTTGCCCATGTCACGAATGCCTTGTGCATCGGTTGCCTGAATGACTTCATCGACCATCGTCGCCAGCTCGGCCGCCGACAGCTGCTCCGGCAGGTAATTTTCAAGAACTGTGATCTCGGCACTTTCAATAGCGGACAGATCTTCGCGACCACCCTTGTCGAATTGTTCGATAGAGTCGCGGCGTTGTTTCACCATTTTGCTGATCACGGCAAGAATGGCCGCATCATCGAGCTCACTGCGCGTATCGACCTCGATTTGCTTTATCGCAGCAAGCATCAGCCGGACCACTTTTAGCCGGTCTTTGTCACCGGCCTTCATGGCAGACTTCATGTCTTCTGTGATTTGGCCTTTCAAGGGAATCGCGCTAGCTCCCAATCGACCTAGTAAAGGCGCGTGCGCTTGGCTTCGTCGCGAGATATGCGCTTCAGGTGGCGTTTGACGGCTGCAGCTTTCTTGCGCTTGCGCTCCTGAGTGGGCTTCTCGTAGAATTCACGACGACGCAGCTCAGTAAGGATTCCGGCCTTTTCACAGGCGCGTTTGAAGCGCCGCAGGGCAGCGTCAAAATACTCGTTTTCTTTTACGCGAACACTTGGCATTGTTCAGGTATTCCGTCCAGACATAAATAAACCCGGCACATAGGCCGGGACTCAGCCGCGTATAATAACGCTAGATTTGGCGGTTTGCAAAGGGTTCGGGTTATGATTCGCGGCCTATGATGACCCTCGGAATTGAAACCAGCTGCGATGAGACCGGAGTGGCGCTATTCAGTAGCGAATTCGGGCTTGTCGCACACGCGCTGCACAGCCAGGTCGACCTGCATGCTGTCTACGGTGGTGTCGTTCCGGAAATTGCATCGCGAGACCACATCCGGATGCTTTTACCTTTAATTCAACAACTTATGAGTGACGCTGGCATCGACAAGCCGGACGCCATTGCGTACACGGCAGGACCGGGTCTCACGGGCGCGTTGATGGTCGGCGGCGGTATGGCCAATGGCCTCGGGATGGCCTGGGATTGCCCGGTCGTCGCCGTGCATCACATGGAAGGTCATCTGCTGGCACCCATGCTCGAAGAAAACCCGCCGAAATTTCCGTTTTTGGCGCTGCTTGTGTCGGGTGGGCATACTCTGCTCATCGCAGTTCGGAAGCTCGGTGATTACACCGTTCTCGGGACGACCCTCGATGACGCGGCTGGTGAGGCTTTCGACAAAACCGCCAAACTCCTGGGACTGGCTTACCCGGGCGGGCCCTTACTGGCCTCTTTGGCTGAGACGGGTGACGAAAAGGCGTACGCGTTTCCGCGGCCCATGCTCAACAAACCCGGTTTCGACTTCAGCTTTAGCGGACTCAAAACCGCGGTGATGCTCGAGGTCAGAAAAGCCGAAGCGGCAGGTGATATCGATTCTCGTCGTGCCGATATCGCAGCGTCGTTTCAACGTGCGGCTGTCGATACTCTGGTTGGCAAAGCCATCAAAGCGGCGCATGCAGAGGGGTTGACCAGAATTGTGGTTGCTGGCGGAGTCGGCGCCAATCGCCTGCTGCGAAGCGAGATCGCCGAACGCTTTTCAGGTGAAGTTTTCTATCCGCGGTTCGAGTTTTGTACCGACAACGGCGCGATGATCGCGGCGGCTGGTGCACTGCGGCTGTCCGACGGACGAGCGGCAACCGAGATCAAAGCAGAGGCGAGATGGTCGCTGGATACCTTGCGAGTACCAACGACAGGCTAAACCAGGAATAAGGGACTATGGACAAGATTTTTCTTAGCGAGCTCAAGGTCGATACGATCATTGGTATCTGGGAGTGGGAGCGCCGTATTCGTCAGACCGTCGTCATCGATCTGGAAATGAGCGCCGACATCGCCAAAGCGGCGGCGACTGACGAGGTCGCTGATACGCTGAACTACAAGCTGGTTGCGAAGCGTATTCAGGAATTCGTGGCCGACTCCAGTTTTCAGCTGGTTGAAACTCTGGCGGAGCGCATTGCGGGAATAATTCGCGATGAGTTTGGTGTTGCCTGGGTCAAAGTTCGGGTTAACAAACCTGGCGCGATCAGGGGTTCAAAAGATGTCGGCGTGCTGATCGAACGCGGCGAACGACTCTGATCGATGGCCGTTGTTTACTTAGGTCTTGGGAGTAACCTATCGCCCGAAGCTAATCTGAGGCTCGCGATCGATGAGCTCTCGAAGCGCTACGGCGAACTCACGATTTCCGCCATTTATCGAAGTTCGGCTATAGGTTTTCGCGGCGAAGATTTTTTGAATCTCGTGGTTCGCCTGCAAACGGGTGAGTCACCGCTGGCGATCTGTGATGAGATTGAGGAAATACACAACCTCGCCGGTCGGGTTCGCGGCAGCGATCAGTGGGAGTCACGGGCGCTGGATATCGATTTGCTGCTCTACGATGACCTGATCAAAGATAAGCGGCCGATTCGTGTGCCACGTGACGATATTTTGCAGTACAGCTTCGTGTTACGCCCAATGGCCGAACTCGCGCCCGATACGATACACCCGGTGACCGGCAGGACGATGCTCGAACACTGGCAAGAATTTGATGCGCCGAGTCATCCGTTGGAGATCGTAAGCATCGATTGGAAGAAGTCAGTCAGTTAGCCGATCGAGCGGCCACCATCGACCGAAATGATTTGTCCGGTTACATAGGTGGCATCGCGCAGCAGATAAAGCACGCATCCGGCAATGTCGTCCGGTCTTCCGGCTCGCTGCAATGGGACTTGCGCCACTATGTTCTTTTGCATTGCTTCGGTCATGCCATTTTCCGGCCAGAGGATGGCGCCGGGCGATACACCGTTGACACGAATAGCCGGTGCCAGGTCCCGGGCGAGCGAGCGTGTCAGCATGGCGAGGCCCGCTTTAGCCGGTCCGTAGACAGTGTGGTTTCTGAGCGGCCGCTCGGCATGAATGTCGACGATGTTGATGATCGCGCCTTTGGTCTCACGCAACTGATCGGCGACGGCTTGCGACAGGAATAACGGCGCTTTTAGATTGCTACCGATAAGATCGTCCCATTGTGCTTCGGTAATACTTCCGACCGGCGTTGGGTAAAAGCTGGAGGCATTGTTGACCAGAGCATCCAGTTGTCCGCCCCACTTGACGACCGCGCTGACCAGCATTGGCAGGTTTGCAATGTCCAACAGGTCGGCATTAAAGGCTCTGGCCGAGTCAGCCCGATCGTCGTTTAGCTGTCCTGCCAGTTCTTCGGCCTCGTCGGCGGAGCTGCGGTAATGGATCGCAACACGCGCGCCGTTCTCGTGCAGGCGTGTCACAATAGCCGCGCCAATTCGACGGGCCGCACCGGTGACGAGGATTACATTGTTGTCGAGTGTCTGTTCTGGCATGGAATCATTCATAAAGACTTTATAGCGCACATGCAATACGAACAGTCAGCTTCATTGCCGGAACCGGACGAACTCAGTGCAGAGCACTCTGCCCGCGTGAGCCAGCACATCCGAAACAGGATCAAGGAGGCCGGAGGCAGAATCAGTTTCGCCGAGTTCATGCACGAAGCGCTGTACGCGCCGGGGCTGGGCTATTACAGCGCAGGTTCAAGCAAGTTAGGCGCTGACGGCGATTTTGTTACGGCGCCGGAAGTCTCATCGATGTTCGGCCGCGTTCTGGCGAGGCAGTCCATGGAAGTCTTGGGGCAAATCGAGGGCGGCGAGGTGCTCGAAATTGGCGCTGGCAGCGGCAAGCTCGCTGTCGACATGCTCAGGGCATTCGAAGATCTAAGCGCGCTGCCGGAGGTTTACAATATTCTTGAAGTATCGGCGGACCTTGAGGACCGGCAGCGAAGGCGACTTCGAAAAGAATTGCCGCATCTTGTTGAAAGGGTTCGTTGGTTGACCGGCCTGCCGCAGGAATTTGACGGCCTGATCGTTGCCAATGAGGTACTCGATGCAATGCCGGTCGAGCGATTCGTGCGTCGAGACTCCGGCCTTCTGCAGTGCTGTGTTGCGCTTGAGGCCGAGAAATTCGCCTGGGCACAAATCGAGGCCCCCGATCGACTGGTGTCGGCCGTTGTGGCGATCGAGGCAGACACAGGTCAGACACTGGCGGATGGCTACACGTCCGAGGTGTCATTAGCCGCACCCTTGTGGGTGGCAGATTTAGCGGGCTGTCTCCGTCACGGTGCAGTGTTTCTGTTCGACTACGGCCTGTCGCAACGAGAGTATTATGCGCCCGACAGGCTGGAGGGCTGGTTGCGTTGCCACTTCCGCCACCACGCGCACAATGACCCGCTGATCAATGCAGGGATTCAGGACCTGACGAGCTGGGTCGATTTTTCCGCAATCGCAGGTGCTGCTGTCGATAGCGGGTTGGAGATTTTGGGATTCCAGACGCAGTCGCAGTTTCTTATGGGCGGAGGACTCGAGATCGAGATGCGGGATTTCACCGAAATGCCGCTGCAACAGCAGATCGAATTGTCCGGCCAGATCAAAACGCTTACTCTTCCCGGTGAAATGGGCGAGAACTTCAAATGCCTGGCATTGGGTCGTGGCGAAATTGATTCGCCCTCGGCGTTTCAATTTGCTGACAGGACACAGACGCTTTGACCACATTACAAGTCATTATTCTTGCCATCGTTCAGGGGCTCACAGAATTCCTGCCGATTTCGAGCTCTGGCCATCTTGTACTGGTGCCCTACCTGTTCGAGTGGGCCGATCAGGGTCTGGCATTTGATGTCGCTGTGCATTTCGGCTCACTGGTCGCAGTGTGCATTTTCTTCCGCAAGGATATTGCATCCCTGATCTCGGGTGGCCTGCAGGTGGTCACTGGCAATGTCAAAACGCCGCAATCACGCATGGCTTTGGCTATTACCCTGGGGACCGTACCTGCGGCCCTGGCGGGCTTGTTCTCTGCGACATGGATTGAACAAAACCTCCGCGACCCTCTGGTCATCGTCTACACGCTGTCGGGATACGGCATCTTGATGGCGCTGGCGGACCGCTTTGGGCGGCGCGAAAGAAACATGGCAGGCATTGGTTTCCAAGACGCACTCATTATCGGCTGTGCGCAGGCGCTCGCACTGGTTCCCGGTACATCCAGATCAGGAGTTACGATTACCGCGGCACGTATCCTCGGCTTCGAGCGCCAGGATGCGGCTCGTTTTTCATTTCTGTTATCGGCACCGGTGATATTTCTTGCGGCGGCGTATAAGTTCATCGAGTTGATCTCAGGCGGCAATGTCGTCGCCTGGGGGCAGCTTGCGCTCGGCGCTTTGGTCGCCTGTATCGTCGCCTACATAAGCATAGAATTTTTCATGCGTGTAGTTACGCGGATAGGCTTGGCTCCATTCGCAATATATCGGCTGATTCTGGCAGCCGTTATTCTTTATGCGCTGGTTTAAGTTAACGCTTCTGTTGCTGCTTGCGGGCCCCGCCTTGGCCGCGGAAGGATACATTGTGGGTATCGGTGCTGAGGCGGACTCCGACGATGCGATGGCGGCGAGTTTGTCAGGCGAACTCGGTGTCACAAAGAACACCTGGCTGTCCGCAGCGGTCGCGAAAAGCAGCGCCGATCTGGCGCGTGGTTTGACGATTGATACCGTGTACGCGGATATCGGCATTGATCACTGGTTCGATCCTATCGGTTTTCGCTTGTCTGCGGCGTACTGGGGCGATAGCGACATTCTTGACTCCAATGACGCGCGGGGCTCGCTCTACTGGCGCAATGACAAGGTCACCATCGCCGCGGACTATGAATTTCGCGACTTTTCGTTCAACATTTTCAGAGATGACCTGAGGCCCGGACAGGATTTTGAATTTCATGCCAATGGTGCGGGACTATCGGCCCGCTTTGCGTTAAGTGACTCGGTCGATTTAAGCCTGTCCGGCATTGATTACGACTACAGTGTCAATCTCAGAATCGATGCCAACAGTCGAATCATCGAGTTTCTTTCCGTGTCACGACTCAGCTTGATCAACAGCCTGATCGATTATCGGGCGAGGGCGAGCCTGGGTATCAAAAGTGGCAATCAGCGATGGAATCTGGATCTGGCAACCTGGAAAGGCGAGGTGGCGGGGAGCAGAACGAACTCGACGACGTTACGATTCCTGACTCCCTTGAGCAATAGAAGCGATATCGAATTCGGCCTCGGGTTTGATGATTCGGACGATTATGGAACGGCGACAATAATTTCGGTGTTTGTGTACTTTTACGGTTGAGCCGATTTCTGGAATTCGCGAACGGCGTGTTGTCGCGCTTCCCTGATAGCCACTGATATTTTCGGCCCTTCATGTTGTTTGGCGATGGCCGCGGCATCAACTGCCGCCGCGGCTTTAAAGGCACCGCGCATAAAGTCCGCCTGCGGGTAGCTTCGGTCCTCGGGACCACCCCGGCCTTGTGCGTCGGCTTTACAAGCAAGCAAGAACTGTTCAAAGCGGTCGGGGCGGCGAAATGCGTCTGTTTTTTCAAGTACTTTCAGGAGGGTTTTATCGCGTAGCTCCAACGCCCTGTGACAGTGCGTATGATACTCCGCGACCATAATCGCGAGGTCGCGGCAATTATTAGGCACCGGTAATCGATTCGCCATCTCGCGAATCAGCCTGGCACCACGCGTCTCATGGCCCCGATGGCTCGGAAGTTCCTGCAGAGGTGTCATACCTTTACCCAGGTCGTGAGTCAGTGCCGCAAAACGGACTTCGAGATCCTTGCTGCTGCGCTCCGCTTTGTCGAGAACCATCATGGTGTGCAGGCCGGTATCGATCTCGGGGTGCCACTCTTCGGGTTGTGGTACGCCAAAAAGGCGGTCGAGCTCTGGAAACAGCTTTTCGAGTGCTCCGCAATTGCGCAGTACTTCGAAAAAGACGCGGCTGTTTGTTCCGCACAAGGCTTCCTCGGTTTCTTTCCATACGCGATCGGGTACGAGCGCGTCGACTTCGCCATCCGCCACCATGCGGCACATGAGTGACATCGTCTCGCCAGCAATAGAGAAACCGAGCGTTGAAAAGCGCGCCGCGAATTTGGCAACGCGCAAAATGCGGACGGGGTCTTCGCCGAATGCGTCGGAGACATGACGGAGAACGCGTTTCTCGATGTCCTGCAACCCGCCGTGCGGATCGATCAGATTTCCATCGTCGCCTTTTGCTATCGCATTGATGGTCAGGTCACGGCGCGATAAATCGTCCTCTATGTTGACGTCCGGCGAAAAATCGAATTCAAAACCGTGATAGCCAGGCGCCGTCTTGCGTTCCGTTCGGGCGAGGGCATATTCTTCGCGGGTTTTCGGGTGCAGGAACACCGGGAAATCTTTGCCGACCTGTTTATATCCCTCACCCCGCAACTCATCAGGCGTAGCACCGACAACGCACCAGTCCCGCTCTTTGTGCGAGATTCCGAGCTGTTCATCACGAACAGCACCACCGACCAGATAGACTTGCATCGCGGGATTGTAACCGACATTTTGGGTTGACGTGTCAGCTGCCAAAGCAGCAGAGTTAGGGGATGGTCAGACTCCTGATGTTGCTGTTGTTGTGTGTCCCATTAACGGGTTGCTATTACATGCAGGCTGCGGCGGGGCAGTGGGAGGTCATGCGGAAACGAGAGCCGCTGCAAGAGGTCATTGCGAACCCGGAAACACCAGCCGAATTATCGGCCAGACTGGTTCTGCTCAGTGAGGCCCGGGATTTTTCGGTAGATGTACTTGGCTTACCCGACAACAAGAGTTATCGGACCTACGCCGAATTACAGCGCGACTATGTGGTCTGGAACGTTTTCGCCGCTCCGGAATTCGCACTGGCGCCCAAACAATGGTGTTTTCCCATTGCAGGTTGTGTGAGTTATCGCGGCTATTTCTCGAAAGAAGCGGCGCTAAGAAAATCCGAACGGCTCGCCGCCGCCGGGTTTGATGTGGCCGTCGGCGGTGTTGCTGCCTACTCGACGCTGGGGAACTTTAGCGACCCGATACTGAGCACTATGATGCACTGGGACGATATTCACCTCGTTGCTGTCTTATTCCACGAACTGGCCCATCAGGTGGTTTACGTGCGAGATGATTCAGCTTTCAATGAATCATTCGCAACAGCCGTAGAAGAGATCGGCGTGAAACTGTGGCTGGAGTCACGCGGCGAAAACGAAAAAATGGCCAGTTATCTGGCTGATCGGGAGTTGCAACAGTCGTTACTGGAACTCGTTGCAATTACTCGAGCTGGTCTCGACGCAGTGTACAAATCGGATGTCGACGATGACTCCAAACGCATTCTCAAGCGCGAGCATCTCAACACACTTGCAGAAGGAGTCGCCTTGAGACTGCGGCGGAGTGGTAGAGACGAGTCGGGCTGGCTCCGCGGCGAGTTGAATAACGCAAAGCTCATATCGATGGTTCTATATGAAGGACAGTTACCTTTGTTCAGGGAGCTGTACACAGCATGCAACAGGGAGATTCAGTGTTTCTACGCCGAGGTCAGGAAGCTTGCGACATCGAAACCTCAGCGAATTTGAAACATCAACGCTCTGTCGCCGCGGCGCACATTCAGAAACAGGATGTCATAGCGAGCAGCGACATCTCTTAAATCCTGCAGGTTTCGAACACGCGAGCGATTGACGTGTGTGATCAGGTCGCCCGTCAGCAGCCCACGTTGCGCCGCAGGAGTGCCTTCCTGAACCTCGCCGATTTCAATGCCATTCTCGCTCGTGGTGGATGATGCCGAGAAGATCGCACCTGCCAGGCCGGAATGGATTTCCTCACCCAGCACCGTCTGGCTACGAGCCCGACCCAGTTCCGCCTGCGCCGAACGTGTCTCGTTGTCACGGACATACTTGATGTCGATTTGCTCGCCCGACTGCAGCAGGCCAATGCGATTACTCAAATCGCCTGCTCCGCCCACCTTCTTCTCGTTGACTTCGATGATGATGTCACCGACTTGCAGGCCCGCGTTCTCGGCGGCAGAGTCCGAAATTATCGCTGTGATCAAAGCACCACTTTCTATGTCATTGCCCAGCGCTTCTGCTGCGGCTGCATCGATGGATTGAATGTTGACTCCCAGAAGCCCACGGCGAATTTCTCCGAAGTCGAGTATCTGATTCATGATCGAGCTTGCGATCTCGGTGGGCACGGCGAAACCGATGCCTACATTGCCGCCGGAACGGCTGATAATCGCGGAATTAATACCGATTAACTCGCCGTTCATATTGACGAGTGCGCCGCCCGAATTACCCGGGTTGATTGACGCGTCCGTCTGAATGAAGTCCTCGTAGCCGTCCCGGCTAATTCCAGTACGACCCAGTGCGCTGATAATGCCCGACGTAACCGTGTGCCCAAGACCAAACGGGTTGCCGATAGCAAGGACGAAATCGCCAACTCGCGCGCTGGTCGAATCACCGATAGCCATTTCGATCAAACCATCAGCCTCGACCTTGATGACTGCGATGTCGGTGGCGGGGTCGGAGCCGACGATTTCAGCGTCGAGAATCGTACCGTCCATCAGAGAGATCTGAATGGCATCCGCTCCTCCGACGACGTGGTGGTTCGTCAGGATGTAGCCGCTTTCAGCGTCAATAATGACACCCGATCCGGCACTGGCAACTTCCTGGGAGCCGCCGTTGCCACCGCGGTTATCGGGCAGACCGAAGAATCGGCGGAATGCATCATCCCCGAACGAGTTGCGGCGGGTTATCGTTTGGCTAACGCGTATGTTGACGACAGCCGGCGACACGGCCTCGACTAACGGTGCAAGGCTGGTTACAGGTTTACCCTCGACAAACTGCGGCAATGCGGCCTCTGCTACCGGTGCCACAATGACCAGACCGAGGATCAGGGTGAATAGAAAATGTCTTGTTTTCGTCGTCATTAATTGTCTCAATCGATGCTGCAGATATGGTCCAGACTAGAGCCGCCGAGCTGAATCTGTCGTGAACGGATAAGGCATAAAGAAGTATAGACCTTTACGCAGATGCCTGAACGCAACAATCCGTCGCGCCCAGGCATTAATTGCACCTATTAATCACGCGGCTTCGACAGTGATCTGACGCGCTTGAACTTCCGGTAGTTTCGGGATGGCTACCTCAAGAATGCCCTTGCTGCTTCTGGCGGTGATACCTTCAGAGTCAGCGGTCTCCGGCAGCGTGAAGCGCCTCAGGAACCGGCCGGTTGAACGTTCGGTGCGTTGTACATCGGCGTCTTCACCGCGTTCCTCGGCGTGCCGAACACCGTTTATCGTCAAAACACCGGCATCCATCGATACGTCTATGTTGGCCGGACTCACGCCTGGCACATCGGCGCGAATCACAAAGCGGTCTTTCTCCTCAATGATGTCCACGGCGGGCACCCACCCGGGTGTTTTGCCAGTTGCCGCAGTGCGATTCAGATCGCGCTGTAACAAGTCAAAAGTGGACCAGGGATCAAAACGGGCTATTTTCATGGTTTTCTCCAGTAAAGAGTGTGTCTGTGAACGCTTATCTCGGGCCGTCGTGTTACTTTTCAAGTCGTTTCGGTACTCGAAAACAGCGGATGTTTTACGTTTTTGACGCTAAAATTTACCCTGAGACGGCGCCACTATATCTAGTGGCTAAGAAATTTAACGAAAGTGTCATATTTTTCGCCTTATTTTTAAAGTACTTACTCGTGAAGGCCTTGTAAGTTATTGATTATTAATTTGAAAAAGCCTAATAAAAAAAACAGCAAAAGGCTTGACAGAAGTGCCATTCGGGCATAATCTTAGCTTCACTCAGACACAACATCTTGTGTCTAATCAAAGAGGAATAGAGGCCGGCAACGGCTCTCGCCGTGCGTTTTCTGGCCGCCGGCGAGCGGGGATCTTTTCCCTTATAAAAACAGCTAGTCATGAAGCATTTGGGGTCTCCTAAGGGAGTACAGGGGAGTAAAAGGACCGATGAAGTCTGCTGTCATTTTGGATACGCACACGGTTACCGACATTCAGTTTCAACCGGCGTCACTGGACATTTGGGACGCCAAATATCGACTCACAGCCAAAGACGGCTCGAAGATTGATGAGAATATTGATGACACCTACAAGCGAGTTGCGCGGGCACTCGCCGATGTAGAGGTGGAATCTAAGCGCGAACAATATTTCAAAGAATTCGTCTGGGCGCTTCGCTCGGGCGCTATTCCGGCGGGCCGTATTATTTCCAATGCGGGAGCCCACGAGCACAAGCCGGCGACCTCAACCATCAATTGCACGGTGTCGGGGACTGTCGGTGATTCGATGGACAACATCCTCAACAAGGTTCACGAGGCAGGATTGACGCTCAAGGCGGGTTGCGGAATCGGCTACGAGTTCTCTACGCTGCGGCCGAAGGGCGCCTACGTGACGGGCGCGGGCGCCTACACATCCGGTCCGCTGTCTTTCATGGATATCTACGACAAGATGTGTTTTACGGTGTCGTCAGCTGGCGGCCGTCGCGGCGCACAAATGGGCACGTTTGATGTGAGCCACCCCGATGTCATGGAATTCATTCGCGCGAAACGCGAAGACGGTCGGCTGCGACAATTCAACCTGTCGTTACTGGTTACCGACGAATTCATGCAGGCCGTTATTAATGAGGATGACTGGAAGATCGCTTTTCCAGTGACCCCGAAGGAAGTTGACGTCGACGGCCTTGATGTCACCGACGAGTCGCAGTTTGTGTGGCGCGAATGGCCGGAGGCAGGCAACTACGCCACGGACAAAGAGGGTCTGGCTGCGTGCAAAATTTACAAAACCCTGCCGGCACGCCGCGTCTGGGACATCATCATGGCGTCGACCTACGATTTTGCCGAGCCAGGCTTTGTTTTGATCGACAAGGTCAACGAGATGAACAACAACTGGTTCTGCGAAAACATTCGTGCGACCAATCCTTGTGGTGAGCAGCCTTTGCCCCCCTACGGCTCGTGCCTTCTGGGGTCGGTTAATTTGACGCGCTTCGTCAGTAAGCCTTTTACGGCCGAGGCAAGCTTCGATTGGGAAAATTTCCGCAAGGTCGTGAAGCTGTTCACGCGCATGCTCGACAATGTTGTCGAGATCAATGGATTGCCATTGCCACAGCAACGTAACGAAATTCAGCGCAAACGGCGTCATGGTATGGGCTTTCTGGGTCTCGGTTCTACGATTACGATGCAGCGTATGAAGTACGGGGAGCCAGCCGCTGTCGAGTTCACTGAAGAAGTGGCACGGCAACTGGCGATGGCCGGTTGGGAGGAAGCGCTCGCACTGGCCGAGGAAAAAGGGCCTGCGCCGATCATGAACGAGACCTTCGAGGTGACCGACGAAATGCTTCGCAAGCGCCCTGAAATGCGAGATGACGGCTATCAGGTCGGTGACAAGGTGCCGGGCCGCATCCTGCACGCGCGCTACAGCCGCTATATGCAACGGGTGGCTGCTGAAGAGCCGGAGCTTGTCGAAAAGCTTGCCGAAACAGGCTCACGTTTCACGCACCATAGCTCAATAGCGCCAACGGGTACGATCTCGCTGTCACTCGCCAATAACGCGAGTAACGGTATTGAGCCGAGCTTTGCTCACCACTATTTCCGCAATGTGATCCGTCAGGGCAAGAAGACCAAGGAAAAGGTTGATGTCTTCTCTTTTGAATTGCTGGCCTATCGCGAAGCGATCGACCCGCATGGCATGCCGGCAGGCATGGGCGACGAGGCCCCGGTTAATAATCTGCCGGATTACTTCATCACGGCCGATGAAGTGACGCCAAAACAGCACGTAGACATACAGGCCGCCGCACAGAGATGGATCGACTCATCGATCTCCAAGACGGCCAATGTTCCAACGGATTACAACTACGATGATTTCAAAGACATCTATTTGTACGCGTACCAACAGGGCCTGAAGGGATGTACGACGTTCCGATTTAATCCGGAGGCGTTTCAGGGTGTTCTCGTCAAGGAGAAAGACCTGAAGAATACGAAATACACTTTCACGCTGGACGATGGCACTACCGTCGATCTTCGGGGGGACGAGGAGATTGAGTACGACGGTGAAGTGCACACAGCAGCGAATTTATTTGATGCCTTGAAAGAAGGCTATTACGGCAAATTTTAGACGGTAGTGTCAGATGATCAAAGTCGATAAAAAAATTGTGGGCTACGCGGTGAATCAACCCGAAGCGCCGGAAAAAGAAGTAAAGCGAGAGTTCAAACGTGAAGGCGGCGGCGGAGATCGTGCCGAAGTCATACGCATGCACGAGAAGCTGGAACGTCCGGAGATGCTGGTCGGCTCAACCTACAAGGTGAAGACACCGATATCGGATCACGCCATGTACGTCACGATTAACGACATCATTCTCAATGAAGGCACTGAACACGAAAAGCGCCGGCCATTCGAGATATTCATCAATTCCAAGAATCTCGATCACTATCAGTGGATCGTCGCGCTGACCCGAATTATCTCAGCCGTGTTCCGCAAGGGCGGCGATGTTACCTTCCTGGTTGAGGAGCTGAAGGCTGTATTTGACCCTCGTGGCGGTTACTGGCAAGCCGGTGGCAAATTCATGCCATCGATCATCGCCGAGCTCGGCTACATCGTTGAAAAGCACCTGATAATGATCGGTTTGCTGGCCGCACCGGAGCTTGATGCGAAACAAAAACAGCTCATTGATGAAAAGCGTGCTGAATTCGAAGAGTCAAAAAAGCAGCAGGATGCATTTTCTGACACGTCCTATCCGGAAGGCGCACAACTTTGCGGCAAGTGCAGTACAGCGGCGGTGATCATGATGGATGGATGCCAGACCTGTCTGTCGTGCGGTGATTCGAAGTGCGGGTAGTTTGATCACCCTCGGCTAGCCGCCCTATGCAGGGCGATCGTGATAAAGTCCGCGCGTGGCTATAACAATTCCTGATTTTTCAAAGACACACGTCGTCGTGGCCGGCGACGTGATGCTCGACCGCTACCTGTTCGGATCAACTGCACGGATTTCTCCGGAGGCTCCCGTGCCGGTTGTTCATGTACAGAAAACTGACGATCGTCCGGGCGGTGCTGCCAATGTTGCAGTCAACCTGGCGAGACTGGGTGTACCAACACGCCTCGTCGGCGTTGTTGGTAAAGACGGCGCGGGCGATTCCCTGCAGGAAATTCTGGAAAGTCGGGATATTCGCTGCGATTTTCATCGTGTCCAGGACAGACCGACCATCACCAAAACACGAGTACAAAGTCGTGGGCAACAACTGATCCGTCTCGATCAGGAAAGAGTCGCCGCGATGCCGGGCGACGCGATCGTCAGTGTATTGCAAAAGTCCATAAAGGATGCCGGTGCTGTGGTCTTGTCGGACTACGGCAAGGGTACGTTGGCCGATATCGCGAAGATGATCACGGCATCTCGCGAGGCCGGTGTGCCTGTTCTGGTTGATCCGAAAGGCGATGATTTCAGCCGCTACCGTGGTGCGACCGTACTCACGCCGAACCAGGCCGAATTTGAAGCGGTCGTCGGCGTCTGCGAGAGCGAAAACGAGCTCGTGAGCCAGGCGCGAAAGATGCTCGATGATCTGGAAATGAATGCATTGCTGATCACCCGCAGCGAAAAAGGAATGCTGCTGTTGGAGGCCGATATGGAGCCGCTTTTCCTAAGGGCGCAAGCTCGCGAAGTGTTCGATGTAACGGGCGCGGGCGATACCGTAATTGCAACGCTGGCAGGAGCCGTTGCAAGTGGTAAGGACTTCGCTTCGGCCGCTGCACTAGCCAATATTGCCGCCGGACTGGTGGTACGCAAGATTGGTGTCGCAGCGGTCACGCCCGGTGAAATCAGCATATCGCTGCATCAACGCGGCCAGGGTGGTCGTGGCCTGGTTGGACTCGAAGAGCTCAAACTGATGGTGCAGGAGTCACGCGATCGAGGCGAGCGACTCATCATGACCAATGGTTGTTTCGACGTGCTGCACGCGGGCCATGTGTCTTATCTCGAAGAGGCGAAGGGCCTCGGCGACCGTCTGATCGTAGCGGTGAATGACGACGCCTCGGTGCGCCGCCTCAAAGGCGACTCCCGCCCGGTCAATGAACTGCAAGACCGCCTGTTAGTCCTGGCCGGCCTTGCGGCAGTCGATTGGGTCGTACCGTTCGCGGATGACACGCCGGCGTCACTGATCGCTGAGTTGCTCCCGGACGTTCTCGTCAAGGGGGGCGACTACAATCCCGATGACATAGCCGGGGCGAAAGACGTATTGCAAAACGGTGGCGAGGTTCGTGTTCTGGCGTTTCGCGACGGGCACTCGTCCAGCCGCATTATCGATAGGCTTCGTGACTAATGCTTTGTTAAGGCAATCCAGGCTTGGTACCAGTGCGCTTTTTTTATAATCTGCTGACCTATCTGTTACTGATACCGTTCGCGTTTTACTGGTTAATCAAGGGTATCGGCAACCGCTCATACATTGATCGACTGCCACAACGGTTTGGCTTCGGTTTTCCGGAATTTGATCGGTGTATCTGGATTCACGCTGTTTCGGTGGGCGAAGTCCAGGCGTCAGCACCTCTGGTTCACACATTGATCGAGCGCTTTCCGGATCAACAGATTGTGGTTACAACAGTGACGCCGACCGGCGCGGCACGAGTCGCGGCGCTGTTTGGCAGCAATGTTGAACATTGTTATATCCCGTTTGAGTTTCCGCACGCGATCCGGAGCTTTTTTTCTTCGCTGCATCCACGCGCGGCGCTGATCATGGAAACTGAGATTTGGCCGAATCTGTATCGTGGTTGCGGCGTTCGCAATATCCCGCTCATCCTTGTTAGTGCGCGAATATCCCCCCGATCGATTCCCGGATATCGCAAGTTACTACCGCTAATTCGAGAGACTTTGTCCCACGGAATTATTATCGCGGCGCAAAGTCAGGTGGATGCCGACAGATTTCTGGAGCTTGGCGGGAATCCGGTACGAACGTGGGTTACTGGCAACATCAAGTTCGACGTCAAACTGGACCCGAATATCAGCGACCAGGGTGCGCGATTGAGAGCCGAGCTTTTTGGTGAACGACGTGTATGGATTGCAGCGAGCACGCACGATGGTGAAGAAGAACAGGTCCTCGATGCGCACCGGTCTTTGCTCAAAACGTATCAGGATTTATTGCTGGTGCTTGTCCCACGTCATCCCGAGCGTTTCGATGGTGTCCGCACTCTGATCCAAAAGCATTCGTTCAGCGTTATTTCGAGAACGGCCAATAAACCGTGCGACCCGTCAACAGAGGTTTTTTTAGTCGATACGATGGGCGAGGTGCCGCTGTTCTATGCGGCCAGTGATATCGCGTTTGTTGGTGGCAGTCTTGTGCCCGTTGGCGGTCACAACCTGCTTGAGCCCGCCGCACAGGGGTTGCCTGTCGTAGCCGGGCCGCATCTGTTTAATGCGGAAGAAATTGCCAGGGAGTTTATCGAGCTGGGCGCGTGTCGAGTCGCCGCCGATAGCAGCGATCTGGCTGTGACCGTGGCGAATTTGTTAGACGATCCTGCACTGGCTCGAGAGATGGGTAACAAAGGTCTGTCTGTGCTGGAGCAGAACCGGGGCTCGCTGGAGCGGCTCCTGGTATTACTGGAGCCGCAACTGCTAAGTGACGATGAATCGCAGCATAAGGTGACCTAGGACTCTTCTCTTGCATCGGGTCGAACTTGCCCTGGTCCGGGCCGGTCGGTTAACCATTCGTCAATCTGCTCGAGGTCCTGAACCTGAAGCGATCCGGCGGCTTGCTTCAATCGCAATGCGTTCATGATGTAGTCGTAGCGGCTCTGATAGTAGTTGGTAATCGCGGCGTACAGCGCAAATTGTGAGTTCAAAACCTCGACGATGGTACGTGTACCGACTTCATATCCGGCCTGGGTTGCCTGCAGCGCAGTCCGGCTTGAAGCAACCGCCTGTTTGAGGGCGTTGACGCGCGCAATCTCGGACAGTACGCCAAGATAGGCATCACGGGCCTGCCGTTCTGTTTCGCGCGTTACGCGTTGTAATTGCTCACGACTGGCTCGGTGCAGGTACACGGCTTCTTTGACCCGTGAAGAGTTATATCCGCCAGCGAAAAGTGGAACGGTTATCTGGATTGATATCTGGTCTCTTGATGTCGTGTCGTCGAACGAGCTGGGAATGCCATTTGAGATGGCATCGCCTTCCGACTGATTTTCACCCGTGCTGGCAACCAAATCGATGCTCGGATAGTGGCCATTGCGGCGGAATGAAATTTCATCGCGTGCCAGCCTTTCGTCCAGCCGGCTGGCGACAAGACTGAGATTCTGACGGAGCGACAGGTCTACCCAGCTCGATTCGCTATTAGGGTCAGGGGTGAGGAGCGGGAAATCATCGCCGGGTGCGTTGAGTTCCGATACGTATTCACCCGTGATTTCGCGCAGGAATTCGCGGGCTGTCGCGAGTGTCCGTTTTGCACCGATTTCATTGGCGACCGATTGATCGTATGCGGCCTGAGACTCCTGCACATCGGTTATTGCGATCAGGCCGACGTCGAATCGTTGCTTCGCTTGCTCAAGTTGGCGCGCGATCGCCTCACGATCGGCGTTTATGGAAGTCAGGCGGTCTTCCGCTGCAAGAACATCAAAATAACGTTGTGCGACCCGGACTATCAAGTCCTGTTGCGCCGCTTCTCGAACGGCCTCCGCTCGCGTAACTGTTTTGTCGGCGCGTCTCAGGTTGACGATCTGGTCCCAGCGAAACAGAGTCTGTCGCAACCCAAACCCCCAGTTTGTGCTGTCGGCGTCTTGCTCGAATGTCCTCGTCTGGCTATCAATGATCGAGAAGCTGGATCCCGAAGTATCAGTTTGCGTCCAGTCACCCGTAGCCTGAATCTGTGGCAGTAATACACCGCGGGCCTGAGGTTTCGCCTCCTGGGCGGCCAGTCGTCTGGCTTCTGCCTCGTGAATCTGAGGATCGCCCTGAAGCGCCTGCTGGTAAATCTCTAGTAGTGAGGCGGCGTTCGCCGGGCCTGAAATTGTGACAGCGCCCAGCGCAAGAAGTAACACATTGATATTATTAACTGTTTTCATCTTTTCCCGTTCCGGAATTGAGCTGCCAGGTGGCTAAAGGTGTTATAGTCTACTATATCACTAAACCAGTTGGAATGGCCTAGTGATGGACTTTAGATGCAACAGGCCCGCAACTGGTTTCGTTTTTTACGCACATTTTGCCTAAAACGAAAACTGCGGTGGCAATGTGCCGTTAACCAGCGGGGCAAGATCAGTCTCAAACAGGGTATCACTAAGCCAATCATTTTCGTCAGTTCGCGTAATGAGCGTTGCAGTCATGGCCGGTGCATCCCCGAGAACCACAAATAATCGACCTCCAGGGTTCAATGCATCGACAAACCGTGAATCGAGCATTTGTACTGATCCTGTGACAGCAATGGCGTCGAATGTTCCCTCAGGTAGCGTTTTCATGCCGTCCATTATGAGCAAGTCGACGTTATCGATATCGGCCGCGGTGAGGCGTCGCTTCGCGGCGTCAAGAAAATCTTCGTAGATATCGATGCTCGTGACGTGGGCAGACGATTTCGCGAGCAGCGCAGTCAGGAAGCCACTACCGGTTCCGATTTCGAGAACATTTTCGCCGCCAACAAGCCCTAACGCCTGAAGAACGCGACCTTCGACAGTCGGTGTCATCATCTTTTGGCCGTGGCCGATCGGGATCTCGGTGTCCGCGAACGCGAGTGCTGCAAAACTCCCGGGTACGAAAAGCTCTCGTGGTACTTCTCTTAGCCCGTTCAGAACATTGACATCAAGGACATCCCAGGCGCGGACTTGCTGTTCTATCATTTGCTGGCGCGCAAAATCTGTATTCATGCGTATATTATCCGTAATTTACTGAAATTTAACAAAAAACTTCGAAATATGCGATATCTATGCCGATTATTTCGGGTTTTCAAAGGGAAGCTCTTCCAGAATTATGGTGAATCGCCGCGGCGACGTCACGTTGCTGGGATATGCTTACAGATGCTTGATTTATGTAAGCTTCTTATACCCGACATCTCCGCTCGCGGAGATGCGTATTGAGCCCAATAATAACAAATGAACATCACTCACTTGACTGTATCTGGATATTTTCGATCTGGATTTGGGCGTTAGCATGTCGCCTTTCGTCATCACGCTCTTACTCACATCGCTCGCGGCAATCGCCGTCGGTATCGCCGTCTGGCTATGGGTCTCGCGCAGTAACCTGGCGCGGCGTGTACAGCGGCTGAATGAGGAAATGCTCGAAGCGTCGAAAGACGCATCGGTCGGGCATCGACTCACGATACCGAATGATCCGGCAACCGCCCGAATCGCGCAAAACGTCAACCGACTGTTCGATGCGGTCGGTGAGCGCGACGAGAAAATTCAGGGCAGGGACAGACTTTTCAAAGACTTCGCGCGGACGCTTCCGGAGATAGTCATTATTCACGACGAGAAAATTCTTTTGTCGAATGAGTCGGCTGCCAGTCTGGTTGGCCTGGACCCCGCACAACTCGTCGGGCGTGAAATCGCTGACATCGTCAAACCCGCTTATCGCGCCTTGTTCAAGAAAACGGTTGCCAAGCGGCTGGCCGGAGAAAACGCGCCGCGCCGAATTGAAATCCAACTCATTAACGGCAATCAGACCGGGCTCTGGGTTGAAGCGCAGAGTTCCAATATCGAGTATCGCGGACAACGAGCGATCCTGACCGTCGCACGGGATGTCAGTCACCGCAAGAGCCTCGAGGTATCGCTATCGCGCAGCAAGCGGCAGGCGCAATACACGCTTGAATCCATATCCGAAGGCGTGATCACCACCGATAACGACGGTCGTATCGATTACATGAATGTTGCGGCGGAATCGCTCATTGGTACAAATCGGGACGATTCGGCCGGACACCGGGTGGGCGAATTATTCACGCTGGTCGATGATGCTGATCGTCGCCCATTGGGCGATCCGGTAGAGCGATGCCTTGCGATGCGCCGCCGCGTCAATATGGGTCGTCGTGCTGTCATGGTCAGCGTCGATGGAGAGCACGAACATTCAGTAGAGATTACGGCGTCACCCGTGCGGGGGCCCGGCAACAGTATTTCCGGAACCGTCGTTGTCTTCCATGATGTCAGTGAACTGCGAGGACTGACGCGCAAGATGTCTTATCAGGCGACTCACGATCCACTGACTGGTCTCGTCAATCGTCGCGAGTTTGAACGGCGTCTCGACGAGGCCATGGATGCGGCACACGCTGAAGAAGCCGTTCACATGTTGTTTTATATGGATCTTGATCGCTTCAAAGCCGTCAATGATACCTGCGGTCACCTGGCCGGGGACAACATGCTGAGAGAAGTTGCCGTACTGATCAAAAATGAAGTCCGTGATTCTGACTTCGTCGGCCGATTGGGCGGGGATGAGTTTGGCGCACTGCTGGTCGGATGTCCGATCGAAAAGGCACGTCAGATCGCAACGGATATCTGCAGTGCCGTGGCGAATTATCGCTTTGTCTGGAAAGACAAGATTTTCAATATTGGCATATCAATCGGTCTGATCGAGATCAGCCACGCGAGTGGCACGCTGCAGGACCTGATGAGTGCCGCCGATTCCGCCTGTTACATGGCGAAACAGCAGGGTCGTGGGCAGGTACATGTCTACTCGGCGCGCGACGAGGCCGTAGCCCGGGAGCGGGGCGATATTCAGTGGTTGCGTCAACTGCAAACCGCATTGCATGAGGATGGCTTTGAGCTTGCCGCGCAGCCCATTATCGCGATGACCGGAAAAGCGGACTCCGGCCCGTCTGTCGAGGTCCTGATTCGTCTCGGTGAGAGCAGAGGTCAGTCGACGGATTCTGCCCAGTTCCTGCGGCCCGCAGAGCGTTATCAAATGATGCCGCAAATTGATCGATGGGTGATTAACGCGACGCTTGGGGCCATTTCAAGCGGTGAGATAAAGCTGTCAGCCCGGCGCAGCTGTGCAATTAATCTGTCGAGCCAAACACTGGGTGACGAGACGTTTCTTGGCTTCGTCGTCGATTCGCTGGATCGATCCGGCATCGCGCCTTCCTCGATATGTTTTGAGGTAACCGAAGCCGCGATTCTCTCCAACGTTCAGCACGCACAACGATTCATCGAAGTATTGCACGGCATCGGCTGCGAGTTTTCGCTCGATGATTTTGGCAGTGGCCTGGGTTCCTTCTCAAGCCTCAAGCACTTGCCGATTGATTACCTGAAGATCGATGGCACCTACACACGAAACCTGCAAACGGATCTCGTCAACCAGGAAATGGTGATGGCGATGATCAAGCTGGCTCGAACGATGCAATTTCGCATCGTGGCGGAGCAGGTCGAACATCAGGAAGACTTCGACTGGTTGCGTGATGTTGGAGTGGACTTCGTACAGGGTTACTTCATCGAAGCGCCTGCGAAGCTCGGTACGACATCACCGACCGGAAGATACAAGACGCTCACCCAGTAAGTATTCGTCGGAACTCACGCGACGGCTGGTTTTCGTTTCGGTGACACGTACATCGTTATATCGGCGTGGACGACAATCTGGCCACGTCTGTCCGTCAGGTCGACTGGCACGACTACGTCCCTTGCTTCTCCCGCAATGATATCCGGCAAAAGTGCTGTCGCGCTGACGCTGGTTTCTGCCTTGCCGAGATAGTCGATTTTCATGCCGCGGGGAATCCAGCGCATGGTGGTGGGCACGGACACCTCGGTCACTGTGCCGGCGACAAATTCACAAAGATTCGCCATGGCGATAGCATGAATGGTACCGATATGGTTCGTAACAGCACGACGTTTTTTCATATGCGCGATCGCGCGCCCAGGTTCGAGCACGTCGAATACCGGGCGGATCGAAGCAAAGTAGGGCGCCTTGAAACAGACCAGCTTCGAAAACAGCCAGCGGCCAAATGCATTGTCGGGGAATTTTCGCCACAGGCTCAGCACAGGGGGTTGCTTCAACGCGAGGTCTCGTTTGTTAGTGGTTTCGGTTATGACAAAAAAAGGCCGCTGGAATTTCGTCCGGCGGCCTTTCATTCAGGATAGTGGGTCGCGCGCGGGGCGCGCTCCTACAATCGTTATTAAAGTAGCGGCACCATTAATAGTGCAACGATGTTGATGATCTTGATCAACGGGTTGATTGCCGGGCCGGCCGTATCTTTGTACGGATCGCCTACCGTGTCACCCGTGACGGCGGCTTTGTGGGCATCAGAGCCCTTGCCACCGCAGTTGCCATCTTCGATGTATTTCTTGGCATTGTCCCAGGCACCACCACCGGCGGTCATTGAGATCGCCAGGAACAGACCGGTAATAATTGTACCCAGCAGCAGGCCGCCAAGTGCTTTCGCGCCCAGCAACAGGCCAACTGCCAGCGGCACAAGAATCGGCAGCAGCGACGGAATAATCATCTCCTTAATCGCAGACTGGGTCAGCAGATCAACAGCGCGGCTGTAGTCCGGCTTGCCGGTGCCTTCCATGATGCCCTCAATCTCGCGGAACTGACGGCGCACTTCCTGAACGACTGAGCCTGCAGCGCGGCCGACCGCTTCCATTGCCATTGCGCCGAACAGAAAGGGCACCATGCCGCCGATAAACAGGCCGATGATTACCATGTGGTCGTCGAGATGGAATACGGCGTCAAGACCCGCTGTGTCCAGCGCATGGGTGTAGTCGGCAAACAGAACCAGTGCTGCAAGACCGGCAGAACCGATGGCGTAGCCTTTGGTCACCGCTTTGGTGGTGTTGCCCACAGCGTCAAGCTGATCGGTAATCTTGCGAACTTCCGGTGGCAGCTCCGCCATCTCGGCGATGCCGCCCGCGTTATCGGTGATCGGACCAAAGGCGTCCAGCGCAACAACAACACCCGTCATCGACAGCATCGCTGTCGCTGCAATCGCGATGTTGTAGAGGCCACCCAGTTCGACGCCAGCCGGCGCCAGCGAAAAAGTGCCGTAGATGGCCGCGCAAACGGCGATCACTGGCAAAGCGGTTGCTTTCATCGAAATGCCGAGACCGGCGATGATATTGGTGGCGTCACCCGTCAGTGACGCTTCAGCGATCGTCTTGACAGGGCCGTATTCGGTGCTGGTGTAATACTCGGTGATGACAACCAGCGCCGCCGTCAGGGCAAGGCCAATCAGTGCCGAGTAAAAAATGCTCATGGCAACAGCGCTGTCGGCAAACATTGTCGTAGTTACAAAGTAGAAAGCTACTGCGGCAAGACCACCGGCAACGATCATACCTTTGTACAGTGCCCCCATAACTTTGCCGCCATCCGACGTCTTAACGAAAAACGTACCGATGATCGATGCGACGATTGAAACAGCGCCGAGTACCAAAGGATAGACAACAGCTGACATACCGTAAGCGGAAGTGGCGGCGATCAGTCCACCAAGCAACATGGTGGCGATAATCGTGACCGCGTAGGTCTCGAACAGGTCAGCAGCCATGCCCGCGCAATCACCAACGTTGTCACCGACATTGTCTGCGATAACGCCAGGGTTGCGTGGATCGTCTTCCGGAATACCGGCTTCGACCTTACCCACCAGGTCAGCGCCAACATCAGCACCCTTGGTGAAAATGCCGCCGCCCAGTCGGGCGAAAATAGAGATCAATGATCCGCCGAATGCGAGGCCGACCAGCGCGTGAATCGCGTGTTCGGCTGTTTGCCCCATCTTCAGCAATACCAGGTAATAACCGGCGACACCGAGCAGACCCAGGCCGACGACGAGCATACCCGTGATCGCGCCGCCACGAAATGCGACATTCAGGGCCGGGTTAACACCCTTGGTAGCTGCCTCAGCAGTGCGCACGTTGGCGCGTACCGAGACGTACATGCCTATGTAGCCTGCGAGTCCGGAAAGAATCGCCCCAATAGCGAATCCAATTGCGGTCGCCCAACCAATGGCGGGCGTCAGCCCGAGGACCAGGAACAGTACGACGCCGACGGCGCCGATCGTCATGTATTGGCGATTCATATAGGCATTTGCGCCTTCCTGAATCGCCGCCTGGATTTCCTGCATTCGGCTGCTGCCAGTCGGTTGTTTGATAATCCACTGGGTGGATAGAAGCCCAAACAGTATTGCGAGTGCAGCTGCACCGATCGAGAGCCAAAGGGCCATCTCGTTAGTCATCAGATTGTCTCCTGACTGTGTTCTGAAAGATCAAACGATGCCGCCATCGCCGGTTCGAGGAACAGGCAGAGGGGCGTCATTCAGTAAAAACTCATTGTTATTGTTTGCTGCGAGCGCTCCCGGACTTGTGTCCAGCCCGCAGCGGGCCGCGCATCATACCACAAATTTTGTCCCGGTCAGCGGCTTGACGGGCTTGTTTTTGAGCTTGGCGACCTTCGGTAAACCATTGATATATGGAGGATAATTTTCTCCTTTTATCAACGGCTCCAGATAGCGGCGGCCCGCTGCTGTAATCCCGAAGCCGTCCCTTCTGATGTAACGGCGTGGCAGCATCTTTTCCTTATTGGCAATGCGGCCGAGTGCAGCCGACTCAATCGTCCAGCGATACGGTTTGTCCGAGACCCGCTTGATGACAGGCATTACGGCCGTCTTGCCCTGCAGGGCATATCGAACGGCTGCTTTGCCAACCGCGTACGCCTGTCTCACATCGACATCAGAGGCGATGTGGCGGGCGGAGCGCTGCAAATAGTCGGCAATAGCATAATGAAACTTATAGCCCAGGTTGTCGCGGACCATATTTGCGAGAACCGGTGCGACGCCACCCAGCTGGGCATGGCCAAAGGCATCGCGAGTGCCGGCCTCCGCCAGAAACTTGCCATTCGCGAACCGCGCTCCTTCGCTAACAACGATGACGCAATAACCGTACTGGTTTACGCATTCGCGAACACGTTTCAAGAACTCGCGTTTCCTGAATGGAACCTCCGGAAATAAAATGATGTGCGGTGCATCTTCCGGATTTTTCCCCGCGAGGCCACCGGCCGCAGCAATCCAGCCGGCATGTCGACCCATGACCTCAAGAATGAACACTTTTGTCGACGTCTCGGCCATCGAGAGCACGTCCATGGCAGCTTCCTGCGTCGAGACAGCAACGTACTTTGCAACGGAGCCGAAACCCGGGCAGTTATCTGTGACCGGCAGGTCATTATCGACGGTTTTCGGTATACCGAGACAGGTGACCGGATAGCCCATGGATTTGGAGATTTGCGACACTTTGTGCGCGGTATCCATGGAGTCGTTTCCACCGTTGTAAAAAAAATAACCGATGTCGTGGGCTTTGAATACCTCGATCAGGCGCTCGTACTCAGCACGATTTTCTTCGATGCCTTTGAGTTTGTAGCGGGCGGACCCGAATGCCCCGCCAGGGGTGTGCATCAGGGCGGCAATCGTTGCCGCGCTTTCCTTATTCGTGTCGATCATGTTTTCAGTCAATGCACCAATAATGCCGCTGCGGCCCGCGTAGACGTTGGCAATCTTGTTTGGATTCTTGCGTGCCGTTTCGATGACGCCACAGGCACTCGCGTTGATGACGGCCGTAACACCGCCCGACTGGGCATAAAAGGCATTCCTTGCAGACATGATACTGGTTTCCCGTTGCTTGATTTCGACGCGTGAGAGGATACTCTGCATTGACCTCAAAGTCCTTTCTAGGTAGCTTACGTCGCCCGGTTGCTGGTCGGGCGAAACCTCTGTGATTGAGAGATAGAAGACATGCGTATCGTATTGCTGGGCGCACCCGGATCAGGCAAGGGTACCCAGGCCAAAAAGTTGATGGCAGACAAGAGTATTCCGCAGGTGTCGACCGGCGACATGCTGCGCAAGGCCATTTCCGAGGGCACGCCGTACGGGCTGCAGGCAAAGGCCGTAGTTGAAGCCGGGAACCTGGCCCCTGACGAGGTCGTGCTCGGGATTATCAGGGAGCGCCTGGGACAGCCTGACGCTGAGAACGGATTTATTCTCGATGGCTTCCCCCGTACTACGCAGCAAGCGCTTGATCTGGAAGAATTGCTGGACGAACTCGGTACGCCGCTCGACACAGCCGTATTGCTGGATATCGATTTTGAAGTTCTCATGAAACGCCTCACGGGACGTCGGACTTGTTCGCGGACTGGCAAACTTCTCAACGTGTACTTCTCATCGCAGCAGGAACTCGACGCCTGCACTGAGTCGGGTGGTGAGTTGGTGCAGCGCGAAGACGATAATGAAGAAACGATCGGACATCGCCTGGATGTCTATCATGAAAGAACAGAGCCGTTGATCGACTTTTATCAAAGTCGTGGCAAGCTGACCAAGATCGAGGCGGGAGGCCGGGTCGAAGAGGTTTACGCAAGGCTCCTGAAAGCACTGTCGTAGGAGCGCGCCCTGCGCGCTCCTACAATAATTGCAGCAGTTGTTCGCCGATCAAGTTCCTGCGCCAACCTTGAAATACCCGCGAATCGCGTGTGCCTGAAATAATCACCGCCGATAGCTCACGTTTTGATGCCACTATTTCGGCAGCAATATCCAGATCGCCTGCACAGTCGGCCACCTGGTCTTGCATCTCCTTAAGCAATGCCTTCTGTGCTTCATCGGGCGGCTGTGGCGGCCGATAACCGGTTTCGTCATCGCGAGACGCACTGACGGCGTCCAGCAACTGCTTGCCAACCCGACCGAGTACCTTGGGCGGCATGCCGTCGATTTGTGCAAGCTGTCTTTCCGATGAGGGCAAATTGTAGGCAATGTTGAGCAACACGCTGTCGCGGAATATCCATTGCCGTGGCCGGTCGCGCCGAATAGCCTCTGCTTCGCGCCAAGAGGCGAGGCGAACAGCAGCGGCTCGCTTAACTCCACGGAAATTGCGAGCACCCTTGAGTCGGTCAACGGCCTGATCACCCGACAGGTCATACAGCGTGGTATCGAGCAACAATTCAGAATCCTGTCGCGCCCAATCCAGGCGATCTTTCTCGTCCAGCTTCTCGCAGAGAACCTCATAGGCAGGTAGCAGATATTCAACGTCCTCGGCAGCGTAGTCGAGGACGGCATCTGGTAGTGGTCGGCGTGTCCAGTCTGCGCGCGTGTGCGACTTGGCCATGTCAACGTCAAACAGTTCTTTGACCAGTCCGGCGTAACCCATCTGAGCGGGCAGCCCGAGAAGCCCGGCAGCGACCTGCGTGTCGAAAATCTCGCGCGGCATCGCGCCGGCCGTTTGATAGACAACCTCGATATCCTGGCGCGCGGAGTGAACAACCCAGCTATCGGCGAGAAGTTGCTTCCAGAATTCAGCCTGCCCCGCTGCAACGAGCGGATCGACGCAATAAATATTTTCGGGTGTAGAAATCTGGATCAGGCAAAGCTGCGCGAAATAGGTTTTCTCGCGCATGAATTCGGTGTCGACGCCGAGTCTGGCGTGTCCGCTGAGTTCCTGGCTGATGTTGTCGGGATGATCGACGAACAAGTAATCGGGCATTTGGGGAGGTTAACATGCGATGATCCGCAGCGTGCTAACTCTATTCAAGACACTCTTTGAGATTATTCTTCTGCGGAAGGGTCCGGACGACGTACCGCATTCGTCGGTACTGTTCGTAATCGTGACGGCCATCTGGATTCTGGTCGGTGTTGTTTCCGTAATGATCATCGATTCCTACAAGAGCCCGAGTCTTGTCGTCGACCTTATCCTGGCGTGCGTTGGACTGGGTACTTATGCGCTCGTCGTTAACGCATTGGGTCAGAGCGCCCGTCTGTTACGCTGCCTTACAGCGATTCTCGGTTGCAGCATCGTATTCAGCATCGCGCTCTCCGGGGGACAGCTTGTACTTCCTCTGCTGCTGACGGAAGAAGAGACGGCCTGGGCCGTGCAGCTGGTTTGGTTCTGGTCGATACCAGTCGAAGGACATATCATTGCACGAACCATAGAACGGCAATGGCTTATCGGGTTTCTGATCGCTCTGGCCGTGCTGTTCGCGCAACTGCAATTACTGACTGTACTCAAGCCAATGCTTGGGCCAGTGACCTAGGACGACATGCACGTACATCTACTGGGTATCTGTGGAACATTTATGGGCGGCGTCGCCGCGCTTGCCCGCGCGGCGGGCCACAAAGTGACGGGTTGCGATAGCAACGTTTATCCGCCGATGAGCACCCAGCTCAAAGAACTCGGAATTGAAATCTACGAGGGCCTGGGCGCGGAGCAGCTCGCGGTCGATCCGGACTGTGTTGTCGTGGGTAACGTGATGAGCCGAGGCTTCGAAGTCGTCGAGGCGATGCTGAACGGTGGCCACCGATATACCTCGGGACCGCAATGGCTTGCGGAGAATGTGCTCCACGATCGACACGTCATCGCTATCGCCGGCACGCACGGCAAGACGACGACGGCCAGTATGCTGGCATGGGTTCTGGAGGATGCGGGACTTGAGCCTGGTTTCCTGATCGGTGGCATTCCGGTCAACTTCGGTACCTCCGCCCGATTCGGCAAATCGAAGTACTTCATTGTTGAAGCCGATGAATACGACACGGCTTTTTTCGACAAGCGTGCGAAGTTCGTTCACTATCGGCCGCGAACGCTGGTCCTTAATAATCTTGAGTTTGATCACGCGGATATCTACAGGGATATGGATGCGATCCTGTGGCAATTCCATCAGCTGTTGCGCACGGTACCGAGTGATGGTTCGATCGTCACCAAGGGTATGGACGAGAACCTGCGAAAATTATTCGACATGGGTTGCTGGACGCCGGTACAAACGATCGGAACCGATGGCGACATGGATTGGATCGCAAAATTCACCGACAAAGTCGAACGGCATATCGGCATGCAAAGCCCGTCCGGAACCGCGGCTGAGACTCGCTGGCGCATGGGCGGCTACCACAATCTCGAAAATGCGATCGCCGCCGTCGCGGCGGCCGTGTCGGTCGGTGTGCCATTCGAGAGCGCCGTTGATGCGTTATCCCGCTTCGAGGGTGTCAAGAGACGTATGGAACGAACCGCGACGGTCTCGGACATCGCCATTTACGATGATTTCGCGCATCATCCGACCGCCATCCAAAAGACAATTGCATCAATGAAGCGTCGCTATCCAGGGCATCGGGTAGTCGTCGCCATTGAGCCGCGGTCCAATACGATGAAACTCGGCGTGCATAATGACGCGCTGGCGGATTCACTTAAAGATGCGGATCTCATCTGGATGTTCCGGCCTGAAGACATGGGCGATGGTTTTGATGCGTCGCTGTCATCACTGGGCGCGAAGTTGAGTATGCACAGGGACTATGACCAACTGGTCATTGATATGTCGAGAAAAGTCCTGGGCGGCGATCAGGTCATCTTTATGAGTAATGGCGGTTTTGGCAGAGCGAGGCAAACGCTGACGGCGCTGTTGCAGAGAACACGTACTTCCTGATTATTGTTCATCGTTAATCATGTAATTATTATTGTTATTCGATAAAACTTAGTTTATTATCGATAAACGATAAGAAACCTAACACAGGAATATTGCATGTCTACACAAACCAAAAACCCTCTCGCCAGAGCGGTCAAGCGCATCCTTGATGTTGTCCGGGTGATTGCGTTCATCTCATTGATTGCGTGGCCATTGCTTGCGTTGGTGTTAACCATCGGGCATTCGTCCAATACGGAGCGCTGGGGGGTCGATATCAGCGTTTTTTCCTCTTTCAACATCGATCTTGACGAATTTGCGGAGGGTACGGAGCGGTCCACGGGCGTTCGCGATCCCAAAATCCATGGGAAAGGGTTTCTAAATGTCGATACGTCGAGCTTGTCTGCGTTTTATACCTTCGTACTCATGATGGAAATGGGCGGCATTGTTGGTTTTTACATGCTGCTGCAACTACGGGCTGTGTTTACGTCGCTTGCGGCCGGCGAAAGTTTCGATCTGAAGAACTCCGCGCGAATTAGAAAGTTTGGCTACGTCGCTATAGGCTGGGCGCTGATCAGCCCGTTGCTGCAGTATTTTGGTGGCCAGATGATACTCCGGGAATACTCGCTGAATTTACCGGGTATCGTATTAAGTCCGGCATTCGAACTGAACGGTGGAGCGATATTCATTGGTTTGGCGATGATTGTCTTGTCCGGTGTTTTGAATGAGGCGGCCAGTATTAACGAGTCGCACCGGTTGACGATCTGATGGCGACATCAGTGAAGGTGAATCTGGACCTATTATTGGTGCAACGCAAGATGTCTCTGACGGAGTTGTCGGAGGCGGTCGGCATTACGCTTGCCAACTTGTCCATCCTCAAGCGTGGCAAAGCGAAGGCGATGCGGTTTTCGACGCTTGTGGCTATATGCGAGGCGCTGGAATGCGAGCCGGGAGATATTCTGCAGCTCGGGCAGGAAGACTAGCGGAATCCTCGTATCGTCAGGTTTACGCCAATCCGACTTACAGCGTCTGAAATACATCCCTGGCAGCTTCGATGGTTGCGTTGATTTCACTATCGCCGTGTGCGGCAGAAACGAATCCTGCTTCATACGCTGACGGCGCCAGATAAACACCCGCATCGAGCATACCGTGGAAGAACTTCCTGAATCGATCGACGTCGGCTGCTGCGACTTGCTCGAAACTACGCACAGATTCGGCATCGGTGAAAACCAGGCCGAACATACCACCTTCGCATTCTGTGGCCATGCCGATTCCGGCATTCGTCGCGGCCTCTGCCAGGCCGTCAATCAACTGCAGCGTTTTTGCCGTCAGTGATTCGTAGAATCCCGGTGCATCGAGCTGCTCGAGCGTAGCGAGGCCCGCCGCCATCGCAACGGGATTACCGGACAATGTACCGGCTTGATAAACGGGGCCATCCGGGGCCAGGCTCGCCATGATGTCAGCACGACCGCCGAAAGCTGCCGCCGGCATGCCGCCACCGATGATCTTGCCGAGCGTCGTCAGGTCAGGAGTAATTCCGAAGATCGATTGCGCGCCACCTTTAGCGACACGAAACCCGGTCATTACTTCATCAAAAATAAGGATGGTTCCCGACGCGGTACAAAGCTCGCGTAGCTTTTCATGAAAACCGGGCACGGGTGGCACCATGTTCATGTTGCCGGCAATCGGCTCAACAATCACACAGGCCATTTGATCGCCAGCCTTCTGAAACACGGTATCCAGTGCGTCAAGATCATTGTAAGGCAAGGTAATCGTGTGTTCCGCAAGACCGGCCGGCACGCCTGGTGAGCTGGGGACACCCAATGTCAGAGCACCCGATCCCGCTTTAATCAGCAGTGAGTCTGAGTGGCCATGGTAACAACCCTCGAATTTCAAAATCTTGTCACGCCCGGTATGCCCCCGTGCGAGGCGCAGGGCGCTCATGGTTGCTTCGGTACCCGAACTCACCATGCGAACTTTTTCGATCGATGGCACGAGTGCGCATATTTTTTCTGCGATTCGTGTTTCCAGCACACACGGCGCACCGAAACTCAAACCCTGTTTCGCGGTTTCGGTGACTGCGTCGATTACGGCAGGGTGGCCGTGACCCAGAATCATGGGCCCCCAGGAGCCGACGTAGTCGATGAAACGGCGGCCATCCTCGCTCTCGAGGTAGGCGCCTTTAGCGCTCTTAAAAAAAACGGGCTCGCCACCGACACCTGCAAATGCACGCACCGGTGAATTGACACCGCCGGCAATGACAGCCTGCGCGTTTGTAAAATGACTCATGAAATTCCTCCCAGGGAGGCCGCATCCTACCGGAGTGGTGGTGGCTCACTCAACTGCTGAACGCTATAACCGATGCGCTTCAGTTGATTTGGAACGCCGTCTGAACCAACGAGGTGCAATGCGCCGACGATGATCATGTAATCGTCATCATCGTCGAGCAGGCCTTCGATGCTGGCAACCCAGCGAGAATTGCGATCGGTAACGAGTGCTTTGTTTAGCTCCTCGTGCCTGGCGAGCTCAGCCAGCATGCCCGTCTCCAGGAATGCCACATCGCCGTGACGCCACGCATCGATCAGGCCATCCATCATCTCCCCCAGCGTGGCGCTTTCCTTGAGAGTTGACAGCAGCATTTCCCGTTGCGCCTGCAACGACATGCCGTCCAGAAACTGAATCTGCTCCTCAATCGTTTCGAATCCCTCGATTGGCTTCCCGTCTTCGGCAGCCTTCGCCATCATGTGCATCTCGACACCCAATAATGGATTGAAACCAATCCTGCTGAGCATCATGATTTCGACGGTCATCGCCGCATACCACGGTTCTGTCTTGCTTAGCATATCGATCGGAATGTCGATGATTTCGGCGGCCGCAGTTGCTTCGCGATATCGCGCATCACCCATCAGGTCGCGCAGTGTCGTATCGTCGTGCAATACGCCATAAGTCGTGAACGCTGTCTGTGCGGCGAGTGGATCCATATCGTCCATGTCAACTTCCATAATCAACACTTCGGCATCGTCGTAGGCCGCATCGATCGCCGTTGGCAGTGGGTAGTCCTGTGATCTTAGAAGATGAATCGAGCCCAGCAGATAGACCGAATTTGTCGCGCCCTCGACTTCCCACAGCGTTACCGGATGCCCGGATTCAGCCGCGTGGACAGGCGACGTCAGTAACGCCAGCGAGAAAAAGAGAGGTGAAATTTTCATTCGTCTACCCAGATCAGTTCATTTTCGCTACTGCCATCCGCGTGCAAGGTAATGCGACGGTAGGCGGGTGGTTGGTCGTCCAGTTCGAAATCCTCGCTGCCACGTTTGAATTGTCGGCAGGTCGAAGGCGTGCCAATGACCTGGATGCCGTGGTGCTCATCTTCGTACGATTGGTGTGCGTGACCAAAGACCAGCAACCGGACCCTGCTGCAGGCCTGCAGCCTTTCCATCAGCTCGTCGCCGTTTTTCAGGATAACCGTATCGAGCCAGGTACTTCCCATGCGAACCGGCGGGTGGTGCAGGTAAACCAGTATGTATTTTGCCGGGCTTGCACTAATGACTGCATCGAGCCGCTCGAATTCGTCGGGCGAAATCTCACCGCCAGCGTCACCGGTGATGCAACTGTCCAAACCCAATAGCAACCAGTCACGAACCTCTTCTTTGGCGCAGTAAGAGAACGGCGGTCGCCTGCAAACAGGCATCATCAGATCGCGGACATCGTGATTGCCCGGTACGCAGTGCATGCGCATATTAAGCGGCAACAATTGTTCACGAAACTGGTCATAGGCCGCGGCGCTGTCGTCCTGAATCAGATCACCGGTGATCAACACACGGTCTGCGCGCCAGTCGGAGGCAGTATAGTGATTGAGAACCTTCTGCAAAGAATCCGCCGTGACAGTACCTCGTAGTTCGCCGTCAGGGTCGGCGAACAAGTGCGGATCGGTCAGGTGCAGTACCCGAATCGACTCCCTGTCAGATGCGTCAGCGGTTGCTTGAATAAGGCGTTTCCCTTTGACGAATTATTCGTTACACCAAACTAGTAGCGGTAATGCTCCGGTTTATACGGCCCGGACTTTTCAACACCGATGTAATCGGCCTGTTCGTCGGACAGTTCGGTGACCTTCGCACCGATGCGGTTCAGGTGCAACCGTGCAACCTTTTCATCGAGGTGTTTCGGCAGGACGTAAACCTCCTTACCGTAGTCGTCGCCGTTTTCCCAGAGCTCAATTTGTGCCAGAACCTGGTTGGTGAATGAATTCGACATCACGAAGCTCGGGTGGCCTGTCGCACAGCCGAGATTCACGAGGCGGCCTTCAGCCAGCAGAATAATGCGCTTGCCATCCGGAAATATTATGTGATCGACCTGCGGCTTGATATTTTCCCACTCGTATTGTTTTAGATAGGCGACGTCAATTTCGTTATCGAAATGACCGATATTGCAAACGATCGCCTGATCGCGCATACGGTCCATCTGCGGTCCGGAAACAACGTTGTAGTTGCCTGTCGCTGTCACAATGATATCGACCTGATCGCAAACATCATCAAATCTGACGACGCGGTAACCTTCCATCGCCGCCTGCAGTGCACAGATCGGATCAATTTCCGTGACCCAGACTGTTGCTCCAAGACCTTTTAGAGATTGCGCACAGCCTTTGCCCACGTCGCCATAACCGCAAACGACCGCGACCTTGCCGGCGATCATGACGTCGGTGGCGCGCTTGATGCCATCAACGAGTGATTCACGACAGCCGTACAGGTTATCGAATTTCGATTTGGTTACAGAGTCATTGACGTTGAACGCCGGGCAGGCGAGGGAGCCATCTTTCATCATGTCGTACAGGCGTTTTACGCCGGTGGTTGTCTCTTCCGATAGCCCCTTAACGCCCTTCATAACTTCCGGGTAATTTTCATGCATTCGCATGGTGAGGTCGCCGCCGTCATCGAGAATCATATTCGGCTGCCAGCCGTCCGGGCCGTTGATCGTTTGTTCAACACACCACCAGTACTCATCCTCGGTTTCGCCTTTCCAGGCAAATACAGGCACACCCGATTCCGCGATTGCGGCGGCGGCGTGATCCTGGGTAGAGAAAATGTTGCAGGAAGACCAGCGGATATCGGCACCGAGATCCGTTAATGTTTCGATAAGTACGGCAGTCTGGATTGTCATATGCAGACAACCTGTGAGGCGAACGCCGTCCAGTGGTTTCTTGCCGTTGTATTCTTTTCGCAAAGCCATGAGACCCGGCATTTCCGTTTCGGCGATGGCTATTTCCTTGCGGCCCCAGTCGGCCAATGAAATATCGGCAACCTTGTAGTCGTTTTCCTGAATGGCGTGAGCTTCGCTGCTCATGATGAATCTCCTAAAAAATTGGTTTATGCAGCGGCGGCTTTCAGCGCGTCTGCTTTGTCAGTGCGTTCCCAGCTGAGATCGATATCTTCCCGGCCGAAGTGTCCGTAGGCGGCTGTCTGGCGATATATAGGCTTGATCAGATCGAGCATCGTCAGGATTCCGTAGGGTGTGAGATCGAAGTGCTCTCGGATCAGGGCTGTCATCGCGGCGTCCGAAATTGTTCCGGTACCAAATGTTTGCACGCTAATGGATGTTGGTTCCGCGACTCCGATCGCATAAGACACTTGAATTTCGCAGCGTTCGGCCAGGCCGGCAGCGACGATGTTCTTCGCAACGTAACGACTGGCGTAGGCAGCAGAGCGATCCACCTTTGACGGATCTTTGCCCGAGAATGCACCACCACCGTGCCGTGCGGAGCCACCGTAGGTGTCAACGATAATCTTGCGCCCGGTCAACCCGCAATCGCCCATTGGTCCGCCGATTTCGAACCGTCCGGTCGGGTTGATGTGGTACTGCGTATCGTTAGAAAGCAACTCCGCGGGCAATATGGGCTTGATGATTTCTTCCCTCACACCGGCTTCCAGGTCTGTCATTGAAACGTCCGGACTGTGTTGCGTGGACAAAACGACGGCATCGATTGAAACGGGTTTGTTGTTTTCGTAGTTGAACGTGACCTGGCTCTTCGCATCCGGACGCAGCCAGGGCAAGGTATCGTCCTTGCGAACTTTTGCCTGTTGTTGAACAAGGCGGTGCGAATAGGTGATCGGCGCAGGCATGAGAACGTCGGTCTCATTGGTTGCATAGCCAAACATCAGGCCCTGATCGCCGGCACCCTGTGCCTGCGCGGATTCTCGGTCAACACCCTGTTTGATATCCGCTGACTGTTTGCCGATCGCGTTTAGCACGGAGCAGGTTGCGCCGTCGAAGCCTTTACCCGACTCGTCGTAGCCGATGTCCAGCACGACTTTGCGCACGATCTCTTCCATATCGACCCACGCGTCTGTAGTGATTTCACCGGCAACGACCACCATGCCCGTCTTGACCATCGTTTCGCAGGCGACACGGGCCTTGGGATCCTCGGCGATAATCGCGTCGAGAATGGCGTCAGAGATCTGGTCAGATATCTTGTCCGGATGGCCTTCTGAGACCGATTCGGAGGTAAACTGGAATGCGTCAGACATAATTAAAGTGGATCCGAAATTGCGGGTGGCGCATTGTACCCTTGATGCGGCCCTCTATAACAGGGAAAATACGCCGCTCACAAACTCTCAGCATCGTTCCTCACAAACAGAGGCCGCCAAGGTCTCTGACACAAGATATAGGTCACATGCCAGAAAAAGAATCGAGCGCTGGCCAGCCAGCCCGGCGCACTCTCGCGAATGCAATTCGAGCCCTGAGTATGGATGCGATCCAGGCCGCCAACTCAGGCCATCCGGGCGCACCAATGGGTATGGCCGATATGGCCGAAGTGCTCTGGAATGACTATCTGCGACACAATCCGGCAAACCCGCAGTGGGCAAATCGCGATCGATTTGTATTGTCCAACGGTCACGGATCGATGTTGCTCTACAGCCTGTTGCACCTGACCGGCTACGAAGAATTTTCGATCGACCAGCTCAGGAATTTTCGTCAATTCGGTTACCGGACAGCGGGACACCCCGAATACGAGCCAGGCGGGCCGGTCGAGACAACGACGGGTCCGCTGGGTCAGGGCATTGGCAATGCAGTCGGCATGGCTATGGCTGAGAAAATACTGGCCGGCGAGTTTAACCGCCCGGGTCACGATATCGTCGATCACAAGACCTGGGTTTTTATTGGCGATGGCTGCCTGATGGAAGGCATTTCGCACGAGGTCTGCTCGCTGGCGGGCACCTTGAAGCTCGGCAAGCTCATCTGCCTGTATGACGATAACAACATTTCAATTGACGGTGAGGTCGGCGGTTGGTTCACGGACGACACTCCCAAGCGATTCGAATCCTATGGCTGGCAGGTTATTGCGGACGTTGACGGTCACGATTCGGCATCAATAAGCGCGGCCATCGAGCAAGCCGCAGCGGATTCTGATCGCCCAACGATGATTTGCTGCAAGACCATTATCGGCTTCGGCTCCCCGAATAAGCAGGGCACGGCTGCAACGCACGGGGCACCGCTGGGTGATGATGAAATTTCTGCGACCCGAAAAGAACTCGGCTGGGAGTCAGCGCCTTTCGAAATTCCCGATGAAATTGCTGCTGGTTGGAACCATAAAGAGCGTTGTGCTGACAATGAAAGCCACTGGAACGAAGATTTTGTCGCCTACAAAGCTGAGTATCCGGAGCTGGCCAACGAGTTTGTACGCAGAATGGCGGGCAACTTACCCGCTGACTGGAGCGACTTTGCAGACAGGGCCATTGCCGGGATCGACGCCGAGGGAGCATCGGTTGCAACCCGTAAGGCGTCTCTTATCGCGTTGAATGCATTTGCGCCGGTATTGCCTGAAATGGTCGGCGGGTCGGCCGACCTGACGGGCTCCAACCTGACCAAACACAATGGGTCGGTTCCGATATCGGGGGACGATGCGGCGGGTAACTACGTCTGGTTCGGCGTTCGCGAATTCGGCATGACGGCGATTTGCAACGGCATGCGTTTGCACGGCGGCTGGCTACCGTACTCAGGCACATTTCTGACGTTTTCGGACTATTCGCGAAACGCGCTGCGTATGGCAGCGCTGATGAGAATTCAAAACGTCCTTGTTTACACGCACGACTCGATTGGTCTGGGCGAAGATGGACCGACGCACCAGCCGGTCGAGCACACGGCGTCCTTGCGTCTGATGCCGAACATGAGTGTCTGGCGTCCGTGCGATGCGGTGGAGACAGCTGTTGCCTGGCGGCACGCGATCGAAAGACAGGATGGGCCGACGAGCCTCATCCTGACCCGACAGGGACTGCCGCATCAGGCGCGCAGCACCGGACAGATCTCGGATATCGCACGGGGTGGCTACGTTTTGAAGGACTCAGGCGATGTGGCGGAGATGATCTTCATCGCAACAGGCTCAGAGATCGCTCTGGCTATGTCGGCCGCTGAATCGCTGGCCGCCGACGGAGTCAATGTACGCGTTGTATCCATGCCAAGTACTGACGTGTTCGATGCACAAGACGAAGACTACCGCGAGTCGGTTCTGCCGGCGTCTGTGACTGCACGAGTGGTGATTGAGGCAGGTGTGACGGCTTCGTGGTGGCGATATGCCGGGCCGGCGGGACAGGTGGTGGGTCTCGACCGATTCGGTGAATCGGCACCGGCGGATGAATTATTCGAACATTTCGGCTTTTCGACGGGCAACGTGGTTGCTGTCGCGAAAAACGTACTGAAGTAAGCTTTTATTCATTTGATTTTGGAGTAGTAAGAAATGGCAATGAAGATCGGCATCAACGGTTACGGGCGCATCGGGCGCAACATCCTGCGTGCAATTCACGAATCCGGCCGTGCTGGTGAATTTGATGTAGTCGCTATTAACGATCTCGGCGATTCGAACGCAAATGCACACCTGACGCGCCACGATACTGCGCACGGTCCGTTTCCAGGCACGGTTGAGGTGGATGGCAATGACATTATCGTCAACGGCGATCGCATCAAGGTATTTGCAGAGCGCGATCCGGCAAAACTGCCGTGGGGTGAGCTGGGCGTTGAGGTCGTATTTGAGTGCACCGGATTCTTCCGGACTCGCGAAACGGCTGGCAAACACATAGAGGCCGGTGCAAAGAAGGTGATGATTTCTGCGCCCGGTGGTTCAGATATTGATGGCACCTTTGTGTACGGCGTTAACCACGACACACTGACAGCGGATCACAACATCATTTCGAATGCATCCTGCACGACAAACTGTCTTGCGCCGCTGGTCAAGCCACTGCACGAGGAAATTGGTGTTAAGCACGGCATCATGACCACGATCCACGCCTACACGAATGACCAGGTCCTCACCGACGTCTATCACTCGGACCTGCGTCGTGCACGGTCCGCAACGATGTCGCAGATTCCGACCAGTACCGGCGCTGCCAAAGCTGTCGGTCTGGTGTTACCTGAGCTTAACGGCAAACTCGATGGGTTCTCCATGCGCGTTCCGACCATCAATGTCTCGACTGTCGACCTGACATTTGTGGCCGAACGCGAGACCAGTGTTGATGAGATCAACGACATCATGAAGGCCGCGAGCGAAGGACCGCTGAAGGACGTGTTGGCGTACAACGACGAACCGCTGGTATCGATCGACTTCAATCATGACCCGGCATCGTCCACGTACGATTCAACGCTTACCAAGGTTCTTGACGGGACGCTCGTCAAAGTTTGCTCGTGGTATGACAACGAGTGGGGCTTTTCGAACCGCATGCTCGACATGACTGTGGCGCTCGTTAACGCAAAATAAAATAGCTACTCAGCCGGGAGTCATTAATGTCTGTCATCAAAATGGCTGACGTCGATCTGCAAGGCAAGCGAGTTTTGATTCGCGAAGACCTGAACGTTCCTGTTACCGGTGGCGAAGTGACTTCAGACGCTCGCATACGCGCAGCCTTGCCGACAATCAGGGCTGCGCTCAATGCGGGTGCTGCGCTAATGCTGATGTCGCACCTCGGCCGACCCACCGAAGGGAAATCCGCAGACTCATTCTCCCTAAAACCCGTGGCTGACCGTCTTGCAAACCTGCTTGATTGCGATGTGCCTTTGGTGAAGGACTGGATCGATGGCGTAACAGTTGTGCCTGGCAATGTCGTACTCCTCGAAAACGTCCGTTTTCTGAAGGGTGAAAAGGCCTGCGATGAGGAGCTGGCGAAGAAGATGGCGTCTCTCTGTGATGTTTTCGTCATGGATGCCTTCGGAACGGCACATCGGGCGCAAGCGAGCACTTATGGTGTTGCGGAGCATGCGGCTATTGCCTGTGCTGGACCGTTATTGTCAGCAGAACTTGAGGCACTGGCCAAAGCGCTGGACAATCCGGCGCGGCCGTTCGTTGCAATCGTCGGCGGTTCCAAAGTATCGACCAAACTGACGGTGCTTGATGCGCTGGCGGATGTTGTCGACAGTCTGATCGTCGGCGGCGGCATAGCCAACACATTCATCGCGGCAGCCGGACACGATGTCGGCAAATCCTTGTACGAGGCGGACATGCTCGATATCGCGAGAGCGCTAGCGACAAATAGTGATGACAGAGCTGAAATTCCGGTGCCGACTGATGTCGTCGTGGCGAGCGAATTCTCGCCGGCTGCCCACGCGACGACAAAAGAGGTAGTAGCGGTAGCGGCAGATGAGTTGATTTTGGATATTGGGCCGGATACGGTAAAACAATTCGCGGAAACTCTCGCCAGCGCGGGCACTATTATCTGGAATGGTCCGGTCGGGGTATTCGAATTCGATCAGTTTGGAAACGGCACAAGAGTTCTGGCGGAAGCTATCGCTGCCAGTAACGCATTCTCGGTAGCGGGTGGTGGTGACACGCTGGCCGCTATCGACAAGTACAAGGTCGCCGACAACATCTCCTACATATCTACAGGGGGTGGAGCATTTCTCGAATTCGTAGAAGGCAAGACGCTACCGGCTGTCGCCATCCTCGAACAACGCGCGACTTAAGTTGGCCACGGCCCGGTGATGGCCAATGTCAATCCCGGCCACTGAATATTAACAAACAACGTTTCCCCATCGGGTGAAAAGCACACACCGGCTAATTCCGATGTCGTGTAGGCGTTGTCGGCAATCGCGTACTGGCTCCCGTCCGGACGGATGCCGACGAGGCCACAATGATTGCCAGCGTCTTCACAGACGATCAAATCACCCCAGGGTGCCATCGTCAGGTTGTCCGCGTTATGCAGCAAAGAGTGTTCATTCGCCTCCGCGATCAGCGTCAGCTCGCCACGGCTTTGGTTTTCCTCAGTGGTGCCCTCAAAGGGACTCGGCTTGTAGGTGAATACCTGGCCCAATTGTGCCGGGCCACCGTATGTGCAAGTAAAAGCGAAGCGGTCGCCGGCGATGCACAGGCCCTCACCCCTTGAAAACGTAGCCGCACCGTTTTTTGCTCCGAACAAACGAATATAATCGCCACCCAAATCCTCGGCCGAGAGAACGTCGAGCCATTCGACCGGCAGGGGCTCATTTAAATTGACGGTTCGGTTGTTTCCCCAGTTATTTGTAACCAGCCTCGGCTGCCCGGCGATTGCAAGTGCTTGCAGCTTGCCACCCTCTATCAGTTTTTCCGGGACATCGGGTATGAATCGGTAGAACAGGCTGTAGTAGCGGTCTTCCGTCATGTACACAATACCGCTCGGTTCATGAACAGCGGCCGCTTCATGCATGAACTGCCCCATCGCGACCAGTGGTTCCGCTTTCGTCATCTTGTCGGCCGCCGCGGGAACGTCAAAAAGGAAGCCGTGTGACCGGTCGCGGGTAACCATACGCGATCGGCCGAAATATCGCTGTGTGCCGGGAAAGGCAAAGGATTCCTCGCACGATAGCCAGCTTCCCCAGGGTGTCGGCCCGCCACTGCAATTGACCTCGGTACCGCCCAGGCTCAAAAACTGGCGCTCCGTGGATCCGGTTGCCGGGTCGTATATCGTTGTCGTTGTACCTCCCAAACCGGGACTCTGATCGGCACCACGATCATAAAGGCGGTTCTTGAAGTCTTCCGGAAGTGAAGCATAGCGATCGCCGAAGGCGCTGCCCTCGGACCGCAGCGGCCAGTTCTCATGGTTGCAGACAAGACGAATGCGGCCATTCTCTCCGGCAAATGCGGCCATCCCATCATGCGCGCCGGGAACAAACAGGCCGTCGCTCATCGCTGTGCCGACACGCGAAACGATTTTGTATGTGAAACCACCGGGGAGGTCCAGAATCCGCTCCGGGTCCGAACGCAAGGACGCGAATTTCGATTGGCTGGCAGCGCACGATGGAGCTGCTACCGGTGCTGCTGCCGCAGCGACGATACTCTGGAGAAAACGCCGTCGATCGATCATTGTCATTGGCACACATGTTACCCAATCGCGGCTCGTTCGCACAATCGTAACGACCACATTCGCCAAGCTGTGCAATAATCGCGCGCATGCAAAGAAGAACAAAGATTGTCGCGACGCTGGGCCCGGCCTCGGACGACATAGAAACGTTGTGCAATATGATCAAGGCGGGTCTTGATGTTGCGAGACTGAATTTTTCTCACGGTAACGCTGCCGAACATAAGCGCCGGGCCGAACTGCTGCGGAAAGCGGCCGAGTCCTGTGGCCGCGAAGTGGGCGTTATGGGCGATCTTCAGGGCCCAAAAATCCGAATTCGCTGCTTTACTGATCACAGCGTCGCGCTGGCCGACGGCGACAATTTTTTTCTGGATAGCACGCTGGGTGACACCGACGGCGATCAAAATGGCGTCAGCGTGGCGCTGGATACCTTGCATGAAGATGTGGTCGCCGGCGATATCCTGCTGCTGAATGATGGCCTGATTACGCTCGAAGTCGACAGCATTGAGGGGACCCGGATTCAAACCACGGTAGTGCACGGCGGCATATTGTCTGATCACAAAGGCATAAACCTGAAAGGTGGTGGATTGTCGGCAGCAGCGCTTACTGATATCGACAAGGAAAATATCAAGCTCGCAGCAGAGATGAAGCTGGATTTTCTCGCTGTGTCGTTCGTGCGCAACGGTGATGATGTTAACGAGGCACGCGAATTGCTGCAGGCGGCGGGCGGGCACGGTTTGATTGTTGCCAAAGTCGAACGTGCCGAGGCCGTGGCGAATATTGATTCCATTGTTGAGGCCGCCGACGTGGTGATGGTTGCACGCGGGGATCTGGGTGTCGAAATGGGTTACGCCGAGCTGACCGGCATTCAGAAGAAACTGATTCGCAAGACACGCAAGGCCCACAAAATCGTCATCACGGCGACGCAGATGATGGAATCGATGATTCATAACCCGATTCCGACTCGTGCAGAAGTCTCCGATGTATCCAATGCCGTTATGGACGGTACCGATGCGGTAATGCTATCCGGCGAGACCGCTGTCGGCGCGTATCCGGTCGCCGCCGTCAATGCGATGTCCGAAGTTGCCATCGGGGCGGAAAAATATCCGCTACCCGTCAGCCGAACAAGCCACCGAATGGATGATCATTTCGATCTCGTTGACGAGGCGATTGCTATGGCGACGATGTACACGGCTAATCATATGTCGGTCAGGGCAATAATCGCGTTGACAGAATCCGGATCGACGACCCGCTGGATGTCACGAATTCGCTCGGACATCCCGATCTACGCATTTACACCGCATGTGGCGACCAGTCGTCGTGTCGCGATGTATCGCGGTGTTTATCCGGTGATGTTCGAGATAGATGTTGATAACCCGCGAGGACTGTATCAGGATATTTTCGATGCGCTGCTCGCTAATAACCTTGTGCAGGTCGGCGATCTGGCGCTGCTCACCAAAGGCGATCTAGACGGCATCTCCGGCAGCACCAATTCGATGACGGTAATAAAAATAAGATCCAGCCAATGAAAAAAATTATCTGGCGCCTGTTCGGCGGTGCAATATCCTTGATTTCATTGTTTGTTCTGCTGGGATGGCTGGGCCTGCGGGCAAGCCTTCCCGATTTGGACGGTGAAATAGTAGTGTCGGGACTGGCGGCCGTTGCGACCATCGAGCGGGACACTGCGGGAATTCCGGTTATCACCGCAAGCAATCGTCCGGACCTGGCATTCGCGACAGGATTTGCGCACGGTCAGGATCGCTATTTTCAAATGGATCTGATTCGCCGTAAATCCGCCGGTGAACTTTCCGAAATCGTGGGCCCCGTAGCGCTCAAGTCCGATAAATCTTATCGATTCCATCGTTTTCGCACTCGCGCGAAGGCCGTGATGATGGCGGCATCAGATACGGACCAAGAAGTGTTGCAGCGTTACGCCGATGGCGTTAATGCGGGGCGTGAGTCGCTGCGTGCCAATCCGTTTGAGTACTTTGTCCTCGGCGTTGAGCCTTTGCCCTGGCAACCGGAGGATTCAATTCTTGTGGTCTACGCGATGTTTGTGGACCTCAATGATTCGCGTGCGCGCAAAGAAGTGCAGCGCGGCTTCGCGCACAGCGTGTTGCCTGAAGAGCTGTATGCCTTTATGTATCCGGGTGGCACGCCATGGGATGCGCCGTTAATGGGAGAGCCCCGCGATACGCTTGCTATTCCTTCGGTCGACGTTGTTTCTTTACGCTCGGTCAAAGATACCGCGCCGCCGGCGAATGAGAGAGGACGTTATCCGTTGCGAGGCAGCAACAACTGGGCCGTTTCCGGCGCGCACACCGAGAGCGGTAGGGCGATTGTTTCGAACGATATGCACCTCGGACTCAACGCACCGAATATTTACTATCGCGCCCGATTGGTTGTCGACGGTGCGAAGCCCCGCGAAGTCACTGGTGTCACAATTCCTGGTGCGCCATTTGTAATCGCCGGCAGCAACACACACATAGCCTGGGGGTTCACCAACAGCTACGGTGACTTTACTGATGCGGTCGTGCTGACCCCTGGTGCAAGTGTGGGCACCTATGCCACGCTGGACGGTGATCTGCCGTTCGAGATTCACAAAGAGCTGATCGGCATCAAAGATGATGAGCCGTACGAGTACGAGATTCGGGAAACGATTTGGGGGCCGGTGCTCGACGATGTCGAATACCCGAATGGAGAGGTTGCCGTAAGCTGGATCGCCCACAAGCTCGAAGCCGTCAATCTACAGATGATGGAGCTTGAATCCGCTGCATCCATTTCCGTGGCGCTCGATATCGCGAATACCATGGGCATGCCGCCACAGAATTTCGTGACCGGTGATGCCGACGGTAATATCGCCTGGACCATCGCTGGAAAAATACCGAAGAAATCCAAATTCAATGCGATGTTGCCGGCGGACTGGAGCCATGAACAGGGTTGGCTGGGCTGGATTGACGCCGGCGACTACCCACGAGTCGTCAATCCGGAGAGCGGTCGTATCTGGACGGCCAACGCGCGAGTCACCGATGCAGAAGCGCTGCGGGTTGTTGGTGACGGCGGCTACGATCTTGGAGCCAGAGCGCGGCAAATCAGGGACGGACTGTTCGAAAAAGAAATTTTCACGCCTGCCGATATGCTGAATATTCAGTACGATGATCGTGCCCTGTTTCTGATGCCCTGGCGAGAATTGTTGCTCGAAACACTGAGTGACGAGGTTGTGACAGAAGCGGCGGAGCTGGCCGGATACCGGCAACTGGTACGGGACTGGATTCCGCGCGCGGCACCGGAGTCGGTAGGTTATCGATTGGTGCGAGCGTTTCGACTCGAAGTAAAGCGGCGAGTGTTTTATGCGTTGATGGCACCCGTGCGGGCCGAATACGGTGATGACGTTTCATTGAGAATCAGCAATCAATTCGAGGCGCCATTGTGGGCGCTGGTCACCGATCGCCCGATCCATATGCTACCGGCGGGTTATGCTGACTGGGAGGAGTTCCTGCTCGCAGCCGTACAACAAAATATGGATTATTTCCGTGGAAGCTTCGAAGGCCCGCTGTCATCTCGCAATTGGGGCGAGATCAACACCGCGACTATTCGTCATCCGCTGAGTGGAAGTATTCCGATTCTGGGCGGATATCTGGATATGCCGACAGAACCGCTCAACGGCGACCTTGATATGCCGAAAGCACAGGGCCCGGCATTTGGAGCTTCCGAACGCTTTTCGGTCGCGCCCGGTGATGAGGCGCACGGCATTTTTCACATGCCGACCGGCGCGAGCGGTCATCCTCTATCTCCATACTACGATGCGGGACACTCGGACTGGGTCAACGGCCTGCCAAGCGCATTCTTGCCAGGAATGGCGGAACATACACTGACGCTAAGCCCGGACAGGCGGTAAGATGGCATACAAACACTGAACGGACAGGTAAATGGCAGATTCCAGATTTACAGGGACCAGTTCCTATATAGCGACAGACGACTTGAGTATGGCCGTGAATGCCGCCGTAACGCTCGAGCGTCCTATTCTTATTAAAGGCGAGCCCGGAACGGGCAAGACGCAGCTCGCAATTGAAGTCGCCGAGTCATTGGGTAAGCCGCTCTATGAGTGGCATATCAAGTCCACCACCAAGGCGCAGCAAGGCCTGTATGAGTATGACGCTGTGGCCAGACTCCGGGATTCACAGCTCGGCGACGACAAGGTTCATGACATTTCGAACTACATCATGCCCGGCAAGATTTGGGAGGCATTCGCAGCCGAAGAGCAGCCCGTTCTGCTGATCGACGAGATTGACAAGGCAGATATCGAATTTCCAAACGATCTGTTACAAGAACTCGATCGCATGGAATTTTATGTATATGAGACGAAGGAACTCATATCCGCCCGGCATCGTCCGATCATAGTAATCACCAGCAATAACGAGAAAGAATTGCCCGATGCATTCTTGCGCCGCTGCTTCTTTCATTACATCAAATTTCCTGATCAGGACACGATGGCACAAATCGTCGATGTGCATTTCCCCAAGCTCAAAAAGGACTTGCTCAGCGAGGCTTTGAATGCATTTTACAAGGTGCGCGAAGTGCGTGGCCTGAAGAAAAAACCGTCGACATCCGAACTGCTGGACTGGATAAAGCTACTGCTGGCTGAGGACATCCCGCTTGAAGCGTTGCGAAGTGAAAATGCGCGGAGTGCGATCCCGCCCCTGTACGGCGCCCTGCTCAAGAACGAACAGGATGTGCACCTGTTTGAGCAGCTCGTATTCCTCGATCGGCGCACCAACCCGCAATAGCCTAATGTTGCCCCGGCGATGCTGATTCCGTTTTTTTACAGGCTTCGTGATGGTGGCATGAAAACGTCGATCACCGAGCTGCTGACATTGCATGAGGCGATGAAGAGCGGGCTTGCCGGCCAAAGCGTTGACGACTTCTATCTTCTGGCCAGAACTGCGCTCGTAAAGGACGAGGCACATCTCGATCGCTTTGATCGAATATTCGGCGCGTATTTTAAAGGTGTCGATGATTCCCTGGCCGACTTAATGCAGGACATTCCGGAAGAATGGCTGCAGCGTCAGGCCGAATTATCGCTATCGGACGAAGAAAAAGCACTGATCGAGTCCATGGGCGGATTTGAGGAGCTCATGAAAGCTTTGCAGGAACGGCTTGATGAACAGGATGAGCGCCACGAAGGTGGTAGCAAATGGATAGGCACGGCAGGCACATCGCCGTTCGGGGCCTACGGCTACAATCCGGAAGGCGTTCGAATCGGCCAACAGGGCTCGCGCAATCGAAGCGCAGCAAAGGTCTGGGACAAACGTGAGTATCGAAATCTTGACGATTCTGTTGAGCTAGGGACACGCAATATCAAAGTCGCATTGCGCCGGCTGCGAAAATTCGCCCGAGAAGGTGCTGCCGACCAGTTGGACCTAAGCGATACCATCGACAAAACGGCACGAAATGGCGGCATGCTGGATATCCGCATGGTTCCGGAACGACACAATGCGGTCAAGGTCTTGTTGTGTCTTGATATAGGCGGCTCAATGGACGATCACGTGCGCATTTGTGAGGAAACATTTTCCGCTGCGCGAAGCGAGTTCAAGCATCTTGAGTACTTCTATTTTCACAACTTTATTTATGAAAACATGTGGAAGGATAATCGACGTCGACAGGCGGAAAAAACCCCGACGCACGAAATCACTAACAAGTATGCGTCCGATTACAAATTGATTTTTGTCGGCGATGCAACGATGAGCCCCTACGAGATTGCCTATCCTGGCGGCAGTGTTGAGCATTGGAACGAAGAGCCGGGTGCCGTTTGGATGAAACGCTTATTGAAGACTTATCCGAAAGCGATATGGCTGAATCCCGAACCAAATACGCGCTGGAATTACACGCCGTCCGTGAAACTGGTACGAGAGCTGATGGATGACCGTATGTACCCGCTGACGATTGCCGGTCTGGACGATGGCATCAAGTCCTTGCGCTAGGGAAGCTAAGCTTCCCTTAGGAGCCCGCGCCCAATTGCCTGAGGTCCGCGAGTACCTCGGCGGAGTGTTCGGCTGGTTTGACCTCGTCATAGTGTTTTGCGACCTTGCCGTCCGGACCGATGATAAAAGTGTGTCTTTTCGCAACCGTCATTCCGAACATGCGGGTCTTGACGCCGTAGGCCGTTGAGGTTTCGCCTTCCGTATCGGCCAGCAGTGGAAATGGCAGGTTATGATTTTCAGCGAATTCCTGATGTGATTCGACATTGTCGAGACTCACGCCGAGTATCTGCGTGTTGAGCTCTCGAAACGCGAAAATGCTATCGCGAAATTCGCAGGCCTCGGTTGTGCATCCAGGTGTCCCGTCCTTCGGATAGAAATACAGAATGACCCACTGGTTCCGATAGTCTTCGAGTGAGTGCAGCTGCCCCGTCTGATCTGCAAGCTCAAACTCCGGTGCCGGGCTTCCGACAGTCGGTTGGTCGCCGGCAAAGCCGGCCGATGTGAACGACAATGACATGATCATTGCAGCAAGAGCCAAAGGAGCAACAGTTATAGAGCGTTTCATGATCCGGGTCCGTAACATTAAGTCTGTCAATGTGAATGCGGTCTCGCCAGCGAGAGTGACTTTATAATACTCTGCTCGAGACCAATCTGTAACTCTTTGGGCACAGCTTATGACCAATCAGTCTGGTTCGATACGATCTGCCCTGGTGCTGCCCGGGGGCGGTGCCCGTGGTGCATTCCAGGTCGGTGTGCTCAAAGCTTTGGCAGAAATTCTTCCGAGATCCAGCTCGAATCCGTTTCCGATTATCAGTGGCACCTCTGCAGGTGCTGTGAATTCGGTGGTTTTGGCGGCGAAAGCCGAGCGGTTCCGGTCTGCGGTCGCCGAACTGGAACAGGTGTGGGCCCATTTTCGGTGTCATCACGTCTACAAGACCAATCACAGGACCATGATCAAGAGCAGTTTGCACTGGCTGACATCGTTGGTATTGGGTGGTTGGCTCGTCGGGACACCCAGGTCTTTATTGGACAACGCACCGCTGCGCGAACTTCTGAGTAGAAACGTACATTTTCCACGAATCCAGCAGGCCATCGACGATGGGTTTTTGGAGGCAGTCGCCGTTACAGCGGCAGGATACGAGTCGGCTCGATCAAAATCCTTTTTCGAAGGCGCGGCCCACCTGCGTGATTGGAAACGGACGCGACGCCTTGGCGCTCGAACCGATCTGAATCTCGATCACGTGATGGCCAGTATCGCCGTACCCATGATTTTTCCGCCGCAGAGAATCGGCAATGAATATTATGGTGATGGTGCGATGCGGCAGGCGACGCCACTGAGTCCCGCGGTGCACCTGGGGGCGGACCGGATCCTGGTTATTGGTATTAGGGACGAGACTGGTGAACATGAGCCGACGAGACCGGGCCCGTCTCCCAGTTTCGGTCACGTAGCCGGCTACATGCTCGACACGCTATTCATGGACGGTTTGTATTCAGACCTGGAACGAATTACGCGTATCAACGAGCTTATCGACGCGGTGCCGGAGTCGCAGAGAAGCGGGATGATAGCCAAAGTACGGCCTATTGACACAATGTTGGTGGTACCGAGCGAAGATCTGCGTGAGATTGCCATTCGACACCGTCAGGAATTACCGGTCGCCATCCGCGCCTTACTGCGAGGCATTGGCGGCAAGGGCCCAGGCGAGAGCCGGTTGCTGAGCTTCCTGTTATTCGAAAAAGCGTATACACGTGAACTCATCGCACTTGGCTACCGCGATGCGATGAAAGTCAAAGACGAATTACTCGATTTCCTTTCGGGTGCCGATGTACCCAGATTATTTGCGCCGGACTGGATCAAGAGGGACCTCAGCTCATTTCAGTCAGACGAACCCTGAATAGATAAGGTGACAGTGACCTTATCTCTGGCGCAGTCGATGCTATGACAGTGACCCCATGTTTGTCACAGGGCCGCTGAGCGAGACACTGTTTACTGGAATGGCTCGCTTCGCTGCGCTTTATTTCCTGTAAACAGTGTCTCGCTCAACGACCTTTCGGGATAGTTAGGGTCACTGTCACCTTATCTACTTACAGAAGTATTAGAGCTCCGAGACCCAGGAACGTCGCGTAGCCGATAACATCGGTGATCGTTGTTAGTACGACGCCTCCAGCGAGTGCGGGATCCACATTGAGGCGTTTCAGGATTAGCGGGATGCTGAATCCGGCGAGTGCAGCGACGAACATGTTTATGATCATGGCTGCACCTATAATGCCGCCGATTTTCCACTCTTCGAACCAGAGAAACGTAAACAGCGATACTACGACGGCCCAGCCAAAGCCGTTCAGCAGGCCGACCATCAGTTCTTTACGCATAATGCCGATCGCATTGTCCTTACTGATTTGTCCGAGTGCGATGGCCCGTGTAATGATTGTCAACGATTGAATTCCAGCGACACCGCCCATGCTCGGTACGACAGGCATCAGGACGGCCAACAGTACGATTGTGTCCAACGTTGTTTTGAACTGGTCGAGTACCCCTGCTGCAAGAAACGCTGTGCACAAGTTTACGCCCAGCCACAAAGCGCGTCTGCTGGCGCTTTTGATCACCGGCGCGAACATGTCATCTTCTTCATCAAGACCCGCGGCACTCATTAGCGCGTGCTCAGCCTCGTCGCGAATAACGTCGACGACGTCATCGACGGTTATACGGCCGAGCACCCGGAAATCATCATCGACAACCGGTGCCGACAACAAATCGCGATTTTCGAATTCCCAGACAACCTGGGTTGATGCCGTTTGTGCGCGTATGGGCATTACTGCCGTTGACATGACGTTTGCGACCATCTCATCGGGATCGCTCGTAAGCAATTTCGAAAGGAAAAGCGAGCCGATATAGCTGTTGTCCCGGCTGACCACGAAGATCGAATCGGTACCATCGGGAATTTCACCAACGAAGCGCAGGTAGCGTGCGACCACCTCAAGTGTGACATCGGGACGCACGGTCACGATGTCGACATTCATCAAGCCGCCGGCGCTTTCCTCGTCATACGCCAGGACTTGTTTTACGCGTTCATGGTCCTGTTTATCGAGAGATTGCAGAACTTCCTGCGTAACGGCCTCAGGAAGGTCTACCAATAGATCGGCGAGATCATCGACCTCCATGCCCTCGGTGGCCGCGATCAGGTCTTCGATCTGCATGCCCTCGATCAGGCCATCTCGCACCTCATCGGAGACCTCTACAAGGACATCGCCCTCAATCTCAGCGTCGACGATCTCCCAGAGCATTGCGCGTTTTTTGTGGGGGAGCGACTCTAACAGTCGCGCAACCTCTGACGGGTGCAGGCTGTTTACCATCACCCGGGCCGGACGCATACGGCCGCTTTCTAACTGCTGGCGCAGTATTTCCAGGTTGTCGGTTGTCGGCTCTCGCGCTTCCATGCCGGCGGAGTTTAGCAGCTTAGTCCGGCTGGAGACGAAGCTGCGCGAGGTTGTTGTGACGGGTTAGCACGGGTTCGTGGTGCTTACGAAGCTCAGCCGCAAGTTTTTCGGTCATATGTACCGAACGGTGCTGGCCGCCTGTGCAACCGATCGCAATTGTCAGGTAGCCGCGATGCGCATCTTTGAATCTTGGAATCCAGCGATTGAGGAAACCGACGATGTCTTCATACATCGCGAAAAATGCCTCTTCGCCATCCAAAAACTCTATGACTTCACTATCCAGCCCCGTCAGGCCACGCAGTTCAGCCGACCAATACGGGTTAGGCAGACAGCGCATATCGAACACGAAATCTGCATCCGCTGGAATACGATGTTTAAAACCGAACGACTCGATCAACACAGACAACGCATCCGACTGTCGACGATCGACGCGCTCGTGGATAGCGTCAGCCAGTTCGTAGATGCTGGTGCGAGATGTGTCGATGATCAGGTCTGCCGCGCTATTGATGTGCGCAAGAACCTCTCGCTCATTGATGATCGCCTTTCTAAGTTCCGCGCCGTGTGCAGCGAGTGGGTGGCGGCGTCGGGATTCGCTGTATCGTTGTAGCAAGACCTCTTCGCTGGCATGAAGGAAAACGATCTCCGTCCGGACTCCCTGATCGCGCAGGTCGTCGATCAATCCAGGCAGCGCCTCGAGATCCTGAGTACGGTTTCGCGCATCGACACCGACAGCCAGCAATTCAGCCGCTGGTCCTTTTCCCTGATGAATCTCGTTAACGGCGGCCTCTAGGAGCGCAACCGGAATATTATCGATGCAGTAGTAGCCGAGATCTTCAAGTACATGCAACGCAACTGACTTGCCGGACCCTGAGAGTCCGCTGACGATTATCAGTCGAAGATCTGTGGGCATGATAGCTGCAGTCGCGAAACCGCTGAGGTCAGGAACCCTGCACGGCGCGCGTCTGATTCGGAGCGACAAGTGCCGAGCCATCGAGTAGTGCGTCGTACAAATCGCTGCTCGAATTCATGCTGCGCAAACGTGAACGCAGGCCCTCATCGGCGAGCACGCGAGTGATCATTCTTATGTCGGCGTAGTGATTGTCATCAAGCTGGGCGGGGACCATCATGCCAAACACCAAATCCACCGGCTCACCATCTGCAGCATCAAAATCAATCGGCTCTGATAACTTGATCAGTGCGGCATTGCTGACGTCAATGTCTTCAACACGACAGTGTGGAAATGCCGCGCCCCGGTCGAGGCTGGTACAGCCCAGACGCTCACGCTCGTTCAGATACCTGAAAATGATATCGCTGGCAATTTCCGGGTTCGAACGAACTAACAATTCGCTAAGGATTTCGAGGCAGTGTTTCTTGCTGCGGGCGGTAGCATTGCACAACACGCCATCGGGCTTAATGATTTCTTCGAGCAACATAGGGGGTCGGTTCGGGTAGCAACGATCAGTGCGGCCGTCGCACCGCACAGATCGTGTGCGGAGTCAGGCGTACCTGGCCTTTTGTTTGTCTCTTGCGTGGTGATCAACGAGCTTTTCTTTGTACTTTCTAACTCGTCGTTCAATTTTGTCCACGAGACCATCGATCGCGGCGTACATGTCCTCTTCGGTGTGATCGGCGTAGATCGTACCACCATTTACATGAACAGTTGCTTCGGCTTTGTGCCGAAGTTTCTCGACGGTCAGGATACAATGGACGTCAGACACGAGGTCAAAATGACTGGCTGTTTTTTGAACTTTGGATTCGACGTAATCTCTCAGCGAATCAGTAACTTCGACGTGGTGGCCTGAAACATTCAATTGCATAGCTGTCTCCAGTTGATTTATCTAATAGACCCTGTTGGGTCAGGATAGCAGTATCGTTGTCCTCCTATCTCGTTTCACGACTCCTGCGTTCGCTCGACGAGGGGATATTCATAGCTTCACGGTACTTCGCGACTGTTCGTCTGGCAACCGAAATACCTTCGTCCTTTAGTAAGTTCGTGATCTTGCTGTCGCTGAGTGGCTTGGCCGGGTTCTCAGCGCCAATCAACTTGCGGATTTTTGCGCGAACTGACGTTGAAGATTGATCCTCTCCGCTGTCTGAGGACAGATGGCTGGAGAAAAAATATTTGAACTCGAAGACGCCACGTGGTGTGTGCATGTATTTATTAGTAGTTACACGAGAAATCGTTGATTCGTGCATGCCAATTTCTTCGGCGATGTCGCGTAGTACCATCGGCTTCATCGCCTCATCGCCGTGCTCGAGGAAGTCGACCTGTCGCGATACGATGCTGGTGGCGACCTTTAGCAATGTCTCATTTCGAATTTCAAGGCTACGGATTAACCAGCGGGCTTCCTGTAATTGGGTCTTTAGCACAGCGTGCTCGCCACTGCCGCGCAGGAGCTTGGCGTATTGCTGGTTTACCGAGAGTCGTGGCACACCGGTCGGGCTGATTTCCACTTGCCAGCGCTTATCGATTTTGCGCACAAAGACGTCCGGAATGACGTATTGAGGAGCAGCCGGACTGACTGCAAGACCGGGCTTCGGGTTGCAAGCACGAACAAGAGCCAGAGCCTCATGCAGGTTTTCTTCAGAGGTTCTCAGTCCGCGTCGCAATTCACCGTAGTCACGGCTGGCAACGAGATCGAGGTGGCTGGCGGCGATTTCCAGAGCGAGCTCGATTCCGGGTGTCTCGGAATCGAGCTGTTCAATCTGGCGGATCACGCATTCGGACAGTGACCGGGCGCCAACGCCGACAGGGTCGAGGCGCTGTAGCTTATGAAGCGTCTTTTCGGCCTCATCGGCGGTGACCTCGGGCTGCTCGTCCAGGCTTTCGATGATTTCATCGATTTTGGCAGTCAGATATCCGGCATCATTGATGTAGTCGACCAGCGCTTCGCCGATCAGCGCTTCGCGAAACGTGAAATTCTCCATTTCCAGCTGCCAGTAGAGATGTTCGTGCAGGGTCTCGCCCGACTCATCCGCAAATTCGCTGATCGGACGCCCTTCACCATTCCAGCCGCCGTCCTGCGAGCGTTCAGCGGCGCGTGTCTGCCACAGCTCATCGGCCCTGATGGTCTCAACTTCCGCTGTGGATTCTGCGTTGGTACTCGGGACGTCAGGGAGGTCTTCCATCTCGAGCATGATGTTTTCCTCGAGTGCCTCCTGAATTTCTGCATTCAGATCAAGAACGGGTAGCTGCAACAGGCGAATGGCCTGTTGTAGCTGTGGCGTCATCGTCAGTGACTGGCCGAGTTTTAGCTGCAGCGAAGGTTTTAGCATTTACGACTGTTACTCTTTGGGCGAAATGTTCTTGCACAAGCCTCTCACAAGTGCACAGTTTGCCTCAGAGTTTGAACTCCTGTCCGAGATACACTTCTCGAACGTGTTGATTCTCCAAAATATCTTCGGGCGAACCTGACGCGATCAGGCTGCCGTCACTTAGTATATAGGCATGGCCGCAAATGCCGAGTGTTTCCCGCACATTGTGGTCGGTAATCAGGACACCGATGTCGCGTTCGCACAGGTGCCGAATAATTCGCTGAATGTCTAGTACCGAAATCGGATCGACACCCGCAAACGGCTCGTCGAGCAATACGAACAATGGATCGGCCGCAAGCGCTCTGGCGATTTCTACGCGGCGGCGCTCGCCGCCGGACAAGCTGATCCCTGGACTTGTGCGTACGTGGCCGACGTGCAATTCATCCAGCAGGTTCTCGAGCTCCTGCTCGCGGCCTGCACGATCCAGATCGTGACGATTTTCCAGGATGGCAAGAATATTTTGCTCAACGCTTAGTTTGCGAAAAATCGATGCTTCCTGCGGCAGGTAGCCCAAACCGAGTTTGGAGCGTTCGTGCATGGGTTTGGCCGTGAGATCCTTGCCGTCCAGCAGGATATTGCCGCTGTCGGCCGCGATCAGACCCACGATCATGTAAAACGCGGTAGTTTTCCCGGCGCCGTTTGGGCCCAAAAGACCAACCACTTCACCGCTCTTGATTTCGACGGACAAATTTTTGACGACTTTGCGAAGCTTGAAGCTCTTGGAAACGTCCTGAACACTGAGAATGCTCATCGATTCTCGTCTTCCTCCGGCAGTTCCTCGCTGAAAACATCGTTGGTCGGCGTATATATAATTCTGACCCGATCATCCTCATCGCCCGACGAATCTGCATTTATCTGGCGTTCATTGATGTTGTAAATCAGGTAATTGGATGAAATCTCGTTGCCGCTTTCTGTAATCGTCGCCTGTTCCGAAAACTCTATTATGCCGCGGGTCACATCGTATTCGAGTTTTCCAGCCTCCGCATAAGTGACGTCGTTTGTTGCTGCGCGAATCAGTTCGAAGGACGCCGGTGAGCCGGTGACGATTGCCTCAGTCAGCACGCTGCCATTAAAAAGCAGCTGTGCGGAATCGCATTTTATTTGGCCATTGTTCAGGTCGATAATGACATTGCCAAGAAATTGCCAGGTACTGTTTGCCTGCTCGCGGGTTGTCGCTCGCCCCTCGTCGGCCTCGATCGATATATCACCCTGTGAAAACTGCAAGCCCGTGTAGATGATGGTTGATGTCTTACCGTCAAACGCCATCGTTTCGGAGTCAATCGTCCACGGTAATCTGTCAAGGTCCACAACTTGCGCTGCGAGCAGTGATGGCAGGAACAACAGGGAGAACAACAGGCAAAATCGATTGTGTAATTTCATTGCCGTAATTGCCGATTCAGGGGGCGATTTTGCCGCGTACGTTGGATTTGAGCTCGATTCGATCATCGTGAAGCGATGCTAGCATGCCTGTTGCCGTCAGGCTGCGTTCACCGATGCGAATCTGGACTCGTTCATTCGTTCTTGCAATAAATTGTCTGGCGTCCAGTTCGAGGTACTGCGTTCGAATTTCCGTATTGTTCTCGGCCGACCCGCCATCGTTTACGATTTGCACATGGCCGCGAAGAATTATCGACGGATTTCCATCTCGCAAAGCGGCTTCGTCAGCATTGACCACCCAGGGAACGTCGCTGTCCGGCGAATAGCGAATTCGCACCCGGGTGAATTCTATGTGGCCATCTTCTTCCTGCTCCGCATGTTCCGCCTCTATTTCGTAAAGAAGACTTCCATCGCCGCCCGTGCCAAGTATGCGGGCCTGTTTCAGGTAGTAGCCATGATGCGCCGAGTCGAAAGGCAGCTCGTCCTCGTCGGCGGGCGTATGGTTACGCGCCAGATACCAGCTGCCGATAGCGCCAGCACACAGTAATATGATGAAAGTGATTGCGCGAGTACTCATGTTTCTATTGACCCTGCGCAGCCAGTATCAGTTCACAAACCTCTCGCACCGCACCGCCGCCACCTCTGTCCGAGGTTGAGTAATCGCATTGCTGGTGCAGCGCAGTAGCCGCATTTGCGACCGCGACGGAGTAGCCGACATGATTGAGCAACGGCAAATCCGGGATGTCGTCGCCGACGTACGCGCATTCGGCCGCCGAGATATTGAGCTCTTCGATGACTTCGTCGAGGGCAGCAACTTTGTCTTCACAGCCCTGAATGACATGCAGTACACCCAATTCCGACATCCGCTTCTCTACGGCGCCGGACGTGCGACCGCTGATGACGGCAACGGTGATTCCGGCGTCTATTAAGCAGCGTATGCCGAACCCGTCCTGAGTATGAAATGCCTTGGTCTCTACACCGTCATCGGATAGATAAAAACGTCCGTCCGTAAACACCCCATCGACATCGAATGCGACCAGCCGAATGCCGCTGAGGCTACGACTGCTCACATCAGGCCTTCGCGGAACAGATCATGAATATTCAAGGCACCAATCAGTTTGTTGCTCTCATCGGTCACGAGTAGTGATGTAATCTTGTTTTCCTCGAGCAGGTGCAGGGCTTCTGCAGCGAGGACATCGGCGGAGGTCGTTTTGCAGTCGCTTTGCATGACGTCGCGAATCTTCGTCTTGTGTATATCCGCGCCGCTGTCGAGCGTTCGGCGCAGATCGCCATCCGTGAAGATGCCTTCGAGCGTCAGGTCTTGGGAGACGATCGCGGTCATGCCCAGTCCCTTGTCAGTCATCTCCATCAGCCCGTCGCGCAAGCTGACACCAGCCTGCACAGCCGGGACCCGGTCGTTGCTGCGCATAACATCGGAGACCCTGAGCAGCAAACGTTTGCCAAGGCTGCCGCTGGGGTGTGAGCGAGCGAAATCCTCGGCAGTAAAGCCACGCATTTTCAGAAGGGTCACGGCCAGCGTGTCGCCCATGGCAAGCGTGGCCGTCGTGCTGGCTGTCGGCGCGAGGTTTAGCGGGCACGCCTCTTCTGCAACGCTGATATCAAGATGAACGTCGGCAGCCTGAGCCATGGTCGACTGGGGGTTGCCCGTGATCGAGAGCAGCTTGGCTCCCATGCGTTTGACAACCGGCAATATGGTGACCACTTCATCGGTTTCGCCGGAATAGGATATAGCGAGCAGCAGGTCCTGGCTGGTGATCATGCCGAGATCTCCATGACTGGCTTCGGCCGGGTGCATGAAAAACGCGGGTGTGCCGGTCGATGCCAGCGTCGCCGCGATTTTATTACTGACGTGGCCGGATTTTCCCATACCACTGACCACGATACGGCCGGTCGTTTGCAGACACAGCTCACAGGCCGCAATGAAATCGTCATTGAGTCGGTCGCGCAGCGCCTCAACAGCTCGGGATTCGATCGCGAGCACATTGCCTGCAAATCTGAGCAATTCGTCGTTTGTTAGCTGGTCAGGCAATGCAAGCCCCCAAGGTTGTCCAGACTCTATTCTAACCGTTTTGGACTATATGTTTTGGGCCACAACGTAGGCGCTGTAAGCGAAGTAGGCGGCCAATAACGCCACGCCCTCAATCCTGGACAACAGCGCTTTACCGTCGTAATCGTAGGTCATCGCGAACAATACGAGTGTGAAGGCGACCATCACGAAAATGTGCAGGGACAAAACGCTGGGGGCGACGGCCGCAGGATGAATGGTTGCAGCGACGCCAATTACCGCCAGCAAATTGAATATATTTGAGCCGACAATATTGCCGATGGCGAGGCCGTACTCGCCTCTGAGCGCACTGACCAGGGAGACAGCCAGCTCGGGCAGGCTGGTGCCGAATGCGACGATTGTGATGCCGATAACGACGTCGCTGACGCCCAGAGATTGGGCAACGCCTATTGACCCGCTAACCAGCCATTCCGCTCCGATCAACAAGACACTCAGGCCCACCAATAACCAGGTAATGGCCATTTTCGTACTGACGTCTTTGGGAATTTCGGCTTCGTAATCCATTTTGATCGGGTCGTTTTCTGCAGACCGGATTCCCAGCCTGACGAACCAGATCATCACAATCGCCAGTCCGGTCAACATGACAATCCCGTCAGGCCGACTGAGGTGCGTATCGAGGAATAGCGATACGGTCAAAAGTGATACGGCCAACAGAGCAGGCATCTCGCGGCGCAACGTTGCCGATTCAAGTGGAATCGGTCTGATTATCGCGGTGATGCCCAATACCAGGCCGATATTGACGATATTGGAGCCAATAGCATTACCGAACGCGAGTCCTGGCTGGCCCTGAGATGCGGCGACGACTGACACGAGAATTTCCGGCGCGGAGGTTGCAAATGCGACGATAGTCAGTCCAATCAGTAGCGGAGCCACGCCCATATTGCGCGCGGTTGCCGAAGCGCCATGCACGAAGCGGTCGGCACCCCAGACCAGAAGGGTCAGGCCAGCAACAATGAAACCGATATCTGAATAAATGATATTGCCAATCATAAGCTATCGTATTTGTCGTAATGCGACGGGTGAACAATGGGACTTTAGCGCCCTGCCGAGCGTCGCGGGCCGGATATAATACACAAACATGGACGGGCAGTGGGAAGAACTGCGTTTTGCGGTTACACTCGGCGCCCTTTTTTCGTCAGTATGGACTAATACGCGAGTTTTACATTATGCAACCAGCAGACATTTGCCAGTTAATCGAGGCTGGCTTCGAGGCCGCAATCGTCAAGGTCGAAAGTGACGACAATACTCATTTCGGAGCGTTGGTAGTCGCTGCCGAATTCGAAGGCAAGCGGATGCTTGCGCGCCACCAACTGGTCTACCAGACCCTTGGCGCGCTCGTCGGCAACGAAATACACGCGCTATCCATTACGGCGCTAACTCCGGACGAATGGCGCGAGCAGGGCGGCGAAGCGTAAATTATTGCACCGCTTGAACCGGCGCGTCATTCAGTAGCGTTGGATCATCCCCGATAATTAACATTTAGTGCGGCACAGGGCCGCCGACCCGGAGACTGTTTACTGGAATGGCTCCCTTCGGTCCGCTTTATTTCCTGTAAACAGTCTCCGGGTCGGCGACCTTGCGAAGATTGTCGGTGTTAATTATCGGGGATCATCCGGGCGTTCAGTGGCCGTAACGGTTGTGGTGAATCGTTCACCATCGCGGAGTCCGACGACGTCGACCGTGTCGCCGGGGCTCGTGCTTGCAGAGATTAGCAGTGCCTGACGTTGCGAATAGACCGGTTCGCCATTTAATTCGAGAATGACATCGCCAATGCGTAAATCAGCAGCGGCCGCCGGCCCATTATCGTAGACATCCGTAAGCAGGATACCGTTGCCACTTTCAATGCCCATGGCAAGACGCTCTGAATTTGTCAGATCGTTGGGCAGGAGCCCCATGTAGCCGCGGACTACACGGCCATTTCGTTTGATTTGATCGATAACGCCGCGCACGAGGTCAACAGGGATTGCGAAACCGATACCTTCGGTGCCAGGCTCCTGCGCGAGGACAGCCGTATTGATGCCAACGAGTTCGCCGAGACTATTAATCAGTGCGCCGCCCGAATTACCAGCATTTATCGCGGCGTCAGTCTGGATAAAGTTCTCGAATGTGACGAGATTGAGCAGGCCGCGTCCTGTGGCGCTGACTATTCCCTGGGTGACGGACGTTGTTAGTCCGTAGGGATTCCCAATCGCCAGTACCACATCGCCGATACGCAGATTGTCGGATCTGCCTATGCGGATGGCCGGGAGATCTCCAAGCTCAACTTTGAGTAGGGCCAGGTCCGTTTCAGCATCGACACCGACGGTCACCGGATCCGTAATGCGGCCATCGCTCAGTTGTACTCGTATCTCGGCGGCCGTCGCAACGACGTGGTAATTCGTAACCAAATAGCCGGCCGAATCGATAATGACCGCCGAGGCAAAACTGGTTTCAACCCGAAATTTGGCCTGTGACTCACCGGCTCCGGTGTCCTGAACCAGGCGTTTAGTATAGATATTGGCAACGGAGGCGGAACTCAGATCGACAGCATCGGCAAAACTGGCAGGTTTATCGTCAATTGCCACACCGGGCATCAGGTCCGGACGGAAAAGCACGACAATAAACGCAATCGCCAGACCGACGACGATCGACTGCAAAAGAAATACAACTGCTGACTTCAATCTGGCCAAGCGATGTTCCTGTAACCTTCCTCAGACTTAGTATAGTGGCTAGCCAATTTCAATCGGCCCCGTGTATAATGCGCCGTGGTTCCGCATCGAGGCTCGGGGCCAACGTCATCCTGACGGCAAACCGGGCCTGCTGCAAATCTACCAGTATCGATATTCAGCAACAAAGCGCTGTAAATTTAAGGCCGTCAATAGAACGGCGTATGGGAGTGCCTGATGACCGAAGACGACCTTGATCGCAACAGGCGTCATTTTCTTAGTGTAGCAACTGCTGTCACCGGCGCCGCCGGCGCGGGTCTGGTTGCTGTTCCTTTCCTATCATCGCTAAAGCCGAGTGCTCGTGCGCAGGCTCTCGGTGCCCCGGTCGAGGTGCCCATAGGCTCCATTCAGCCCGGCGAGATGATTCGCGTATTGTGGCGTGGCAGGCTTGTGTTCGTGTTGCGGCGCTCTGAGGAGATGCTCTCAAGGCTTGATGAGAATCTGGACGTGCTGAGGGATCCGGATTCAGCAGTGATTGAACAGCAGCCCGAATATGCTGCCAATGACACTCGTTCGGTCAGACGCGAATATCTGATCGTTGAAGGTTCGTGCACGCACCTGGGTTGCGCACCACTTGAGGATTTCGACGTCCGGCCGGCCGAAGGCTGGGGCGGTGGATTCTTTTGCCCCTGTCACGGATCCAGATTCGATCTGGCCGGTCGCGTCCATAAAGGTGTGCCTGCGCCAACCAACTTGCGGGTTCCACCGCACCGATTTGTCAGGGATGACCTGATATTGATCGGCCAGGATACGGGAGCAGCGTAATGGCGAGAATCGAAGCAGAAGTGGGCAAGCCGAAAGGCGGATTCATGAGATGGATCGACGATCGTTTCCCGTTTACGGAAACGATGAAGTATCACGCGACTGAATACTATGCCTCCAAGAACTTCAACGTTTGGTACGTTTTTGGCGTACTGGCATTCGTCGTTCTCTTCATCCAGCTATTCACCGGCATATTCCTGACGATGAATTACAAACCGGCCGCGGCGGAAGCCTTCGCGTCAGTTGAGTACATCATGCGTGATGTGGAATGGGGCTGGTTGATTCGCTACATGCACTCAACGGGGGCGTCATTCTTCTTTATCGTCGTTTATCTGCACATGTTCCGGGCAATGCTTTATGGCTCGTACAAGAAGCCGCGGGAGTTGATCTGGATCATCGGCATGCTGATATTCCTGGTGTTGATGGCAGAAGCGTTCGCTGGTTATTTGCTGCCCTGGGGACAGATGTCCTATTGGGGTGCACAGGTGATCATCTCGCTATTTGGAGCGATTCCTTGGGTCGGTGATGCGTTGGTCGAAATTATTCGTGGCGATTACTCAATATCGGACATCACGCTTAATCGCTTCTTCGCCTTGCACGTCATAGCGTTGCCGCTGGCATTGATCGGTCTGATCTTTGTTCACATCGTGGCATTGCATGAGGTCGGGTCGAACAATCCGGATGGCATTGAGATCAAGAAAAACAAGGGTCCGGACGGTGTACCGCTGGACGGTGTTGCCTTTCATCCATACCACACGAGTAAGGATCTGGTCGCGATTATTATATTCCTGATGATCTTCTGTGGCGTTGTGTTTTTCGCGCCTGATATGGGTGGCTACTTCCTGGAACACGCGAACTTTGAGCCCGCGAATATGACCGCGACACCGGAGCACATTGCGCCGGTGTGGTATTTCACGCCGTTCTACGCAATTCTGCGAGCAGTCCCTGACAAACTGTGGGGATTCATACTGTTTGGACTATCGGTCATGTTACCGCTATTCCTGCCCTGGCTGGATCGCGCGCGAGTGAAGTCCATTCGCTACCGCGGCTGGATTTACAAGTCTGCGCTGACGCTGTTCGTCATCACATTTTTCGTGCTCGGCAAGCTCGGAACAATGCCCGCCGAACCCCTTTACGTAATGATCGCGAGAATTTTCTCAGTGTTCTACTTCGCGTTTTTCCTGTTGATGCCGTACTACACGACCATCGACAAGACGAAGCCCGTTCCAGAGAGGGTTGTCTACCATGACTAAATTGTATCGATTAGCCGGTCTCATGATGGTTAGCCTGTATTTCATGACAGCGCAGGTTCTTGCCTCCGGTGGTGGCGCAGACCTGGCATCAGCCAATATTGACCCGGACAACATCAAGTCATTACAGCGTGGCGCGGCGAACTTCATGAATTACTGTTCCGGTTGTCACTCAGCACAATATGTCCGTTACAAAACAATAGGCAAAGACCTCGATTTATCTGAGGAAATGCTCGTCGATAACCTGATGTTCAATGCTGACAAGACGTTCGAGACCATTCAGGCATCGATGCCCGCAGACGACGCGGCGCGCTGGTATGGCACGGCGCCGCCAGACATGTCGCTCATTGCGCGCGCCAAAGGTGCGGACCACGTCTATAATTTTCTGAAGGGATTTTATGTCGATGCAGACAGCCCAACCGGCGTAGACAATCTGGTATTGGCGGGGACCAGTATGCCGCACGTACTGTGGGAGCTGCAGGGTTACCAAACGGCTCATTTTACCGAGCATCAAAACGAAGACGGATCGGTGACGACGACGTTTGAAGGGTTTGAGCAGGTAACGCCAGGCAGTCTGGATTCCGAGGACTACGATGAATTCGTACGCGACACCGTTAATTTTCTCGCTTACATGGCGGAGCCCATTCGCGGCTTTCGCATGAACCTTGGTAAATGGGTGATGATCTATCTCATATTTTTCCTGATCATCGCGCGGATGCTCAAAAAACAGATTTGGAAGGACGTAAAGTGATGGCAGTAGTAGCCAACAGGCGCTCAGTAATGACGCTATTTTCGCGACCGACGGATATTCACAGTCATCGCACTCGGCTGGTACTCGCCGAGAAAAACATCAATATAGAAATCTCCAATGTTGCGGGCCCGGACTTGCCCGAGGACCTGATGGATCTCAATCCGTACCACACGGTTCCAACGCTCGTGGACCGCGATCTGACCTTATACGATTCACGAGTGATCATCGAATACCTCGACGAAAGATTTCCACACCCACCATTGATGCCCGTTGACCCGGTGACACGAGCGCAATTTCGCCTGGCGCTGTTTCGGATCGAGACGGATTGGTACTCGATCGCAGCAGAGGCCGAAACCAGCGTAGACGGCAAACTGGGCACGAAGGCCCGCAAGATGTTGCGCGAGAGCATTCTGCAGAGCACGGAGCTGTTTGGCGCCCGGACCTATTTTCTGAGTGATGAGTTTTCGCTGGTGGACTGCACGATAGCGCCGTTGCTTTGGCGTTTGCCGGTGTACGGGATCGATCTTGGTAAGGATGCTGAGGCGATTGAGGACTATATGGATCGGGTGTTTGCTCGGCGGTCGTTTCAACAGAGCCTTACAGAGCTGGAACAAGAGATGCGTCTTTAGTTTCGGTCCTCTGTCTTAAGTTAAGTTTGAAGCGGGCGGTCAAATTGGTGGTAAGCTAACGTCCTCCGGCTCAGTAAAAGAACAAGACTTGTGACACAACGCAGCCGCTCAAAACGTCCGTACCTGATCCGCGCCATGCATGAATGGATGGCGGATAACTCGCATACTCCTCACATTGTCGTGGATACGTCAGTCGATGGTGTCAGCGTGCCGATGGAACATGTAAAGGATGGCAAGATCATCCTGAATATCAGTGAATCGGCCGCACACAATCTGAAACTGACCAACGACGGCGTCAGTTTTCGCGCTCGCTTTAGCGGTGTGCCGTTCGACGTATGGGTGCCGATGCAATCAATTCTGGGCATATACGCTCGCGAAACCGGTCAGGGCATGATCTTTTCGCACGATGCGGAGACGGCCGATCACATCGAGCCACCTGAATTATCGACCGATATCGAAGAAACTCGCTCACGTCCACACCTGACGATCGTCAAATAGTAGGAGCGCGCCCTGCGCGCGACCTCGTTACGACCGACGCGTGTGGCCCTTTTAGTGAGGGCGCGCTCCTACGGTTCGCCCAAAAGGGTCGCGTCGATCAAATCACACAGGCAGTGAATAGCGACCAGATGTACTTCCTGGATGCGTGCCGTGCGCGTAGCCGGCACCCGAATCTCGACATCACCGGGCTCGAAGATGTCGGCCATGCGTCCGCCGTCGCGACCCGTTAGTGCAACAACTTTCATCCCTCTTTCGTGTGCTGCCTTGATTGCCCGGATAATATTTTCAGAATTCCCCGACGTTGAGATACCCAGCAAAACATCCTGTTCTTTGCCGAGTGCGCGGACTTGTTTGGAGAATATCTCCTCGTACGCATAGTCGTTGGAGATCGACGTGAGGGTTGAGCTATCCGTCGTTAACGCTATCGCAGGCAGCCCGGGACGTTCCATTTCGAAGCGATTGAGGAGCTCAGACGAGAAGTGCTGCGAATCTGCCGCCGATCCACCGTTTCCACAGCATAATATCTTACCGTCATCCAGGATCGCATCACTCATCACGTGGCCCGCAGCCGCAATGCTCTCCGCAATCTGTTCAGCCGCGGTTTCCTTGGTGGCTATGCTCTCGGCAAAATGATCGCGAACTCGCTGTACAGGATCCATGGTTTCTCCGCTGGGTTGTCCTGGCCCGAATTCTACCAGTAGATTGCTAAAGGGTTGAGTTATTCGGCCGAAAGGCATCCTGGATCCATTCGACAGTTTGCTCGGCAGGCCCCTCGATTGCGACGACGTCAAAGCGCATTGTATAAGCTGAAAAGCGCCGGTTTCTCGCAATGAACATCGCAGCCGTGCGAATGATCTTTCTCTGTTTACGGTGATCGACAGTGTGACTGGCTGCAATAAATGTCGTTGCAGCCCGGTATCGAACCTCAATAAAGGTCAGGCAGTTTCCGTCAAGCATGATGAGGTCTATTTCGCCACCACGGCTATGAAAGTTTCGGGCGACTGGGCGAAGGCCGCGTTCGATAAGGTAGTCAAACGCCAGTTGTTCGGCCTGCCGGCCTACAACTCCAGTAGTTCGATATCCCACGGTGGGTCATCCACTGCATCCGGTGCAAGCTGTTCGTTTTCATCGCTGATGTCCCGGATTGGGCCACCCAGTTCTTCCTGTGCTGGCAACGCGACGGCCTCTCCACGTTGAAATTGAGCCCAGGCCAGGCGTCGGTGAACGCGACCTTTTTGATCTAGGAATAACTCGCCAGTCGCGCCATTCAGTTCGGTCATCTCGCCACCGCGATAAGCATACAACGAGGCAATGAGATTGTAGGCGTCATAACCCATCGCGTGCAGGCGACTCAGGCGACGCTCTTCGGGCCAATACTCCGAGTAGGTTTGTGGCAGATAACGAATCCAGGGCTGCGGATCGACTAACCACGGTGTGTCAGCAAACATGATTCCGTTGAGATCGGAATTCGAGCGGCCGTCCAGAGAATTAACAGACGACGTCGAATACGCGGGTAAATCACCCGAGTAATGAAATTTCAGTTGCGACTTGAGCAATCGTCCTGGACCCGCGGCGGCTGCCAGAAAGATAAACTCCGCATCCTGCCGACGCCGCGGATCGAACTGCAGAAGGCCGCCAATGTTGGCTTTCAATCGTCTGTATCGCTGGGCACTGCCGCTCAGACCCATCAGGATTTCGATCTCGTTGGAGAAATCCTGTTCGTCAGGTGTGTAATTTCTGTAGTCAAGCAGCAAGCCGCCCAGACCTTCGAACTCTGTTGCGAAGCTTCGCAATACGCGTCGACCCCAGTCATTGTTGGGTACCAGCGCGACAGCTCGCGTGTAACCGTCACCCAATGCACGTCTCGCGGCGGATGCCGCCTCATCTTCCGGTGCCAGTGCGAACTGGTACAAGCCTGGAGGTGCCAGCGTGCCGTCTGGAAGATAGTTAAGCGTTAACACCGGAACCGGGACTAAAATGTCGTTAGCGAGTTCGGTAACGTTATTTTTCAACAGCGGGCCGACGACGAATTCGGCACCGTCGGTGACTGCGTTTTGATAGGCTGCACTGGCACCGCCCGCAGAGTTTACGTCGTAAATCCGGACGGCCTGTCGATCGTCAAGCGCGCTCGCCGTGGCGAAGTAGGCGCCCAGAAATCCGTTTTGAATTGCTTTGCCTGCTGCGGCAGATCGACCCGTAAGCGGCAACAGCAGAGCGATCTTCCGCGGGTAATTGAGCAATTCACTATCAAATGTTTCAGCCTCTCCGATCACGATGAGAGCGGGGTGCCCGGGATTTGCTTCGCGCCAGCGAAATATTCCGTTGCTCCAGCCGATACCCTGTTGCCCGGTCGATGTCGCCAGTGATCCTAATGTAAGCCAGCCGCGCGTTTGATCGTCGGTCGTTATTTGAGCGGCTTTACGCAGCACCTGTGGATTGCTGAACAACAGCCCCTGCCACAGTCGGTTTCGGTTCCGTTCTATTTCTCTTGAGCTGCCTAACCAGCTCTCGCGCTGTTTCATTAATTCTACGGCGCGGGTGGGGTCCTGCTTTTGGATCCACGAATCGGCACGCAATGCCTCGACTCGAAGACGGTCACGCAAACTCAGCGACCGTCTGCTCAGAGGTTCCAGTATCTGCAGTGCAGCATCAGCGTCGCCGCGGTAAAGAGAAAGTGCCGCGGTATTGGTATGCCAGATCGCAAGCAATGACCCCGTACCCGGCATCTGCATACTGGCGAGACCGCGGCGAGCACGGCTTACGTCACCGGCGTCCAGCCATTGCTCAACGGCCAGCAATGTCAGGCGATCGCGTTCGGATTCGACAGCATTGGTTGCCAGACCAATGTAAGCGCCTGCTGCTTCCTGGTGTTGGCCATCTCTTGCCAGACGTTCGGCGCGTTTCTCTGCCGAGCCGGATAAGCCGCCTAATCCAGTCGTTGCGCACGAACTGATGGCCAGCAACGTAGCGAGCAATACGACAATGCTTGCCAGTGAGCGCGATTTACCTGCAGGATATAAGCGCGGATTCGTCATATAGTCGTTTCGTCAAATTGTCATTCTGAAAAAGGACCCAAAGCCAGATGAGCGGCACACTTTTCGTTGTTGCAACGCCGATAGGCAATCTTGAAGACCTGACACCGCGAGCACGCCAGACGCTTGCCGAGGTGAGTCTCATTGCAGCTGAGGATACCCGGCACACCGGGCGATTGCTAATTCATATCGGCTGCAAAACACGACTTATGGCGCTACACGATCATAACGAAGAAAAAGTTGTGCACGGCATTATTAGATCACTAAAAGATGGCAACGATGTGGCGTTGGTGAGTGATGCCGGAACGCCATTGGTCAGTGATCCTGGGTTTCGACTGGTAAGAGAAGCCCATGCCAACAGCATCGACGTTTCGCCAATCCCCGCTTCCAGCGCAGTTACTGCAGCGCTTTCGTCGGCCGGAATCGCAACAGACCGATTTTGCTTTGAAGGGTTCCTGCCGTCCAAACAGGCTGCGAGAAGGGAGGTGCTGGCGGACTTGGCCGCTGAATCCAGGACTATGGTTTTCTATGAGTCGGTGCACCGAATCTCTGGCTGTATCGCCGACATGGCAGCGGCGTTCGGGTCTGATCGGCAGGCATTCATCGGCCGCGAGCTGACCAAAATGCATGAGCAATGCGTTCAGGATTCGCTGTCCGAATTGCAAAGCCGGCTTGAAAGCGGGGCGCTAGTCAGTAAAGGCGAGTTTGTCGTCGTCGTAGCAGGATCAACCGCTCAGCACGAATCCCCATTGGAAGTTGACCGGCTCCTGACGGCCCTGTCATCGCACCTGGCCGCGAAGGATGCGGCAAAGGTCGCGGCTGATGCAACCGGGCTGAAGCGCAATGCTCTGTATGAAAGATTGCTTGAACTGAAGCAGTTAAGGTGACAGTGACCATAACTAAGCCTAGAGGTCGTCGAGCGGGACACAGTTTAAAGGAAATAAAGCGCCGCGAAGCGCGCCCATACCGGAAACAGGGTCTCGCTCGACGGCCGTGTGCCAGAGATAAGGTCACTGTCACCTTAACTCCTTTTTGCTGAGTTATGGTCACTGTCACCTTAACTCGCTAGAATTGCCGGTGAGAAAGCCGGAGTTGGCCAGACAATCGCTGTAGTTCGCTATGGAGGAAAGTCCGGGCTCCTTCGGACAGGGCGCCAGGTAACGCCTGGGGGGCGTGAGCCCATGGAAAGTGCCACAGAAAATATACCGCCGGCATCGCCGGTAAGGGTGAAAAGGTGCGGTAAGAGCGCACCGCGCGACTGGTAACAGCTCGCGGCACGGCAAACCCCGCCCGGAGCAAGACCAAATAGGGGAGTAAACGGGTTCGCCCGTACCGTCGGTTCCGAACGGACTCCCGGGTAGGTTGCTTGAGGTAGCTGGTGACAGCTATCCCAGATGAATGGTTGTCGACGACAGAACCCGGCTTATTGCTGGCTCCGGCTTTCTCACCCACCAATTCCTTTCAAAACAGCGAGTTATAATGAGCAACGGCCGTGCCGGATGTCTTTGCGCAAATCGATGCGGAATTTAACCAGATGACCACCTGTCGCCGTTTTCCGACTCGATTTTGAGGTCATATCGAGAAAGCAGTTATAACTCACTGATTTCATTAGCGCGATTCCTGCCACTTTTCGCCCTTTTTGGGCCACCAGATCGCCTCTAAGTCCCTGTACAACAACAACTAATCAAGCAGCGTTGTTGACCACCATCAGGGCCGTCCCTATAGTGTTGAAAAGTGGAAAAAAGTGGGAGGAGATGGGCGTACAGCCCGGATATCGCGCCAGAAGAGCGATCCCCGGCAAGTCCGAACCACCGTGTTTAGAGGGGCAACCAAAGTATCACTGGACGCCAAGGGGCGTATGGCAATACCGACCCGGTATCGGGAGCGGCTTGTCACCCGTTGTGAAGGCCAATTGATAGTAACTGTGGACAAGGATCACTGCCTCCTGGTGTATCCGTTCCCCGACTGGGAAGAGCTCGAGCAGAAACTGGTGCGCCTGCCCAGTATGAACAAAGTCGCACGTCGAATCGTGCGAATTATGGTCGGTTATGCGACCGAGGTCGATATGGACGCCAATGGCCGAATTCTCGTCTCCAAAGAGCTGCGTGAGTTCGCCAGCCTTGAGAAGCAGGGAATGCTGATCGGTCAGGGCAACAAATTTGAATTGTGGGATGAAGCAACCTGGAACGAAAAGCGCGACGAGTGGCTCGCAGAAGAGGATGACGGGGAAATGCCCGCCGACCTCGAATCGATTTCCTTCTAGGGAGCAGATCCTGGCATGAGCAGCAACGAGCATGTGCCGGTGCTGCTGGGGCCGGTCCTTGATGGGCTGGAAACAAAAAAAGACGGCTGTTACGTCGATGGAACGTTCGGTCGCGGTGGTCACAGCGGGGAAATACTGAAGCGCTTGAATTCGAACGGAAGATTGATCGGTATCGATCGAGACCCGGACGCAATAGCTTCAGCACCGAAATCCGTGACTGACGATCCGCGCTTCGAATTGATCAGGGGTGAGCTTGCGCAACTTAAGAAATTCATTAGTGAAAGAAACCTTGTCGGAGAAGTCGATGGACTCCTCTTTGACCTGGGAGTCTCGTCACCGCAACTGGATGAAGCCCGTCGCGGCTTCAGTTTCCGCCGCGACGGCCCACTCGATATGCGAATGGACCCGGACTCAGGCACGTCAGCGAGTGACTGGCTGGAGTCTGTGGACGAACAAGGGCTGAAACGGGTGTTACGAATTTACGGCGAAGAGAATCACGCGGCTCGGATCGCCCGGGCGATTCTTATCGCGCGCGAAACTTCGGCAATTCGCAGCACGAAACAGCTCGCAGATATCGTAGAAAAAGCGGTACCGGCAAAAACACGCGCACAAAAAAAACATCCGGCGACGAAAACATTTCAAGCGATTCGAATCGCGATCAATGGTGAGCTTGAGCAGCTCGAAATGGTACTCGATCAATCAGTGGATGTACTGAAGAGGGGCGGCAGGCTATGCGTAATCAGCTTCCACTCTCTGGAAGATCGTATCGTGAAGCGCTTTATGCGGGACGCGTCGCGAGAACCTGAGCAATACCGTGGTATGCCATCGATTCCGGAAGAGTATCGGCCGAAGCTGAAGACTGTCGGCAAGATGATCGCGGCAACGAGTGCGGAGATTGCTTCGAATCGTCGAGCACGCAGTGCACGACTGCGAATAGCGGAGCGCATGTGATGCAGTCGGAAAAATCACGCCAGTCATTCCTGCTCGTATTCGTTTTCGCCGTGGTATGCGTCCTGAGCTCGATGGCATTGGTTTACACAAAACACGAATCGAGAAAGTTGTTTGTGGAGCTGGAAGAGCTGACGCAAAAACGCGATGAATTGAATATTGAATGGGGCCAGCTGCAAATTGAACAGAGCACCTGGGCCACACACGCACGAATTGAACGGGTCGCCACTGATGACTTGTCACTCGTGCGACCTGCAGCCACGGAAATCTACGTAATTGAACGGCCATGACACGCGGCGCAGAGACAAAACGAAAAACTGCACGACGCACCAACGGCAGAGTGATGCTGGTGATGGCGTTCTTCAGTCTGATCGCGTCTTCTCTTGTCGCCCGCGCGATTCACTTGCAGGTACTCGATAAAGAGTTCCTGAATCAGCAGGCTGATACTCGCCACCTGCGAACCGAGTCAATTTCGGCGCATCGCGGTACCATTGTTGATCGCAACGGTGAGCCTCTTGCCATCAGCACGCCCGTTGACAGTATCTGGGTCAATCCAAAAGAATTTGCGACGGCCGTCGACAAGGTTCCTCAGCTGGCCAAGGCGTTGCAACTAAAACCCGAAATCCTGATGCGGCGAATAACGCGTAGCATGGGTAAAGAGTTTCTTTATCTAAAACGGCACCTGACGCCGAGTGTTGCACAGCGTGTCATGGCGATGAAATTGCCGGGTATTAACGTGCAACGTGAATATCGTCGCTATTATCCGGCGTCGGAAGTGACCGGGCACCTGGTTGGTTTTACCAATATCGATGACGAAGGCCAGGAAGGCTTGGAGCTCGCGATGAATTACTGGCTCGAAGGTGAGCCCGGTGCCAAGCGTGTACTAAAGGATCGACTGGGTCGGTCGATTGAGAATGTAGAGAGTATCCGCCCGCCACGTCACGGCAAGGACTTGCGAACGAGTATCGATTTGCGGTTGCAATACCTTGCGTATCGAACACTGAAGTCAGCCGTCAAAACGCACAACGCGAGATCCGGATCCGTCGTTATTCTTGACGTTAAGACGGGCGAAGTATTGGCGATGGTCAATCAGCCAACCTATAACCCGAACGACCGCTCGCAGTTCGTGGCAGAACGCTATCGAAACCGGGCAATCACCGATATCTTCGAGCCCGGCTCAAGCATCAAGCCGTTGATCGTTGCGGCTGCGCTTGAAAGCGGCCAGTACCGACCGAGCAGTGTTGTCGATACTGCGCCGGGATATGTCACGGTGGGCGCAAAAAAAATCGAAGACAGACGCAATCTCGGTCGAATCAGCCTGACAACCATTCTGGCTCGGTCCAGCAATGTAGGCGTTACCAAACTGGCGATGACACTTCAGCCCGACCAGTTATGGAGAACCATGACGTACTTTGGTTTTGGCGAAATGACGAGCAGCGGATTCCCCGGCGAATCAGCGGGCATGTTGACGCACTTCAGCAACTGGCGCCCGATCAGCCAGGCGACGATCGCTTATGGCTATGGGGTCTCGGTCACGCCCCTTCAGCTCGCGCAAGCTTACTCCACGATTGGCAATGGCGGCATCATGCAGCCTGTTTCGCTGCTCGCAACGGACGAGAACATTAGCGGTGACCGCATTGTTTCAGGAGACACAGCCGATGCGGTGCGTCGCATGCTGGAAGAAGTCGTGCGGCCAGGCGGCACGGGTACGAAAGCCTCCGTCGACGGCTACCGCATAGCCGGCAAGACCGGAACGGCCTGGAAGTTTGCGAAAGGTGGTTATTCGGAAGACAAGTACATCTCGATCTTCGCCGGGCTGGCACCCGCCAGTAACCCACGGCTCGCAACGGTAGTTGTGATCGATGAGCCGGGTGGTGAGCTCTACTACGGTAGCGATGTAGCGGCCCCTGTATTCGCAGATGTGATGGCAGAATCATTGCGATTGCTTGCAGTACCGCCTGACGCGATGCCGGCACGAGAATCCGGCAGCGTCATGCAGGCAATGGCGGACCGGAACGCGGGTCAATGAGCGTGCCGGCGATACAGATGAATTCCACACCAACACTGTCCGAGCTGTTGAGCGGATATGCCGATGCACCGGATCTCCCTGTATCCGGTATTGCGAGTGACAGCCGGCAACTCAAGAGTGGATTCCTATTTCTGGCCTGTGAAGGCAAAGGCAGTCACGGTCTTGATTATCTGCAAGAGGCTCGCGACGCAGGTGTATGCGCGGTGGCCTGGGATGCGAGCACGGCGAATGCGCCGGTCGATATCGGTATTCCAATGATTGCTGTCGAGAATCTTACGACACATCTTGGTGAGATCGCGAATCGCTACTACGGCCATCCGTCGAGCCGATTGGAAACGATAGGCGTCACAGGCACTAACGGCAAAACAACAGTTGCCTGGTTATTGGCGCAGTGCCTGCACCAACTTGACCGTCGTTGCGGTTACCTCGGAACGCTGGGTTTCGGTGTTGATAAGTTGCAGGGGGCAGAGGGAATGACGACACCTGCGGCCATCGAATTGCACGGCCGGCTTGCCGATTTTTCGAATCAAGGTGCGACCCACGCAGCACTCGAAGTTTCATCCCATGCGCTTTCGCAACGACGAATCGATGGTGTGCAGTTTGAGGCCGTCCTGTTCACAAATCTGACTCGTGACCATCTTGATTATCACGGCGATATGCAAAGCTACTTTGATAGTAAAGCCAGCCTGTTTCTCGCATACACCGCAAAGCACAAGATTATCAATCTCGATTCGGAATACGGTTACGAACTGGCGGCAATTTGCGGACCGAACGTCGTTACAGTATCGACTCACTTTGACCGGGTCGCCAACGGTCGCCCCTATGTATTCGTTCGCTCAGTCGTTGCGAACAAGAGCGGTTCCGATATCACAATCACCAGCTCCTGGGGTGATGGCAAATTCACATTGCCGTTGCCGGGTGATTTTAATGTCGCGAATGCAGCGATAGTTCTCGCTTATTTACTAACAGCAGGCACAGATATCGGGCAAGCCTGCGATGTGCTGTGCCTGGTGACAGCACCGCCTGGCCGAATGCAACAGGTATCGACAACGGGTAGCGCTGTCTATGTCGATTACGCACACACACCGGATGCTATCGACTCGGCGCTTCGAGCGCTGCGCCCGCATTGTCGCGGCAAGCTTTGGTGCGTGTTTGGCTGTGGTGGCGAACGAGATGCTGGAAAGCGTCCCTTGATGGGCAGGCTGGCGGAGCGCCTGGCGGACCAGGTAATTGTTACAACCGACAACCCGCGCAACGAAGATCCAAAGATTATCATTAACGAAATACTGGCTGGATTCAGCAACGCAAACGACGCAACGGTGATCGAAGACCGTGCGACAGCCGTCGCATGGGCGGTTAGCAACTCGGGGCCATCGGACGTTGTACTCATCGCGGGCAAAGGGCACGAAGACTATCAGGACATTGGCGGCGAGCGCCTTGCGTTTTCGGACTGTGCTTTAGCGACTGCCGCTGCCGAAAAAAAGGAGGCGATGCATGATTGACTCGCTGACCTCGGCTGCCGATTGCATGAATGGCGTTTTGTACGGCGAGGATCGTTCATTCGACGGCATCAGTACTGACACACGCTCGATTCGCGATGGCGAATTATTCTTCGCGCTACACGGGCCCAACTTCGACGGCCACGATTATGTTGCCAAAGCCAAAGCAAACGGTGCGGCGGGCGCGGTCGTCAATAGTACGGTCGCGCATGACATTCCTCAAATTACCGTCGACGACGCAAAGTTGGCGCTCGGTCACTTTGGCGCAGCGTGGCGTAACAGCAAGAATGTGCGCGTGATTGGAATAACAGGAAGCAACGGCAAGACAACATTGAAGGAGCTTGTTGCCGCGTGTCTCGATTCACAAGCGTCCACGCTGGCGACTCAGGGCAATTTGAACAATGACATTGGTATGCCATTAATGCTTGCCCGGATCAGGGATGAGCACGCATACGCGGTACTTGAGATGGGCGCAAACCACGCGGGTGAGATTGCCTATCTTGCGGCATTGGCAGCTCCCGATGTCGTGGTAATTACAAATGCAGCTGCGGCGCACCTGGAAGGGTTTGGGTCTGTCGAGGGAGTCGCACATGCCAAGGGAGAAATTCTGCAAACGGATCCCCGGCCGAGTTTCGCGGTTCTCAATGCTGATGACGACTATTACGACTACTGGATCTCGCTCGTTGATGACATAGAAACACTGAGTTTCGGGTTCGGGGAATCAGCCGATGTTCGCGCGGACGCGATTGAAGCGAGTGCGACGGGATCGCAATTTACTCTACACCTGCCAGATACATCATTACCGGTATCGCTGTCGCTCCCTGGCGTGCACAACGTCCTCAACGCCTGTGCAGCAGCAGCCGTTGCGACGGCCCTCAAACTTACTGGTGCTCAAATAAAATCCGCACTCGAAAGCATTGTTCCGGTTGCTGGACGCTTGCAGCCATTAGTTGGCGCAAACGGGTGCACGTTATTTGATGACAGCTATAACGCAAATCCGCTGTCTGCAAAGGCAGCAGCAGATTTTCTGGCGAGCCTCGATGGCGAAGGTTGGCTGGTCCTTGGTGACATGAAAGAACTCGGAGAGGATGCAGAGGATCTGCATCGCGAGGTTGGGGCGTCAGCACGGGCAAGCGGCGTTGATCGCTTGTTCGCGCTTGGCGACCTGTCGCGACATTGCGTCGATGGATTCGGTGATGGCGCGGACTGGTATGCGGATATTGAGGCACTCATCGCTGCTGTCGGCCCGGCGAGCGCTTCGACGAATGTGCTGGTCAAAGGATCGCGCTCAATGCGTATGGAGCGAGTTGTCGATGCTCTGCGTGTTGCTGCACCTGAGATAAGGGAGGCCTAACCATGCTGCTCTATCTCACCGAGTATCTTGCCCAGTTCGAATCCGGTTTTAACGTATTCAATTACTTGACAATGCGCGCAATTCTCGGCGCGCTGACGGCACTGATTATTTCGTTCATCGTTGGCCCGAAGATGATCAAGAGCCTGAGCGTGAACCAGCTTGGCCAACCCGTGCGTGAGGACGGTCCGGAAACGCATTTACTAAAGGCGGGCACGCCAACGATGGGCGGTGCATTAATACTGACCGCAATCTCGGCAGCGACAGTGCTTTGGGCCGACCTTGAAAACCATTACGTCTGGATTGTTCTTTTCGTCACTCTGTCATTCGGTGTCATCGGCTACGTTGATGACTACAAGAAACTCGTATTGCAAAACCCCGCCGGAATCTCGGCGAAACAAAAACTCTTCTGGCAGTCTAGTGCGGCGCTTATCGCCGCCATTGCTCTGTACGTTACGGCGACTGATGAGGTGCAAACCTCATTATTGATTCCGTATTTCAAGGATCTCTCGATCCCGCTTGGCATGTTTCAAGTCGTCGTAACGTACTTTTTTATTGTCGGTTTCAGCAATGCAGTAAACCTCACTGACGGCCTGGATGGACTGGCGATCATGCCGACGGTACTCGTCGGCGGTGCGCTCGGTTTGTTTGCATACGTAACAGGCAACACAAACTTTTCCGAGTATCTCGGCATTCCCTACGTATCCGGCACCGGTGAAATTATGGTGTTCTGCGCTGCGATGGCCGGGGCCGGGTTGGGCTTTCTCTGGTTCAACACCTATCCGGCGCAGGTGTTCATGGGTGATATCGGCGCGTTGTCTCTGGGCGCTGCGCTTGGGGCTGTTGCGGTCGTCGTGCGGCAGGAGCTCGTGTTGGCAATCATGGGCGGCGTCTTCGTCATCGAAACGCTGTCGGTCATTATCCAAGTGAGTTCATTCAAGCTCACGGGCAAGCGCGTATTCCGTATGGCGCCGCTGCATCATCACTTCGAACTGAAAGGCTGGGCTGAGCCCAAAGTTATCGTTCGATTCTGGATCATTACAGTCATCCTCGTGTTGATCGGATTGGCGAGCCTGAAGATACGATGAGCGGCAAGAAATCAAAAGTCGCAAAGGATATGGTTGTCGGCCTCGGTGCAACCGGATTGTCGATTGCACGGTATTTTCAGCGCAGTGATAACAACGCGATCTATTTTGATAGCCGCGACGAGCCACCGGGGTTAGAAGAGCTCGGTGAGATTTGTCCCGACGCGAAGATTCAGCTCGGTGGCAGCAAACTACCAAGAGGCGTTGAACGAATCGTCGCGTCCCCAGGCGTACCAGACAGCCATCCGCTGTTAGCCAAGGCACGCAAGAAGAAAATCGAAATCGTTTCCGATATCGAGTTGTTCGCCCGTGAGGCGAGCGTGCCGTTTGTCGCGGTCACCGGGTCGAACGGCAAGAGTACTGTGACGACGCTTGTTTATCACATGTGTCGGGCGGACGGTCGTGAAGTGATCGCCGGTGGAAATCTGGGCGAACCGTCGCTGGATCTGCTCGACGAGGATGAGCCGGACATTTATGTACTGGAGCTTTCGAGCTTCCAGTTACACCGCACGCAACATCTGCCCGCAGAAGTTGCCGTTTTGCTCAATGTGTCGCCGGACCACCTCGACTGGCACGTCGATGAGAATGAATACCGGCGGTCGAAATACCGTGTTTTCGCCGAAGCGAAGGCCGCGGTCATCAACCGCTCTGATGAAACCGCAGCGCAACATGCGAAGCACTGCGATCGAGTGGTGAGCTTTGGGCTGGATGCGCCGGAAGACGGCCAATACGGCCTGCGGACTGACAACGGCGAGACTTATCTGGCCCGCGGCGAAGCGCTGCTGTTATCGACTGGCGATCTCAAGATGTACGGCAGGCACAATCAACTCAATGCGCTTGCGGCCTTAGCAACAGGCGACATGCTCGGACTCGAGATGGAAGCAATGTTGCAAGTCCTGGTTGAGTTTCCGGGCTTGCCGCATCGCATGCAATTCGTCGCTCGCATTGCTGCGGTCGATTACATCAACGACTCGAAGGCCACGAATGTCGCCGCAGCGGTAGCATCGATCGAATCGGTCGATTCGATGTTAGTCCTCGTTGCTGGCGGCGACGGCAAAGGTGGTGACTTTGGCGAGCTGGCTGTCGCGATCGAAGATAAACTACGTGGCGCCGTTCTGATCGGAAAAGATGCGGAAAAGCTTGCGCACTCACTTGATACCGTCATGCCGGTGCATTTTGCGGACACAATGGGAGCGGCGGTCAGCATGGCGGCGAAATGCGCGGAGTCTGATGACACCGTGTTGCTTGCACCGGCCTGCGCGAGTCTCGATCAGTACAGCAACTATATGGAGCGAGGTGACTCGTTTTGTGATGCTGTGGAGGCGTTGAAGCAATGACGACCCGCAGCGCTCCCTGGCCGTTTCCGGCACGTATCAAAACGGAATTACAAATTGACACCGTTTTATTGACGATTGTTCTGACGCTGCTGATGGGTGGTTTCGTAATTCTCGCATCAGCGTCAATATCTATTTCGGATAACGCAACGAGTAACCCGTTTTTCTATGTACAGCGACAACTAATTGCTGCCGCGATCGGCGGGGCGGCAGGAATGGTCTGTCTGTTTATTCCAATGCAGGTCTGGCGCAGTTTTGGCCCACTGGTTCTGTTTGTTGGGTTCTTGCTATTGGTCGTCGTTCTTTTGCCGGGTGTCGGTCACACGGTTAACGGTAGTACGCGCTGGGTGCGTCTCGGCGTTTTGAATATGCAGGTTTCCGAGCCGGCAAGGCTGTGCTTCCTCATGTATCTCGCTGGTTACCTCGTGCGGCGAAACAAGTCGTTACGGGAAGAGTTCCTTGGCTTTCTGCGGCCAATGCTGGTGCTCAGTGTTGCCTGTATTCTGCTACTGGCCGAGCCGGATTTCGGGGCAGCTGTTGTATTGCTCGCGACCGCCATGGTCATGATGTTCGTCGCCGGTGCACGAATTCGGGACTTCCTCATATTTCTACTCGCCGCAATTGCGGCACTGGCCGCACTGGCATTGCTGTCGCCCTATCGTATGCAGCGCATTACTGGATTCCTGGATCCCTGGGCGGATCCGTTCAATTCGGGATTTCAGTTGACGCAATCACTCATCGCAATCGGTCGCGGCGAATGGTTTGGTGTTGGACTGGGTGACAGCGTGCAGAAACTTTTCTACCTGCCGGAGGCGCACACGGATTTCGTGTTCGCTGTCTACGCTGAAGAATTCGGTTTGCTGGGCTCGCTCGTCCTGATTGCATTATTTCTGGCGCTACTCTGGCGCATTTTCAAACTGGCCATGCGTGCTGCCGATGCCGAGCGATTCTTCGAGGCCTACATCGCTATCGGTCTGGGAACCTGGCTCGGCATTCAGGCGTTTATCAATATTGGCGTGAACATGGGCATGTTGCCGACCAAGGGCTTGACGCTGCCGCTGATCAGTTACGGTCGCAGTAGCCTGATTATTACAATGATCTGCATCGCTTTGTTGTTGCGCATTCATCATGAGCTGGTTGTTGATACCAAGCCCGTCAACAGGAAACGCCGAAAACGCCGCAATGCAGGTAGTCGTTTATGAGTTCCCGACCGATCCTCGTTATGGCCGGTGGTACCGGTGGACATGTGTATCCGGCTCTCGCAGTGGCGCGCGCTTTGCAGGCGAACTCTCGTGAAGTGGTCTGGCTGGGAACGCATCGTGGTCTTGAGTCACGCATCATTCCCATGGCCGGCATTGATATGGAATGGATTAGTATCAAGGGCCTGCGCCGCAAGGGCGTGCTCGCGATGATCGTCGCACCGGTGCAACTGGCCTGGGCGCTAATGCAGTCGCTGGCCGTAATGATTCGTCGTCGTCCCGCAGCCGTTTTGGGTATGGGTGGATTTGTCAGTGGACCGGGTGGTGTTGCTGCCTGGCTAACTCGCCGTCCGCTCGTGATCCATGAACAAAACGCTGCTGCGGGTATGACCAACCGTCTTCTGGCGCGTCTTGCCCGGGTTGTGCTGCAAGCCTTCCCGGGCAGTTTTAACTCGGATGTCAGCGCGCAAACCGTTGGCAATCCGGTTCGCGAGGATATTGCTTCAATATCGACGCCCGCGGTTCGCTATGGCAGCCGACAGGGACCGTTGCGCTTGCTTGTGCTGGGAGGAAGTCAGGGTGCCCTGGCTCTGAACCAGGTCGTGCCAGCAGCATTGGCCCTGTTCGATACGGCAGTACGGCCCGAGGTTCGACATCAATGCGGCGAACGTACGCTGCAGGTTGCGAAAGACCGCTACGCCGAGCACAGCGTCGATGCCGAGTTGCTGCCGTTTATTGAAGATATGGCCGAAGCCTATGCCTGGGCGGATCTGGTTGTCTGCAGAGCGGGCGCACTCACGGTGGCGGAACTTTGTGCGGCGGGCGTTCCGGCATTATTCGTTCCCTACCCGGCTGCTGTTGACGACCATCAAACAGCTAATGCAAAGCCAATGGTGGAAGCGGGCGCAGCTGCGATTATTCAGGAATCTGATCTGACGCCGGAATTATTGGCCGGTCGCTTGCAAAAATGGCTGCAGTCGAGGGCCATGCTGACGAAAAATGCTGAAACGGCGCGCTCACTTGCGAGTCCAGACGCTCTCTTGCGCATCACCGGAATCTGCCTGGCGCAGGCGGGAGGTACAGCGTGATCAAGCGCATGCGCCGAATCAACTCAGTGCACTTCGTGGGTATCGGCGGCTCGGGCATGTCGGGTATTGCGGAGGTCATGTTGAGCCTCGGTTATGCAGTGCAGGGCTCCGACCTGAAGCGAAATAAACAAACAAACCGCCTTGAAAAACAGGGTGCGACCGTTTTCATCGGCCACGCTGCGGAAAATATCCGCGATGCGGACGCCGTCGTCGTTTCCAGTGCGGTCGACGAAAGCAACCCTGAGGTTGCAGCTGCCAGAGAGCAGTTGATGCCTGTTGTCAGTCGTGCCGAAATGCTGGCAGAGTTGATGCGCTTCCGATATTCGATTGCTGTTGCTGGTACACACGGCAAAACGACAACTACGAGCCTGATCGCGAGCGTCCTCGCCGAGGGCGGTCTCGACCCAACGTTTGTCATTGGCGGTCGCCTCAAGAGTGCCGATGCAAACGCCCGGCTGGGACAAGGCGACTACCTGGTTGCCGAGGCCGATGAGAGCGACGCATCGTTTGTACATCTCAAGCCAATGCTCGCGGTCGTGACCAACATCGATGCGGACCACATGTCGACCTATGACGGCGACATCGAGAAGTTAAAGAGCGGTTTCATCGAGTTTCTGCATAATTTGCCATTCTACGGTCTTGCGGTTGTATGCGGTGACGATCCCGGTGTGAACGATGTGCTGGGTGACATCGGACGTTCGATTACAACGTATGGAGCGAACGATGATGCCGATGTGCGCGCAATCAACATCGCGTTTTCCGAAGGGCATACAGAGTTTGACGTGGTGCGAAAGGGGGACAAGGGAACGGCGTCCCCGGTCATGCACGTAACACTCGGCCTGCCGGGCATGCACAACGTACGCAATGCACTGGCGGCAATCACCGTCGCCGATGAGCTGCAGATTGGCAACGACACCGTCGTAAAGGCGCTTAAGGAATTCGAAGGTATAGACCGCCGCTTTCAAAAAATGGGTGAAGTCAAGACCACGGCCGGAACTGTAATGCTGGTCGATGACTATGGGCACCATCCGACAGAAATAGCAGCGACATTATCGGCTGCGAAAGGCGGCTGGCCGGACAAGCGCGTCGTGCTGATATTTCAACCACACCGATACACGCGCAGCCGCGATTTAATGGACGACTTCGCAACTGTGTTGTCTGATGCCGATGTTCTTGTATTGCTGGATGTGTATGCAGCAGGTGAAGAGCCCATAGCTGGCGCTGATGGCCGGGCGATGGCGCGGGCGGTGCGGACGCGCGGTTCAGTCGAACCCGTGTTCGTTGAATCTCTGGACACGTTACAGCCGGTGCTTATGGACCTGCTGCAAGACGGTGATTTGGTATTGACCATGGGTGCCGGCGATATCGGCGCGTACGCTGCGGGGTTGCCGGAATTGATCAGCGACGGCCCGGTATTGAGGGTGCATAAGTGATGGCCGCTGCGAGAGAGCTGACTGTGCAGGGCGAACTGCGTTACGAAGAGCCCATGAGTCGTCACACGTCGTGGCGTACCGGTGGCCCGGCTGAATTATTTTTCGTGCCCGCGAGCGTAGAAGATTTGGCCGCGTTTCTTGCCGACCTCGACACCGATACTCCAATATTCTGGCACGGCGTTGGCAGTAACCTGTTAGTCCGTGACGGCGGCATATCCGGTGTCGTTGTATCCGCAACAAAAATCCTGCGCAGCATCGAGCGTGTAGATCGATATCTGGTTCGCGCGGGCGCCGGCCTGCCGTGCACACAACTGGCACGCCAGTGCTTGCGATGGGAACTCGGGCCATCAGAATTCTTTGCGGGTATACCGGGGTCCGTCGGTGGTGCCCTGGCTATGAACGCGGGTGCTCACGGTGGTGAAACCTGGGAGCGGGTCGAATCAGTACGATCGATCGATCGCAATGGAGAGATCCACGAGCGTGCGCCGGGCGAATACAACGTCGGCTATCGTAGCGTGAAAGGTCCGGCCAATGAATGGTTCCTCGGTGCAGGCTTTCGTTTTGAACAGGATGTCATCCCGAGCCTTGAAGTATTGAACAGCATGCTCTTGCGCCGCAAGACTACGCAACCTATCGGGTTGCCGAGTTGCGGATCGGTTTTCAGGAATCCGGAGGGTGACCACTCTGCTCGTCTAATCGAGGCGGCCGGAATGAAAGGTCACCGAATTGGCGGTGCAGAAGTTTCTGAGAAACACGCGAACTTCATCATCAATCGCGACGGCGCTTCGGCAACCGATATTGAAGAGCTGATTGAGTATGTTCGTCAGACGATTCTCGATGTGCACGGCGTGAGTCTGGTGCACGAAGTTCGCATTGTCGGGGTAGCAAAATAATGAGCGACGCGACGGTTACACTCGATCAACGGTACACAGTCAGTGACGCGTCCGCCTTCGGTCACGTCGCTGTAATGCTCGGCGGTAATTCCAGTGAGCGTGAAGTGTCACTCGATACCGGCACGGCCGTGCTAAGGGCATTGCAGTCAAGAGGTGTAGACGCACATGCGTGGGATCCATCGGGTCAGTCAATGAGCGACTTCGCAACAGCAGGGTTTGACCGGGTCTGGATCGCGTTGCACGGCCCGGGCGGTGAAGACGGCGCACTGCAAGGAGCATTGCAGTGGCTGAACGTGCCTTATACCGGTAGCGGTGTTATGGCATCAGCAATCGCGATGGATAAGGTTCGTAGTAAGCATCTGTTTCGTGCGGCTGGTATACCGACACCCGAATACGCGGTTGCGGAGTCGCAGGCCGAAGCCTCCGTTGCTGCAGAGCAGATTGGCTTTCCGTTAGTCGTTAAACCGCCAGGCCAGGGTTCAAGTGTTGGAATGTCAAAAGTGTTCGAGCGAGCGGAGCTTAACGCAGCGATCGACGTGGCCATGCAGTACGGCGACACCGTGTTACTGGAGCGCTGCATCAACGGAGATGAGTTTACGGTGGCGGTCCTGCAGGGACAGGCGTTACCGAGTATTCGAATAGTCACGCCGCGGGTTTTTTACGATTATCGCGCGAAGTATGAATCTGATCGTACCGAGTACATCTGCAAAGGAACTGCGAATGATGAGGAAGAGCGCCAATACGCCGATCTCGCCGTTGCGGCCTTTGCGGAGCTTGGTTGCACAGGTTGGGGGCGAGTCGACTTCATGACCGGAAACGACGGTCAGCCGCTTGTGCTTGAGGTGAATACGGTCCCGGGAATGACCAGCCATAGCCTGGTACCAATCGCGGCGCTGGAAGACGGGATCGACTTCGAGGAACTGTGCTGGAGAATTCTGGAAACGAGTTTTTCTGCTGACGAAATTCAAGCTGACGTCGAGGTGGCTGCTCATGGCACGTAAGCAAGCAAGAAGACGCAAGCAGAAATCGAGCAACCGGATCGAAATGCCAAGCATTCGTTTCAGCAGAGTTTTGGCGCCCTTGATGGCCGTTGGCATTGTGTTCGCAACCTATCAATTGAGCCTGACGATGCTGGACCGTGAAATTTCGTCGATTGAAATCAGCGGGCCGTTCCAGCGTGTATCAGCACTGCATATCGAAGCAGCGATCAGCGAAGAAATCGAAGCGGGTTTCGTTGGCGCCGACATAGACGAAATCCAGGAACGAATTATGGCGTTGCCGTGGATTGATCAGGCACGTGTCGCTCGTCGCTGGCCAAGCAGGATTTCAATCACAGTGACCGAGCAGGTTCCGGCTGCCGTTTGGGGTGACAGTGGTTTGTTGAATACGCGTGGTGAGCGGTTCGTCAACAAACTGCGGCATGTGCCCGCAGAATTGCCGCGACTGAGTGGCCCCGATGCGAGTTCCGCCGAGGTCGCAATGCGCTACCTCGCCGTAAGAAAACAACTGATACCGCTGGGTCTGGATGTTCGTCGTGTGCACCTCGATGCCCGTGGCTCCTGGGAGATGACATTGGGCAACGGAATTGAAGTTCGCCTCGGGCGCAGAGCGGTAGCGGATCGTACCGATCTTTTCCTGGATGTCGTAGCGGACATCATAACGGGTCGGGCCGGGGATATCGAATATGTCGATATGCGTTATAGCAACGGTTTCACGATTGGCTGGAAGGGTGGATTGAAGACTCCGGTTAGCGATCCGGAACGAGCGCAAAAAGAAATGCTCGCGGCAAGAGGAACACAGTGAATGTCCAAACGACCTGACAAAAATCTGATTGTCGGACTCGATATCGGTACGTCGAAGGTGGTGGCCATCGTCGGTGAAGTGAATGAAGGCGGTGATATTGAGGTCGTTGGTATCGGTTCACATCCATCACGCGGATTGAAGAAGGGTGTCGTCGTAAATATCGAGTCGACTGTGCATTCTATTCAGCGTGCTGTTGAAGAGGCCGAGTTGATGGCAGGCTGCGATATCCATTCGGTATACACCGGCATTGCCGGCAGTCATGTTCGCAGTTTGAACTCCCACGGCATTGTTGCCATTCGGGATTCGGAAGTTAGCGGTAGTGATGTGGATCGCGTAATTGACGCCGCGCGAGCCGTGGCGATCCCGGCCGATCAGAAAATCCTGCACATCCTGCCGCAGGAATTCATCATCGATGATCAGGGCGGTATTCGCGAGCCGATCGGAATGTCCGGTGTGCGGCTTGAAGCGAAGGTGCACATGGTGACAGGGGCCGAAAGTGCAGCACAGAATATCGTCAAATGCGTACAGCGTTGCGGGCTGGATGTCGACGATATCGTTCTTGAACAACTGGCATCGAGTTACGCAGTTTTGACTGACGATGAAAAGGAACTCGGCTCCTGCATCGTGGATATTGGCGGTGGTACTACGGACATCGCCGTGTTTCTCGGTGGCGCGATCCAGCACACCGCAGTTATTCCCATCGCAGGTGATCAGGTGACGAATGACATTGCGGTGTCGATGCGTACGCCCACGCAATACGCCGAGGAGATCAAGATCAAGTACGCCTGCGCGCTGTCGCAGCTCGCGAATCCGGACGAAACCATTGAGGTACCAAGCGTTGGTGACAGGCCACCTCGTCGGTTAGCGCGCCAGACGTTGGCCGAAATAGTCGAGCCTCGCTATGAGGAACTGTTTGGCCTGGTTCGCGATGAGTTACGACGCAGCGGCTTCGAGGAGTTGATCGCGGCGGGCGTCATTATTACCGGCGGCAGCGCGAAGATGGAAGGTGCGGTGGAACTCGCTGAAGAGGTGTTTCATATGCCTGTGCGACTCGGCTCACCGACTTACGTAGAAGGTTTGATGGATGTCATACGCAATCCGATTCACGCCACAGGCGTGGGTCTGTTGTTGTACGGCTTCGAAAATCTTTCGCGACGGGATCGGCGCAGTACGCCGATCGGTGGAAATTTAGGAGAAGTCTGGGACCGCATGAAGTCGTGGTTCCAGGGACAATTTTAATAACAGAAGCATTAATACAGTTACAAAGCGGAGGAAGACTCAATGTTTGAATTAATGGATGCGCACAGCTCGAACGCTGTCATCAAGGTCATCGGTGTGGGTGGTGGCGGTGGCAACGCGGTTGCTCACATGGTCGATACCGGCATCGAAGGTGTCGATTTCATCTGTGCGAATACCGACTCGCAAGCGCTGAAGGGATCACACGTACGTACGTCGTTGCAGATTGGGTGCAACATTACAAAAGGACTCGGTGCTGGCGCCGATCCGGACATTGGTCGCCAGGCGGCGATGGAAGATCGTGACCGTATTCTCGAAGTCATCGAGGGTGCAGACATGTTGTTCATCACGGCCGGAATGGGCGGTGGTACCGGTACCGGTGCTGCACCGATTGTGGCCCAGGTCGCCAAGGAACTTGGCATTCTGACTGTTGCGATCGTTACCAAGCCATTCCAGATGGAAGGTACCAAGCGTATGCAGATCGCGGAACATGGCATCAGTGAGCTCGGCAAGTATGTTGATTCACTGATTACTATTCCCAATGAAAAGCTGCTAACGGTACTCGGTGGTGAAACGACCTTGCTCGATGCATTCCGTTCGGCAAACCAGGTCCTTCAAGGAGCCGTTCAGGGTATCGCCGAACTGATCACGAGGCCGGGTCTCATCAACGTCGACTTCGCGGATGTCCGTACAGTAATGTCTGAGATGGGTATGGCAATGATGGGGTCGGGTACGTCATCCGGTGAAGACCGCGCTCGGGAGGCGGCGGAAGCGGCTGCCTCCAGCCCATTGCTCGAAGATATCAACCTGGCCGGGGCCAACGGCATCCTCGTAAACGTCACGGCTGGTATGGATCTGTCGATCGGCGAATTCCAGGAGGTGGGTACCACGGTGAAAGAATACGCATCACCCGATGCGACCGTCGTTATTGGTACGGTAATCGATCCCGAAATGACGGATCGAATTCGCGTGACTGTGGTTGCAACAGGACTTGGGCAGCAGGCCGCGAATGCAGAATCACCCATGCGAATTGTCCGTCGCCCCGAAACCCAGGCCGAGCCCAATTATCAAACGCTGGATAAGCCAACAGTACAACGTCAGCGTGCAGTTGGAGACGGGCTAGAGGCTAGTGGTCTGCAGGACGAGCTGTTGGATATCCCGGCATTCCTGCGCCGCCAGGCTGATTAGGCCAGGGATGGTCTAAGGCCGGTGTAGTCCGGGCTGTCTGACCGCCCGGGGCAGGTAACTCCGCTTGCTGGCCCGGATTCATCCGGGCCAGCTACCTGATCGACCCCGGGGCGCAGGCTTCTCTCTAACAGTTTGAATTTCTGAGCCTTTTTGGATTCGCTTTTCTTTTGTGATAATCTTCGCGGCGAAATGCTCAGACAAAGAACTCTAAAAACCACGATCCGAGCCACTGGCGTTGGTCTGCATTCGGGCGAGAAGGTCTATATGACTCTTCGGCCTGCGGCGGCGAACTCCGGAATTACGTTTCGACGAATTGATCTCGAAGAGCCGGTGGACATACCAGCCGATCCGCAACTCGTTGGCGAGACCATGCTCGGCACTACGCTCATCAAAGACGATGTCAAAGTTGCGACCGTTGAGCACCTGATGTCAGCGTTGGCCGGTCTCGGCATCGACAATCTGAACATTGATCTTTCGGCCCCCGAAGTTCCGATCATGGACGGCAGTGCTGGACCCTTTGTATTTTTGCTGCAGTCGGCCGGTATAGAAGAACAAAAGGCGCTGAAGAAATTCATTCGCATCAAGAAGACCGTGCGAGTTGAGGAGGGTGACAAGTGGGCTGAGCTTGTGCCGTTCAACGGTTTCAAAGTGAACTTCGAGGTGTATTTCAATCACCCCGTGTTTAACAAACTCAGTCAGCAGGCGACCATCGACTTTTCATCGACGTCGTTTCTAAAAGAAGTCAGTCGCGCGCGTACCTTTTGTTTCCTGCGAGATGTTGAAGCGTTACGAGAGCGTAATCTGACCCTGGGCGGTAGCATGGACAATGCGATCGTTCTCGATGATTACCGCATCCTTAACGAAGACGGCCTTCGCTATTCGAACGAGTTCGTCATTCACAAAATTCTCGATGCCATCGGCGATGCCTATCTTTTGGGGCACAGTCTGATTGGTGAACTGCGTGCCTATAAGTCCGGTCATGATCTGAATAACAAACTGTTTCGGGCCATGCTGGCCGACGCAACAGCCTGGGAAGAAGTGACGTTTAAGGACTCAAAGAAAGCACCCATCTCCTACGCGACGCCCTCCTACGCGTAACCATCGAGCCACCGTAGGAGCGCGCCTTGCGCGCGACCTCACTACAAGGGTCATAAGCGGCGGTCGAGATACTGTTTACAGGAAATAAAGCGGACCGAAGGGAGCCATTCCAGTAAACAGTATCTCGACCGACGCGTGCGATGATCGTCACGAGGTCGCGCGCAAGGCGCGCTCCTACGGTTATCCTTGCGAAACACGTACCCGACAGGTATGGGCGGAAACGCCGGCCTCTTTGGCGGCCTTCAGGAGTTTCTCGGATTCATATCGAAGCCGCGATGCCCAGGCAGACGATGCGCAAATAACGACCAATTCTCCGTCCTCCCGGACATTTGCGGCGACGATGGCGCTTCGGTCCGATTCGGGCAGGGCATTGCAAAGAACATCGGTGAGCTCACCCATGCGTTGAGCACGACCAATGAGGCTACCTAAATCCCCTTCATTACAGGGGTTTAGCAGATTTTTGAGTTTGCTGGTTGGCATAAAAATGTGACGCAGTTAGCGCTTTTGTCCTCTTTCCGGTGATTATGGTCACCGTTCCCGGGCCCTTTCCTTGTAATGATTTCCGACATTATGCATATTGTTGCACACGATAAAGGCAAACCCGTCGAAAGGTGGGGGCGCAAAACCACCGGTCTAAGGGACTATCCTAGGACAGCGGGGCCACCGAAGTGAGCAGGGACAGCAAGTTTACAACAACGCGAATAAGCGGACGCAGGCTGATGCCATGCGACTCCGCGACTTGCATAACCACGACGCGATCGATTGAGACGCATCCAGGGCGTAAGAAATGAATGTAGTGATTTTCGGCAAGGGGTATGGCAGCCCCAGGCAGGTGAACCTGACGGGTATAAGGGCTGGTTTGTCTGTTGCGGTTATTGTCGGCCTTATCACGAGTGTCGGATTTCTGGTCGGCGCATGGCATGCATCACTGACCGGATCAGGCGTCAGTGTTGGCGAACTGGAAGGTCTTAACAGCGAGCTGCAGGAACAGCGAGCCAGCATCCACACCATTCGCCAGGAAAATGAAGATACGCTGGATGCATTGTCCATACGCATTGCACAAATGAACGCACGTATGATCCGACTCGATGCGCTGGGTCGTCGTTTGACAGACATGGCCGAGATTGATGATGGTGAATTTGATTTCGACACCCATCCGGCAATGGGCGGACCGGAAGAGCCGGTGGCAGGGGGAATGGTGGCCGGATCGAATGTAGCCGTTCCGGAAATGCTCGATGCGATGAATACGTTTAGTGCCCGGTTGGACAATCGTGAAGCGCAGCTTGATGTTCTTGAAGGTGTGCTGATGAACCAGAATCTTAAAGAGCGCGTCTATCCGCAGGGTCGGCCGGTCGGTTCCGGGTGGATTTCGTCGTATTTTGGCACGCGAACTGATCCCTTTACGGGTAAGGCGGCCAATCACACCGGTATTGATTTCGCCGGTAAGAACGGGGCTGAAATCGTTGCGGTTGCCGACGGCGTAACCACCTGGTCAGGCGATCGTTATGGCTACGGTATCATGGTCGAAATCAACCATGGCAACGGTTACTCAACACGCTATGCACATAATTCTGAAAATCTCGTGTCTGTCGGAGACGAGGTGAAGAAAGGCCAGGTCGTTTCTCTAATGGGCGAGACGGGCCGCGCGACGGGACCGAACCTGCATTTTGAGGTGTTACACAACGGCAGCCGGGTCAATCCGGTCCGGTTTATTCGCGATTCCTCCAAGTAATCTCGCAATACCCGGTTTTGTGTAATTTTCAGCCCCGGTCCCGGGTCTGTATGACCGTCCTTGTGATCGCGAGAAACACCCTCAAATGGCGACATTAGATATTCAATAACTCCGCAAAACCTATAGAATAGCGGCCTTTGTTTCGACCGGATCCTTAGGAGCCTGTGTGGCCAATTTCCTGACACGCATATTTGGCAGTCGCAATCAGCGGCTGGTGCGTCAGTACGCAAAATCCGTAGAGGCGATTAATGCTCTTGAAGAGAGCTTGCAAGCCCTCGACGATGCGGCGCTGAGAGCCAGGACTACAGAGTTTAAGAAGCGCTACGCCGACGGCGAGACGCTGGAGCAAATGTTACCCGAAGCGTTTGCAGTTGCTCGCGAAGCCTCGGTTCGCACGATGCATATGCGGCCTTTCGATGTGCAGCTAATCGGCGGCATGGTATTGCACGACGGCAATATCGCCGAAATGCGTACGGGTGAAGGCAAGACACTGATGTCGACGCTGCCCGCATACTTGAATGCGATTAGCGGTGATGGTGTGCACATCGTCACCGTCAACGAGTATCTGGCACAACGTGACGCGGATTGGATGCGCCCGATCTATGCGTTCCTGGGCTTGAGTGTTGGAGTTTCGAAAAGCGGCCAGACGTCGGATGAAAAACGCGAGGCGTATGATTGCGACATCACCTATGCAACGAATAATGAGCTCGGCTTTGATTATCTGCGAGACAATCTCGCCTTCGCAACGGCGGATAAGGCGCAGCGCGAGCTGAACTTCGCGATTGTCGATGAAGTAGACTCGATTCTTATCGACGAGGCGCGGACGCCGCTGATTATCTCCGGGCCTACTGAATCGAGCACGGATCTGTACGCGCAAATCAACAAAATGATCCCCAAGCTGCGCAAACACGAAGAGACGGAGGACCCGACCAACTTTGATATTTTGGCGAACACCGTCTCGTTAATCGGTGAAGATTCCGACAACATGACCCTGGATGAAGCGGTTGGTATTGCTGAAGATCGCGATGCCGATCTCGTGATGACCGAAAAGGACGGCAAAATAGCTCAATGCCGTATCGTCAAACGCGGTGACTACACCGTCGATGAAAAAGCCAAGCAGGCGCACGTGACAGAGGAAGGCCATTCTCACGTTGAGACGCTGATGGGTCAGGCGGGTCTGCTGGCGAAAGGGGAGAGCCTGTACGATGCCGGCAACATCCGCTTGTTGCACCACCTGAATTCGGCCTTGCGGGCGCATGCGATGTATCAGCGTGACGTGGATTACATCGTCAAGGACGGTGAAGTCGTCATCGTTGACGAATTCACCGGTCGCACAATGCCAGGTCGCCGATGGGGCGACGGACTTCACCAGGCGGTTGAAGCGAAAGAAGGCGTCTCGATCAAGCAGGAAAATCAGACGGTCGCGTCGATCACGTTTCAGAATTACTTCCGGCTTTATAACAACCTGTCGGGAATGACTGGCACAGCGGACACTGAAGCATTCGAGTTCCAGCAAATCTACGGGCTGGAAGTGGTGGTCATTCCAACGCACAAGGACATGATCCGTGATGATCAACCGGACCTTGTTTACCTAACGGAGAAAGACAAGTTTGAAGCGATTATCGAGGACGTTGTCGACTGCAGCGAGCGTGGCCAGCCAGTTTTAGTGGGCACAACGTCGATCGAAGCGTCCGAGCTGTTGTCGTCATTTCTCAAGAAGCAAAGCATCAGGCACAGCGTCCTCAACGCCAAGCAGCATGAACGTGAGGCACAAATTGTGCAAAACGCCGGACGGCCAGGGTCGATCACGATCGCTACGAATATGGCCGGTCGTGGTACTGATATCGTGCTCGGTGGCAGTCTGGATGCGGTGCTCGCGGAGGCCGGCGAGAACGCCGATAGCGCTGGTATTGAGGCGGAGTGGAAGCAACGCCACAACCGGGTGCTCGAAGCCGGAGGATTGCACATTGTGGGTACGGAGCGGCACGAGTCGCGGCGTATCGATAACCAGCTAAGGGGGCGCTCCGGACGTCAGGGCGACCCTGGATCATCGAGATTCTATCTGTCGATGGAAGACACGCTGATGCGTATTTTCGGTGACCCGGAGCGCACCAAGAACCTTTTATCTCGTGCCGGGATGCGTGAAGGAGAAGCCATAGAGAGCAGGCTCTTGACGCGTCAAATCGAACGCGCGCAACGAAAGGTAGAGTCACATAACTTCGATATCAGAAAAAACCTGCTCGAGTACGACGATGTCGCTAACGACCAGCGTAAGGTCGTTTACCATCAGCGTGCCGAACTCATGGATGCCGACGAGATCGAAGAGTCCGTCGCAGCCATTCGTGAAGAAGTCGTCAGTATTACTGTTGAGCAGTACATACCCCCCGGTAGCCTCGACGAGATGTGGGACGCCGAGGGATTGAGTAAGGCGCTGGAATCCGAATTCGGTATACGCGCGGACGTCGGTCGCTGGGCTCAAGATGACAAGACTCTGAGTTCCGAGGGTATCGCTGATCGTTGTATTGATGAGGCGAATCTGGCGTATGAGAAAAAAGTTGGCAATATCGGCGCCGACCTGATGCGCGGTGTGGAAAAACAGGTGATGTTGCGACAACTCGATCATCACTGGAAAGAACACCTGGCGTCTATGGACCATTTACGGCAGGGTATCGGCTTGCGTTCTTACGCACAGAAGAATCCAAAACAGGAATACAAGCGTGAAGCTTTCGAAATGTTCGGTACGATGCTTGAACAGGTCAAACACGACACGATCAGCATACTGTCGCGCATCCGAATCCAGGGCGAAGACGATTTGAACGAAATGGCAGAGCGCAGGCAGCCTGCTGATTCGATGAAATTTCAACACGCACAGGCATCGGCGCTCGGTAATCAATCGCCGGGTGGGCAGCCGCAGGGTCAGCAACAAGGTGCAGCGCCACAGGCAGAACCGTTCGTTCGCGATGGCCGAAAAGTTGGCCGCAATGAGCCGTGCCCGTGCGGCTCCGGCAAGAAATTCAAACAGTGTCACGGCAAGCTGAACGCCTGACTCAGGCGATGGACCATTTCGACGTTGCGGCAGGAATACTCTGCGATCCCAAAGGACGGGTACTGATCGCGGAGCGGCTGGGCGGTGGTCAATTTCATGGTCTGTGGGAGTTTCCGGGCGGCAAGATGGTCGCTGGTGAAACCGCATCGCAGGCTCTGGTCAGAGAGCTCGCAGAGGAACTCGGTATTGAGGTGACGAATTGTTCGTCATTCATGCATTTAAGTCACGAATACGAAGATCGAGTCGTAACCATTGAGTTTTTCCTGGTCAGCGAATGGAACAGCGAACCCGTTGGACGGGAAGGACAAGCGTTACGCTGGGTGCCGGCGGAGTTGCTGGATGCCGATGAGCTTTTGCCGGCCGACGTGCCAGTCGTAGAAGCGCTGCGGCAAAGACACTAGTAGGAGCGCGCCCTGCGCGCGAAGCGAAGCGGCAGCCCGAAGGGCTGCAAAAAAGATCAACAAATAGAAAGCTGGAACGGCACATCCTGACTGGTTTGCACTGCACGGCTATCGACGGTGGACCACTCCAGAAAACGCACCGTGAAGCGGTGCTGGCTGCCACTGATCTCGGGAAAAAGTGGTGATTGTTCTGCCAGGCTGACCCTTAATAAACGACAATGGCCGTCTTTTTGCATGCTGTGCTGGTACATGCCATTAACGGCTTGTTCCTCATTCGGCTGCGCGCTTTCGCGGATTAACCAAAGCACCTCACAGACTCCCAGGCAAAGGGGCCGGACCGACTGAATCCATTCAGCGAGATCCTGTTGCCGGCGATCGATAGGCTGCCGCAACCAATGACTGTACTCGGGCAGATCGAATTCACAGGTTCCGCCTGGAATCGCGCTGCGATGCTTAATCGCGTTAAGAAAGTCGCTGTCTTTGAGTGGCTGCAGGAATCCTGTGCCGATCGTTGAGATTTCTTCCCGGCTCGCCGATAAATTGTGCATCAGGTTGTCCAAACGGCCACCATCAACGCCCGTGTGGCTGTGGAAGCGCTCCAAAGCGCTAATCTGGTGGTCCAGTTCGTTCAAAACCTCGCTGCGGACGTCTCCACGGGACAATATCGCCAAAATCTCCATCAGTGTCGAAACAGTGGTGCGAGTCGCCCAGTCTTCGTCTCTTTCGCTATTGCGAAGCATCGGATGGTATAGAAACTCAAGCCGGAGAAACGTCCGCATACGCTCCGACAGGGGCTGCTCATAGTGTGCTATGCCCGGGGCGGGCTGTGCGGCGATTTTTCCGGCAGGTTTGGCCATTGGGCTATTTTGCGCCACCGCGAGCCGGGTGGCAAATGGGTGAACGGATTGGGTGAAGTCGTTGCATCGCCGGGCTAGAATGCCCACGGCAAGCCACATTGGACTTTAATTAATGATCGATCGAATTTCAGAGCACGCGAGCGCCCGGCCAAAAATAATGCTCATTTTCGGCGGCTGGTTACTCTTGTTTGCAATTGCTGTACTTGCTTATTTTCCGGGCCTCAGCGGCCCTTTCTTGCTGGATGACTACGGGTCAATTGCAGATCTCGGTAATTTCGGTGGCATTACGGATTGGGAAACATTCAAAATTTTCGTCTTTGGCGGCCATTCAGGACCGACGGGCCGACCAATATCGCTACTGAGCTTTCTGATAGATGCAAATAATTGGCCAGCTGATCCGTGGCCGTTTAAGCGTACGAATCTGGCAATTCATCTGATCAATGCAGCTTTGCTTGGGTCATTAATTGTCAGGTTACTTCGCGTGCTTGAGGTAGAGGAGCAGAACGCACGCTGGATTGCGCTAATGTCGACTGCTTGCTGGGTGCTTCATCCATTCCTGGTTTCGACAACCTTGTACGTCGTGCAACGCATGGCGCAACTGTCGACACTGTTCATACTTGCGGGACTCAACGTCCATTTTGTCGGGCGCGCACTGATTTCCCGCAACCTGGTGACAGGCTATGCGGTTCTGACATTGTCGGTTGTACTATTTACCCTGTTGGCGATGCTGTCGAAAGAAAATGGCATATTACTGCCGTTGTTGATTGGCGTTACTGAGCTAACAATATTCGCGAGCCAGCGTCATCGCCTTGAAGGTCTCAATCGAAACTGGGCAATTATTTTTATCATTATCCCGTCGGCGATTATTTTTCTGTATTTGTTGGAGAAACCACTGCGTGGTAACTTTTTCGAAATTGTTCCGCCACGGGAATTCAGTGTTTATGAGCGCTTTCTGACCCAACCTCGGGTACTGATGGATTACCTGAAACACTGGTTTGTTCCGGAATTGTATACGACCGGTATCTTTCAGGATCATTTTCCCAAATCCACCGGATTCTTTTCGCCCGTCACAACAGCGCTGAGTTTCCTTGCGCATGCGGCCATAGTAACCGCAGCGATTGCCTATCGACGCAAATGGCCATTGTTCGCATTTGCCGCTTTATTTTTCTATGCCAGTCATCTGCTTGAGTCTACGGTCCTGAATTTGGAGTTGTATTTCGAGCACCGCAATTACCTTGCTGCGGTATTTCTTTTCGTCCCTTTGATCGCAATCTTGCAGCAGCGAGCAAAGCGGCAGACGGTTCTGGCGGTGACCGTAGTCGCCGTTTTCGTGTTAGGCGGATTTACTCGATATTCGGCGACGGTCTGGCAAGATTTCGCGAGCATTGTCGAAGTGTCGGCCCGTAAGGCGCCGACATCGGTGCGAGCTCAGGCACAATATGCAACGCAGCTATTTAACGAAGGACACCATCAGGCGTCCCTGGACGTCATTAGCAAGGCGATCGAGATTGATAATAGCGAACGTCCGTTATTGTTGGTGAATCGATTGATAATCCTGTGCAATTTGGGTGTCGATACGAAGGGCGAATTCGATAGCGTTGCGGCGATCTTGTCCAAGCGTCCCTACGATCCAAGATCGGTCAAACTGTATTCCGAGTTTTCGTCATTGGTGATCAATGACAAGTGCAAAAATGTTCAGACTGGAGGGCTTCGATCGATGTATTCGGACATGCTGAACGTGCCGAGAAACGCCGATCCGACATCGCTGGCATTCTCACAGATCCAGTATTTAATCGGTTTCGCGTCGGTACACATGCAAGATCTACCTGGAGCTACTGCTGCATTCGGTCTGTCATTGAAGACACGTCCTGGGGCGCAACACGCAATGCTGATGGCAGCGCACCTTGCTACGGCGGAATATTTTGACGAGGCAATCGAGTTTTCGAATATTGCGTTGTCACAACTGGACGTTATGCAAACTGATTTGCTCGATATCGCTCGAGTGACGAGGAACGATGTACTCGCGTTTCAAGCGGTTGTACGGGCGGACCGGGAAGCCGCCGCGTCGAATGATCAAGGTGGATCCTGACTCGCCAAATTACGGTACATCGTATCGAGAATCAGGACATGTTCTCGAATAGCGTCGAAAGGTTTGTCAGTTGAAATAATGTCGTCACCTATTGCCAGACGTTCGGCACGGCTGGACTGCGCTGCAATAATCCTCTGCGCTTGCTCGACAGTCTCTGAGTCCCTGGTCAAGAGCCGTTGCATTTGTGTTTCCTCATCGCAGTCAACGACCAGCACACGATCGACGAATTGCATTAACGGTGAGCCGACAAGCAGCGGAACAACGATGATCTGATAGGGTCCGGTCTCTGCATTGGCTTGCCTGCGAGTTTCCACGCCAATGAGTGGGTGCAAAATCCCTTCGATATCCAGTCGCAGGCTCTCGTTGGCGAAAATCAGTTTGCGCATGGCGACACGGTTCAGATTGCCGGTTTCATCAATAACAGCATCGCCGAATCGATCGCGGATTGCTTCGAGCGCCGGTTCACCCGGTCGAACGACCTCGCGCGCAATGACATCTGTATCAATGACCGATACGCCGAGGTCGTCGAACATTTTAGCGACAGTGGTCTTGCCGCTGGCGATACCGCCAGTCAGGCCAATTCGAAGAGTTTTCTTGTAGTCGCTGCGGGCCACTCAGAACATCAGGTCAATGTAGGTATTCTTGATGTTCTCACCCCAGAGCATCGTGATCCAGCCGGCGGCTGCCAGATAAGGGCCAAATGGGATTGGTATGCTGCGATCCTTACCTTTCGCGATAATCATGACAATGTTGATGACGGCGCCGACGATAGCGGACATCATGATGATCATTGGTAGCTGTTGCCAGCCAAGCCATGCTCCCAGTGCGGCCAGTAACTTGAAGTCACCATAGCCCATACCGTCTTTCCCCGTGACAAGCTTGAAAACCCAGAAGACACTCCACAGCGTTAAATAACCCGCCATGACTCCAACGATGGCATCCGATGGGCCGATGAACAGAGTGTTCGTGCCTGGCAATGGGTGGAACAAGCTCATCGCGAGGCCAAGCCACATTAACGGGAGTACGATCGAATCCGGGATCAGCTGTGTGTCGGCATCGATCATCGCGATAGCCATCAGCGTGATGGTCAATCCAATCGCCATCAGAGCCTCCCAACCGACACCAAAATGCCAGGCGACCACTGCGGCGAGCAGCGCCGTCGAAAGCTCTATGAGTGGGTAGCGTAAAGGTATCGGAGTTTTACACGTTGCACATCGGCCTTTCAGGACCAGATAGCTGATAACAGGAATGTTTTGCCAGGCCGTTATCAGTGCGCCACAAGAAGGACATCCTGAGCGCGGCATAACCAGATCGAAACGGCCCTCTGGCAGGTCGTTTTCTGATGGCGTATTCGATAACTCTTCGGCTTGTTCACGCCACTCGCGCTCCATCATGATGGGCAAGCGATAAATGACAACATTGAGAAAGCTACCAAGCAGCAGCGTAAAAGCAAAAACGACAACGATGAATACCGTCGCTGATTCGTGCATCAGTTCAAGCATCCGGGGTCTCCGTCAAATGAATGAAATGGGTACAAAAAAGGCGTCCGGAGTGTCCTCCGAACGCCGATATTTTGCAAATGGCGTTGCGCTAACTAGACAACTGCGCCCAGTTTGAAAATTGGCAGATACATGGCTACAACCAGACCGCCGACGAGGACGCCGAGAATCGCCATGATCATCGGCTCCAGCAAACTTGAAAGATTGTCCACCGCGTCGTCAACGTCGGCTTCGTAGAAGTCAGCAACTTTACCGGACATTTCGTCAAGCGACCCGGACTCTTCACCAACCGCGATCATTTGGATAACCATGTTTGGAAACAGATCCGTATTTTCCATTGCCTGTTGCAGACGCTGACCTGTCGCGACTTCGTCGCGCATCTGCATTACGCCAGTCTCGTAGACGATATTACCGGTCGCACCAGCGACAGATTCCAATGCTTCAACCAGCGGAACGCCGGCAGCAAACATCGTCGACAGCGTTCGTGAGTATCGTGCGATAGAGGCCTTTTGGAGGATCGGGCCAATAATCGGAAACTTGAGCATCATCCTGTCCAGGAAGTGCCGCATGGGTCGCGATCGTTTTTTGAAATAGAGAAACGTACCGACCGCACCGGATACGATGACGACGATAAAAAAGCCCTTTTCGCGCACGAACGCAGACAGGTCGATGACCATGCGCGTGAAAGTCGGCAAGTCAGCACCAAATCCCTTGAACAGATCCTCGAAGGACGGAATCACGAAAATCAGCAAAATAGTCGTGACGACAAAGGCGACGACCAATACCGCTGCGGGGTAGGTTAACGCTTTCTTGATTTTCTTCTTGATGGCCTCTGTTTTTTCTTTGTACGTGGCGATCTTGTCGAGCAACGACTCCAACGCACCGGCTTGCTCGCCAGACTCGACAAGGTTGACAAAAAGATCGTCAAAATAAAGTGGTTGTTTCGACAAGGCCTCCGCTAACGAACTACCACCTTCGACGTCCGCCTTGATGGAAAGTATGAGCTTTTGCATGGCCGCATTCTCATGGCCGTTACCGACAATTTCGAACGCCTGGACCAAAGGAATACCGGCGGCTAACATAGTCGCCAGCTGGCGGCTGAAAATTGAGATGTCACCACTGGTAATTGTGCCACCACCCGAAAACAGACCTTTACTCTGCTTCTTGATGCGCGTTGGCACAACACCCTGGCGGCGCAGGTCAGCACGCACTGTCGCTTCATCAGTCGCGAGACTCTTGCCCTTGATCTTTTTGCCGTTTCTGTCGGTTCCTTCCCACATGAAAGGCGTGTTACTTGCTACTGCTGTATTAGCCATCTGTAATGTCCGTTAGCTTAAGTTTTCCGGTGAAAACCTATTCAATGGTAACCCGGTTGACCTCTTCAAGGCTGGTAACCCCGTCCTTGACTTTGTTCAATCCGGCTTGTCGTAAATCGATGACCCCCTCTTGCGCAGCCTGATCGGCGATCTGCATCGCGTTGCCGCCTTCCATTATTATTCGGCCCATTGTCTCTGATACTTCCATTACCTGGAATATACCGAGTCGGCCTTTATATCCACCGTTGCACGCCTTACAGCCTTTCGGCCCAAATATCGTAATACCGGCATCAAGCTCTTCGGCGGCAAATCCTTCTTTCTCGAGTGCCTCACGTGGAACCTCTTTAACTTCCTTGCAGTTGTCGCAAAGTCGACGAGCCAGTCGCTGAGCGATAATCAAGCTGACGGATGTTGCGATAGCGTAGGGTTTCACACCCATGTCAACCATACGAGTCAGTGTTTTCGGGGCATCGTTGGTATGCAGGGTGGACAAAACCAGGTGACCGGTCTGTGCGGCCTTGATCGCGATCTCAGCCGTCTCCAGATCTCGAATCTCACCGACCATGATGACGTCCGGATCCTGACGAAGGAAAGCTTTGAGTGCGGAGGCGAACGTCAGTCCAACCTTTGGGTTTACGTTGACCTGATTGATGCCCGGCAGGTTGATTTCCGCCGGATCTTCCGCTGTCGATATATTGCGATCTTCGGTATTGAGGATATTCAAACCGGTATACAGCGATACCGTCTTACCGGACCCTGTTGGTCCCGTGACAAGGATCATTCCATACGGTTTCGCGAGATGCTTTTCGTACATCACCTGCTGGTGTTCCTCGTAGCCGAGCATCTCGATGCCAAGCTTCGCGCTCGAGGGGTCCAGTATACGCAGCACGATCTTCTCGCCGAACAGTGTCGGACAGGTGTTAACACGAAAGTCGATGGCACGGTTTTTCGACAGGCGCATCTTGATGCGTCCATCCTGTGGCACGCGACGTTCGGCAATATCCATTCTCGACATGACTTTGAGGCGTGCACAGACCTTATTCGACAAAATGACAGGTGGAGTGGCAACCTCGGATAGAACGCCATCGAGACGGGTACGAACGCGGAAGATCTTCTCGTAAGGTTCGAAATGAACGTCGGACGCGCCACGTTTGATGGCATCCAGCAACACTTTATTGACGAACCGAACCACCGGCGCGTCTTCAACATCGTCCCGGTGATCATCTTCCTGTTCTTCAGGATCGCCGGCGACATCGAGGTTTTCGAGATCGAAATCGTCGTCGTCGAGACCACCCATCGACGTGTCGACGGCCTCGATGGCTTTGGTTATGCGCTCTTCAAGCTTATCCTGCTCGACGACAACCGGGTCAATGCGAAGGCTGGTCGCGAACTTGATGTCGTCAATTGCCTGCAGATTGGTTGGATCCGAGATGCCTAGGAATAGTCTCTGTCCGCGTTTGACGAGCGGCAGGACCCGGTGCTTGTTGATGAGCTTTTGATCAACGGCCCGGATGACCTCAAGATCAACCTCAACCGCGTCCAGATCAAGCAGTGGTACACCGAATTCGTGTGATGCAGCAACGGCAATTGCTCGTGCGTCGGCCAGCTCCTCATTGACGAGATAAGCGATCAGCGTCATTTTGGCTTTCTTGGCGCCGTCAGTTGCTTCGGCAAGCTGTTCCTCGGAAACAATACCATCCTGGACCATGCGCCTGGGCAAGCCTGCAAGATTTGTTTGTGAAGCTGTTGCGGCCATAAGAATCTAGTGCTGTCGCGTTTCTATCAGCGTTACAGTCTTACTGATCCAAGTCCCCGATTCAACTGGATTTTGTGCTGCTGTTCACAATTACGGAATTTGATTAAGTAAAACGCCGGCTTTAGGCAAGAATCGGCTAGTTTCTGCAGCTTGACGGCAGATATCGAGCTTCCACAGTGGGCGCCTGGTACACAGTTGCGTTGCCATTGCCGTTGAGCAGAACAGCCCCTGTTGGAGGCGTGGCGCTGCCGCAGCGCCATACAATACCGCCAGACGGAGTCAGGTACGGTGTGAACGTAACGATGTCTCCAGATACATCCGCATGGACAAAGTTGCCCATCGTCACGTCAACTCTGCCCATTATAATGTCCACTTGGGCTACGTAGCGCCCCTTCGTGCTCGTGGCTAATATTGACATGCCCGCTTCTTGCCGATCGGCCGGAGGCTCGCCGTTCATATTGTACGCATCGACAACGGGTACTTTTGCGCTTACCGCCATGTTGAGGCCTTCCGCGATCTGGGCACGTACGGTATAGGTCTGGTAGGCAGAAATGGCCAGGGACGCGAGGATGCCGATGATCGCAACAACGATCATCAATTCAATCAGTGTGAATCCTTTTTGAACCTTATTCATAATGTCGATCAACCTCTCAAGCACTGTCATTCTAACGTACTTGAATTCTGGCTACGAGCAGTTTGCCTGGTGGAATTGCAGACTGTGACGAAGGTCACATACTCACCCGGAATTTACGAAATCAGGGTAAAAAAAAGCCCCGGTTTACGGCCGGGGCTTTCCGACTTGAGTATGACGAAATACTCAGGTCAATCTGTTATCGGCAAGCTGCCGGCAAGTGCTTCGCAGCAATTACAGTGGTACCCGACATGCAGGCCCACTCAACACTGCCTGCATTGGTTGACGGCGACAGGTCGAGCTGAGAGCCCGTCAGTGTCGCGTGCGCATCGTTACCGTATTGAACAGTAATGACGCCGTCCGCTACCGTTACGCTAACAACGTACTTGCCGTTAATGTCGGTTGCTGTCGTCGCAATACCCGCCGTTGTGTTGTCGGACGGAAAACGACCTGTGTCCATTGAGAACTCAGAAACTGCAGCCTTAGCGCCACCTGAAAGATTCAGACCTTCAGAAACCTGCGCGCGGATCGTGTAGTCCGAGTAAGCAGGAATAGCGATAGCCGCCAAAATACCAATGATCGCTACAACGATCATGAGTTCGATTAGTGTAAAACCCTGTTGCTTCTTCATCTCGTAATCTCCATGAATTTGAGAGTATTCAAAAATAAACGGCGAAATCGCCTGTACGAGTGATAAAGCAAGCACCGTGCCAAGTTTATTAGAACACAGTTAAGTAACTGATTTAAAAGGTTTGACGGCGCAGTAGTCACCATAAGCGGCGTCTGCAATAGGTGACAATCGTGCTATCGAATTGTCAGTTTGTTGTCACAAAGTGACAAACATTGTCAGTCAATACCGAGTTTCTTGATGCGATACCTGAGCTGACGGAATGACAGTCCGAGAAGCTTGGCGGCGGCTGTCTTGTTGTAGCGCGTTTTCTCCAGCGCTTCAACGATGGCCTGACGCTGCACGTCCTCAACCTGATCGCCAAGTTTGGCGCCCGGCGCCGAAATCTTGAGAGGCGTCGATGGCTCGGCCGCATCGCGCATGTGCAGGTCAACAGGCATTATCGTGCCGCTCGCACAAAGCGTGACCGCTCTTTCGAGCATGTTTTCAAGCTCCCGGACGTTGCCAGGGAACGCATAGGTCAGGAACGCGTTGCGCGTATCCTCGTGCAGGGTTGCTGTACCTTTCAGTCTCTTCAATATGTGATCTGCGAGCATCAGCACGTCATCGCCGCGTTCGCGTAATGCAGGTACATTCAGTTCGATGACGTTGATCCGGTAGTACAGGTCTTCGCGGAAGTCACCGCCGGCGACCATTGATGAGAGATTTCTGTGCGTCGCCGACAGAATTCGCACATCGACGGTCTCTTCCTGAGCGGCGCCCACGGGACGGACCTTTTTCTCCTGGATCACGCGCAACAGTTTGACCTGCATCGCCAGCGGCAAATCGGCGATCTCATCCAGAAAAAGCGTGCCGTCCTGCGCGCATTGCAAGAGTCCGGCCTTGTCATTCACGGCACCCGTGAAACTACCTTTGCGATGCCCAAAGAACTCGCTCTCCATGAGTTCGGCGGGGATAGCGCCACAGTTGACCGGTACAAACGGTCCTTCGGCCCGCGGTCCGATATCGTGAATCAGTCTGGCGACCAGTTCTTTGCCGGTGCCCGATTCGCCAGAAATATGCACGGGCGCCTGTGATCGTGCGACCCGGTCGATCATCTCGCGCAACTCATGCATTCGAGACGAGTCACCGAGGAGTTTCGATTTTTGCTGGCTGACAGCGTCAATGCGCAAAGCATTTTCAACAATATTGCGCAGATTTCCCAGATCGAGCGGCTTGGAAATGAAATCAAATGCGCCAAGTTTCAGCGCTTGCACCGCGGTTTCGACATTGCCGTGCGCGGTGATCACGGCAACCGGTACGCCGGGCACGTTGGTTTGCATCCAATCGACCAGTTCGAGCCCGTCGCCGTCCGGCAAGCGCATGTCTGTAAGGCAAAGATCGAAATCGTGTTTGCCCAGCAAGGTCTTCGCACTCGCGACATCGGTGGCCGACTCGGTCTGCACATCCATACGTCCGAGCGTTAGCGTCAGCAATTCACAGATGTCAGGTTCGTCATCGATGACCAGGGCAAGCGGTTGGTTCATTTTTAGTCCTGTGGGTCCCAGCGTGTTGAATCGGCAAACACGATGCGAAAGATACTGCCTCCACCGGGGCGGTCAAGGTATACCAGCGTGGCCCGGTTCAATTCACAGAGTTCTCTGGATATATACAGACCCAAACCGGTGCCACCCGAGCGCGCGGTGAAGAAGGGCTCGAATATTTTGTCCGCCGTCGCCTTTTCGACACCCAGGCCATAGTCGAGGACCTCTATGTAGGGCCGGCCTTTGCCTGGCATTTGACCGGCCTGAATCTCGACCATGATGCCACCTGTTTCGCTCGCATACTTTATTGCGTTGTCGCACAAGTTCCAGAGTACTTGTCGCAGATGGCTGCGGTCCATGCGTACCTCGATCCCGGGCGCCACTTTCGCCACAGAAAATTCGCCTTCCTGCAATTCAAGTGTGCGGACGAATTCCTCGGCAAAGTCATCGAGCCAGGCCTTTAGCGGCAGGCGTTCCGGACGACTCGAATCTCGCCGCGATAGTTGCAGCACATTGTCGATGATGTGGCTGACCCGGCTCGAGTGAGTCTGAATAATCTCTGTGAGGCGCACATCGTCATCCGTCAAAGCAACGGATTCTCCCAGAAGCTGGGCGGCATGACTCATAGCGCCGACCGGATTGCGAATCTCGTGCGCGATGCTGGCACTAAGGCGGCCCAGTGACGCTAGCTTGGATTGCTGCACGCGCGCGTTCATTACACTGGCATCCTCGAGAAATATCAAAATAGGGCCGGCACGCTGACCGTTCTTACCGAGCGGCGCAAGATGTGCTGTTACCCGGGCATTGTCATGCTCGGTAATAAGAGTGAATTCCGGGTGCGACGTTTGGGAGGTGTCGGCACGCCAATCGCGAATATATGCGGCAAGGGGTTCAAACGTACTGGCAAGTGGAGTTCCGGCGAGCGTGCCAGTTGCCCCAAGCAAGCTCAGGGCCGAGCTGTTGATCAGGCGCACATCGCCCTCGGCATCGATGACGACAATGCTTTCGCGCAAGTGCTGCACGATGTATTCATTGAGCTCGGAGAGATTCTTGAGGTCGACCCCGAACTGGCGGGCCAGGGCTTCGCTGGCCTGGATCCGCCTTGCCAGCGGCTGTGCAGCCAAAGCTATCGCAAATATGATGCCGCTCAGGATACCGGCGGCCGGATAATTGGTCGGTGCGGTCAGTCCGACAACTTGTGCCAGAACCTGCTGACCCAGGATGGCGAATGTCGCGAGGGCGGCCAATATCGCTGGATACCGTGCCGGCAGTACCAGGCTACCGGCACCAACAAATATGATGAGCAGGCCGCCAATACCACTGGAGATTCCACTGCTCGCGTGCATAAGCGCCACGATGGCGGCGATATCGACGACGGTCTGTGCGGTGCCGAGGATCGTTACCGGGACCCAGTACTGGCGCAAAGCGATGCCGGACAAAATGGCAAACACCAGATAACCGGCCGATGTTGCTATGTACAAGCCAGGGTTCGAGTGCCCGAAAAAGCGTGGGTCGGCTTTCGCAAAAAAAATCGCAATAAACGCAATACAGGTCAGCAAGCGAAACGCGTTCAGAGTAATGAGTACGCGCCAGGTCAGATCTGGCTCGTCAATCGTTTTCTGCGCCTGATTCATGCGCGAATTGTAGACTGAATATGGACTTCGGTCCCGCAAACCTACAAAATACGGCGTCTTTTTCGCGCTGGCCGCGAAATCCTCCTCGCCAACACAAGAAATCCCCAAGAAGTGAGACAATGAATCTTCACGAATACCAATCGAAACGATTGTTCGCCGACTACGGTATCGCGGTACCGCGCGGCATTCCTGCTGACTCAGCCGACGCGGCCGTAAGGGCGGCCGAAGAGCTGGGCGGCGATCTCTGGGTTGTCAAAGCACAGGTGCATGCCGGTGGTCGAGGCAAAGCGGGCGGCGTCAAGCTCGCAAGAACGCTGGATGAGGTTCGGGAGTTTGCTGAAGGCATGCTCGGAATCCAGCTGGTCACCCATCAGTCGGGACCCGAGGGACTGCCCGTTAAGGTGGTGTACGTCGAGGAAGGCTCCGAGATCGACCGTGAGCTTTACCTGAGCATGCTGGTCGACCGGGAGGTCAGTCGTGTGTCATTTATCGCTTCAGCGGCTGGCGGAATGGATATCGAAAAGGTGGCCGCAGAGACGCCGGAGCGGATTTTCTCGATTGCAATCGCACCGGATGTTGGTCTGCAGGATTTTCAGGCCCGGCAACTTGCATTCGGTCTTGAGCTCGACAAGAAGCAAATGCGGCAATTCGGCGACTTGCTGAAGAAGCTGTATCAGCTGTATCTCGATACAGACGCCAGTTTGGTTGAGGTGAATCCGCTGATTACCAACAAAGCGGGTGATGTCATCGCCCTTGATGGCAAAATCAACATAGACGGCAGCGCTTTGTTTCGCCAGGCTGAGGTCGCTGCCTTGCGTGATCCCTCACAGGAAGATGCCGCGGAGCGCGAAGCGGCGGAACACGACCTTAACTACGTATCGCTCGACGGCAACATTGCCTGCATGGTGAACGGTGCCGGGCTCGCCATGGCGACGATGGATTTGATCAAGTTGCACGGCGGTGAACCTGCCAATTTCCTCGACGTAGGAGGTGGTGCGACGGCGGAGCGTGTTGCAGAAGCGTTCAAGCTGATTCTCTCGAACAAGAAGGTGACCGCAATCCTGGTGAACATTTTCGGCGGTATTGTGCGTTGCGATGATATTGCCAAAGGCATCATCAGCGCCGTGAAAGAGGTCGGTGTGGAAGTGCCGGTAGTGGTACGCCTCGAGGGCACGAACGTAAACAAAGGGCGCGAGCTGCTGGCATCCAGTGGCCTCGACATTATTGCAGCTGAGGATCTGACCGACGCAGCACGCAAGGTGGTTGCCTCGGCAGCCTGATAAGTAGATCTGAAGAGACGTATTGATGAGTATTTTGGTTAACAAGAACAGTAAGATTATCTGCCAGGGCATCACCGGTAATCAGGGCTCTTTCCACACCGAGCAATGCATCGAATATGGCACTAAGGTTGTAGCCGGAGTGACACCGGGACGCGGCGGTCAGGACCACCTCGGCGTACCCGTCTATAACACCGTGCGTGACGCAGTCGATGCCACGGGTGCCGATGTCAGCATGATTTATGTGCCACCGCCGTTCGCCGCCGACGCGATCCTCGAAGCGGCCGATTCGGGTGTTGCTCTGATCGTCTGCATCACCGAAGGGATTCCTGTTAATGACATGGTCAAGGTGAAATCGGCTCTCCGAGATAACAGTTGTCGACTGATTGGGCCGAACTGTCCGGGCATTATTACGCCGGACGAGTGCAAAATTGGCATCATGCCGGGCTTTATTCACCAGAAAGGGCGTATCGGAGTGGTGTCGCGTTCAGGAACGCTGACCTATGAAGCGGTGTATCAGACGACCACCAATGGCCTGGGCCAGAGTACTTGCATAGGAATCGGCGGTGATCCGGTGCGGGGCATGAACTTTATCGATTGTCTGGAGTTGTTCCAGGAAGACCCCGACACCGACGGCGTCATCATGGTCGGCGAGATCGGTGGTACGGACGAAGAAGCGGCCGCAGAGTTCATTAAGAGCAACGTGACGAAGCCTGTTGTGGCGTATATTGCGGGCGTGACGGCGCCTCCGGGTAAGCGAATGGGTCATGCCGGCGCAATTGTCGCTGGCGGCAAGGGCACTGCCGAGGACAAATTCAAGGCGTTGGATGCCGCCGGTGTCGCAACCGTGCGATCGCCAGCGGAACTTGGCTCGAAGATGCAGGAAGTCATCGGCGGCTAGGGCTTACAAGCGCCGGAGCGGACCATGGACCACAATGTCAAAGTCGCGCTGGCGCAGGTTGATCTTGCAGTCGGCGATGTTGCCGGCAATACCGGGAAAATCATTGCTTATGTAAATCGCGCCCGAGCTGAGCTCGGCGCCGATCTGGTCGTGTTCCCCGAACTCAGCATTTGCGGTTATCCACCGGAAGATCTCTTGTTTCATGTCGGCCTGCGCTACAAGGTTGAGAACGCAATTGCCGAAATCCGGGAGAAGGTCGCGGGTATCGCTGTATTGATTGGTTATCCTGAATACCACCAGAACCAAATTTTCAACGTCTGTTCCGTGTTTCAGGACGGTGAAGTGCTTGCGCACTATCGAAAGCAGAGCTTGCCTAATTACAGCGTTTTCGACGAAGAACGCTATTTCACGCGCGGTAAAGAGGCGTCCGTATTCACGATAAATGGTGTTCGTATCGGGCTCAATATCTGTGAAGATGTTTGGGGCCCGGCCCCCATGGCTTCGAATCGTTCGGCCGGGGCGGAGTGCGTGATCGCGATCAATGGCTCGCCCTACGATATACGCAGCCAGATGAACCGCGAAGCGCAGCTGAGACTGCGGGTTGCAGAAGTTCAGATTCCGGTGATTTACGTGAATATGGTTGGTGGGCAAGACGAACTTGTCTTTGACGGCGGTTCGTTCGCGATGTCAGCGCAGGGTGAAATCCGCTTTCGTGCCCCGGCGTTCGAGGAGGGTCTGCACGAGATCGTGCTGCGAGGCACGGCTACGGGCGTCGTGCCCCATGCAGGCGACTGTGCCGCTTTGCTCGATACTGAAGCGAGCGTCTATAAGGCCCTCGTCACAGGCACGCGCGATTACATCACGAAGCACGGTTTCCCAGGCGTCATCCTCGGTCTGTCCGGCGGCATAGATTCGGCATTGGTAGCGACGATCGCCTGCGATGCGATCGGCGCCGATCGTGTGCGTGCGGTGATGATGCCGTTTCGTTACACATCCAATATGAGCCAGGAGGACGCGGCCAGGCAGGCTGCGGTGCTGGGCATTGGCTACGACGTAATACCGATCGAACCCATGTATGAAGCGACAATCGCACAACTGGACCCTGTGCTCGGCGAACGTGAGCCTGACGCAACGGAGGAAAATATTCAGGCGCGTTGTAGAGGGTTGCTACTAATGGCGATCTCTAATAAAACGGGTCGCATGCTTCTTACGACGGGTAACAAGAGCGAGATGGCGGTTGGTTATGCGACGTTGTACGGTGATATGGCCGGGGGCTTCGCACCCATAAAGGATTGCAGCAAGTCGCTGGTTTATCGCCTGGCCAGGTACCGCAATTCATTGAGCGAAGCGATTCCTGAGCGAGTTATCACTCGAGAGCCGTCAGCGGAGCTCAGGCCGGACCAGAAAGACAGCGATTCGCTGCCGGATTACGGGACCCTTGATCCGATTCTAGAGGCGTTTATCGAGGAGGACCTGCCGGTCTCCGAAATCACAAAACGCGGGTTTGACCGTGACACGGTTGTGCGTATTCTGGAGATGGTCAAACGTAATGAGTACAAACGTCGCCAGGCACCGCCAGGAATACGAATCAGTGGTCGGGCATTCGGCCGCGACTGGCGATACCCGATCACCTCAGGCTACCAATTCCCGCACCAGGACCCCTCAAAAAGATAAGGTGACAGTGACCCTAACTCCGTTCGAGTTAAGGTCACTGTCACCTTATCTTTTTATCTTTTTTCTTAGCCTTCGTCAGGGAAGTTGGCGATGAGGACCCGGCGCGCATCATTGGCCAGGTCGGTCATGCCGAGCTGCTCGTAGGCCTCAACCATAATTCTGAGCGATTCGGCATTACCGCTAGCGCCGTTGTATTCCTCCAGCGCTGATTTTGCGCGATTGGCGGCCGCAACGTACGCGCCTCGACGCAAATAATAATCTGCCACGTGATTTTCATAAGCAGACATGCGTTCCTTGATAGCCAACATCCGTTGTTCAGCGTCCGCGGCATACTCGCTTGTCGGGTAGCGTTCAACGAGTCGCCGTAGCGAGGAGTAGGCGAGGTCTACGTCCTGTGGCGGTCTATTCGTTGTGTCCCTCTTGAACCAGCGCTCAAGCAGGCCCTTTCCCCCTTCAAAGTAAGACAGACCCTTGATGTACAGCGCATAGTCGACACGTGCGTGGGTTGGATTTTCGCGCATAAACGTGTCCGCAGTTTCGATTGCCTGCTCAATCTGACCACTCTTGTAATAGGCGTGCATCAATTCAAGCTGAATTTGTCGTGACAGGTCACTAAAGGGGAAACGAGCCTGTATTGCCTCAAAAATCTGAATTCCCTTGCGAAAATTCTTGCGGTCAATTGATTCCTGCGCCAATTCATAAGCTTCGGTGATGCTCTCAATTTGGGTTTGAACCTCATCGTTGCCGGCACAGGCGAGCAAAGTGCTGCCGACAAGGGCGATCAAAAGCAGGCGAACACGCCGAAAAAATACTGAGTTGGAATGTGAGATTAGTTGCATACTGTCGTCTTTTTGGGCTGCCGCCAAAGCCTTAAGGGTGGTTCAAGGTCGGCGAGTATACCGTAAACTAAAGTCATGAACGCCGAAAAACAAACAGCTGTGATTCCCACCGAGTTCGCCGGTTTGAGGTTGGACCAGACCTTGGCGCGGATGTTTCCCGAATATTCGAGGAGCCGGCTAAAGGAATGGTTGCTGGCTGGAGCGATAACGGTGCAGGGCGGGCCAAAACGGCCCCGCGATAGCGTTTCCGGGGGTGAAACGGTGACCTTGCAGCCTCAGGCGGAAGTCAGCGTGAGGGCCAAACCGGAGCCGATCGACCTGGAAATCGTTCATGAAGATGACGACCTGCTGGTTGTGAACAAGCCGGCCGGACTGGTTGTGCATCCGGGTGCTGGCAACCCAAATGGAACGTTGATGAACGGGCTCCTGCATCGTGTTCCGACGTTAGAGGAGATTCCGCGCGCCGGCATCATTCATCGTCTTGACAAAGACACCAGCGGATTGCTGCTGGTTGCCAAGTCATTGACTGCGCATACGGCGCTGGTTCGCTTGTTGGCCGATAGAGAAATTGCGCGCCATTACCTGGCTGTTTGCAATGGTGTTTTGACCGGTGGCGGCACGGTTCGCGAGCCGATCGCTCGCCACCCGGTTGACCGCAAACGAATGAGCGTGCAGCAAAACGGGAAACCGGCCGTCACGCACTTCATCGTCAAGGAGCGCTTCGCCGCATTCACCTGTGTCAATGTGAAACTCGAGACCGGACGGACGCATCAAATAAGGGTTCACTTCGCGCATCGCAGGCATGCGCTGGTTGGCGATCAGGTCTACGGCGGCCGGCTTGCATTACCGAAAGGCGCTTCTGATGAGCTGATCCAGGTTCTGCGTCATTTCAAACGGCAGGCCCTGCACGCCACAAGGTTGGCATTCGAGCATCCGGCCAGTGGTGAAAGGGTGGATCTCGAAGTCGCACCACCCAAGGATTTCCGGGTGCTGATCGAGACAATGCGCCGGGACGCTGTCAGTGAGTGACTGGCTCGCGGCGGACTGGCCTGCACCCGAAAATATCGTCGCGGGCACGACGCTGCGGACGAACGATCTGGCGACGTTACCCGTCACCGGTAATTACTGCTGGCTCAATCAGGTTCACGGTACGAACATCATCAGTGCAGGTCACTACGATTCACCGCCAGCAGCGGACGGATCCGTAAGCGGGCCGTCGGGGCCCGTCTGTGTTGTGCGAACGGCGGATTGCCTTCCGGTTCTCATGTGTTCCACCGACGGTCGTGTTTTCGCCGCGGCGCACGCGGGATGGCGGGGTCTGGCCGCGGGTGTTATCGAGAATACGCTCGCGAAGCTGGCCGTCGATCCCAATGAGATTCTGGTTTGGCTGGGTCCGGCGATATCCCAGCCTTGCTTCGAAGTTGGCGACGAGGTCAGGGAAGCGTTTCTTGCAACGGATGGTGGCGCCGTCTCCTGTTTTGTCGCCAATGCTCGAGGTCGCTGGCAGGCGGATTTATACGGTCTTGCAAGGCAGCGGCTGAACGCGGCCGGCGTTGTCAATATCTTCGGCGGTGATTTTTGTACCTATCTTGATGCGGAACGTTTTTTCTCCTACCGCCGGAATCCGGACTGCGGCCGCCTGGTCTCTTTTGTCAGCCTGCAGAGCCCTTGAAAAAGGCCCTGCAGCCGCAATTTATGGTGCAGTTCAAGGATTCGCCGATTTTCGGCCCGGGTGATGCAAATGCGATTGGACAAACTGACAAGCAAGTTCCAGCTGGCGCTGGCTGATGCCCAGTCACTGGCCGTTGGGCAGGACCATCAATTCATAGAACCCGTCCATGTCATGGTCGCGCTACTCGATCAGCAGGGCGGCAGCGTACGCGGCTTGCTGACAAAGTCCGGTGTGAATGTGAATCTGCTGCGTTCGCAGCTGGGTGACGCGCTTGATCGCCTCGCGAAAGTCGAGGGCGCGGCTGGCGAGGTGCACATGGGCACTGAACTGTCGAAGCTTTTCAATATCACCGATAAACTCGCGCAGGAGCGGGAAGATCAGTACATCTCCAGTGAGTTATTCGTGCTTGCGGCCGTTGACGGAAAGTCGCCGCTCAAGGCCGTGCTGGAACAGGCGGGTGCTGTCAGGGGAGCTATCGAGAAATCGATAGACGACCTGCGTGGCGGGCAGTCAGTGAATGACCCGAATGCCGAAGACACACGACAGGCGCTGGACAAATACACGATCGACCTGACCGAGCAGGCCGAACAGGGGAAGCTGGACCCTATCGTTGGTCGGGATGATGAAATCCGTCGCACCATTCAGATTCTGCAACGGCGAACCAAAAACAATCCGGTCCTTATCGGCGAACCCGGTGTCGGCAAGACCGCGATCCTGGAAGGGCTTGCGCAGCGAATCGTCAATAATGAAGTCCCGGAAGGCCTGCGCGGCAAGAGGATACTGGCGCTCGACATGGGCGCATTGATCGCCGGTGCGAAGTTTCGTGGTGAGTTCGAGGAGAGACTCAAAGCCGTATTAAACGACCTCGCGAAGCAGGAAGGCCAGATCATTCTCTTCATAGACGAGATGCACACCATGGTCGGCGCGGGTAAAGCCGAGGGCTCAATGGATGCGGGCAACATGCTCAAGCCCGCACTCGCTCGGGGAGAGCTTCATTGCGTCGGCGCTACCACGCTTGATGAATACCGCCAGTACGTCGAAAAAGACGCAGCGCTTGAGCGACGATTCCAAAAGGTCTTGATCGAAGAGCCGACGGTGGAAGACACGATCGCAATATTGCGCGGTCTGAAAGAAAGATACGAAGTTCACCACGGCGTTGAAATTACTGATCCGGCGATTGTCGCTGCGGCCACCCTGTCACACCGATACATCACTGACCGGCAGCTACCGGATAAGGCGATTGATTTGATCGATGAGTCTGCCTCGCGGATTCGTATCGAGATTGACTCAAAGCCCGAAGAGATGGACAAACTGGAACGACGCATTATCCAGTTGAAGATCGAACGTGAGGCGCTGAAGAAAGAAGCGGATGAAGCGTCGGCAAAACGACTGCTTGATATCGAATCACAGCTTGAGGGGCTCGAGCGTGACTTCGCTGACCTCGATGAGGTCTGGAAAGCTGAAAAGGCCGCAATGCAAGGGGCGACGCATATAAAAGAAGAGCTCGAACGCGCGCGTCTCGAACTGGAGACGGCACACCGGGCCAACGACCTTGCGCGCATGTCAGAGCTACAGTACGGCAAGATTCCCGAGCTGGAAAAGCAGCTTGAGAGCGCGATGCAGGTCGAGCACAAAGAGAACACGTTGCTTCGAAATAACGTTACAGAGGAGGAGGTTGCCGAGATCGTATCGAAGTGGACCGGAATTCCTGTCAGCAAGATGCTCGAGGGCGAGAAGGAAAAACTCCTGCAGATGGAAGCCGTGGTGCAACAGCGCGTTGTCGGACAGGATGAGGCTGTCACGGTTGTGTCAAATGCTATTCGGCGCTCGCGCGCCGGACTGTCGGACCCGCAACGCCCAATTGGCTCGTTTCTTTTTCTCGGGCCAACTGGCGTCGGCAAGACTGAGCTGACGAAGGCACTGGCGGATTTCCTTTTCGATACAGACGAGGCGATGGTGCGTCTTGATATGTCGGAGTTCATGGAGAAGCACTCTGTCGCACGGCTCATCGGCGCGCCGCCGGGATATGTCGGTTATGAAGAGGGTGGCTACCTGACAGAGGCGATTCGTCGCCGTCCGTATTCAGTGATTCTGCTCGACGAGATAGAGAAAGCCCATCCGGACGTTTTCAACGTGTTGTTACAGGTGCTGGATGACGGTCGATTGACCGACGGTCACGGTCGCACGGTTGATTTTCGTAATACCGTGATTGTCATGACATCAAATCTTGGCTCTCAACTGATTCAGGAAATGACGGGCGAAGATAATTACGATGCGATGAAAAATGCGATTATGGAAATCGTTGGTGGTCACTTCCGGCCCGAGTTTGTGAACCGCATCGATGACTTGGTTGTGTTCCATCCACTGGGTCGCGACCACATTCGCAAGATCGTGGATATTCAGCTGGGCTACCTGCACGAGCGCCTGGCTGAGCGGGATATCAACATTCATTTATCCGACGAGGCGTGCGACAAGCTTGCCGACGCCGGATTCGACCCCGTGTACGGTGCGCGGCCGCTGAAGCGCGCCATTCAGCAACAAGTCGAAAATCCACTGGCGCAGGAGATTCTGCAAGGCAACTTCCAGCCCGGTGATACGATCGAAGTCGGCGTTGCAGACGATCGCCTGATGTTTCTTTGCGGAGCATAATGCAGGTGATCTTCACATCTGGGCTATAATCGCCGACCTTCGGTAATCGATATGAATACGGAGTTTTTGTAAATGCCGATCTACGGATACGCCTGTAAGAGCTGCGAACACGCGTTCGATGCGCTCCAGAAAATGAGTGACCCGAAGTTGGTCGACTGCCCGTCGTGCGGCGATGCAACGCTGCAGAAACAATTGTCCGCACCTAAATTTCGTCTCAAGGGTAAGGGTTGGTACGAGACTGACTTCAAGACCGGCGACAAACGCAACATTGCGGGTGATGCTGACAAGAAGTCCGATACCAAAAAGAAAGATTCGGATAAGACCGCGAAGAAGACGGATGCAAAGACACCCAAGCCTGACGCTAAGGTCAAATCGGCATGAGGCTCACGGCGTGAAACGGCTTCGTCGATATTTGGTTGCGGGGCTATTGGTTTGGATACCGCTTGGCGCAACTTTGTTACTGATCGGCTTTGCCGTCGAGCAGATGGACAAATCGATCGGGCTGATTGCGGATGACTATCAGCCGAGCATACTGCTGCAGAATTGGTTTGGGACAGTCGATCCGGTAGAGATCCCGGGGTTTGGTGTAATCCTGATCTTTATTGTCGTTTTATTAACGGGCGTTTTCGTTGCGAACTTCGTCGGTCGTGCATTCGTCGGTGGTTGGGAATCGTTGCTTGACCGGATACCGGTGGTCAGGGCGATATACTCGGCGGCCAAGAATTTCGCAGAAATCGTATTTTCAGATTCCAGCCAGTCTTTCAAGAAAGTGCTGTTGCTTCAATATCCGCGCAAGGGTCTTTACAGCCTGGCGTTTCAAACCTCCACCGCGCTGGGCGAGGTACAGGAACGAACCGGTGGCGAGGTTGTTTGTTGTTTCGTGCCCACGACTCCGAATCCCACATCGGGCGTCGTCATCGTTGTGCCCAGGGAAGATGTCATCGTGCTGGACATGGAAGTCGACGAAGCACTCAAGATGATCATATCGCTTGGTGTGGTGGTACCGACCTGGAGAAAGGATCAGACGGCAGAATTGCCGTTCGACCTGCCGGACGACAGCGTATAGCATGGTATCTTTACGCCGGCCGAAGCGAATAACAAGAGCAGGCAATTGGGGACATTCCTAAATGAATTGAAGCGGAGAAAAGTGCTGCGCGTTGCTGCAGCCTATGTCGTCGCATCGTGGGTCTTGTTGCAAGTAGCGGACTTGCTCTCGCCGATCCTCGACCTGCCAACGTGGTCCTCCAAACTCGTATTCTTTGTCCTGCTCATTGGATTTGTTCCATCGCTGATTCTGGGGTGGGCGTATGACCTCACTACGGATGGCGTTGAGGTAACAGCCAGCCCCAATGGTATCCCGGCCAGTAGCCTTGGCGGCCCAATTGTCCTAGCCGTTGCTGTTGTGGTAATTGGACTGGTGATCGGTGCTTACTGGTATTCAGGCCAAGACGCTCGCTGGGCAAGAAGTAAGGCAATGCCGGCGATCGAAGAACTCCTGGAAAACGGCGATTCTGAGGCAGCCTTTTCACTGGCCATGCAGGTCGAATCAGCGATTCCGAATGACGCTGAAATGGCGGATATCTGGGATACGTTTTCCTGGACAACATCGATTCCGTCGGACCCGCAGGGAGCCACCGTATATCGCCGTGCATACAACAACCCGGATGCCGAGTGGCAGGAGCTTGGCGTTACGCCACTCTACGATATCCGCGTTCCCTTTGGGCCGTCCGTATTGCGACTGGAAGCACCGGGATATTTGCCACTGCTGCGAGTTATTGGCGGTGGTATGGCGACACTGGCGAATTTGAGTGTGCAGAAAGTGCCGTCGGCGGACTTTGTTACCGTCAACCCGGAGTTGTTTCAGCTGGAAACCGAATCCTCGATACCGGGTGATATGGTACGTGTTCCGCAAGGGACGGCGTCAATCGACGACCATTCGGTAACATTTCGTAGCTTTCTGCTCGGGCGCCATGAGGTAACAAACAGGGAGTTTCAGAAGTTCGTTGATGCGGGAGGTTACAGCCGGCGAGATCTGTGGGAACACGAGTTCGTCGGTGACGAGGGCGTTTTGTCATTCGATGATGCCATGGCCGTGTTCATTGACAGCTCGGGCCGTACGGGTCCGAGTACCTGGGTGGCAGGTACTTATCGCAGCGGTGAAGACGATTTCCCGGTGGCGGGAGTCAGTTGGTACGAGGCGGCCGCGTACGCCCGTTTTGTCGGTCGTGAGCTGCCGACTATTCATCATTGGCGTCGCGCCTTCGCTGTCGCGCTACTCGCGTTTGAATTGCCGGCCAGCAATGTAGATCGCGACGGCATCAGACCCGTCGGCGACAACCTGGGCATTGGCTGGACTGGAACCTACGACATGCTCGGCAACGTTCGGGAGTGGTGTTTCAACTCGACCGAGGACGGGCAAAAGGTGATCGTTGGTGGAGCCTGGGATGATGCGCCCTATATGGTGGAGCAAGGTGTAGCTGCGCCATTTCGGATGCCGGCGTTGGATCGTGCGCCGATGAACGGATTGCGTCTTGCTACAACTAACGATGAATCCAGTGTGGTTGATGCGACGAGGGCGGCGGTGGTCGATGTGGGTCCCGCGCCAATTCCAGAACCTGTTTCCGATGAAGTTTTCACGGCAAAATTAAGCGATTTTGAGTACGACCACACAGCGCTCAACGCGGAAATTGAGATGACGATAGAGTCGCGCCACTGGACCCGTCAGCGTATCAGCATTGATAGCGCCAACGGCGAAGAGCGTATACCCATCTACCTGTATTTGCCGAAGCGTGAGTCATCGCGGCATCAGGCGTTGCTGTACTGGCCGGGTGCTGCTACGCAGATCCTTGACTCGGTAGACGACACCGCGTTCCAGCTGAGTTTTGTGCTGAGAAATGGTCGTGCGGTTGCTATACCGGTACTAAAGGGAATGTATGAACGGCGTTTTGCGGCCCGGCCGAGTTGGAGGACGCACGCCGGTAGGAATCTGGCAATCGAACAAGTCCGCGAATTTCGCCGGGTAATAGACTACCTGGAAACAAGAGCCGACATAGAGTCCGACAATCTGGGCTACGCAGGCTTCAGCTGGGGTGGACGGGTTGGCGCAATCGTGCTTGCCGTTGAGGATCGATTCAAGGTCGCAGTGCTGAATCAGGCGGGCATTAACACTCGCGATCACGCGGATATTAATGTCATCAATTTTCTACCGAGAGTCGATACTCCGGTGCTGCATTTCAGTGGTCTGTACGACACTGACTTCAGGTTCGAGACATCGTCAAAGCCGTTTTTTGCAAGACTGGGTACTGCGGATCAGGACAAGAAACACGTTGTCGAGCCAACGGGGCACTTCGTGGATACCACCGTTGTCACGGGCGAGACTCTGGACTGGCTGGACAAGTATCTGGGCCCGGTGGATTAGCTTGCTTCAGAGGGCCTCTGCCCGTACCATTCCGCCTCGTTTTTGACGGGTTTTCCTTAGGTTTTTTTACGATGCGTAGCCATTATTGCGGAGAGATCAACGAATCTCTGACAGGTACTGAAATCGACGTCTGTGGCTGGGTTCACCGGCGGCGTGACCATGGCGGCGTGATATTCATCGATCTTCGCGACCGGGAAGGTCTGTTACAGGTTGTTTTTGACCCCGATCGGGCCGAAATTTTCGCCCAGGCGGAGCGCATCCGTTCGGAGTTCGTACTCAAAGTGAAGGGCCTGGTGCGCCCGCGTCCTGACGGCACTGTTAACCCAAATATGCGTACTGGCCAGGTCGAAGTGCTGGCGCATGAACTTGAGATTCTTAACAAGTCCGAAACGCCGCCGTTTCACCATGATGAGCAGGCCAACGAAGACATACGCCTCAAGTACCGTTATATCGATTTGCGCCGCGAAAATATGCTCGGCAACCTGATGTTGCGTCATAAAGTAACCATGGCCATGCGCAGCTACCTCGACGGCAATGGTTTTGTCGATGTGGAAACACCGATGCTGACGCGTGCGACCCCGGAAGGGGCTCGCGACTACATCGTTCCGAGTCGCACCTATCCCGGCAAGTTCTTTGCGTTGCCGCAGTCTCCGCAGATATTTAAGCAACTCTTGATGATGTCGGGACTGGATCGCTACTACCAGATCGTTCGTTGTTTCCGCGACGAAGATTTGCGTGCCGATCGCCAGCCGGAATTCACACAGTTGGACGTCGAGATGAGCTTTGTCGACGAAGAGAGGGTTACGGGGGAGATGGAAGCTATGATTCGCCATCTCTTCAAAGAGACCATGGATGTTGAGTTGCCCGCGATATTCCCACGCATGACCTACGCGGACGCGATGCACCGTTATGGTTCGGACAAGCCGGATCTTCGCATCGATCTCGAATTGGTCGAGGTTGCCGATATCATGAACTCGGTGGAGTTCAAGGTGTTTGCAGGACCTGCGGGTGACCCCGAAGGTCGCGTGGCCGCACTTTGCGTACCGGGCGGCGCCGAGATGAGTCGCAAGATTATTGATGACTACACAGCCTACGTTGGTCGATACGGCGCCCGCGGCCTTGCCTACATCAAGGTTAACGATGTCGATGCAGGTCGCGATGGCCTGCAATCACCCATCCTCAAATTCCTGCCGGATGATGCAGTTACCGGCATCATCGAGCGCACCGGGGCCAAATCCGGCGACCTGATCTTCTTTGGTGCTGACAAGGCACGCGTGGTTAATGACGCTCTTGGTGCCTTGCGCGTCAAAGTTGGCGAAGACCGGGGCCTTGTTGCCGACGGTTGGGCGCCGCTTTGGGTTGTTGATTTTCCGATGTTTGAGAAGGATGCGGCAAACAAACGCTGGACTGCATTGCACCATCCGTTCACAGCACCGTCCGAGAACAATGTCGAAGCACTGAAGTCGGATCCCGGGAATGCTTTGTCACGCGCCTACGACATGGTCCTGAATGGTTCCGAAATTGGTGGCGGATCTATTCGTATTCACGACCAGGACATCCAGGCTGCCGTATTTGACGTTCTGGGAATCAGCAAGGAAGAAGCCGAGGAGAAGTTTGGTTTCCTTCTCGAAGCGCTGCAATACGGTTGCCCGCCGCACGGTGGCGTCGCATTTGGCCTCGATCGCATCATCATGCTGATGGCCGGCGCCGAAAGCATTCGCGACGTGATTGCGTTCCCGAAAACACAAACGGCCAGCTGCCCGCTGACCAACGCACCGGGCGAGGTATCGGCAGAGCAACTCAAGGAAACCGGCATTCGCCTACGCACCCCGCGAACCGAATAGTAGGAGCGCGCCCAGCGCGCGACAACAATGCCAACCGAAACCGTCATCTGCGTCCACGGCTATCTCTCCCACGGTGCCGGCATGTACTTGATCAAACGGCGACTGGAGCGTGAGTACGGCATGCACGTGCTGCTGTTCAGCTATCCGTCCGTTCGAGGAACGCTCGATGAAAATGCAGCCGCTCTGGCCGCCTTTGTCCGCGGGAAAAATGTCGATCGTGTTCATATTGTTGGCCACAGCCTTGGCGGTGTACTTGCGTTGCGCATGCACGCCAACAATCCGGATTTCCTGCCGGGAAGGGTTGTTTGTCTGGGCTCGCCACTAACCGGATCCCGAGCAGCTACTTACCTGAATGAGCTCGAATGGGCTGAAGAAATTGTCGGTCGGTCATTGCCGGACGGGATCATTCATCAAACCGCCAATGACTGGGCGGCACATGTTGCGGAACATCGGGAAATAGGTGTGATCGCCGGGACGGTGCCGCTGGGGTTCGGACGTCTTTTCGCTAACTTTGAAGAAGACAATGATGGCACGATCGGCGTTTCCGAGACGCGCCTCGATGGCGCCAGGGATCACCTGATCATGTCGGTGAGCCACAAGGGTATGCTGGTCTCGTCAGCCGTCGCCGACCAGGCAGCGGCCTTCATCAAGCGCGGCGAATTTCTAAGATTAAGATAAGGTGACAGTGACCTTATCTCCACCCCCGAGATAAGGTCACTGTCACCTTATCTCACAGGTTTTTTAGCTTGTAGAGTGCGTCGAGCGCTTCGCGCGGTGTCATGGTGTCTGGACTGAGTTCGTCGACGGCGCTTCGAACCGGATCGTCATCGACCGGTTCTTCAACGCTTAGACTTAGTTGTCCCTGTGGGTTGAATGAGTGCTCTGCCTGGTGAGACTCGAGCGTCTTGAGATAAGACTTCGCCCGGCGAATCACGTCGTTTGGAACGCCGGCTAAAGAGGCCACCTGCAGACCGTAACTTTGATTCGCAGGTCCGGCTTTTACTGCATGCAGGAACACCAGCTGGCCATCGTGCTCGGTCGCATCCAGATGAACGTTGTTGCAGCCGGATAGCTCCTGTGCGAGCGCGGTCAACTCGAAATAATGTGTCGCGAATAGCGTGAAAGACCTCGTTTTCTCGCCCATACGGTGGGCCGCGGCCCAGGCCAGTGACAAGCCATCGAAGGTGCTTGTGCCGCGACCTATTTCATCCATGAGCACCAGGCTTTGTTCTGTCGCATTGTTCAGGATCGTCGCAGTTTCGGTCATCTCCACCATGAACGTCGAACGGCCACCAGCCAGATCATCCGACGCACCGATTCGTGTGAAAATCCGGTCGACCGGCCCGATTATCAGCTTGTCCGCCGGCACGTAACTACCGATGTGTGCAAGGATGACGATCAACGCAGTTTGGCGCATGTAGGTTGACTTGCCACCCATGTTCGGTCCGGTAATCACGAGCAGCCGACTTTCTTCGTCCAGCGACAGATCATTTGCGATGAACGGCGTATCGATTACCTGCTCGACAACCAGATGTCTGCCGCCCTCGATTTCTATACAAGGTACAGCGCTGATTTCTGGCCGGGAGAGATTCAGTGTTTGCGCGCGTTCGGCAAAACACACAAGGACATCGAGTTCGGCGAGGCCAGCAGCACTCAATTGCATCTCACCGAGTACGACATGCAGTTTGTCGATCAACGCTTCATAAAGGTGTTTCTCGCGCGATAAGGCGCGTTCGCGGGCGCCCAGTACTTTGTCTTCAAATTCCTTTAGCTCCGGCGTGATGTAGCGTTCGGCCGACTTAAGGGTCTGGCGACGTACGTATTCAACGGGCGCTTTGTCGGCCTGCAATCGACTGATCTCGATGTAATAGCCGTGGACGCGGTTGTATCCGAGCTTCAGCGTTGCTATTCCCGTTCTTTCACGTTCGCGGAGCTCAAGGTCGACCAGATACTGGTCCGCGTTCTCGGCAATTGCTCTCAAGTCATCAAGCTCATCGTCGTAGCCTGAAGCGATTACGCCCCCATCCCGAATCAGCATTGGCGGACTATCGATGATCGCCCTGGCGAGAAGGTGTTGCTGCTCGCGATGTTCGCCAATTTGATCTGCGAGTTCGGCCAGCAAGGGGGCATCAATGGCGTTAATGAGTTTTTGCAGTTCCGGCAATCGCGACAGCGCTTCGCCGAGCTGGCGAAGGTCTCGGGGACGGGCGGAGCGCAGGGCGACACGGGACAGGATACGTTCGACGTCGCCGATACCCTTTAGAGACTCTTGCAAAGACTCAACGGCGCCGGTCGTGATCAAGGCATCGAGTGCCTGATAACGCGATCTCAATATTTCTGCGTTGCAGAGCGGCCGCTGTATCCAGCGACGCAGCAGTCGGCTGCCCATTGCCGTTTGACAATGATCCATAACGCCAGCGAGCGTGTGTTGATGCAGCCCGCTCAAGGACTCCTCGAGTTCGAGATTGCGCCGTGTCGGGCCGTCCATGATGAGTGCGTCATCGCGGAGTTCGACCTTGATCGACTGTAGATGCGGTAGCGCTGCTTTTTGCGTGTCGTTGACATACTGCAGTAAAGCGCCCGCAGCGGCGACACCGCGCGGAAATCCGTTACAGCCAAAGCCGCTCAGGTCCCGCGTGCCGAATTGGTTGCAGAGGAGTCGCGTCGAACTGTCGAGTTCAAAGTGCCACGGCGGTCTGCGTGTAACGCGGATTCGGTCGTTGATTGCTTCGCCAAATGAATGATCCGCCTCGAGCAGATTTTCATCAACAACTAGCTCAGCGGGCCGTAACCGTTCAATCTCACCGAACAGAGATTCCTGATCCGCAGCTTCAGTCAGACAGAACCGTCCGGCGGATAAGTCCAGCCACGCGATGCCGTAGCCACCGTCATTGGCGAACACGGCCGCAACCACGTTGTCACGATTGGCCGAGAGCAACGCTTCATCCGTTAAGGTTCCCGGTGTTACAACACGAGTGACCTTGCGCTCGACCGGGCCCTTGCTGGTCGCGGGATCGCCAATCTGTTCGCAGATTGCGACCGATTCACCCTTACGCACGAGTTTCGCAAGATAGCCTTCGACCGCATGGTACGGGACGCCGCACATGGGGATAGCGTTGCCCCCCGACTTGCCGCGTGCTGTCAGCGTGATATCGAGCAAGGATGCCGCTCGTTTCGCGTCATCGTAAAAAAGCTCATAGAAGTCACCCATGCGATAGAACACCAGCATGTCCGGATAGTCGGACTTGATTCCGAGGTACTGGCGCATCATCGGTGTGTGGACGGGTGTGACTTCGGCTTTCATGCTCTTCTTTTTGTATGATGAGCCGGTGAAAATACTGCATGTCGAAACCGGACGCCATTTTTTGGGCGGCCCGCAGCAGGTTGTCTACCTGATCAACGCGTTACGTGAGCGAGGTCATGACAACACGCTGGTTTGTCCGCCCGATTCCGGCATCGATGGTGTCGCGCGACTGGCCGGGATCCGGGTACAAAATCTCTTCTGCGCCGGTGATCTCGATCTGCCGTTTGCTTACAGGCTTTCCCAGTACCTGAAAGAGCAGGCGCCGGACATCGTCCATTGCCATAGCCGTCGCGGTGCCGATTTGCTGGGTGGGCTCGCGGCCTCGTACGCGGAAATCCCGGCCGTCGTCTCTCGCCGTGTGGATAACACCGAGATGCGACTGATGGCGACGCTACGCTACAAACCGTTTCAAAAAATCATTGCCATATCAGCGGCGATCGCTGAGGTCTTGCGCAACCACGACGTTGAAGATGAGCGCATTGCCGTCATTCGCAGCGCGGTTGACGCTGCCGCTTTCGCACGGGTGCCGGATCGAGAGGCCTTCAGGCAGGAATTTCATATCGAAGAGGGCGCGTTCGCAATCGCGGCAGCGGGCCAGTTGATCCCACGCAAGGGGCACCGCTATTTGTTGCAGGCGGTCGCTGGCCTGGTCCGCAAACATCCGCAGATTAGGCTCGTCATTTTTGGTGACGGCTACCTGAATAATCAGCTGCGGGCGCAGGCCGCCGCACTGGGACTCGGTGGCGTTGTGCAATTTGCCGGCTTCCGGGACGATCTCGACGACTTTATTGCGTGTTTTGATTTGTTCGCGCACCCGGCGCTGGCGGAGGGATTAGGCGTCGCGGCTTTGAAAGCCGCCGCCGCCGGAGTCCCGGTCGTCGGCTTCGATGCGGGTGGACTCTGCGAGGCGGTCGAACACACGAAGACCGGTTTGCTGGTACCGAAGGAAAACGTTGATGAACTCCAGAGTGCCATTGCTACGATGATCGATGATGATCATATGAGACAGCAAATGAGTATCGCTGGCCGGGAACGGATGCAAAATGAGTTCTCGATCGCTACGATGGCGGATAAGCACATGGCACTTTATGAGTCTGTATTGAATGGCTGATCACGAAGCAATCCGCAAACTGGCAGAAGCGCTGGTCAATGAACTCGCGAAGTCGGGAAAGGCTGTTGCAACGGCGGAATCCTGCACGGGCGGCTGGGTCGCCAAAGCGATAACGGATATTGCCGGTAGCTCCGCCGTGTTTGGTTACGGCGTTGTGAGTTATGCCAACGGCGCCAAAGAGTCGATCGTCGGCGTGCAGAACAAGACACTCGAAGATCATGGCTCGGTTAGTGCAGAAGTTGTCGAGGAAATGGCAAAAGGGGCGTTGCGCCTTAGTGGTGCCGACATTGCAGTAGCCGTCAGCGGAGTAGCGGGTCCGGGTGGCGGTACAAAAGAGAAGCCTGTCGGTATGGTTTGGTTCGGTTGGGCTGTGCGCGATGGTGCGGATGCACTGCTTGATACCCGGTGCGAACATTTCACGGGTGACCGTGAGCTGATTCGAGAGGCGTCTGTCGCCTATGCCTTGCAAGGCATCAGGGAGCGCATCGAATCGTGAGTACGAAACGGCTGTTCTTCGCATTGTGGCCGGATAACAGGCAACGCGACCGGTTGCGCGATGTTATTAATTCGGTGGCAAAGACTGTCGAGGGACGAATGGTTGAGCGGCGTAGCTGGCATATCACCCTGCCGTATATTGGCGAATTTGAAGAAGGTCGAATCGCGGATCTGCAGGAGCGTGTTCGTCATATTCAGGTTGAACCATTTCGCCTTGGATTTGATCGCCTTGAGTTTTGGACGCGACCCAAGGTGGCGTGCCTGGTTGCGGCAACGGTGCCAACCGAACTCGAAAATATCGTTGCTTCATTGAATTCTGTCCTGCAGGAAGTCGGCGTGATGCCGGAAAATCGAACCTACCGGCCCCATATTACGGTGGTACGAAACGCGCGCGCGTTTCCAACTGAACGATTAGCGCAGCGGGCGACCACCGAGTGGTCGGGATTTGAATTGATGGAGTCTCAATCCGGTCCGGGAGGAGTGAGCTACGTCCCGCTGAATCAATAGCTTTCGGCCGATTTTTCACGTTTCCTGGCATATTGCCCGAAAATTAGATGCTCTGAAGACTCCCATTGACGCGGCTTTCATGGAATAATACTGTGTATATCAACAGTATCTCCAATAATCATCAAATGGCGGCAAATTATGGACGACAACAGGAAAAAAGCACTCGCGCAGGCCCTCGGCCAGATTGAAAAGCAATTCGGTAAAGGCTCGGTCATGCGCATGGGAGATGGCACTTCAATTCGTGATATTGAGGCGATATCGACCGGTTCCATTGGCCTTGATGTCGCATTGGGCATTGGCGGACTGCCCAAAGGGCGTGTTGTTGAAATCTACGGTCCTGAATCATCCGGCAAGACAACCCTGACCTTACAAGTCGTCGCCGAAGCGCAAAAAGTCGGTGGTACGGCCGCATTTATCGACGCCGAGCACGCGCTCGATCCAAATTACGCAGAGAAACTCGGTGTGAATGTTGATGAGCTGCTGGTCTCGCAGCCGGATACCGGTGAGCAGGCACTCGAGATCACCGACATGCTGGTTCGTTCCGGCGCGGTGGACATTATTGTCATCGACTCAGTTGCCGCTTTGACACCGAAGGCAGAAATCGAAGGTGAGATGGGCGATTCTCACATGGGTCTGCAGGCTCGTCTGATGTCCCAGGCACTAAGAAAACTCACCGGCAACATCAAACGTTCGAATGTCATGGTTATCTTTATCAACCAGATTCGAATGAAGATCGGCGTCATGTTTGGTAGCCCGGAGACAACTACGGGCGGTAACGCCCTCAAGTTTTACTCATCGGTTCGTCTGGATATCCGTCGCATAGGCGCGATCAAGAAGGGCGATGAAGTTGTCGGCAACCAGACCCGCGTCAAAGTTGTGAAAAACAAGGTATCGCCGCCGTTCAAACAGGCGGAATTCGAAATCTTATACGGCCAGGGTATTTCCCGTCTTGGTGAGCTGATCGACCTGGGTGTGCAGCACGACATCGTCAATAAAGCAGGCTCGTGGTACAGCTACGGCGATGATCGCATTGGTCAGGGCAAAGACAACGCCCGTGAATTTCTGAAGGAGCACCCGGAGATGGCCGAGGAGATTGAAAGAAAAATCCGTGCCATCCTGATGCCGCCGCCCGTCGCAGCGGTTCCGGACACAGAGACAAAGGATGCAAAAGAAGCATCGTAGGAGCGCGCCTAGCGCGCGACCCGCCGTGCCCGAACTTCAACAAGAAATCAGCGATCTTCTCGCAGGTGAAGGGGACGATCACTTTTCCTGTCCGAAAGCGACCCGCAAGAAGGCCATGGATTTCCTCGCCCGACGCGAATATGGCCAGAGCGAGCTCATCAGAAAGCTCGCCGACAAAGGCTATGACCGCGCCGTGGCCGAGCAAGCCGTACGCAAACTCTCAGAAGACGGGCTGCAAAACGATCAACGCTACGCCGAGTGCTTCGTGCAATCGCGTATCAATCAGGGAAAGGGTCCCGTAAGAATCCGCCTGGATCTGGGACAGCGCGGTGTCCGGGACACTGCAATCGAGCTCGCAATCGAAGGAGCGGAGGCCAACTGGTCTGTACTTGCCCGTGATGTGCGCCAGCGGAAATTTGGTGCTGACAATCCGCCTGACTTCAGAGCCAAAGCAAAACAGATGCGCTTCCTGCAGTATCGAGGCTTTGAGCAAGATCATGTGCAGGCCGCATTCAGCGACGAATAACGCTTAATCCCGGCGGCCAAACCCCGTACACTAGCGCGTTTTAAGCCGCGCAGATCCCAAAGTACGCACGCAATGAAATCGATGACAAGCAATGAGTTGCGCCAGGCATTCCTGGAGTTTTTTCGCGACAACGACCACGAGATCGTTGCGAGCTCTCCACTGGTGCCCGGGGACGATCCGACGCTCTTGTTTACTAACGCCGGCATGGTGCAATTCAAGGACGTGTTTCTGGGCGAAGACAAGCGCAGCTACGATCGGGCAACCTCATCACAGCGCTGTGTTCGCGCCGGCGGTAAGCATAACGATCTTGAAAACGTCGGTTACACGGCCCGTCATCACACCTTTTTCGAGATGCTCGGTAATTTCAGTTTTGGTGACTACTTCAAGCGCGAAGCTATTCAATACGGTTGGGATTTTCTGACCGGCACTCTTGGACTGGCGCCGGAGAAACTCTGGGTGACCGTCTTCGAGGACGACGACGAAGCGGCCGACATCTGGCTCAATGAAATGAAGATCGATCCCGCTCGCTTCTCACGTCTGGGAGCGAAGGATAATTTCTGGGCCATGGGCGACACGGGACCGTGTGGTCCTTGCAGTGAAATATTTTATGATCACGGTGCCGACGTGCCGGGCGGCCCGCCAGGGTCATCCGACGAAGACGGCGATCGTTACGTCGAAATCTGGAATCTTGTATTCATGCAATTCGAGCGCTCCGCCGACGGCGAGATGACACCCTTGCCGAAGCCATCTGTTGATACCGGTATGGGTCTCGAGCGAGTTGCAGCGGTAATGCAGGGCGTGCATACGAACTACGACATTGACCTGTTTGCGCACCTGATTCACGCAACAGCCGATGTGCTCGGCGTTAGCAAGGATGGCTCGAGCTCACTCAACGTTATAGTCGATCATATTCGTGCCTGTTCGTTCCTGATCGTCGACGGCGTGTTGCCGGGCAACGAGGGCAGGGGTTACGTGCTGCGCCGGATTATTCGTCGTGCAATTCGCCACGGCAAGAAACTCGGCACTGACGATCCGTTTTTCTACAGACTCGTCGCTCCGCTCGTAACGGAAATGGGCGAGGCCTATCCCGAGCTTCGCAAAGCTCAAGCGCACGTTGAGAAAGTTCTCAAAAAAGAAGAAGAGCGCTTCGCCGAGACGCTGGATCAGGGCATGGAGATTCTCGAGGCCGCGATTACCGACCTGAACGGTAAGCAAATTTCTGGTGAAATTGTCTTCAAGCTTTACGATACTTTTGGATTCCCGGTCGATCTGACAGCGGACATCGCGAGGGAGCGTGATCTCACAGTTGACGAAGAAGGATTCGAAGCGGCGATGGGCCAGCAACGTGATCGTGCGAGGGCGGCCAGCAAGTTCGCGACTGCCGGTGGTGATTCGTTGAAGACCGACGCAGAAACCGAATTCCTCGGTTACGACTGTACAGAGGCCGTGGGCGAAATTGTCTCCTTATACAAGGAAGGCGAGTCCGTCGACACGCTTGCCGCTGGTGACGAGGGCGCGGTGATACTTTCATCTACCCCGTTTTACGCAGAAAGCGGTGGCCAGATCGGTGACCGGGGTATCCTGGTTTCGGACGGACAGCTATTCGACGTTGTTGACACGCAGAAAAGCGGCAAGGCCAACGTGCACTTCGGAATGGTGGAACAGGGCGAACTCAAAATTGGCGACACCGTCGAATCGGTAGTCGACGCTGATCGTCGGCAAGCTATTCGTCTCAATCATACAGCGACTCATCTGATGCACGCCGCGCTCCGGCAAGTACTCGGTGATCATGTGACACAAAAAGGTTCTCTTGTTGCGCCGGATCGATTGCGATTCGATTTTTCGCATTACGAAAGAGTAACGACAGAACAGATTCAAGTAATCGAAGATCTCGTGAATGAAGAGATTCGGAAGAACACCGCCGCTGACACAACTCTATTGAGTTACGACGACGCGATCGAGTCCGGCGCGATGGCGCTGTTTGGCGAGAAATACGGGGAAAAGGTTCGTGTGCTGCGAGTCGGAGATTTTTCAGTCGAGCTTTGCGGTGGCACACACGTTGAGCGCACCGGCGATATTGGTGTTTTTAAGATTACCTCGGAGGGAGGGGTTGCCTCTGGCATCCGACGTATCGAAGCAGTTACGGGCAAAGGGGCCATGGTCTGGATCGATACCAACCAGCAGACCTTAGACAATCTCGCAAGCCTGTTGCGTAGTCAGCCGGATCAAGCGGCGGCCAAGGTAGAGCAGTTGCTGAGGCGAAGCAAGGTTATCGAAAAGGAGCTGGCGGCGGCCAGGCAAGCGTTGCTCACAGGAAACGGCTCTGACCCCGTTGATGGTATTGAGGAAATTGCGGGCATCAAGGTGCTTGCGATGCGTATGGATGGTGCGGATGCGAAGACGCTGCGCGATGCAGTCGACAGGTTCAAAGATAAGCTGCAAAGCGCGGTGGTCGTTTTGGGCTCGGTTGACGGTGGTAAGGTCCGTTTGGCGGCAGGTGTGACCAGGGACAACATCGACAAGATCAGGGCTGGCGACCTGATCAAACCAGTTGCCGAACAGGTCGGCGGCAAAGGCGGCGGCCGGGCCGATTTTGCCCAGGCGGGCGGTACTGATGCCGCAACTCTTGACCAGGCGCTCGAATCTGTTGCTGCATGGGTTGCGGAACAACTGGCCTGATCCAGCGGTCGGAATTCTCCACAAGCGCAAATTTTCACGGTTTTCGCTGCTGCGAAGGACAAGCACCTCAAAAATCGGCTAGTATTACAACAGTTTATGGATTAACACGCGCATAAGAACGGGGCCTCAAGCCCCGTCAGGCAGGAGAGGAAGTCATGCTGATTCTGACGCGAAGAGCGGGCGAGACGGTAATGATCGGGAGCGATGTAACGATCACTGTACTCGGGGTCAAAGGAAATCAGGTCCGAATCGGGATCAATGCGCCGAAAGACGTAGCCGTTCACCGGGAAGAGATTTACGAACGAATTCAGAGCGAGAAGACCGGCGAAAGCGGGGCGGCTCCAGCGGACGACAATAAGTCAGAATAAGCGCGAATTCCGCTTTACCTGGCCCATTACTGACAGTACTATGTGCGGCTTTTCGGGGTTGCCAACCAGTTAGTCCCGGAACTCGGAGAGATGGCTGAGTGGTCGAAAGCGCTCCCCTGCTAAGGGAGTAAGGGCTAATACCCCTTCGAGGGTTCGAATCCCTCTCTCTCCGCCAAATTTACGATTGTAGGAGCGCGCCCTGCGCGCGAACTGTACGAGCGGCCCCAGGCCGCGAAAATGAACAACGCGCCCGTAGCTCAGCTGGATAGAGTACTCGGCTACGAACCGAGCGGTCGGGAGTTCGAATCTCTCCGGGCGCGCCAAAAACCAAAAGGTCCCTTCAGGGGCCTTTTTGTTTTTGGGGTGCCCGGACCCCGATGAGAACTCCTGTTCGAAAAAACGCGCGAGCGTTTTAGACGCACGAAGTGCGCCCTGAAGGGGTGAAGATCGCCCCAAGGCGATCTGAATCAATCTCTCCGGGCACGCCATTTTCGTCAAGGTCCTTCACATTGGGATTTTCCCGATCAATCCAGTCGTGATCCGTCAATTAAGAGGGTAACCCCCGAATTCCTCGACAGCATCAACCATGGCTAGGACATTTTCAGCAGGGACGTCGTTCATCATTGTGTGTACAGCACCAATCATACAGCCGCCACCCGGGCCAAGAATGTCGATGACACGCTTCACTTCCTGACGCACTTCTGCGGGGCTGCCAAAGGGGAGGATACGATGTGTGTCGATGCCGCCACAAAAAACAATATTCTTGCCGTGTCGCTTCTTCAATGAAGGCAGGTCGGACATGGATCCCGCCGAAGTTTGTATGGGGTTCAAAATATCGACACCAATCTCAACGAAGTCATCGATCAATGGAGCTACGTCGCCATCAGAGTGAAACAGAATTTTGGCCTTCGTCCGGGCTTTGATGTAACTAATAAAATCGGCATGGATCGGTTTGAGGATTTCTCGATACATTTTCGGTGAAATCATCAGGCTCTCCTGCGTTCCCAGATCGTCACCGATCTTGATGATATCGACGTTGTCTCCAAGTTCGTCAAGAAAACGTCCCATCAACTGCTTGCAATACACGGCAATTTTTTCCATCAGAGCGCGCGCGAAAGCCGGATCTCTGGCCATGTTCAGGAGAAAGGTTTCCATTCCCTGCATGGCATACGCTCGTTCAAAAGGAAACAAGAGCCAGGGCGTTGCCATGATTGCAAACTGGTTCTCTTCAGCCAGCCGGCTGGCGTTGTCGCGTACATGGGCAATACGGGTTGGATCGCTCATATCGGGCCAGCCCGTATAAGCATCCAGATCGTCTGTTGTTCGAGCCTCAGGAAGTGGATGCACGCTGGGGAACCAGTCATCTTCGCTGATTTCAGTCTGTCCGCTGCCCCAGGAATCGATGTAGTCGCTGTGCGGATCACGCGCTTGATTCCACTTTCGTATCTCTTCGGGTTCAAGATCCGTTACGCCACGGACATCACCGTGCAGCCGACGCATTGTCTCTTCGTCGATCTCCGCCGTTCCCAGTTCAGGCCAGTCGTAGATGTATTTGTCCGGCGCTACTACGCCGATGATGTTCTTGATGCCCTTATAGGGTTCCATCTTGATCCCGGTGGCATTGCTAACCCCGATGACCAGCGGAACACGATCGGGTTGCTCGTGATGGATGGCGGTAAGCACACGCTCCCGTGAAGTTAATGGCACGTCCGGTCTCCTCGGTGGCGGCTCGTTCTGAATGAAACAGAAACAGAAATACCGCTACAGTTTATGCAACGAGTCCAGTCGTACCTATCCGCAAATCTACGCATGCGATCTGGAGAGGGTTACCCCAGCTCTTTTTGAAAGAACGGCTTCCATCCGCTTCAATACGGTCGGTAATAATATCCTGCAGATAAGTTCCGACGGTGCTGGTAAGCTGAATTTTCAAATAGTCAGGTTGCATGTAATGGATATAAACATTCGAAAGATTGCAGGGCGTGCCGGATCAGTAGTGGCGTTCCTGGGAATTACCGCTATGCCACCAAGCGTTGCTCAGGAAAATGACCCTGATCCGGGTGGGGAAATCCCGGACGGGCGATACGAGCAACGCATGACCTCCGAACGACTTGCAGAATTAATCGTCAGGGTTGACGACGAAGCGGTTCTCGAGGGCGCGACGTGGTTTTTTCACATAGAGGGTCTTGAAGCGGCTGTTGTCTATGACGTCACCGCGGATCGCATGCGCATCATTATGCCCATAGGACCTGCAGACGAACTGGACGAAGAAAACCTGCTGCGCATGATGCAGGCCAACTTTGATTCTGCACTCGATGCGCGATACGCAGTTGCGCAGGGTACTCTTTGGGGTGTATTTATTCACCCGCTGAGTTCATTGACCTCCGAAGATTTTCTTGTCGGGCTGGGACAGACTGCCAATGTCGTGATGTCTTACGGATCAACCTACTCTTCCGGATTATTCATCTACGGAAACGGTGATAGCGCGGAGATCGAACGGCAGCGTTTGATTGAGAGATTGAGAAAAGCCGACACGTAAGCTACGTGAAGAGTCTGATTCTTCTACGGCTGCGAAGTACCTGATCGACACCCATTCCCCGACCAGCCGAACAGACCATAAACGTAAACATCGACCAGAAGTACACAGATTCCAGACTGGGCACCCAGATGCCGAGGCCAAGCGCGAAGGTGTAATTCAATATCATGAATATGCCGACTGCCGCGCCAAGGCGCGTGAACAAACCAAGAAATATAGATATGCCGACGAGAAGTTCGCCCCAGGCCACGAGTACGGCAAACTTACCGGCGTGAGGGATGACAAAGGACTCAAGAAAAGGCCGATAGAAGGAAAATGAGTTAATGAGGTTTGAGGATATGAATTCGTACAAGGCTGGCTCGTACGCTGCGCCCCAGTTACCTGCGGCTATCTTCGCCTGTCCTGCGACCAGGAATGCCACACCGACGGACAGGCGAAGCGGCAGCAAGCCGAGGACTGATACAGAGTGAGTATTCGACGAAGACATATATGCCGCTCCGAGGTAGTTGGCACGTCATTCTGAGCGCAAATTTCCCAAGAATCGTCCAACCTGTGCCGGACGTACTGAGGATACCAGTAATTGGCTGTCTTTTTGTCGTGGCGCGTGAATTATCATCCAAAGTAAGGCATATTTTGCGACCAATGACGGGGTGTGAAAAACAATGACGGAACCGTGGCTGAAGCGTTGGCGCGAAGGAAAAATCGGCTGGCATGAGGCAGAAGGCAACCTGAGTCTTCATAAGTACTGGACCGAATGCGGCAAGCGCGTGCTGGTGCCGCTTTGTGGAAAGACCGTAGACTTGATCTGGCTCGAGCATCAGGGAAACGAGGTGGTTGGCATAGAGTTGTCGGAAATTGCTGTTAAGGCGTTTTTTGATGAGAACAAGATCGCGTACTCATTGATTGAAGGAGCACTGACTGGCTACGTGGCGAAGGATCGCTCGATTACGATTTATTGCGGTGACTTTTTCGAATTTACCGAAGGGCCGTTCGACGCGTATTACGATCGAGGCGCACTTATCGCGATGCCGACGGGAGTGCGCAAAGCTTACGTTAAGCACGCGAAATCGTTGCTGACCCCGAACGCCGCGCAGCTGATCATCAGCCTGGAATACGATGACACGATAGCGACTGGCCCGCCATTCTCCATACCGGCGCGCGAAGTTCTTGCCTACTGGCCCAATCTGGAGCGGGTCCATGCCCATGACGACATCGACAATGGCCCGCCGAAATTCAGGAAGGCGGGTCTGGACGAGATGATCGAGGTCGTCTGGCGAAGTCAGGAAGGTGGTCTATGAAATTGCGTTACAAAATCGCCAGCAGATGATGAGGTGCTGGTAAAGATTGAGGCGGCCTCGGTAAACCCACTCGACTGGCACTACATGCATGGTTCGCCCTATTTCTTGCGGCTGGGTTCCGGAATAGGAGCACCCAGTGACGCAGGCTTGGGGGTGGATTTTTCCGGAACAGTTGAGGCTGTCGCATCAGGTGTTAAGCGATTCAAGCCGGGAGACGAAGTGTTTGGTGGCGGGAGTGGCTCGTTTGCCGAATACGTGACCGTTCGCGCCGACAATGGAATTACAATAAAGCCTGACAACGTGACGTTCCGAATGCTCTACGATTTTCAGAAAAAGGACACGCCCGCGGGAAAATCATCATAAATGTGCATTAAGACCGTGCCTGCTACAGTCCACGTCCCGCCGCACTGCCAATCAACTTGTTGGCATCCACATCATAGACTGCACAGATGACTTCGCGGTCACTATGCTCCCAACCTTCGATCGTCGGATACATTACATTGATGTCCAGAGTCGATGATTCGTAGTCTCTGCCAACAAACGTCTCGAAGCGCTCAGCGCACGATTCGAACGCGAGCTGACTAATACCGTCGCCCTCCGGGTAGCTTTCGATCGCAAGATCAAATACTGCGTAGGTTTCATTATCGTGCGGCTCGGAGCACGGAACGCCCGGCACATCGCTGATTTCGTATTCGCCTGCGCCGACATTGGCATCGTTAAAACAGTCTCCAATGCGAAGCTGAAATGCATCAACGGATCCTTCGCCAACGATTGCGCCGGAACCATCCCGGTCGACATCCGTTACCACCCCGTAAATAACGAATCCTAACGCCGCTATTATATAAATGGCCCAACTCTTCATAACTTCTCCCTTAGGCTGTCCTGTCGTCATGCAGTCGGCGATTTTACGGCATAACCTCCGTGAAACAAGGGCAAAAGTCTCGAATTAGAGCCATCATGGCAACAGTGTAGCTATACTCTTGCGATTGATGCGGGTCTTGACGCACTTGGCAACAGAGGAAGATCAGATCGACGCATTACCAGTGAAACGCGGAGTGTTCGGAGAGCGGAAATGATTGCATGGTTCAAGTTGGCCTGTCGACGGGACATTCTTAAGCGCAGTGTCAAAGTGGGGGTGGTGGTCGGCACCTTATTGACTGCAATTAATTACGGCGACGTGTTGTTGGCTGCTGAAGTCCTGCCATTGATGTATTGGAAGATTCTATTGACCTACTGTGTGCCTTTTAGTGTATCGACCTACGCAAGTGTCGAGGCCGCGAGGGTCACCGAATGAATTACCGTCATCTGGGTAAAGCGGGCATCCAGGTCAGCGAATTGTCGTTCGGGTCGTGGGTGACATTTCACAATCAGGCCGGGGTCGATGCCACGGTGGAAATGATGTCTGCCGCGTACGATGCTGGTGTTAACTTTTTCGACAATGCCGAAACATACGCGGCCGGCAAGTCGGAGGAAATCATGGGCGCGGCCTTAAGAAAGCTTGGCTGGCGTCGCGGTAGCTATCTTATTTCAACGAAGCTTTTCTGGGGTCTGCACGAGGGGCCTAATGAGCAGAGCACTTTGAATCGCAAGTACCTTCTAGAGGCGATTGATGGATCGTTGCGGCGGCTCGACACGGACTATGTCGATTTGTTGTTTTGCCATCGTGCGGATCCAACAACGCCGATCGAAGAGACTGTCTGGGCAATGCACAATATCATCGAGCGTGGCAAGGCGTTGTATTGGGGAACGTCAGAATGGGAGGCTGAAGACATTGTAACCGCGATCAACATTGCGGAGCGATACCACTTGCACAAACCGGTTGTCGAACAGCCGGTTTACAATCTGTTACAGCGGCACCGGTTTGCACCTGAGTACAAGACCGTCTATGAAGAGCAGCGTATCGGATCCACGACCTGGAGCCCATTGGCGTCGGGTCTGCTGACCGGCAAGTACAAAGACGGCATTCCCGCTGACAGCCGCGGCGCACTTGAGGGGTTCGGCTGGTTGCAGGATCAGCTCACCGATGAGCATAATTTAGCCAGGGTGGCGGCGCTGGAACCCATCGCCAAAGAAATGGGCGCGACGCTTGCGCAGTTTTCGATCGCGTGGTGTCTGCAGAATCCCAATGTTAGTACCGTCATGACGGGTGCCAGTCGGGTCGCGCAAGTTCACGAGAATATGAAGGCTCTGGACTTTGTTGATAAATTCACGCCCGACGTGATGTGCGAGATCGATCGAATTTTGTCCTAGTACGTGTCACCGCATCCTAGAACAGTTGCCGAATATGCGTATCTAATCGCGCGGTAAGTTTTTCCCAGGAGATAATCGAGCTCGCATCAACCACTTTCCTGGCTTCCAATTGGTTTGTTATTGCATCGGCAAGCGATGCAGGATCCGACGGTATTGATACACAAGCAAAACTCTCTGGAAAGTAGCTCGCATAATCAGAGACGTCCGAAACGACCACGGGAACACTACATGCAAAATATTCCATCAGCTTGCAGGCATTTGTCATCCTGATAATGTCGGTGTCTTTATACGGTACGGTCACCACGTCACACGAATTTATTAATGCAACCACATCGTATTGGTTCACCATGCCCCGATATTCAATCCAAGGATGGTCAAGGCTGACGTCGCCGTAATCGCGCCCCGCCATAAGCAACTTAATGTCCTGTCCTTTTGCCCTCAGTCGCTCAATAGCTGCGATGAGGTCATCCACACCTCTTGGTTTGTGAATGCTTCCGAAATAACCGACAACAATATCGCCACCACTGATGCCTGATCTTTCTCTGGCGATTCGCTTTTCTTGAGGCCTGAATACTTTGTTGTCAACGCCGTTTTGAACAAGCAAAGTATTCTCTTGCTTGACGCGGTATTTTTCCTGTATGGATTTACTCGCACAAACTACCAGGTCGCTCTTACGCACAGCTTTTCTGAGGAGTGTTCGCATGAATGGAAGTTTATTGGTGCCGAAATGAGAATAATCGTCATAAATGTCGAACAAGGCTTTCGCGGATAATCGCTTCGACAGTTGCAGGCCCAGGTAACCTATGTAGCTATCGCCACTCGAGAACACGACGTCCGCCTTGGACCTGCATAGTTTTCCAATGAGCTCGCGCATTAAGGGCAAACGCCAGAAAGACTGCACAGGTATTGTGTAGTACTGAACGTTATTCTCGCGGACACTCAATTCAGCTTTGTTCCTGGAATCCAGTGCGAAGACAACGCACTCATGACCCATTTCCGCAAGAATCGATGGGAAATAGAAAAGACGACCGAACTGATCGTCGATCAGATCTTTATTCGTATAGAAACGCTTTACGAGAAATACGATTTTCAATTCAAATCTCTTTCGGCCGAGTTTCCAGCGGGTCGTCACATTTGTGCTAAACGTGAACCCGACAATTGCTTCGTTACTGCCAACAACTTACTATCTGGTGCACCTGAGCACACACGCTTTTTGTGAACAAGACACCAGGACATGTCCAAGGCTGCCACGTTGAACCGAGGGTACCAATACATCTCATGACTCGCCAATCGATCCTGGTGGTGACGCGTAACTTTCCTCCGTTAACCGGTGGTATGGAACGCCTGATGCGTCATTCGGTAGAGACATTGGCATCTCGATTCGATGTGGTGCTCATTGGTCCCGACGGTTGCGGCGAGTTTGTTCCGGAAGAGGTATCTGTTATCGAATGTCCACCGGCGCCGTTCTACTTCCTTGCGATGGCCGTGCTTAGAGGATGGGTGCCCTGTAGAAAGAGATCATTCGATCTTGTACTGGGCGGTAGCGGGCTGGTCTCGCCCGTAATATGGTTGCTCGCCAGGATTGCAAGGGCCCGTTCCGCAATATTTGTTCACGGACTTGACCTGGTAGTCGACAACTTTGTATATCAGTGGTTGTTCGTGCCCTTTCTGCGTTGCCATGACCGGGTTATCGCTAATAGTCGAAACACCCGCGAAATCGCGATCGGTAAGGGTTGTAAGTTGGATAAGCTCAGAGTAGTGAATCCGGGCTCAACAATTCCGTCAGAGTCGTCTCTACTCGGTGCGGCCGAGTCGCGTGGCAGGCTGGGATTTGAAGATAAGAAGATCATTCTATTCGTTGGCCGAATGGTCAGGCGAAAAGGTCTTGCGGAGCTTTTGGAGAAAGCGTGGCCACGCATCGTCGCGTCGCAACCGGATGCATTGCTGCTGGTGGCCGGGGACTCGCCCGACGATGCCTTGTTGCAAGATGCCGATGGGGCAAAGCGCTTGCTTAGGGTGGTAAAACGAGCCGGCCAGGATACAGTCCACTTCCTCGGAACAGTCGATGACGACGTATTATCGATTTGCTATGCGGCGGCCGACACGTTGGTGTTTCCACTGATTCGGGTTAGCGGGGATGTCGAGGGGTTCGGTATGGTAGCGATAGAAGCGGCAGCCAGCGGCACGCCGACGGTCGCGTTTCCTGTCGGCGGGGTTGTCGATGCGATCGCCGATGGTGTGAACGGTTTACTCGTACCGGAAGGTGATTATGAGGCCTTTGCCGATGCCGTATTGTCCATTTGTCAGGGCGGGCCACCCGGTCGTTCTTCGTGTCGAAACCACGCCGAGAAATTCAGTTGGGAGGCGCACGGGCAAAAATTGCTTGCGGCCCTTGATTTTGCGTCGGGGACGTCACCTTAATGAAGAGAATGCTGAAGAATTTCGTCGGTCCTGCCTGGGCCATTATGGAATACGGTTCTTATCCGCTGTTGTTGCTGATATCCACTCCCTGGTTTCTTCATCAGCTTGGCACAGACCAATATGGTCATTGGATGTTGCTCGTCGCTACGGTCAGTTTCGGTGGCGTGCTTAATTCGGGAACAGGGGCGGCGACCATCAAGGCGGTTTCGGCGGGTATTGGGGGCAGTATCACCGGACAATCGGATCGGGCTATCAATACCTCGCTTGCGATCGCGATACTCGGCGGCGGTGCCCTTGCTTTGATCGTGTTTTGCCTGTTCTGGTTTGGTGCGCCTGTAATCCTGAGCCGAATGGGGGACCCGGAACTGGTCCGCGCAACCGGAATAGCGGCAGCTGTCCTGATATGGATCGAACAGCTGGATAATGTTTTCAGTTCAGCAATGAAGGGAGCTGAGCATTTTAAGGACGCAGCCCGGATCGAAATAGCGAGCAAAACAACACAGATCGTCGTCGCGGCGATAGTCTTGTATGAGTTCCCAAGCTTGGAGGCACTTTATTGGACGCTTCTGACCGTTGCCATATTGAGACTGTTAGCAAAAATCGTCATTACGAAACGATTATTAACCCTGACCCGTTTTCGCCCTTCCTTTCAGGGCTCATCTGATGTATTGCATTTCGCGAAATGGGGTTGGCTACAAGGTGTCGGAGGTGTGATGTTTGGCGCGGTGGATAGAATGCTGATCGGATCAATGTTGGGTGCATCCAGTCTGACGTATTACGCGATTGCCTCTCAGCTAGCGATGCAGACTCACGCTGTATCGGCGGCTGGTCTGAGCGTGATCTTCCCGAAGGTAAGTCGAAAACTCGAAAGTGGTGGCTCGTTCTCCCTTTCAAGTTTCACTAGGATTACGACTGTTGGCAATCTGGTTTTGAGCACCAGCCTTGCGGTGGCAATGATATTAATTGGCCCCGCGTTCCTGCACTTTTGGGTAGGACCAGAATCGGCTGGTCCGGCCTCGCTGCTATTACCGTGGTTGGTTGTTGCCTACTGGATACTATCTCTAAATTCAGTGTCTTATTACCTGTTACTCGGCATGGGTCGCATTCGATTTATCAGTCTGACCGTAATTACGTCGGGCATTTTCGCCGTTATCGCTGCGTATTTTGCGATTGATAACATCGGTCTTATTGGCGCTCCTGCGGGCCGCGCCGCTTACGCATGCATATCTCTGGCACTATTTATTCCAGTGTTACAGCATTTACGCAATGAGCGGAACGAAATACCTGACATACCAACCATTAATTCGGTGCCAGGCGGCGAACGAATATCGTGACTACAGAGCTACGCGAAAGCTGCCCTTGCTGCGAGAGCAAAGACCATTCCGAAATCGGAAGGCTCCCCGACTCGCAATGGTTCGCAGGTGCTCGCCTCAAGCAACCATTACCAGGCGGTTGGCTATATCGTTGCCACAATTGCAGTCTGAAGTTCCGGAACCCGGCTCAGACTGCCGAAACATACGCGAATCTATATGACAATGTCGCGACAACAACGTGGTCTGCTAATACGTCCAGACCAGACTGGGATCTGGTCGCCCGTTACATTGCCAGGCAGCTACCGCATGGAGGGAGTGTGCTGGATTTTGGCTGCTACACAGGGGGACTACTTTCACAACTTGGTGCGCAGTATCAACGTAACGGTGTCGAAGTTAATCGTGCTGCGGCCAATGTTGCGTCGCAAAATATTGGTAGCAATGTGTGGTCTTCGATCGACGAAATACCAGATGAACTTCGTTTCGATGTTGTGATCGCGACAGATGTCATTGAACATGTGACGAATCCTATGTTGCTCGTCGAGCAGTTCACGTCAAAGCTATCCAAAGACGGCGTTCTCATTTTGACTACCGGAGATGCCGACAATTCTTTGTGGAACCGATTTGGCGCGAACTGGTGGTATTGCTATTACCCCGAGCACATCGTTTTTATTTCCAGGGACTGGCTCCAATACATTTCCAAAGCTGCCGGCGTGGTTGTCGTGCGGTGCGAAGTTTTTCGCTATTTCAAGTTTAGATTGCTCGGCCACATCGTAAATTGGATGCTTACGTATTTCTATGGTGTGTTCCCCACTGCGTTTCTCGGTCTTGTTAGACTACTCCGAAAAATGTTGGGGCGCCAAAGTTCGACGAGTATTCCGGGCGCGGGAATAAGTCGTGATCACCTATTTGCCGTGTTACGTAGGGCTGAGAAAAGTTGAGCTAGATAAGGCTGACTTTTGAAAATACAAATTGATTAGACCTTCCCGAGGCCACGTCTGTCATCCCTGTCGGGCAGCGGCTTGTACGAAATGCCGTTTGCAAGTTGCCAGTCAATACAGAATCGTCAATTTCTCGGCACTAATTTGTGCAAGTCGGACAATACCTCCGCCGGGTTTTTCTGCCGAGACTCCACCGGTGCGACGACGTGTGTTTCAAAGGTAAAAGAACTCTTTGACGTAGGGACTACGTAGAGAAAATATCCCGTATCCTCGTTTCCGGATTGCAGTATGTCGATACCCCCGAAATCGTCGCAATTTGGCCGAGTATTTGCGCCACTGCCGTGCACGCAAATGGTCTTCGCCAGGTCATTCAACAGAACCAGGTTATCTCGCCACTCTATCTCCTTCTGCCGGGTCCGCGCCGGCTTGACCATTAACATGGGTCGATAGCGGCTGTAGCCCCAAAGAGCATGACCATTTATTTCCAGGTTGTAAGGCGGCCTCGAAAAATAGTTGGTTGGGTGCCCGTGGTCCGACTTAAAGACGATCAATGAATTGTCATAAACTTGCAGCTCTTTTAGTTTTTGTAATAGCGCTTTCATCTTTGCAAAGGCACAGATTGTCTCATTGGCCAAGCCGGTTTCATTCTGATTGGATCGGAACCACTTTGCATCGTCGCTACGGTACGTGCACTGCGCGTCAAAATCGATGGGGTAATGGGTAAAAGCGAAATGCAAATATCGAAAACTTTGTGGCTTTTCCGTTGCGGCCAGGTCGCTGACAAATAAATCGAACGCTTTAATTTCTGCGACATATCGTTTGTCCCATTCCGGACCGGTATGATTCCGCAACCGCTCTGCCAGTTCGTCGCTGACCGGCTGCGCGAACAACCGCAGAAGCCAGTCAAAGGTAAGATCGCTGACACCATTGTCGACCGCTTTTCGAGTAGCGACGCGAACCAGGGCGAATTTCAGGAACTCGATGCTGTCCGCCGTTGTCGTCGACTCGTTTTGACGAATTTGCATACTTTTGCCGAACAAGTACGCCTTTTGATAGGCGTCGCCGTACCGCAGTAGTGGAACCTGCTCGCCCAGAAGGCTATTGGTCAGCTCTGCTTTGACGTCCTCGATACTGTGTCCGAGAGTTTTGTAATCTCGAACACCGAACAGTTCGCCGATAATCGACGCCTCGGTCGCCGGCGATTGCGACATGGCATTCGAAAACACGGTAAAGTCCTTGAGCGACTTCGCCGCATCCTCGTCCGTACGGAGCTGCTGCGCCACGACATGACCTTGTAATCCGTCGAAACTAATGACGATGACATTTGCGACGCTTGAGAGGCGTAGCGATTCGTGTAATTCCGCTGCGGTAACAGCCGTCGCCCTGCCGACATCTGCACGCGAGACGGCGTAAACAGACGTTGTCGCTGTATACACCGCAATTACGGCGGCGAAAACAAGCAGGTATTGCCTTGCAGGCGTTCGCTCCAGCCAGGTCAGGGCAGCCGCCATCAACGCGACTGTGACCAGATGCTGTATGTCGATGCCTACTGTGCGGGCGTCCACCATGCCGGCGCTAACGGACACCGGCAGCAAGAAGCCGGCAATGAGCACCCACCAGAACAGCAGTTGCGCCGCGGGCATGGCAATTTCCATTTTACCGATAGACCACAGCCCACCGAACAACGTCAATAGCACGATGGCAGTGCCGAAGCTGAGTAAAGCACCGGCAAGAATCAGGGTATTGAGATCGATAAAGGCGAAGTCGCCTGGATTGTTGCCGATCATGAAGACGGGTACGGCGAGAAACTGCAATGCTGAAATCGCAACGCAATATGCGGCAATATCAATAAAATAGTTCTGGCGTTTCACGCTCATGTTTGACCAAATAACTTTGCCGCTGCCATCCCCCGCAGCCGCTCATGCATGAAGTGATAGGTAATACCCTCCATTTCATCTTGTGCAAACGCTTTGATGTTCGAAAAGGACGCATTGCTTCTCAAAACCTCACGAAGCACTCGGCATCGAACCCAGGGATCGATCAGGGCATACGCCATTCGATAACGCGTAACAATGTCAATGTCCGATTGCAGCTGGATTCGAATCGCAGGCAACCAGCGGCGCAATAGTACCGCCCCGGTATCGATGCCCGGGGCCATATAGAACGCCGATGCTGACGGACATCCGTTTGTCAGAACTGACCAAAGCAGCCCATCGGCACCTCGAATATCGGGCAAGAACCCGGGATGCACATGGATAAAACGTGCGTCTGGAATCGCCAGCAGATCTGGCGGGACTATCCCTCCGCCCGTAAAAAGAAATTCCCTGTCAGTCTCACTGCTTAAGTAATCGAGCAATACCGGGTCCCTCAAGTTTTCGATGAGTACAGTTTCAATGTCCGAACTGTATTCAATAAGCGGCTTGTTGACCTGCGCATTTCGTATGCTCGTTTCTGCAAAGTCAAAATTGGTTGCGACAGCACGGATTATTGCTGTCACTTCGTTCGGAAACCGCCTGGCGATAGCATTCGGCCAGTGAAAAATCTGGTTGCGTTGCATACTGGCAGCTAACGGCTTGCGCAGGGCGGTTGGCAGCCAGCACAGATTTTCTCGACCGGTCGCAAGATTGGCCTTCGAAATCAAGTGTACGATTTTTCGTGGCCTGAATCCGAGACTGGTGATGGTCTCAAGATATGCTCTGGCGATCGGGCCCTCATAGAAAAGTACCGTCAACGGCAAAGTCACGTTGGTATTGGTTGCCGGCGCGGAACGCTTCTTGGCAGACGGCGCGGCGCTCTGGGCTTCATGCGAAAAGTGCATCGAACTCATCGCCTGTGTGAGCCTGTCGGCGTCCTCAGGTGCGATCGCCGCAAGATAATCTATGGCCTTTTGCGCCACATTCAGACGTTTCAGCACTAATGGATTGCTGCTGTCTCGCTCGAACTCCTCGACAAATGCCAAACAGAAGACAGCCGCACAAACGGCTCGCCACGATCCATCAAGTTCCACTGCCGTCGTACTGGTCCATTTCTTCGAGTAAGAATCGAATACTTTTTTCGTTATGTCGAGCCTGCCGGCGATCTGGTCAAGCCGTACCCAGTCATCCGAAGTCCATTGGTCGCTTTGCAACAATCGGTACAGGTCGGCTCTGACGTCGATGACATCACCATTGACTACTGCGTCAACCGTCGCGGTTCGGCGCAGCTCTCTGGATATGTCGTGAAACGGATTCATTCTTTGCTAACAACCTGTTGCACAACCTGCAGGACGTTTGCCGTCGCCCAGTACAAAACCATTGACGCTGGGAACGGGTAAAACAAGACAAAGAAAGCGACAGCCATGAAATACAGATTGCGCTTCTGCTTTTTGGTCTCGGACGCGGGTGCCACCCGATCTTTGTACAAAATTGCAGACGCGACCGTAACCACAGTCATCAATATAGGCAGCAAATTCAGCGATGTGCCAAAAAGCGGAATCGCATTATTCGAGCCAGCGGCTTGTAGCACGGCGTCTGGATACGCCAGGTCCGAAATCCACCAGAACGCCTGCCCCGACAGGACCGGCAACTCGCCCAGCATGTTGAATGCCGCCACCAGGACAGGTACCTGAATGAACATGCCGAGCATGGGTTTAAGCGTGTAGAACGGCGAAACGCCGAGGTCCTTGTGTGCTGCCATGATGCGCTCATGGGCTTCCTGACCGTCAAAGTTTGCCTTGATCTGCCCGAGCGGCTGTTGCAGTGCTGATTGAATTTCACCAACCCGCCGTTGCTGAAACCGCACGAACTTTGTTACGGGGATCAACGCAACCTTGATGGCGGCGCACAACAGCATGATGCACCACCCCCAACCCATACCGGTGACGTCGTGTATTGTTGTTAGTGCTTTTTCCAGCAGCAGGCACAAGACTCGCAACCAGCCCCACAGATGGCTATAGCGCAGGTCCTGTGCATAAATACCGTCAAATGAACCCTGCCCGTCCGAGTCAATCACACCGATCTGCAGGCGAATACGTCCGTCGGCGTTCGGCGCCAACTCGATTTGACGGTGGTTAACCTGGACACCGCCGTCATTCAATTTGACGAGCGCGGCTGCGAAGCGACCTTTCCAACCTCGCCACTCGGAACCGCCCACCGGGCTTCGGATCTCAATATCTCTAATGGCGTTGTAATACGCGGCCAGACCATAGAAAGGCCTGGTCTCTGCCAAAACACCGAGATTGGGAGCGTAGATCAACGGTGCCGAGTCAGTAACACGAGCGTCGAAAGTGATCTGCGACTCATCGCAAGCCAGCGAGTACGAAGCCACCGACGGTTCGGACTCCGCCCATTTCGCCAATTCCTGGCTGAAGGGCATCACTTCGCACGACGCAGCTGGCGCCGCGCTCGATTCATTCGCCGTCAGTAACGACACCGCAAGGGCCAGGCAAAGTGCGACCATCATCCTCGCCGCGTTCATGGCCCGCACTCTGCTAGTAATTGTTGCAAGGCGGTCGCGCCGACTTCGCTGCTTCGACCAAGATTGAACACGTGCCGCTCCGCAAGCTCTCGCACGTCAGCGCGAGAGGAATTATCTATCAACCGCCGCACCACATCGCCGAGTTCTGCCAAGCTGTCTTCCGCGACAATTTCTCCAACGATATCGCGGATGCCTGACTCAAAGGGCTCGATATTCAGTGCCGCATAATCCGAATTGTTCACCTTGCGTGGCGTATCGATGAAGATGACCGGCTTGCCGAGTCCAAATGCATAATCAAGTGCAGCGCCCGACCAGTCGCTGACCATCACGTCCGATGCCAGCAACGAGCTTGTCGAGGAAACATCATCATCGTACTGGAATAACGGGTTGTGTTGATTCGATTGCACGATGCTGTCGACCGCTGAACTATTCAGGCGCGTAGTTTGCGGATGCGGCCGCAATGTAACGCGATGGCCTGCTCGTAACAGCGCCTCAACCGGCGCATTACCCAGCCTTTCGATTATTCCGTTTGGCCCCCACGACGGCGCAATCAGTACTTGCGTCGGTTGCCCCGCACTGGGCGATGGCTGTTGACGATCAAGCTCGCCTGCGAGTATCTGGTCAAGGCGGTCATAACCGTGTTCGACAATATTTTTTCTACGCGTGCCACGCTGCGCTTCCAACGCCCGAAGCTCGGATACATGGTGCGGACCGGCGCAAAAAACAGTATCAAAATGGTCAAATGCTCCGGGCCTGTAGGCCATGTGCAGACTTACCAAAGAATGCTGTACGTAAACGTAGTGCACGTCGTTCCTGGAACGCTTTAGCTGGTACTGGTGCAGGTCCGGCATGGTCAAAACAATGAGATTGGCATCGACATTTTCGAACAACCAGTCGCGGACCCAACCCTCGTCAACCAGGAACGACGTAAGATTTGGGTGTGCAAGTGCCAGACCCGGGTCGTTTGGGTCTGAGCTGAAGTAGCAAACAGGGACGTCAGCGACATCAAGAAAGCGCGTTAGGAGCCCCTGCAGGTGAGTCCAGTATGCTAGGCCTTCCGAGTAAAAGACGACCCGCCGCTGCGTGCGCGGCAGCTGCAGAAAACTGATCAGGCTGGTGATGTGTTTGAAGAAACCCAACTAGTATCGTTCCAGTTTGCAATACGCGTCCAAATCACCCGACTCGGCAAGGCGCTCGTACAGCTCGAGATCAGACACCGTATCCACCTCCAGCCAGCCACCCTCCACTAGCACACCTTGCACCGGCCAGCCGGCGTCGATCAACAGCTGCAGGAAGCTGGTCATATACATATTCTCAAAAGACTGACCGTCGTAGGTAGCGGCACGCTCCAGCTGGTCGTAGAACTGGCAAAAGGCGCTTAATGCGCCGCCGCAAATTTTGATCAATCCAGTGTATTGGGCCTCAATTTGATCGTACGACGTGGGTTTCTTTCCGACTTCGGCAATAAGGTCGCCGTCCTTAAACTTCAATGTTTCTGCATCGCTCAACGGGTCGTCCAGTCGCTGGCTCCAATAGTCGCGCCAATTCCCGTCCACCATCAGACAAACATCGGACTCGGCCGCCATCAACTGGCTGAGACTCCTAGACTCATAGACTATGTCGCCGTAACTGATGATCAGGTCATCCGGGCCGGTGATGAATTCACGCGCGGCGAACAGGGACTCGACCATATTGGTCGACTCGAAGCGATTATTTTCAAAACACCGAAAGCCAGCTGCGCGAATCTGCTCAATCTTGAAGCCACCGACAACAGCAACGTCTTTGATACCGCAGTTTGCGAACGTGTCCGCTTGCCTTGCGAGGAGAGAGCGGCCCAACAGCTCCACCATGCTTTTCGGCCGGTCATTGGTTAACGGTCGAAGCCGGCTTCCCTGGCCCGCCGCAAGGACCAGCGCTTTCACAATTCCAGCAGACGACGCACTAGCGTCAGATCCGCCTCAGCAAACGGGTCTTCTCTTTCCGGATGCCACATGATGCCTGCAACCTTTTGTGTCGCATGCGACAGCGCCTCGACCGTACCGTCCGCGGCGATCGCCAGCTGGGAAAGCTCAATGCCGAGCTGTTCCAGCTTGATTCCCCAATTGTGAAAACTATTTACATCCATTGGTTCGGCATCCGACATATCTCCGGCAAAAGATACGCGGTGGCGGCAAGCAACGTGTCCGCTCAGTTCACACGTTGATCCACCAAAAAATTGGTTAATGAACTGCATTCCGCGACATACACCAAGCACCGGCTTTTTGTTGGCAAGCCCCCACGTGAGCAATGCCGCTTCGAACTGATCTCGCTCGGGCGCAATATCATCTGCATTTTCGAGCTGCACCAGCAGAGTATTCCCGCCGCTAAGAATGATCACGTCGGGCTCGATGGTGTCTAGATAGGCGTCAACCTTGTCCGCTTGTATATTCGGCAACGGTATCGGAGCGCACCCCAGTCTGTCGGCGAACTCGAACCAGCGCTGATCCAGGCCATCGCGACGTTCACCATAGGCTTTGTGCTCGTCGACGCGCTGACTAATGGCGAGTTTATTCATGCGGTCACTTCGATCGTCCGTGCCTTGCAGTCAAGGCGTACTCGTCGGCTACGTATGAGGCTTTCGAAGAGCCTGTCGCCAACCCCTATCGCCGCTGGCAATCCCAATTCTGCGGACCGAATCGCCATATGCGAATTTGCACCGCCGTATTGGGTGACCAAACCGGCAATGCCGTGCACGAATATCCAATCGTAGCCGGGATCTGCCTGCGAAATGAAGAGAATTTTTCCCTTGAGATCAACGTTGCCGCCCGCGCTCAAATGTTGGCATGGCGCCTCGATCGCTTTGGACGTAACAAAGTTCGGCTGTGCGCGCCGTCGCTCAAAACAGTACATATCGCAAACGCCGACAATCAACTCCGGCAACTCGACCATCTGGCTGATTCGCGTCGTCCGTTTCCTGTTCTGGATACTGGCAACGAGATCGGCCCTGTCCGTCGCCCCATTTTGAACGCTTTTGAAATCGTCATAGGTCAATTGTGCGAGATCGGTGCGTGAAATCTCGTTGTCTTTTCCGTAACTCACGAATAGGTCCAGTGCGCGACTGAGGTTTTTGGTAAAAATAAATTTGACCTCTTCGCGCATGCGAATCGCATCTTTAATATAAGCAAAAAGTGCGAGCGGATCGCACTTGATGCCTAGATTCTTGAGTACCTCCTTTACGCCATCACAAAGCTCAGAGTCCGGTGCAAACGGCGCCGGACGAGTGACGGCAGCGACTGTCTGGCCACCATCGTTCGAACGTCCGCCACTTAGAAAGTATCTATCCGCATCCTCACGATAAGACGGTACAGTGATGTCATACGTCCCGGGCCTTAAATGTCCGTATCGATCGACAAACGCTTGCATTGAGATTTCTGCGTTTTGCAATTTGATCAGATCTTCTTCAAATTCCGCAGTGACGGTTGCGACTCCCAGCAGGAAATGCTGTCGTTGTTCTTCGGTCAGAACGCCGATCGTGACAAAATCATTCAGAAATGTTGTCGCCATAAACCCCGCTCGCGCTGCATGTGCAAATGCCAGTGTGCCCAGGTTTCGACAATCCTCCAGCAACACGATCGCCTTCTGTAAGTCCGGCATTGCCGTCGACTCAATCAGTTCGCGACGCCGCGCGAGCTCTTGAATTGCTGCGATGTCACTATCGAGGCGCTTTAAAGCCCGATTCGTTATCTCCCTCAACCCCGCTTCCAGTGCGTCAATATCGTCGCAATCGCGCTGACTTTTCTTCGCTAAACGCAACTCCGCGTTGCTCCTGAAACAAGGGCTGAGAACAGTCAAAGCGACTCCAAATTCCAGCTTGTCGTGCAAATCAGGATTGCCGACGAGATATTCGATGTAAGCATCAACCAGCCGGTTCGCCGTATCGGTTGCGATGCTGGCCGGTATGAAAGAATTCAAACTTGCACGAATATCGACGTATGGCTGTCCCGAAAAACTGACTATAAGGTTATGCGGTCGCACGTCCCGATAGCCGAATTGCGCACGTTGGGTAGCCCATATTTCGTCGGTAATCAGATACCGATACAAGCTGTATGCCAATGGGCTTGGTCGTGTGCCGATTATTTCGGCCGGATTCCAGTCTGGCATGACGCCGAATATCGTCCGATCTCCGGCTGTGAACGGGTTGCACGCCTGCAATTCGTCAAATCGTTTGCCGTCGCTCTCGAGCGACTCGAAAATCTCTGCATCTTCGGCTTCAAACTCACTATGATCTACCGTGATTGGCCTGACCTGAAAAATATGAACTTTGTCATGCCTGTCGACAGCAAATTCGATATCCAGCTTGTCATAGCCAAGCAATTCTTCGAGTTCCGTTACAGCGTCCAGTAAGCCACACAAGGACGGCTCCACATTGCGGACGTCTTCTGGGCGTCGACGGGAAACGAGCACGGTACGCAATGAATGTCCCGAACCACTGGTTACCGACTCGGTCGACGGGGTCTCGTCGTCAAAATTGATGCGGTAGTAAGGCGCACCGGTCTCCAATACGCGAGTGAAGACCACGCCTGAACAGACCACATCGCCCAGAAGTTCCTGTACCAGCACCTGGTCGTCTTCGCCTTGCCGGGAATATGAGTCGATGACGCTTTCAACCGCATCGTAGATCCGCTCCGGCTCATTGCTTGGCACGTCCAATATGCTGTCATGACTGCCGGCAAGCGACCCATCCCAACCGTCCTCCGACTTGGCGCTGCTGCGAACGATCAGGCGGGTCTTGGGGAACATCTCATTTATCCGGCCAAAAACCTGTGATTTCGCACGCATCCAATCGTTCACCGAAAACGTCACCTGGCGACCGATCTCCGATTTTGTGACGACGTTCTCCAGGCGAGCCAGCGTTTCTGCTTTGGTACCGAGTACGAATCTTGCAATGTCTGCAGGCTCATTAAATTCAGCCCATTCGCAACGCGCGTCGACAAATTCGACCGCCAGACCCCGACCCAGAAGGTAGTCAATTGCATCGACAAGATCGTCACCGATCGCTGCTTCGTCTGCCCTGAGCAAGCGGCTAATTGCAGATTGTCGCAACAGCATCAGCCCTGTAAATTCGACCGTCGAGTTATGCGGGTCTACCTGCAGATTCCTGCTTTCGTGATCTGCAAGATCGATTGTCTCAGCAGACTTGAGGTCCTCATTGCTTCGTTCTTCGTAACGTCGCCGCCATTGCGAATCAATGCAAACCACGACGTCAGCAGCAACGTCGAGCATTTGATGGATAACGTGTGGCCTGAATACGGTATCCGAATAGCTGACGATCGCTGGATCATCACGAAACGGCGCCGCGAGCAGCGTATGCAATATTGATCGTTTCGACCAATCCGCAACAACAGTAAAGTTGAGCTGCGGATATTTGTCCATGACGGACTGAACCTGATAACCGCCCAGAAAATGGATATTCGGTTCGTCGACCGCGTCGCAAAATGCTCTCTGCTGCCAGTCGAGCGCACAGGTTGCCGGGTTGATGTGTTTAAGCGCAGACGGGCGAAAGCCCCTCGCTGGTCGACCAGCGCCTAGAAGGAATACATCAATTTTGCCAACGCGCAATTTACTCGTCGATCTGGGTTTGATTCTCAGAAGGCGGTTGCGTCTTATCGGCGCCAGTGAACAAAGCTTTGAGCTTGTACCAGTAGGTCTTCAGTGCGAGGCTGATAGCAACGATAAACCCGACAATAGCGCCCATGATTGCGCTGCCGGAACCAGGGTCGATATAGGCGTGAGCCGGCCACGACAATAGCGCCAAAATTACTGCTACAAACAAGTAGTTGGGTTTCACCAGGGTTCCTAAATCAAAGCGGCGGGAGCCATCTGCAAACGTTGCGTTATGGTAATGTAAGCCCCTCTTCGGCGCAAACGACGTGGTTCACAGAATCACTAGAATTGGATTTACGATCGCGTCTCCTCGTCGAGCAGATCGACCGGAATATCTTGGTGGCTGTGAGCCGTTAGTGCCTTTGGGACGGATATAGCTCTGGTTTAAAAGCATAGCGAGCACTTAGAGAACAGAAAATTGATAGCGGCTGCTTTTCACCGAACTAATCGACCGAATTTGTAACGCTGGCTACTGCGTATGGGGTTATTGGAATGGCAAACACGAGATATGTTGATCGGAGTTTCTGGTGACAGCAGTCAACAGATCAAACCCTGAGGCCACACCTCGACTTTCGATAATTCTCGCGACCTGGCAGGCTGAGTCCACCCTGGAGCGCTGCCTGCAATCGATTATCGAGCAAGAGTTCACTGACTGGGAATTGTTGCTTGCCGACGGTGCTTCCAGCGACGGTACGGTTGATTTGATCAACAAATACGAGCAGCACATTGCATGGTGGCAAAGCGAACAGGATGATGGCATCTACGATGCGTGGAACCAGGCATTACAGCGAGCACGTGGTGAGTACGTTTGCTTTATCGGTGCCGATGACGCGTGGGCTGATCCCGGTTCCCTGGCACGAATCTTCACGGCCATTGGCAGCCATGAATACGATATCGTGACGTCGCGCGGCTTGTTCTTCAACTCGGATACCGAAAAATCATTTACTTTTGGCTCTGCATGGGACTACAAACGCGTTGGTCCAAGGATAATTGTGTGTCACCCGGGACTGTTGCACCGGCGATCTTTATTTCAGAGTTACGGTTTGTTCGATACGCATTACCGCATCACCGGCGACCTGGATTTTCTACTGCGCTTGCCCCGGGACCTGCGAACTCTCCACGCAGACTCAACCAGCATTGTGGTCGAAATGGCTGGAGTGAGTCGGCAAAACGTTCGCGCGCGCCTGCGTGAACAACGTGAAGTGTTGAGCCGTTGTGAGCGATACGGACCCGCTCGCGCGTATCTTACCTGGCTCGGCAAGCTGTTACGGTTGCCGATCGCTCGTTTGCTCAGGATGTCCCACTAGGAACTAACAACACAGCGGTGATACACCTGGTACTGCCATCGCAATGGCCAGATCGCCAGGAGAAGGGCTTGTAAGGCACGAAACGGCCACATGTAAACCTTGCCCTTCCTGATCCAGTCAAAAGTGAGGACATGTAAATCCTTCCATCGCTCAGCCACCGACAATCCGCCTGCAACAAACAGTGCATCCCACTCTTCCAGAGTCCTTACAACTTCCTTGGCGTCGACCTGGTAGGTTCCACCGAACAGGCCCAGCTTGCGGGTTAGAAAGTCCTTGTTGGGTACCAGGATGACGATCTTGGCGTCCGCCCTGGCCACTCGCGCCATCTCCTGCAAGCTGCTGATCGGGTCGACAAAATGTTCCAGCGAGCCAAGGCAGGTGACCACATCAAAACTATCGTCGTCGAAAGGCAGGGTTTCAGCCGGCTGAGCGTAAAATTTACCCTGTGGCAGCCGCTCGCGACAAACAGTAATCGCCTTTGCAGACAGATCAACACCCGAAACGCGGCAATTCTCGCCCGCGCAGGCTTCGAGCCACTCGCCGGTGCCACACGCAACGTCCAGCACATCGGCACCACGGCTTATTTTTAGCCGTTTGAATAAACGAAAATAGTGTCTGGGAATTCGACCTGTGTCAGAAGCACTGGCCCCGGAATAGTAAACCTCGTCGTAGAACTCCCTGATTTCCTCCAGATCGATTTCCGGCTCAGCGTCGTCGGTTTTCTTACTCACTATAAACCTCATTGATGTGGTGGGGCTTCATCGTGCCTGTGTACACTTAGTCTACAGATTAGCGCATCGGTTCGCATGGCCGAGCCGTTCTACCCACACGTAGTTGTCGTATACTGGCCAGATGCTTACAAAACTCTCATATCTTATCGTGGCGTTGTCCATAGCGGGTTGTACCGTAACGTCAGGAAATCATTCCAGTGCAGCTGCTGCAACAACGGGCGCCAGAAAACTGGTTATCGCGCATCGCGGAGCCAGCGGCTATCTACCAGAGCACACGATTGCCGCCAAGGCGATGGCCTATGCGCAGGGTGCCGATTATATCGAGCAGGACCTTGTCATGACCAAAGACGATGAGCTTGTCGTCTTGCACGACCGTCATCTGGACACCGTAAGCAATGTTGCCGAGATATTTCCTGCCCGGCATCGAGATGACAACAGATACTATGTTATCGATTTCACTCTGGATGAGATTCAACAACTTTCAGTCGTCGAGCGTTTCGCCTTGAAAGACGGTGATGCAACACCCGTTTTCAAAGATCGTTTTCCGCTGGGAAAGTCGTCGTTTCGTGTACATACACTTGCCGACGAAATCGAACTAATTCAGGGGCTGAATGTATCGACCGGAAAATCTGTCGGATTGTATCCGGAAATAAAAAGTCCGGCATTTCATCGTGACGAGGGCAAGGATATTGCGAAAGCGACTCTACGCGTGCTGCAACAGTATGGTTATGAAAAGAAGTCGGACAAAATATTCCTGCAGTGTTTCGATTCAAGCGAATTGCAACGGATTCACGGTGAACTGATGCCCGAACTGGGCATGGATCTGCCGCTGATTCAATTAATGGGCACCGAAGAGGAATATCGCTGGATGCTAAACGATACCGGCGTGCAAAGGCTGGCGACCTACGTCGATGGAATAGGACCGTCGGCCGCCTTGCTTGTCGCACCGGAATCAACAGCCTCTAACATCAAAGTCACCGGGTTGCTTGAGCTTGCACATGCGGCCGGGTTACAGGTTCATCCCTATACGTTTCGACGTGAACGCAATCAAATGCCCCCATTTGCGAAGGACTACGATGACTTCTTGCGAATATTTTTTGACGAAGTTGGCGTAGACGGGGTCTTTACCGATTTTCCGGACTTGACAGTGAGATTCGTCGAGTCCCGAAAATGATCGGTTTTCTTCGGCCACCGGGCCATCAGAAGCCACTGCCGGAAGACAAGGTCGATGCAGGCTATAAGCGACTGCGCCTGCAAGTATTTGCCGGGATATTCCTTGGCTACGCCGGCTACTATCTCGTCCGGAAAAACTTCACACTGGCGATGCCGTACCTGATCGAGCAGGGCTATTCAAAAGCAGATCTGGGCATCGCCCTGTCCGGTGTGTCGATAGCGTACGGTCTGTCCAAGTTTTTCATGGGCAATGTATCGGACAGAAGTAACGCACGCGTTTTCATGACCCTGGGGCTCACGTGCTCCGCGCTGATCATGATTTTTATGGGCACGATGCCGGTTGCCACCAGCTCAGTCACCATCATGTTTGTCTTGTTACTAATGAACGGCTGGTTTCAGGGAATGGGTTGGCCACCGTCCGGTCGTGTGATGGTGCACTGGTTTTCGCCCGCTGAACGTGGCACCAAAATGGCGGTTTGGAATGTTGCCCATAATATTGGTGGCGGGATGGTTGGACCGATCGCGATACTCGCCATGGCGATGTTCGCTGACTGGCATTCAATTTTGTACGTACATGGTTTTTTCGCGCTGATCGTCGCGGTACTGATCTTTCTGTTGGTTCGTGACACGCCACAGTCTGAAGGATTGCCGACGATCGAGAATCATCGTAACGACTACCCGAAAACATTTGAGTATGGCGAGAGCTACGAGAAGGAATTGTCGGCGAAGGCGATATTTTTCGAATATGTCTTGAACAATAAGTTTCTTTGGACCATCGCGCTGGCTAACGCATTCGTTTATTTTATTCGCTATGGCGTGCTGGACTGGGCGCCGACCTATTTGAACGAAGTGAAACATTTCTCTTTTGAGCAATCGGGATGGGCGTACGCATTTTACGAGTTCGCCGGTATACCCGGAACGCTGATTTGCGGCTGGTTGTCCGATAAGGTATTCAACGGTCGGCGAGCGCCGGTGTCGATAGCGTATTTGCTACTCACTCTGGTTTGCGTGCTCATCTATTGGAAAAACCCGGTTGGAAATCCGAATCTTGATATCGCCATGTTGATTGGTATCGGCTTCTTTATTTACGGCCCGATAATGCTGATCGGTGTGCAGGCGCTGGATCTTGCACCAAAAAAAGCGGCTGGAACGGCGGCTGGTTTTACCGGTCTATTCGGATACGTGGGTGGCGCGGTGAGTGCCAATATTGTGATCGGCTATGTGCTCGATAACGCCGGGTGGAATGCGGCGTTTTCACTCATCGCAGGCGCTTGTGTTCTGGCCATGATCCTGATTTCATTTACCTGGAAAGCAGAGCACCGGGCAGTTTAAGATTGAGGCACGGTATGAATACAAAAAGCCAATATGCGATAGCAGCCAGCACGCTGGTGGCTATTTTGACAGTGGTTGCGATGACTGGTTCTGCTGGTTCGGCCAATGCGGCCGAGACCAGTCAGGTGCCCGAATCCCTGGTTCAGGAAGTCGACATGCTCATGGCGGAGGAATATCGAACATCCGTGAGGAAGATTGTTGTCCTACCCGGTGCGAGCCCCGGAGGCAGTGCGGTAACCGGCAGTTATGGGAAGGAAACCGACGGCCTGCTCGACGGCATCAACAAAGGCGCCGAGATCGGTGTGTTCAGGAAGGATATCGGTGGCATCCCAGTCAGTTTTCCAATTCCCATACTGACTATTCCCGGCGCAATCTTCGGTGGAGTGTCAGGGACCATCAAGCGCCAGATCCAGGATTTTCGCGATGCGCTGACAAAAGATCTCTCGGCATCTGCAGAGTCACCCCTATCGAATGACGCACTTGCAACGGATGTGTTTTGGGGGCTCCGGGATGTATCCGGACTCAAGCCGAAAGTGTTCGCGCTATCGACACCAATACCCGAAGATACGGATGCCATTTTGTACGTTAGTTTTTCGGATTCGTCCATCGAGGTCGATGGCAAGGTAGCGACCATTACTTTTACGGCAACCGCCACGTTGCGAAGAGTGTCAGATGGCCAGCATCTTTTCGAAAGTGAGATTCACTACCGCGATACGGATACGTTAAGCGATTGGATCGCGAACGAGAAAGCTGCGTGGCGTGACTACGCAAATTTCGCCCGACATTACGTAGGGCGCGAGATCGTAGCTGAATTATTTGAACGGGTATCGGTACAACAATCGCTGTTGCCAAAGGAATCGGACACAGTCAAGCGCGTGAAAAAGAAAATCTGGGCAGGCGTAAGTCGCTCACAAACGCCGACACTCGCGTGGGAACATCAGTTGAGCGATGACGATCAGCAGCCTCCCTGGGCAAACACCGTCAACGAAGCGGACATTGCCTACGATGTGGAGATCTATGACAGGCATCAGCTTGTGTATTCGGCAAAAAAAGTCGCCGGCTCGGAGCACAGGGTTGATGTCGAGCTTGAGGACTGCAAGACCTATCGTTGGTCAGTGCGGCCGTCTTACCCGGTTGATGGCACGGTGAGGTTCGGTGAGTGGATGAGATCCAATCCGGATGCCGCGAATGGAAATAGGGGTAAGGCCGCGTCGGAAGCAGCGGCCTATATTTACGATTTCGCGTCACTGGAAATCAAATGCCGTCGACGTTGACAGTACAGAGTTCTGTTTGACAATCGAACAAGCGAGTCAAAATATGACGATGAACAGACGTAATTTTCTCGGTGCAACAGCTGCTGTTGCGGGTCTTGGTGTGTTTCCAGATTGGTCTGGAGCGACGTCGAATCACGCAGCGAAGCCGCTCAGGATATTGTTTCTTGGCGGCACCGGTTTTCTGGGACCGCACACCGTGCAATATGCGCTCGACAGGGGGCATGAAGTAACGCTGTTTAATCGTGGCAAGACGAATAGCGGTATGTTTCCGGATCTGGAAACAATCATAGGCAACCGTGATCCGGAGATCGACGAGGGTCTTTCGGGCCTCAAAAACCGACAGTGGGACGCCGTCATTGATACTTCTGGATTCGTGCCGAGAATTGTTCGTGCGTCCAGCCTCTACCTTGCAGACAATGTTGGGCAATATCTGTTCGTGTCGACGATTTGCCAGTATGACAACTGGATGGAAGGCGATAAATATCGCACCGAAGACGTCGCCCATGCGACGCTCGAGGACCCGACTACAGAGGATGTCAGAACCCATTACTGTGAGTTGAAAGCCTATTGTGAGCTTGCCGCTGAGGATGCGTTGCCGGGGCGTGTGACGCAGATTCGGCCGGGGTTGATCGTCGGTCCGCTCGACAAGTCCGATCGATTTACTTACTGGCCGGTTCGGGCGGATCGTGGCGGTGAGATGCTCGCACCGGGCAAGCCCTCGGATCTTACGCAATATATTGACGTGCGCGACCTCGGCCAGTTTATGGTCCATTGTGTAGAAGAGAAGATGATGGACACGTTTAATCTTATTCGGCAGCCGATGCCCATGGGCGATATCCTGGATTCGTGTTTGCGCGTCGCTGACAAGGGAACGAGTTTGACCTGGGTGCCGGCTAAGGTACTGGCGGACAATGGCTTGCGCGCCTGGCAGGAAATCCCGATGTGGGCGGATTCGGATACGCCATTATCGGGATCGTTAACCTGGTCCGGCCAAAAAGCACTGCATGCCGGACTTACTATTCGGCCCGTTGATGAAACGGTGCGCGATACGCTGGCGTGGTTCAACTCGTTGCCAGAGGAACGGCGGGCGACTTTACGAGCCGGGATTCCTGAGGACAAGGAAAAGGAAGTGTTGGCAGCCTGGCGGGAATTGACAGGACAGAGCTAGCGCACCCTGGGTCTGAGGAGAAGATTCATCGAACGTTTGCCTTATCAACTGTGCCAGTATTTCTGGAGTCATTCGGCGGCTGGCCGGCCGCTGGCATTAATCACAGTGCTCAATACCGAGGGCTCTACCTACAGCAAGGCCGGTAGCCAAATGCTGGCCAATGAGAGGGGTGAATTCCTGGGCATGCTTTCGGGTGGTTGCCTTGAGGGTGATCTGGCAGAGCGTGCGAAGGGCGTGATCGTGAGCGGTGTTGCCGGTGCAGTCACCTACGACCTTCAGGCTGACGATGACGTATTCGGCCTTGGTGTCGGGTGTGAAGGTACATTGAAGATTTTGATACAACCACTGACCGCAGGCGCGAACTACGAGCCATTCACGAGTCTTATTGATGCGCTTGAACACGCGCCGCAGGCCGAAATGGCGCTTGCCAGTGCGGAGTCGGATTTTGGGGTTGCGCGAATAATGGCGCCACTGAGGTTGCTGGTACTTGGGGCTGGCCAGGACGCTGAGCCGTTGATCACATTCGCCGTTGCGTTGGGCTGGGAGGTCGCAGTCTCAGACCATCGTCCAGCCTCGGTCGCTCGTTTGGAGGGCAGTGGCGCTGCTTCGGTTGATTGCGTCCCGGCTAGAGACATCGCCTCACATTTTGATTTGGCCAGATACGACGCAGTCATCGTGATGAGTCACAATCTCGATGCTGACAGAGCCTACCTGTCAGTGCTGGCGGACGGATTCGTGGAGTTCATCGGGTTACTCGGGCCACCGCATCGCAGAGACAGGCTGCTTCGAGAAATCGGCGCCGCGGCGGACAAACTCGAAAACCGATTACGCGGGCCGGTTGGTTCTCAGATCGGGGGACGCGGTCCGGCGGCAATCGCGTTGGAAATAGCCGCGGAATTACAGGCGCACTTTTCGTTCGACGGTTAGTCCTGATCGAGATTTTTCAGGTCTTCGGTCGTATCGATATCCAGACTCGCCGGCAGAAACTCAATACTTCTGACCTTGAAGTCGTCGTCTGAAAGAATATTTCTTGCCCCCGTATCGCCGCTTAATTCGCAGAGCGCGTCGAAGGCATTCTTCGGAAAAAGAATCGGCGGGCCGAGAGTTCCCTCATACGATGACGCGACTATTGTGGTTGAACCTCCAGACCAGGAGTCTATAAGAACGTTCAGGTGTTCTTTTGTTACCAATGGTTGATCAGCAAGCAGGATGATCACAGCGTCAGCGCCGTCACGGCATGCGTGAACACCCGCCGCGATGCTCGTTCCTAATCCGGACTGGTAGCCGCAATTCACCACGACGTGGTCGCTTAACCCTTTTGACGCTGCGGTCACCGATTCCCGATCGTGACCGACGACAAGCGTCACCTGCCCTTCACACGTACCTTGCGCTGCAAGCAGCGCATGTTGCAGCAGCGGTCTGCCCCGAAAATTGTGCACGAGCTTGGTATCGCCGAAGCGAGTGGCAGTCCCCGCCGCCAGCACGCACACACGAACAAGCCTTGCAGATGATTGATGTTCCATGGTGTGAGAAATTCTGTCCTATTCTCGTGCATGATGTCTATAGACAAAGGAGATGAAATGACCTGGATTGATACCATTGCGTATGACGACTCGGAAAACGAACTCAGGGCGTTATACGATCGCATCAAGGGGCCCGACAATAATGTCGATAACATTATGCTCGCGCACAGCCTTCGCCCGCATACGATGCAGGGCCACATGACGCTCTACAAATACGTCTTGCACCACCCGCGGAATACATTGGAAAAAGCCTATCTTGAGGCGATCGGCGTATACGTAAGTTCGCTGAATAAATGCGCGTATTGCGTTGAACACCACTTCGCGGGATTGTCGCGCTTGCTGGACGATGCGGCGCGAACCGATGTGATTCGCGAGGCGTTGCTGAATCGTCAACCAGAGGATGCTTTTGATGGCGCTCCGCTCGCGGGTCTTCAATACGCAGGCAAACTGACGCTGGCAGCCGGTGAAATAACCGAGGACGATATTGTTTCGCTGCGATCCGCGGGCCTGGACGATGGACAGATTCTGGAAATCAACCAGGTGACAGCTTACTTCGGCTATGCCAACCGAACCGTGCTCGGCCTTGGTGTTGACACGACAGGGGATATCATCGGACTGGCTCCTGGTGATTCAAAGGACTCCGAAAACTGGACACACGCCTGAATTGATCAGAGCTTCTCTAGTTTCACAGTCTTTACTCGCGTACTGTTCAATTTCCAAAAGGTCTTGAAACGAGTTACAGAAATGGCACAGATCGGGTTCGTGTTTTCGACTGTCGATGGGCATACGCTTGAGATATGCCGGCGGCTAAAGGAAATTGTTGAAGAGCATGGATTTTCCGCGACACTCCTTGAGCTTACGCAGGACGCGGAGATTGATCTGGCACCGTTCGATCAGGTCGTCATCGGTGCCAGCATTCGCTATGGCAAGCATCGTCCCGAGGTGACGCAGTTCATCGAAGACAATATTGACGTTCTGGAGTCGATGCAGGGCGCTTTCTTTTCCGTTAATGCAGTGGCACGTAAGCCGGAAAAGAAGGACCCACATACCAATCCCTACGTCAGAAAATTCTTCAAAACGATCAACTGGCAGCCGGCGGTCATCGGCATATTCGGCGGCAGGATCAACTACTCAATCTACAAATTCTGGGACAAAACCATGATCCGTTTCATCATGTGGATGACCAATGGCCCGACGTCACTCGATTCAAACGTCGATTTCACCAATTGGGACGAGGTCGAGGCCTTTGGCAGGGCAGTTTGTGAGTTGCGACGAGTGCGTCAATAAATGAACCATTTCGGCGGCTCGTGCATCTAAGTTATTGAAGCAAATTAAGAACACAGTCTATGATTTGGTGTAGTCTAATTATCCCGCCTGTCCGTGTGTGCGTGTATGTCTCTGTTCGCTGAACTTCAACGCCGCAATGTCGTCCGTGTAGCGGCCGCGTACCTGGTCGTGGGCTGGCTGTTAACTGAAGTGTTGACGACGATTCTGCCGACTTTGGGCGCACCCGAATGGGTGTCGAATGCAGTCATCCTCAGCTTTGCTTTTGGATTCATTCCAGCCGTCATACTTTCGTGGGTCTACGAACTAACTCCAACTGGAATCAAAAAAGAGGCGGACATCAATCGCGCTGACGCTGATCTGCGTGTGTCGGTCGGGGCACTGGACTACGTCACCATCGCCGGCGTGGTCATAGCCATTGTATTCATCGCCTTTTTTAGCGCCAGCGAGTCAACCGATGACCTCGACCCGGATGCGACGATCGTCAGCTCGGAATCTGTCGCGGTTTTGCCTTTCGTCAATATGTCGAGCGACGAAGATAACGAGTACTTTTCCGATGGATTGACGGAAACGCTCTTGCACATGTTGGCACAGATACCGGATCTGAAGGTCGCCGCTCGCACGTCGAGCTTTGCATTCAAGGGCAGGAACATCAATATCCGCGAAATTGCGGAAGCGCTGCAAGTTGCGCACATTCTCGAGGGCAGCGTGCAGCAGGTCGGCACTCGAATCCGCATTACGGCACAGCTCATTCGTGCATCTGACGGGTATCACGTGTGGTCGGAGAGTTTTGACCGCAATAGTGATGACATATTCGGTATTCAGGATGAAATCGCATTGAAGGTCGGCCGTGCCCTCTCTGCCTCGCTGCTGGGTGCAAGCGATGAGACCGTCGTCGCGGGTGTCGGTACTGATAGTCCGGATGCTTACGACCTTTACCTGCAGGCACTAAAACAGCGCGCGACGTTTTCTCACGGTGGGCTTGAGGCGGCCGAGCAACTGCTGAAGGGTGCTTTGACGATCGACCCCAATTTCCTGGACGCCAAGACTGAACTGGCGAGCAACTACCTGCATCAGCTTGAGACCGGGCTGATGAACAAAGACGATGCGTTCGCCGCAGTACGGGCGATCACGGATCAGGTTTTGGAGTTTCGTCCCAATCAAGTTGGTGCCCGCGCAATTCAGGCCTATATTCGGGCTGAGCCCAGTGTCGTCGGCAACAACGCTGAAACACTGGCTGATGCCATTCAGGAGCTAGAAAATCTCGTTGCGGAACATCCGAGAGAATATCAGGCTCGCCTGTTACTCAGCAAAATCCTGCAGGGGACGCAGCAACCTGAAAAAGCCCTGGAGCTGCAGCTGGCGGCGCTGAAACAAGACCCCTATAACGCCCGCATTCATTACGAGATAGGGTCACTGTATCTACAGCTTGATGATCTGGAAGAGGCCAGAACCTCATTAATTCAGTCACTCGATATCGAGCCACTGCAACCCAACGCCTATTTGCGACTTGGAGACATCGCATTGAATTCAGGTGACGGTGTTGAGTTCCTGAAGCAAAGCCTCAAGGCGATGGAGGTCGACTCAAGAGATCACGAAATTCCTGGGTTTATCGCGGCATTTCTCTATCAACTCGGCCTGAATGACGAAGCGGATGATTTTCGCGACCGGGTTGTTGCAATCGCGCCGACCAGTGCGATCGCCTATCGCATCGAATTATTGCGAGCGGCCGGGTCCGGGGATGAAGACGCGAGCCTGACTGCTGCTCGAAAAGTGATTGAAGACGATATTGAAGACCGTCAATTTGCCTACGGTGCTGCGGTTCAGTTTTTGCTGAGAAACGCTGCCCGGAGAGGCACGGTGGATGCCGTTAGTGCCTATCTGGAACAGCATGCACCGGGAATTCTCAATATTGATGCCACCGCAATTTCCCCCCGATTCCTGACGGCGCAGATGGTGGCGTTCGATGCGTGGTATACAACGCTGACGCGCGATGAGTTATCGCGGCGCATTGAGAAAATTCAGGCGATCGCAGGAACCTATGGCGTTGATCTGTTGCAGGATCCCGGAGCGCGGGTCAACGTAATGGCGATGCAGGGTAATGTCGAGGACGCTATCGAACTGGCATTGACGGAGGTGTTTACACGCTCGGTGCTGTTGGATCAGAATTGGCGTGCCCATTTATCGCAGGCCCAGTTCGTTCCGCTGATTGCTGATCCTGAGATTCAGGCTGCGATACAGGATTGGGAGGCCGAGGAAGAGGCCGCCCGGTTACGGGTGAGAAGCTACCTTCTGGACCTGAGTACTGCATCGTAATTCCGGACAACATCGCCTACCGCAACCATGGTACGAAAAGGATCATTTTTGTCGGCATGATCGCTGACTCTGTTGGTTAGCTGAAATGAACGACAAGGCGCAAGTACGTGGTCAAAACGATTAAATCAGAAGACATTCCCTCCCTCGTTGGCAAGAAACTGGATCCGTCGCCCTGGTTGGAAATAACCCAGGAACGCGTCAACCAGTTTGCAGAAGCGACCAACGATCACCAGTTCATCCACATTGACCCCGAACGGGCGGCTCAAACGCCGTTTGGCGGGCCGATAGCGCACGGTTTCCTGTCGTTGTCGTTGCTGTCCTACCTGAATGCCCAAAATGCCGCACGGCCGGAAAATCTGGTGATGGGCATCAATTATGGGTCGGACAAAATTCGCTACCTGATGCCGGTTCGAGTTGGCAAGCGAGTGCGGTCGCTGCAGACAGTCCTGGACGTGACGGAGAAAAAGCCCGGCCACTGGCTCTTGAAAACGGAGGTCACCGTCGAGATCGAAGATGAAGAAACGCCGGCATTGATTGCAGAAATTTTGTCGATGTGGGTTGTCAGTAATTAACCCGTTGAAAGGATAGAGAAAATGAGCATTAGACTGGACGGGCAGGTCGCCATAGTGACCGGTGGTGGTCAGGGGCTTGGACGATGTCACGCGCTGGCGCTCGCTGAGCGGGGCGCGAGAGTCGTCGTCAATGATCTTGGTGACGAAAACGGTAGTTCTGCCCACGCTGCGGCAGTCGTCGACGAAATCGAAACCGCGGGTGGTGAGGCATTCGCCCACGGTGCGAATGTCGCGAGTTTTGAGCAGGTCGAGGATATGGTGGCGGTCGCCATGGAAACATGGGGCCGTATTGACATCCTGGTTAACAATGCCGGCATCCTCCGGGATAAAACCTTTCTCAAGATGTCGATGGATGAATTTCGTCTCGTCATTGATGTGCACCTGATTGGCTCAGCGAATTGCACCAAAGCCGTTTGGGAAATAATGAGGGAACAACAATACGGTCGTATCGTATTCACGACATCGAGCTCCGGGCTGTACGGCAACTTCGGGCAGGCGAATTACTGTGCTGCCAAGATGGCCATGCTCGGACTGATGAATACATTGCATCTTGAAGGCGCGAAGTACGATATTCGTGTGAATTGTCTGGCGCCCACGGCAGGTACAGCTATGACAGAGGGATTGTTCCCCGAACCCGTGTTTAAATTGATGGCACCGGAGGCGGTCAGCCCCGGTGTTGTTTTCCTGACCGGACCGGATGCGCCACAGAGAAAAGTGCTTTGTGCGGGTGGCGGCAGTTTCGCGATATTCAAGGGCTTCGAGACCGAAGGACTGACCCTGGCTCCGGATGGTGTAACAGCAGAAGGAATCGCTGCGGCATGGGATACTATTGACGACGAATCAGGAATGCGGGAGCTGCAAAACGGGTTCGAGCAACCGACCAAGTTTGCAGAACAGGCCGCCAGGAAACTCGGACTGGAACTAAGCTAATTACCAAGGCAGGGATATCGTAATGAGAGAAGCAGTAATCGTATCGACAGCGCGGACACCGATTGGCAAGGCCTATCGCGGTGCATTCAATAATACCGAGGCGCCAACGCTTGGCGGGCATGCAGTGAAACACGCCGTTCTGCGTGCAGGACTGGATCCTGCCGAGGTCGAAGACGTCATGATGGGCTGTGCGTTGCCACAAGGCACGCAGGGCGCCAATATTGCACGCCAGATCGCACTCGCGGCCGGATTGCCGGTTACGACGGCAGGTATGACGGTCGACCGGCAGTGTTCCTCGGGAATGATGGCGATCGCGCTGGCTGCCAAGACCATTGTTTCCGATGGCGTGGACATCATGGTGGGTGGCGGACTCGAGTCGGTCAGTCTGGTGCAGAATGAGCACGTGAATACATACCGCGCCGCCGATCCCCGTTTGCTTGCCATGCATCAACACATACATATGCCGATGATCGATACCGCTGAGGTTGTCGCGAAACGTTACAACATTAGTCGTGAAGCGCAGGACGAGTACGCACTGCAAAGTCAGAAGCGGACTGCTGCAGGGCAGGAGGCCGGCAAATTCGACGATGAAATCGTGCCATTGGCATCAAGTAAAGGTGTCATGGACAAGGAAACAAAAGAGATCAGTTTTGAAGATGTCGTACTCGATAAGGACGAAGGCAATCGTCCCGGAACGAATCTTGAAGGCCTGTCTTCGCTAAATCCCGTACGCGAGGACGGCTTCATCACCGCCGGCAACGCGAGCCAGTTATCGGACGGCGCATCGGCATCCGTAGTCATGGAGGCGAGCCTTGCCGAGAAACGAGGATTGGAGCCGCTCGGAATTTATCGAGGTACCGCCGTGGCAGGCTGTGAGCCCGACGAAATGGGAATTGGTCCGGTATTCGCAGTGCCGAAATTGCTGCAACGCAACGGATTGACCATGGATGACATCGACTTGTGGGAGCTCAATGAGGCTTTCGCCGTGCAGGTGCTTTATTGCCGTGATGAATTGGCTATTCCAGGCGAAAAACTCAACGTTAACGGTGGTGCGATTTCGATTGGTCACCCCTATGGGATGTCGGGTGCGCGCATGGTCGGCCACGCACTGATCGAAGGCAAGCGACGTGGTGCTAAATACGTCGTTTGCACAATGTGCATCGGTGGTGGACAGGGAGCGGCTTCATTATTTGAAGTCGCCTGACAATCGTAAGTTTGGAGGCAGCATGTTTCATTTGTACGGATTCTTCACGCAAAATACGCTGAAAACCTTATACGTTCTGGAGGAAGTGGGCGCCGATTTTGAGTTTCATTTTGTCAACCTGGGCAAAGGCGAGCACAAATCCGATGAGTTCAAAGGAAAGACGCCAATGGCGAAAGTCCCTGTACTCGAGCATAACGGTGAGCACCTGTTCGAATCCGGCGCCATCTGTCGATACGTCGCCAATGTGATGGACTCACCCTTGTATCCGGCCGACAAGATGCAGCGGGCACAGGTTGACCAATGGATGGACTTTTTTAGCTGTCACCTCGGGCGGTGGTTTAATGAGTTATTTTTCGAGGATGTCATCAAAACAAAATACGACATGGGCGAGCCGGATGAAGTACGGAGGCAGGAGGCTGTAAAAAATGCGAATGCACAGCTTCGAACGCTCGACGAACAACTTGAGGGGTCACAATGGCTGGCGAATAACGCCTTATCCATAGCCGATCTTTTTGCTTTCGCCTACGTAGAGCAATATCGAATTGTTGATTTTTCTATCGACGACTACAAGAATGTCAATGCATGGGTCGAGCGCATCGAATCACTTGAGAGCGTCGCCAACGCACGGGCAAGAGCGGCGAAATAAATTTGCGGGGCAAGATATCTAGGTATTATCCGCGGCTAGGCATGGTCTGTATTTTGGACAAAACTGTACTATTAACTCTGAGGCAAACCGATGAAACTTAGAATTCGTGGCAATTCCATACGCTTGCGCCTGAAGCGAGGTGAGGTCGATGATCTTGCGGCGGGAAACAAGCTTGTTGAGGAAACCGAATTCCCGGAATCAGCGTTCGGCTATAGTCTTGAGCTGTCGGACGATGAAGATATGGTGGCCGGTTTTGAAGATGGCTGGATCGCGATTACCATGCCACGTGAAATAATCCCGGAGTGGGCCGATACCGACCTTGTATCTTTGTATTCAGAGCAAAAATTGTCGGGCGGCAGCCTGCTCAAACTATTGGTGGAGAAGGACTTCAGCTGCCTCGAACCCGGCCATCATCGCAACTGCGAAGACGACGAAGATACCTATCCTCATCCCAGCGCATAACGGCTCTCAACTAGTAACCTTCCACGCCGGCCATATCGGGTAATTCATGCGCGATGCCTTTGTGGCAATCGATGCAGGTTTTCACGCCACTGGCGAGCGATGTTGAGTGTTGCTCAGAGGCGCGCGGGCTCTGCGCTGTGAAATCCATGAAGTCGAAGTTGTGACAGTTTCTGCATTCAAGAGAATTGTTGGCTGATAACCGCGCCCACTCGTGTTCGGCCAACTCGCGCCGCTTTTCGAGGAACTTCTCACGTGTATTGATGGTCTGGAAAATCTTGCCCCAGACTTCTTTGGTTGCTTGCATCTTGCGACCGATCTTATCGGTCCACCCATGCGGTACGTGACAGTCAGGACAAGTTGCACGGACGCCGGATCGATTGGAAAAATGAATGGTTTGGCGTAATTCCTGATACACATTTTCCTGCATTTCGTGGCAACTGATGCAAAACTCCTCAGTATTCGTAGCCTCCAGCGCCGTGTTGAAACCACCCCAAAACATGATGCCCGCGATAAAACCGCCCAACGTCAGCGCGCCGATACTGTAGTGCACGCTGGGGCGGCCAATATCGCGCCAGATCTTTCGAAAATATTGCAGCACGCTAGTCTTCCTGTTCCTTTTCCGAGCGCTTTTCGAGCAAAACGTCCATGTCCTCGAAGGTGTTTTCGATCAGCGGGCGTGCCGCCGTTTGATTGACGTGGCATTGATTACAGAAATAGCGTCGCGGGGAGACTTCAGCCAGAAAATTCCCGTCCCTGTTCATGTAATGCGTAACACTGATCATGGGTGCCCGGCTTTCCTCAGTGCGTGTGCGCGCATGGCATGACATGCATTTGTTGACCTGCAGATTCAGCTCATAACCGCGCGTCTTGTGCGGAATAGTCGGTGGCTGCATCGGGTAATTGCGCTGTGGGCGAACATCGGTGTCGATAACTCTCGGTATCGCTTCCGCCACGACTTCCTCGTCGATTGCGGCGCCCTGCCGCAGCGTGGCGATTTCATCTGCGGCCACGAGAGTAAGGCAACACAGTGCCAGTATCCCAAAGCCGGTTACTGTCCAATTGAGACGATTCATGGGTATTCCTTCACGGGTCGGACCACTAGGCCTTTACGATTTTGACGGCGCACTTCTTGTAGTCGGTCTGCTTCGATAGCGGATCGGTTGCGTCGAGCGTGACTTTGTTGATGAGTCGGGAGGCATCAAACCAGGCCATGAAGACCAGCCCTTTCGGTGGTTTGTTGCGTCCGCGAGTTTCGACTCGGGTAATAACCTCGCCGCGACGGGACACTATTTTTACCTCGTCCCCGCGCCGCATTTCGCGCTCTGCTGCGTCATCCGGGTGCATGAAGACCAGTGCGTTCGGTACTGCACGATGTAACTCGGGTACGCGGCGGGTCATTGACCCGGAGTGCCAATGTTCCAGTACGCGCCCGGTGCTCAGCCACAGGTCGTACTCTTCATCCGGGCTTTCGGCAGCGGGTTCATAGGGCAATGCAAAAATAACTGCCCTGCCGTCAGGCTTGCCATAGAAATCCCAATCACTGCCGGGTTTGACGTAGGGATCCGAGCCTTCCTTGAAGCGCCACAAAGTCTCCTTACCATCGACCACCGGCCAGCGCAGGCCGCGGGTTGCGTGGTATGCCTCGTAGGGCGCGAGGTCGTGGGCTTTGCCGCGACCGAATGATGCGTACTCTTCAAACAGGCCCTTCTGAATGTAAAATCCAAAATCATTGGATTCTGAGTTCAGGTGCCTGGGGCTGATCTCGGAAAGCGGGTATCGATTGACAGCACCGTTCGCGAACAGCACTTCGTAAAGTGTCTTGCCCTTGTGCTCCGGCTTCACGTCGAGCAATTCCTGCGGCCATACCTCGTCGGTCGTAAATCGCTTCGAGAACTCAACAATCTGCCATAGGTCGGAGCGTGCTTCGCCCGGTGGCTCGATCATCTGATACCAGCTCTGGGTTCTGCGCTCGGCGTTACCGTAGGCGCCTTCTTTTTCCACCCACATCGCCGTTGGTAACACCAGGTCCGCAGCCTGAGCCGTTACGGTCGGGTAGGGGTCGGAGACGATAATAAAGTTGTCCGGATTACGATAGCCTGGATAGGCCTCTTCATTGATATTTGCGGCGGCCTGCATGTTGTTGTTGCACTGTACCCAATAGACATTCAGGTCGCCGTCTTTGAGCTTGCGGTTTTGCAGCACGGCGTGGAAGCCGGGTTTGCCGACGATTGTGCCCTTTGGCAGATTCCAGGTTTTTTCGGCTACATCACGGTGTTTTTCGTTCGTGACGACCATATCGGCAGGCAAGCGATGTGCAAATGTGCCGACTTCGCGAGCTGTGCCACAGGCTGACGGTTGACCGGTCAGACTGAATGGGCTGTTACCCGGCGTGGATATTTTTCCGGTCAGCAGGTGAATGTTGTAGATCAGGTTGTTACACCAGACGCCACGGGTGTGCTGGTTAAAGCCCATTGTCCAGAACGAAACCACTTTCTTGTCAGGGTCAGCGTACAGCTCAGCCAGGTCACGCAGTTTCTCGACCGAAACGCCGGAAAGCTTCGAGACAGAGTCTTCGTCGTAATCGCTGACGAACTCGGCGAACTCATCAAAGGTCATCGGCTTCGAGCCACCGCTGTTCGGATTAGTGGCAGCTTGTTGCAGTGGATGCTCGTCTCTGAGGCCGTATCCGATATCCGCATCGCCGCGGCGGAAGTTGGTGTGCTTGTTGACGAAGTCCGTGTTGACCCGATTCGTCTTGATGATGGTGTTGGCGATGTAGTTGAGAATCGCGAGATCAGTTTGCGGCGTGAAGATCATGCCGGAGTCCGCGAGATCGAAGCATCGGTGCTCGAACGTGGACAGCACTGAGACATTGACGTGTGGTGCACTCAGGCGGCGATCCGTCACCCGCGTCCAGAGTATGGGGTGCATTTCAGCCATGTTGGAGCCCCACAGCACAAATGCATCCGTCGCCTCGATATCGTCGTAGCAACCCATCGGTTCATCGATACCAAACGTGCGCATGAAGCCGCCAACTGCCGAGGCCATGCAGTGACGAGCGTTTGGTTCCAGGTTGTTGGAGCGGAATCCGGCCTTCATCAGCTTGACGGCTGCGTAACCCTCCATAACGGTCCACTGGCCGGAACCGAACATACCAATCGACGTTGGACCCTTGGCCTTTAGCGCCGCTTTGTATTTCTCGGCCATGATGTCGAAGGCCTGATCCCAGCTTATCTCAGTGAAGTCGCCTTCTTTGTCGTACTGGCCATCCGTCATCCTGAGTAGTGGTGTTGTCAGCCGGTCTTCGCCGTACATGATCTTGGACAGAAAGTAGCCTTTGATGCAGCTAATACCCCGGTTCACTGGCGATTTCGCGTCACCGTGCGTTGCCACGACCTTGCCGTCCAGCGTTGCGACATTTACGGAACAGCCCGTACCGCAAAACCGGCACGGGGCCTTGTTCCATTCCAGTTTTGTCATGTCCGCACCGGTAACGACATTGCTGGCCGCTGCCGGAACTGAAATACCGGCAACACTGGCCGCGGCGGCGATCGCGTTGGCTTTCATGAACTGTCTTCTGCCTATATTCATAAGAAAATACTCATTGGGGCTTCACTCCCCGTCATTTGAAAACTCGTGATAAATCGGCGCGACCGAAACGACCTTGTCTGTTTCTTCCAATATTGCTGATAATTTCGCCAGATCAGAAACCGTGTCACCTTCTGCCGTGACGATTAGTTTGCCGCCGTCCTCGGCATGGACCTCTAGTCCCGGGACGGCCTGGATTACATCGGTCACTGACGGTCCATCCTGTGGCCGAACCCGTACGACAAAGCTGGATACGTGGTACTCGCTGTCAGCCATGCAAAACCATATCGTCGCCGGAGGTGGTGGCCGTCACAGGTTCCAGCAGCAGCGCATCTTCCGGGCAGGCGGTTACACAGGCACCGCAGCCGTTACAGTTTTGATAACTGATTTCAGGCGTTGCCAGTCTGTTGATTCGGGGTCGAAATCGGATCGCTTGCTGGCCGCAGACATCGGCACAGGTCTGACAAATGACACTTTGTTTAGCGAGACAGCGATCCTCCACTCGCAAGCGCAATTGCCAGACAGGCTTGATTTCGCTATTGAGGACCGACTGGGTGCAGGCGCTCACACATTCGCCGCAAAAAGTGCATTCGCCACGATGAAAGTTGACCTCAGGATATCCACCGGACCCACGGATGATGATGCCCTCCGGGCAAGTGCTGATGCATCGGTCGCACGCGGTGCATCCGTCAGTGAACTCAGACTCACTGACTGCTCCGGGCGGCCGGACCGGACTCGCGGCCATCGCGGGTCGCCCGCGGAGCAGGTTTCGCCGGGTGTTGTCCACAGGTTGATTCACGTTAGATCAGGCGCTGGGCGGCCCAAAAATAAGCTGAAATAACCAGATCAACAGTCCGTATCCGCCAACCAGTCCTATCGACAGGGCGGGAAACAGGAAAACGGCAATGAAAATAAATACTCGTCGTTCACCACGCCTCGTAAGCACGTGATCATCGTCGGAAACATCCGTGTTCATCGATTAACAACCCTTTGTGAGCGCGATTTGTCCATTTATTAAGGTATCCTAAAAAGAGCCGGATCGTCTGGCTATCGAGGAAAATGCTTATGAATAACAACAAGAACGGAATCTTAGCAAAGACGGCCAGAGCGTTGTCAGAAATCGAATCAAATGAACTGAAAGCAACCTTCGTCTCTGCGCTATTCATTTTCGTCCTGATGGCTTCATACTACATCCTGCGACCGGTACGCGACGCGATGGCGAGCGACTGGAGCGATTCGGAAGTCAGTTTCCTCTGGAATCTCAATTTTTTCGTCAGTGCGACGCTGGTCGCGGTTTGGGGATTCGCTGTTTCAAGAACGAAGCTACGGAATGTAGTACCCGCCTTGTACGCATTTTTCGCGATATCGTTCGTATTATTTTATTTTGGTATTTCATTGCTTGCTGACCGGGATCTGGTCGACAAAGCGTTCTATCTCTGGGTGAGCGTATTTTCCTTGTTCCATGTAACGGCATTCTGGACCTGTATGGCCGATACGTTCAGCAAGCAACAGTCCAAACGGCTGTTCGGCGTCATCATGCTTGGTATGAGTGGTGGTGCCATGCTTGGACCCGCTGTTCCGACGCTCCTCGGCGGCATTGTTGCAGGGGAGAATCTGATGCTCGCGGCCTCGCTGGGCCTGGTCGCAGTAATCCCGCTGGTGTTCTACCTTTACAGGTTGAAGAGGACCGAGCTCGGCAATGAAGAGGTGAGCGCAGACACGACTAATACCGTGCTAGGCGGCTATTGGTGGAAGGGGTTCCAGGCATTCATTAGTAACCGCTACCTGCTCGCGATTGGTGCCTTTATCCTGTTATACGTTTTTATCAGTACCTTCGTGTACTTCGAGCAAAAGAATTTACTGGCGGATTTTACACGAGGTGAACGCACCCAGATTCTTGGCGGCATCGACTGGATTGTTAATCTACTGACGTTTGGTCTTGCTGCCCTTTTTACCGGCCGCATCGTCACGCGCCTTGGTATGCCGTTAGCACTGGCTCTGATGCCGATTCTAATGGCAGGCGCGTTGCTGATTTTGGCGTTTGCACCGATTCTGACCGTGTTGCTCGCCTTGCAGGTATTCCGCCGGGGCGGCAATTACGGATTGACCCGACCAGCGCGGGAAATGTTGTACACCAACGTGTCGAAAGAAGAAAGGTTCAAAGCCAAACCTGTGGTCGACATAGTGGTGTACAGGGGTGGTGATGCGATAAGCAGCGATTTGTTTGCCTTGCTCACCGATGGTGTAGGAATGGGGCTTGGTGCTGTTGCCGCCGTCGGAGCGGGTATCGCGGCGGCGTGGGGAGCCACCGGAATTTGGTTAGGTAAGAAATTTGATAAGGTTGAAGCAGAGGGAGCTGAAGAATGAGTAAGCCGTGGTTTGAACAGTACGACCCCTGGGTACCACATGAAATAGATGCGGATGCCTACAGCAACGTCGTTGACATGTTGTTGCAGGCGGGTGAACGCTTCGGCGACAACGTCGCGTTCAGTAGCTTTGGTGCAACCAAAACCTATTCGGAAGTGCTTTCGCTGTCACGCGATTTTGCAGCTTACCTACAAAATGAAACGGGTGTCGTCAAAGGGGACCGGGTCGCCTTGATGGCGCCGAACACGATGGCGTTTCCCATCGCGATGCTCGGCATTCTACGGGCCGGGGGAGTGCAGGTTAACGTTAACCCGATGTACACGCCGCGTGAACTTGAGCATCAACTCAATGACGCGGATGTGGAAACAATTGTTGTCTTTTCAGGATCCACTGGAACGCTGGCTGAAGTAATCGCTGACACCGGCATAAAAAACGTGATTGTCGCCGGGCTCGATGATTTGATCGATCTTGGCTTGCCGTCGCCACCGACAAATCCTGGTATCAAGAATCCGATTTCCTTCCTGGATGCGATATCGGCTGGTGCTGACATGGGGTTTTCAAAGGTCGAGCTGAGCGGTGATGATCTGATCTTTCTTCAGTACACCGGTGGCACAACCGGACTGTCGAAAGGGGCAATGCTCACACATCGAAACCTCGTCGCGAACATCATGCAGTTCGAAAGCTGTGCAGGCGATTTCATAAGGCTGGGCGAAGATGTTGTCATCACGGCGATTCCGATGTACCACATTTTCGCGTTGATGGTGAATACGCTGTCTTATTTCAAGTTCGGTGGCACGAACGTCCTGATCACGAACCCGCGGGACATGCCGGCATTCGTGGCGGAGTGGTCGAAGTGGAATGTCACGGTCTTTACAGGTGTCAACACGCTTTACAACGGACTCCTGCATACGCCCGGATTTGCTGAGCTCGATTTCTCCTCGCTGGGATTCAGCGTCGGCGGTGGGGCGGCTGTGCAAAAAACGGTTTCCGATAAGTGGAAAGAAGTCACTGGAAAACACATTAAGGAGGGCTATGGTCTCTCAGAGACATCGCCGATACTCACGATAAATCCGTTCGGCACGGGCGAATTCAGAGGCTCGATAGGCGTGCCGGCGCCGTCAACCGATATTTCACTACGAAACGACCAGGGGAAAGAGGTGCTTCAGGGTGAACGCGGCGAGCTTTGTGCGAAAGGGCCGCAGGTCATGAAGGGTTACTGGCGAAATGAAGAGGCGACCGCAGAAGTCATGACCGATGACGGGTATTTTTGTACTGGTGATATTGCCGTCATGGATGAAAGCGGATTTTTCCGTATCGTCGATCGCAAGAAGGACATGATTATCGTGTCTGGATTCAATGTATTCCCGAACGAGATCGAAGCGGAAGTTGCAGCAATGGACGGTGTGCTTGAGTGTGCCTGTATCGGTGTGCCGAATGAGAAGACGGGCGAGGCGGCGAAGGTTTTCGTTGTGAAGTCGGATGAGTCATTAACAAAAGAGGCAGTGCGGGCACACTGCAAGGAATGTTTGACCGGCTACAAGGTACCTCGTCATATCGTGTTCATTGATGAATTGCCGAAGTCGACTGTTGGTAAGATTCTGCGACGCGAGCTAAGGGACTTTTGACCCCTGATAGACCCATACGTACAAATACGTTGCGACCTCCCAGATCACGTATATCGATGTAATGGCAGTCCGGAGTAGCATTTATTTGCCTTGATGTTGTAGGGAAGTCGTCATGAAAGAACTGTTAGTTCTGGGTGCTGGTACGGGTGGTGCCGTCGCATCCAATATGCTGAATAACAAGCTGGACCTAAAGGAATGGCGCATAACGGTTATCGACCGCGCGACCACACACGTCTACCAGCCCGGATTATTGTTCATTCCGTTTCGCTTCTACGGCTACGAGTCCGGAAAGGACGTTTGCAAAGGCATCGAGTCGCCGTTATCCAGGAATGTGCGATTTGTGTCCGCCGATATCAAGCTGATCGACGCGGTGACCAAAACGGTCGAAACTGACTCTGGATCGTATCGCTACGATTGGCTGATTTCCACACTGGGTTGTCGTATCGCGCCCGAAGAAATCGAGGGAATGCAGGAGTCCATGGGCAAAGGAGTGCACACGTTTTACGATATGCCCGGCGCTATGCAATTGCAAAAAGCCCTCCATGAAATGCGCGAGGGTCGCCTCGTTATCGATATTGCTGAGATGCCGATCAAATGCCCGGTTGCCCCACTGGAGTTTGCGTTTCTTGCAGACTACTATTTTCAGCAGAAGGGCATTCGGGATCAAATCGACATTACCCTGGTAACGCCCTATAGCGGCGCGTTTACCAAGCCCAACGCAAACAGGATTCTGTCGAAGATTGCTGTTGACAAGCGAATCAACGTCGTTCCGACGTTTACGCTGTCACGGGTCGATAGCGACAGCAATGTCATTCATTCTTTTGAAGGACAGTCGCTGGACTACGATCTGTTGTGTGCGATTCCACCGAATCTTGGCCCGGAATTGCTGGACGACTCCGGCCTCGGCGATGGTTCGGGCTACGGTCATACAGACCCGCGAACATTAAAGAGTCGTAAAGCGGACAGCATCTTTTTCCTGGGAGACAATACCAACGTCGGCACATCGAAGGCTGGCTCGGTTGCGCACTTCCAGGCGGAAACTGTGGTCGAAAACGTGTTGCGTGAGATCGATGGTAAACAGGCATTGCCAAGCTTTGACGGGCACGCCAACTGCTTCATTGAGTCTGGCCATCAAAAAGCGCTGCTCATAGATTTCAACTATGACATGGAACCGCTTGAGGGTAATTTCCCACTGCCATACGTTGGTCCATTTTCGCTCATGGAAGAAACCCACATCAATCACATGGGCAAGATCGCATTTAAGTGGGTTTACTGGAATATGTTGTTGCCGGGGCATCTGCCCAACGTTCCACTCTTGCCATCGCACTTGAATCTTCTTGGTAAGGACCTTGAGACTGCGCCGCAGATTCGGATCGCGAAACAAATGAAAGTGGCGGACATCATGCAGCGGGATGTGAAAACGATTCGCCAGGGCTCTGCATTGACCGAAGCAGCAAAGCTGATGACGAACGCAAGAGTCAGCGGCCTGCCGGTTCTCGATGTGGATGACAAATTGATTGGTATTTTATCGGAGGCCGATTTTCTGGCGTCCCTGGATGTGCGTGGAGGATCGGCGATTCAGGAGCTCTTCGATACGATTATTCGCAAGCGACGCGCGCGCAAGAAAATGGGGACAATTGTCGATGACATCATGACGAGAGATCCGATTTGTATCGGAGCGGAAAGTACGCTGCGACAGGCACTCGAGCTTATGAACAAGAATCGAATCAAGCGGCTGGTGATTACCAGTGAGAGCGGGCGTGTCGAAGGGATTGTTTCGCGCGCAGATCTTGTCAAGTTGTACACAATGCACTGATCCCTGGCTCGGGATCAGCGTTGGGGATACAGGCCCTTCGTCTTAGGTCGTCGGTAGCAGTACAAGCTCGCCATCGATACCGATGAATTTTCTCATTGTGTCGGCGCAGCGCAGTGCCATCGCTTCGAGAGTGATGTTGTGGATTTTTCCGGGCGCCTGGCCTGCCAGTTCATCTTCGACGTCAAGCTCCAGATGCGCTCCGTTTACTCGAAACAGCAGGGTGCGACTGGGTTTGTGGCTTGACCAGCCGATGAATTTTCTGGGTTCCATGAAGCCGACCTTGCGGCCATCCTGCAGCAGTGCGTAGCATTCGGCATAACAGAACGGGACTTCGACGGAGTACTCGACAACGTCGGTATGGCTGGCTTCGCGCAGCGGGATCAGGTCATCAAGCAGCGTAACGGCGTCCAGCGAGTCTTGCTTCAGCGGCTGTGGCATTTGTGCTTCCCCTTGTAATTAGAACCAGATAATTACGACAGGGCTTCAGTCTACGTTAGACGTATAGAGAATTTTACAGAAAAAATTTCACAGTGTTAATTTCACAGTTGCTCGGCTCGCCGGTATTCGGCTTTCGCGTGCGCCATCATCGCTCAGTCGACAGATTGCACGGGCGGTATGATGTTGCAGACCTCTATTCGACCGGTCGGCTCGACAAACCATTCTTCATTACGAAACGTGCGCGACTTCACGTAGTCAGAAAATACCTTGGTGTCGGTTCTCAGCACCTCAATATTCACGCGGTCCTCATCAGCGACCTTATCGCCGGATTGAATACTAATGATAGGCGTTCGCTCTTCGGCAGTTTCATAAAAGCCAAGAGTCCCAGTACCGCGTGGCAAAACAGTGAGGTGTTCGATGCCGGTCAGGACGCGACCCGCGAGTGTGATGTTGCGATCCAGATGGCGCGGTGCATGACCCGTGATGACGTACAAACTTGAGCCATTACCACTGTTGGGTTCTGTGCCACGAGCAACACCGACCATGCCGTAACAGTGAGTTAGCCAGGCTTCATCGCGATTGCTGCCCACAGGAAAACCGTCTGCGAAACCTACGATGTCAGCATAGGCATCTCGACTGTCGATAACGGTTATTTCCAGACCATCCGACAATCGGAAAAACTCCGGCGGAGATGTCGCCGCAGCTGAGCCGAATGAGCGCGCCTTATCCTCGTCTTCTTCCGGATCGCCCCACTGCACCACATAGTTATCATGTGAGCGGATGATCACCAAACCATCGAAATACTGCTCTTTCACCAGCGTTTTAATATTCGCGACGTTTTCAGGCGCGAACGCGGGCGCGAGTTCCATAACTACGACACCTTGAGGCAGTCGCATGTAGAGCAGGTTCGCCGGGTCCGGCTCGCGCCAGTCCGATGCTTCAAGCGAAGCCATCACACCGGCCGTTGTCAGGTCATCGGAACAGGCAGCGCCCGTCACGCACACGAGCAACAGGGCGAAAATCGTTCGCTCGGTTTGCAGCACGCTCAACTTACTCATCTTCATCCGCAGCGGGTTCTGGTGGAGACATTGCAGCGTCGAGTTTTTCGATCAGCTCTGCGCGCGTGTAGGAATAGGCCTGCCACTCATTCAGTTGCACAAGTTCTTCAATCGCTTTGCCGATTGTCCAGCCTGCTTCCTCTTCGCTGGGGACGACCATGTAGCGACGGACGGGTGAGTCACCAAACATCGCATCGACCGCAGCCTCGGCTACCTCCTCAGGCCCTTTGTACTGACCACGATCCCAGGGCTGATTGAACCACGCTTGAATTTCTTCGGCGTAGTAGGAGTCTTCGTCGAAATAGTCATCATCAGACATCCTGGCCAGAGCTGTATTGGCGATGGCGGAATCGTAATTTCCGGGCTCAATGACGCTGACGTGCACATCGAACTTGGCCATTTCCGTAGCAAGCGAATCCGTGTACGCCTCAATAGCGTGCTTGCTCATGCTGTAAGGACCCGAGAACTGGCCGGACAAGATTCCAGCGATGGATCCTATCGTCGTGATACGACCTTTGGATTCGATGATCATTGGGGCGAACGCTTGAGTGACGCGAACAACACCGTAGACGTTGACGTCCATCAGCCACTGAATTTCATCGACATCGACCTCGATTAAGGGTCCACCAACAAATATGCCAGCATTGTTAATCAGGCCGTGCAAGCCCCTGCCACCTTTGGCAACAGTTTCAACTGCTGCATCGATTTCTTCCTGCACGGTCACGTCCAGCCGGACAGCCTGAATGTTGTCGATCGCATTCAACGCATCCAGGTCTTTTTGCTTACGTGCACCCGCGTAGACGAAGTAGCCATCATTGGCGAGCGTCTCCGCGATTTCACGACCGATGCCGGTGCTCGCGCCTGTCACTAATACAGCTTTTTGCTCGGCTGCCATCGCAGGCTGGTCGAATGTGCTGAATGTCAGAAATAAAGAGACGGCAACGATCGACCGAAGAAATGTACTCATGCTTGGCTCCAGCTTGTTGTTCTTAATTTTTGGAAGCTGAATCATAACAAAACGCCCGCTCCGCAGCAGGTGTACCTCAATTTGGGTACGCAGCCAAACATACGGGCCAGTACAATCTCATTTGTACACTGGGATGTTCCGACGAGACCCTGATGACTACCTATACACAGCCGCTTAAAGACATGCTTTTCAATATCCACGAGCTTTCCGGACTGGAGCGCGTTCTGCAGCAGAAAAGATTTGCCGACTTCGATACCGATGTTGTCGATCAGGTAGTGGAAGAGGCGGGCAAGTTCGCCGTCGAAGTTTTGAGCCCGATCAATATTCCGGGCGATCAGGTTGGCTGCAAGCATGTTGATAATGGCGTCGTCACCGCACCGGGTTTCGCGGAGGCTTACGGGCAATTTGTTGAGAATGGCTGGCAGAGTCTGGATGTTTCGCCGCAATACGACGGCATGGGCATGCCGCTAATCGCCAGCGCCGCCGCTGCTGAATCGTGGCATGCGGCCTGTTTGTCCTTCACGCTATGCCCGATGCTGACCAGTGGGGCGATAAGTGCCATCGAAGCACACGCATCTGACGAAATTCGTAACACCTACCTACCGAAGATGGCCAGCGGTGTCTGGACCGGCACAATGAACCTGACCGAAGCGCAGGCCGGGTCCGACCTGGCGGTTGTAGCGACCAAAGCGGTTCCGGAGGGCGATCACTATCGTATTACCGGGTCGAAGATATTCATTACCTGGGGCGACCAGGACTTCAGTGAAAATATCATTCATTTGGTCCTCGCGCGTTTGCCGGACGCACCGCAAGGCGTGCGTGGTATTTCACTTTTTCTTGTTCCCAAGTTCCTGCTGAATGACGACGGTAGCATCGGCGAGCGCAACGATGTTTATGTGCCCGGCATAGAACACAAACTGGGTATTCATGCGAGCCCCACCTGTGTGATGGCCTTTGGCGATAACACGGGTGCGGTCGGATACCTTATTGGTGAAGAAAACAAGGGCCTTGCGGGCATGTTCACGATGATGAATCACGCTCGCATTGGTGTTGGCCTGCAGGGTGTGGCTGTATGCGAGCGCGCATACCAGCTTGCTCTGGCCTATGCGTTGGATAGAAAGCAGGGTAGTGCGCCGGGTGTCAAAGGCAGCGCGACCATCATTCATCACCCCGATGTGCGTCGCATGCTGCTGCTTATGAAGTCGCAGATTGAAGCTATGCGAGCCGCCGTGTATTACACCGCCGGCGCTCAGGATCTGGCCTATCATGCCGACGATGAGTCGGAGCGTTCAGAGGCGGACAGCCGGGTTGCTCTTTTGACACCGGTGATCAAAGCCTGGCTGACGGAAACGGCTCAGGAGCTGACGTCACTGGGTGTTCAGATTCAGGGTGGCATGGGTTTCGTCGAAGAAACCGGTGCGGCCCAGTACATGCGTGATGCGCGTATCCTGCCGATCTACGAAGGCACAACCGGTATTCAGGCTCTGGATTTTGTCGGTCGCAAGGTAATGGCTGACGACGGCAAGGCTATCGGTGAGCTGATCGCTGAAATGACCGCCCTAGACGCGGAGCTGGCCGGAGATGAGCGCATGGCTGACATTCGAGTGGCGCTTGCTGGCGGCACGAAGCATTTGCAATCGGCAACGAAATGGTTGCTCGAGCAGGGTCCTGCGGATCCGAATACAGCAGGCGCGGCCTCGGTCAATATGCTGATGCTGACCGGCATTGTTGTCGGTGGCTGGCAAATGGCACGCGCGGCGTTGGCTATTACGAAAGGGGCATCATCATCCGATGCGGCATTTGCGGAGTCAAAACTAGTGACTGTGCGCTTTTACGCCGAGCACATCATGCCGAGGGCGCAGGCACTACATGACGCAGCAACTGCGGGCACCAGTTCGGTCATGGCACTTGCCGAAGAGCAATTCTGATTAGTTCTTATAGATCTTGCCGCCTTTCATTACGAAATCGACATCGAGCAATGCATCGATGTTTTCAAGCGGCGATGCATCGACAGCAATGATGTCGGCGAACTTGCCGGATTCGAGCGTGCCGATGGATTCGCTCATGTCGACAAGGTCTGCCGCGTTTATTGTTGCTGATACGATGACATCTATTTCTGACATGCCGGCCTCGACCATGAGTACAGCCTCTTCCGCGTTGGTACCGTGCTTCGATATTCCACTATCGGTGCCATAGGCGATATTGACACCCGCTTTGTGAGCTTTCTCGAAAGAGCCCGCCATATCATTGCCGACGCGGATCGCTTTTTCTTTCACCGCATCGCTCATGAAATCAGCCTCAACAGCTAACGTTGCAACGGTCTTGCCAGCCAACAACGTAGGCACAAGGTAAGCACCGGTTTCCTTAAACAACTTGATCGCGCGAGGACCCGTATACGAGCCGTGTTCGATGCTGGCAACGCCTGCCTCAAGGGCGGCGACGATGCCGTCCTCATGATGAGCGTGTGATGCGACCTTGCGTCCCATACGTGCGGCGGCAAGCACCACTTCTTTCAGTTCGTCCATCTCCATTTGCTGACCGGTACCGGTGGCGCGATCGGTCATGACGCCTCCGGTGGACGTAATCTTGATCAGGTCTGCTCCATATTTTATGACGTTGCGAGCCGCGCGGCGACAATCGTACGGGCCATCGCAAACATTCGGAGACGTAAGAATTTCCATCAGATCCGGACTGACACCGCTGACGTCAGCGTGACCGCCGGTAATTCCGACGCCACCGGCGGCGATGATACGTGGCCCGTCAATCCAGCCATTCTCAATGGCATCGCGCATCGCGTACATTTCCTGCGATGATGAACCGACATCACGAACCGTCGTAAACCCGGCCTCCAGTGTATTCATCGCAAAATGGATGCTGCGCATTTGCATTAACTGATCCGACATCTTCAACGTTTCGCTGTCGTTTTTCGGCCCAAGTTCGAACTGCAGATGTACGTGCATATCCATCAACCCGGGCAGTACGAACTTGTCACTGAGGTCGATCACGGTGACCTCGCCGTCGTAGTCAGCGGCGCTGGCGAAGCCTTTGACGATCTCGACGATATGGTGATCCTCGACGACAATTGTTTGTCGGGAGGAAGGCGACTCACCCGGTATCGCGAGTAATTCACCTGCATGTATCAGCGTGGTATCAGCTGAAGTGGGAATGCTGAGGCCAAGCAGTAGCAGTGTCGCTGTTATTCGGCAACCTCGTGTCATGAGAGATATCCCCTGATTATCGTTATCGTACTTTTCGCAAGAACTTGAGTTTCTTGTCGGTGTGCGGCGCATATCGTACAGCCAGATCCGGCCACCAGCCACGCTTCATGACGGCTTTCATGTGGCTGAAGGTCTCGAAACCTCTAAGCCCGCTGTAGGCACCCATGCCACTCGGCCCGACACCACCAAACGGTAGCTCGTGGACGGCCATGAACATCATGACGTCATTAACACAGGCGTTGCCACAACTGACTTGATCAAGAAATTTTCTTTCGGCGCGTTTGTTGTTTGTAAAAACATAAGCAGCAAGCGGTTTGTCACCGCCGCGAATTAATGCGATAGCATCTTCCAGATTTTCGGCGCGAACGATCGGCAGGACGGGGCCGAAGATTTCCTCATTCATTACGGCACTGTCGCGTTTGACATCTGTCAATACCGTCGGGGCAATGTATTTATCCGCCGCCTCGACTTGCCCACCGATCGCTGTATGACCCGATTCGATCAACGCGTTGACACGTTCGAAGTGTCGATCATTGACTATGCGACCATAGGAGTCCGACCGTTGAGGGTCCTCACCAAACATTTCCCGGATGTTTTTCTCAAGTAGCGGAATCAGCAATGCTTCTGTGTCGGCGTCAGTAAGAATGTAGTCGGGAGCGATGCAGGTCTGTCCGGCATTCGTAAATTTCCCCCACACAATTCTTCTTGCGGTTGCTTCGAGATTTGCATCGGGCAGGACAACACACGGGGATTTGCCCCCCAATTCCAAAGTCACCGGCGTGAGATGTTTTGCGGCGGCGGCCATTATGATTCGAGCAACCTTGCCGCCGCCCGTGTAGAGGATATGATCGAACGGTAGTTCGAGCAGGGCGGTTGTTGCAGGGACATCGCCTTCGACAACCGAGATGCAATCGGGGTCCAGGTATTCCGCGACCAGCTTTGCAAGCAGCGCTGAAGTGGCTGGTGCAAGTTCTGACGGTTTGACTACGACACAATTGCCGGCCGCTATCGCCGCCGACATTCCCGCGAGCGCTAGCTGCAGCGGATAGTTCCAGGGGCCGATAACCAGTACGACTCCGAGTGGCTCGGGCTGGATCCAGCTACGACCAGGCTGCCCGACGACAGGTGTCGACACACGTTTCCTGCGGGTCCAGCGATTGAGGTTCTTGCGGCTGTAGGCCGCATCGCCACTCACGTACGACGTCTCCGTCGTAAATGACTCTTGTGCGGACTTGCCGAGGTCGGAATGCAGCGCTTCGAAAATGTCGCCTTCTCGCTCTCTCATCATGCGTTCGACGGCCCGCAGTTGTTCGCGGCGCCAGGCGAGATCTTTTGTCTTACCGCTATTGAAGGTCGCGGTCAGGGTCGAAAAAAGCTCGGTGAAGTCCGGATTGACAATCGGCCTCATCGTCTGCCTGCATAATGGAATTTGACCGTATCGCCTGACTTGGCCTGACTCATGTGTGCTCCGTATTTGGTGGGAACGTACGACTATATCAGAACAGGGGACGGTCAACGGTAATGCTAATAATCACATTTTTGCGTGGTTCAAAAAGTATTCGCCGACTGACTAAAATATACGATCAACTATTAAGTTTTTGATACGGGTTGTACGTATTGAACTGATTGACCCCGCCACGTATTCATAAAGATAGAAGCTTGTGGGAGGTGGTGATGAAGTGGCACATACTGCGCCCGTTATGGGTGGCGATTGGATTGGTCGGTTCGATCCTCGTTGCTCAACAGTTCCTGGTTCCCGATGATTTCGGAGTTCATGGCCGGAACTTTACCTACGGTTATCACCGTCTGAGCAATATTCAGGAATGGAAAGACTTCCCGGTTAAGTATCGGGGCAGGGAATCCTGCGTCGAATGTCACGAGGAAAACGTACTGAAGCTTAATGCGTCAACCCATGCGCCTGTTGAATGCGAAAACTGCCACGGTCCATCCGTTAACCATCCGGATGACAAGGAGTTTTTGCCTCTCGACACCACCCGGGAACTTTGCCTCCGGTGTCATGCGTTTCTCGAATATCCCAACAGTGCCCGAGGTGAGCTCTTAAGCGTCGAAGACAGGCGGCACAAGCGTCGCTATGAATGCGTCAAGTGCCATAACCCGCACGATCCCCAAGAGGATGTGGAAGAGGAGGATTCGGAATGACCTGTTCTCGAAGGGACTTCCTGAAAGATACCGTGGGTGGCTCGCTGGTATCCGCCTTGCCACTGAGTGCGTTTACGCTCATCAGTCAGGCGGAAGCCGCTGCGGCACTTTCTGAATCAAAAACACGATGGGCATTTCTAGTAGACACAACAAAATGCGTCGGCTGCGGATTATGCGTAAAGGCCTGTAAGAACGAGAATGAAATTCCCTACGATGCTGCGGTTACACGTACATGGGTTGAGCGATACGTAGTCACGAAGGGCGGAAGTACTCATATTGATTCGCCCATGGGTGGGCGCGACGGTTTTATTGACGACAAAATTCGTGACGAAGAAATCGATCCGGAGGATATCGCCAAGGCATTCTTTGTTCCCAAGTTATGCAATCAATGTGACAACCCGGCCTGTGTTCAGGTGTGCCCTGTCGGTGCGACTTATCAGACCCACGACGGCATTGTGCTGATCGACAGGGAATGGTGCATAGGATGTGGCTATTGCATCATGGCTTGTCCCTACGGAGTCCGCTTCTTCCATCCCGAGGAGAAAGTCGCTGACAAGTGCAACTTCTGTTACCACCGCATCAGCAATGGCATGGATCCGGCCTGTGTCGAGAATTGCTCTTTTGGGGCCCGGCGAATTGCGAATCTGAAAGACCCGGATGATCCGGTGGCCAATATCATCAGGACCGAAAGAGTTTCGGTGCTTAAAGACGAATATGGTACCAAGCCACATGTCTTTTACATTGGCCTCGATGCGGAAGTGAGGTGATCTGATGCTCGATGAACCGGTTGTTCACGGAATAGAGTGGACCATAAAAGAACTGTTCGTTTATCCCAACGAATTCATTTACTGGAGCATTCAGATTGTCATGTATCCGTACATGACGGGTCTGGTAGCGGGCGCATTCGTACTGTCGTCGCTGTACCACGTTTTTGGGCAGAAAGACCTCAAGGAAATCGCTCAGTTTTCACTCGTATTTTCGCTGGCGTTACTGCCCGTTGCAGCGCTGCCATTGTTGCTGCACTTGCAGCAGCCAACGCGGGCGATGGAACCTCTGCTTACGCCCCATTTCACATCGGCGATCGCGGCTTTTGGCATTGTATTCACGACCTATGCACTGATCGTGCTCAGTGAAATATGGTTCGTTTACCGAAAATATTTCGTTGAACAGGTTTACGCGCTGAAGCAGAAGGCCGGATTGTCGAACTTGATGAAGCGAACGGTTTACCGTGTTCTGACAATCGGTGCGTACGACATCAGCGAAGGCGCACTCAAAATAGACAAGAAAGCGGCGACGGTTCTCGCTGCCATCGGCATACCAGTCGCGTGTTTTCTTCATGGCTATGCAGGGTTCATTTTCGGCTCCGTCAAGGCCAATGCCTTATGGATGTCGCCGTTGATGCCAGTGATCTTCATCATGTCCGCCGTTGTATCGGGCATCGCTCTTTGCATGTTTACTTACATAGTGATCATGGAATGGAAGGCGTTCCTGCGGCGACGCGGTGGTGGCGCTCTGGAGGCCGGCCAGATCAAAGGCGCGGAAGAAGAGGTCATCAACAAGGCAGCCAGGTACTTGCTGGGTTTCCTCGTCGCGGCGATCAGTCTGGAAATGCTCGATCTGATCTTCCGCGGTTATACGGCCATGAAGTCCTGGGACATTCTGCGTTCAGTAATGTACGGCAAGGACTTCATGAACATTTTCGTACTTCAGTACACGCTGGGGAATCTTGTTCCCTTTGTACTCCTGGTGCTGCCACGACGAACCCTGTTGCGGACAGTCATTGCCCTTATTCTCGTTCTGTTCGGCGTATTCATGATGCGCTGGAATGTTGTTATCGGTGGCCAGGCTTTCTCCTTGTCGTTCTCCGGCTACATGCACTACGAGATACCGGTTATTCCGCACAGCCTTGAAACCTTCAAAGAAGGTGTGTTCGGCGCGCTCACGGTTATCGCAACGCCATTCTTCCTGTTCTGGATCATAAACAAGTTTGTACCTTCGCTGCGGAGGGACACAGAAGGTAGCTAGGCCATGGGAATAAGCAATGCTGAGATGGAGTTGCGCCTTGCAGCAATTGAGCAGCGGCTGAGCGCCCTCGAAGCTACACGACCGGATACTAAGGTTATCGGCCTGGACGAAACCGCTCCGCAAGTTAGCGCCGGTTTCCTGTCAAATGCCCCTACTCATATCGGCAAGGTTCTTCTGATATTTGGCGGTGCTTTTCTTCTGCGTGCCATCACTGATGAGGGAATCGTGCCGACAGCCGTCGGCATCCTGATGGGTACAGTCTACGCGTTGTGGTGGATGTTCATGGCGTTTCGAACCGGGCGCGATCCGGACCGGGGTCTTAACGCGCTGTTCTACGGCGCCTCGTCCGTATTTCTCGCACTACCACTTTTCGTAGAAGCGACCACCCGATTCGAATTATTGTCGGGCCGGCAGGGTGTTGTTGCGCTGACCCTATTTTGTGCGATATCCATTTGGGTGGCGGCCATCAGAAACCTGCGAAGTCTGTGCTGGATAGCGGCGGCCGCAGGCATCGTGACTGCTTTCGTGGTACTAAATACATCGCACAGTGCTGTGGAAACGGCTGTTTTCCTGATTCTACTTGGGCTGGGATCTTTGTGGACCGTCTACCGACGGGACTGGCTGGGCGTACAGTGGCTTGGCGCGGTGGGTGCGAATGCCGGCGTCGTGGTTCTGATCGTGCTGAGCGTTAGCGATCGCTGGTCCGTGTACGCAGAAACGCCATTCCTCATGGCGGGTTTGCTGTTAGCCGTTTACCTGGGGAGCTTTGGCATCCGCACACACATTCGGGGGCAGGTCGTCGGTATATTCGAAACGGTTCAGGGCGTGTTGATCATCGGTATCTCATTCCTGACGGCTGTCACAGCATCCCGTTTCGGGCGCGATATTCTCACCGAAGCCGGTATTTTGAGCCTGCTCCTGAGTGCTTGTGCTTACGCGATGGCATCTACGCCGAAAACGCGTGCCGTTCGCGGGCGCAATTTCTTTTTCTATTCCACATTGGGACTGATATTGGTGGTCGCCGGTAGTGCCCTGGTGATGTCGCCGGGTAAAGCCGCCGCTGCCTGGTCAGTAATGGCTCTGGCAATGGCCTTTCTTAGTGGTCGCTACGGTCGGGTGGCGCTGAGTCTCCAGTGTACGTTTCTCCTGGTGGCGGCGGGGGTTGCCTCCGGCATTCTGGCGACGGGTTCTCAGGCGCTCGCGGGCGATGTCATTGCCACATGGCCAGCGCTGCTTCCCTGGCACGTCTTCATTGCCCTGACGACGGTGGCCTGTCTGTTTATTCCCGTCGCACAACAGTCCGAACGTTGGGGTGTGCTCGCTGGTTTGCCACAGTTGATCGTATTGGCGCTGTCCGTTTGGGAAGTCGGCGGACTGCTGGTCGTATTGCTGGCACCAGTACTTGCCGGCGTTGATGGTCCGAATGCGGATCTGGCCAGGTTGGCAGCATTACGCACGGCGGTGCTGGCCGCATCATCAGTAACGCTGGCGCTGTCCAGCCGTTTCAAGCGCTGGCCGGAGGCGCGCTGGCTGGTTTATCCGGTGTTGGTTCTCGTAGGCTTCAAGCTGTTTCTTGAGGATTTCCCGAATGGTCAGCCCGTCACTCTTTTCGTGGCGTTCGCACTGGTTGGCAGTGCATTGATCCTGGTGGCCAGGTTATTAAGTCGCGACTAGGTCTAGCGGCCCGGTTGCTGTCATGAGCGGCCATTTCACGCCCCAAAAAGCGTTGCCGTCGCAGTACGACGATGCTAAACACACCATCGTCGTTACACCGCTCGATGCACAACAAGAATCGTAGTCAGCCGTCATTCGAACATACTTGGACGGTAAATCCCGCGGGCAATTCGATACTAGAAGAAGACTCGTTCTTGAAAGACGCAACCATTGGGATTTTCCGGTTTTTCTAAAGTTGTTTGTTGATTCGACCCACAATGTTTTGACCACGTCCCGTCAGCTTAGCCAGTTCTGCCGATTTTGAGTCTGTGGTATTCGGATCACGCAGCAATAATCCTGCCGCGGAGAGTCGTTTCAAACTCTCTAAGACCCTTTCTGGCTCAATCCCAATAACGCGCGCCAATTGGTTGACTGTCATTGGTCCTTGATCAGATAGAAATGACATCAATACGAAGTCGCGCACCTTGATACCGTGATTGAGCAACAAGGATGCCAGCGAGTCATCCTGGGTGATGAAAAGCGCCGCGGATTGCTCCGATATTGAGCGATCTGAAAATTTTTTCTTATCCTTGGTGTCACACATTGTTGTCTCCTGCAACGATTGCGAGGATCAGCGGACAATCATTCTCCCTGACTGGCAAATCATCGATTATTGCCTGATCCAGCGAAATACTCGGCCGCACAAATTTCGCTGAAAAATCAGCAACTTTAGTCTATTAACACGCATTGCAGACCAAAAAGGTTCCACAAGTCGTTGTTTTTGTCTTCGTATATTGCAATACAGCAACCATAGGAAACCCGCCAGCAATTCAGTGCACCAATCCAACCCCGGCAAATCACTTTCGGGTACGTGGCACGCTCATCAACCCAAGGTTAGAGGTGTATGATTGAAAAATCCTTCGTGGAGCTCACCTGGACCGGCATGACCAAGTCGCATCGCGAACATGGCGTTTTCTGAATCCAAACAGGCGGCAGTGTGAAATTATTAGAGCTGGTCTGAGCGATCGGCGAATATCCATCGTCGCAGATTGCATTGATGGCGCAATGACCGGCAGAGCCCAGGCCACTAGCGAATTTTTGATAACGCTATCGGCAGGCGGCCGGCAGATGCTTCGGCTGAATAATACCGGCACTGGCACACGTCCAGCTGATGCTACCGGCATTACTTCCGGCTGTAAGAGTAAAGAACTCGGCCGTACGACGATTCCCGACTACGTTTTCGATTTCTCCAACGCAGTCCGCGGCTTAGGTTATTTCTGCGCCGACGCGTGCGCCGCACAACAACTTTTTGACCCAGACGCGACTATTCGGCTAACAGATGCATGCGTTGCATTGTAATTGGGCGGCACGATGCACGCAGGCTTTCTTTAGCCGCATTGATCTAACACCTAACGACGTCAACACGAAATCAAATAAACCTGATCCCCTCAAGGTCGACTCACCAGTATAGTCGAGTAGACATCCGGGTGGACAGTCTCAGTTGATCCAATAGAAGCCAAGAGCGTCAGTTCCTGGGCGCACGATACGGAATCGATTGAACCCGACCCCTCTACTTCGATCCCTTTGACTCTGTCCGATTCTTAGGTTCCAATTCAATGTACGGTCACTACATGATGTCTAGGCCAACTAAGAAAGCCACGGGGATTTCTCCCCGTGACTGTACGTCAAACAACTCAAACTAGGGTGTAACTACCGGCGTGTCTTCCCAGATTCCTCCGCGGCGCTCAGTTAGGTCTTCCATCGGTCCGGCATCGAAGATCGGCGGGGCGACGGGGTCGGAGGTGAGCACGTTGTGGCACCCCGAACAGGCTGTGCCGCTATTCACCGCGCCCGACCCTGAGTGTGCCTGGCCGACCAACTGACCCTGGGCATTGGTGTATGCCTTGTTCAGGTTTTCATTCTCACCGGTCAGGAATTCCCAAGTGGTGATACCGGGCTGGAACAGATCGAGTCGCGTCATCGGGATTTCATCCCAGTTCGGTCCCTGCTGTGGCCCGGCGCCGGCAACGGAAACCGCCTGGATGTCAGCGCTCGCATTTGGACCAACCGAAACAGTTACCGGGAACGATACATAATGATCGCGTGTTGTGTACTCCCACAGATGCACCTCAAAACCCGCTTCGTAAGTTTGCCCGGGAACCATTGCAATATCGTCCGGATTACCAGTATCCATAGCCCGCTGCATTTGCACGTTCCAGACGCCGTAGGAACTATCGGGCGTCAGTGGTGTAAACGTTGTGCCAGTCGCAGTGATGTCTGCTCGACTGCCCGCGCCGCCGCGCAGGATGCGTCGCGGTACCGTATCACCTTCCGTTGGCGCGTATCCCAGTGCTACAGCGTCAGCGAGAGCTATAGTGCCCGGGTTGGGTGACAGAGGTCCGCTTTGCAGCGCATCGTCCCTGACCATGTAGTAGAACGGTGTTTCCCAGAAGTTATCCCAGGTGAACGCGAACTTGCCCGATGTTGTATCAGGGTTTAACAGGAAGTCCGGGCCAGCTACAGGGTCAAATCCCTGTGACGTGAATACGCTTGTACCACTATCGCCTTTGCGACCGCCGGTGTCACCACCATTGCCATCGTTAGCTATGAAGTCCAATGCAAGAATATTCTGGTCGTCGGCCCGACCGATCGGGTTGCTGCGTGCGCCACGCCAGTGCCAGAGATCAAGAACGATATCGCCACTGGCAGCACCGGTTGTGTCACCGGGGATGACGTATTTTCCATCGTGTCCGTTTGCAGCGGTCCACTCCGGCATATGCCGACTGTAATTGTGGCAGGTCAGGAAGCAACCAAACTTACCGAATTCAGTAACGTTAGTGGCGGCATTCGGATCATTGACCATGATCGTTGTGCGCTGTTCATAAATGGTCGAATTTATCGTTTGATCGCCTTGCTGTACATCGCCATCCAGGGTGGCCTGAGCGTCGCGACGATCGCCGCCTTCCCGTTGCCATGCGCCATTTGTATAGCGAATGTACTCGTGGCGTTTGCCTTCGTTACCCCGATAAGAAACGCGCCAGAAGAAGGTGTCGTTGTTAAAAGCGGCCTGAACGTCGTACGGCAGTACTCGGTCGTCATCCATACCGGTTACGCCATTGCCGTGAAAATTGTCCTCCGGGAACATCGGAATGTGCCCCTGTAGTGTTGGCAGGTCGCGAGATGCCGAAGCTCCCGTGCCATCAGTACCATCAGCGCCATCAGCGCCATCGGTCCCAGCAGTGCCGTCAATACCGTCTCTTCCCGGGGAACCATCATCGCCTGAACAACCAGCCAATGCGATTGTTAGAACAATCGCCCCCAACCAAGAGCCATACCGTAACAGTTTCATGATCGCCTCCTCATGAACGTATTTGATTTTCTACTTCACCGAATAGAATATATTCTCCGCTATGACATCTTGTAATGAGGAGATTTACATAGCGGAAAATACGCAGAAAGTGAGGGCGAATCGTGTACTCATACCTACGCAATGAATGGTATTGCAGCGCATCGGTTTCGATCGGTTGGGATGTTTACTGCTGCCCACCAATTGAGTATTTAAATCCCAGCCCGAAGATCAAAGTATCTTCGTCATACGGTTGGGCGCCGAGACTCAGCACAGACAAAATAGTGTCAGGTCCAACACCTTCAAGCGCCCAGTTTTTTGCCAGGAAACTTTGATATCGAAGGTTCGCGACGAGCTCAAGTCGATCCGAGTGCCGGTAGGAAATCTGTGCTCGCAGATACTCGAGCGTTGATTCCAGGTCCGGGAACTGGCTTTGGCCGCTGACGTTGGATACCAGGTCTATTTCGGACGTCCCTTCGGAGTGCGTGTAGTCCAGTTGAAAATCAAATTTGCCTCCGATTTCCCTGATCCGAACGCCGCCACCGACAGTAATAAACTCATCATTATTGCTCGCGCGCCAGTCTTCCCGCGCGAATAATTCGCTCCCGAATTGCTCTGAATCAATATTTTCGAAACCACCGGTCAGGTACAGCGATGATTTACCGCCTAACGCCCAGCTTAAATCTCCTGTGAAACCTAATTCTTCGCCTGAAGTCAGGCCCATTATGGATCGGGTGTAGCTGTCGTCTGCAAACAGTCCATTAAGCGTAAAGGTCACCGGGCTTTCTGGAAACGCCGCTACAAAGGTCAACTCACCAAACGTTCGGTACCGGAATGCAAGGTTGTATTTTCGTAACAACGGATTTTGCCCGAGAGTTGCCGCAAAGACTTCGTTGTAACTGTCGATGTCCCGCCGGCTTGCACCACCTTTGATATCGATTTGCACAGCACCGTTTGGGCTCCACCTTACGCGGCCCCAACCGTTATCCTCAGTTTGTTCGGCGACTTCCTGGAAATCTCTGTCAATCTGCTTGCGCTCGTAGCCGCCTGAGACACGAACTGTGTCGAACAGGTCGTAGTCGGCGCTAAGACCAAGCCGGGATCGTTCAAAGCTGTACGGAATATTGGTGGTGGCCGCAGTCACGAAGGCCTCGGCAATGACACCGGACCAAACGTCCTGTAGCGTTCCGTTGTCGCGCTCGTCGTAGCGGTATTCCAACTTAATGCGCGCTTTCTTGATCGCCCTGGTGGTAATGCTGAATGCAAGATTGCTGGTATCGACCTCGCCATCAAGAGACAGTCGTGGCAAGGGACTGACGACTACGTTCGCATTGCTCGTATAGGGCAGGAAGGCTCTGTTTTGTGTCATGCGACCTGCCGTAACAGAAAAGGCTACGGAGGTCCGCGTACTCGAGAAATTGTAGCCACCGAGCAGGGAAACCTGGTTGAAGTTGTTGCCGGGGGCCTGGGCCAGTGTGGCGAATTCGGAGCCCGGTGCCGAGGTAAACGGGTTTTCCCAATTCGTCCCGGCCGTGTCGCTTTCGAAGTCGGAAAAGTACCAGGCGACAGAGAGGAACCCATTGTCGGTGGTGTATCGAATATCGAAGTCCGCAGAGTCGGTGACATAGTCAATTGGTTTGGCCAACTGGCTTGCCTGGAAGAAATATGAGCCGCCGGCAATATCTACGCCCTGCTGTTCCTGTCTGCGATAGTCGGCGGAAAAACTGATGCGATTCGTTAGTTTATAGCGTCCACCAATTTGCAGAATGCTGCGGTCACTGTCGATGTCTCGTACTGCGAGGCCCGTATTGAGCTCGGACATTCCGGCCGTATTGGCTGCACGGACCCAGTTTGCCGGCAAACTCAGAGTATCGCTTGTTGACTGCTGGAAGATCGTCTCGCTGCCAAAAAATTGTGTTCGTGGAATTTCCCGGTACGACACACTGTAATCCAGCTTGCCCTGACGGTTACCGGCAAGCTCAGCGTATCTGGAATCAAGACCGAGGTCCTTGACCAACCAACGCAGCTGATGTCCATCGCTCGAATAACTACCAGCGCCATCGACGTTGGCATAATTGCCTTCTTCGCTATAGCCGTTTGCATCACCCAGATAGGCGGCGTCATCGCTGACGTTGGTTACACCCAGTTGATAATCCGCTCGATAGCCACTTTCAAACGGACAGAATTCGCAGTCCCAGTCGCTGGTATCGACCTCCTGCGATTGCGCCGTTGTCACCAGCGCCGCGACTGCCATAGTGACAAGAAACAAGTGTCTGGATGTTTGCAGCTTGAAAACGTTCATTTTCGTTACCCTGTCGATCGTGTTGCGTTGCACACGCGTCCACTGTTATCGCAACAGTTTCGAACCGGACGGGTGATTGGAGCCGTGGCTTTGTGAGTGGCAATTCAGGCAGGCCTGGCCAAGCAAGAATTGCGATGAAGTGCCGGATGCCAAACCATCATCCTGATACGCGATGCTCGGATGGCCGGCCTGCGAGTGGCAGCTTTGACAAAGCAAAGGTGCTCGTCGAGTCAACATTCCCGGGTGGTTTGATCCGTGTGGTGAGTGACACAGCCCACAATCTTCACTAACCGGCGCATGCTCCCAGAGGAATGGACCACGTTTTTCCGCGTGGCATTCGTAGCAAGTCTCGTTCACCGTTTGACGAGCAAGTGTCGTCGCGACCGTGTCACCGTGGGAGCTGTGACAACCGTTACAATCCATATTGCCTTCGAAAAACGGGTGGGAAAATGCTTTTAATGTTTCGCTGCGCTGAAGTTGGTGGCATCCAAAACAAACTTCAGGTTGCGTTGAAGTTTGCATGACGGCATCTCTCGGTGCATGGCTCACGTGGCAGTCAGCACAGGCGATCTCGTCTACATCGTGCGGGCCGTGATTCCAGCTGAAACCGATCCCATCGTTGTGGCAATTCAGGCACATTTCATTTCGTTCGCTGACGCTGGTTACATCATCAGGACCGAAAGAGATGATGGGAGGCCGTTCCTCTCCTCGCCTGACTCTGGGCGAATGATCGCCACCGGGCCCGTGGCAGGCCTCGCATTGGAGTTGACCGTGCCCGAATGGCCCAAGGGGGTCGGAGGGTAGGGCGTGTTTGGTCTGAAAAATGGCCAAAGTATCAGCATCGTCGTGGCAGGCGATACAGGTATCGGCACCTTTGCGGCTGTATTCGATATCAGATGTCGTGTCGTCTGCGGATTGCGCTTCAATATACGGCGAGAAGAACACTCCGAGAGATAATACAATGGCGATTCGACCTGGCAGTTGCAAATTCATCGAACACGTTCCCCAATATTATGTGGTCACCATACAAATCTGTGTTTTTGTACTTCCTAGATAACCTTTTACCAAAACGGATTGCTTTTGCTCATCGCTACATGTACTTATTGTCCGTCGCTTGTCCGCAGGTTGAAAATAGTCCACCTACTGAAAGCGGTTTAGGCCGCAGGGAGATGATTATGAGCGCATATAGAATTTTGTTGGCAGCGGGAGTGTTTCTGGCTGTTACATCGACAAGTGCCGCGGATATTGGTACTCAGATGGACGTCTGTAACGACTGCCACGGCGATAACGGCGTTAGCCAATGGGGTGATGTCCCAACAATTGCAGGTATCGACGCATTCGGCACCGCCGATGCGCTATTCATGTATCGAGATGAAGAGCGGCCCTGCTCAGAAAGTGAATATCGACAGGGCGACACAAATCGCGCCGCAACGACGATGTGTGCGATTTCCGCTGACTTGAGTGATGACGATATCGAGATGCTTGGAGATGCTTATTCCGAGCTCGAATTTGTACCTGCAGCTCAGGATTTTGATGCGGCGCTGGCTGAGGCCGGGGCAGCGATTCACGAGCAGCAGTGCGATAAGTGCCATTCGGATGGTGGCTCGAACGTTGAGGACGAAGCTTCAATCCTGGCGGGTCAATGGATGGCGTATCTTGAGAATTCCTTCGCGGATTATTTATCCGGTGATCGGCCCCAGGATAAGAAAATGAAGGAAAAACTGGAGGCGTTGAGCGCTGACGACGTCACGGCACTGTTACATTTCTACGCTAGTCAGCAGTGACAGCTATCGATTCTGCGATCGCTCGTCTTGACGACTTGTTTGCGGCGATCGATGCCAAGGATACGGGACGTTTTGTCGGCTTTCTGACTGACGAGGCATCGTTTCGTTTCGGTTCGGCACCGACGGTACAGGGCCAAGAAGCCATCCACGAGGCTGTGGATGGCTTTTTCTCTACAATTGCCGGCCTGTGCCATGACCCGGCTAGGGTCGTTGCGGCAGGTGACGCCGTCGTTTGCGAGGGTGAGGTCACCTATACACGGCACGACGCGACCAAGATAAAGCTGCCATTCACGAATGTTCTTGAGTTTGATGGTGAGTTGATTTCGAGATACAAAATCTACATGGACATTGGGCCGTTATACGATCCATAAACTTCGAACGGCACTAGCCAGCTGCTTCGGAAATCCCGGATTGTGCGGCCATCTCGATTAGTCTACTAACCAGTCTGATTTCAATTATGAGCTCAGAATAATGAATGCGGCTGTGTGTGTCTCAGGTATCCCACGGCGCTCAATCAAGTTTGCTCTATTACTAATTTTTGCATCATTTGCCCAGGCACAAGAGATAAATTGTGCCGAATGTCATGACGGCGTAGCGCCGGTTTCTACTGCACATCCGGACCCTGCCTGTCTGGATTGCCACACTAACGTCACAACGGAGCACGAGGGCAACGACCTCGAGCCGCTGACAAACGAAAACAGCTGTGCGGAATGTCACGGCAAAATACTTCGAGGTCTGGGTCGCAGTGTTCATGACGAGAATGTGTTGTGCAATGATTGCCACGGCGCACCGCATGAAATTCTTAACGTCGACGATCTCGCGTCGGCTGTTTCGCCCGTTAATCAGATCAGGCAATGTGGTGCTTGTCACGATACACCGGCATCACTGATCGATGGCTACCTGACCAGCGAACACGGCAAGGCATTGCTGTTATCCGGGTTGATCGACGCACCCAGTTGCAGTGACTGTCATGGCGACCATCGCATAATCGCGATCGCGAGCGACAAGGCCCCGGCAGCCCATGATAACTCGCCGGAAATGTGTGGCAGTTGTCATCTCCTATTGCTCGAGAAATGGAGGGCGCAAAGCGCACATGGCAAAAATTGGCAAGCGGGTGAGGACGGCCCGGTCTGTATTGATTGCCACGCCACACATGAGATCGCCGATCCTAAGACTGCCGTCAGTCGTTTGGCGTCGGCAGACACCTGCGGTGGTTGCCACGATGAGTACCTGACGACATTTCGTGACAGCTTTCACGGCAAGGCCAATGATCTTGGTTTCGTCAGTGGTGCAACCTGCGCCGATTGCCACACGCCACACAATAATCTGCCGGCTGACGATCCGCTGTCGAGTGTCAACTCCGCGAATCTCGTGGCGACCTGCGGCCGTTGTCATGATGGCATAACGCAATCGTTCATTAGTTACGACCCACACAACGATCCGACTGACCCAGACGACGATTTCGTGGTGTACATCGTCTGGATATTCATGACCGGACTTTTGATCGGCGTATTCGCATTTTTCGGTATTCATGACATTCTTTGGCTGCAGCGGTCGCTGGTCGGATCGATGCGTCGTGAATTTGGCGAGAAAATCGACAGGACCGGTCAATACGTCAGGCGATTTTCGAAAATGAACAGCCGCATGCATGTGGTTGTGATTCTGACGTTTCTGCTTCTCGCCATGACTGGATTGCCGCTAAAGTTTCACGCGGCGCCCTGGGCGCAGACGTTGATTAACCTGCTTGGTGGAGTCGATTCCGCGCGGTTTATTCACCGTTTCGCGGCACTCGGCACGTTTGGATATATGGTGATTCACCTCGGCCATCTCTTTTTTCGCTGGGCCATCAACAAAGAGAAGGGACTGCTGTGGGGACCGAACTCTATGGTTCCGCAGCCCAAAGACCTGCGGGATTTCATTGCCAATATTCGTTACTTTCTTTACCTGGGCGAGCGACCTCCGGGTGATAGGTGGACGTATTTTGAGAAATTCGATTATCTCGCCGTATTTTGGGGTGTACTAATCATCGGCCTGTCAGGGTTGATGCTCTGGCTACCGGGTTTATTCACTATCCTCATGCCGGGTTGGGTGCTGAACGCAGCCTATGTAATTCATAGCGATGAGGCGCTCCTGGCTACCGGATTCATCTTTGTGTTTCATTTTTTTCATACACACTTGCGCCCCGAGAGTTTCCCGATGGACCTGGTGGCGTTCCTGGGCAAGATGCCGCTACAACAATTCAAAGCGGAAAGGCCGCTCGAATATCAACGACTGCTTGATAATAACGAGCTGGATGACTACCTGGTGGACGCGCCAACAACTGCTGAGATACGCAAAGCATACATATGGGGTACGGTGTTTCTACTTATCGGCATAGCACTGGCTATTGGGATAATCTTGGCATTGTCAGGTACTTGATATCGACCGTAGTCCAGGGACCATCATGATTAAGAATTTTATTGTATCCATCACACGTAGCATCATCAGCCTGATCGGCACGGCGCTCGCGGTCGCGAGTCTGGTGCTCATGCTGAGTCTGTTCGCGCTTGAACAATTCGGCTTCGAGGGTGGTCCTTATCTTGGCATTCTGACCTACCTCATTCTGCCCATGATTTTTGTCACCGGCTTGATCCTGATTCCGATCGGTGCGGTATTGTGGCGTCGAAAAATGAACCGGATATCCGGCGGTGAAGGTATGCCGCTAATGCCCGTTTTCGATCTTAACGTGCCCAGGACCCGTCATTGGTTGCTGATTTTCCTGGCCGCAACGATGTTCAATATCATCATACTGAGTGCCGCGACTTATAAGGGCGTGGAAGTGATGGAGTCAGTCGAGTTTTGTGGCATGGCCTGTCACTCGGTGATGGAACCTGAGCACACGGCGCATCAGAGGTCACCCCACTCACGAGTCAAATGTGCCGAGTGCCATATCGGCCCAGGTGCTGACTGGTTCGTCAAATCCAAGATGGACGGTGCCTGGCAGTTGATCGCTGTGGCGCTGGATATTTATCCGCGGCCGATTCCGACGCCACTGCACGATTTGCGTCCGGCCCGGGATACCTGTGAACAATGTCACTGGCCGACGAAGTTCGTGGGCGACAAATTATCGGTAAGAAAGCATTACGAGGAGGATGAGGAAAATACCGAACTAACGACGGCGTTATTGCTGCGTGTTGGTGGCGCCGGAGGTGTTGGCTCAACCGGAATTCACTGGCACGTCGACCCGGATGTTTCAATTCGCTATCGCTCGGATGAGACGCGCGAAGAAATTTATGAGGTCGAACTAACCGATAGCGATGGTGTGATGACCGAATTCAGTGACAGGAAGGCGCCGGAAGAGGGTGGTGTGTGGAGAACAATGGACTGTGTCGACTGCCACAATAGACCGAGTCATATTTATCAGCCGCCCGGCAACGAGATCGACAAGGCGATGAGCGCCGGTCTCATCGACCGGACATTGCCGTTTGTGAAGCGCGAAAGTCTGCGTGTCATCGATGCTGAATATGACTCACATGAGCTTGCACGTGTGGCTATAACGGACGGGCTGACGCAGTTTTATGCGGACAATTATCCGGAGATTGCCGGAGAGGAACCAGAGGCAATTACGACGGCCGCTGACGCACTGGGTGACATCTACTCAGTGAATGTATTTCCGCAAATGCAGGTTTGGTGGAATACCTATCCCAACCATATTGGTCACGAGCAGTCGCCCGGTTGTTATCGTTGTCACAACAAGAGAATGCGCACGCCCGAGCGCGAAAAGCTAACCTACGAATGCGACACCTGTCATGTCTTGCTGGCGGAAGAGGAAGAAGATCCGGAAATCATGTCGACTTTGAATCCTGAATGATATGAAGACTACCGCTGCTAACACGAATGTTGTCGATTCGTCAGTCACGGCGCGCCGCCAGATGGTCTATGAGCTTGTCAGCGGCGGCACCGGTCTGGTGCTGGCGTTGTTCATGTGGGGCCATATCGTCCTGGTTGGCTCTATACTGACGGGCGAACGTGGCTTCAACTGGATGGCGACGATGCTGGAGGATTACTACATCGCACAGCCGACCGTTGCCGCCATATTTGCTATTTTCATCGTGCACGCTATTTTCGCATCGCGGAAAATCCCGGCGCAACTACAGGAACGTCGCCGCATGATCGAGCTGGCCAAAGGTCTCAATCAGTCGGGTCGCGAGAAGGTTCCATCACGCCGCGACAATTCGCCGTTCGTGCCGCACCTTGAGTCGATGCTCTGGATCTGGCAGGTGCGGACCGGAATGGTGATTTTGGTCATCGGCAGCTTCCATCTCATTCTGTTGGGTATCGATGTCTTTACGCCGCTATTTGGTGAGCACCCGGGCATTGAATCGACGACCAGCATGGCGCGGGTAGCGGCTGGATTGTGGTTGCCTTATGCGGTGCTGTTACTTTGCGTCGAATTTCACGCGAGTGTCGGCCTGTATCGGCTGGCCGTTAAGTGGGGATCGGATTTCCTGCCGCATCGTCGCTATCTGCACCGGATCGAGCAGGTTATTTTCTGGCTGATACTTGGAGTGGGCGCATTAACGCTCCTGGTTCTGGCGGGTTTGGTAGCGCCACCGCTCGAATTCCTGCTCGGTGAGGTGTCGTCATGACGACACAAATGACAACAACGGATGTACTGGTCATCGGCGGTGGGCTCGCCGGTGAACGCTGCGCGATGGAAGCAGCCGCAGCGGGACAGGAAGTCACAATCCTTTCACTCGTGCCGCCAAGACGCAGCCACAGTTGTGCGGCGCAAGGTGGAATGCAGGCGGCGCTGGGAAACTGCGTCAAGGCTGAAGGCGACAGTCCAGAGGTGCATTATCTGGACACCGTGCGTGGCTCGGATTGGGGTGCTGACCAGGAAGTCGCCAATATCTTCGCTGAAGAAGCGCCGGTAGCCGTTCGGGAGCTCGCTCACTTTGGCGTTCCCTGGACGCGGGTGCGGGGTGGTACGAATACATATTTTATCAAAGGTGAGTCCGTCGATATCGAAGAGCCGCTCGAAAACGACGGTCTGATTACACACCGTGATTTCGGTGGCACGGCCAAGTGGCGCGCCTGTTACGCAGCCGCAGGCACCGGGCACGCTGCGCTGTATGCAGTCGACAGTGAGGTCGTGCGATTGGGTATCACGGTTCGCGATCGCGCTGAAGCCGTGTCGCTCATACACGATGGCACGCGTTGCCACGGCGTCGTTGCAAGGTGTCTCCGTACTGGTACTTACTTCGCTGTCATGGCCAAGGCAACGGTCATTGCGACCGGTGGTTACGGACGCATTTACGGGCAGTACACAACAAATGCAACGATCAACTACGGAACCGGTGCGGCACTTGCCCTGGGTACCGGCATCGTTCCGCTGGGCAACATGGAGGCCGTGCAATTCCATCCGACGGCGCTGTCTCCCAGCGGCATATTGATCACAGAAGGCTGTCGTGGCGACGGCGGTTATCTACTCGACAAGAACCTGCACCGTTTCATGGTCGAAGCCGAGCCCGAAAAGCAGGAGCTCGCGAGTCGTGATGTTGTGTCACGACACATGATGCAATGCATTCAGGATGGCAAAGGTGTGGATTCGCCGAACGGCCGCCATTTGTGGCTCGACATTCGCCACCTGGGCGAAGAACATCTGACGACCAAGCTACTGGAGGTGTTCGACATATGCCGCGACTTTGCCGGCATCAATCCCGCACACGACCTGATTCCCGTACGCCCGACGCAACACTATTCAATGGGCGGTGTGCGGGTTAATAAAGACGGCGAAGCCTATGGCATGGCGTGTTTGTACGCAGTCGGTGAGGCCGCTTGCTGGGATATGCATGGCTTCAATCGGCTGGGTGGCAACAGCCTTGCAGAGACATTGGTGGCGGGCCGCGTAGTCGGCGGGAGAGTTGCTGAGTACGCATCTGGCGCGACATTAGAGGCCAGCACGACTCTGGCCTTCGACGCATTGAACGCGGAGGAACAGCGATCTCAGAGCTTACTGCGCCGCGAGGGTAATAGCCGAAGTGTCTACGGGATTCGCGATGCGCTCGGCGAAATCATGATTGGCAAAGTCGGTATTTTCAGAAACGGTGCAGACCTCGCGGCAGCAGTCGATGAGCTCAAAGATCTGATTTCTGAATGCGACAAAGCGGTGCTGCGCCAGAAGGGGCCGGGCGCGAACCCCGAGCTCGCATTTGCCCTGCGTTTACCCGGTATGCTGCGTCTCGCGTTGACCGTTGCAATGGGAGCGCTCGCACGAACTGAAAGTCGCGGCGCTCATTTTCGCGTCGATTACCCATTGCGGAATGATCAGGACTGGCTCAGTCGCACGTTGGTGCGATGGCAAACCGATGCCGGTGATCCAACACTGAGCTACGAGCGCGTAGGTCTGATTGATCTGCCGCCGGGTCACCGCGGCTACGGGAGCGACGAACGCATTGAGATGGACGTATCCGTTGACGAATACAACGAAGGGGTTCTGGTCAGTCAGGCCGAAGAGGGGCGACTGGAAAGCACTGAAGCGATGGGCAGTCAATTGCGTCGCTACTCTGGAGGAGCGGCATGATTGATTCGGCAATCCGGCGCCTGCGATTCGAGATTTTTCGGTACAACCCCGAGGACCCGGAGTCAAAACCGCATATCGATACGTTTGAGATCGACGAAAGACCGTACATGACGCTGTACATGGCGCTTAGCGAAATACGCGAAACTCAGGACCCGGGACTGCAGTTCGATTTCGCTTGCCGTTCTGCGATCTGCGGGTCGTGTGGAATGATGGTGAACGGCCGTCCGGCGCTGGGTTGTCGGACATTAACGGCTGACTTGCCGGAAGAAATCCGTTTACACCCGCTGCCTGCGTTCAAACTCATTGGTGACTTGTCGGTTGATACCGGAACCTGGTTCCGGGAAATGGCCGAACGAACCGAGGCATGGATTCATGAGCGGCTGCCGTTCGACAAGGACGCGGAAGAGCAGCGCATGAGTGACGATATCGCAGCGGCAATATACGAAGGTGACCGATGCATCGAATGTGGCTGTTGTGTTGCCTCCTGCGGCGCGGCAAACATTAACGAGGAATTCCTCGCTGCAGCCGGCTTGAATCGCATTGCACGTTTCATGATGGATCCACGAGACGGGCGAACCGATACCGACTGGTTTGAAGTAGTTGCAGGGCCCGAGGGCGTGTTTGGTTGTGTCGGTATGATGGCCTGTGCCGATGTGTGTCCTAAAGAGCTGCCGCTGCTTGACGTCTATGCTTACCTCCGCAGGCGTACTTTGGGGACGAAGATCGCGACGGGCGGATCCCCGAGTGAATGAAATCAAACTCCGGTGTTCTATATCCGTATTAGCTATAGCACTAGCCGGTTGCGTGTCCCAATTCGACTGCGCCTCTTCGCTTTGTGGCTGCTACAAGAAGCGTGTTGAGACGGTCATTGTCGAGTTGACTGACATTGATGAAAATCCTATCGCTAATGCCCGTCTCCGGTGTAATGACAGCGATGCGTATCTAGGCACGACCAATGACAAAGGTGTCCTGGAGCTGCAAGTCCCAGGTTCGGTCTCACCCGGCTGTGGTTTTATCGCAGACTGTCGGATCGCTTTCTTTGAAACAGAGGATAATGGTCGCGGCCGTCCATTCTGGTTTGCTCGTCTCGTCCGCGGTGAAGAGGTTGGGGAAACCGACGAAATTGTCAGCTTAGTCGACCGCAAGAAATAAGCAGTGACTGTCTCCTTGTGGCCCGCCAGAACACTGGATAATTTTCCAGGATGATCAATAATCCTCCCGCGGGAGGATTTCTTGAATGAGAATCATTAGCGCCTGACTAATCCTGGGCCAGATATTCAAGTGCCCGTAGGACATCGCGCCGACTGATCTGCCCGATTAGTCGATTGTTCCTCATAACGGGAAAGCGGCGGTACGATGTTTCCGCAAATTCCTGGGCGAGGTCGACGATATTCATTTCGCCGTCAACGGTTTGCACGCCGTCGCTCATGAAGTCAGAGACCGGACCGCCAAAATGGCCATGGTATCCAGCCTGTAATGCGACCTTCATACAATCGAGTTCCGATAACATGCCGATGAGGTTGCCCGCGTCATCCACGACCGGTGCGCCGGCAATACGTTTGGTCACAAGTATGTGTACGGCGTCGAGTACGTCGGTGTCCGGTTTGAACGTCACCAGCGTTTTGGCCATGTAGTCTTTGACCAGACAGGATTTGCTAGCCATCAGTATTCTCCTCGCGATCCTCGTCTTTACAATTGCCACTGCAAAGCTCGCATTTTCCGCCGTTGAGGCCGCCACAACTGCCACTGATAGCGCGCCGGCCATTCATGACACCGACGCTCATTCCGGCGATGACGAGCAGGATGATGACGAAGCTCAGTGCTGTTGTCAGGATAACGATATTCATTATTGCCTCAATTGCGCGAATTGCGAAGTTGATATTTCCTCTATGCCCTGGTCAGTCCGTACCATGAAGTAGCTCGCAAGGCCGAGCTGTTCTGCCAAAGCAGGTCCCTCATCGGGTCCCAGCACCAGTAACGCCGTTGCCATGGCGTCAGCATACGCTGTTGATGCGCTAACGACCGTCACACCCGTCAAATCATGAGTCACCGGACGTCCGGTTCTCGGATCGATCGTGTGTGAATAACGTTGGCCGTCGCGCTCATAAAAGTTTCTGTAGTCTCCGGATGTTGCCACTGCAACATCCGAAACGTGGATGATCGTATGCTGCATATCGTTGTTTTGTAATGGTTTTTCAATCGCGATGGTGAATTTACTGGCTTTGTTATTGTGACCACGAGCACGTAATTCGCCACCGATTTCGACCAGGTAGTTTTCGATCTGTTCTGCGTCGAGCAGCGCAGTAATCTTGTCGACAGCGTAGCCCTTCGCCCAGCCGGACAGGTCGACATAGACTTCCGCGGAAATCTTCCGCAATGCGTTTTGGTCACAGTCTGTCCGCAACATTTGGTAACCGACCTTGTTTCTTGCGACGGAGATTTCATCATCCGTTGGTAGCTCGTGCGCTTGTTCCGACGGGCCGAAACCCCAGAGGTTGACGAGCGGCCCAACGGTAATGTCAAAAGCGCCATTTGTGGTGGCGCTAACCGCCAGTGCCGAGGACACCATGTCACAGAATTCCGGATTTACTGTTATCCAGTCTGTCGATGGGTTGGTGTTAAATGCAGATACCTCGGAGTCAGATCGATAGGTCGATGCGACATTTTCGATGTGTTCGAGTTCTTCGAAAATCGCAGTGTGCAGCTTCTTGAGATCGGTATCAGCGGGTGGAGTCACCAGCGTAATATTAAATGCCGTTCCCATCGTTTGACCGCTGAGACCGTACGTCTTGAGCGTTTTCTCGCTATCACAAGCGGCCACCAGGATGACCGACAGGAGCAGGATGAGAAGGGTGCGCACATTCATCCACCGAAGTCATCAAGCAGAATATTCTCACCTTGCACACCGAGGCTGTCGAGCATCTTGATGACTGCTCCGTTCATCATGGGCGGGCCACATAAATAATACTCACAGTCTTCGGGCGCCGAATGTTCGGCGAGGTATTCATCGAACAACACTTTATGTATGAAACCTACATAGCCTTCCCAGTTGTCTTCTGGCAGTGGTTCTGAAAGGGCCAGGTTCCACTTGAAATTTTCGTTTTCGGCAGCGAGCTGATCAAACTCATCGTCGTAGAAGACTTCCTTAAGACTTCGCGCGCCGTACCAAAACGACATTTTTCGCGAACTATGGCGGCGTTTCAACTGATCAAAAATGTGCGCACGCATGGGCGCCATTCCGGCCCCGCCGCCAATGAAGACCATCTCGTTGTTGGTTTCCCTGGCGAAGAATTCGCCGTAGGGTCCCGAAACAACAACCTTGTCACCGGGTTTCAGGTTGAAAATGAACGAGGACATGATCCCCGGTGGTATGGAAGCATCGGGTCCCGGAGGAGGCGTTGCGATTCTAACATTGAGTTTGATGACGTCTTTTTCGAGAGGAAAGCTCGCCATCGAATACGCACGCGTTTCTGTTTTCTTTACGTGAGACTCATATTGCCAGATGTTGTATCGATCCCACTCATCACGAAATTTCTCATCGATATCGAAATCGGTAAACTTCAGATCGTGCGGCGGGCATTCAATCTGTATGTAGCCGCCAGCCCGGAAATCCAGTTCCTCCCCGTCGGGCAGGGCGAGAACCAGCTCCTTAATAAAGCTGGCAACGTTGCGATTCGATTTGACGGTGCAGTCATAGCGTTTGACGCCGAAGACTTCGTCCGGCACCTGCACCTGCATGTCTTGCTTGACCGCAACCTGGCACGACAAGCGGAAGTGCTCGGACGCTTCGCGCTTGTTCAGTATGGACGTCTCGGTTGGCAGGATGGCGCCACCTCCCGTCACGACCCGGACCCGGCACTGACCACAGGTACCGCCACCGCCACAGGCAGAGGGTACAAACAGATCAGCGTCAGCAAGACCCTGCATCAGCTTGCCCCCGACGGGGATCGTCAGGTCCATTTCGTCGTTGACCGTAACAGTGACCGAGCCACTGGCAACCAGTTTGGATCGTGCGACTAAAATGACGAATACCAGCAACAGGATGATCGTCGTAAACAGCCCAACGCCGAGCAGGACTTCGAGTAATACGGCGTTGTCGATATTCACAGCTGGACTCCCGAGAAGCCCATGAAGCCCAGTGACATCAGGCCGACGATAATAAACGTGATGCCGAGGCCCTGCAGGCCGTCCGGAACATCGCTGTATTTGAGCTTTTCACGAATGCCGGCCAGCGCGATCAGTGCGATGGCCCAGCCAGTGCCGCTGCCAATTCCGTATACGACGCTTTCGCCGAAATCGTAGTGACGTTCGACCATGAACAACGTGCCGCCGAGGATCGCGCAGTTAACGGTGATCAACGGCAGAAAAATACCCAGCGCGTTGTATAGTTTCGGCACGTACCGGTCGAGCACCATTTCAAGTATTTGCACGAGCGCGGCAATGACGCCTATGTAGCTGACCAGGCCCAGGAAACTCAGGTCGACATCGGGTAATCCGGCCCACGCAAGCGCGCCATCCGCCAGGAAAAAGTTGTAGATGAGATAATTAACCGGAATGGTAATCGTTTGCACCGCGATGACGGCAAGGCCCAGGCTGATCGCTGTTTCGACCTTCTTTGAAATGGCCAGAAACGTGCACATCCCAAGAAAGAAGGCGAGTGCCAGGTTTTCTACAAAAACCGCTTTGATGAAAAGATTGATGTAGGCTTCCATCAGTAAACGTCCGTTCGATGCACTTCATGAATCTGGTAGTCGGCGTGCTCAACCTGTTGCTTGCGCCAACTTCGAATGACCCAAATCAGGAGGCCAATTATGAAAAATGCGCTGGGCGGTAACAGCATCAGGCCATTAGCCTCGTACCAGCCGCCGTCCTGTGTCAGTTCCAAAATCGGGTAACCGAGAAGTGTGCCGGCACCGAACAATTCTCGTAGTGTTGCAACGATGATCAGGACGAGGCTGTAGCCGAGTCCATTGCCCAGCCCATCAAGGAAACTAAGCCCAACGGAATTCTTCATGGCGAATGCTTCAGCCCGGCCAAGCACGATGCAGTTCGTAATGATCAGGCCCACGAAGACCGATAATTGCTTGCTGGTCTCGAACGCATACGCGCGTAACAGTTGATCTGTCAGAATGACGAGCGATGCGATGATCGTCATATGTACGATAATGCGAATGTTATTGGGAATGCGATTGCGGATAAGACTAATCGCGGCGCTGGATAATGCCGCGACGCTGGTCAGGGCGATGCACATCAGCAATGCCGGCAACAGCGAGGTAGTTACAGCCAGCGCCGAACAGATACCGAGCATTTGTAATGTCACGGGATTGTTGTCAACCAGCGGGTCAATAATAATCTTGCGCATCTCGCTCATTGTCGGGTCTCCAGATACGGGCCGAATCCTTCGGGACCCATCCAGTGCTGCACGAGTTTGGTAACGCCATTGCCGGTCAGTGTTGCTCCCGAAAGCCCGTCGATCTGATGTATGGCATTCGGGTTCGAATCATCCTGCAGGGCAAGGCCACGCACGACTTCGATTCGTGGTGAGTTGCTGTCATCAAAAATTCGTTTGCCGACCCACAACGCTCGCCAGTCTTCCTTGTCGATCTGGTCGCCAAGCCCGGGGGTCTCACCATGTTCATAGAATCGAATACCCTTAACGGTATTGCCGTCCGGTGCGACCGCCAGATAGCCGCGCATCGTTGACCAAAGGCCAGGACCACTGATCGGCAGGATGATTTGCTTTACTGCGCCGTCACTTTTTTCGAGATAGATTTCCACACTTTCGCCGCTGGCGATTTCGACGTTGTCGGATTGTATGGTCGCGAACAATTCGGCAATGTCAGCATCAGCCTGCATTAGTCCGGCGACCTCGAGAATGATGCGCTGCCGGTACTCTTCCGCATTCTTTAGTTGCACGGGTTTCAGAACGACGGCAGCACTGGCAACCAGAATCGAGCAAACCAGGCTGAGGCCTACCGACACGAAAAGTGTGTTTGAGATGCTGTCGCGGTCAAATGTCTTTTTGTCAGGCATGACGTTTCTGCCTCCGCCGGACATTCGCTTGAATGACAAAGTGATCGATAACCGGCGCAAATATATTCGCGAACAAAATGGCCAGCATGATGCCTTCCGGGAACGCGGGATTGATAACGCGGATCAGCCATGTCATGAATCCGATGAGAAGTCCGAACACCCACTTACCAGCATTCGTCTGTGCGGCGCTGACAGGATCGGTAGCCATGAAGATGGCGCCAAATGCGAATCCACCCAAAACCACGTGCCAGTGCCAGGGTATGGACATCATCGGGTTACTGCTATCGCCGCTGAACAGCAATGCCGGAATGATCAGCCCGGCAAACGCGGCGACCATGATTCGCCATGAGGCGATTCGTGTAAAGACCAACAACGCTGCGCCTATTAAGCAGGCGAGCATCGATGTTTCGCCGATCGATCCCTGCATTTGCCCAAGAAATGCCTGTGACCAGGTCAGGCCGCTGGCCATCAATCCCGTCATACCCTCGGTCGCGCTGATTCCGAGCGCTGTCGCACCACTGAATCCGTCGACGGCGGTCCAGACGGCATCGCCTGATATCTGCGCCGGGTAGGCAAAATAGAGAAACGCTCGTCCGACCAACGCCGGATTCAGGAAATTCTTGCCAGTGCCGCCGAATACTTCTTTGCCGACGACGACGCCGAAGCTGATGCCAACCGCGACCTGCCAGAGCGGCGTCGTTGCCGGCAAAATCAGCGTATACAACATCGAGGTGACGAAGAAACCCTCATTGATTTCGTGGTTTCGGATACCGGCAAACAGCACCTCCCAGAGCCCACCGGCCGCCATCGTAACGGCGTATATGGGTAGAAAATAAAGCAGTCCGTGTACGAAGCAGTCGTAAAGGTTTTGCGGGTCGTAACCGGCACCGAGCAATGGCAGTACAAATCCACGCCAGCCTTCAATGCCGCTCAGACCCATCGCAGCCAGGGCCGTGTTCGCCTGGAAGCCGGTGTTCCACATGCCGTACAGGGCACAGGGTGTAACGGCGAAAACCACTATGATCATGACGCGTTTCAGGTCGAGCGCATCCCGAATATGCAGGGAGCCTCTGGCTACATCCGGCGGCGAGTAAAACAGCGTGTCGACCATTTCAAAAAGTGCGTGAAACCTGACGAAACGACCGCCCGGTACAAACAGCGGTTCAATTTGGTCCAGGAATGAACGCAATCGTTTCATCAGCCGTTCACCTCGATTTCCCAGAGACTCTTGCGCAAATGCCGTCCGTAGTCGTACTTGCCGTTACAAACGAATGAACACAATGCGAGGTCTTCTTCGTCGAGCTCCAGACAACCCAGATCGCGGGCTGAGTTTGTATCACGAACCAATAGCGCTTTCAGCAATGGGGTCGGCAGGATGTCGAGTGGCATGACTTGTTCAAAACTTCCGATCGATACCATGGCGCGCGGACTGCCGTTCTGCGACGTCGTTAAGGAGTAGCCACGCTGGCTGAACAGGTTGCCGATGAAGCCGCGGGTGATCGAATACTTGCCGATACCCGGGCGCATAAACGACAGAAACTCGCGTGGGCTGCCTTCCTTCAGGACTGTGATCTGATTGTCGTAGCGTCCGAGCCAGACGGCCCATCCGGCTGCGCGATGACCGTTGAGTACCGAGCCGGAAATCACGCGCACGTCAGAGTCACCAATCTCACCTCTGACCAGCTCTGTGATGTCCGCACCCAGACGCGTGGAAACAAGACGTGGATTCGACACGCACGGTCCGCTAAGTGCAATGATACGATCAACCGACAATCTGCCGGTCGTGAATAATTTACCGACCGCAATGACGTCCTGGTAGCCGATATGCCATACGATCCGTTCCTCATTCACCGGATCGATGAAATGAATGTGTGTCCCAACGAGACCGGCCGGGTGTGGCCCGGCGAACTGACTGTGTTGAAAGTCGGTGGAATCCGGACCGGTGATCGAACTGTTCGATGCTGTGCAGACATGAACTGTACCGTCCGTTAGCGCCGAGATAACATTCAGACCCTGCTGAAACGCATCATTTTCTCTCTGCAAAATGACTTCCGGTTTTGCTGCCAGCGGATTGGTATCGATCGCAGTTACAAATATCGCAGCAGGGATGTCTTCCGATCGTGGAATTTTGCTATAGGGGCGAGTACGGAACGCAGTCCACAGACCTGACGCCAACAGGTTGTCGCGCACATCCTCTCGGCCGATGTTTTTCAGGTCATTCGAAGCGTAGGCTGTAAATTTTTCTTCGTCGTCACCGTCGAGGTTGATAACGACAGATTGCAGTACACGACGTTCACCACGATTGATTGCCGCGACAGTACCTGCACCCGGTGAGGTGAATCGCACGCCGGGGTTTTGCTTGTCGTGAAACAGCGGCTGTCCAAGTTTTACAGTGTCGCCAACGGCGACCAGCATGCCCGGTTTGAGGTCGACGGTATCGGGCCCCATTAATGCGACGGAAGAGACCGTCCTGCCGACCGAAACCTCCTGGGCAGGAGCCCCGGATATCGGGATATCGAGTCCTTTTTTTATCCTAAAAAACAATTTTGAAAACCATGCATCCGGATAACCAGAGACATCCTGTTGTGTGGATACCCAGGGTTGACTCGATCGCTTGAGTCATAGCGCTTCGATCTTTAACACCGCCGCGAATCGCATTTGCGGCACGCCACGCCAATAACAAAACTCCAAGTGGCATGAGAGGTGCCAGCATCGGCAGCATTTGCTGGAGCGTCATGTAAAAAATGACTATGAGTGCGGCAGCGTGAAGAACGAAGTAAAGTCGTGAGGTACCAGCTAAACCCAGTCGCACCGGCAATGTGTTCTTGCCCGTGCCGCCGTCAGCCTCTATGTCGGGTACTTCATTAATTAATAGAATGGCGCCGACCCAGGCGCTGATCGGAAGCGCGAAAAGTAGCAGTGCTGTGTCAATGGATGCGCCTTGCAACCACGCGGCGCCCGTCACTGGGAGAATACCGAATGCGACCGCCACGGCGGTTTCCCCAATGCCCAGTGCGCTGAGTCGTACCGGGCCAAGCGAATACAGCACGCCGAGCGCAATGCCCGCGAGGCCAAATAACAGTATCGCCGGACCCTTCTCGATATAAAGCGCGAGGCCCAGCAGGATAGCGACGACCAGTAATCCAACTCCCAAGCGCGCCATGCGCGATTGACTGAGGATTCCCATCTGGATAAATCGTGAACCGCCGGTATAGGGATAGATGCGTTGCTCGTTGATCTTATCGGTGCCCACTGTCTCATCGCCGACATCGTTTAGGACGTTACTGGCGGCGTGTACCGAGACTGTGGCCAGTAATGCGAGAACGAAAATGTAAACGTCGATCGAGCCGGCGACAAAGGCACCCCATGCAGTGCCGGTAATCACAGGTAGTACAGAGGCCGGGAAGAATTTCGGCCGGGTTGCATGAAACAGTCGTTTTAGGGCCCGGGAACCAGAGGCTCCGGCAAATTCTTCCGGGATAGGGTTGATGGGTCGAACAGTTTCCTGGGGCATTTTTAAGTACCGTGACAGTTGAATTCTTTATACCGATATTGGCACGCATAAATATACGCGGTAACCGAACAATGAATGAGGGTTTTATCCGGGGAACTCGTGGTAAGTCGGGAGGCAAGGTCCCTATGAACGCAGTGTCATTACGACCTTGCCGAGGGCGCGGCGTTCTGTAATAAGCTCAAATGCTTTTTCAAATTCTTCGATGGGGTAGGTTTCGGAAACAGTCGGCCGTAACTTGCCAGCCGTTACCAAGGCCGAAATCTCACTCATATTCTGAATTTGCCCACCTGGATTTCGAGCTGCCCATGTTCCCCACCAGACGCCTGTGATTCTGGCCTCTTTCAGCAACGCAATATTGGCCGGGAAGTCAGGAATATCGCCCGACGCAAATCCTACGACCAGATACCGGCCGTGCCAGGCCAGCGCTCTTAGCGCCTGTTGCGCCAGCTCACCACCGACCGGGTCGTAAACAACATCGACGCCACCGTCTGTCAGTTCCTTGACAGTTTCCTTCAATGGCTGAGCAGAATAGTTGACAACTTCATCGGCTCCGGCCGCGCGAGCAAATGCAAGTTTATCGTCAGAGCTGGCGGCCGCGATTACTCGTGCGTCCATCGCCTTGCCAATCTGAACGGCCGTTATGCCGACACCGCCGGCGGCGCCCAGTACAAGTAATGTTTCACCCGCCTTGAGTTCGGCGCATTGCTTGAGTGCGTGATAGCTGGTGCCGTAAGTAACGGCATACCCGGCCGCCTGTTCAAAGCTGAGCTCTTTGGGCAACGGCATGGCAGCATTTTGATGGACTTTGCATTTCTCGGCGAATGCCCCGCCGCGTGGCGCGACGATGACTTCGTCTCCAACCGCAAACCGGGACACCTGCGAGCCGACAGCGCTCACAATGCCGCTGGCTTCGTTTCCCGGTATGAACGGCGGTGGAATCTTGTCCTGATACTTGCCCGCAATTATGAGAACATCGGGAAAATTAATGCCCGCTGCCTGTACGTCGATAACCAGTTCTTCGTCGTCGGGAACGGGATCATCCCATTCTTCAATAATCAGGTCCGCAACCGGACCCCAGACTTTGCAGGTAAGAGCGCGCATAGTTTTACTCGTGTGTCGGGCCGGCAATAGTCGCATACCCTCCTGGAGTTTCTCAATGATTCGTAAACTGTCGATAGTCGTTTTTTCGCTCGTGCTGGTTTCCTGCGGTGAAAAAGACAATTATGACCCGGCGCACGATTATTTTTCCTACGCGAATACGGATCAGTTCGTAACGCGGCATATTGCGCTGAATCTGGACGTTGATTTCGATGCTCGAGCGCTCCGTGGCAGTGTGTTACTGCACATGAAAGTTCTGGACAAGTCAGCGAATGAGATTGTCCTCGACACACGCGACATAGCTATCGAAGGCGTCGTTTTTCTCTTTGCGAACGGTGCGACGGAAGTGGCCGCGTTCGAAATGGGCGCAACCGATGATGTCAAAGGCACGCCCCTGAACATCGCGGTGCCGAAAAATATCGAGTTTGAAACCGAAGTTTCCGTCCGGATCGACTATGAAACCAGCCCGCAAGCCTCTGCACTGCAATGGCTGCCGCCGGAACTGACCGCAGGCGGCAAGCATCCAATGATGTTTTCGCAGTCGCAGTCAATTCATGCGCGTAGCTGGGTTCCGTTGCAAGACACGCCTGCGGTGCGTATTACTTATGAAGCGGTCATTCATACACCGGCCGAACTGCTTGCAGTAATGAGTGCGAATAACGATCCACTGACCCCGCGCCAGGGTGAGTACCAGTTCGACATGCCGCAGCCAATACCGGCCTACCTGCTTGCTATTGCCGTCGGTAATCTCTATTTCGCGCCACTGGGCGAGGACACCGGCGTTTATACGGAACCCGAATTGCTTGATGCGTCCGTTTATGAGTTTGCTAATACGCAAGACATGCTGGATGTAGCGGAAAAGCAGTTCGGCCCGTATCGATGGGGACGCTACGACTTGCTGGTATTGCCGCCCAGCTTTCCTTTTGGCGGCATGGAGAACCCGCGACTGTCGTTCCTGACACCCAGCTTGCTCGCGGGTGATCGCAGTCTCGTCTCGGTTGTTGCGCACGAGCTCGCACACTCATGGTCGGGAAATCTTGTAACGAACGCGACATGGCGTGACGGCTGGCTGAACGAGGGAGTGACGAGTTATCTCGAGTCCCGGTTGATGGAATTGATTTATGACAAGGATCGCGTTGATGAGGAGCGGGTGCTGGGTTACGAGGAGTTGCTGGGTAACTTCGAGACGGTTCCGCTCGAGCGGCAGTGGCTCGCACCGCGTTTCGAATCCGGTGATGCGGACGACGTTCAAGGCACCATTCACTACCACAAAGGGCAGCTGTTTCTGCAGTACCTCGAAGATGGATTTGGACGTGAGCGCTTTGATGAGTTTCTTCTTGCTTACTTTGATGAATTTGCTTTCCAGACGATTACCACCGAGGCCTTCGTCGACTATCTCGACGAGAAATTACTGACCCAGATTCCCGTTGTCATTTCGCGCGAGCAGGTTGAGGTCTGGATGTATCAACCGGGTCTTCCCGAAGACGCGCCGATACCGTCATCGACAACCCTCGCAAGAGCAGCTCAACTGGCCGGGGCCTGGGCGATCGGCGAGGCGGCTCTTGCTGATGTGCCGGTTAAGAGCTGGAGTCCTCAGGCATTGATTCACTTCATAAACAGCCTGCCTGCCGATTTGGCGCATGAGAAGCTGCAGACCCTGGACGCCGGGTTGGGACTCAGCGAAACGGGCAATGCGGAGATTGCTCGCACCTGGTTCATCCAGGTCGCGACACGCCGCTATACGCCTGCCTATGAAAGGCTGGAGGAGCACCTGAACAGCTACGGACGGGCGCGATTGGTCGCACCGGTATTCGGTGCGCTGGCGGCAAATGGTCAGGATGCTGAGTTGGCGCGGACAATGTTTGAGAAAGCACGCAGTGCGTATCATCCGTTAACCAACGGCTACATAGAAAGATCGCTGCAAAGGGTCGAAGCCACAACGAAATAAGGAGACGATCATGAATAAATTGACTGCAATATTGGTTCTTATTTTGCCATTGAGTGTTTTGGCCGAGATGGTCGTGCCAATCGACGAAGTCGAAAACGACGTCAACATTCGTTTGTCGCCGGATGCATCGTCCGAAATTGTGGGCCGGCTTGATCAGGGCTCGTCCACCGAGCTTCTGAATTCTATCGACGGTTGGTACGAGGTTCAGCTTCCGGGCGGTGCAACCGGATTTATCAGCGCGGACTGGACACGGGTGGTGTCCGACGACGTCGTCGTTGAGGAAATCGTTGAAGAAGTCGTCGTAGCGACGGTCGAGGAAGTCATTGAAGAGGTCACCGAAGAAGTCATTGAAGAGGTCACCGAAGAAGTTGTCGAAGAGGTCACCGAAAAAGTTGTCGAAGAGGTCACCGAAGAAGTCGTCGAAGAAGTCGTCGAGATGGTCACCCAGGAGGTAGTCGAGGAAGTCGTTGAGGGGCTCACTGAGGAGGTCATCGATGAGACCGCCGTAGCTGAGCTAAAAGGCACTCGAAATTTCCTCGTCAAATTCCGTAGTGAAACAAAGGGCGGCAACTCGCAAATCTACGACAACGGCAATCAGATCGGCATTGGCACGACGTCGCCGAAGCAACGACTGGAAGTGAACGGCAGTATTCAGATCCACGAACAAAACAGCAGCGTCGCTGGTCTGATGATCACCCAGTCCAGCGGAGACACGGGCTACATCATGCACAACCGCGCCAGCACGCTCACTATCGGTGCGGGATCACAGGACCGAATTACGATTGATCGTGACGGCAATGTCGGAATCGCGGTATCGCGTCCGGACCACCCCCTGGAAATGTCGAGCGGGGCCCGAGTTACGGCCGGTGGCGTCTGGACGAACAGCAGTTCGCGAAACAGGAAAGAAAATATCGTGTCGTTGCCCGTCGGTACCGCAACCTCAGTATTAATGTCACTTGAGCCTGTCGTATTCAATTACCGCAATGAGACCGGTGAGGACTACGTCGGATTCATTGCTGAAGACGTCCCGGAGCTCGTCGCCGTGGGCGACCGCGATGCACTAAGCAGCATGGATATCGTGGCGGTCCTGACCCGGGTGGTGCAGGAACAACAGAATAAAATTGAGGAGTTAGAAGCACGGCTTGACGCAATGTAATAGGGTTGCAGTGATGCAAATGTGTGACACCAGTCAAAGGTTTATTGGACTACATTGACCATACTGGTGGCCTACAGGAGCTCCAATGCAGTATCTAAAATTCATACTACTTTTTTTGGTCTTTTGTTGCGGGTCAGCCGCGGCTGATGTGTGGAAGTGGGTGGATGCCGAAGGCAAGACACATTTCGTTGATACGAGCACGTCCATTTTCACGTGGATGGAAGATGGTCGAGTATTTTACAGCGACACGCCGGATCACGAAGATGCTGTCGCGGTACAGTTGGTGTGGGTCTCCAAGGGAACGCTGGACGCTAAAGATAGCGCGGACAACAGTTCTGATGGCAACGCGTTCGAAGGGGAAACTCCTGAGCAACGTGCTGTGCGTGAAGATGAAGAAGCGTTTTACTGCAAGCGTGCGACCGAGATCTACGACTCTTACAAGAACGCGCCACGTCTGTATCGCACCAATGATGCAGGCGAGCGCGAGTATTTGTCCGAAAAAGCCGCTCAGGCAACTCTTGATGAGACCAAATCCAAGATGGACGATCTCTGCAAGTAAGCGGTCCGGTCAAATAGACGTTATCGCTTGACCACTTTTGCTTTGTCCCTGGCCAGGAAATGGCCGTGCCGGAGAAACGATTCAGTATTGCGAATGACGACTTCGCTGCGCGTGATGTAGCGATGCGAATTCCCGACGATCAAAAAATCATCCATACCTTCGATCTGCGTGCTGGCCACTGAGACCTTACCATCGTCCGGGTTCGGCAATAGGGCTGACGCAAATACGTTGATCGTGCCGGTACCGGCAATAACACCGAGTTCGAATTTCACAGGCCCGAGTTGCGACGGCATGCTCTCAATATCCGTACCGAGCTGCGCGCCCGCATCGCCACTCAGCATTTCGAAGCCCGGCCAGTCGCGCGTCTTGTCGATTAATTCGCTGCCCTGGTTGGGTGGCCCGAGCATGACGACACGACCGAGGTCATAAATTCGGCTGCGCTTGTTCTCGTAACGTAGCAGGATGCCGCCCAACGAATGTGTCACGAAGTGAATGCGATTCGCGCCGGCTCTGCGACATTGGCTCAGCCCTTCGCCGACAGCCACCGGTGCGATTTCCTCAATCGTTCCGGACTGCGAAGGGTAGTCGACATTCACTGTTGAGAATCCGACTTCCCGCATAGCTTTTGCCATTGGACGCATGGCACGCCAGCTGCGATTCAGACCGTGCAACAGGACCACACACTCAGCCGTGTTGTCGGCCACTTGTACCTCTGTTCGAGTTGCGGTCGCGCAGGCCGCTACAAAGCACAATAGTGCTAACGAAACCGTTACTTTACCGATAGGATTCATTTGCTGATTTTGCCAAATTTTGGCGGAAGAGGATACGCTCGTGACTATAATGAACGACGCAGCTTCGTGGGACGCGAGTTATACTCTTGCGCTGGTGCCCACGGGCCGGAGGTTTCATTGGAAACATCGCTTCTTGATCAAGGCGTCACTCTCATGCTGGTTGGCATGGGGACGGTATTCGTATTTCTGACTGTGCTGGTCGCTGGAATGTCGTTGATGTCGTCGATTGTGATGAGATTTACGCCCGTGCTAACTGACGGCGCGAGCGAAGAAGAGGTCGTGGCCATCACCGCGGCGATTACACAACATAGAAATAATTCAGCGAAATAGAACCCAATGACAGATAAAAACCCACTTGGTATTACCGAGCTGGTGCTGCGCGATGCACACCAAAGTTTGCTTGCGACAAGAATGCGTATCGACGATATGTTGCCGATAGCGGGCAAGCTGGATCAGGTCGGATTTTGGTCGATGGAATCCTGGGGTGGCGCGACCTTCGATTCGTGCATTCGCTATCTGGGCGAAGATCCCTGGGAGCGCATTCGACTCCTGAAAGCCGCAATGCCAAATACGCCGCAGCAAATGTTGTTCCGCGGCCAGAATATCCTCGGCTATCGGCACTATGCTGACGATCTCGTTGAGAAGTTCGTCGAGCGTTGTGCGGTTAATGGTGTCGACGTATTTCGAATATTCGACGCGCTTAACGATCTCAGGAATCTTGAGACGGCCGTCAAAGCGACGCTCGCTGTCGACAAACACGCGCAGGGCACGATTTCTTACACGGTCAGTCATGTGCACACCGTTGATTTGTGGGTCGACATGGGTAAGCGCATCGAAGACATGGGTGCGCATTCGATTTGTATTAAGGACATGGCGGGTCTTTTGCGACCGTATGTGGCCTTTGAGCTGGTAAGCCGGCTGAAAGCATCGGTCGATATTCCGATTCACATGCAATGTCACGCGACGACCGGTCTCTCAACGGCCACTTACATAAAGGCAATCGAGGCTGGAATCGACAATATCGATACCGCAGTGTCGTCGATGTCCATGACCTACGGCCATTCGCCGACAGAGTCACTGGTTGCGATTCTCGAGGGTACCGACCGGGAAACGGGCCTCGATATCAAGCTCATCGAGGAAATCGCGGCGTATTTTCGTGATGTCCGCAGAAAGTACGCGAAGTTTGAGGGCTCGTTGCGAGGCACCGATTCACGCATTCTCATTGCGCAGGTACCGGGCGGTATGTTGACCAATCTTGAGAACCAGTTACGTGAACAAAACGCGAGCGAAAAAATTGACGAGGTTCTGGACGAAATTCCGCGAGTTCGCGAGGACCTCGGCATGTTGCCGCTGGTTACGCCAACCTCGCAGATAGTCGGAACACAGGCGGTCATCAACGTATTGTCCGGGGCGCGTTACCAGACGATTACCAAGGAGACTTCGGGTGTTCTGAAGGGCGAGTACGGAGAAACGCCGTTACCTGTGGATGCCGAATTGCAGAAACAGGTTCTGGAAGGCGCGGATCCGGTGACCTGTCGTCCGGCTGATTTGCTGGCGCCGGAATTGGAGAAACAGACAGCCGAGCTTCAGGATATTGCCAGGGAGAAAAAATTCGAGCTGGCGGACGATGTGGTCGATGATGTTCTGACGTATGCCTTGTTTCCGCAGATTGGAACAAAATTTCTCGAGAATCGCGGCAACCCGGATGCGTTCGAGCCAGCACCGACCGGAGAGGCTGAGGTCGTCGTGGCACCAGCCGGTGCATCGGCTGCAGGCCCCAGCGTGTACTCGGTTCGTGTCAACGGCAAGCCCTACACGGTAGAAGTTGCCGAAAGCGGGCAACTCTCCGCCGTCGCAGCCGCACCCGTCACAGCGCCAGCGTCATCAGGAGACGGGGAGTCAGTGAATGCTGTTCTGGCCGGCAATATTTTCAAGGTTCATGTATCTCCCGGAACTGTTGTTGAGAAGAATGATCCGTTGCTGGTTGTTGAGGCCATGAAAATGGAAACCGTTGTCAGTGCACCGAAGTCCGGCACGGTCAGCGAAGTCTTCGTCAAAGAAGGTGACGCCGTGGCGGTCGGTGACGCCTTGGTCGCGATCGCTTAACGATGGATTTGATCCGGCAGATTTGGGTCGAGTCTGGTATCTACCAGATAACAGGTGGTCAGGTCGCCATGCTGGCCGTGTGCTTGTTGTTACTGTATCTCGGTATCGTAAAAAAGTTCGAGCCGCTGTTGCTGGTCACGATTGGTTTCGGTGGTCTGCTTAGCAACATACCCGGCGTAGAGATTGCGACGGGTAATGGTTTGCTGCACATGGCCTATGAGGTCGGCATCGAGACCGGTGCATTTCCGCTCATCATCTTTATGGGTGTCGGTGCGCTAACGGATTTCGGACCGTTGCTGGCGAATCCGAAGACCTTGTTTCTCGGCGCAGCCGCACAGTTCGGAATCTTCGCGACTCTGCTGGGCGCGCTGGGACTAACCGAATTGGGTTTGATGGATTTCACGCTGCGTGAAGCCGCAGCAATTGGCATTATTGGTGGTGCTGATGGCCCAACGGCGATCTACGTCGCCGGGAAACTGGCGCCCGATCTGCTGGGTGCGATCGCCGTAGCGGCATATTCTTATATGGCGCTTGTACCACTTATCCAGCCACCGATCATGAAGCTCCTGACCACCGAGGCCGAGCGCAAGATTGAGATGGTACAGATGCGGGACGTTTCAAAGGCTGAGCGCATAATTTTCCCGCTGTTGTTGTTATTGCTGGTCGCCTTGTTATTGCCATCGGCGGCTCCACTGCTCGGAATGTTGTGCTTCGGAAATCTGATGCGCGAGTGTGGCGTCGTTGACAGACTTTCGGATACGACGCAAAACGCACTGATAAACATCGTGACAATATTCCTTGGGCTTGCCGTTGGCTCGAAGCTCAGCGCAGAACAGTTCCTCGACTGGAGTACGCTGAGTATTTTGCTGCTTGGCATGGTCGCGTTTGCCATCGGCACCGCAAGCGGCCTGTTGATGGGCAAGGCACTCAACAAAATATCCAGCACGCCAATCAATCCGTTGATCGGCGCCGCCGGCGTATCGGCCGTGCCAATGGCGGCCCGGGTCGCCAACAAGGTTGGACTCGAAGCCAACCCACAAAACATTCTGCTGATGCATGCCATGGGTCCCAACGTCGCCGGCGTGATCGGTTCGGCGGTTGCTGCGGGTATCATGATCATGTTCGCATCCTGATGGAAAAATGACTATGACATTATCCCTGGTAATTCCTGCCAAAAATGAGGGCGGTGCAATCGGCGCCGTTGTAGGGAAAGCACGCGAGCAGTTTGCAGATGCAGAAATCATTGTCGTGAATGACGGTTCCAGCGATGACACGGCCGCTGTTGCCGCAGAAGCCGGGGCGACAGTTGTCAATCATCCGGAAAGTCTGGGTAACGGCGCTGCGATCAAGTCCGGTGCGCGAGCCGCCAGCGGTGATGTCATCGCGTTCATGGACGGTGATGGTCAGCACGATGCCGCCGAGCTCGCACCACTACTTGAACAGCTCGATAATGGTTACGACATGGCGATTGGTGCCAGGGGTACGGGATCGCATGCGAGTGTCGGTCGTTGGTTCGCGAACGGTTTATACAACGGAATCGCATCGATGATGAGCGGTCGCAAGATCCTCGATTTGACGTCCGGGTTTCGTGTGGCGCGAGCGGACAAGTTCAAACAGTTTCTGTATTTACTTCCGAACGGCTTTTCATACCCAACGACGATCACCATGGCGTTCCTGCGCAGTGGATATCCGGTAACTTTTGAACCGATTACTGCGGCGACGCGTGTTGGCAAGAGCCACATTCGACCGATACGCGACGGCGTCCGGTTCATGATTATCATCTTCAAGGTTGCGACGCTTTATTCACCGCTGAAGATTTTTCTGCCTGTCAGCGGACTGTTTTTCGCGACAGGCGCCAGCTATTACGTCTATACCTACCTCACAGCGGGCCGCTTCACCAACATGAGCATGTTGATGTTCAGCGCCGCCGTCATCGTTTTTCTGATCGGGCTGATTTCCGAGCAGATTACGGCATTGACGTACAGCAGGTCCTGAACATACTTAACGGTTGAAGTGGTCCTCCAGAACCTGCGCGACGCAACTGGTCAGGCGTTTACCGGTTTCAATGTGCAGGAACTCGTTCGGACCGTGGGCATTCGACTTCGGACCTAATAATCCCGTTATCAGGAATTGTGCCTCCGGGAATCTCTCGCCCAGCATTCCCATGAACGGAATGGTTCCTCCCGTTCCCATGTACATGGACGGTTTGCCGAAGAACGCCTCCGATGCTTTATGCATCGAAGCCTCCAGCCAGGCCGCTACTTCGGGTGCATTCCACCCTGCCATGGTGGACTCGACATCGAAAGACACCAGCGCAAGCGGTGGTGTATCGGCTTCAAGCGCTGCTTTGACGGCGGTCGCTGCATCATCGGCATCACAGGTTGGCGGTAGTCGGAACGATAGCTTCAGCTTTACGTACGGGAGCTGTACGTTGCCTGCATCAATCATCGCCGGTAAACCCTCCGCACCGGTCACCGACAACGTCGGACGCCACGTATTATTTAGCAGGAGCTCGGTATGTGACTCACTGGGTGCAGGGTCTGTTACTGCCCAGGGAAACTTCTCGTAGGTCAGTTCCTGCAGCGTTTCGGCTGCGAGACCCGCCTGTTCCATACGCTGCTGTGGAATCTCAACGTGCAGTCCTTCGATGAGAATCTGTCCACTGGACTCATTTTCGATACGGCTGATCAGCTGTCGTGCCGTTCGAAAGCTCGACGGTACAACGCCGCTTGCGGTTCCCGAGTGCACGCCCTCGGTTAGCACATCGACTCGCAAGGTTCCGGTAAGATTGCCGCGCAAAGACGTCGTGCACCATAATTGGTCGTAGTTGCCACACTCCGCGTCCAGACAAACGACCAGGTCGGGCGAGCCGATTCTATCTTCAAGCAAATCAATGTAATACGGCAAATCGAAGCTGCCACTTTCCTCGCAACCTTCAATGATGACGACGCAATGTGCGTGTGGAATCCCCTGTTCCTGCAGTGCGCGAATGGCGGTTAGTGAACCGAAGGTCGAATAGCCGTCATCGGCGCCACCGCGCCCGTAGAGCTTGCCGTCCCTGATAGTGGGCGTCCATGGATCAAGATCATCATCCCAACCGCTGAACTCGGGTTGTTTGTCGTAATGGCCGTAGAGCAGCACGACTTCGTCCGAGTCGCCGGGTATGTCGATGAATAAAATGGGTGTACGACCGTCAAGGCGCACTATTTCGAGCGACATGTCTTTGATGGGCTGAGTCTTGCACCACGCTTCGAGCATGGCGACGGCTGTCTCCATGTGTCCATGTTGCTCCCAGTCGGGGTCAAAGTGCGGCGACTTGTTGGGAACCTTAATGTACTCGGAGATTTGCGGAATGATCTCCGAGTCCCACATGCCGTTGACGAATTCCGCGGTTTTCTTATGGTTCATTTTCGTTCTAGTCCGTGGTCAGTGAGCGGATTAACGTTTGTGTCATGCGCTCTGTAGTGATGAAGGCCCAGTTGTATTCGTCGTGATAGATGCTCAGCGGGTTGGCGGCAACAATATCTTCTTTACTCATACCTTTGTCTACAAGAGCTTTTACGCGAGCCTCGGCGTCAACAAGCATAGCCAGATCGGCTTTGATGCCCGCGCGCGTGCCGACGGGACCGTGACCGGAAATGAATTTCGTTTCATCGTCTGACATGTCGATCAGCTTCTGCATTCCGGCTTTGTAGCCCGTCACATCGCCACCGCTGTCAAGATCGATAAACGGAAATATGCCGCGGAACAACAAGTCACCGGATGCTATGACGTTAGCTTCCCGAAACAGAATTGCAGCATCGCCATCGGTGTGTGCCGTTGGAATATGAAACACATAGGCTTGCTGGCCATTGACGTGAAACGTCATTTCTTCAGAAAACGTGATAATTGGCAGCGCGCCGGGGCCGGTATTTTGATTGGGATCGCCTTCCATCCGGCTACGCAGATTGTCATGCGCGACGATTGTCGCGCCTTTTTCGGCCTGGAATTGGTTTGACCCCGTGTGGTCGCCATGCGCGTGTGTATTGATGATGAAGTCAGCGGGCCGGCCCGCCAAAGCCTCTATCTTTTCGAACAATGCCGGTCCGATTGGAGCGAAGCTGTCGTCGATCAGCACAACGTATTCGTCGCCCGTCAGCAATGAGATATTGCCACCCGAAGACTTCCCCTCTGCGCCGGATAACATAAAAATGTCGGGCGCGACCTCCGTATGCTCGAATGACGTTGCCATCCAGTCCTGAGCAAACGCCAGTGGCGCCATAAGCATTAGTAGCAAGGCCGGTTTTTTCATTGCTGTCTCCGAATGAGTTGGGACAGCGATTGTACCCTCGATTGGAACCTTATTGGCGACCCGGGAACGAGAATTGAGCCTTCTCGCGAACGCCGCCGGATGGCCAACGTTGCGTGATCGTCTTGCGGCGCGTGTAAAACCTCACGCTGTCAGGACCGTAAGCGAACAGGTCGCCAAACAGTGAGCGTTTCCAGCCGCCGAAGCTGTGGTAGGAGACCGGAACGGGCAGCGGAACATTGATCCCAACCATGCCGACCTTAATGTTGTCAGCAAAGTAACGTGCGGCCTCGCCGTCGCGCGTAAAGATGCAGGTACCGTTGCCGTACTCGTGATCGTTGATGAGTTGCATGGCTTGTTCTTCAGATTCCGCACGCACGACGCACAGTACCGGGCCGAAGATCTCTTCCTGGTGAATACGCATGTCTGACGTCACGTTATCGAACAGGCACGGGCCGAGGAAGAAACCGTCTTCGTGTCCGTCAACAACAAGATCACGACCATCTACGACGAGACTGGCACCTTCTTCGATGCCCAGGTCGACATAGCCTCGCACCTTGTCGTAGTGCACTTTGGTGACCAGCGGGCCCATGTGATTGGAGACATCGGTGCCCGCACCAACCTTGAGATCAGCGATTTCGGCCTGTAGTTTGCTGACGACAGAGTCTGCGACTTCGTCGCCGACACAAACCGCAACGGAAATCGCCATACAGCGCTCGCCGCAGGAGCCGAATGCCGCGCCAATGAGCGCGTTGACGGCATTATCGATGTCCGCGTCCGGCATGACGATGGCGTGGTTTTTTGCGCCTCCCAAAGCCTGAACACGCTTGCCGTTGCTGGTGCCAGTGCTGTAGATGTACTCGGCGATGGGTGTGGAGCCAACGAAACTGACGGCCTGTGTGCGGTCATCGTTCAGTAATGTATCGACCGCTTCCTTGTCGCCGTTAACGAGGTTGAAAACGCCATCTGGCAATCCCGCCTCTTTCAACAAACGTGCCGCGATCATTGGTGCTGTTGGATCTTTTTCCGATGGCTTTAGAACAAACGTGTTGCCGCAGGCGATCGCCATTGGGTACATCCACATTGGCACCATGGCTGGAAAGTTAAAGGGCGTGATTCCAGCGACAACCCCCAGTGGCTGAAAGTCAGACCAACTATCAATGCCCGGGCCAACATTTTTCGAGTATTCGCCCTTGAGCAATTCCGGAATGCCGCAGGCGTAATCGACGACCTCAACACCGCGACCGAATTCTCCCATCGCATCATCGAATACTTTGCCGTGTTCGTCGGTAATGGCAGCGGAGATTTCATCAGCGTGTTCCTCGAGCAACTGCTTGAACCTGAACATGATGCGGGCTCGTTTGGCCGGTGGCGTATTGCGCCATGCGGGGAATGCTGCCTCTGCAGCCGCTATTGCGCTTTCGACCGTTTCTTTCGACGCCATAGCAACGTGTCGGGTGGTCTCGCCGGTTGCGGGATTGGATATTGGCTGAGGACGGTTGTCATCGGCGACGTCCACATTGTTGATGAAGTGGCCGAGAATCTTGCTAGCGTTCATGGTGCATCTCCAGGGTTTGCTTACTCGATCGAGTCGAGTACGCGACGGACGGCGGCAAATGATTGCTCCATTTCGTCCGGCTTTGAATTCAAAAAGGGCGAGAATGCCAGTATGTCCATACCGTTTCGGATAACAATATTCTCATCCCAGAAGCATTGCTTGTGTGCTACACCACCGCGGGCACCAGCGGCTCCCTCACGTGGCGACATTTCTATGGCGCCCATCAGTCCGAACGTACGGATATCGGCGACGTGCTTTTGATCAGAAAACGAATGCAATAAGTCTTCAAAATGCTGCTCCAGATTCGCCGCCTGCTCGAATATGCCTTCCTCTTCGTAGACATCCATCGCCGCAAGGCCGGCGGCGGCTGCGACCGGGTGCCCGGAGTACGTGTAGCCGTGGAACAGTTCGACCATATTTTCCGGGCCCTGCATAAACGTATCGTGAACCGAGTCGCGAACCAGTACGGCACCCATCGGGATGACCCCGTTCGTGAGCCCTTTCGCGGTCGTAATGATATCCGGTGTGACGCCAAAACGATCGGCGCCGAACGGAGTACCTACACGACCAAACGCTGTGATCACCTCATCAAATATCAGCAAAATGCCGTGCTGATCGCAGATTTCCCTGAGGCGCTTGAGGTAACCGGGCGGTGGCGGAAGCACGCCGGCGGAACCTGCGACGGGCTCGACGATCACCGCAGCAATATTGCTACCGTCGTGAAGCGCGCAGAGTCGCTCCAGATCCTCAGCGAGCTCGATGCCGTACTCGGGTAATCCACGTGAAAACGCATTGCGTTCCGGGTCGTGCGTATGGCGAATGTGATCCACGCCAGGTATCAGGTTGGCACTGAATACTTTGCGGTTCGGGAGCATGCCGCCGACGGACATACCGCCAAAATTGACGCCGTGATAGCCACGTTCGCGACCAATGAGCCGGGTACGGTTGCCTTCACCGCGAGCGCGGTGATAGCCAAGAGCGATTTTTAACGCAGTATCAACCGACTCCGATCCGGAGTTCGTAAAAAAACAGTGATCGATTCCATCGGGCGCCATTTTGCAAACGCGATTGGCCAACTCGATCGCCTTGTTGTTCGTAACCTGGAACGACATGCAATAGTCGAGGGTTGCAACCTGTTGCTGCACCGCTTCGACGATTTTTGGGTGGCAGTGACCGATACCGGAAGTCCATAGTCCTGAAAACGTGTCGTACAACTTCGTGCCGTCGTCCGTGGTGTAGTAATGCCCGGACGCACCGCTAATCACGCGAGGATTCGCTTTGAAATCGCGGTTCGCGGTAAAGGGCATCCAGTAGGCGTCGAGATTACTGGCGGCTGTGTTCATGAGCTTGACTCCGGGTGCGATCAGCAAAGAGAGAATTTTACGCCTGGAACAGGATGTTAAACAATCAGTTACGTTAGGAAATCTAAGTTGTTGATTTTATTGTGCACAGGCTGGAAAATGTTTATTAAGCTAAACACTCAAGCGGGTAGAGACTTATGGACATTGAAATCGGGGAACGACTGAAGCGTATTCGCCTGCGACTTAAACTGTCGCAGCGGCAACTGGCGCGACAGTCCGGCGTCGCGAACGCGACCATTTCTCAGATAGAGGCGGGCAAGCTCAACCCGACCGTGAGTATGTTGAAAAAGGTGCTGGACGGGATACCCGTAAGCCTGGGTGAATTTTTTGGTGACGAGTTTGAGGTGCGTGACCGGGTTTTCTTTCGTGCTGCGGAATTGACCGAAATTGCTGACGGTGGAGTATCGTTCCGGCAAGTCGGTGCGAACCTCTCCAACCGGGCGATCCAGTTGATCCAGGAGCGTTACCGACCGGGAGCAGGAACCGGCAAGCACGCAATCACTCACGAGGGTGAGGAATGCGGAATCGTTTTGAGCGGACGACTGGAGGTAACGGTGGGCGATGAGACGTCGATATTGGGCAAGGGCGATGCCTACTACTTCAAGAGCAATCAGCCGCATCAGTTCCGAAACCCGGGGAGCGAATCCTGCGAACTGATCACCGCATGTACGCCACCAACGTTCTGAGACGGTCTACCACAAATTTGCTATTGGCTCTGGTCAATCACTGCCAAATAATGGCAAAGTTACGCCCCTTTGAATCAGCCAGTTGAGTTACAAACCCATGGGCCAGTTCGGCACAGAGTTTTGCGATCATATCGCGATCGCCCGTTATGAGGACGGCGCCTGGCAGGCGTCTTCGATAGAGCCACTAAAACCGTTGCCAATGCACCCGGCTTCGCACGTTTTTCACTACGCAAGCACCTGCTTTGAAGGCTTCAAAGCCTATCGCTGGGATGACGGTAAGGCGCGAATTTATCGCTTGAAAGATCATGTCGCGCGTATGCAAAAAAGTGCGGCGTCTTTGCGACTACCCGTGCCCGACGCCGGGATGCTCGCCGAGATGGTGAGAGACCTTGTCGCGCACCATGTCGATGATATCCCCGCTCCTCCCAGTTCGCTGTATTTGCGACCGACACTCATCGGTACGCTGGAAAACATAGGCGCGGCAGCGGCCCCTTCTTCAGAGGCAACGTTATTCGTCCTGGCCTCGCCGGTCGGTGACTATTTCTCGGGGGGCGCATCGACATTGAAATTGCTCGTTGAAGAGGAACGTGCGCGTTCTACCGAGCAGCTCGGCAGCACCAAGACCGGCGGTAATTATGCGGCGGCGCTCGGACCGACGCTCGAGGCCAAGGAGAAATACGGTGTTGATCAGGTGTTGTTTTGTCCGAACGGAGACGTGCAGGAAACGGGTGCCGCCAACTTCCTGTTAATCAGCGATGACGAAGTTATTACGAAGCCGCTCGACAGTACGTTCTTGCATGGAATGACGCGGGACTCGGTATTGAAGCTCGCTGCCGATCTGGGTTACCAGGTGAATGAGCGGGAATTTACCGTGACGGAGCTTTTGCAGCTGGTGACAACACATGAAGCAGCGCTGTCCGGTACGGCGGCCTGTCTGGCGCCGGTTGGCACGCTGGTATATCGCGGCGAAGAGTTCAAGGTTCGCGATGGTGACGCCGGTCCAAATACGGAAAAACTCCGTAAGGTACTGCAGGATATTCAGTATGGGCTGGCGGCTGATACGCACGATTGGCTGACACAGGTTAAGTAGTTCTGATGCGAATGAGTCAAGACAAACGCATTTTCGGTACTCACTGAACGAGCGATTTCCAACGTTTCGTTCATCGATCTGGTTTGTTGCGATAGTTGCTTTGATGATTCTCGCACGCCCAGCTGCTGCAGTGGATATTGGCAGCGTCCCGCCCGACTATCTGGGAAAAACCGACAACGGCAACGAGGTCCATGTTTCGGATGGCGTTGGGCGTATTATGATCGTTTCTTTTTGGGCAACCTGGTGTTCCCCATGCATGAAAGAATTGCCGGTACTAAATGCAATACAAATGATCAAGAATGAGATGTTCGAAGAAAAATAGTCACTGGCCTATCGTTGTGACCCGTAGGAGCGCGCCTCGCGCGCGAAGCGAAGCGAAGCGGCAGCCGCAGGCTGCGAAAAGACAAATAAATCGAAAAGGAATAATGACGTGCCGAAAAACACTAAATATTTTTCAATTGTGTTCATTGTGTCTGTTTTCTACGCTCCCTTTGTAATTGCTGCCAACGAGAATGGCGGTGTGCGTGAAATTGGCGATAGCGTCTACAGTTTCACGCTGGGCGAAGGTAATCATTCGATGTTCGTAATCGGAGAAGACAGCGTTGCTGTTTTCGAGACTTTTCACTCCGGTCACTCCCAGAAATTATTGCAAGCCGTCCGAGGTGTGACGGACAAGTCAATCAAATACGCATTTATCAGCCACAATCACTGGGATCATGCCAGCGGCGGACAGGTATTCTCGAACGCAGGTGCGCAGACCGTGATGCACGAGCGTGCAGCACAATGGCTGGAGGCCCATCCCGGACGTGATACCGCTTTGCCTGACGTAACGTGGACCGGCGACCGCAAGGATATCGACCTGGGCGACTTCACTGTGAGCCTGCATTATCTGGGTATTAATCACGGATTAGGTCTTACTATATTCACTATTCCCGAACGCCGGGCCGCCTATATTGCTGACCTGGTCACACCGAACCGGGTCATGTTCTCCGTGGTGCCGGATTTTAACATTGGCGAATGGGAGCGCAGCCTTGGCGAGATTCTTGAAATGGACTTCGACGTCGCGGTTTGTTCGCACAACGAGCTTCCGATGGAACAGGCGATGGGTGGTTGCAATCAAGACGATGTTGAAGACGAACGCCAGTTCATCCGCGACCTACGCCATGCAATTCTGGCCGAGTTCGAGAAGGGCACGGGCTTTATGGAAATTCCGAAAGCCGTCACGTTGCCGCAGTATTCACATTGGGTTGGGTACGACGAATGGCTGGAAATGAACACTCTGCGGCTGATGACCGATCTTTGGATGGGACCGTTTCCGTGGATTCCTCATGCAGGAAAAGTGGCAGATTCAGCTGAAGAATGAACACCATGGCCGTGACAAAGAAAGGCCGGATTCGGGCATTATTGAAAAGCATCGAGACCGGTGACCCAGGACCGGTCGCCGTCGTCAATGAGGCGAAGTACATACAGCACAATCCGCAGACCCAGGAGGGCAGCGAGGGGCTGGCAACACTCTTTCAACGATTGTCCAAGACCTCGCCCAGAGTGAATATCGTGCGCGCTTTCGAAGATGGCGATTTTGTCTTTGCACATACTGAGTACGATTTCGCGAGTCGCAAAATCGGTTTCGAAGTATTCAGATTCGAAAATGGACAGGCGGTTGAGCATTGGGACAATATTCAGGAACGACAAGGGCCGAACGAGTCTGGCCGGACCATGATAGACGGACCGATAGAGGCTGTTGATATCGAACTAACGGAGACCAACCGTGTCTTGGTTCGTTCTTTTGTTGAAGCGTCAGATACTTGAGTTTCTGAGAGCAGGCTAATAAGGAAGGGAGACCGCAAATGAGTGAACCCCTAATATTGGGTCACGTGAAGCGGCGGATCGAATCATGGACGACTTGATGACTGATGGATACTTCCAAACTGTCGTTGGAAATGCGACGGTCGTCAAGACTGCTAAGTGGGACACTAAGTCCCGCAAGCCGAAGAAACCAGACATTGCGAGCCTTCCGTCAGACAATTCTGAACAATGATGTGATCACGCCTCATAAAATGCCTTGTTGAGCATGCTCAAACGACCGCTGATGGCTGCCCCTCAAAACCTCCTAATTAGCGGCACTGGAATGACATCCATCGGCGAAAGCAGACCATCGCCTGATATGATGGTGGCAGATTGTTTATGGCCCAGGGCGGTCCCTCCAATTTGATCAAACCCGGCAATGAGTAACTAAAAATTGGTATCCCTAAATGATTTGACGCGCTACCAACGGTTTTGTTTGGTCGGGTGGGTGATTTGGGCGGTAATTCGCGGCTTCATATTGTTAATTGAATATGATGACAATTGGATTATTGAAGACTTGAATTTGCGCGGGGTATTTGCTCAACATTTTCTTTACAGAGGGCACCCCCTTGAACCCATATTGGACGGTGCTTGGGGTCTCATCGGATTACCCTACGCTGTGTACAGGTCCGTGCCTATCGTCACGAGATTTAGAGGCCGCCACCTAATTCAAGTTGTCGTGACATTGGCACTTGCAGACGCAATTGGAATACTCGGGATCATTCTTTCCGGGCCTTCAACTTGGGCCATATTGGTGATGATGGTGACCGTATTATTCGTAATATCAGTGCCATTTTATTTGGTGTTTGATTGGGCGTCGAAGGGAAGAAGATAACGGGCAGCTCCTAGCCGTTCCGAGTCGGTCGCCAGTAACCTGAGTGAATGACCGATGTTGGTTAGAGCAGCCGTTGACAGTAGGCCGATATGTACAATCATTTATGTGGCGAGTTCGTGGCACAAATAGCACTTAACCCACTGTTTTGTAATTGTTTTTCAGTATAATACTGTATATACTACCAGTAGTCTACTATCACAAGGAAGTGCCATGAAATCCGCCACTGACCTCGCTCCGATCGAGGATCTCGATCGCAATATTCTCACCCTTTGTAAGCACATCAATGCCGCAACTTATGAGTTGCTGGTCCTCATCCGTGAGTTCGATGAACGGGCCGGTTGGCTGAAGTGGGGCCTTGAGAACTGTGCCGAGTGGCTGGCCTGGCGTTGTGACACGTAGGAGCGCGCCCTGCGCGCGACCACCGGTTGAGTTGTGATGCGGATATTGTCTCTTCGCAGCCTGCGGCTGCCGCTTCGCTTCGCGCGCAGGGCGCGCTCCTACACGTGAGTGGCGAATAAAGGTAACGAAGAGGACTTACTGGTGTTTGCCTTACGATCAACGGCAACCCACGTGGCTGAACGATGTAGTGAGCTGCGTTGTGGCCGTGAGGACTCAATCGACAGTGCCGCGCGTGCGTTTGCCAATCGCTCCTTGCGGGTTCGACGGGATCCAAATCGACACACGATGACCATCACGGTGGAGTTACCACTGGATACCGGGGAGCTGATCGAGAAAGCACTGGACAAAGCGCGGGATGATGAGGTGCTGGCAGGTCCCGATATCACAGACACTTCCTGGTCAGCACGGCAGGCCGATGCATTCGTGAATATGGTGGGAACGTACCTGTCGGGTAACGATAATACTACTCAGGGCAACGACAACTACCTGGTCACGGTACACGTTGACCAGTCGGCGCTTGCCGGTGGTGAGGGACGTTCTGCCTTACCGATAGAATCAATGAAACGGCTGTGTTGTGACAGCCATGCGGTGATGATTACCGAAGACGATAAGGGCATGCCGCTTAGCATTGGTAGAAAAAGCCGCATCGTGCCAACGGCACTGCAACGGGCGGTAAGGGCAAGAGACCATAACGGCTGTACTTTCCCGGGCTGCCACAACAAGAGGTTTTTACACCATCACCATGTCCAGCACTGGTCGAGCGGTGGTGAAACGAGTCTCGACAACCTCATGTTGCTCTGCACCCGGCACCACACGCTGGTGCATGAAGGTGGCTTTCGAATCGAGAAGGACTTTCAGGACCGGTGGAGCTTCCTGCGGCCGGACGGTATTGCTGTGCCCGCGATTGGTTACAGCTCGCAAGACATGATCGATGAGGATCTTTCCAAAGTGCTCGAAATTCCTCCCGCGGGAGGATTATTGTGCAATTCGGAAAACAAAGTGTCCGAGCCACCGCCGCCTGTTTATATTCATTAGCGCGGCCAATCCGGGCAGGCAAACAATCTGATTTGATCTTCCGCAACACGGCGGAGAGCTACCGCTTGAGTGTCGGGTTTTCAGGTAGACTGGGGGGCAGGATTTGACAAAGCGGACATGCAGAACTTTTCTACTTAAACCTCAATTGGGCCTCTGAGGAGATCGAAGACTTTGGACTCGACCAAGCTTAAAGACTGGGTGGAACTCATTGGAGTGTCTGCATTGGTTGCTTCGCTCATCTTCGTTGGATTGCAAATGAAGCAATCTCAGGAAATCGCAATCGGCGAGCAGTACCAAGCTCGAGCAATTTATGGTGCTGAGCATCTAGCGTCGTACGCCGAGAATGAACATATGCTCGAGGTCCTGGCTCAGAACCTGAAGATCGCTTACGACGCGGGCGACTTCGACGAAGCTATCAACAGCGACTTTGAGACGTTTGGCTCAAAGTATGTCGCCTTTTCTATGGTTATGGCATCGAAATCTCTGGCAACTGTTGACAACTACTACTTTCAATACCAGGAAGGCTTTATGGAAGATGAGGCGTGGGCCGCTTTTCGCCATCGTTTTAGGGTGGCGTTCAGAGATAAGTATATTCAGCACGCGTTTCTGGGAGATCCGCAGCAGTGGCGCCTATCCTTTCGTGACCTTGGCTACGACCTTATTGAAGAAATAGAAAACGAAGAAAGTTTGAACAAGTCCACCAAGTGACCGCTTTGGCTGATCTCTGCCTGATTGCTTGAGCAAAATCTAGCCGTTCGGGCGGCTGTTATCGGAAAAAGGAGACGCCCAAGACGTGCCGCATCAGCGGGTCACGACTTTCGCTTCACGCGCTCTCGATCAAATAGCTTTCGAAAAGCGATTGTCGTTTTGCGCCTGATCGATGTAGCGATCAAACACCATCGCTATGCTTCTGAGTAACAAACGACCTTTTTGTGTGATCACCACACCTGACTCATCCAACTCGATCAAGCCGTCATCGGCCAGCGGCTGCATCCTTTTGATTTCAGCGGCGAAATAGTCGGCAAAATCAATGTTGTGTTGTTCGCCAAATTCCGCAAACGACAGCCTGTCGTAACACATCAGCGCCTGAATGACGTCGGCACGCAATAAGTCATCGTCGTCAACAGCGATCCCTTTGCGAATGGGTAGCTGACCGTTCTCAATGAGTGCCTCATATTCAATCGTTGACACGGAACTTTGTGCGAAGACATTTCCAATGCTGCCAATTGCGCTGACACCCAGTGCAACGAGGTCGCAATCACGGTGGGTTGAATAGCCCTGAAAATTGCGTTGCAAAGTACCGTTTTTACGAGCGAGCACGAGTTCATCTTCAGGCAACGCAAAATGATCCATGCCGATGTACTCGTAGCCCGAACCACAAAGGCTGTCGATCGTTCGGTGCAAAATATCGAGTTTTACTTCCGGCGACGGAATGTCAGCGTCGTTGATCATGCGCTGGCCTTTGAAGCGCTGTGGCAGATGTGCGTAGTTATAGACAGCCAGGCGGTCCGGGCGCATGCCGATCACGAGTTCCAGCGTCGTGTTGAAACTTTCAACGGTCTGATGTGGCAGACCGTAAATAAGATCAAACGATATGGACTCAAACCCGGAGTCGCGGGCGGCCAGTACAAGCCCCAATACATCATCCGTCGTCTGTGCCCGATTAACGGCTTCCTGCACAACCGGGTCAAAATCCTGAATGCCAAGACTCAGACGGTTGAAGCCCAACTCTGCAAGGTGCCGAATACCGTCTTCATCCACCGTACGCGGGTCGACTTCAATCGAGAATTCGCGGTGGTCACTCTCATCGAAACTAAATGCGCCGCGCAGTTTCGCCATCAGGTCGTCAAGCTGCCCATTGTCGAGATAAGTTGGCGTACCACCACCGAAGTGCAGCTGTTCGATCTTGCGACTCTTGTCGAATAGGTCCGACTGCATTTCGATTTCCCGATACAACATCTCCATGTAGCGATCGACGCGCTCCTGATTCCGCGTCACGATCTTGTTGCAGCCGCAGTAGTAACAAAGCGTATGGCAAAACGGAATGTGCACGTACAAAGACAACGGAACGCCGCTCCCGTTGCTGGCGATGGCATGCGCACGGTAGTCGTCGGCCGTTAAATCCTCACTGAATTGCAGCGCGGTTGGGTAGGACGTATAGCGAGGCCCACGCCCGCCATAACGTACGATCAGATCAGTATCGAAACAGACTTTCATCAGACACGCCTCAAACTATGCAGGATGTAAAGAGAAACAGTGAAAAGAACCATCGCGACTGCCTGATGCGTGGCACCGAGTATCACTGGGACTGACATCACCAGTGTAGTGATTCCCAGCGCTACTTGCAGGACCGCAGTATGCAGCAGCGCATTGACCGCAGGCTGGCTGCGCGATGGCAGATCGGCATCGCGTGCTTTGAACCAGAAGGCGATGACGGCAATCAGGGTCGTAATTGCGAGGATGCGATGGTCGAATTGCACCGTGGCGATGTTGTCAAAAAAATTTCGCCAGGCCGGTTCGAGAGCCATCATTCCCGGCGGTACCCAGGAGTCACCCATCATGGGGAAGGTGTTGTAAATCTTGCCCGCCCTGAGGCCTGCCACAAATCCACCCGAGATGATGGTGATTGATGTCAGGATGGTTAACGCCAGCGATTTCAGGTACCACGGGTGCCGCTCATTGCTGTTGTTCGGGAACAGGAGCGACATCGCGACCCAGAACATGTAGGCGTAAATAATGAATGCGGCTATTAGGTGAGCCGTAAGCCGGTACTGGCTTACGTGTGGCATATCGACCAGGCCGCTTTTGACCATGTACCAGCCAAGCACGCCTTGCATGCCGCCAAGGAAAAACATCAACAGGTACTTTGGCCACTCCGTTGTCTTTATGTAGCCCCTGGCGAAAAAGAATATAAAGGGCAGAAGAAAAACGATGCCGATAGTGCGGCCGAGCAGGCGATGCAAAAACTCCAGCCAGAAAATGCCTTTGAATGCATGCACGTCCATGTGTGAATTGACTTTCAGAAATTCAGGCGATTGCTGATACAGGTCGAATACGCGTTGCCACTCAGCTTCAGACATCGGTGGCAACCACCCCATCAACGGCCGCCAGTCGACCATCGACAGACCGGATCCGGTCAGGCGAGTGAATCCACCCAGCACAACCATTGCAAATACCAGCCCACAGCAAATCAACAACCAGATTGCGACGGTGCGATTCTGTGAGTGTGTTTGATGCCAATCTTTCATTCTAAAGCCGTGCCTGTCGGTTAATGCAAAATGCCAGCGCGAACGCTACAGGCCAAAAGCCACGCGCGTCAATGCGTGATAACCTCAAAACATGAACATTTCACACTGTAATAACATCATGGATTTTCGCGAAATCGCGCGTCGAAAATTGCCGGCAGCGATTTTTCATTATCTTGACGGCGGCGCAGATGACGAGTGGACGTATCACAGAAATACATTGGCATTCGATGATTACGAATTACTGCCCGCGCAGCTTTCGGACGTCAGCAATATAAATCTGAAATCGACGTTGTTTGGCGAAGAGATCGACTGGCCGGTCATGATTGCGCCGACGGGTGCGTCCAAGCTGTTTCATGCTGCCGGCGAGCCCGCTGTTATCAGGGCGGCAGAGAAATTCGGCATGATTTACAGCCTGTCCACGCTCGGCACGATAACGATAGAAGACGTTGGTGCAGCCTGCAAGGCGCCGAAGATGTATCAGCTGTACGTTTTCAAGGATCGAGGCCTGACCAGGGATCTTATCGACCGCTGCAGAGCGGCGGGATTCCGGGCACTTTGCCTCACCGTCGACACGCCAGTGGCGGGAAATCGCGAGCGCGACCACGTTTATGGCTTCGCCACCGGAAAATTCAGGTTGCGCAGTGTACCCAGCATGCTGCAGCACCCGGGCTGGCTGTACCGGGTATTGATCGGCAAAGATCTGGAAATGGTGAATCTCGCGGCCAGTGTGCGGCCGGATCAGTTCGCGGATATGAGTCTGCTCGAGTATTTCAACAGCCAGCTGGATCGTTCCCTGACATGGCAGGACGTCGAATGGCTGGCGGAACAATGGGATGGCCCGCTCGTGATCAAAGGCGTGCAAACGGTGGCCGACTGTAGACATGCTGCAAATTCCGGTGCAACCGCCGTGATGCTGTCCAATCATGGCGGGCGACAACTGGACGGAGCGCCGGCTCCGGTTGATTGCATTGCCGACGTTGCGGACGCGTTGCACGACCGTCTTGAGATTATTTGCGACGGTGGTGTACGTCGCGGAACGCACGTCGTCAAGGCACTCGCAATGGGTGCGAATGCGTGCAGCATTGGTCGCGGCTACCTCTATCCACTGGCAGCGGGCGGTCAGGCGGGAGTGGAGAGAGGCCTGACTCTGTTGCGAGACGAGGTTGAAAGAACCCTGGCGTTACTGGGCTGCGATTCGGTCGATAAGCTGGGCCCGAGCTTCATACAGCGGAGTCTTCCCGGGCACTAAAAACAGGTGGTTTGGCGCCCTTTCGGTGAGAAAATTAGGAATTTTGGCCCATTTGCGGTTACCATTTCGGCTGCTGCGACCATGGGGGGCCAGCAATTTAGCCGCATTACAGCGGTCGTTTCGATACGAGGTAGCTATGTCAGGCGAAAGACTTGAAGGAACCGTTAAGTGGTTCAACGACGACAAGGGCTTTGGATTCATCGAGCGTGAGGGTGGTCAGGACGTATTTGTGCACCACACCGCGGTTCAGATGGAAGGATTCAAATCCCTCAAGGAAGGACAAAAAGTCACGATGGAAGTAACTCAGGGCGAGAAAGGCCCGCAAGCGGAAAACGTAGTCGCCGAATGAGTCCGGCCGAGTTTGATTGCCGGAGCCGCAGGTATCCATTGCGTGCTGAATACGGTTAGCCGTTACACTCGATTCGAAAAAAAGACGATCAGGTTCCTGACGGAGCTTGGTGCGAATAACAATCGGGAGTGGTTCAAAGCCAACAAAGTGCGTTATGAGGAAGACGTCCTCGACGTTGCTTTGCATTTCATCCAGAGCATGCAGGATCCTCTGGCGCAATTCGCACCGCATTTCACGGCCGTTCCGACGCGAATCGGCGGCTCGTTGATGCGCGTTTATCGCGACACCCGGTTTTCGCATAACAAGCTACCTTATAAAACCAATATCGGTATTCAGTTTCGTCACGAGCGTGCCAGGGACGTTCATTCGCCGGGGTACTACGTGCACATAGATCCGGATGAAGTGTTTGTCGGTGTCGGGATGTGGCGCCCGGATTCGGATCCCCTGCGTCAAATCCGGGAGCGCATCGCTGCGAGGCCGGGGGAGTGGCAGCGGGCTGTTGGTGCAGCAGCATTCAAACGTCATTTCAGCCTGGGTGGCGAGTCGCTGAAAAGGCCGCCCCGCGGTTTTGATAAAGAGCACCCGCTAATAGAAGACATAAAACGCAAGAGCTTCATTGCCATTCGCTCGATGACGGTAGAGGACTGTCTGAAGCCACAATTCCAGCGCAGCGTCGAGACTTCATTCAAGCAGGCGACGCCTTATATGGAGTTCTTGTGCGCGGCGGTCGGCGTAAAACTCTAGCCGCTAATTCCCCAGCGCCACACGCAGTTCCTGCAGCAATGTTTTGGGGTTCGGGCGATCCGCTATAAACTTCGACAATTCCGTGTAGCGAATGATGCCACTCGGATCGATGACCAAAGCCGTGGGCCAAATCGTATCCGACCCGTATTCTTTGCGATGGTCATCCGGCACACCGGACTCCAGCAATAAGCCCAGTTGCCGGGTTACGGCGAGATCGTCGTCCAGCCAAAAATCGAACTCGACCTCAAAAAACCGGGCGACACGACGGGTGGTCTCCAGTGGTTTCGGAGTAACGAGAATCAAACGTGCACCCAAATCGATAATACCCTTGTAATGCGCACTTAGATTTTCGACCTGCGAACTGCAAAAAGGACACCAGTTACCGCGCACAAACAGTATCACCGCCGCGGTGCCGTGCAGTTCGGTTGATCGGACGGGGTCGCCATTCTCACCGACCGCATGAAAATCGGGCAACGGCTGCCCGCGTCGCAGGATCGCCGGCACGGGCCGGCCTGCCTTGCGAAAGCGCCGGTAGCCGATAATCGCGGCGACGATAACGGCAGCGATGATCAACAGTGCGGTGTTGTTCATTTCTTATTGCTCATGGATTGCAGTATCGCCTTCGATTGGTGATAGACACAAGGTTGGTTTTATGGATACTGACACATGCCCTTTATTAAGAAGAAAAAATGAACAAAACCCCTGTCATTTGGGAACCCGATACCGCTCGGATTCGCGCATCCGCGATGTATCAGTTCATGCAGCAGCAGGGAGCCAATAATTACGCAGAGTTGCACCAATGGTCGATCGATAGTTCGCCGTCATTCTGGCCCGCGCTGGTCGAGTTTTGCGATATTCGCTTTGACCGGCCAGCCCATACGGTTCTGGCGCGGCCTGACAATATTATGGACGCCGGCTGGTTCGAGGGCGCTGAGCTTAATTTCGCGGCACACCTGTTACGACACACGGGCGATGAAGCCGCGATTGTCTTTTGCGGCGAGGACGGCACGCGAACGGAGCTAAGCCGGGATGACTTGCGCGAGACGGTCGCGCGGTTGGCCGTTTCCTTGACCGCCATTGGTGTGCAAATGGGCGATCGAGTCGCAGGATTTCTTCCCAATTGTCCCGAGGCGATTATTGCGATGCTCGCGACGACGAGTATCGGCGCGATCTGGTCGTCCTGTTCTCCGGACTTTGGCAGCAACGGTGTGGTTGACCGCTTTGGCCAAATTGAGCCGAAAGTCCTGTTTGCTGCAAACGCGTATTTTTACAATGGAAAAATCTGCGATTCGCGCGCGACGGTTGCGAGTGTCGTGGACGCGATTCCGTCACTGGTGAAGACGGTTGTCATACCGTTTGTTGCCGAGGCTCCGGTCGAAACCGGTATCGCCAACGCAACCCTCTGGCAGGATTTTCTGGCCACGGATGCGACGCTTGAGATTACGTCAGTTGAGTTCAACCACCCGCTGTACATCGTGTACTCGTCCGGCACGACCGGAGTTCCGAAATGCATCGTTCACGGTCACGGTGGCACCTTATTGCAACAGACTAAAGAGCATGTCCTGCATACGGGGGTTGCGGAGGGTGACAAGCTGTTCTATTTCACAACCTGTGGCTGGATGATGTGGAACTGGCTGGTTTGCGGGCTGGGTACCGGCGCTACCCTGATACTGTTTGACGGAGCGCCGTTTTATCGGGAAGGCCGCATACTTTGGGAAATCGCTGAGCGTGAAGCCATTTCAATCTTCGGTACGAGTGCGAAGTACATTTCCGCGCTGGAAAATACCAGTGTCAGACCGAAAGAGGAGTATTCACTGCCCGATCTGCGGTCCGTGTTGTCGACCGGGTCGCCATTGGCACCAGCGAGTTTCGATTTTGTCTACGATGCTATCGGCAGTGATTTGCAGCTCGCATCCATATCGGGGGGAACAGATATCCTGAGTTGTTTTGCATTGGGGAATCCGATGCTGCCCGTTCGTCGCGGTGAATTGCAGTGCAAAGGTCTGGGCATGGCGACCGAGATATTTGACGAAAGCGGTCGATCGGTTATCGCAGAGCACGGCGAACTCGTTTGCACGAAACCGTTTCCATCGACGCCCGTTGCATTCTGGAATGATTCCGACGGTGCACGCTACAGAGCCGCCTATTTTGAGCGCTTCCCGGGCGTATGGGCTCACGGTGATTTTGCTGAACTGACAGAAGACGGCGGCATGGTAATTCACGGCCGCTCCGACTCGGTGCTGAATCCGGGCGGCGTGCGTATTGGTACGGCGGAAATTTATCGCCAGGTTGAGAAACTCGACGATGTGATTGAAAGCATTGCCATCGGACAAAACTGGGACGATGACGTGCGCGTTGTCCTGTTCGTAATACTTAAAAGCGGCATCGATCTTGACGATGAATTGATCGGCCGAATTCGCAGGATCATTCGTGAAAATACGACGCCCCGTCACGTGCCGGCAAAAGTCATTTCCGTAAAAGAGATCCCGCGCACGAAAAGCGGCAAGATTGTCGAGCTCGCGGTGCGCTCGGTTGTGCACGGCGAAGAGGTCAGGAATACCGAGGCTTTGGCGAACCCCGAGGCGCTCAAATATTTTCGTGGCCTTACGGAACTTGAGACATAGGGAGCGGCATTTGCCTGACAAGGAAATTTCGGGAGTTGAAGTGACTCGTGGCAGCGTGTTGCCCGAGTGGATTGATGTGAATAATCACATGAACGTCGCGTACTACGTTCTGGCATTCGATCAGGCTGTCGATGCGTTGTGGGAAAACTTCGGTATCACGCGTGATTACATCAATGTCAGCAACAGCTCGACATTCGCCGTTGAGAGTCACATAACGTGGCAACGCGAACTTAACGTAGACGAGCCGTATATCATTACCGCACAGTTACTCGCGTACGACGACAAGCGTATTCATCAATTCCTGCGCATGTATCATGCGGAACAACACTTTCTGGCCGCAACAGCAGAATGGCTCAACCTGCATGTTGATCTTGACGTGCGCAGGGTAGCGAAGTGGCCCGATGCCATACGCACGCAAATTGCGACATTTGCGGACGGTCAGAACAACTGGGGCTGGCCCGCCGAGGCGGGGCGGCGAATGGGCGTACCTAAGCCGCTTTATTCTGCAAAGAGCAATCACTGATGGGAAAGTATCTGCTGGCAATCGATCAGGGCACGAGCAGTAGTCGCTCTGTCATTTACGATCATGCGATGTCCGTGATTGCCAGTTCGCAACAGGAGTTTCCGCAAATTTACCCGCAACCTGGCTGGGTAGAGCATGACCCGGAGGCTATTTGGGAATCGGTCCGCACAGTCACCGAAAAAGCGATGAGCGATGCATCCGCCAGTGCTCCGGATACCACTGCGATCGGAATTACGAATCAGCGCGAGACAACATTGCTCTGGGATCGTGATACGGGCGAGTGCGTCTACAACGCAATCGTCTGGCAGGACCGTCGTACCGCAGAGTCTTGTCGCTCGCTGCAGGCCGACGGCAATGAAGCGACAGTTAGTGGCAAGACCGGACTGCGACTGGACCCGTATTTTTCGGCTACCAAGCTGGCCTGGATACTCGATAACGTCGGCGGCGTACGCGAAAGGGCGGAGGCGGGCAAACTGGCCTTTGGCACTATCGACTGTTTCCTGCTGTGGCGATTAAGCGCTGGCAAAGAGCACGCAACCGATGCAAGTAACGCGTCACGTACGCTGTTATTCAATATACATACCCAGCAATGGGACGATGAGTTGCTGGAGATATTCAACATTCCTCGTCAACTGCTGCCAGAAGTAAAAGACTGCGCGGCAGACTTCGGCACGGCGACGGACTCGTGTCTGGGTGGCAACGTTCCCGTCCTGGGTATTGCCGGTGATCAACAGGCAGCACTGATCGGGCAGGCCGGATTCGAAAATGGCATGACCAAGAGCACCTACGGTACCGGCTGTTTTGTGATCGCGAACACCGGCCAGCAAGCACTGCTATCGCAAAATCAGCTGTTGACCACCGTAGCGATGAGATTGAATGGCGAAGTGACCTACGGACTGGAAGGCAGCGTCTTCGTGGCCGGATCCGCAATTCAATGGTTACGGGATGAAATGAAAATAGTTGCGTCGGCAGCGGAGACTGAAGCCATTGCCGAGAGTACAGGTGTCGTTGACGACGTCGTTGTCGTGCCCGCATTTGCCGGTCTCGGTGCGCCGTATTGGGATCCCGATGCACGTGGGGCCATTCTCGGACTATCGCGTGGCAGTGGCAGCGACCAGGTCGTCACAGCGACGCTGCAGTCGGTCGCGTACCAAACCCGGGATCTGGTTAGTTCCATGGCGGACGACGGAATTTCGCCGGGCGTTATTCGTGTCGATGGAGGCATGGTGGCCAATGACTGGTTCCTGCAATTCCTGTCTGACATTCTTGCCACGCCGGTGGAGCGGCCGGTCAATGTGGAATCAACGGTGCTGGGTGCTGCGTATCTTGCGGCATTTGGGGCGGGCGTATTGCAAGACAGCGATCAAATCGCGAAGAACTGGCGTTGTGACAAACGATTCGACCCGCTGATGTCGTCAGATCGGCGAGAGCAGTTGCTCGAAGGATGGCAAACAGCGGTTGGCCGTATTCGTAGCAATGGATAGAGCTTCTTGTTAAAAGCACGCCAAAGACTGGGCAAATACAGAATTCTGGGGCGCATCGCGTCCGGGCCACTTGCTGATGTGTACCGGGCTCAGGATACGATTCAAAAAATGAAAGTCGCGTTGAAGATTCCGAAGTCAGACGACAACACCGGACACGAAGAGTTTCTGCACGAGGTGCAGGTGGCGACGAAGCTCAGGCACGCAAATATTTTGTCTGTACTGAACGCGAGTTACATTGATGAACAATTCGTAATCGCGATGGAACTCGGTGATGAGTCACTCGCGGATCGCATCGAGCGCCGCATATCAACCTCGAGGGCACTCGATCTGGCCGGTCAGGCATTGGCGTCCATGGCGCATGCGCATGGGCACAAAATCATTCACTGCGATATCAAGCCGGAAAATTTTATCTTGTTTCCGGGAAATCAGTTGAAACTGGCCGACTTCGGTTTCGCCAAGCTCAACTTGCGAACACTAAAAGCATCCGGTTCCGGAACCATCGATTACATTGCTCCGGAGCAGGCAATGGGCCGGCCTAAGTTTCAATCCGATGTTTTTTCACTGGGGCTTGTAATTTACCGGCTGTTATCGGGCAGATTACCCGAATGGCCTTTCGAGTGGCCGCTTAAAGGTCACGACCAGCTCGTGGCCCGCGTTCGCCCGGAGCTGGTCGAAGTACTGAAAAACGCCATTCAGCTGGACCCGAAGAAACGCTATCGCGATGCGGTGCAGATGCAAGTGGCTTTCGGCAAGGCGCAAAACCAGGTGCGAAAGCATAAACGTGCGAAGCCGAAAAGCAACGCGCGGCGCAGTACGTCATGGCGACAGATGCAATGGCGAGAGTTTCAGCGCCAGTTCAAGCGGCTGCTTGATACACGCCATTCGTGCCGACGATGTGAGGGCCCGGTTTCGGAAAGTATGCAGTGCTGTCCGTGGTGCGGCTTTGATAAACCGGCTCGCGGTTCCGAGTCCCGGATGCCGTCCAGTTGCCCGCGCTGTGAACGCGGCGTCAAAAACGACTGGGACTACTGTGCCTGGTGTTATGGACCGGGTTTCGTCGAGGAGAGCAGCCGCACCTATCCTGACAAGCGATACACAGCGCGCTGTGAGCACGAGTTATGTCGAGGTCCGCTAATGCCATTCATGCGCTATTGCCCGTGGTGCCGGAAAAAAGTCCGGCGAGCGTGGAAGTTGAAGGGCAGTCGGGATACCTGCAAATCGTGTCACTGGGGAATCGCACGAGATTACTGGAATTATTGCGCCTGGTGCCGTGAGCCCGTCCGACGTGAGTAACGAATCGATAGACAGGATATTGCTCGACGGCGCGACCGGACCGGATTGCGTCGCGACGCAGGTCGCGGGGGGGCAAGTGGTTGCCTATACCTGCCGCGACCCATACAAGGAAACCGACAATGAAGATACGGTTGCCGTACTGCCGTATGGGCCCGGTGCCGTCGTTCTTGTCGTGGCGGACGGCGCAGGAGGCTTGCCGGCCGGTAAACGCGCATCCCTCACAGCCGTTAATACACTAGCGGAGTCGTTGCAGGTGGCGATGGACAAAACGATGCTGTTGCGAACGGCCCTGTTGAACGGCATCGAAGCAGCCAATTCGGCGGTACTCCAGCTCGCTAACGGGTCGGCGACGACGATGACGGTAATTACGCTGGAGGGGCGGCTGGTTCGCTCCTACCAGGTCGGTGATTCCGAGGCGATTGTGATCGGGCAGAGAGGTCGGGTTAAGTTGCAAACCACAGCGCATTCACCGACCGGTTTTGCAGTTGAAGCGGGCTTCCTCGATCAACGTGAGGCACTGCATCATGAGGAGCGCCATCTTGTATCGAATTTTCTAGGGACAGCGGATATGCGAATCGATATCGGTGCGGCTGTCGAGCTTGATCAACGGGATACAATATTGCTGGCCAGTGATGGGCTGATGGATAACGTTCATGTCGATGAGATCATCGAATTTGTCCGTAAAGGGCCATTGCCGGATGCTGTTCACACGCTTGTTGCCCAGGCAGAGCAACGAATGAAAAACGCGGTGGGCGGGGAGCCCAGCAAGCCCGATGACCTTTCATTAATATTGTTTCGGAAGCCGGGCTCGACAAAAGCAAATAAAAACAACTAGTTATCCTTGCAACCGGGCTACTGGTGATATTTTGAATACCGTGACGCAATTGATGATGAAGCTATTTGAGGGGAGTAGTATCCTGAATAGGCAGCATTCACGGGGTGATTGCGGAACTCCATGGCCCTTTTGGTGCTCCAACCCTAGACAACAGCGAGGCCGACGACAATGAAACTCACAATACCCGGAAGACCAATATTCGCGATTACCCGCTCAAGTCTGGCAATCGCCGTTTCCGCATTGATTATCAGTGGCTGTGCTGGTGCTGGTTCAACAGCCATTGGGGCGCCTGGTGGTGGTGGCATGAGTATTCCCGGCGGCGTGAGTATTCCCGGCGGTGGTGGTTCCTCCGGCGGTTCTTCGGGGGGATCGTCCGGCGGTTCGTCCGGTGGTGGGATGTCCGGTGGCGGTATGTCAGGCGGTGGGATGTCAGGCGGTGGGATGTCCGGCGGTGGTTCGTCCGGTGGTGGTTCGGCGGGCGGTCCTCAGGCTGGAATGCCTTCTGGTGGACTGGGTGGTGGTGCCGGTGGTGCTGGTGGTGGCGATGGTGATGACTGCACGGATGACGGCATCTCGGGCGGCGGATTCGGCGGTGGTGCCGGTTGCGATCAGTCGGGCGATATTGGTCAGTTTCCGGGCGGTGGGCAAAGTGCCGAGGAACTCGGTGAAGAGCTGGACAAGTCAGTCGGCGACTTCGATGAGGCGATCGGCGAAGAACAACGTCAGGTATCGTCGGTGGGTCGGGATACTGAGGGCTTTGGGGAAGGATCCGGCGGGTCCGGTGGCTCAATCGGTCTGGGTGAGCAGGCAGCCGGTGCGTCCGGTAGCGGAAGTGGCGCGGGCGGTGGCGGTGGTGCTGCTGGTAGTGAGGAGAGCCAGGCGGGCCCTCTCGATGGTATGAGTGATGAGCAAATCCAGGCGCGAACACCCGAGGATATTGAGGTGAATACCTTCGAAGACATCGTTGCCCGGCAGCTACGCGAAGCTGCGGTGGCCGAAGATGACCCGGAACTGCGCGAACGCCTCTGGGAGGAGTATCGCAAGTACACTGGACTTAAATAGGACTGCCGACCAATATGATCAGACGTCTGATAATTCTTATGACAGTCGCCGCACTCGGTTCGGGATGCGCTGTACAGGAGCTCGTCATTGCCCAGGAGACAGAGCTTGTTGTCGCCACAACATCAATTGACGAAGCATTATTGCTGGATGTTGGCATCGTCGAGTTCGACGCTCAGATTCCGAAGGGCAATCGTCCGGAGAAGACCGGTATTTACGACGATATTCGCCGGGCGGAAGCGAAATATATTCCCTATCACCTAAAGACAACGTTGCAGGGAGCGGGTCACTGGGGGGCGGTTCGGGTTATTCCGTCGGAAAACGCATTTACCGATGTCATAGTCAAAGGCTCAATAGAAAAGTCGGACGGCGAAATCATCGAGATCGAGATTTCGGTTCACGATGCGACGGGACGCCACTGGTTTACAAATTCTTACGAAACGGTGACGGGTCTGACATCGTACTCAAAACGCCGTGATCGTCGGCGTGACCCGTACCAGAAGGTGTTCAATGATTTCGCCAATGACCTGCACCAGCATGCTGCCCTTATGCTGCCAAAACAATTGCAGCAAACACGACAGGTTTCAGAACTGAAATTCTTTCAGGATATGTCACCGACCGCGTACAGCGGTTATCTCGCCTACGACAAAAAAGGCCTGATCAGCGTGAATCGATTGCCTGCAGAAAACGACCCGTCGGTCGGCCGTATGCGGCAGATTCGAGAGCGTGACCGCCTTGTGGTTGATACTCTGAACGAACATTATGCGAATTTTTATTACGGCATCGCTATTCCCTATCGCAACTGGCGCAAGAATTCGCGTGCTGAAACTGTCAAATACAGACAGGAAAAACGTTCAGCGAAGATTCAGGCCCTGGTAGGTGTGGTAGTTCTGGCGGGATCCACACAAATCAAATCGAATTCCTCCAGCCGCAATACCCGCAACATTAATAATGCGCTTCAGTATCAGGGGATAACGCGCGGCTTGAATACTGTTTTTGCCGCATTACGGCGCAACCGCGATGCGGGTCTGCATCTCGACGCGATTGCGGAACTGTCCGAATCATTCGGCAATGAAGCCGCACCGATGGTCGTCAACGTCGAAGGCCAGGAACGCCGCCTGACCGGTACTGCAGAAGCGCAGTTTGAAAGCTGGCGGCAGCTGCTAAGGGAAATTTACGAAGCTGAAACGGGCTTCTCAAGCGCCGTAGAAGTGGGTGCTCCGGCACGAGCGCCGGAACCAACGGGATAAGCAGTCCGCAGTAATGCTCGAACTTAAGAAAGGCACTCAACTCGCCGAACGATACACGCTCGTTCGCAGATTAGGCGGCGATGGCAAGACACAGACGTGGCTGGCCAGGGACCGGCTTACGCGCGCCTCCGTTGCCCTCAAAATTGCAGCTGGTGACGCAAAGAGCAGCGATGCGCTGCGTGCGGAATGGCAAGCCAGTATTCGTTTGATGCATGCGCATATTGTTCGGGCGTTCGAATTTCATGCTGAACCCGACGTGGCCTTTTTCAGCCAGCAGTTTGTTGACGGGCCCGATGCAGGCGCATTGGCGAAGCGGTCTGTAGCAGACATTCTGGGCCCGCTTGGCCTGTTGGTCGATGCGTTGGCGTACGTGCACTCGAAAGGCGTGGTACATCGTGACCTCAAAGCAAGCAATGTGTTGTTCGATGGAAATGGTGCGCCTTATCTGAGTGATTTCGGAGTGTCGTGTGTGGCGGGTCAGGTGGGCGATGGCGGTTCGCTCGTCGCTCAAAGTCCGCAATCGCTCGATGGTCAACCGGCCTCACCAGCCGATGACATATTTGCGCTGGGCAGTCTGGTTTTCGAGCTGCTGGCGGGCCGGCCACCATGGACTTCGGCCGGCATGGCGGAAGACATCAGGCATCAGGTCGCACCACCACTGCGAGCTCAGGATGGCTCCAAATTGCCGGCGGCGGTCACATCTCTCGTAGCAGAGATGCTCGACAAAGACGCGGGCATGCGCCCAACCGCGAACGAGGTGGCGACGCGGCTGCGTGCGGCAGGGTTCACACCGCACACGGCGACGATCAGTGGCGGCTCGGTGCCGCGGCTCGACGATGAAGTCATAGAGTCGGTCGAATCCATACGGCCGGTTGCGAAGTCACTGGACGAAGCGGTGGAATTGGTAGCACCGGAGCCCGGCGGTTTGAGTTCGAGGACTGTGGGTATCGGGCTCGTTATGTTGATTGCCGTATTGATCGGTGTGATTTTCATTTTGCCGGACAACGTTTCGGATCAGGACAGCCCGTTAATTGACGATCCCACGGTCGAAGTGGACGGCGGACCGAGAGCCGACATTGATGACGAAAGAGGTGATCGAAGCCGTGTGTACGTCGACCCCGAGGTGCGCAAGCGGCTACAAAGGACGACCGACGAACCAACTCGAAAACTGGAGGACGATGATGACATCACGTTTTCGGAAAATCGTGCGGACTACAGTGGGCTCGATGACGAGGGCCGCGCGCGGTTCAATGCGGAGTCTACGCTGGGAGAATTGTTGTCGGCTCTGCAGGTCCTTGAGGGCCGGGGCATAGAACGCTGGGCGATTCAGGAACACCGTGCTGCGCGTAAACTTTATGCAGAAGGCGATGACGCCTACCTCAAAAAAGACTTCGAATACTCCGAGGAATGTTATCTCGGCGCTCTGAGCGTGCTCGAACCGCTTTACGCTCGCATCGAGCCAACCTTTCAAAAAGCGTATGGCGAAGCCGTTACAGCATTCGATGCCGGCCAACGGCTCGAAGCACTGCGGCTTTTTGAGCTCGCGGTCGCCATCACACCCAACCATCCCGGCGCACTGGTCGGTTATGAAAGGGCGAAGAATCAGGAAGCCGTATTGCGATTGGTCGAGCAGGGGCTCGATTACGAGGAGGACATCGACCTTGACGCGGCGCAAAGTAGTTTCGAGCAGGCGATTTCACTGGATGAACTTTGGCAGCCAGCTCATGACGGAATATTGCGAGTCGCGAAAACCCGAACCAAAATGGAGTTCGATACGCGAATGACGGAAGGCTTCGATGCTATTGCTGTTGGCGATTATCTTGGCGCACGAGCCGCGTTTCGAGTGGCTAAGCAACTTCTGCCGGGTTCGACCGAACCGGCGGATGGCCTGTTACAGGTCGACCAGGGTTTGCGTCTGGAGGATATTACGACGCTGGAACGTGAGGCAAAATCACTGGAACAGGATGAACACTGGGATGCAGTTGTCAGCACCTATGAAGAAATCCTGAAGGTCGACAAAACGCTATCCTTCGCGAGCGACGGACTGGCGAAGGGACGGCAAATGAGCGCCCTGCATACGCGCCTGGATAAATTGATTGCCGAGCCGGATCAACTCAGTACACCCAAAGTAATGCAAAGTGCGACAAAGCTGGTGGTCGATATCACCATCCGGCCGAACGTCGGTGCGCGACTTGCCGGGCAGCGCGACGAGCTTTCCCGTCTGTTGAAGCGAGCGGCAACGCCACTGCCGGTACCATTGCTTTCGGACAACGTTACGGAAGTGTTTATCTATAAGATTGGACGCGTCGGCAATTTCATGCGAAAAGAAATCAGTTTGCGTCCCGGGACCTACGTTGTCGTTGGAACGCGGCCAGGATTTCGCGATGTCCGACTGGAATTTCGCGTGGCACCGGAAATCGACATGGAACCGGTTGTTGTTCAGTGTGAGGAGCCGATTTGAGTTTCGAAAACCTTGTAATCAGGGACGTAGAAGGTGAGCGCAGCTTTGGTCGAGACGAGCTGCCTTTGCGCGTGGGCACCGGGACTGACTGCCAGGTGCGCCTGCCGGGACCCGGTGGCGGGCCGGTTGCGATGCTTGATTTGCTGGATGGCCTGCCGATCGTGCAGCCGGTTGGCCGCAGTACCTCGTTACGGATTAACGACAACGCGCTGGACGCGAGCCGCCGGCTTGCAGATGGCGATGTCCTGCAGTTTTATGGCAGCGAGATTCGCGTCAATGTCGGTGACTCCGGCGTCGCCATTGATGTTCGCCTTGAGGACAGTGCCTACGTTACAAAACCGCCCGAGCAGGACGACGATGAAGGGCAGCTCGATGACGAGTCGATCGCGCCGACTGCATTCAAGCGTGCGGCCGAGTCCGGTGCGCAATCGCTGGTGCCGAAACGCAGTCCACTGAAATACGTTGTTGGCGGCGCGCTGGTCGCGCTGTTGTCGATGTCGTTCCTGCTATTTACCTCCAAATCCATTGATTTCGATATCAACCCTCCCGGACCGGATGCTTTTAGTATCGAAGGCGGCTGGTTCCGTTTGCCGGTTGGTGATCGCGTCCTCTTGCGCAAGGGTAACTACACGGTCAATGTTGAGAAAGACGGCTACTTCGATATTGGCCAGACCTTTGTCGTTGGCGATGACCCGTCAATGACTGTGCGTCTCCGAATGCGCAAAAAGCCAGGCCGGATATTCGTCGCTACTGAACCTGCAACTGATGCCATTGTGACGGTCGATGAATCTCTGGTTGGCAAGGCACCGTACGGTCCTGTTGAACTTGAGCCCGGTGCGCATACGGTCAGAGTTGAATCGACGCGATTTCTGCCGTTTTCGGATGTTGTCGAGGTCACCGGGCTGGATCAGCTCGAGCGCCTGCATGTACAGCTAACGCCTCGCTGGGCTGAGGTGGTCGTGCGCTCCGAGCCAGCCGGTGCATTGATATTTTCCGGCGACGAGGAAGTCGGGGTAACGCCGGCGACGGTCCAGCTGCTTGAAGGAACGCACGACCTGACGGTCTCCAAAGACGGTTTCTCCGCCTGGGACGGAAATGTGGTTGCTGAGCCCAATGTAGGCCAGACACTGCCGTTGATCCGGCTACAGCCGGCGGATGCTCGATTGTTGGTTAAGACGATTCCCAGGGGTGCAAATGTGACCGTAAACGGGCGTTATCGTGGCCAGTCACCGCTTACGTTGTCGCTCTCACCGGATATCGACTACCAAATCGGTCTGTCGAAAGCAGGCTACGGCGTAACCAGTCGAAGCTTGCGTCTGCAATCAGCCGCGAGCGAATCAATTACCGTGGATTTATCGGCACGTGTGGGGACGGTCACAGTGACCGTTCAACCGGCGGATGCGACGGTCTCGGTGGATGGCAGGACACGTGGCACGGGCAATACCACGTTGAGATTGAGTTCGGCGCCGCACCGCATTGAAGTCAAGCGACGGGGATTTCGTGACTGGTCCACAACGATTACGCCACGCCCGGGTTACCCGCAGACGGTGACAGCAACATTGCGATCACATGAAGCGATCGCACGTGATTCGGTGGCCAGGACCGAGCAGACCGCGACAGGGCAGGTGATGCGTCGTGTCGAGGGCGGTACGTTTTCCATGGGTGCATCGCGCGCAGAAAACGGCCGCCGAGCGAATGAAGTTATTCGGCCGGTCACTATCGCCTCACCCTTTCTGATCGGTGTTAAGGAGGTGACCAATAAGGAGTACGCCGAGTTTCGAAACAACCACGATTCGGGAGCCGACGTACACGCGTCACTGGCGGCGGATAATAATCCGGTTGCCAACGTAACCTGGTCGGACGCCGTGCAGTACTGTAACTGGCTGAGCAAGAAAGAAGGACGCACGCCGGTCTACAAACAACAGTTCGGCAAGTGGATACCTGTGTATCCGTTTACCGATGGTTATCGTTTACCGTCGGAAGCGGAGTGGGCCTGGGCTATTCGTTATTCAGAGCGACCTGCGCCGCGCAAATATCCGTGGGGCAAGAACTGGCCACCTCAAAAAGAGAGTGGAAATTTCTCCGATGTGACGGCGCGTGAGCTGGTGCCGACAATCATTCCCAATTTTAACGACGGCTACAAGTCAACAGCGCCCGTCGGAACGTTCAAGCCGAGCACGCTCGGAATATACGATGGCGGTGGAAATGTCGCCGAATGGGTCAACGACTGGTATACGGTACCAACTCCGGGAATTACCGAGCCGGTCGTCGACCCAACAGGACCGGCAAGGGGCACAAGCCACGTCATTCGTGGCTCGAGCTGGCGGCATGCGGGATTCACGGAAATGCGTCTAAGCTACCGAGACTATGGTACCGCCCCACGCGTCGACGTTGGCTTTCGCATAGCAAGGAATGTCGACTAGATTTGTTTAGTATTCAATGAACTTAACGGACTGACAGGAGGTCCGAAATGTACCGATTAACAGGGCTCGTAATTCTCGTCATAGCGACGGCAGTCTGGGCGCAGGACGCACCCCCGGAAGACGAGCCGGCGACAGCGCCTGAGACCGAAGCGGTCGAAGGACTTTCAGAAGAAGCACTGGAAGATCTAGAAATCGACAGTCAGCAGGATCACACCGAAGAAGATGAAGATGTCTTCAAGCCGACCGATGTCGTTTCTTATCAACAGTCTGTGGCCTTTCCGGTTGACATATAGGTGGCATAGCCAATGAGTTTGCAATCATGAAAAAAAAGAACATCCCCTTTGAGTTTGTTTACCAGCTGTTTGCGCTGATTATCGCAATCATCATCGTGCACGCATTTTATGTCTCGGTGGTACGCCCATCAGCGGCACAGGTCATCGAAGAGCAGAATTTGCAGGCAAAGGCTGATCCGGATTTTGTTCGCGAGAGAAGCGTCTGGGTGTTGATCAAAGACCTGGAGCAGGAAGCCTGTTTTGTATTGATGTTCTGGGCGCTGGCCATCATGGGCTACAAAGCCGTCAAAATCGGCGGCGAACGGCGGCTGCTGGAGGTTGATCTTGTACCGGTCGCGGAGGGTATGCGAATTTTACCCGAGGATACGCGCGAATTTGCGCGCCAGGTGCAAGCGTTGCCTGAGGACCGGCAAAAAATGCTGTTGCCGCGGGCACTGCTGGGCGCCCTGCGGCGATTTGCCTCGACGCGAAACATCCAGGACGTATCCAACACCACTCATACGATTTGCGAATCCGAGGCCGAACGCCTGGAGTCTGAGTTGTCGATGATCCGATACATATCCTGGGCCATTCCATCGATCGGCTTTATCGGCACGGTGCGCGGCATCGGCGAAGCGCTGGCGCAGGCGGACAAAGCCGTGAAAGGTGACATTGCTGGCGTTACACAGAGCCTGGGTGTCGCGTTCAACTCAACGTTTATCGCGCTGTTGATCAGTATTTTCCTGATGTTTCTTGTGCATCAGTTACAGCTTGTTCAGGAACGGCTGGTTTTTGACAGCGAAAATTATTGTGACGAAAAAGTCATTCGTCATCTGAAGGCTGACTAGGGACTAGCGGCTTATGGCACTGCTGGCGGCACATTTGAATGATGCAGGAATTATCGTCGTCAACGACGAGAAAATTCTGTATCGCGAGCCTGGCTTTGCACTGTTGGAAGATGACCATCTGATTATGGGTGCGGAGGCCTATGCCAATGCCAGCATGAAGCCGCGGCGTATCCAGAATCAATATTGGTCGGATTTGCACACCGAACCACTGCGTGATCATCGCTTTAGTCACATGAGTGCGGCGGATCTTGTGAGCCGTCAGCTTGAGCAGATCTGGAAAAACGTTGCGGCAGACGGAGACCAGCTCGCGATCGCGGTGCCGCCGTATATGTCGAACCAAAATCTCGGCCTGCTGCTGGGTATCGCGTCAGAATTGAAGATTCCGATTGTTGCGATCAACGATGCGGCCGTTTGCGCGACACGTCGTCATTACGAACATGCAGTACCCGTACACATCGACCTCAGCTTGTATTCGAGCTCACTGACGAGATTGCTGCAGGAAGGTCAGGTGCAGGTGGATCGTACGGAGGTCATTCCCGACAGCGGCATGCTGCTGTTGTACGAGAACTGGCTGAAAATAATTGCCGAGGCTTTTGTTCAGCAATCGCGATTTGATCCGTTGCATACGGCGGAAACCGAACAGATGTTGCAGGACAGAATGCCGAACTGGCTTACCAAAGCATCAAGTGGCGGGACAATCGCTCTGGAAGTCGAGTACCGCGGTATCAGTCATCATGCCGAGATCGAGTCGCTGGAACTGATTGCGGCTGCCGCGCCTGTGTATCAGAACATCGTCAGCAGTTTGCGAGCATTGTTCAGAGCGGAAGAAATACCCGCGATACAAATGTCCGATCGAGCCGCCCGAATGCCGGGATTGGCAGACACGCTGAAGACTCGCGTGGGTGGTGAAGTATTCCTGCTGGAACCCGGCGCAACGGCGCGGGGATTGATCAAGCGTTGCAAGGCAGACACGAAGAGCGGCGGCGCCACCTTATCCCGGCATATGCCCTGGGATCAGTCGCCGGTCATCGTTGAGAGCGGCGAATCTGGCGGCAATGGTGGCCGGCCTACGCATCTATTGTTTGGGCACAACGCGTTCAGCCTCAACGGGAAATCACTGGTGCTTGGATCGCAAGCCGCGGACAACGAGCGATGGCTTGATCTGCAGCAGGAAATGCCCGGAGTTTCACGCAGGCACTGCGTTGTCAGCCTGGATAATGGTCAGTTTGTCGTGACCGATTTCAGCCGCTATGGCACGTTTCTAAACGGTCACCGCATTGATGGTTCAGCGGTATTACAGACCGGTGATCTGATCCGTATTGGTACGCCGGGCTTTGAGCTGCGGCTGATTTCGGCGGAGGATCAAAGTGGCACGTAAAAGGCGCTCCGGTGAGATTTTCAGCATGTCATTTCTCGACTGCATGAGCTGTGGTTTCGGTGCCGTGATCCTGTTCTTCATGATCATCAATTCGCGTACCGACGTGCCGACCGATAATCAGACCAAGGCATTGCAGGCGGAAACGAACAAACTGGAAATCGAGGTTCTGGAGGGGCGCAAGAATCTGGCACTGGCACGAACATCCATCCAGAAACTCGAGACCGAGGAAGAGGAAGCCAAAGATCAGATATCGATCATCAAAGCGCTGATTGCCGAGTTACAGGCTGAGCTGGCAAAGTACGACAACGATTCGCTGGCGAAAATCAAGGCTATCGAGAAACTGCAGTCGGACATCAAGTCGCTGGAAGAAGAAGTCAAACGGCTGTTGGCATTAAAGAAAGAAGGCGAAGCGGCGGGCGAACGTGCGCGGTCTTTCAAGGGCGAGGGTGACCGGCAGTACCTGACCGGTTTGAAGTTGGGTGGCGAACGGACATTGATTCTGGTGGATCGCTCCGCAAGCATGCTGCACGAAACCATCGTCAACATACTACGTCGCAAGAATCTGCCCGAATCCGAGCAACTGCTGTCACGAAAATGGCGTCAGGTCGTGGCGAGTGTCGATTGGCTGACCTCGCAGTTCCGACCGGACAGCGAGTACCAGATCTACATGTTTAACAATGTGTCACAGCCCGTTATCAAAGGAACCGACGGCCTTTGGCTGAAAGCAGACGATGCGGATCAGCTGGATGAGGCCGTGCGTACTCTACGTCGAACGGTACCGAGGAACGGCACCAACATGTATTCGGCGTTTCAGGTGATCAAAGACATGAATCCGCGGCCGGACAACGTTATTTTGCTGGTTGATTCGATGCCGACTATGGATGCTGCGACCTCCTCCAAACGGGTTATCGGCGCTGGTGAAAGACTCAACCTGTTCACCGCGGCCACGCAACTGGTTCCCAGCGGCATACCCATCAATATCATGCTGTACCCGATGGAGGGTGATGCACGGGCATCCGTCTCTTTCTGGGCGCTGGCCTTAAAATCACGCGGCTCGTTTATCAGCGTCAGCCACGACTGGCCGTAGGTGTAGATAGAAAATGGCAAAAAGACGCAGAGACATAGAGGCTTTCAGCCTGTCGTTCCTCGACTGCATTTGCTGCGGTTTTGGCGCGATCATCCTGTTGATCGTACTCAGCAAGATTTACGAGCCCGTTGTCGTCGAAGAGTCGGAGCAGGATTTGCGGAAGTTGATTGCCCTGCTGCAGCAGGAGCTTTTTGATATTCGTGGCACGACAACGATTCTGGATCGCACGCTTAAGGAAGTTAAGGAAGAAACCCGGACAACCAAGACGCACCTCGGAAAACTTGAAGGTGATTTGAGCGATATTCGAGGGCAATACAATGCGAGCCGGGATGAAGAAGACGAAACCATCGACATCGGTGAGCTGAGCGCCGCCAGGCAACGCTTGTCCGAAGAACAAAAACGTCTGCAGCCTTATTATCGAAGGCCGGATGAAGATGCCGTTGCCGGTATCCCGGTTGATAGTGAATACATTATTTTCGTTATCGACACGTCCGGCAGCATGTTGGACTCCAGTTGGACTCTGGCCCAGCGAATGCTGCGGCAAACACTGCAGGCGTATCCAGTCGTTAAAGGCATCCAGGTAATGAATAATGATGGTATCTATATGTTCCGGGATTACGCGTCCCGCTGGATGCCCGACTCACCAGGCCGCCGCCAGGCCATTGTTTCTCGTATGCAGACCTGGAAAGCGACCAGTAGCAGCAACCCGGTCACTGGCATAGAAACCGCTATTCGTGATTTTCGCGAGGAGGACAAGAAGATCAGCGTTTACGTTTTCGGCGACGATTATCAAGGTGTTCGCAGTATTGACTCGGCTATGGCCACTATCGAAAAACTCAACCGTCCGGGACCGGACGGCGAACGCCTGATTCGAATTCACGGCGTTGGTTTCCCGGGCCGCTTTGGCAGCGCCTCCGTACCCAACTCGGCAGCGAGCTTTGCGACCTTCATGCGCGCGGTCTGTGCAACACATGGTGGCACTTTCGTCGCTCTCAGCGGCCGCTAGCCTGCCGCCGCCATTTTTCGTCACAATTGATCGCAAGCTTTCCATTTTAGGGGCGCTTCGAAAACGCAATTTCGCGGTGTAATTGATTCCGAACCTGGCCACAACGGGCCATGAATACCGGAGGAATCAATCATGCGTAACACAACAATTATCGCTATCGCCGTCATCCTGACTTTCGCAACTCAATCGGCGTCGGCCAGCCCGTCCAAAGAAGAAAACATTGGTGTTGGCAGCGGCGCCATCATTGGTGCTATTGCCGGTGGACCGGTGGGCCTGATTATTGGTGCCGCAATCGGCGCGAAATTGGGCGATACAATGCACAGCAAATCGGGCCGCATCGATACATTGCAAGCATCGTTGCAGGACTCCGAGGTGTCTGTCGCCAGACTCGAAAGTGGCGTTGACGAACTCAGTGTTGAAATAAGACATTTGCAAAATACTGCACGCCCGGAGCTTGTCAGCCTCATGCAGACCGGCATCGATATGGACCTGTTGTTCCGCACGGACGAGTATGCGTTGACCGATACGACCGGTGATCGCCTGGCGCAAATGGCCGGGACACTGGCGAATATGCCTGGCGTCAGAATTCAGCTCGACGGTTTCGCAGACGAACGCGGTGATGCCGACTATAACCACGGCCTGTCAGAGCGACGCGTCGAATTTGTGCGGAATCTTTTTATAACAGCGGGTGTTCATCCGACGCGTATCAGTACCTCTGCACACGGCGAGTCGGTGGCGCAGAATCCGGATGTCGACAGTTATGCGCTCAAGCGCCGGGTCAGCGTAAAGCTCTTCATCGATAACGCTCAATCGGTCGCCTCGAATCCGCGTTAGACAACGAAATCCCTGTGACTCATCTCGAGTCTCCGCCTGGGCCGGCCTGTAATGGGTCGGCCCTTTTTGCTAATGTTGCGGCATGTCCGATGATCTGTCGAAGCGCCACTGCAAACCCTGCGAGGGAGGCGTCGAACCGTTGCGCCCGGATCAAAGCAGCGCGTTGCTCAAGGCTTTGCATTCGGACTGGTCATTGAGTGATGACGGGCTTGAAATCTCAAGGACCTTTGAGTTTCCGGCCTACAGTCGAACGCTGGGTTTCGCAAATGCCGTTGCCTGGATTGCGACGGCCGAAGGTCATCACCCGGTACTGACCGTGAGCTATGGGTCCTGCGCTGTCAATTACACCACGCACGCCGTCAACGGCCTGACTGACAATGACTTTATATGTGCTGCGAAGATCGACCGGCTTGCTGCGGATACTGTTTAGTGGTCGATGTTACAGATATCGAAAAAGCGGCTGAGCGGCTTTCTGAAATAAGCGTCCGTACGCCACTGCTGCAAAATTATGAGCTTGACCAGATAGCTGGCGGTACGGTGCTGATAAAACCCGAATGCCTGCAGTTGGCCGGCTCCTTCAAAATTCGCGGCGCCTACAATCGATTGAGTCAATTGACGTCCGCGCAAGCGAGCAATGGGGTGGTGGCGTGGTCGTCAGGGAATCACGCGCAGGGCGTTGCTGCTGCGGGAGCAATGCTTGGCATTCGAACGACAATTGTTATGCCCGAGGATGCACCACGGGCCAAACTCGAGAACACCGTGCGCCTTGGTGGTGAAGTCGTTACTTACGACCGGTATACGGGTGACCGGGAGGTCATTGCGCGGCAAATCGCGGCCGATCGTGATGCGAAATTGGTGCCGTCTTACGACCACGAACATATTATTGCAGGCCAGGGCACGGTGGGACTCGAGCTGGCTGAAGATTCGAGCAGTATGGGATTGCCGCCGGATCAGGTTTTAATTCCCTGTGGCGGTGGCGGGTTGTCATCAGGCAGTGCGTTAGCGCTGAAGTCCCGTTTACCGGAAGTCGATGTCTATGCGGTCGAGCCAGCGGATTTTGATGATACCGCCCGGTCATTGCTGGCAAACGAACGTGTTCGGATCGACGATACGGCGAGGTCCATTTGTGATGCGCTGCAAACGCCGATGCCCGGTGAACTTACTTTTGCGATAAACCGGAGATTGCTGAGTGGTGTTCTAACGGTTAGCGATGAAGAGGTCCGTGCAGCGATTCGATTCGCATTCAGGAACCTGAAGCTGGTGGTTGAACCGGGCGGTGCCGTCGCACTCGCGGCAGTGTTGTCGGGCAAGCTGGATACTAAAGGATTGACCACCGCTATCGTTTTGAGTGGCGGCAATATCGATGTCGATCTGTTTGCCGAGATTCAGGCCGAACCGAAGTGAGTACGACGAAATAAGGAGCGTGCGGCAGACGGCGGCTTCTCAATTGATGTCGTTGAGTTGGACTCACGTCGACGTTGCGGCCAGGCGTCCAGCCAGCTGGCAATTTTTTCGATTTGCTCTACGTCCGGTTTAACGCGTGACGGTTGCATTTCACAAACGCCGAGACCTTGCTCGGCTGAACGAACAAAATTCTGCGTGTCCCGCAATACTGCGATGATGGGAATACCTAAAGAATCCAAGAAGCGCATTAATGTTGCGAAACTCTTGGTGTTCTTACGCGTACGATTCGCAACCACCGCGAGTTTGCGATCACGTCTGTCGACCTTGGCAACCAACAGCAAGTCTGCGATGCACCGTGATGCCGCGTGAATGTCCATTGATGAGGGCAAAACCGGTACCAGGATACTGGTGGAGTCACGGGTCAGCTCGCGAAGGTCGTCATGATCAACGCTGGCCGGTGAATCAATGATCAGAGTTTCGGTTTCGCTTGGAACTCGCAGTTGCCAGCTACGCGTCGCTTGCATCGACTTTTTATAGGCGGCAATACCGTGAATTGCGGGAAGCTCGTCCGAGCGCCTGGCGAGCCAACCCGTAGTTGAGCCCTGCGGATCGTAATCCATTATTGCGGGAGTTGTGCCGCGAGTGGCGTAACAGGCGGCCAGATTGGTGGCAAGCGTTGACTTGCCGCATCCACCCTTGGGGTTGAGGATCACGATCTTGTTCAGCTTGTTTTGTCGCGGCGTTATCAGCATGTCTCGAATTTGGCCCAAAAAGGGCAGGTTTTCGTTGCGTCAGTTCACATAATACTGGAATTAATGCGAATGCAAAAATCGACGCGCCTGGCGCAGCCACAAGCAGGTTTCGCAAGTACAGCCACGCTCATGGTTCTCGCTGTAGTTCGACTGCAGGTAGTCGGCCGCGGTTTTCAGGGCAGCAATGAGTTCGGGTAAAGGTTCGTCTATTGAGGCGGGTGCATGCGCCAGATTGAGCCAGCGGCACGCTTCGCCAAACAGGCAACTTGTACAGCGCTCGGCGGACGCGGTGTAAGTCCCCTGGTAGTGACACTCGGTGAAGTCCACATCACGCTCTATGACCCAGCGAGGGTAGTCGAGCAGGCTCTCTACATAGCCTGAAAGTGTGCGCGCGCTGTGGCCAGTCAGCGTCATTGTCATTCCACCAGCTTGAAATGCTAGTGAAACAATGATTCGCCGGACAATTCGCAATATTACTTAGAAAGCACCGGACTTTAGTCGCATAGGGCGCACCAAAATTTGTGGTGTAATCACAACATAGTCCAAAATCGCATAAGTCTTAACGCCTTCAGGCTTTGAAGATTAGTAATTTCCACCTTTACTTAGGTGTCGCAATTACGCATCATACACCGCTATGGCTGTCACGTGTTGGCGTGACTGTCCGGCACAAGGGTCACCAATAGGCTCGCCGATTATCTTAAGCATAAGGGAATCTCATGAATAGTATCTTAGAACTCGTAAAGAAAACTCCACGAGCCTGGCAGGTATTCTTGCCAATCGTCGTGCTCGCGTTTTATGGCGGATTGGCCAACGCGCAGTCGGACGAGGAAACCTCGGACGAAGTCACTGAAAGCGACGGCATTGAAAGCGACGGCATTGAAGAAATAACGGTCACAGGCTCGCGAGTCGTTAGGGACACGTTCTCATCGATCTCGCCGCTGCAGGTGATCGATGGCGAGGTTGCTCGTGACCTCGGCCTGATCGACACCGCCGATCTGCTTCGCCAGACCACAGTGGTCCAAGGTACGCAGTTCACGACCGGACTTTCAACGTCGGGCGGAATACTTACGGACAGCGGCCCCGGATCCTCCACCGCCTCGTTGCGCGGCCTGGATGCAGGCCGTACGCTCGTGCTGGTCAATGGACGCCGCCTGGCGCCGGCTGGCGTGGGCGGCGCACCAAGTGCTCCGGACCTGAACCTGGTCCCCGGTTCGCTGGTCGACCGAGTCGATGTGCTTCTGGACGGCGCGTCCTCGGTGTACGGTTCCGACGCGGTTGCCGGTGTGGTCAACGTGATCCTGAAATCCGACTTTGATGGTCTTCAGCTCGACTGGTACCGAAGCTCGACGGGTTTGGAAAACAACGGCGGCGACCAGCAGGTGATCAGCGCTACCTGGGGCGTGAATGACGACCGCGGCTTTATGGGCTTCGCCGCCGAATACTCCTATATCGATGGGTTTAGGGAGCGTGATTTGGCCAAGTTCTACCAGCCGTATGCCGGCGACTGCCGAAGCGGTTACACCCAGGGAGCGAGCGGTGATTTGTACGAATCGTGCGCAGGATCTTTCGGAGCCGGTTCGGCCCTCACGGGCTTCGGCTTCTTCGGCTTCGATGGAACTTCACAGGTCGCGGGAATGCCGCCGGGCTTTTTCCAGATTGGCGTCACCGCCGACCTGCTGACTCCAGGCAGCGTAAACGGTGCTGCTCTGCTGCTGTGGCCGGAAGAATTGGACGCTGCTATGGCCCCGGACTTCAAACGCACGACCCTCTTCTCGGTCGGTGAGTACTCACCAGGCTGGCCCGGCGATGCTACGGTATACTACGAAGCTTCCTGGGCGGCTCGTGAGACGACGACGAACACCTCGGGACAGGGGGTTGTCGAACTCCCGGGCGACTACCCCTTCGGCAGCTTCGGCGGCCTGGCGGCCACGTTGTTCTTCAATGACAACTTCACACGAAATACAGAAGTGTCGCAGACGCGCGTCACGGCCGGCATCAAAGGTGACCTGAACTGGGGTAACCTTTCTAACTGGAGTTACGATACGTACGCCAACTACTCGCGCTCCACCGGCACAGATAGGCTTAATGGCATCTCGTTCTTCCCTCGTCTCGAGCAGACGTTAAGTAACACCCGTTTGGACGTGGCTAGTGGGGAAATCGTTTGTGATCCGCGAGTCATCCCCGGTGAAGGCCAACAGACCACCTGCCGACCGCTGGATTTCTTCGACCCGACCTTCATTTTGACTGGTCGTTTCCCTGACCCTGACGATAACGCCTACCTGTTTCCGAACCGGCTTTCCAACACGATTGTCGAACAGACAACCGTTCAAGGCTTCGTCACTGGTGAATTGTTCGACATACCTTGGGGCGACTCGGTTAACGTAGTGCTGGGTTTTGAGTATCGTGAGGACAGTATCGGCACGGACACCGGTCTCACCGGCGAATTCCATGGCTTCTCGGCCGACCCCGGTTCCAATGGGTCGCGCTCTTTGCGTGAGTCATTCATCGAGCTCGACATGCCGCTGGTGCTCGATCGTCCGGGTGTCCGAGAGTTGTCCCTCAACCTTGCCGGTCGCCAGACCGACGAGGATAATTTCGGCTCGGAGAGCACCTATCGCGTCCAGGCCCAGTGGGCTCCGGTCGACTGGTTTCGCTTTCGCGGGACCCAAGGCACCTCGTTCCGTGCGCCGAACCTCGGTGAGCAGTTCGGCGGCGCAGTGACCGGTTTCAGCAACCCCAGCGATCCGTGCCGTCCGTCGAGCCTTTTCATGCCGTTCATCGACCATGACAACGATCCGAACACTCCGGTCCAGCGCGTGTACGATCCTAGCCTCGATACGCGTGAACAAACCGTGATAGATAACTGTCTGAACGGCGGCGGGCCCTTCGGCCTCGAGGCGACGAACCCGTTCGCGTTAGGCGTCAGGGGTCTTGACGGGACGAATCCAAGTTTCTTGGGCTCTCCGACCTTAGTGGCCTCGGGCTCTAACCCTGAGCTGAGAGCGGAGACCTCGACTGCCCAGACCTTCGGATTCGTGTTCGAGCAGCCGTGGAGCGACCGGTTCGATCTTAGTTTTTCGGCAACCTGGTTCGACATCGTGATTGACGACGAGGTGGACCAGCTGTCGGCGATAACGATTGTTAACAGGTGCTACAACTCGCCAGGACTGGTGGACCCGACTTGCACATTCATCACCCGCGATCCGCGTGATGAAGCGGATGATACGTCCGGTGATATCAGCTTCGTCAGTGCGCTGAACCAAAACCTCGGGCAGCAGGTAGCCGAAGGCATCGACTACAATCTCGATTTCAACATGGATTTCTCCGCTGTCAACTGGAACATGGTCGTTCGCGCCACTCAGTCGAAGACGCAGACCGAGGAGGAGTTCCGTGCCACCGAGGTCTTTCTCAACGACAACCTCAACGAATTCGGCAACCCGGAGTGGCGCCTCAGCGTGACCAACATCTTCGCGTGGAGGGACTGGTCGTTCCTGTGGCAATATCGCTACATCGACTCGATGATCGAGGATAACGAGGACATAGCAGATCAGGACGATACGAGCTCGTTCTTTAACCCCTGTGTCCAGGCTGGCGATACGTTTACCGGCCATCCCGCTATAGATGACGGAAGATGCGTGATTTTCGACGATGTGGGTTCCTACAAGGTCCACGACGTCTCCGCTGCATGGCGCGGTGATTCGATGACGGTCCGCCTTGGCGTCACCAACGTGTTGGACGACGCCCCGCCGATAACTAACAACAACTCGTTGTTCAGCACCACTTCCAACGGTGCCGGTGTCGGCGGTGTCGGCTACGACCTTCGCGGTCGGACGTTCTTCCTCAACGTCACCGCAGGGTTTTGATGAACTGAAAGCCACAACCTGAAGTAAAAATCGGTCCGAGCAGATTTTGCTCGGACCTTTTTTTGCCCGCTTTTTCGCTAATCTGGTGCATCATCATCGGAGGTTGACATGCTGATTTTTCGAACATTCCTTGCTGCGCTGATTTTGTGCAGCCTTTCTCTTGTGACGCTGGCGCAGCAAGCTCAACTGCCGGTACAGGTGTGGGCCGATTCGCTGCAGGTGAGTGAGCTGGACATGTCTCCCGATGCGCAGCGAATGGCCATGCTGATGCGTCGGGAGCGCGGGGCGCACCCTGAACTGATCGTGTTCGATACCGATGACATCCAGGGCTCTTTACAAGCGATTCAGCCAGAAGGATTGATCCCGATTGGGCTACGCTGGGCCAACGACGACCTCCTGATCGTCAACTTCATCCTCGAAAGCGACGATAAGGGCCGGCCGGTCTATCTGGGCCGGAGCGCATCCTATGATGTGACAAGCGGAGAGTGGACCTCGCTGATTCGCACCACAAGGGGGGGCGATATCCGGCGCAGCGGCGACAACCTGATGAACCGGCTCGGGATCGGTCGTGTCGTCAGCCTGCTGCCCGATGAACCGGACTACGTGCTTGTTGCGCACAACGAAGAGCGGGGCAAGCCGCCGAACTACTACAAGGTTAACCTGGAGAATGGTCGACGCAGCCTGGTACTGAAGGGCAACATGCGCTTGGAAAATTACGTCTGGGACCGGGAAGGCAACGCGCGCGGAGCGGCCGAGTACGACAAGAGCGACGTCGCTATCGTGACCCTGGCGCGCCTTTCACCTGAGGACGACTGGACCGAGATCGGCCGCCAGCGAGCCGACAGCCGCGACCGCTTCGCGTTGCTGGGTTTTTTCGACCCTGAGCAGCCGCACCTCGCGACGGTTCGTTCCGACGAACCAGGCGGCGACCGGACCGGAATTTATGCCGTGGATATCCGCACTGGCGAACGCGAGCTGATCTTCATGACCGAGGGTTTCGACGTTATTGATGCAGTGCGCTCTCCACGATTGGCCGATGGCACCAAGGTCGTTGGATACACCTACTCGAACCACAAGGGATACCAGCGCTACTACATCGACGAAACCTACGGTCCGCTGCACCGCGGCCTGCAGCAGGCCTTTCCCGATCGCAACGTAAGCATCGAACGGGTCTCGGAGGACGGTAAGACGACTCTGGTCTACACCACCGGACCGCAGGTGCCGGGGCAGTGGTACCTCGTCAAGGACGGTAAGGTCGCACCGGTGATCGGAGCGTCCACCGAAATTGTCGGGGAATCGCTATCGCCGGTCGACGTGTACACCTACGAGGCGCGAGACGGGCTGGAAGTCTCTGGCTACGTGACCATTCCCGCCAACATGAAGGCCCCACATCCAACCATTGCTATGCCGCACGGCGGCCCCTGGGTACGAGACACCTATGGTTACGACCGCTGGGCTCAGATGCTGGCCAACCGCGGCTATGCAGTGTTCCAGCCGAACTATCGTGGTTCGATCGACCTGGGCAAATCGTTCTGGATGGCCGGCGACCGCAAATGGGGCCACGAAATGCAGAACGATATCGAAGACGGTATGCAGTCCCTGGTCGAGGACGGGATAGCCGATCCGGAAAAGCTCGCGATCTTCGGCTGGAGTTATGGCGGTTACGCGGCGTTCGCCGCTGCGACAAGAGGCAACGACCTGTTCAACTGCGTCGTGTCCGGCGCCGGCGTTTCTGATCTCAGCCGGCTTCGCGGAGGGCTTTCCGGGAGCCGATTCCTGCGTCGCTATCAGATGCCAACGATAGCCGGCGTCTCACCGGTCGATCTGACGGGTAAGGTCAGCGTGCCGATGCTGGTCGTGCACGGCGACTATGACGAGACTGTGCCGGTCGAGCACAGCCGTCGCTTCGTCGAGGGCCTGGAGCAGGCTGGCGCAGACCATCAGTACATTGAAATCGAGGACATGGGCCACAGCCCGTTCTTTTTCGAGCAGAACATGCAGTGGTTCCCTGAATTATTCGAATTCTTCGACACCAAGTGCGGTTTCTGAACGAGTCGAATTCTACTTGATACGTTTGACGCGGTAGGAACGGCTGGAGACGTCAAATTTAATCGTCGGATTTCCGGTCAGTTTTCGGCGGAACTCGGCCACCGCTGGCAGGGACCTCGGTTGATGCACTTCGACGACCTGGGTCTGCTCCCAGACCGCACCGTCTGCGGTGTAGAAACGATGCCGTCCAACGTTGTTGCGCGTGATCCGAACGATGGTTGCTTCGAATCGTCGGGGAACCTCAGCTTGCTCGGTATCGCGGTGCTGGGGCGCGGCGGTCCAGTTCGGCGGGTGCTCAGCCGCTTCGCCCGATGGATCGACGGCGGCCGGAGCATCCGGTGCATCCGGGCCAATCGACAGGTGCCCTGCGTTGCGCCCGGCCTGATCCATCGAGCCGAGCGCCTCCGCGAGTCGATGTGCGGCGGCATCGAAACACGCCAGGCGTACGTCAGGATCGCGCAACTCCCGGCAACCCGCGGCATCCTCGGCCGCTAGTCTCAGTGGATCTGCTGAAATGGCAGTTGCAGAAAGGATATCCTGCGCCAGCACAGGTGCCGGCAGCACGAACAGCGCAGACAGGAGTGTGGTGCCGATGAGTTTGCGCCACGGCGACACATCTGGTCTATCCGTCATGGTTATTTCCCGGTTGCCGTTACATTGTTGTCTTGAAGCAACAGCCTGCCGACGGAGTCTAGCAAGCCGTCTGAAACGTGTCTACGGCCCGGTGGTTGTATGTCGCGAGGCCGCTACAAGGATTGGTTGCGCTGAAATTAACCTCGACGTTAACGCCGCGAGGCGCTCAGGCAAGCGCCCGGCAGGACACACTCACTGACGTTCCTTAGAACATCTCGCAAGGACCCGGCGCGTCATCCCCGGGTTTCGAGCGGCTCTTGATGTAATCGCCCGTAATCATATTCTCGTAGCTTTGGCCCGGACCGACCATCGGGTAGACACCCGCGTCTCGATCGATAATAACTTCCAGAAACGCCGGACCTTCGAAGTCCATGAATTCGCGAATAATCGCGGGTAACTCATCCTTGTTATCAAGCCGCCTCGCGAACCTGAAGCCGTCAGCTTCTGCTGCCTTGACGAAGTCTTTTGCATGCAGCGATTTATCACTACCGGACATGCGACCTTCGAAATAGAGTTTCTGCCACTGCCGGACCATGCCGTCGCCAAAGTTGTTCAGCACGATGACCTTTATGGGCTGATTGTAGGTGGTCGCCGTTTCCAGCTCACCGATGTTCATGCGAATGCTGGCGTCGCCATCAATATCGATGACGACTTTGTCCGGTTGTGCGAATTGCGCGCCGATCGCTGCGGGCAAACCAAATCCCATGGTGCCCATGCTGCCGGAGGTTAACCAGAGGCGCGGTTCTTTGAAATCAAAATACTGCGCGGCCCACATTTGATGCTGGCCAACGCCGGTCGAGATGATGGCTTCGCCTTTTGAGTGTTTGTTGATCTCTTCGATGACCGCATAGGGTTGGATCAGCTCGCTATCGCGATCGTAATTCAACGCATGCTCGGACTTCAGTGCTGCAATCTCGTCGTGCCAGGTATCGAACGGCTTGGCGAATTTGATCCGCCGTCCGTACTCCAGGATGTCCGCCAAATCCGTCTGCAACATGCCGACATGGTGCCAGTTGACTCTCTTGACCTTGCCGACCTCGGCAATATCGACGTCGAAGTGAGCTATATTCTTCGCCCGCGGACCGAACTGCAAAGGACTCCCCGCGACGCGATCATCGAAGCGTGCGCCAATCGCGATCAGGAAATCGCAGTCCTCTACCGCGTAATTTGCCGAGGCAACGCCGTGCATGCCAAGCATGTGCAGCGCCAGTGGATGTTTCGTGTCGCTCGCGCCCAGTGCCATGAGCGTTGTTGTAACCGGTATGCCGTACTCGTTGGCAAATCGCCGCATTGCCTTGGTAGCATTTGCATTGATGACGCCACCGCCTGCATAGATCAGCGGCCGCTCCGATTCGGACAGCATCGTGTAAAACCGCTCGCAGGCATCGTCGCTTAGCCGGTTCTCAGTGACGGCTTTGAGCCGGCGCCGATAACCGTGCAGAGGCAAGACACCCTGGCCTTTGAATTCACCTTCCCAATTTTGCACATCTTTCGGGATGTCCACCACGACCGGACCCGGCCGGCCAGTGCGCGCGAGATCGAATGCGCTGCGCACGGTTGCTTCCAGCAGGTCGGGGTCCGTGACAAGAAATACATGCTTGGCGACCGAGCCCATGATCGCGGCCACGGGTGCTTCCTGGAAAGCATCCGTACCGATCGCGGCCCGCGGAACCTGGCCACAGATCACGACGAGTGGTACCGAGTCGGCCATGCTGTCGCGCACTGGTGTAACCGTATTGGTCGCTCCGGGACCTGAAGTCACTATCGCTACACCAACTTTGCCACTGGCCCGCGCATAGCCCGCGGCCATGAAACCCGCGCCCTGCTCATTGGCAGGGACAATCAGCGGCATCGCCGATGAGCCGTCGGCCCGTTTGTGGTCATTGTTGTGTCGAAACACCGCATCGTAAATCGGCAATATCGCACCACCGCTGTAGCCGAAGACCGTATCAACGCCCTCATCGGCCAGGACCTGGACGACAGTATCGGCCCCGGTCATCATTTTGCCGCTCAAAGGGTGTGTGTCTGGCCTTGCCGTGTTCGACTGCTCATTCATCGCCTTGCCGTCTTGCGCATAAGTTACGGATTTTGCGCGAGTGTTTACTAAAATTTATTGCATTGCAATGCTCGAACTTCTGCGCGACCATCCGCGATGCTCAGAGATCGAAATACCGGCAAATTAGTTTCATCCGTAATTCATTCATCGTCTATTTTTTTCAAGCAGGTTCGGACACTCATGCGACACGCAATATCAGTCCTTTTGCAGAATGAGGTCGGCGCTTTGACGCGCATGACCGGTATGTTTTCTTCACGTGGCTACAACATTGAATCACTCAATGTGGCGCCCACTTATGACCCCCGTGTATCACGAGTGACGCTGGTTATTTCCGGTTCTGACGCGGCCATTGCGCAGCTGAATGCGCAACTGGCGAAGCTGGTGGATGTCGTCAATATCCACGACATGACGCTGGGCGATCATTTTGAGCGCGAGCTTGCGATAATCAAAATCAAACTGGGCAACGGCGGGCTGATGAGGGTCATGTCACTGGTGAAACAATTTGGTGCGGAAATTCTTGACGAAGAGCCGGTCAGTTGCACACTGCAGCTCACGGGCAGGGTGAAAGAGATTGATGCTTTTGTCGCCGAGGCCGCCGATATTGGTGAAATTTCCGCAGTCGCACGAAGCGGCACAGTCGCTGTTTCCAAAGGCGAAGTGACGCTGTCTTCGTTCGACCGTCAGCATCTTCTTGTTGGCTAGCAGACCGGGCCATCACTAATGTCCGGGCTGGCACTTTCCAACTACCGACGACTGGTTATCAAGGTCGGATCGTCGTTGCTGGTGGACGAAGACGACCAGTTGAATCGCATTTGGCTGGAGAAACTCAGTGACGACGTCGCCGACCTGTCGCAGCAAGGACACGAATTACTGATTGTTTCGTCGGGTGCCATCGCAATCGGCAGCTCGGTACTTGGCATAAACAAGCAGCGTGCACGGCTTGAAGACTTGCAGGCCGCGGCGGCAGCCGGGCAGGTGCAGTTGGTACACGCCTATCAGGAGTGCCTGAGAGTTCATGAAATAGCCGCCGCCCAGGTTCTGCTGACTCCGGACGATACCGAAGACAGGCGTCGTTTTCTGAATGCTCGTCGAACGCTGGAAAAGCTGCTCGAAAGGTCGGTCATTCCGGTTATCAATGAGAATGATACGGTCGCTACGATAGAAATTCGCTACGGTGACAACGACCGTCTCGCCGCGCGAATAGCGCAACTCGTGATGGCCGATGCATTGATCCTGTTATCAGACGTTGACGGTTTCTACACGGCCGACCCGGGCTCTGACGAAGATGCCAAACACATCGCCGAGGTTACGAGCATCAACAGCGAGACGTTGGCGATGGCTGGCGAGACTCGTTCGGATGTTGGTACGGGTGGTATGGCGACCAAGGTGCAGGCAGCAGGAATTGCGATGCATGCCGGTTGTTCTACAATTATTGCTAGCGGCGTAATACCGCATCCTTTACGAGCACTGAATGACGGAGGGCGCTGTACGGTTTTTCGCGCGTCCGCGTCGCCGGCTGCTGCACGTAAGCAGTGGCTGGCCGGCGCACTCGAAGTCTCTGGCGAATTACGGCTTGATGACGGTGCCGTAAAGGCATTGCTCGGGGGCAGTAGTCTGTTGCCCGTTGGTGTGGTCACGGTATCGGGTAGCTTTCGCCGCGGTGACGTGGTTACGTTGAGGAGTGCATCCGGTGTCGATATCGGCCGTGGTCTCGCCGAATATTCGGATGAGGAAGCCGTACGCCTTGCCGGTCTGCATTCCGATGAAATCGAAACAGCGTTAGGATACCGGGGACGGGCGGTCATGGTGCATCGTGATGAGCTGGTTCTATTTGATAATGACTAATGAATCTATCGACATAGCGCGCGAAATGACGGCCCTGGGCAAGGCAGCGCGAGCCGCGGCCGCGGAGCTCGCGATGTGCAGCACTGAGCAGCGCAACAAGGCATTGCGTTCGGCAGCAAAGGCATTGCGTTCGAAAGCCAGGAAAATACTGGACGCCAACCAGACCGACATGGACGCGGCAGAGGCGGGTGGCCTTAGTGCGGCGATGCTTGACCGTTTGATGCTCGACGAAGAGCGTATCGAAGCGATGGCCGCAGGCATCGAGTCGATCAGCGAGTTGCCAGACCCTGTTGGAAAAGTCCTGGCCGAGTGGCAGCGTCCTAATGGCCTTCTTATCCAGCGAGTTGCCGTCCCGCTGGGTGTTATCGGCATCATTTACGAGAGCCGGCCGAATGTTACCGCCGATGCTGCGGCTTTGTGTCTTAAGTCCGGCAACGCCGTCATCCTGAGAGGTGGTTCCGAGAGCTTTAACTCGAGTCACGCGATCTACGACTGCATGCGAGAGGGACTCGAAAGTGCCGGCATCAATGTCAATGGAATACAGATGGTGCCGACCCGTGACCGGGCGGCGGTCGGATTTTTGCTGTCATCAATGGCTGAGTGGGTTGATGTCGTTGTTCCCAGAGGTGGGAAGAACCTGATAAAACGCGTGCAGGATGAGGCGCGAGTGCCGGTTATTGGTCACCTTGAGGGTATTTGCCACGTCTATCTGCATGCGTCCGCAGATGCGGCGACTGCACGCGATGTTGTTCTGAATGCAAAAATGCGCCGCACCGGAATATGCGGTGCCGTGGAAACGGTGCTGGTCGATTCCGACGTTGCGCAGCAGTTGTTACCGGACGTGTGCAAAGCATTGTCGGAGGCCGGGTGTGAGATTCGTGGCGATGAAAAGGTGATGGGCGTTATACCGAACGCAATCGCCGCAACCGAAGAGGACTGGACGACGGAATACCTCGATTCAATCGTTTCGATACGGGTTGTCGACGACATTAACGCTGCGATGGAGCACATCGCGACTTACGGATCCGGGCACACAGAAAGCATTATCGCGAGCGACTCGATGGCCGCTGAAACCTTTCTACGGTCTGTCGACAGCGCGATCGTATTACACAACGCATCGACGCAGTTTGCTGATGGCGGTGAGTTCGGCATGGGTGCCGAAATCGGTATTGCGACAGGCAGAGTACACGCTCGTGGCCCGGTCGGTGCAGAACAGCTGACCAGTTACAAGTACGTGGTTCGCGGGACCGGGCAGGTACGACCCTGATGACAAAGGAACCGCTACGGTATGACGTTGCGATCATCGGGGCGGGAGTTAACGGAGCCGGGATTGCAAGAGACGCGGCTTTGCGCGGGCTAAGTGTCATTGTTTTTGACAAAAACGACATGTGTAGTGGTACCTCCGCGATTTCCAGTCGTTTGATTCACGGCGGTCTGCGTTACCTCGAGTACGCTGAAATTCCGCTGGTGTATGAATCGTTGCACGAACGGCGTTGCCTGCGACGCATCGCGAAACATCTGGTCAAACCGTTACGAATTAATATTCCAATTTTTTCGGGTGCACGGCGCGGTCCGCTGCTGATTCGCCTCGGTATGATCGCGTATGACATCCTGTCGTTTAATAAACTTTTGCCGCGGCACGATATGCTCAATCGCGAGGAGATCAGGTCCCAAGAGCCCGGTCTGCGCGACGTGGGGTTGCTGGGGGCGGCACGATATTTTGATGCTCAGGTCACGTTTGCAGAGCGACTCGTTCTTGAAAACCTGCTAGCGGCGCGGTCGGCAGGCGCGGAAATCAAAACCTACTCCGAAGTCCGGGAAATTCGAACTTGCGATAGCGTCGTTGATACGATTCGATTCAGCGATCGGGATGGCCAAGAGCACGAGGTCGGTGCCAGCTCCATTGTCAACGCATCAGGACCCTGGGTGGACGAGGTCCTGAAGAGGGCGCCGAGGACACCCAGGCGCTTTGTTGGCGGCACCAAAGGCAGCCACATTATCGTTAGTCCGTTTGCAGGCGCGCCGAAAGACGCCTTCTACGTCGAGGCGGCAGAGGACGGTCGACCGTTTTTTATTATCCCGTGGAACGATCAATACCTGATCGGGACAACGGACATTCGATACGACGAGAGTCTGGACACCATTCGGGCGAGCCGTGCCGAGGTGGACTACCTGGTGGCGGAGACCAACCGCGTTTTTCCGAATGCGGATCTTGGTATCGGTGACATCAATTTCGCCTACGCGGGTGTTCGTCCGCTGCCGTACCGCGAAAAAGGGCCGGAGTCTGCAATTACTCGACGTCACATCATCAAAGTGAATCGAAAAATCGCAAAAGGCCTGATTTCGATCATTGGCGGCAAACTGACGACTTACCGAAACCTTGGCGAGCAGACCGTCAACCGGCTGGCGAAACTATTACACCGCAAGTTACCGGAATGCCGGACTCGCGATACTTTGCTACCCGGCGCGTGGGGAATCGATCGTGCCAGGGACCTGCTGGTCGCATCCGGTTTGGTACCCGAGCAGGCGACAGCCAGACTGCTGTCGATATACGGTGGACGTGCGTCCGCAGTTTTGGAACTGGCGAAAGCCGACCCGGCGCTGGGGGTGACAATGGACCCCGAGGGGCGCTATCTCGCAGCTGAGGTCGTTTTCGTCATTCGCGAGGAGTTCGCGGTCACACTGGCCGATATTGTTTTCCGGCGCATGATGGTCGGCTACGACGCTGACCAGGGAAGATCAATCTATGATGCGATTGCATCACTGGCGAGCAGCGAGTTTGGATGGTCGTCAGAGGCTGCAAGCGATGAGCTGCGGGCACTGATCGACTTTGCTGACTCATTGCGTGTGACCGCTTAGCCGTGAGCCGAGACTTCATCATCCTGGCAGGAATGCTGTTGGTATTCGCAGCAGGCTTGCCAACAGATGCTAGTGCGCAAAGCGATGATGGTGAGGACCAGTCGCGGCCGCGCATTGGGCTTGTCCTGGGTGGCGGTGGTGCACGCGGTGCAGCGCACATTGGTGTGCTCAAGGAGTTGGAACGGTTGCGAATTCCGATCGATGCGATCGCCGGAACCAGCATGGGTGCTATCGTCGGTGGTTTGTATGCAACCGGGGTTAATGCCGGGGAGCTGGAACAGCTGGTTAGTTCGCTGGACTGGAGTTCCGCACTGTCTGACAAGGCAGCACGCGAACACTTAAGTTTTCGCCGCAAGCAGGATGAGCGCGAGTTTCCGATTAATTTTGAGCTGGGCATTCGAGGCACAGAGTTGTTGCTGCCCAAGGGTGTCATTCAGGGTCAAAAACTGGATCTTTTGCTGCGGGAGCTCACCCTGCACGCTTCACATATCACTGATTTTGATGACCTTCCTATCCCGTTTCGCGCGATAGCGTCCGATATCGTGGCAGGGGAAGCGGTCGTCATGGACAGTGGTGACCTCACGATGGCGATACGCGCGAGCATGTCCGTGCCCGGTGTTTTCGCCCCGGCGTACGTGGATGGTCGCTTGCTGGTCGATGGCGGGCTTATCGGAAATCTGCCGATCGACGTAATGAAGGAAATGGGCGTCGACATTATTATTGCCGTCGATGTTGAGTTTCCACTCTACAAGTCGGAGGAGCTCGAATCGGTCCTGACGATTTCCGAACAAATGCTGACGATTCTGATCCGCAAGGAAACACTGCGACAGATCGACACACTGGCCGCTTCGGACATCCTGATTCGGCCGGAGCTGGGTATTTACGCTTCCGCCAATTTCGGCGACATAACCGAGACTATCCAACCAGGACAGCAAGCGGCGCTGGCAGAGGCTGATCGACTTAAAGAACTGTCACTGTCAGAGTCCGACTGGGAACCCTACCTCGCGCAACGCACATTGCGATTGAACGACAACACCGAGCTGGCTTTTGTGCGGGTTGTGCACGATGGCAAGCTCGCACCAGAGGTGCTGGAATCACGTCTGAACGTGAGCGCTGGTGACCCAATCAATGCTGGCATTCTTGCCCGCAACGCTGAGCGGCTCTATGGATTGCAATTGTATGAGCAGGTCGATTATCGATTGATCGAGGAAGACGGCGGTACCGGTGTGGAATACCGGGCCACCGCAAAAAGCTGGGGGCCCAACTTCCTTCAGTTTGGTATTTCGCTTGAGGATGATTTTGAGGGTTCGACCGGTTTTAATCTTGCCGCTCGCATGACACGGGCGGGACTCAACAAACTCGGTGCGGAGTGGCGAACTGATTTGCAGTTGGGCACCGACCCGGCTTTGTTGACGGAGTTCTATCAGCCGCTGAGTTTTGATTCGCGACTTTTTGTCGCGCCCAGAATAGAGTTGCGTCAATCCAATCTTAATGTATTTGCGATGAACGATACTCTGGCGCGATACCGCGTCTCCGAAGGCGAACTGAGCCTGGATTTCGGACGTGAGCTGGGAACGATTGGTGAATTCCGTCTGGGCGCATACCGGGGATTCGGTGACGCTCGCGTCAAAGTTGGCGACCCGATCTTGCCAAATTTCGACTTTGAAACGGGTGGCGCATTCGCCCGACTGCGCTTCGACACGGTGGATAATTCGCGCTTTCCCCGAGAAGGTCTGTTGGCGGACATTCGGTGGAATTTGTCGCGGCCAGGATTGGGAGCCGATCATACGTTCGACACCATCGAAGGTGAGTTTTCCAACACCTGGAGTCTTGGCAAGAGCAGTCTGCAGCTGGGTCTCAGCTATGCCACGACGTTAAGTGCCGATAATACGGTGCAGGATTTCTTTCCTATGGGCGGATTCCTGAGACTGTCGGGGCTTGAGCGAGGGGAAATCGCCGGCCCGCACGCTGCATTGGCGAGGCTCGTCTACTACCGCCAGGTGGGGGACACGACGGGTGAGATATTTGAAACGCCGATCTATCTCGGTTTTTCGGCAGAAGCCGGTAACGTCTGGCAAACCAGAAGCGAGATCGCATTCGACACGATGAAGATCAATGGCAGCCTGTTCGCGGGACTGGATTCCTATTTCGGCCCGGTTTATCTTGCGGCAGGCTTTGCTGAAAACGGCGAGACGAATTTCTATCTGTTTATCGGTGCGCCACCGCGGTAACGACTCATCGATCCGCCGCGCCTTCACGGTCGGACCAGCCCAATAATTTCCGCGTCACGACGAGGTAAACCGGTTTGACGAAAAACATCCAGGCTCTAGCCGGTGGTGACGGTGTGTCGAGAATCGAGCGCTCTCGTGCTGTTAGCAAATCAGGCCGGTAGCTTCGTTTGTGCTTGAGGAGATGGCGGATATCTTCTCTGGCCGCGGCGCGAAACAGCCGGCCTCTCGAGCTTGTAGTCGCCGCCAGTTGAAAGTCGATGAATGCGGGCGAGGAATCGTCACAGACCAGCACATTCGGTTCCTTGGCGAGGTCATTGTGCGTTACGCCGGCGCGGTGAATGGTTCGCAGCAATTTTGCCGCATCCCTGAAATACACAGCACTGTGGGGCCGGTATTCAAATAACGGTCTGCCGGGAATGAATGTCCGCAACAGAGTGTGGTGATCACTACGCATTAACTGCGGTACACCGTCAATGTCTGTCAAAGCCGCTAACGCCCGCGCTTCGCGCTGCAGAAGGGCGCGTGCCAGCCGCCTGAGCCACCAGCGGGCCGGCCGGGTGTCACGCATTATGGCGAGTTCACCACCTTCAGTAACTTTCCGGATCTCGCCAAACAGGTCTCTTTTTAACAGCTCGTTTTTTGACAACACATTTCTCAACAACTGGTAGTCTTGCACTGGCGGTCGCCTTGGTGATTATAGACAATACATTAAGCTAGTTGACGGGACGAAATGTGGCTGGGGACTCCACCAATAACGAATACGACCAAAAACGCACCGACGCGGATGCCAGCGGTGAGTTTTTCAGTGTCGGTGTGCCGTTGCACGCCGTACGCGCGGGTTATATTCGGCGCAGAGCGGATGATCAGCTCTATGAGGCTGTCGTATCAGGCCAATATGCGCATGTCGTCGCCCCGGACCGAAGCGGAAAATCCAGTCTGATTGCGGCAACGGCGGCCCGTCTTGAGAGCAAGGGGCGCAAAGTCGCGATCCTCGATCTTGCTCAAATCGGGGAAAAGGACGGCGGCACGGACTCAGGTCGCTGGTATTACAGCATTGCCTATCGCCTGCTGCGACAACTTCGGATTCGCTACGACCTGCAGTCCTGGTGGCAGGACAAGTCCATGCTCGGTAATCGGCAAAGATTATTCTTATTCTATTCGGAGGTTCTTCTGCACCACATTGAAGAACCGATCGCAGTATTTGTCGACGAAATCCAGTGCATCGAAGACTTGTCGTATGCCGATCAATTGCTGACGAGTATTCGAGCCGCTCACAATGCCCGGACGACGGATCCGGATTTTTCGAGGTTATGCTTTGTGCTGCTGGGTGAATGCGATCCTGTCAGTTTGATGCAGGAAGCCGAGTTGTCGCCGTTCAACGTGACACAGCAGGTTTTGCTGCACGATTTTTCGCGCGCAGATCTGGAGTTGTTTGCTACGGAGATAAACCTGCAGAAGGACGATGCCAGCGTCGCTCTGGATCGTATTTTCTACTGGACCAATGGGCAACCGTATTTGAGTCAAAAACTCGCTCGTGCTGTAGCGCGGGAGTCCGACAGCGAGAATATTGAAGAGCTGATCGACCGAATTGCGATGCTGCAAGTGGCAGGCCGCGCAGCGCTGCATAGCGAACCGCACATGAGCCATATCCACCGCGCTATCGTCAACGATGAGAAACGATGTGAGCCACTGCTCAATTTGTACGGCAAGATCAGGAAGGGTATAGAAGTGCCGGCCGATCTCGGTTCGGCAATGCAAAGGCGCTTAATGGCGGTCGGCCTGTTGGTAATCGACAACGAAAGTAACGTCAGTATTCGAAACAGGCTGTACGAGAGGGTGTTTACGGCCCGCTGGGCCAACGAGAATTTGCCGACCGACCTGAAATTACCCGCGATGATTGTCGGCGTCCTGCTGCTATTCGCAATGATTCCGTTTTGGTACACACAGTGGCTGCCCAATCCTTACGTGCGGACTCTCACCTCCGATGTCGTGGAGTTGGCCGTAGCCACTACTGCATACGAAAACCTTCGATCATTTCCAGGCCATGCGGACACGGCTGACAACTTGTACCGCAACTTGCTCGAACGGCTGGCATCGGCGGCAGATGACGAACTTCAGATTCGGCAACTCGCGGGCCTGGTAGACGACCTTCCCAATGCTGGAAATCTGGCGAGGGAGCTTGAAGCGGATTTTTGGGATCGCCAGGTGAATCTCGCGGTTAGGCAGGAAGATCGGGATTCTGCCTTGTTGGCGAATATTCGATCGCTTGACAGGGCCACTTCGGTCAGGCGTCAGCGGGCTGCTGCGCTGATAGGCGACGATTACCCGTATCTGCTGACCACCCTGCCGTCGATGCCGACGAAGGCGGTTGTATTTGACCCGCTTGGAATGATCGTAACGACCGCGGTGGGCGCGCAGATTTCGCAGTTTTCTTATACGTCACAGGGTGTGCAACGTCGTGAGCCCTGGGCCATGACAGCGCTGGAGGTTAGTCCGTTGGTTCGGCGTGTCATCGTCGATCGGCAAGGCGTGGCGAGTCGCATTGGATTGACGTTAAATATCAGTCATTCACGCCTGTCCGATTTGCGTATCAAGATCATCGCTCCGTCCGGTCGCGCCATTGAGATTGAGACCGGCATGGACCGCGCATCGGACAGTGACGATATTCGAATTCCTGCCGGGCAACTTCGCGATCTCCTGGGCGAGTCGCTTAGCGGTACCTGGAGTATCAGTGTTCGGGACGAAAGTCTCGGCGTCGCAGGTCAGCTTGTTGGCTGGAACCTGAAGCTGAATTCGCAGGGAGTGGTCGAGCATTTTCAACGGGGATTGAATATTCCAGACCCGGCGGAGCGTGAGACAGAAAACATCTGGTTCGATCCATCCGGCCGATATGCCGTAGCGCGTGCGATGCAAAGTGACAGTGCACGAATCTGGGACCTGGCATTTGCCGATCCGCTGCGGGCGATTGCTCTGCCGGAAAGCGAACAGCTCATCGGCCTTGATGCTGCTGCGCGACGTCTGGTCACCGCGACTCAGGATAGTGTGAATCTTTGGGATACTGCGACCGGTGACCGGGTTGCGACGCTGCATGTCGGAGCTGCGAGCAGTACAGTGGTGTTGACGCCGGACAGATCGCATTTATTTGTAGAACGTCGAGGCGATGTTGAGAGCCACCTGGAATTGTGGGAATTGGACGAAGGGCCAGTGCCAACAGAGGTCGTAGTGGCTGGCGTACCGGCTCTGGTAGCGATAGACGCAGCCGGCAGCCGGGTAGCCGTCGCCGATTTTGATCGGGCCGTGCGTGTTTGGGATTTTGCAACAGCCGAATTGCTCGGACAGTTTGACCTGCCGGCGCAGCCCGCGTTGATCGAATTATCGCCCGATGGGAGAACATTAGGTGCCGTCTACCCGAATAACGGACTTTCCATATGGAAAGTCGCCGACCCACAACGGCCATTACTGGAAGAAATCGGCAGCGGATTGTGGCAGTTCGCTTTTTCCCCTTCCGGAGACCGGGTCGCCGCGGGGCGTCCGGAAACCGGTTTCCAGATTCTAAGCAGCACTGATGGTGAGCTCATCGGCCCACCGTTGGGCGTGCGTAGTGCGGGAACGTCGGAGGATCTGCTGGCTTTCAGTGAAGACGAACAAGTCTTGTTGCTCGGCAGCTCGGACAGCATGCCGCGAATGTGGCGCGTACCGGTCGCCAGTAGCGCCGGAAATACCGCACAGCAGTCGAGTTCTCACAGGATCTGGAGTCCATCGGCTGATCGTACGCTGGTTGCGGCAGCGGACGGATCGTTTGTCGTCATCGGGGACCCTGCGGGACACTTGCACATCATATCGTCTGACGCGACGCTATCGGAGGTCGCCGAAATCAGCGAAGACGTGAGCTTCGTAGGACATAACAGCGAGGTGCGCATAGTGGGCGTTGCCCCATCCGGCGCACTGGCAGCCAGCGTGGCTGTCGATAATACATTGCGATTATGGAGGACGAGCAGTGGGGAGCCGCTGCCGTTCATCGTGGAAATTGCCGGGCCGCCTGTTACAGAGATTTCCTTGTCGCCTGATGCGCTGTTTGTAGGGGTATTAAACGGCAATCGGGTTTCAGTTGTTGATGTCGCTGATGGTCGCATTGTCGCCGTCTATGACTCGGGCAATACCTACAGTGATCTGACGTTCGCAGGTAACGATCAACTGTACCTCGGAGATCAGAACGGAACCTTGCAGCTACTCAGTCGTGGCAACGACAACAACTGGCATATGCAACAACTCTGGCAGGGTCCGGAGGGCATTCGAAGCCTGCGTGCATCGCCGAGAGGCGATTCATTGATTCTGGTCGATCAGAGCAATCTCGCGAGCCAGTTTTTTCTACCAGAAGGCAGGATAGGCGTGGCGACCTTGCAGCTTCCTTCTGACGTTGAGGAAATCGTATTCGACAAGAACGGTTCTCGTGCCTATGTCAGAACATCTCGCTGGGTACATATCGCGAGCTCAGGGAAAACCGGGCTAACGTGGATCAATGCATTGTTCGTACCGCGCACCCTGAGGGGGGCGGGGATTGTGCACGGCAACGGCGTGTCGACTTCGGGGGCAGGCCGAAGGATATTCCTGCCGGTCGCCAGGAATGGCTATGTCGAATTCGTCGAACTGAGCTTCCATCGTTCAGGTACGACAGGCTTATTTGGCAGCAAAGATGAATTACTCCAGGAATGGCGTGATCGAATTATCGCAATTCCCCACGAAGAGTCCTGACCAGTAATTCCAGGCGCTCCGCCGTGACATCCTCAGGCGCGACCGGTTCACCGACGATAATCGGCACGCGTGCAAACAATCGTCCCGGTATTTTTCGAATGCCGCCGTGTTTACGGCGGCTGAACCAGCTCCCCCACATGCGTCCGAGCGCGACCGGGATCACCGGTACCGGGCGTTGTGCAATTATTTTCTCTATGCCTGGCCTAAAACGTTGCACCTCGCCGTCCGTGGTCAGGCCACCCTCGGGAAACACACACACGATGTTGCCGGCTGCGAGCTCAGCATCAACTTTCTCGAAAGCGGCGTTCATCAGGTCTTCATCCTCAGCCTTCGATGCGATCGGTATCGCTTTGGCGGTGCGAAAGATGAAACTTAGAAAGGGCATCTGGAAAATCTTGTGATACATGACGAAACGCATCGGGCGGACAACGGATCCGCCAAGGATGATCGGATCCATAAAGCTGACGTGGTTACACACGACAACCGCCGGGCCCTTGTGAGGAATATTTTCAAGCCCTGTCGGACGCAGCCTATACACAACATTGATCGCCATCCAGATGACGAAACGCATCAGGAATTCAGGTAACAAAGAGTAAATGTAGATCGCTACAACGGCGTTTAGTACGGCGACAAAAATAAACAATTCAGGTATCGAGAAACCGGACTTGAGAATGACAATGCTCATGATCGCAGCGCCGACCATCAGCAGGGAATTGATGATGTTATTCGCGGCAATAATTCGCGAGAGATACTGTCGGTCAGAGCGTTTTTGAATGAGCGCGTACAATGGCACACTGTAAAAACCACCGAACGCGCCCACCAGCGCGAGATCTGCGAGGATGCGCCAACTACCGGGCCGTGCCAAAAACTCTGCGACCGACGCAACAGCAGTATCTGCCACCTGCGGTTGCGCGAAATAAAGATCAACTGCGAACAGACTCATACCAATAGAGCCGAAGGGTACGAGCCCGAGTTCAATGCGGCGACCCGACATTCGTTCACACAGCAATGAACCGAAGCCAACACCGACGGCGAACGCAACCAACAGTGCTGTGACTACCGACTCGTTACCGTTAAGAATGTCAGCCGCATAAGCCGGCATCTGGATGGTCAGCGCGGAGCCAAAAAACCAGAACCATGATATGCCGAGTATGGACAGGAAAACGCTTTTTTCCTCACGGGCGAAGCTAACGATACGCCAGGTTTCTCGCCACGGATTCCAGTTGATCTTGAGGTCCGGATCAACGGCTTCCGTCCTGGGTATGCTGCGGCTGGTGATATAACCGATGCAGGCAACGGCAACTAGGGTTACAGCCAGTAGTACCTGTAGGTCCGACTCGAAATCGACCGTTTCAACTCCGATGATCAACCCGACGATAATCGCCACATAAGTTCCGGACTCCACAAGTGCATTGCCGCCGATCAGTTCGTCGGTGTGCAGTTTTTGCGGTAAGTACGCATATTTTACCGGGCCAAAAAGCGTTGACTGGCAACCCATCAGAAACAAGACGAGCAACAGCATCGGGTATTGTTGTGTGAGCAGTGTAATTGCAGCGAGCGACATCAGTATTATTTCGAGCAACTTGACGCGCCGCATCATCATGGATTTTTCGTACTTGTCAGCCAACTGGCCAGCGGTGGCGGAAAACAGGAAGAACGGCAATATGAAAAGAAATGCGGCAACATTCGCGAGTACGGTATGGCCCATTCCCAGCACCCGTACGCCCTGAAAAGTGATCAGGATCACAAGGCCATTTCGGAAGATATTGTCGTTCAGGGCGCCAAGAAACTGTGTCCCGAAGAAGGGTGCGAAGCGACGCTGGCTAAGTAGTGAAAACTGGCTGGAATCAGACAATTAGGCGTCCTTAGTAAGTCAGCGACGCGCCACTATAGCGCGAAAAACACCAAGTTCAGTCCAAAACTGCGAACTCGCGTCGATATAGCTAAATGGCATTCTTGCTATTATAAACAATGCAGATTTACGGATTGACCGGCTAATCGCGTTGAGACAATGATATTTGACCCATGCACACTCTAGCGAAGCATCTGACCTTGATTTTTGGCGGCATCGGCCTGCTGGCCGGCTGCGCAGAAGAGCCACCGCCAAGGTCCGCCACGGAATTCCTTGAGAATCCGATCATGCTGGAGGCCGCAATGGTGCGGTGTTCGCAGGATCGAACGGCAACGCGTTACGACGCCGAGTGCGTTAACGCACGACAGGCGGTGCGCCAGATCGAGGCGAAAGAAGAAGCGGCTCGACGGGCAGACTTCGATGCGCGTTCGGACAGAAAACGGCAGGCATTACGCAGAACTCAGGAAGCGGCCACCCAGGCGCGTCGAAGAGCTGCCGAAGCGCGGCGGATGCAGGAGGAGGCAGAGTATCTGGCACAATTCGGTGCCGCACCGCCAAGAGAAGATCAATACCCGGCGGAGGAGACCGATACCGGCAATTTACCGCTAGCAGTTATTCCCGAAAAGGATCAGCCACAGGTTTTGTCGTCGGGGCCCGGTGATGTTGTGCGAGCCACTGACGGTGGCAATGCGCCTGCGATAACCGTTGAGCCTGAAGACGATTCGCCCGCAACCGATCTGGAATCGGTTCGTGATGAACTGCAGCGGCGTAATGAAGACGGTGGCAATCAATAAGATATTGCCTAGACCTTTGTCGCTGGCATCGTTCGTACGTGTAAATCCCGCTGCGGATACGGAATCTCTATTTTGTTTTTATTTAGCGCCTTATAGACAGCGCAATTGAGCTCGTGTTTCACGCGTCCTCGATCGACCGGTTTCGCTATCCAGCCCAACAATTCAAAATCGAGACTGGAATCGCCGAATGAACGGAAGCGCACACGCGGCTCGGGGCTCGTCAGAACCTCCTGCTGGTCGGCAGCAACACGGGTCAACACTTCGATAACATCGTCTATATCGCTGCCGTACGCTACTCCAACAGCGACACGAATCCGGTGTTGTGATGATGGTCCGCCAGCTTCATTAATGATCTTGCCATTACCGATAAGGCCGTTGGGAACCGTGATCTCCACGTCATCTCGCGTCAGTATGCGCGTGCTGCGCAGGCCGATGTCCGTAACGACACCACGCTCCCCCGATTCGAGAATAATGAAGTCGCCTGCCTTGTACGGAGCATCCATTACAATTGAAACACCGGCGAAGAGGTTTGAAAGAGTATCCTTGGCAGCAAAGCTGAGTGCCAGGCCGACGATACCTGCTGAAGCCAGCCAGGCCGTAACATCGAGATTCCACGCGAGAAAAAGAAAGTAGATCGTCAGTGCGACGACCACGATTTTCATTACGTTGTGCAACAAGGACAGCATGCCCGTCTGCACTATTTTGCGATTTCGCGTTCTGGAAAATGCCCTGACGACCAACGCCATCAATTGCATCAATGTGCTGTACCAGACGAAAATCGCGATCGTCTTCAGGATACCGACAGTAATAAAGGTCGTAACTTCAGGCAGGCCGATACGGCGCGTACCGAGTGACAAACCCAATAGCACGAATGACATGAACACAGGCCGATGCACCAGCTCAACGATCTGATCATCAAAGTCATTCGACGACTGACGGGCAAAGCGGCCGATGATCCCGGAAATAATCCAGTCCGCGATCTTGCCTGCAATAAGGAAGGTGACGGCAATAATCGCCGCCTGTAGATAAACGTTCGGTCCAATGAATTCAGCGAGTTGTTGAACCCGCGATATCAGATCAGTCAGTGTCATGATTTACCGGCTGCTTTGTTCTGGCCTTAGTTGTTCGGGTCGTTCTGGTCGTACTCGTTATCCGCTGTTGTTGCAGCGTCCGGCATGCCGAAGGTGCGAACTTCCGACGCCTCGTCCTCTGCCGGCGTGTTCGCACCCGTCTTCATGCCAGGCTGTTTTGGCAAGCGGCTGGTCTGCGCGGTCAAAATTTGCACGAAGGTATTCGCAATATCAGGCGCGATGTTCGGCGAACTCGAAAAAATGCGTTCCGGCGTCATGGTACTGGAACCGTAAAACGCGGCATTTGCTTTGCGATCCATGGTGACGCCTGCGCCTTCGAGCGCGATACCGGCGAACAGCCCGCGGTTGCGCGAATAGGAATAGACTTCCGCTTTGAACTCAATGTCAGTTGCGACTCCGGTTTGCCGTCCGAGCGGTCCCGCCGCAACCGAGGCATCCGCCCCCAGAGTCAACCTTCCGTTTTCAATGCCTTCGACACCTTTGCGGGTCTTGAAAACCAGTATGATATCCGTCGATTGCAAACCCGCCTGCCAGCCGACGCTGCCGCCGGTTATTGTGACGAAAGCGGGATTGCTCCATGAATTATCATCTTGACGAATGACAATAACTCCCTTGCCACGTCGTGCGCCAAAGCCAAAAGCCGCCTTATAAACATTAGGTATTACAGCGACTGCATAAGCTCGCGACAGCAATGCTTGCGGCACGGTTTTTTCCGGAATTCTGAGTAATTGTTCGAGGACATCGGCGGCGTCCCCTACACGCTTTTCTTCACGAGAGGCTGCGTTGGCAGGACTTGTGAGCAGCACTGTGAAGAGAGTTACTGCTGTAATCAGTAGTTTTGTGTTCATGATGATTCTGATGTCTGATTCGCTCTGGAGTTCAATAATACGTCAGCAGCGCGGTCAGGGCACTATCGATGTACGAGAATCGGCGGCAGTGGATAATTCAATGTCGCGCAAACGGCGTGAATGAGCTCCGCTTCGGCCACTGAAATCTGGCCATCGTGCGCTGCAGTGGCGCTGACCGCGCGCAGCAATGATTCCTGACCCTTGCTATTCAAGCCCAGCAGGGCATCGAGACTTCTATTTAATTTGGCGACGCTGTACCCACGATCTGATGCGAATTGCGCATCCTGCGCCCAGGGCCCCAGGGTCGCGATTCCCGCCTTAAATGCCGCTGTTCGCTGGGTGTCGGAGTCGTGGCCGTGGTCCGCCAGGATTCTCAGCAAGTCAGTTGCAGCAGATTGCAGGTCCCGGCGTCTGGACCGTCTGCCGCCGCGCTTGCCAGTTGGGTCAATAGCCTGGTCAAGACTGCTCATCATAATCCGGTAGAAACAGAATTCGTATAGCTCAATGTCACCATCTATTTCTATCAATCGATTCGTTAGCTCAACGAGATAGGCAAGTTCCGGCGTTGGGCGCAATTTCAATGCGGGAAAAGTAATTTCGAGTAACGGTAATCGATATTCTCCGTCAGTCGCTGAAAGTACGTCATGATAGCGCCGAACGATGGTTGTGCGATCGGAGCCCAGTTGTTCCTGAAGCAGCGAAAACTGCCGTTCGGCTACTCGCTTCGACCGGTCGAGTACAAGCGCTAATGATAGTAAAAAGGCCAGCTGGGACGAGTGCGCTGCGTCGTACAATTCTTCCGGAATCGATCGCCGGATATTTTGGGCGAATTCGATGTGTTCGTGATCAGGATGCCCCACCGTATCAGCGATCGAGTCGGCTGCGACTTTTGGGTGCTGTCCCGCAAATGCGGCGGTGGCGTCTCCAGCGAAGGCAGCGTGTCGTGAGTTATCCAGGGTCTCGACGCTACGTTGACGCGGGTCAACGCGAGGGAAATCGCCCTCTTTGAAGTCTGGATCGAGAGCCTGAATTCGATCGACCAGTGGTGGGTGAGTCGCGAATAATCCAAAAAGAGACGTGCCACTACCGAACAGCATATGACTGACCTCTTCCGGATCTTTGGCACTAATGGTCGAGCCCTCGCTGTATCCGCCAATTTTTTTCAAAGCGTTTGCAATACCGGAACTTTGCCGCGTGAACTGAACTGCTGAAGCGTCGGCCAGATATTCCCGCTGCCGTGAAACGCTGGCTTTTATCATGCGCGCAAAAAACACGCCGATGCCGCCGAGAATGATCAGGCCAATACCGATAACCAAAACGACCGACGTGTTGCGATTGCGCCGGCTAGAAACGATATTCGAATGATAGCCGCCGCGCACAATAAGGCGCCCGATCAGCCCCAGAACCATAATGCCGAACAGCACGCCCATTAGCCGCACGTTGAGTTTCATGTCACCGTTCAATATATGGCTGAATTCGTGCGCGATGACCCCCTGCAACTCGTCGCGATCGAGGAGTTCGAGCGTGCCACGCGTGACTGCAATTGCCGCGTCACTGGGTGAAAATCCGGCGGCGAAAGCGTTGATGCCACTCTCAGCTTCCAGCACATATATTTCGGGAACCGGCACGCCGGAGGCGATTGCCATTTCCTCGATGACGTTGCGGAGGCGGCGGCGCAACGGATCCTGAACGTCGGTTGCAACGAGAGTGCCACCCATATCGACCGCCACTCGTCCACCGCCCGCTGAGAGCTTCGACGTCTTGTACAGGCTTGAGCCGAGAATGAAGAGCGTAGTGAGAAGAGCTATGCCGAGCAGCAGTGGCGCTTGCTCACGAATAAACGGTCCGGACGCAGGGTTGTAACCCGATTGTGAGAAACCCATGAACAGTGCGAAGCCTGCGACCGCAGTGACACCAAGGACAATTGCGATGGTGGCGGCGATGTAGGCGGCGACCAGGCGCCGCGACGACCGGCGCGCCTGATCCTGAGCAGCGAAAAAATTCATGGATTCGGGCTTCTAAAAGGAAACTTCCGGCGCGTCGCGTTTCTCCTCAGATTCTATTTCCAGGAAGCTGGCGAGCTTGAAGCTGAAGAATCCGGCAATGACGTTATTCGGGAAATTCTCCGCCGAGTTGTTGTAGCCAAGTACCGCGTCATTAAATGCTTGACGTGAGAATGCCACCTTGTTTTCAGTGCTCGCAAGCTCTTCTTGAAATTGCATCATATTTTGATTCGCTTTGAGATCAGGATAAGATTCCGACAGTGCGAACAATCGGCCCAGCGCGCTGCCGAGAGCGCCTTCGGAGGCGCCGAGTTTTTGCATGGCTTCCGCGTTGGCCGGGTCTGCTTTGGCGGCATCAAGGTTTGAAACGGCGCTGTTGCGGGCCTGAATGACGGCCTCAAGGGTTTCGCGCTCGTGCTTCATGTAGCCCTTAACGGCCTCAACGAGATTAGGGATCAGGTCGTAGCGCCGGGTCAATTGCACATCGATCTGGGCGAATGCGTTACGTACGCGATTGCGTTCGTTGACGAGTCGGTTATAAATACCGATTATCCAAAAAACGATCGCGGCAATAATGCCGAGGAATATCAAGAATGAAACCACAGTCGTGCTCCTTCTATTCAGGTCGTGATGCCAAGCATAACCTCCGGCTTGGGCCAAGACTAGCAACCGTATTGTTGCTATTGACGTCATTGACGGCCGCTGCAGATTGGCTGGGTGATGCGCGGCCAATGATGGGTACCGAGGTCAGCGTTTACCTCTGGAGCGACGATGAGGAGGCCGGTCTTGCCGCTCTTGAGGCAGTTTTCCAGGAAGCGGACCGCATCGATCGGCTCATGAGTACGTACAAAGATGATAGCGAAATCACGAAAATCAACCTCGGGGCCGCAGCAGCGCCGGTCAGGTCGGGCGAGGAACTGTTTGGGCTGATCGCTCGTTCTCTGGAAATATCGGTTCTGACGCAGGGTGCGTTCGACATTACCTACGAAAGTGTGGGACAGCATTACGACTTTAGAAAACATCAGCGGCCCGACGTGGCAACCGTGCAGTCCGAGCTCGAAAACATCAATTATCGTTACGTCGAAATTGACAACGTGACTCGTAGTGTGAGTTTCAGGCGGGATGGTGTTCGTATCAATCTTGGCGGCATTGCAAAAGGCTATGTCGTCGAGCGCGGCATCAGTATCTTGAGGGCGAGCGGTATCGAGAACGCCATCGTGACGGCCGGTGGCGACTCGCGATTGCTCGGAGATCGTCGCGGCCGACCCTGGATGGTAGGCATTCGGGACCCGCGCAAGGACGGTGAGGTCGCTATTTCGGTGCCCCTTCAGGACGAGGCGATCTCGACATCGGGCGACTACGAGCGCTACTTCGATGAGGACGGTGTCCGCTACCACCACATCATTCATCCTGGTACGGGCACGCCGGCGAGCGGCGTGCACAGTGCCACCGTATTCGGCCCCGATGCCGTGACCACGGATGCTTTGTCGACCAGCGTGTTTGTAATGGGCGTAGACAAGGGCATGAGGATGATCGCTGCATTGCCCGATTACGAAAGTATCGTCATCGATGCAAACGGACGGGTTTTCTACTCTGACGGGCTCGAGCAGCCCGGAAAACCTGCGGCCGACTAAGCCTGAAGAAAGTCGCTAATGTCGCCGAAAAACGACGGATTTTCACTTTAAATTCAGTCTGATACGCTTATTATAGGCTACAGATCGCGAGCAAAAAAATCTTTGGGAATGACGCCGATTTAACGTAATCTGTGAGATTGCGCGGATTTCCTGTCCCGAAATCTACCGTCATTATGTTTAGGAAATCCGGGTTTGTGTGACGATTATCACGGCCCGGAAGGGCCTTGGCTGTCACCATTCGAGGTCGCCGGAAGGAATCGGACGATCAAAACTAAGGAACGGACTTATGAAAATCAAGAACTTAACGCTAGGGCTTTTGATAACCGTATTTGCGGCGACTTCGCTCGCGTCTTCGGGTCTGGAAGGCCAGGCGGCGCCGGACTTCGCGCTCAAAAGCTCCACGGGCGAGAACCTGCGTCTGTCGGAATATCGCGGCGACGTGGTGATGATCAATTTCTGGGCGACCTGGTGCGGGCCCTGTCGTCAGGAGATGCCGTTGCTGGACGAGTTGTACACGCGCTATGAGCGTGTTGGATTCAATCTTCTGGGCGTGAACATTGACGATGATTCCCGTCGGGCCATGCAGATGATCGAGGAGCTTGGCGTCAATTTCCCGGTGCTCTTCGACTCACGTAAGGAAGTCAGCAAGCTCTACGAAGTGGAGGCGATGCCGGTCACGGTGCTGGTCGATCGCGAAGGCAATGTTCGCCACGTTCATCACGGTTACAAGCCTGGATATGAGGACAAATATCTCGATCAGGTTCGTTCGTTACTGAGAGAGTAGCGAAAGCACTTGTCGGCAGGAGAATAGATAGTGACAAAAACATTGATCAGTCTGATCACCGTATTGACGCTTGCACTTAGCACGGTCACGGTGGCGCAGGATGGCGACGAAGCGGAGTCCCGCGAGGCTTTTCGCAGCATCGACCGGGATGTGCAGACACTAAAAAAGGAAGTGCTGGACCTCAACAGAGATTTATTTCTGCTCGAAGAAGAATTGCTGTTTCCCGCTAACTCGCAAGTCGCTTTTTTCATTTCCATGGATGTCGGCGAATACTTCGAACTGGATTCAGTCAATATCAGGATCGACGGCAAGGAAGTGGCCAACTACCTGTACACAGCCCGCGAAGCGGAGGCACTCATTCGTGGTGGCGTGCAGCGTGTGCATATGGCAAACCTGAAGACGGGCGATCATGAGTTGATCGCCATCTTCACGGGTAAGGGACCGCATACTCGCGATTATCGGCGCGGCGCCACGTTGAATTTCAGTAAAGGAATCGGCGCGAAGTATGTCGAGTTGGAAATTACGGATCGCGTGAAGAAGCAACAACCCGAATTCGTCATCAAAGAGTGGGAGTGATTTTTTGCTCCGAGGCTGCTCTATAACTCGTTTCATCTGCCGTCTATTAGTTCTGTTGGTGCTAGTGGTACCAGTGGCGTATGCGGCCACGGCAAAGAGCGATTCGATCGTTGTTCAGGATCCACAGTACGGTGAGGTCTTGTTCTATTTTTATCAGGAAGATTATTTTCCCGCTATCGTAAGATTGCTGGCCGCCAAGCAACAGCAGCAACTCGACGACCATGCTGAAGATGCCGAGTTGTTGCTCGGCGGTCTATATCTGTCCTATGGTCACCATCTTGAAGCGGCCGCGATATTCGAACGTATGTTGGCGGATAATGTCTCAACCGAAATCCGCGACCGCACGTGGTTTTTTCTTGCCAAAATCTGGTATCAGCGCGGTTACCTCGATAAATCACTGCATGCGCTCAGTCTTGTCGAGGGAGAGTTGCCGGATAATCTGCAGCGCGAAGCGCTCATGTTGCAGGCTCAAGTCCTGATCGACGGGGGCAATTACGACGGCGCGATCAGTCTTCTTCAAGACTGGAAGGGCAGGACCGAATGGGCGAGTTATGCCAAATTCAATGTTGGTGTCGCGTTAGTGCGCAGTGGGCGGGTTGCTGAAGCACAGGCATTACTTGATGATCTGGGCAGCCTGAATCCTTTTAACGATGAGCTGACGGCATTGCGGGACAAAGCGAACCTCGCACTGGGCTATGCGTTGCTACAAGACGGTCAACCGGCAGCGGCCAAGCTACCGTTGCAACGCGTCCGACTGGAAGGGCCGTTTTCGAACAAAGCGTTGCTGGGTGTTGGTTGGGCTGATGCTGAAATGGAAAACTATCGCCGCGCCCTGGTACCGTGGATGGAATTGCGGGGCCGCGATCTGCTCGACTCCGCAGTACAGGAGTCGATGCTGGCGATCCCTTATGGACTGGCGAAGCTGGAGTCTATTAGCCAGGCGGCCGATCATTATTTGAATGCTATCGAAGCGTTTTACGAGGAAATCAATCGCCTGGATCGAACGATCGCTCATATCGAGTCGGGCGAAATGTTTGATGAGTTTCTGTTGACCGACCCGCTCGATAGCACTGGATGGTACTGGCAGCTGCAGGAATTACCGGAAGGCCCGGAGGCCCGCTACCTGTTTCACCTGCTTGCCACTCACGAGTTTCAGGAAGGCCTAAAGAATTTCCGTGACCTGACGTACCTGGGTAAGAATCTTGAAGACTGGCAAGGCAGTATCGACGTATACGGCAATATGCTGGAGACACGAAAACAAGCCTATGATGAGCGCCTGCCACGCGTGGAAGGTGCACTGGCTCGTGCTGATCTTGACGGCATGGTCGATCAAAAACTCGAATTCGATTCGACTCTGAATAACATCGAAGACAGCCACGACTGGCTAGCGTTGGCGACGCCCTCCGAGTTCGAGATGTGGGGGGAGATTGCGGGTCTCGAAAGTACGCCAGCATTGCGTGCAGATATTCCGGAGGCCGAAGAGGTACGCGAAAAAATACAATTACTGAAAGGTGTGCTGCAATGGCAGCTCGAACGTGACTTCAAAGATCGTCTGTGGCGCATCCGCCGCAATCTCAATGATGCCGGTGAATCATTGGTAGCCACACAACGCTCACGCCGGCAGATTGATGAAACAATGCGCAATGAGCCGCTGCGATTTGCCCAGCTAAGTGAACGAGTTTATGGCCTCGGGCCTCGCATCGACGGCATGAAGACGCGAGTTGATGGCGCGCTTGCCGAGCAGCGTAATTTCTTGCAGGAAATTGCTGTGGGTGAATTGCAGGCACAAAAACAACGCCTGGATATCTACACTGTGCAGGCCCGCTTTGCACTCGCGGCAATTTACGATGTTGCGGCGACGGAAGGGGAGGAAGCGCAGTGACTCTTCGTCCCGTTCTTATGGCGGTAACAATCCTGACTATGTTGCTGGGATTGTCGCTAGCGACAGTGCCTGCGGATGCTGCACGCGTAAAAGAAAAGGACACGATTAAGAGTCTTGAAAAAAAACAGATAAATATCCGGCCGGGTAAAGTCATTCTCGGTAGTTCTAATCTCGCGCGCGAAAACTATCGGGCGTTCCTTGATTTGGTATCGGACGATCCCGAACTGCGGGCGGAGGCTATGCGACGCCTTGGAGACCTCGAACTTGAGGCTACCGAAGCGGAGCAGCTGGTACAAAATATCGATGCCCTCGATCACACGGGATTCAACAATGCGGTGGGCCTTTATCAACAATTGCTTGAGGCGTACCCCGATTACCGGCGCAATGATACGGTTTTGTATCAATTGGCCCGTGCTTATGAGATTGGCGGTCGCACGGACGCGGCGCTCGAAGTTCTCGATGAGATTATCGGCAAGTACCCCGATACTTTGCTTATTGATGAAGTGCAATTTCGGCGCGGCGAAATGTTGTTCCTGCGCAAACGCTACAACGATTCGGAGGCGGCCTATCAGGATGTCGTCAAATACGGCGAGGCATCACGCTTTTATGAACAGTCTCTTTACAAGCTGGGTTGGTCGCAATTCAAGCTCGCCTGGCACGAAGACAGTTTGGGTCCGTTTTTCGAATTGCTTGATCGCAAGATCGGCGACATCGAAATCGACGAAGGCGGGCAACGCCTGCAAGTTCTCAAACGAGCAGAACGTGAACTGGTTGAAGATACGTTTCGCGTCCTGAGCATCAGCTTCTCCTACATGGAGGGTGCTGCCAGCATCGACACATTCCTCGCCGGCCGTGGAAATCCACACTACAGCTACGTCATCTACCGCAATCTTGGCGATCTGTATCTCGAAAAGGAACGCTTTCAGGACGCCGCCATTACTTACGAAGCGTTCGTCGAACACGATCCGTATCACGCGAAAGCACCATTACTTCAAGTCGAAGCTATCGAGGCTTATAAGCAGGGTGGTTTTCCAAGTCTGGTTCTCGAAGGCAAAAAGGATTTTGTTGAACGCTACGGCATGGACGGTGAGTTCTGGGTGCGAAACCCGAGGGAAAGCAATAACGAGGTTGCGCTGCACCTGAAGGCCAACCTTATGGACCTTGCGCAGTATTACCATGCTGAGGCACAAAAAGACGGCGAGATCAGTGATTATCGGGAAGCTGCGAACTGGTATCGGAAGTATCTCGCCTATTTTCCGGGTGAGGCAGACAGCGCGAACACCAATTTCCTGTTGGCGGAAATTCTGTTTGAGAGCGAGGACTATCAGGCGGCGACCGTCGAATACGTACGCACGGCTTACGAATACGAGCCGCATGAGAAATCAGCGGAAGCTGGCTACGCTGCAATACTGGCGTATCGCGAGCATGAAAAGTCACTCGATGGTTCAGCGCGAGATCAGTGGCATGCAGAATACCTCGACAGTGCCCTCAAGTTCGCGGACACCTATCCCGGCCATCCGGAGTCAGGCGCTGTATTGACGACTGTTGCCGAGGACCTGTTTCGGCAAAATCAGTTTGATCTCGCGATTGCTGTGGGCGAGGCGGTGGTTGCCAAACAACCAGCGGTTGACGCCAAGCTGTTGCGAACGGCGTGGACGGTTATAGCGCACTCACAGTTTGATCTGCAAAATTTCGCTGTCGCAGAAGTCTCGTATTACAGCTTGCGAAACTTTACGCCAGGCGATGATCTTGAGGCTCAACAGGGCATCAAGGATCGCATTGCATCGTCCATCTACAAGCAAGGTGAGATGGCGCGCGACCGCGGTGATCTGGAAACGGCGGTCACGCATTTCACCCGACTGGGACAGGCGGTGCCTGATTCCGATATACGGGCGACGGCTGAGTACGATGCCGCAGCAGCATTGATCAATCTGCAGGCCTGGGACCGGGCATCGGGCGTTCTCGAAAAATTCAGATCGGATTACCCGGATAGTGAATTCGCCGACGACGTTACACAGAAGCTGGCCGTGACCTACCTTGAGGCTGGCAGGTCCGGACAGGCGGCCGCCGAATTTGAGCGTATTGCTGATACCGATTCGAGTACTGACGATATACGTCGCGAAGCGCTTTGGAAGGCTTCCGAGCTTTATAACGGAACGGGCACGGTGTCCAGTGAACAACGCGTGTTGAATAATATACTGGCGCGATATCCGAATCCGATGAGCGAATCCATAGAGGCGAGATTCCGCTTACTGGAAATCGCGCGACAGGCAGGTGACGACAATGCAGTCATCGCGCGCCTTGAGGAACTCATTCAAGTGGACGCAACGGCGGGTGCCCAGCGCTCGGATCGTACGCGATTCCTCGCGGCCAAGGCGACTCTGGAACTGGCTGAGCCGGTAAGGCGACGTTTTCAGGTCGTGAAATTGACGCAGCCGCTCGCCGACAGTCTGAAATTGAAAAAAGAACTCATGGAAGACGTTATTTCGGCGTACACCGGTGCGGCGGATTACGGTGTGGCAGAGGTCACGACGGCGGCGACTTTCCGCCTGGGCGAGGTCTACGAGCAGTTCAGTGCTGATCTTATGGACTCCGACCGGCCTGCCGAGCTCGAGGCAGACGCTCTTGAGCAATACGAAATACTGCTCGAGGAGCAGGCCTTTCCATTTGAGGAAAAGGCAATCGATTTGCACAAGGCGAACGCCAAGCGGGCGCCCGATGGCGTCTACGACGAATGGGTACAACGAAGTTTTGAGCGACTGGCCCGTTTGATGCCAGCACGATACGCGAAAGAGGAGCGCAGCGAAGATGTTGTTACAGCGCTTTACTGATAAGGCACCACGGCTTGCCCTCATTCTGGCACTGCTGGTTTTTGCCGGCTGTGGCGGTTCAGCAGGGATCAAGAGTTCAGGTGGGTCAGAGGCGAACAGTCGGACTGACGCTACACCAAAGGATGATGAACTTCTGCCCGCCATTCCACCCGCCGTCCTGACGCTATTCGAGCAGGCCGCGGCGTCAATGGCCGGAGGAGACTTTGTCGACGCAGAGCTCAGATTCAAGGAGTTCTTGCTGCAATATCCGGACTATCCGGGTGCGCACGTCAACCTCGCTATTATCCATTCCAGCAACGGCAACGATGACGCCGCCCGAGCGTCAATTGATGACGCATTGGCTCTGGAGCCGAATCATCCGGCTGCTTTGAACCAATTGGGCATGCTACTTCGCAGAAATGGCAAATTTCTGGAGGCAGAAGCCGCTTATTTGAAGGCCGTCACAGTCTCACCTGAGTACGCCTTGGCACACTACAACCTGGGTGTTCTAAATGAACTGTATTTGCAGCGTCTGGATTTGGCGTTGCAACACTTCCAGACCTACCAGTCACTCGTCGGTGAAGACAAACAGGTTGCGAGGTGGATTGCGGATCTGACTCGTCGCGTGGCGGCGAATCAGCGTACGGCAAACGTGGCGGACTGATGGTCTTGAATACAAATGCAAAAACAGGCAACCAGGTATTCGGAACGGTAGTTTTGCCCACCCTGTTGCTGCTCGCGTTCGCAGCGATGGCACAAGAAGAGCTGGAAGAGTTTGGACCGGCGGTGGATACGTCGGCTGCGACGGATTCTGAGACTGCTGATTCGAGCGAGGTTGCTGCGGATGATATCGGTCCTGCGGTTGATACGTCGGCGAGCGGTAACGATATTACGCGGCGCACGACCGGTAATCGGGTCATGGATTCGATTGAACTGAGTCGTACTGAGATTACGGGCAATCAGGAGTTGCCAACGGTCATGTACATCGTGCCCTGGCAGAAAGCCGACCCGGGAGACTTGATGGGCAGGCCCGTTAACACATTGCTCGATGAGGTGCTGGCACCCATCGACAGAGAAGAGTTTTTAAGGCAGGTCGATTATTACGACGACCTGTACAGCGAAGAGTAGGAGCGCGTCTTACGCGCGAACAAAGACTGTTTTTAGAGGAGCAGACAAATGAGCACTATAGTGCGGTTTTTTCAGGATGGCGGGGCATTCATGATCCCTATCCTGTTGGTATTTGGTTTCGGCGTCGCGATTGCGATCGAGCGCTGGACCTACCTGACAATGTCGGGTGCGAGCAATCGTGCTTTGTGGAAGAAAATCGTGCCTTTCCTGAAGGCCGGAAACTTCCAGGAAGCGGCGCAGCACACGGCGAAATCCAAGGCAGCGATCGGTTCGATTCTGACCTACGGCCTGTACCGCGTTAAATCGGCACGCCGTCGGGATGACATCGAAAAGGCGATGGAAGAAAGCCTGATGGAAGTACTGCCGCGGCTTGAGAAGCGCACGCACTATATTGCGACGCTGGCAAATATCGCGACACTGCTGGGTTTACTGGGGACCATTATCGGCTTGATTTCGGCATTTACCGCGGTAGCTGAGGCGAATCCGGCGGACAAGGCGGACATGCTTTCGGCATCGATTTCGACGGCCATGAACACCACGGCATTTGGTCTGATGGCCGCGATTCCGTTGTTGCTGATCCATGCGTTGCTGCAGACCAAGACGAATGCGTTGGTGGACAGCCTTGAGATGGCCAGCGTCAAGTTCCTGAATGCAGTGACCGAACGTCAACTGAAGTCGAGCGGGGCATAAGACATGAGTGTTGGCCGAAGAGGACGCCGCCGTCAAAACGACGATACGGCTGAACTCAACATCACGGCGTTCATGAACCTGATGGTGATTCTGGTTCCTTTCCTGCTTATTACCGCGGTGTTCTCGCGATTGGCAATTCTCGAATTGAATTTGCCAGGCTCCTCTACTGAGCCCGTGGAACCGCAGGATCAGGTGTTCCAGTTAGAAATCATCGTGCGTTCCGACAAAATCGAAGTCGGTGATCGCAACCAGGGTCTGTTGGGTATCTACCCGAACACTGATGAAGGCTACAACTATGAGGCTGTCGGCGACAAACTGGCTGAATTAAAAGAGCGTTATCCGGACAAAACGGATGCGTCCATCCTGCTGGAGCAGGAAATCCCCTACGACACACTTGTGCAGATCATGGATAAGGTTCGCGTGTCTGTCGAAATCGAGACCGATGAAAGTGACGAACGGACGCTCATTCGCACTGATTTGTTCCCTGATATCTCTATCGGCGATGCACCGGTTCTGGCGGGAGGTGCCTGATGGTCAAGTCCGGTCGTGCCAAACGCATGGAAAAACACCACAAGCGCCACAAAGGTGCTGGTGCGCTGAACCTCGTCTCATTGATGGATATTTTTACGATTCTGGTTTTTTTCCTGCTCGTCAACTCATCGGATGTGCAAACACTGCCGAATGCGAAGGAATTGCAGTTGCCGGAGTCGATCGCTGAAGAGAAAGCGAAGGAAACAGTCGTCATCATGATCGGAGAAACCGATTTGATCGTACAGGGTACGCCCGTTGCCAAAGTCGCCGACATCATGGCAACAAAGGGTAACGACATTCCCGAATTGCGCGAAGCACTGCTATCGCAAAACGATCGTGTTCTTCGCCGTGAGGCGCAAGAGGACATTGCGGGTCGCGAAGTGACGATCATGGGTGACAAAGATATTCCGTACCGCTTGCTGAAGAAGGTGATGGCAACGTGTACAGAATCGGATTACGGGCAAATTTCGCTGGCCGTGCTGCAGAAGAGTTCTGACGAACTCGACGATATTCAGGCAGCCCGGTGAAGCACACGGACGACGCTTAGGAGTCACGGAATTGGATTTACCGTTTTACAGAGAGTATGACCTGCCCTGGACAACTGGCCAGAGCCAGGACAAAAAATTCCAGCGCTTGCTCGGGATCATATTTCTGATCTGTGCGCTACTCAGTATCGTGTGGCCGTTCATCCCCGTTCCCGAGCCCGATCCATTCGATGTTGAGGAAATTCCACCACGCATCGCGCAGTTGTTATTGGAAGAAAAACCATTGCCTCCGCCACCACCACCGGTGGTGGAAGAGGAACCGGAGCCCGAGCCCGATGACCCGGAACCGGAGCAGGTTGTGGAAGAAATTCCCGAGCCGGAACCCGAGCCAGAGCCCGAACCTGATCGCGAGGAAATAGCTCGTGAGCAGGCGCAGGCCGCACTGATGCCATTCGCCGAGGATCTTGCTGACCTCGTCGATAATGAACTTCTGGAGCAGGTCGCTGATGATCGCGACTTGACGGCTTCAGTCGGTGAGGCGGCGCGTAACGAACGTTCGATGATTACATCAAAAGTCGGAGCGGCGTCCGGCGGTATCAACACTGCGGATATGAGCCGCAACACCGGTGGTTCGGGAATCGCCGGTCGCAATACAACTCGAGTTGCCAGTCCGGTCGCCGGAATTGGTCGGGCGGGTGCCGGCGCAAGCCGTTCAGGATCCAGTGGCAAAGCATCGCGCTCGCGTGAGGAAATCGAGCTGGTGTTCGATAAGAACAAAGGTGCGATTTTTGCGCTCTACAATCGTGCTCTGCGTCGTGACCCGTCACTGGAAGGGAAAATCGTGTTACGTCTGACTATCGATCCCAACGGTGCAGTGTCCTTCTGTGAAATCGTGTCGAGTGAACTCGGCAATCCAGAGCTCGAAAGAAAGCTTGTGCAACGCATCAAGCTGTTCCGTTTCGAAGCGAAAGACGTTGAAGCGATAACAACGACCAAACCGATCGACTTCTTCCCAGCCTGATAGCTACCAAAAGATAAGGTCACTGTCACCTTATCTATTCAGTAAGATTGTCGTTGCCGCAAAACGGCTTAAGCGCGTAAACTGGCGTGATGCAAAAAATAATCCTGTTTGTACTACTGGTGGTATCACTGTTCGGTGTTGCCAAGGCGCTTCGCGCCGAAATTTCGATTGAGCAGCTTGTTGAGCAGGCGCAAATCAAAGAAGGCGAAACTGCAATCCGCGAATTACCGCGTTGGAATGGTGCGCACAAGATTCTGATTCGCGATCTCGGTATGGACCTCGGTGACTTGATCGACGGCTTGGGCGATGTAGACATCGTCATGGCCAGGTCGGTGCCAGAGGCGATGCAACACGTGAGGGATGTTGATGCGATCATCGGCTTTTGCGCGCCCGGGCTGATTGATGCGGCGAAACAGTTAGTCTGGGTGCAGATCTACTGGGCCGGGGCGGAAAGTTGCCTGTCCGTGGAGCGAGTCGGCAACGGCGACGTCGTGATGACCAACATGCAAAAAATGTCGTCGCCGGTGATAGCGGAACACGCGATTGCGATGATGTTGTCGTTAGCAAGTCAAGTGCCGCAATTCGTGCACGCAATGGATGGCGGCACCTGGGCTAATCGGGATGGATTGTCCCAATCAATGGTGCCCATCGCCGGCAAAAAGCTGCTGGTGGTCGGCCTCGGTGGTATAGGTATGGAGGCCGCGAGATTGGGTGCTGCCCTCGGTATGCGCGTTAGCGGCACTCGTAATAGTTCACGAAGCGGGCCCGACTACATTGAGTACGTCGGGCTTTCTCATGAGCTGTTTGAACTGGCCGGCAATGCTGACGTCATAGTGAACGCATTGCCGCTGACCAATGGAACAAGGAATTTGTTCGATAGCGAGTTCTTTGACGCCGTCAAGCCCGGTGTGACCTTCATTAATGTGGGCCGCGGGCAGACAGTGGTAACTTCCGACTTGATAGCGGCTCTTGAATCGGGCCAGGTATCCGGGGCAGGTCTCGACGTTACAGAACCGGAGCCATTGCCTGCTGACAATCCGTTATGGCAGCGCGATGACGTCATTATTACTCCGCATGTGGCGGGCAGCGGTGGTGAGCGTGAGCGGCACGCGGTATTGCTCATTGAGAACTTGAGGCGATACATAGCCGGTGATCGATTGCTGAACGTCGTAGATCCCGAAAAAGGTTACTAGGCAACTCATGCCTATCGATAGTGCAGGAAGCAGGACAACCCTGGATGGTGCAAGCCGCCGCCGCATTTATCTATTTCGACACGGCTCCGTTGACTATTTCGATAGCAGCGGAGAAGTAGTCGAGGATACCGACAAGGTCGACCTTAACGACACCGGTCGCACGCAAGCCGCGGCGATGTGTGATCTGTTTGCAGATGTTCACATCGACAAGGCTGTGTGTTCGGGACTGCCGCGAACCCGGCAGACCGGCGAATCCGTGTTGGGCAGTCGCAGTATTGCACTTGAAACCAACGCCGGGTTTACGGAAATCCGTCAACTAGACGGCAAGTTTTCCGGCGGTTACGATGTTGTTGCTGATGTGGCTTTTTCTCATTGGCGCGCACCGGATGCGGCGGCGCAGTTTTTGGGAGGTGAGCGCTACAGCGACTTCTACGCGCGCATTCGTCTGGCGATTCAGGCTGTACTGGCCGATCCCTCATGGAATAGCCTGGCGGTTTTTGCACACGGTGGTACCAACGCAGCGATTCTGGGTTGGGTGACCGGTCTTGAGCTTGCAGCATTCGGTATTCTCGATCAGGCGACCTGTTGCCTGAATGTAATCGATTTCGATGTTGACGAATCCGGTCAGATTCTACGAAAAGTAGTGCGAGCAATGAACGTCACGGCTGACGATCCGGTCAAGGGCAATCGGCATTCAGGAGACATGGAGACTTTAGCGCGCTGGATGCTGCAACCGCGTGGCGAACCAGAGTCCCTGTAGTCCTGACGAAGTACGGCGCAATGCAGATATCCGAAGGTTTTCCGCCGCTGGCGAACAATGAGTCGTTGGTCCTTGTGCTGGGCAGCCTGCCCGGGCAACGATCACTGGCTGAGCAGGAATATTACGCGTATCCACGGAACGCGTTTTGGTCGATCATGGCCGCCCTGTTCGGCATCAGCGGAAGCTACCCGGAGCGATGCGCAGGCCTGATGGCAAACAGGATCGCTCTTTGGGATGTTCTGCAGGCATCGGTCCGGCCCGGTAGTCTGGATGCCGATATTCGCCTCGAAACCGCGGCGGCAAACGACTTCGTCAGTTTTCTCCGCCAGTACCCGGGTATCGAAGCAATCGTTTTCAATGGCAAGAAAGCAGAACAACTGTTTCATCGACTGGTGCCGACGGACACATTTCAACATCTTCGTCTGAGCGGTCTTCCCTCCACCAGTCCGGCGTATGCGGCGATGCCATTTAGCGATAAGATTGACGCATGGAAGGCGGGGCTGATTCCAGTCCAGCCAGCAAAAGAGAGGAGCCGGAAATGATCGGATATGTGACAGTTGGAACCAATAACTACGATGAGGCGGCGAAGTTTTACGACGCGCTATTCGCAACGATAGGAGCAGGGCGCGCGTATGACGCCGATTCGTTTATCGCCTGGACAACGGGGCCGACAGATCCTGCTTTCTCAATCACAAAACCGTTTGATGGTGCTGCGGCGACCGCGGGCAATGGTGTAATGATCGCAATTGCGATGGATGCGCCGGAAAAAGTCGATGCGTTTCATGCGAAGGCGCTTGAGCTCGGTGCTACAGATGAAGGCGCGCCCGGAGAAAGGGCCGAAACTTTCTACGCCGGATACTTTCGCGATCTCGATGGCAACAAGCTGAATGCTTTTTGTTTCATTTCCAAAAAATAGATCTCGAGGAGTATACGGATGAACGGCGAAACAATTTTCCTTCCCATGTTGGCGACGATGACGCTGACGGCGGTTGTGTGGCACGACATGTACGCAAGACGAATACCGGCAATGCGGCGTGTGGGGATGAGCGCGCAGACCTATACGACACCGGACAAAACGGTCGAGTATCTGTCTGCCGAAGTAAATTACTCCGCATATAATCTCAATAACCTGTTCGAAGTGCCGGTGTTGTTCTACGGTCTGTGCCTGTATTTGTTCGTATCCGGAAACGTTGACACGGGCTACGTAGCCGCAGCCTGGTTGTTTTTTGCACTTCGTACCCTGCACAGCATCGTGCACTGCACCAGGAACGTCGTCATGGTGCGGTTCATTCTTTATGCCGGTGCGGCATTGGCGTTGTGGTTCATGCTGGCGAGGGCACTTTACGGAGAACTCGTAGTCTATTTCTAAACCACTTCTCAGGAATTGAAATCGTGCACAACAAAGATACGCGGTGGTACAGGCTAATACGCGAGGCGGCGGTCCTTGGACTACTGGTCGTCGGTATATTGGCGGCTCGCTCGACGCTTGCGGATCATTACTACGTGCCATCGGGTTCGATGGAATACACACTGATTGCCGGCGATCGTGTTTTCGTTGATAAACGCGCCTACGGGCTCCGATTGCCATTTACAACGATCGAGTTGATGCGGGGCAAAAGCGTACAGCGAGGCGATATTGTCATTTTTGACTCGCCGAGAGATGGTACGCGTCTGATAAAGCGAATCGTCGCGGTGGGTGGGGATGATGTGCTGATTCGTGACGGCCACCTGTCGATTAATGGTAAATGGCTGGCATCAGTCGATGGCAACGACGTTGAAATTATCGGTGAGAAAACTGTGCAATTGAATCTGGTTGATGGTGGTGGCCCGATGCTGGCCGGTGTTGTTGATAATGGCATGGTATTGGCGATCGGCGATCACCGCGGCAATTCGCTGGACGGCCGGATTTTCGGTGCTGTTTCAGAAGATGAAATCTACGGTCGCGCTATTGCTGTTTACTATCGGCAGGGCACAGGTTTCGGGTGGCGCGACCTGTAGTCACCGGAGTGCGACCGAGGAACCCCACGGTCAGAGAGCGCTGTCCCCGGTTTCGCCCGTACGAATGCGCCAAACCTGATCAATGTTGGTCACGAATATCTTGCCGTCGCCGACCTTGCCGGTTTTCGCGGCCTCTACAATAGCCTCCACAACTCGCTCGACCGTATCATCTGAAACAGCGACTTCAATCTTGGCTTTTGGAAGAAAATCAACAACATACTCGGCACCCCGGTAAAGCTCGGTATGGCCTCTCTGGCGGCCGAAGCCCTTTACCTCGCTGACCGTCATACCCTGAATTCCGACCTCGCTCAAGGCATTGCGGACATCGTCAAGTCGAAACGGTTTAACAATGGCGGTGACTAGCTTCATCGGTTGATTCTCCGGGCAATGCGAACGGGTTGCCGTATGCTAGCAATAGGCATGCTCTATGTGTACAACTAAGCGGCATAAAGGGCGGGATTTTCCATGACCACAAAGGCGGGCCTACTCAACGAGCGAGCGGGGTGGTTGTACTACGGTACAGCGGTGACCTACGTTATTGCTGGCTATGCTCTGGGCATAGTCGGACTCTTCAGTTCCTCAGTGCCGATAAACGTCGCCGCGACGCTACTGCTGGCGCATGCAATGACGATCTCGGCGTACCTTATCCACGAGTGCGGCCACAACATGGTTTTCAGGCAGCATCGCAACAATGCGACATTGGGTCGGATGATGAGCTGGTTGTGCGGTGCCGCGTACGGTACCTATGAAGATATGCGCTACAAGCATTTCAGACATCACGTCGACAATGATGACGTCGTCTGGTTTGCGTATGACGCGTTTTTCGAGCGTCATCCGATAACGACGAGAGTCATTCGCGTACTGGAGTGGTTTTACATCCCCGCACATGACCTGATGATGCACGGCATCATGGTTTTCACGTCTTTTGTCATTCCGGAACGCCGTGATCAACGGGTGCGAAATGTGGCAGTGATCCTCATTCGGGGTGGTCTTTTCACGACGGTCGCGATTGGCTTCCCGAAGGTTGCGTTGCTGTACGTTGTCGCCTACCTGATCATGTTGCACATCCTGCGATTTATGGACAGTGTGCAACACGATTACCCGTACAGTACTACGCTCTATGATAGCTCCCGCGCTCCACATAAAGGTGACTCGGAGTGGGAGCAGGAGCATACATTTAGCAACACATTATCGCTGCGCTTTTTGCGCCTGAATTGGCTGGTGCTGAATTTCGGCTTCCACAATGCGCATCACGCTGACATGAACCGGCCGTTTTATCGTTTGCCCGAGTTACATGCCGAGATCATCGGCAACGACACGGCTTACGTCATTCCGTTCGTTGCACAGCTAAAGCTCTATCACCACAATCGCGTCTCAAGAGTCTACAATCCACAGCCAGAGAATTATCCGCAAGGCAGGGAATACCTGCGCATCGCGCAGTCTGGTTCAGGGCTGATCGGTGGTAACGCGGCCTCGTTCCTGACTTCGTTCTAGGAAAAGCATCGATTGCAATCAATATTTGACAGTCCCGGATGGCAAACCGAGGTAGCAAACCTCGTCGGTGCATCCAGCAGCGAAGAGGTGGCCAGGTACCTGGTCTCATTCATTTGCTCGACCGTCTCTAATAACGGTACCAGTTTGCTGGCATTCCATACGGATGCGCCACCGGAAGTGTTACATCATTCGCTGGCGCCGATTCGAGCACGCCATTATCTCGACCGTTATCTAGCCGGACCCTATCTGCTCGATCCGTTGTACCAAATGGCATTACGATCCGACAAACCGACGATGTGCCGGTTTCGCGATACACAGCCGGATCGATTCCATTCGAGTGAGTACTACCGCCAATACGTTGAGCGCACGCATCTTGTTGACGAAATGGATTTCCTGCTCGGCGTGTCGTCGTCCAGTGCTTTGGTCGTTGTTTGCGGACGGACAGAAAAACGCTTTACCCGTATCGAGCTGAATCGATTGCGACTGATCGAGCCGGTCGTCAGGTCGGCGATGCAAAGAGTATGGGCGAGCCGTGAAGGTGCCGGGTCGCACGATGCCCGGGATCGTGATATGCACCAACGGCTGACTGAATGTTTCGAAAATTTTGGTGAAGATGCTTTGACACAACGTGAGCGGCAAATAACCCAATTGTTACTACGTGGTCATTCGTCCAAGTCCATCGCCCGTGAGCTGGGCATAGCGCCCGGAACGGTCATGGTCCACAAACGCAATTTGTTTGCCAAGCTGGGCATCACATCCCAGTACGAGTTATTCTCAAGCTTCATCGATGCGCTATCCGACTCCTGATTAAAGCGTACCCTTCAGGCGGTATGTCTTTGCTCTGCCTGAAGGACGAGAATGATTCTTATTACCCCGGATATGGACCATCCCGATGTTTGAATTCGATTTTGGACATGGTGAAGAACTCGACCTTCTGCGCGACACCGTTCGCGATTTCGCCACGGACCGTATCGCGCCGCGCGCGGCGGATATTGACACGAGCAATGAATTCCCCGCCGACCTTTGGCCCGAGCTGGGTGCGCTCGGCTTGCTGGGTATCACGGTCGAGGAAAACTTCGGTGGCTCAGAGCTTGGGTACCTGGCACATGTGATCGCTATGGAAGAGATCAGTCGTGCGTCGGGCTCGATCGGATTATCCTACGGCGCGCACTCCAATCTTTGTGTTAACCAGCTGCGCCGCTGGGGTAGTGACGAACAAAAACAGAGATACTTGCCGAATCTCGTATCCGGTGAATTTCTTGGCGCGCTGGCCATGAGTGAAGCCGGTGCGGGTTCCGATGTTATGGGCATGCGAACAACGGCGGTACGAGACGGTGACGAGTATGTGTTGAACGGGTCGAAAATGTGGATTACCAATGCGCCGCGTGCCGATGTCATGATTGTGTATGCCAGGACTGATCCTGAGGCAGCGTCGCACGGCGTTAGTGCGTTTCTCGTTGAGAAGGGTACGCCGGGTTTCTCAACACCGCAAAAACTCGACAAGCTCGGCATGCGAGGTTCAGATACCAGCGAAGTACTGATGCAGGACTGCCGAATACCGCTGAGTAACAGACTGGCGGAGGAGGGCAAGGGCGCTGCGATCCTGATGAGTGGTCTCGACTATGAAAGAGTGGTTCTGGCCGGGGGCTCGCTGGGAATCATGGGCGCCTGTATGGATCTGGTCATGCCTTACGTCCATGATCGCAAGCAGTTTGGGAAAGCGATTGGTGAATTTCAGCTCATGCAAGGAAAGATTGCTGACATGTATACCGCGCTAAACAGTTGTCGGGCGTATGTTTACGCTGTTGCAAGAGCCTGTGATCGCTCACAGACTACCCGTTTTGATGCCGCAGGATGTATTCTGGTCGCGGCCGAAAAGGCAACCTGGATGGCCGGTGAGGCGATTCAGGCTTTGGGCGGCAACGGATATATCAATGAGTTTCCGGCGGGCAGGCTCTGGCGTGATGCGAAACTCTACGAGATCGGCGCTGGCACCAGTGAAATCCGGCGTATGCTGATCGGCCGTGAGCTGTTCAACGCAACCCGATAGGAATCACTTGCCAACTCTGACAACAAAAATTGACCGTTCTTCCGAGGATTTCGAAAAGAATACGGCAGCGCATACGGAATTGGTCGAAGAGCTACGAAAAGTCGACGAGTACGTGATGCAGGGTGGACCGGAGCGTTCCCGCGAAAAACATTTGTCGCGTGGCAAACTCCTCGTGAGAGACAGAATTACGGCTCTGCTGGATCCCGATACAGACTTTCTTGAGGTCGGCCGACAGGCTGCATGGCGTGTCTACAGCGACGACGTACCCAGCGCCGGTATTGTTACCGGGATCGGCCGGATCCACGGCATCGAGTGCATGATCGTTGCCAATGACGCGACGGTGAAGGGCGGAACGTATTATCCACTGACGGTCAAGAAGCATCTTCGTGCTCAGGAAATCGCGGCCGATAATCATCTGCCGTGTATTTACCTTGTCGATTCCGGTGGCGCGTTCCTGCCGCGACAGGACGAGGTGTTTCCGGACAGGGACCACTTCGGTCGTATTTTCTTTAATCAGGCGCAACTGTCGGCTGCCGGTATTCCGCAGATTGCCGTTGTCATGGGCTCCTGCACTGCGGGTGGGGCTTATGTGCCTGCGATGAGTGATGAGACCGTCATCGTCCGAAACCAGGGAACCATTTTTCTCGGCGGGCCGCCGCTGGTTAAGGCTGCCACTGGCGAAGAGGTTGATGCCGAAACTTTGGGCGGCGGCAGCGTGCATTCTCGGATCTCCGGTGTCACCGATCACCTTGCCGATGACGATGAACATGCGCTGGAAATTGCGCGCGATATTGTCGCCAATTTGAATCAGACCCGGCGCTGTAGTGTGGAAAGACGAGAGCCGATGGAGCCCAGGTACTCTGCCGAGGAGATATACGGCATCGTTTCGCGGGAGTATCGCTTTCCCTACGACGTGCGCGAAATTATCGCGCGCGTTATCGATGCCTCGGAATTTCATGAATTCAAAAAGCTTTATGGCGCGACGCTGGTTTGTGGATTTGCTCATATTGATGGCTATCCGGTCGGGATAATTGCCAACAACGGTATTTTGTTCCCCGAGTCGGCGCAGAAGGGCGCGCATTTTGTTCAGCTATGTAATCGACGGCGAATTCCGCTCGTCTTTCTGCAGAACATCACGGGTTTTATGGTCGGCAAACGCGTGGAGCACGCCGGTATCGCCAAAGACGGTGCGAAAATGGTTAACGCGGTTGCGACGGCGAACGTGCCGAAGTTTACGGTTGTCATTGGTGGATCCTTCGGTGCGGGAAACTACGCGATGTGCGGTCGCGCTTACAGCCCGAACCTGATGTGGATGTGGCCGAACGCTCGAATCTCGGTCATGGGTGGGGAGCAGGCATCCAGGGTTTTGTCGACGGTAAAAGCTGACGGCCTTAAAGCTCGCGGCGAAGAATGGCCCGAAAACGAGAAGGCCGATTACGAAGAAGTCATTCGTCAGCAATATGAAACCCAGGGCATTCCACTTTATGCCAGTGCCCGGCTTTGGGATGACGGTGTTATCGATCCTCTCGATACGCGACGCGTTCTCGCGCACGGTCTGTCGGCGGCGATGAATCATTCAGGGGAAGATGAGGCCCCTTACGGCATATTTCGCATGTAAGTCCATGTACAATCACGGCAACTGATAAATGGACAAACCATGCCGCTTGATTATGATGAGCTAATGGCGACGGAAGTCGTCGACCTGCCCTTAAGTTACAACGACTCCGAAGCAATTCTTTACGCGCTGAGCGTCGGCATGGGACGCAACCCTCTCGATCTCAAAGAGCTACCCTACGTTTACGAGCAGGGCGGGACGGTCAATACTGTGCCCACTCTGGCTACGGTTCTGGTACCCGATATGTTTCCGCCTGGTCTGGGATGGGACTTCAGTCAGGTGCTGCATTCCGAACAACGCATGCAACTCTATCGTCCACTGCCCCCACAAGCCGATATCCTGATCAATAAACGCATTGTCGATGTATTCGACTGGGGTCCTCGCAAGGGCGCATTGTTCCTGTTTGAGGCCGAGGGGCGACTGGCCGGCGATGATACGGTGCTGTTCACACTGGGCTGTACGGTCATGGCCCGTGGCGACGGCGGATTCGGCGGTCCGACCGGCAAAGGCCCGCGGCCACACCGCGCGCCACGGCGTGATCCGGACCTGAGTTGCGATATAACGACGCGCAAGGATCAGGCGCTGTTATTTCGACTGACCGGTGACCGCAATCCCCTGCACGCGGATCCGGCCGAAGCTGCAAGAGGTGGTTTCTCTGTGCCGATTCTGCACGGAATGTGTACCTACGGCATCGCGTGTCGAGCAGTGCTCAAGACAATATGCGACTACGACTACACCTTGATTGAAAGCTTCGATGCCCGATTCACAGCGCCGGTGTTGCCCGGCGACGTCATCACGACCGATATGTGGCAGGACGGCAATGTCGTTTCCTTCCGCTGCACCGTGAAAGAGCGCGATACGATTGTGTTACGAAACGGCAAGTGCGTGCTGACCGTTTGACAGCTGAGGCCCTGATGTCCGACCGAGTTCAAATCGAAATTGATGTGCACGTCGCGAACGTTACGTTGAATCGTGTGGACAAGTTGAATGCCCTCGATCTGAAAATGTTCGCGGCGCTCGCCGAGGCAGCGGATACCATCGCCGAAAATAATTCAGTTCGTGCCGTTGTATTGCAGGGGGCGGGCGGAAATTTTTCTGCTGGCATCGATCTTAGCGTTCTGGGCGAGAGTGAATTCGACTTCGGTAAATTGCTGCAAACGCCTGTTGATCCCTCGCCGGCCAATTTTTTTCAACGAGCTGCATTCGCCTGGCGCGAATTAGCTGTGCCGGTAATATGTGCGCTTGAGGGAGTCGTGTTTGGAGGGGGGCTGCAGGTGGCGCTCGGTGCTGATATTCGTTACGCGAGCCCGGATGCGCGATTTTCCATTATGGAATCGAAGTGGGGACTGATCCCGGATATGGGGATCAGTACAACCTTACGGGACCTCGTTGCGCCGGATCGCGTAAAGGAACTGGCCTGGACAGCTCGCGTTCTCGACAGCGCGGAGGCCATGGCACTCGGTCTGGTAACAGCCGTGGTTGATGACCCGTTGAGTGCGAGCCGTAAACTGGCGGCTGAATGTGCGACGAGGTCACCCGATTCGATCCGCGGTATCAAATCGCTGGTCAATCAGGCCTGGCGATTATCGGACGCCGAGTCTCTGTCGCTGGAAGCCCGCATCCAGGGCGGCATCATCGGCGGCGAAAATCAGCTGGAGGCCGTCAACGCCAATCTTGGCAAGCGCAAGCCGGATTTCAAAGACTAGCGACGGCATCGCTACAAGCCACGTGCCAGAACTTCCGGGAATTCGTCGATCAGTTTTTGAGCCAGTTCCGGATCGCCGTGAAACCACTTCGGGATCCAGTTGATCGATCCCATGATCGCGTTGCCGGTCATACGAACATTACACGGCGAGACGCTGCCATCCTCGATGCCTGTCTCGAGAACCGCTTCGAAATTCTTGCTGTGCCGTCGCGACAGCTCCATAACCTCAGCGCGATGGTCGGGCTTCAGTGACGGAATTTCACTCATGATTGCAATAGGGCCGCGCTCGCCAACCATCATTTCGATGTGATAACGAAAGTATCGCAGGATGATATCCAGGCCATTTTCGCCATCTCTGTGAGCCCGATCCAGCGCTTCCCGGCCGAGATCGGCAGCCCGGACGTAACAAAGATAGACGAGCTCTTCTTTATTGCGGACATAATAGTAGAGCGCAGCATCCGTCAGGCCGAGTACATCAGCCACATCGCGAAGCGATGTACCACTGTATCCCTTGTCGTTGAAGCACTGAGCCGCAGCTCTTAGCATGCGTGCTTTTTGCAGCTGAAATCGGGTTTCTTCGGCATCACTGGCCATTTACTCGTGCTCTCCGCTGGATTTTAATGACGCGGGTACTTGAGTTCTGCGTCAATCTGCATTATTTTAATCTAGATTAAAATTATTGCAACCCACAAAGTTACTGATTTCTAAGGAATTTCGGCAATGAGTACTGCAGCTAGCGATCTGCCAGGCGCCTCTGGCAAGATTCGTGAGGCGCCGTTACGCTTCGTGACGGCCGCATCTCTATTTGACGGCCACGATGCAGCCATCAATATCATGCGACGCCTGATACAGGCACGTGGCGCCGAGGTCATCCACCTCGGACACAACCGCAGTGTCGACGACATCGTGCGCGCCGCGATCCAGGAAGACGCGGACGGTATTGCCATCAGCTCGTATCAGGGCGGCCACAACGAATTTTTTCGCTATATGATCGACCGCCTGCGTGAATCCGATGCCGGTCATATCAAGGTATTTGGTGGCGGTGGCGGGACGATTACACCGGAAGAAATACAGGCGTTAATGGCGTATGGCGTCGAACGTATCTATCACCCACATGACGGTATGGAACTCGGCCTTGAGGCGATGATTGAAGATCTCATGGCGCGTACCACCAGGGACCGGCGATCATCGTGTGTTCCATCTGCCATTGAGCACGCCCGGACAACGGATGTTGCCGCGATGATATCCGCGATTGAAGAGGGTGTATTCAGCGAAACCGAGTTGTCCGCAAAACGCAAGGAGTGGCAGGTCCAGGCTGGCCAGGTCCCGGTAATCGGCGTTACGGGCACGGGTGGCGCTGGCAAGAGCAGCGTAACCGATGAAATCCTGAACCGCTTTCTGGCATGTTTTCCCGATAAAAGAGTCGCGGTGCTGGCCGTTGATCCAACGCGACGTCGTACCGGTGGAGCGTTGCTGGGCGACCGAATTCGCATGAACTCTCTGCGCTCTAAGAGCGTATACATGCGTTCGATCGCAACGCGCAGACAGCACCTGGCTACCAGCGAAATGTTGAGCGATCACATCTTGTTTCTGAAGTCGCTGGGCTTCGATCTGCTCATCGTGGAAACCGCCGGCATCGGCCAGAGTGACAGCGAAATCGTGGATATGGTCGACTTCTCGGTCTATGTCATGACGAGTGAGTACGGCGCGGCCAGTCAGCTCGAGAAAATCGATATGCTCGATTTCGCTGACCTGATAGTCCTGAATAAGTACGACAAACGCGGGGCGGAGGACGCGCTGCGTGATATACGCAAGCAATGGAAGCGTAATCACGTCGCGTTTGATGTTGCAGACGATGACATCCCGGTATATCCGACGATTGCAAGTCAGTTCAACGATCCGGGCATTAGCTGGATGTTCAGGGAAATGTGTCGCCGCGTCGTGGACAAGGCGGGACTGGATGCGAACGCCTGGTCGCCGGATATCAACACGGACAACAAGGAACCGCGTTCTACGGCAGCGATTCCGGGCGCGCGTATTCGATACCTCGCGGAGATTGCGGAGCACGGCCGGGCTGTAAACCAAACGGTCGACTCACAGGCGACGATCGCCAGCCGTGCACAGCACGTGTATGAGTCGCTGAAGTTGCTCGAAGATCCGCAGCTACCGGGCGAGCTTGAATTGTATAAGGCGGAGCATCTGACAGAAGGCGAGGACCGCAGTCTTATCGTGTTGCGGCAGCGTTATCAGGAGGCCATCTCGGATTTGTCGTCGGATTCCATTAGCTTGTTGCAGGAATGGCCGGCACGCAAAGCGGGCGTCAAATCAGACCAGTACAGCTATACGGTGCGCGGTCGCAAAATAACCGGCAATAACTATATTGAAAGTTTGAGTCACCAGCGTATTCCGAAAATCGCGGCGCCCGACTTCACGGATTGGGGTGGGTTGCTTACTTTTCTGTCGAAAGAAAATCTCCCGGGCGCATACCCGTATACCGGTGGCGTTTATCCGTATCGCCGTCTGGGTGAAGACCCGACTCGCATGTTCGCTGGTGAAGGCACTCCCGAGCGAACCAACCGACGCTTCCACTACTTGTCGCAAGGCCAGCCAGCCGCTCGCCTCTCGACCGCATTTGATTCGGTCACCTTGTACGGTGAGGATCCGCACGAGCGCCCGGACATCTACGGCAAGGTCGGTAACTCAGGTGTATCGATAGCGACTGTCGATGATATGAAAAAACTGTACTCGGGATTCGACCTTTGTGCACCGGCGACCTCGGTGTCCATGACCATTAACGGTCCTGCGCCCATGATTCTGGCGTTTTTCATGAACACCGCTATCGACCAGCAAATCGAGAAACACTTGCGGGAAATTGGAGAGTGGGAGACGGCGAGCAAGAAAATCAATGCCTGGTTCAAAGACCGCAAGCGACCCGGCTATGAAGGTGATCTCCCCGAGGGTCATGACGGACTGGGGTTGGGATTGTTGGGGATTTCCGGTGACCGGGTTGTCGATGCAAAAACTTATGCAAGGATTAGTAAAGATACTCTCGCTATCGTCCGTGGCACGGTGCAAGCCGACATTCTGAAAGAGGATCAGGCGCAAAATACCTGTATTTTCTCAACCGAATTCGCGATGAAGATGATGGGGGATGTGCAGCAGTACTTCATCGAAAAAAATGTACGTAATTACTATTCGATTTCCATCAGCGGATACCACATCGCCGAGGCAGGAGCGAATCCAATCAGCCAACTGGCTTTCACGCTGTCCAACGGCTTTACGATTGTCGAGTACTATCTCGCGCGCGGTATGGATATTGATGACTTCGCACCGAATTTAAGTTTCTTTTTCTCCAACGGCATGGACCCGGAGTACACCGTGGTCGGTCGCGTGGCGAGACGCATCTGGGCGCGGGCCATGCGTGAGCGCTACGGCGCGAGTGCTCGCTCACAAATGTTGAAGTACCATGTGCAAACATCAGGACGCAGCCTGCACGCGCAGGAAATCAGTTTTAACGATATCCGCACGACGTTGCAGGCGCTGTATGCGTTGTTTGACAACTGCAACAGCCTGCATACCAATGCGTTCGATGAAGCGGTCACCACGCCAACCGAGCAGTCGGTGCGGCGAGCCGTTGCGATACAGCTCATTATTTCTCGTGAGCTGGGCCTGAATATTTGCGAAAACCCCTGGCAGGGCTCGTTCGTTGTCGGTGAGCTCACCGATCTCGTTGAAGAAGCGGTTTATCAGGAGTTTGAACGTATTTCAGAACGTGGTGGCGTGCTCGGTGCGATGGACACGATGTATCAGCGCGGCAAAATACAGGAAGAGAGCCTTTATTACGAAGGTAGGAAACACGATGCTTCGCTACCGCTGATCGGTGTGAATACGTTCCTGCCCAAAGAAGGCCAGGAAGACGAAGTGCATGAGCTCGAACTGATTCGCTCCACGGAAGAGGAAAAACAGGACCAGATAAGCCATTTGCGTGTATTTCAGGCGACGCACAGCGACGACAGTGCAGCTGCGCTTCAGTTGTTGCAGGACAACGCGCGTGAGCGAGGCAATGTATTCGCCGAACTTATGGAGACCGTCAAATCCAATTCATTGGGCCAGATATCGGCCGCCTTGTACGCTGTCGGCGGTGAGTATCGGCGCAACATGTAGGCATCATCCAGGAGCTCATTCATGACAGAAACCGTCATCTACGAACAGCACGACGCCGTCGCTGTCCTATCGATTAATCGTCCCGATTCACTGAACGGATTTACGGCCGAAGTGTGCGAAAGCCTGGTGCTCGCGATCGAAAAAGCACAACGCGACGAATCGATTCGGGTGCTTGTGTTTACGGGTGAAGGCCGAGCGTTCAGCGCGGGTGCCGACCTCAAGCAGGGCTTCGTCGGTGATCGAACGACGCGAGGAAAACTGCTGTTCGAGTACGCTCCGGCGCTAACGGCGATCGCGGAAATTCCAAAACCCGTTATCGCGGCGGTGCCTGGATTCGCGGCGGGGATCGGATTGTCATTTGCATTGCACAGTGACTTACTGATCATGGCAGACGATTCTTTTCTGTTGTCCCCGTTCACAACGATTTCATTGCTCCCGGATGGCGGCGCCAATTGGGCGCTAGTCAAACAGATCGGCTATCACCGCGCCTATCAGTTATGTATCGAGTCCGAGCGCATCACCGCTGAACGATGCCTGGAGCTCGGCATAGCCAATAAAGTCGTACCGGCAGATGAATTGCGCGATGCAGCGCTTGCGTGGGCACATGAGCTTGGCAAGCGTGCACCTCTGTCGCTTGCCGCAACCAAGAAAGTCATGCGGTTTGCGATGAATAACGATTGGCACAGCTGCTTTACTTTGGAAGCATCAGAACAGCAAAAACTAAGAGAATCCGATGATTCCAAAGAAGGTATAGCTGCATTCTTTGAAAAGCGTGAAGCGATTTTTTCGGGGAAGTAACTCCTCGAAATCCGATGCAGGACTGAGACCAAGATGGACCGAAATATTTTTGAAGACGAACATGAAATGTTCCGCGACGCAGCGCGGAGTTTCTACAAGAATGAAGTGTTGCCAAAAAGTGACCGCTGGCGCGAACAGGGCATAGTCGACCGCGAAGCGTATTTACAAGCCGGTGAGCAAGGCATGCTGCTGATGTGGGCCGATGAAAAATACGGCGGTGCGGGTGTTTACGACTTTCGTTATGAGCAGGTATTGATCGAGGAGATGGCGAAGTTCGGTGACCCGGGATTTTTTATGACACTGCACAGTCGCCTGGTCGGGCCTTACATTGGTGAACTGGGCAGCGACGAGCAAAAGCAACGCTGGTTGCCCAAATGTATATCCGGCGAGCATATTCTGGCCGTCGCCATCACCGAAGCCGGCGCCGGCAGCGATGTATCAGGCATTCGCACCAAGGCGGAGGACAAAGGCGATCACTATCTCCTGAATGGCTCCAAGACCTTTATTTCAAACGGAATTCTGGCGGATCTCGTGATTGTTGTCGCCCGTACTGACAGCAGCCGGCACGGCATGAGCCTGTTTGTTGTCGAGCGCGGCATGGACGGTTTCGAGCGCGGAGATAATCTGAAGAAGATCGGACTGAAGAGTCAGGACACCGCTGAATTATTTTTCAATAACGTCAAGGTGCCGAGGGAGAACCTGCTCGGTGAATGGAACCGTGGCTTTTATCAGCTGATGCATTTTCTCGCAGAGGAACGCCTGATCGGCGCGTGCCAGTACCTTGCCAATGCGGAGGCGGCTTTTGACGTGACGATGGAATATACAAAGGATCGCAAGGCATTCGGCCAGGCGATTGCGGATTTTCAGAACACTCGATTCAAATTCGCGGACATGCGTACGCATATGGATATGGCGCAGGCATTTGTTGATCGCTGTGTTATGGATCACAACGACGGTAAATTAAGTGCGGAAGATGCTGCAAAGGCGAAGTTGTTTTGCAGTGAGCTGGAAGCTCGTGTGACCGACGAGTGTCTGCAACTGCACGGTGGCAATGGATTTATGGACGAATACCCGATCAGCCGCATGTATACCAATGCGCGCATCTCACGTATTTATGCTGGCAGCTCGGAAATCATGCGTGAAATCATTGCGCGTTCTTTGGGTCTGGACCCGCGCAAAAAAACCAGGGCGGCCTGAGTGCGTACCGCATTTGTTGGGCTCGGCGTCATGGGATATCCCATGGCCGCTTACCTGGCGAAGAGCGGTCACGATGTAACCGTCTACAACCGGACGACGGCCAGGGCCGAGTCCTGGTGCCTGGAGCACGGTGGCCAGGCTGCGCCGACACCGGCGGAGGCTGCAAGCGATGCTGAGGTCGTTTTTTCCTGCGTAGGTGACGACGATGATGTTCGTGAAGTGTTGCTCGGGGAAAACGGAGTTCTGGCGTCGATATCCAATGGTGTGCTGATGGTCGACCATACAACGGCATCAGCAACAGTTGCCCGTGAGGTCGCCGAGGTAGCGGGCGGCAAATCGGTGGGGTTTCTCGATGCTCCCGTGTCCGGAGGACAGGCCGGTGCCGAGAACGGCCAGTTGACTGTGATGGTCGGCGGCGCGAAGGATGATTTTGAGCGCGGCGCGCCCGTCATCAATTGTTTCGCAAAGGCGATTACCCATATCGGCCCGGTCGGCGCCGGCCAATTGGCAAAAATGGTCAATCAGATATGTATCGCTGGCGTTGTACAGGGACTCGCTGAAGGACTGCATTTTGCCAAAAAAGCGGATCTTGATCCGGCTCTCGTCATTGAATCGATCTCAAAAGGTGCTGCGCAGTCCTGGCAAATGGAAAATCGCTGGAAAACCATGGTTAACGATGAGTTCGACTTCGGTTTTGCCGTTGACTGGATGCGAAAAGATCTTGCTATCGCGCTGGACGAAGCGGCGACTAACGGCGCAACGCTCGAGCTAACGCAGTTGGTTGATCGGTTTTATGCTGAGGTACAGGATCTTGGCGGTAGACGCTGGGATACTTCGAGTTTAATTGCCCGATTGAAGTGAAATCGCGCGCAGGGCGCGCTCCTACAGTGTAGAATTTCAACCCTCACAGGGGCGGCCGATCGGCCTGAGACTCAATTCGAGAACCCTTAGAACCTGATCCGGTTAATGCCGGCGTAGGAAGGGAATCATGCTAATAAAATCCAGAGGGCGGCTGTTCGCCACAATAATTTTTTTCTCGCGAGCGCTGCTCGCTGAAACGGCTATTGACGAGATCACGGTAACGGCCGATTTTCGCGAGCGAGCGTTGGCCGACGTGCCATTTAGCGTTAGCGTAATAAATGCCGAGTTCATCGATGAGGCCGCCGTGCAGCACTTCGAGGAACTCATCAATATCGTGCCAAATATGAACTGGTCGGGTGACGGTCATCGCGCGCGGTATTTCCAGATCCGGGGTGTCGGAGAGCTGGAACAGTATCAGGGCGCACCAAACCCCTCCATTGGCTTCTTGATCGATGACATCGACTTTAGTGGCATCGGCACGATTGCCACGTTGTTCGATATCGAATCGGTTGAGGTATTGCGAGGACCACAGGGGAGTCGCTACGGTGCCAACGCGCTTGGCGGACTGATTTACATGCGTTCAGTCGCGCCATCACCTGAGCGCAACGGCCGGGTTTTTATTACGGTCGGAGGTGACGATGCACGCTCGATCGGTATAGCGGCGGGCGGAGCACTCAATGACACGGAGACGACAAGCTTTCGACTCAGCGCTCAGCAACACCAAAGTAACGGATTTCGCGACAACACTTTTCTAAATCGCGAAGATACGAACGGTCGTGACGAAACGACGGTGCGCGCTCGAATGCATTTCACGCCGTCTGCAAAAATTGATGCAAATGTGTCTGTCTTGTATGCAAAGGTGGACAATGGCTACGACGCTTTTGCACTGGACAACACGTATACGATGTTGTCAGACAAGCCAGGCAAGGATGCGCAGGAGAGCCTCGGTGCGTCGTTGCGTCTGGACTGGACCGTGTTCGAAAATTTGTCGGCAACCTCAATTACATCGTTCGCCGACTCAAATATTGATTTTAGTTTCGACGCGGACTGGGGTAACGATGATAGCTGGGTACCATTCACCTACGACTTTGTATCGCTGAGTGACCGTGCCCGGAAGACCGTCAGCCAGGAGTTCAGGCTCGGGGCCGATCACTGGCTGGTCGGTATTTACGCTTTGCACCTCAACGACGATGTTGTGACGGTGAATCTGGGCGAGTACTTCGATCCGATAAATATTTGGTCGGACAGTGTCAACGATACGTTCGGCAGCGACTACGATGCGACGAATGTAGCGCTGTTTGGGCAATACGATCATGACTTTACGGCATCGACGCGGCTGTCGTCGGGCTTGCGGATCGAACACAGAACAACCAGCTATGTCGATACGGCGGGTCTGTCGGCCGCTCCGTCCGAAACCATGTGGGGAGGCGAGTTGAGTCTCAGCCATGCGGTCAGCGACTCGGTGAATATCTATGCCAGCCTGTCGAAAGGCTACAAAGCCGGTGGTTTCAACTTGGGCGTTGTGCCCGCCGGACGACGAAACTTCGATACAGAAAATATGCTGACACTCGAAGCTGGCATGAAGTCCACACTGGAGGACGGCCGCTTGCAGTTAAACGTTGCGGTATTCCACAACCGCCGCAATGACCAGCAGGTGCGCACGTCAACGCAACTCGTCCCGAATGACCCGGCTTCATTCGTATTTTTTACCGATAACGTCGGCGAGGGGGAAGCACTGGGATTTGAGGCCGATGTTCGCTGGTTTCCGGCGGACGCCTGGGAATTCTACGCCACGGTCGGCCTGATCGATGCAACGCTCGAAAGTGGTCGTAAAATGGCGCATGCCCCACCATTTACCGTCGCAGCGGGTGTTGCGTACCGCAACCCGAACGGCTTGTACGCGAGACTGGACGCCACGGCAAAAGATGCTTTCTATTTTGACGTGAGCCACGATCAAAAGTCCGAGCCCTTCGAGTTGCTGAATGCTCGAGTTGGCTACGAAGGTGAGAGTTGGCTCGTATCGCTGTGGACGAGAAACCTGTTTGACAGAAGCTATGCGGTGCGCGGTTTTTTCTTTGGCAACGAGCCACCGGATTTTCCCAATACCCTGTATACGCGGCTGGGTGACCCGCGCCAGATAGGGGTCACTGTCGAGAAGAGATTCTAGGTAGTGTTGCAGCAAATATTCGAACAAGCAGAGGCGCAATCGTGGCCCGAGATCATTGCCGTGATAACGGCTGTTCTATATCTGGGCTTTGCCATTCGCGAAAAAATTGTATGCTGGATTTTTGCGGCAATCAGCACAGCTATCTACGCCTGGCTATTCATTGAAGCCAGGCTGTACATGGAGTCAGCACTCAATGTTTTTTACTTCATCATGGCGGGGTACGGCTGGTACGTGTGGACGTCGGGCAGTGACAATAGTCACAAAAGACCGATAGTTGTCTGGCCGTTGAAAGTCCATCTGATCGCAATTTCTGTCGCACTACTACTGAGTGCTGCGAGCGGTTATGGCCTAAGCACCTATAGCGACGCCGAATTTCCGTATATCGATTCGCTAACAACGTGGTTCGCGATCTGGGGAACGTTTCTCGTGGCACGTAAGGTTCTGGAGAACTGGTGGTACTGGCTGGCGATCGACATCACATCCGTATTTATTTACTGGTCCCGCGACCTGCAGCTGACAAGCCTGCTGTTCGTCATCTATATCATCCTGATACCCATAGGACTTATCAGTTGGACTCGATCAATGCGCGCCCAGAAACACGTTGAGATAAGGTCACTGTCACCGTATCTCCAGCAGGGGAGTTAAGGTGACAGTGACCTTATCTCCCGACGAAGTGCTTGCCGGTATTCCTGGCTGGGAAGGGGCAGACTGCACCGAGCTAAGCGGTGGCCTGACGAACAGCACGTGGCGGGTGAGTACAGGGGACAGGGTAGGCGTTCTGAAAATTGATGCCGGTCCGCGTGAAGCGCCGTTCAATACTCGCTGCGCGGAGGCCAACATACAAAATCGTGCGGCCGAAGAGGGACTCGCGCCCAATATCATCCTGGCGGGCGAGGGTTTTTATTTCACACAGTACGTGGAAGGTGTCGTGTGGGAGCGTAACTGCCTCCTGCAGGACGGTACTCTCGAGCTCATCGCCGCCGCCTTGAAACGCCTGCATGCGTTACCTCTGACGGGGCGCTCATTCGATGCGGGCATTGCGGCGAAACGCTATGTTGAGCGAGTTGCCGGTCTTGATGTTGATGTCATCGAGAAATGCACAGAGATTGTCGCCAGGATGCGCCTGCCGAAAAACCTGTGTTGTTGTCACAATGATCTCGTTGCAGAAAACCTCATCACGACACCGGAACTTAAGTTCCTGGATTGGGAGTACGCCTGCGACAACGACCCATTCTTCGATCTCGCGACCGTCGTCGAGCATCACGAGCTCGGCGATAGCGACGTGACGAAGCTGCTGGACGCGTACCTCGGCGGCGACGGACAGCGTTGGCGCGAGCACCTTGATCAGCAGCGCAAGCTCTATCTGGCATTGCTGTGTTTGTGGATGGGAGCACGACCCGACACGAAACCGGCGGCCCTGCGAAAAGTCTCGGCGCGACTGGTTACCAGGTATTTCTGAGTTCTCGTAATTTCAGAAAAACTGCACGAGCGTCCGGACTGTCACCGATCTCGGGAAACTCTTCCGCGAGCTTGGCAACGATAGTTGGATTCTGCAGCCGGAAGAAAGCATTGAACTCTTTCTCCTGGCCCAGAGTTGTGACCAGCGCGTTTTCCGGGTCCTGATTCTCAAAATCTCGAATCATTTTGGCAGCCACGTTGTTGTCGGGTTCACGATCCAGCGTGAAAGCAAGATTGTTGAGCAGATAGTCGTGCCCGGGATAGATGCGCGTGTCGTTACCGAGTCCTTCAAGTTGTTGCTCAAAGGTGTCGAAGAGCTCATTCGGGTGCCCGCCATTGTGGCAATTGCCAGCGCCGGCATTAAACAAGGTGTCGCCGCTAAACAGTCCCGGTTGATCGGTTCGGGATAACAGGCAAATGTGGCTCATCGTATGTCCGGGTGTGTCAAGGCACTCGAGGTCGACGGTCTTGCCAACCTTTACGACGTCACCGGCACTAACACCGCGGTCCATATTCGGGATTCTGCCTTGCGCATTATGATGCGCGATTACCTGCGCGCCCGTGGCTGTGACAACCGCCTTGTTACCGCCGATGTGATCGCCGTGTTCGTGTGTGTTAAGTATCTGCGTGATCGTCCAGCCACGTTCGGCAGCAGTGGCGAGGCACTTTTCGTAGTCCAGTGGATCGATGGCCAGCGCATCGCCGGTCTCGGAACAAGCGATCAGGTAATTAAAATTTCGGTATGCGTTTGCCGTCCAGATTTGTTCAACAATCATTGCGCCTCTTCCATACCTTCTGCTTTGAATACCATTTCTCCACCCACCCAGGTCTGCAGAACTTTTATGTCGTCGATTTCTGAGTTCGGAATCTCGAAGTAGTCGCGATCGATCACGATAAAATCCGCCCATTTGCCAGCTTCAAGGCTGCCCAGGCGGCTTTCCTGATTCGCGGCAAACGCAGCGGCCAGCGTGAACGAATGCAGTGCTTCCGCTCTGCTGAGCGCCTGGTCGGCATACCATCCGCCATCGGGCTCGCCATCTCTTCCTTGCCGGGTGACAGTTGCATACAAGCCGTGAAAGGGATTGGAGAGCTCCACAGGAAAGTCCGAGCCATTGGCCAGAACAGCGCCCGAGTCGAGTAAGCGGCGCCAGGCATAACTGCCCAGAATGCGCTCTGGGCCGATACGGTCCTCTGCCATATTCTTATCGCTGGTGGCGTGTGTCGCCTGCATGGAGGCAATCACTCCCAGTTTCGCAAAGCGCGGTATATCCTCGAGCGTTATAATTTGCGCGTGCTCGACACGGTTTCTTAGCGGTGAAGGTTTTCCGCCCTGGGCCCTGTCGAATGAATTTAGTGACATGCGGTTGCCAAGATCGCCTATGGCATGAATACCGACCTGAAATCCCATGCCATTCGCTGTCGCTACTTGCTCGTCAAGCTCCTGTTGCGTCCAGAACGGCAGGCCCCGATTTTCGTCATCGTCGCTGTAGGGTTCGATCATCGCCGCACCGCGGCTGCCCAAAGCACCGTCCGAGTAAATTTTCACGGAGGCGATCTCGAGTCGGTCGTTGCCGTATTGCCGAATCGGCTGACCAAGCGCATCGAGTGCGTCACCGGGGCTGCTGATCATCGCGTAGATGCGCATATCCAGCTGATTGTTGTCGGCCATCGAAAGATAGACTTCGGCATCCATCAAATCGATGCCCGCGTCGTGCACTCCGGTAATGCCCTCGGCAAGCAGTGCGCGGACAGCAGAGGAAATAGCGTCCTGCAATTCATCCTTGTCCGTTTCAGGTACTTGCTCGGCCACCATACTCATCGCCTTGTCGATCAGCACACCCGTCGCGTGGCCATTTTCGTCGCGAAGAATCTTGCCACCAACCGGGTCCGGTGTTTCGTCGTCAATGCCGGCGAGTTTCAGGGCGGCGCTATTTGCCCATCCCGCATGACCGTCGACGCGACGCAACCAAACCGGCCGATCATTGACGACCGCGTCAATATGCTTTGCGGACGGAAATTCCTGTACCGGCCAGACAACCTGATTCCAGCCACGGCCGAGTATCCATCGAGCACTGGGTTTGGCAGTGGCATAATTCTCAATTTGCTCGACTGCATCTTCGAGGCTGGGGCTACCCATCAGATCCAGATTCGACTTCAGTAGCCCAAGACTGGAAACGTGAGCGTGGGCATCTATTAGGCCGGGCAGCACGGCTTGCGACTCGCCGTCGAGCAGCGACGCGTCCGGATAGGCCGGTAGCAACTCCTCAGCGCCCGTCGCCACGACACGTCCGGCGTCGTCGAAAACCAGTACCGAAAATGTCCGCAGACCATTGTCTGTTGACGTGTAGCCTTTGATATTGTGCAAAACCGTCTCAGCGTGAGCGTTTATCAAAGACGCGAGAAAAAAGAGAGTGATTGATACGTGTTTTATTGTCTTCATTGGATTACCTTAACATGCGACATTTAGACCTCAAGTGAGAAATCAGGATGAAACTGGCAAGCTTCAATGCGGGCGACATACAGACCTATGGTGTGTTGTCCGGCGACACGCTCCTCGAGCCCGGCGAAGCTTTTCGCGCTCGTTATCCGGATCTGCGCGCTGTCATCGCAGCTGGTGTGCTGGCGGCGCTTAAAACGGGCGAAGTCGCAACGCGTTACGACGTTGAATCAGTGGAATTCCTGCCACTGCTCCCCAACCCCGACAAGATTCTCTGTGTTGGTGCGAACTATCGTCCGCACATCGAGGAGATGGGGCGCGAAATACCCGACTACCCGGTTGTTTTCGTGCGCTTTCCGGGCAGCCAGACCGGCCACAAGCAGCCCATATTGCGGCCAATGGCTTCTCTGAAATTCGATTTTGAAGGTGAGCTCGCGGTCATCATTAGCAAGCCCGCACGGCATGTTCCACGGTCCGATGCATTCGAATACGTCGCGGGTTACTGCTGCTTCATGGACGGTTCAGTACGGGACTGGCAAAAGCACACGATGCAGTTTACGCCCGGCAAGAACTTCGACAGAAGCGGCTCAATGGGTCCGTGGCTTGTGACCTGCGACGAAGTAACGGACCCGACTGCGCTGAGCTTAGCGACGCGTGTCAATGGTGAGGTCATGCAGGAGGGTCGGGTGGCTGATCTGGTCTTCGATATCCCGGCATTGATTGAGTACTGCTCAACATTTACCCGATTGCTCCCAGGTGATGTTATTGCCACGGGGACGCCGGGCGGTGTAGGCGCAGCACGCACTCCAAAGAGGTGGCTCAAAGCCGGTGATTGTATTGAAGTGGAAATCCCAGGAGTGGGGCTGCTAGTCAATCCTGTCGCAGACGAATAGCGAGGTTTTCACCGTTAGGTGTTGATTTTACACACAAAGCAGCTACCGATCAAAATGTTGGTTTTTCACAACAAAAATGATCAGAATACGAGGAAAATTCCTGGAATCGTTATAAAGGATTGACAAACAGCGGGTTTTCTGCGAATTTTCACCTCAATAAGCGTAGTCTTTGAGCAACAAATGGACTTCGCACAAGAATGCCAGACACCTTCAGGTACGACTTGGCGGGGGACTCAGGGGGCCAGGACCACGTGCTAACGTAGGTTTGGAAAAAGCGGATTCGCAAGAAGCCGCTTTTTTTTGTCCGCGTTATGCGGGTAGCCAGGCGTTAATTGCAGCAGCGATATCGTCCGGCGAGTCTTCCTGAATAAAGTGACTGCCATTGACCGTCACCTCAGTCTGGTTCGGAAACTGGCGACAGAACTCTCGTTGCGCACCCGTCAGGATTGCGCCGGGTTTGCCGTTGATGAAAAGTTTGGGCACGTCAGACTGGCGTAGCCACTTTGCGTATGCATCAACGATAGCGCAAACATCGTCGGGTTCCCCCGCCAGCGGAATCTGTCGTGGCCAGGTGAGTGTCGGGCGCCGATCTTCGCCGGCGTTCTCGAACGGACGGCGATAAACAGCCATTTCCTCATCAGTCAGGCCGCGCAACACCGAGCCGGGTAGGACACGTTCAACGAAAACGTTCTTCTCCAGCACCATGGACTCCCCCGCGTCGGAGCGAAAACCCTGGAACAAGGGCTGGATAGATGCCGGCCATTCGTCCCAGGTCATCGATCGAACAATGCCTTCCATATAGGCAATACCCTTGATCACCGACGGGTTCTGCATAGCCCAATCGAAGCCCAGTGCGGAACCCCAGTCGTGAATAACCAATGTCACGTTATCCGTAACGCCCAGTTGCTGCCACGCGGCGAACAGGTAATCGCGATGCTCTGCATACCGGTAGCTGTCCGGGCCGGAATGATCGAGTTTCTCCGAGTCGCCCATGCCGATAAGATCCACTGCGATGCAGCGGCCCCGCGCCGCTAATTGCGGCATGATATTTCGCCACAGATAGGACGAAGTCGGATTGCCGTGCTGGAACACAATGGGGTCGCCTGCACCCATTTCGACATAGGCCATCTTCTTGCCATTGACGGTAACGAATTTCTTATCGTGTTCTTGCGTTGAGATCATCGTACTCTCCCTGCTACATTGAGCCACAATAACAAGTTAGGTGGGATTCATGAACAAAGACAAACGTCTGGCCTACTGGCGCGCCAACCTGCGACTCGTGGGGCTGTGCCTTGTAATCTGGTTCACTGTTTCCTTTGGCTTTGGAATTCTCCTGGTCGAGCAACTCAATACGATTCGTTTCGGCGGCTTCAAGCTCGGCTTCTGGTTTGCGCAGCAGGGTTCGATTTACGTCTTTGTAGCGCTGATCTTTTTCTATGCCTGGCGCATGAGTCGCTTAGACCGTGAACATGACGTACACGAAGACTGAGGCGCTGACATGAGTCTTCAGGCATTAACGTACGTCGTCGTCGGACTGAGTTTCGCGCTTTACATCGGTATTGCAATTTGGTCGCGTGCGCATAATACGGGCGATTTCTACATAGCCGGCAAGGGCGTTTCGCCGCTTGCGAACGGGATGGCGACTGCGGCCGACTGGATGAGTGCGGCGTCCTTCATATCGATGGCCGGACTGATCGCCTTCCTCGGTTACGACGGTTCTGTCTACCTGATGGGCTGGACGGGCGGCTACGTGTTGCTGGCATTACTGCTCGCGCCTTACCTTCGCAAGTTCGGCAAATTTACGGTTCCCGAATTCATCGCTGAGCGTTATTACTCGAAGACGGCGCGAATCGTTGCTGTCATTTGTCTGATCTTCATTTCGTTTACCTATGTCGCGGGACAAATGCGCGGCGTCGGCATTGTTTTCTCACGCTTTCTCGAGGTCGAGGTGACGGTCGGTCTGATGATCGGCATGGGTGTCGTGTTCATTTACGCCGTGCTCGGCGGCATGAAGGGAATCACCTACACACAGGTCGCGCAATATTGTGTGCTGATTTTCGCTTATACAGTGCCGGCGATATTCATCGCGATTCAGATCACCGACAACCCGATACCGCAGCTTGCATTCGGCAGCGAGATTGCGGGCTCGGGCACGGCCTTACTCGACAAACTCGATGACATCGTCACGTCGCTGGGTTTTAACCAGTACACCTCCGGCACCAAGAGCCGCATCGATGTATTTTGTATCACGATGGCCCTGATGGTTGGAACAGCAGGATTGCCGCACGTCATCGTGCGGTTTTTTACCGTGCCGAAAGTTCGCGACGCACGGATCTCGGCGGGTTATGCGCTGTTGTTTATTGCAATTTTGTATACGACCGCACCCGCTGTCGGTTCGATGGCGCGTTACAACCTGATCAATACCGTCCAGACCGGAGAGGTCGGTGCTGTTGATGGCAATATTGCTTATGAACAACGCCCCGCCTGGATCAACACCTGGGAGCAGACGGGGCTGGTGTCGTTCGACGACAAGAACGGCGACGGTCGTATGCAGTACTACAACGACGCAAATCCTTCGTTCGCGCCGCATGCGGAGAAATACGGTTGGCAGGGCAATGAGCTCACTGTTGACCGGGACATCATGGTGCTCGCAAACCCCGAGATCGCAGGCCTACCAAACTGGGTGATTGCACTGGTCGCGGCCGGCGGTGTTGCCGCCGCCCTGTCGACCGCCGCAGGACTGTTGCTGGTTATTTCCGCCGCTGTTTCCCATGATTTGATCAAGGGGATTTTCGTACCGACGATTTCCGAGAAAAAGGAATTGCTGGCCGGACGCATCGCGGCGGCATTCGCGATCCTGGTAGCGGGCTACCTCGGCTTCGACCCACCGGGTTGGGTCGCACAAGTCGTAGCGTTTGCATTTGGTCTCGCGGCCGCATCGTTGTTCCCCGTTATCCTAATGGGAATATTCTTCAAGCGAGTTAACCGTGAAGGGGCGATCGCGGGGATGCTAACGGGTTTGTTGTTCACCTACGGTTACATCGAGTTCTTCAAGGGTCTGTTTCTCAAATGGGCTGGTGCGCCCTGGGGTGTGAATACGGCCGAGCACTGGTTGCTGGGAATCTCGCCCGAGGGTATCGGTGTCATTGGCATGTGTTTGAATTTTGCTGCCGCATTCTCTGTCAGCTTCATGACACGCCCGCCACCTGAACACATTCAACACATGGTCGAGCACATTCGCGTGCCACGCCACATGGAAATCAAATCATGATTCGATTGTTTTTCGTTTTAGTTCTTCTTTTCACCCTCGCCCCTGCATTGGCCGAATCATTAACACCTGATGAGCAACGCATGGCGAACTGGATTGACGCGCATTCAGACGACGCCATCGCCCTCTTGAAGGAAACCGTTGATATCCCAAGCGGCAGTTTGAGTCTTGAGGGTGTGCGTGAGGTTGGTAACGTAATGCGTCGCGAACTCGATGCTCTGGGTCTTGCGACCCAGTGGATTGAGATGCCTGCTGAAATCGCTCGTGCCGGCCACCTGGTTGGCAGGAAGGATGGCATGGGCAGGAAGTTTCTGCTGATCGGGCATCTCGATACCGTCTTTGAAGCAGCTGATGGCCTGCGGCCCTTCGAGCGTGACGGCGATATGGCTCATGGGCACGGTGTTCAGGACATGAAAAGCGGTAACGTCGTTATGGTGTACGCGCTTCTTGCGCTCAATGAGATTGGCGCGCTTGATGACATTCCGATGGTTCTTTTCTATACCGGCGACGAGGAAAAGTCCGGGCGGCCGTTGACCATTTCTCGCAAACATTTGATTGAGGCGGGTCAATGGGCCGATATCTCACTGGGTTTCGAAGAAGCTCAGAACTACGATGGTCAGGACTGGGCGACGATCGCGAGGCGCAGTTCAAGCAATTGGGTACTCACGGTCGAAGGCAAGCAGTCTCATTCATCGAACATCTTTAACGACGCGACGGGTGCCGGGGCGATTTTTGAAGCCGCGCGTATTCTGGATGCGTTCTACGAATCTGTACGTGGCGAGGAATACCTGACCTTCAATGCCGGTACGATACAGGGCGGCACCGAAGTCGAATACGACCCGGGACAAAATCGTGGTTCGACTTTTGGCAAGACCAATGTCGTGCCGCGTAAGGTCGTCGTACACGGCGGAATGCGCACAATCTCACAGCAGCAACTGGATCGGGCACGTGATGCCATGCGCAAGGTTGTTGCAGCTAATCTCCCACATACCAGCGCAACAATAGAATTCTCCGATGGCTATCCGCCAATGGCGCCGACCGAAGGTAACCAGGCGTTACAGCGAGAATTGTCGGCGATCAACGTCGCGCTGGGTCGCGGGCCGATGCCGGCGCTGGATCCATTGCGTCGCGGAGCGGCGGATATCTCATTCGTCGCCCCGTACACCGACGCCCTCGCTGGATTGGGAGCCCTGGGTGGAGACGGACACACGCCCAACGAATACCTGGATCTCACGACTATGTCGGTTGCAATCAAACGTGCCGCAATTCTTATCTACCGCCTGAGCCGTGAGGAAGTGACCGACTGACATGACGCGCGACCACCATAACGACAATGATCAGGATGTAGCGCAATCTCACGCGCACAAGGCCAATGAGAAGAACCTGAGGCGGGTGATGGTTGCGCTCGTGTTGACCGGTGCATTCATGATCGTCGAGGTCATTGGCGGCATCATCTCGGGATCACTGGCCCTGTTGGCCGACGCCGGTCACATGTTGACCGACACGATGGCCCTGGCACTTGCCGCCATGGCTTTTCACGTCAGCAAACGACCACCCGACGGCAAGCTCACATTTGGATACCAGCGATTTCAGATTCTCGCGGCCTTTGTCAACGGACTGAGTCTGCTCGCCGTCGTCGGTTGGATAGTGTTCGAGGCGATAAGCCGTTTCATAAACCCGAATGAAATACTCGGGGAAACCATGCTGGTTGTTGCGGCTGCCGGACTGGTAGTGAACCTGGTCTCCTTCGCGGTTCTGCACTCAGGGGATCAGGACAACCTGAATATTCGCGGTGCGGCATTGCACGTGGCGGGGGACTTGCTGGGTTCGGTTGCAGCGATCGTTGCGGCCCTGGTGATTATTTACACCGGGTGGACGCTGATTGACCCGATCCTGTCGGTCGCGGTCGCAGCGCTGATTCTAAAAAGCGCGGGGTCGCTGGTCAAACGCAGTGCCCATATTTTGCTGGAGGGTGCGCCCGAGTGGCTAGACGTGCAAATGATGCAGGACCGAATCGTTGCCGGAGTGCCCGGAGTCTGTGAAATTCACCACGTTCACATCTGGGGACTGACACCGCAGGAACTGATGTTGACCATGCACATGTCGGTTAACGACGACGCAACTCAGTCCGAGGTCATTCGCAAAGCCAAGCGGTTCTTGAAATGCGAATACGGAATTGGACACTCGACCATCGAAGTGGATGTGGATGGTTGTTCTGACCATTAGGGCCAACTAGTCTGTGGGCTTAACAAATCCGATGTAGGGCAGAGTGCGATATTGTTCTGCGAAGTCGAGCCCGTAGCCGACAACCCATTCGTCACCGATGTCGAAGCCCAGGTAGTCGATGGTGACATCCACCTCGGCGCTCTCGGCCTTGCGCACCAGTGCCGCAGTCTTAACAGACGCAGGCCGATGCGATTTCATCATGCCAGTCAGATACTTAATCGTATGTCCAGTATCGACAATGTCTTCGACGATTAATACATGCTTGCCTTCGATGTTGCCGCGAACGTCCATGACAAGACGCACAGCACCGCTTGAGATGCTGCCGTTGCCATAGCTTGATACGGCGATGAATTCGATGGTGCGTGGAATGCTGAGGCGCCGCGACAGGTCCGCGAGGAAGATAAACGAGCCTTTCAACACGCCGACCATAACCAGTTCATCTGCGTCTCTGTAATCGGATGATATCTCTGCCGCCAATGCCAGTACGCGGGCCTGAATTTCTTCTTCGCTGATGAGTACTTCGGGAGTTTCTTTGTTCACGTCTCAATCATAGCAGGATTGCGGTATGGTACAGCGGCAATGAAAAAGACAATCGCAATCGCTGGTAATATGGGCTCGGGTAAATCGACACTCGTCGATTTTTTGCACCGCACTTACGATGTTTCTCCTTTTTATGAACCCAACGACGAGAATCCGTATCTCGCCGATTTTTATAAGGACATGAAACGCTGGGCATTTCAGTCGCAGTTGTATTTTCTGAGTAACAAATTTCGCCTGCATCAGGAGCTCGATCGCCAGCCAGGGGTTGTCGCGCTGGACCGGACGATTTTTGAGGATGCGGAGATTTTTGCGACGGCCTTGCATCAGATGAAGAAGATTTCAAAACGCGACTGGGAGACCTACCAGGGTTTTTATCAGGCGATCCTCGACGCTATTCGGCCGCCGGATCTGATGATTTACCTGCGCTGTTCGATGCGCACGTTGCGACAAAGAATTCGGTTGCGCGGTCGCAGGATGGAGCAGGATATTCCGCTGTCGTACCTGAAGCGGCTCGATCGCAACTACGAAGCGTGGATCGCCTCCTACGAGATGGGGGAGGTGTTGATACTTGAGACCGATGAGCTCGACTACATCCACGATCTGGTGCACAGACTGGACGTCATGGAGCGAATTGAGGCCGTGTTGCCCAACGAAATCGGGCGCCCAAACTGTTAACCCATTCACGGTCCGTACATTTCCCTATTGCGTATATTAATGCGAATGATTATCATTTAAGAACTACAGGGACCCCGCTCGGAAAAACCTAATGGAATTAAACAGTTACACGCTTGCAACATTAAAACACGGCGAAAAAGGTATCATTCAGTCCGTCGACGCCAGCGATCCACAGGTGCAGCGTCTCATGGTGCTGGGCCTGGTGGAGGGCGCAGAAATAGAGCATGCAAGCACCGCGATCGGTGGTGACCCGATCGAATTCCGTTTGTTTGGTTGTGGTATCTCGCTACGGCAGGAGCACGCCAGGTTTTTTCAGGTCGCACCCGTAGTGGCTGGTGACTAAACCTTCCGAAATTCGAATTTCAGCCGGTGAGATAGCAGTAAGACGGGGTGCAGAAGCCCGTATTGCGGTTGTCGGTAGCCCCAATTCCGGCAAGAGCACCTTGTTCAATCGGTTGACCGGCCTGAAGCAGCGGATCGGTAATTATCCCGGCGTGACTGTCGAACGCCACGTTGGCACGCTGTCCTTCGACGGCAAGAAAACCGAGCTGATCGACTTGCCCGGTACACACTCCCTTAGCGCACATTCGCTCGAAGAACAGATTGCTGTGGACGTCATTCTGGGTCGCATGGAGGGCTCGAGTGCGCCGGACGGTATTCTTGCCGTGCTCGATGCGACCAACTTGTATCAGGGCCTGTTTTTGCTGCAGCAACTGATCGAATTACAAATGCCCATGGTCGTTGCGCTGACGATGTCGGATGCAGCGGCGCAGTCAGGCATCGACATCGACCTCGATGCGCTCAGTCAGGCCGTCGGCGGTGTAAAAATATGCAGCGTGGTAGCAACCACAGGCGCAGGCCTTGCGAAATTAAGAGCGGCGATTACTGAACTGCAGGACAGGCCGGCGTTTCAGGATATCACCGTGTGGCCGGAATTGACTGAGGCGGCAAAAAAACTTCAATCCCGGTCAAATGACGAGCTGTCAGCAACAGAATGCAAGCGCCTATTAATTGATGGCGTTACCGAGCGCAACCAGTCATTCACTGCCGGTCTTGACGGGGACGTTGTCGGTTTTCTGGAGGAACTGCGTGATGACTTATTTGCCGGTGAACCACCGCTCGCTATCGAGGCACGTATTCGTTATGACTGGGTTCGCGACACCTTAAATACGGTGCAGCGGTCGGTACCGAAGTTGCAGTCCTGGCGTACAGGAATTACCACTTTCTTAAATCAACCGATAGCCGGCACTGTCGGACTGTTCATTGTCATGGCGGTCGTATTCCAGGCAGTCTTTGCCTGGGCAACGCCGATTATGGATTTCATTGATGGCGTCGCAGGATCACTCGGTTCAACGGTCGCTGCGACACTCGGCGACGGCGCGTTTTCGAGCCTCATCGCTGACGGTATTATCGCCGGCGTGGGCAGCGTCATTATCTTCCTGCCGCAAATACTAATCCTCTTCCTGTTTATCATTCTACTCGAAGACTCGGGCTATCTTGCGCGGGCCGCATACCTGATGGACAGAACGATGCGTTCCGTCGGTTTGTCAGGTCAGTCGATCATCCCGATGATTTCGAGTTTTGCCTGTGCAGTGCCCGGCATAATGGCGACTCGTGTTATTCCCAGTCGTCGCGACAGAATCGCCACGATCATGGCCGCGCCGTTCATGACCTGTTCCGCACGCCTGCCCGTCTATGCGTTACTAATAGCTGCATTTGTGCCCGAGGACCGTGTTGGTTTCATGAACCTGCAGGGACTGGTGCTGTTTGGTCTCTACATTTTTGGCATCGTCATGGGTATCCTGACGGCGCTGTTGATGCGCAAGACCGCGTTACGCGGTCCGAAACCACCTTTCGCGTTGATGCTGCCGGAGTTTCGCAGGCCCAATGTGCAGACCGTTCTCATACAGCTACTCGGTCGCGTAAAAGTTTTCCTGTATCGCGCCGGTACGGTCATCTTTACGGTTGCCGTGGTCGTGTGGGCACTCGCTTATTTTCCGCGCTCACAGATCATCGGGACTGAAGTCGAAAAACAGCGGCAAACGGCGACGTATTCGTTGTCTGGAGAACAACTCGCAGCGGAATACGAGCGCATCGATCATGTCGCGGCCGCTGCACAGCTTGAACAAAGCTGGTTGGGCCGGGCAGGAAAGACGGTCGAACCACTGTTCAGACCACTGGGCTGGGATTGGCGTGTATCGGCCGCAGTCATCGCCGGATTTCCCGCGCGGGAAGTCGTCATCGCGGTGCTTGGTACCGTATATGCCGTTGGCGATGAAGCGGACGACGCTACCTTAAGCGGACGGCTCAAAGCGTCGACATGGGCTAACGGTAGCCCGGTATTTACGCTGCCCATGGTTATCGGGCTACTGATTTTTTACGCATGCTGCCTGCAATGCGCCGCAACGCTTGCCGTCATTCGCCGTGAAACCAATACCTGGCGCTGGCCTGTTTTCGCTTGGGTATACATGACCTCGATAGGTTATGTCGGAGCGTTACTGGCGTTTCAACTGGGTAGCGGTTGAAGGCTGACTATAGGGCACGCAATTTTTCAGCGGCGGCGGCAAGCGTCGCATCATCTTTGGCGAAACAGAATCTGAGGCGCCTGCCGGTAAATGGCTTTTCGCAAAATACGCTGAGAGGAATGGAAGCAACACCCATTTCCCGGGTCCACCGTTTGGCAAGGTCCAGGTCGGCTTCGTTGCTTATTTCGGAGTAATCGACAACCTGAAAAAATGTACTGTGTGCCGGCCGCAGTTTGAATCGTGAGCCATCGAGCAGGCCGCAAAAATAATCACGCTTATCTTGGTAAAAGGCTGGCAGCTGCTCATAGAACTCGGGATTACTCGACAGAAAATCAGCGATGCCGAATTGCATTGGCGTATTGATCGAGAAAGTCGCGAACTGGTGGACCTTCCGAAACTCGTCGGTCAGGTACTTCGGCGCGATGCAATAACCGATTTTCCAGCCAGTGGCGTGAAACGTCTTGCCAAATGACGAAACAACCATCGTGCGCGCCCATAATTCGTCATGGCCGAGGAGACTTCGGTGCGGCTCATCGTCGAATACGATGTGTTCATAAACTTCGTCGGATAACAGGAAGCAGTCTGTATCGCGCACAATGTCAGCGAGTCGGTCAAGGTCCGCAGCCTCAAGAATCGCACCGGTTGGGTTGTGTGGAAAATTCACGATGATGAGACGAGTTTTGTCATTGACCGTGTCGGTCAATTGTTGCCAGTCAACCGCAAAATCAAAACCGTCGTCAATGGACAGTGGAATATTCCGGGTTATGCCGCCGGCCAGAGTGATTGCGGGTTCGTAAGAGTCATACGCCGGATCAAACACAATGACTTCGTCGCCGACACGAACCACGGTCTGAATCGCGCTGAAAAGACCCTCGGTTGCGCCGCAACAAACGGTGACTTCATGATCGCTGTCAATGTCTCGTCCTTGCATCCGATTCGTTTTTTCTGCGATCGCGGTGCGAAGCACCGGGACACCCGCCATCGGCGCATACTGATTGGCACCGTTGCAGAGGTGATAGTTGATTCGCTCGAGGAGTTCTTGCGGCGGATCAAAACTCGGAAATCCCTGCGACAAGTTGATAGCGCCCGTATCGGTTGCCAGCTGACTCATGACGGTGAAAATGGTCGTACCCACGTCTGGTAGTTTGCTTGCGATCATCGGGCTCGAAAAGGTGGTTGGCAGTTGCGCTATAGTAACTGACAAATGGGACCCTCAGGTTGGTCGTCGAGTTTCATTGCTGACGAACTGATGAGTGATTAACACGATGTTCAGAAAGTGAAGGGCGTAATTTACAGGGAGTTCTCCGGGCGGCCCGAGCTGGAACGTTTATCGGATCCGGCGTCCCGCAGCGATGGTGTAGTGCTGAAAGTAATGGCGAGTGGCGTGTGCCTGAGTGACTGGCACGGTTGGAAGGGCAACGATCCCGACATCAAATTACCGCATGTTCCCGGCCATGAACTGGCCGGCATCGTAGAGGCGGTAGGCGAGAAAGTTTCCAACTGGCAGGTGGGTGATCGCGTCACTGTACCGTTTGTTGGTGGCTGCGGCAGGTGTCCGGAGTGTGAGTCGGGAAATCATCAGGTCTGTGATTTCCAGTTTCAGGCAGGGTTTACACACTGGGGCACATTCGCTGAGTATGTGGCTATTCACTACGCGGATGTAAATCTTGTCCGCCTGCCCGATGAGATGGAATTCACGACGGCACAACGGACAAAGTCGCTGATGCAATCAGGCATATCACGGATGGTGGTGCGGAGGTTTCGCTTGAAGCGATAGGCAATGCAGACGTTTGTGCCAACTCGATCGACAGCCTGCGAAAGCGCGGCAAGCATGTGCAAATTGGTTTGATGGTCGGTAGTCACAGCAGGCCCGCGGTTCCCATGGACAAAGTGCTGGCGAATGAACTGGAAATAGATTGAAGAATCGATCGATGGCCTCACGTCGATGGGTGATTTTGGCGCCAGCGGTGTGACGATGATTACGGAGTTCTACGTCAACCAGCCGGCAAGCTGGTATATCATGTGCAGAATTTGGCGTTGACGCGGACAGGTAGCAGGCACTATGCAGGTAATTCGCACATTTGAAGGCGAAAAAATTGACGGACTGTCAGATGGCAGTATCGTGACGATCGGCAATTTCGACGGCCTGCATCTGGGGCACAGGATGCTTCTGGATCATGTACTTGATCAGGCGAAAGAGACCGGATTACCGGCGGTTGTAATGTGCTTCGAGCCAACGCCACAGGAATTCTTTGCGCCGCAGAACCCTCCCGCCAGACTGATGCGTTTCGCTGAAAAATGTCGTGCGCTGGAGGAGTACGGAGTTGATGTGTTCTGTTGCCTGGATTTTGATGCCGACCTTCGTGGTGGCTCGCCTGACTGGTTTATTCAGGAAACTCTTGTTAAGACGTTGAAAGTGCAGCATTTAATCGTTGGTGACTTGTTTCGTTTTGGCAAGGACCGTGGCGGCAACGTTGAAGTTCTGAAGCGTGCCGGCGAGGAACACAACTTTCAGGTTAGTGGACTTGCCAGTCTCGACAGCGATGGAAAAACCGTTAGCTCAACCCTGATTCGGCGGGCTTTGTCGTCCGGAAATCTGAAGCGTGCGGCAGAGCTGCTCGGCAACAATTACAGCATGTCGGGCGAAGTGATACACGGCAATCATCTGGGGCGACGGCTGGGTTTTCCTACCGCGAACATTGATCCGGATCGAATACAAGTGGCACTGATGGGTATATTCGCTGTGCGTGTGACCGGGCTGCACAACAAAGTACTGGAGGGCGTTGCCAGCATCGGAACGCGACCGACCGTCGGCGGTACCAAAATGCTCCTGGAGGTGCATATTTTCGATTTCGATGAGGATATCTATGGGCGGGAAATACACGTCGAATTTATCGAGAAAATCAGGGATGAACTTAACTTGCCCGATATCGATGCGCTCATTGAACACATCAACAAAGATGTAGCCAGTGCCAGACAAATTCTCAGAGATCGGGTTACCGAGGCGCATTAGCGGCCCGGCTCAGATCTCTGATTCAGGAACAGTAATTTAGATGTCTATCCCGCGCGTGACGGCTGCATCAGAGAATTTGGTTTGGCTGGGCTGGATGAAGTTCGCCCTGGTTAGCCTGATGTTTTTTCAGGTTACTGCAGCGACCTTTGCCTCCTTGGGTGTGGCGTTGCCGTTCATGATCGAGGAAATGTCCTGGTCATGGTCCGCGGCGGGTATCGGATTTTCGATGTTGTCGTTCATGGTTGGCATTGCCAGTCGCGTCCCGTCATGGACGTTAGCGAAGCTGGGCACGCGCGCGACGTTCGGTATCGGCGGTGTAGTGATGGCTATTGGTCTGGCGTTAATGGCCACCACGAGCACTCTGGGTCAGTACGTGATTGGTGCCGGTCTGGCCGGACTGGGCTACACGTCTTGTGCGCTCATACCGGGCGTCGCTGTCATCAATCAATGGTTGCCACACCGTCGTTCATTCGCAATCGGTGCGTACATGATGATCGGCGGACTGGGTGGTGTCGCCGGTCCGCTATTCGTCACCAGCGCTGTGACGGCAACCGGTTCATGGCGCTGGCACTGGTGGCTGATGGCCGGATCGATCGCTGTACTGACGGTGTTGTCGGTCGCTTTGCTCAAGGGCCGCCCAGGAAGTTCGGATGAGCCTGCTGAGTCGACGCTGTCGGCCGAACAGCATTCGGAGAACGTGTACATGACACGATTCGAATGGCAATTCAAAGATGTACTGCGAACACCGCAGTACTTCATTATTGTTGCAGCGATGACGATGACACTTTTTGGCGGAGTGACCACGAACAGTTGGGCCGTGAGCCACATGGGCAATCTCGGTATCGTCGTCGCGATCGCGGCCGGCGCGCTGAGCGCACAGGCGCTGGTCAATTCCTCTTCTCGCGCGATTGGCGGCCTGCTCGCAACCTCGGTGGATCCGAAATGGCTGCTCGTGTCGGCGTTGGCGGCTGAGGTTATCGGAATGTTGGCGCTGTCCTCAGCCGACAACATGACGATGATCGTTTTGTTCGCAATTGGTGAAGGCTATGGCTTCGGCATGTGCATGTTCGCGACGACGATACTGCTGGTCAATTACTTCGGGCCCAGGGAAGCGCCGAAAACCATGGGCACCATGTACCTGATCACAACGGTGGCGATGTTCGGGCCGGTCCTGGGTGGTTACGTTGCGGACCACTACGGTGGTTTTGCCGGGGTATTTCAGGCCTATGCGCTGGCGCTGGCGATCATCCTGGTCGCTGTGGTCATGATGCGGCCACCGAGGCTGGCTGAGAAGCACTAAAGGTCAGGATCAGCCACATGCGCCCGTATAAAGATTTCAATATCAGTTCTCTGCTGTTTTCTGCCACTGTGCTCTCGGTTGTGCAACCCGCGCCGGTGATCGCACAAGACGACGAATTTCTGCTCGAGGAAATAACCGTTACCGCCCAGCGTCGGGAGGTCAATTTGCAGGATGCAGCGCTTGCCGTCTCTGTGCTTTCGGGCGTTGACTTCGATAAATCGAATATTGGCCGTCTCGACAACTTCAATGCTTACGTGCCGGGGCTGACTATTGCCAAGAATGATGGCGCCGGACGCGTGGTCTCGATTCGTGGCGTTGGCTGGGAGACCGCACAGAACCTGAGTACTCAACCGAGCGTGCTGATGTACGTCGACGGTGTTTACATGGCCAACCCGTTGTCGATGGGTACCGATCTCGGCGATCTTGAACGTATAGAAGTATTTCGCGGGCCACAGGGAACTGAGTTTGGGCAGGGAACAACCGGTGGCGCAATCAATCTGGTCACTATCCGGCCGGACCCGGATGCAGTTAGCGGCAATGTCGGCGTAACGCTCGGTGCCTACGATTTGGTGCGGGCACGCGCTGCATTGAACGTACCGGTTGGTGATAATTCCGCTTTTCGCGTGTTTTTGCAGCGTTACGCTCACGAAGGTTTCTCACAGATCTCAGGGGGAGCGCTCGACGGATATGATCTCGACGATGCAGACTCCTTCACGGGAAAGTTCGCCTACCTTTGGGAGCCGTCCGATAATTTCTCAGCCTATATGACGGCATTCGTTTCCAGTTCATCGCAACACGCGGCCGCGCAGAGAAACATCGACGAGCCGCTGGGCGGCGTGCGCGATCTGTCTCAGGATTTCCCCGGCATTTTCGACCTCGATAACAATGTTCTCTCGGCGATACTGGAGTGGCAACTTCCGTCCGGCCTGGTTCTCAATTCGATCAGCGGCTATCAGGAACTCGAAAAACGGCAATCCGTTGACGGTGATCGTTTGAACGAGTCGCTAATATCCACCGATATACTCGGTTTCTTTGTCACTACGGCCAACTGGGACGTGTTGACGTTCTGGGATAATGACTCGGAAGCGTTCAGCCAGGAAATTAACCTTTCATACGGCGGAGACTCTGTCGACTGGGTCGCAGGTGCTTATTACCTGGATCACGAAAACTTCAATCACTTCCTCGAAGCGAACGGGCCAGCGCCGTCTTCTGACTCAATCGCGGCACTGGCAGACCCTGGCCCGGTAACATTGCCGCCCTTTCAATCGGTATTGAACTTTGTTGAGGCCCGCACGGTGACTCGTGAAGACTGGGCCGTCTATGCGCAGGCGAGATTTCACGTCGGTGACCGCACGACGATTGTGGCCGGCGGCCGGTTTCAGTCAGAGGATCAACTGGATGAGGCGCTCCAGTTCTTCTCCATTGCATCGAGCCAGAGCCTGGATGACGACAAATTCACCTGGAAGCTCGGATTGGATTACCGGCTATCTGCTGATCATCTGCTGTACGGTCTGATATCGACAGGCTGGAAGAATGGCGGTACGAATCCCGGGGCATTAAACGGCGCGATCAATGTGCCGCTCGTGTTTCGGCCAGCGGAAGTGACGTCTTTCGAATTGGGTAGCAAGAACACGTTGGGCGATGGTCGCCTTAGACTCAACGTCGCGGCCTTTCTGTACGACTATGAGAATCTGCAATTCATGGAGGAAGACCCGGTACCATTCGCGGGTGGAACCGGGAATATTCCATCAACTGATATTTACGGTCTGGAGTCGGAATTCAACTGGCTGCTGACGGATAACTGGCAACTGGACGGTCACCTGACCTGGTTGGACGGCGAGTTCACGGACGACCAGTTTACGCTCGACGTTGTGGACTTTCGCGAAGCGTTGGTGCCCGGTTTCATCGGCCTGCTTACACCGGAAGGATTCGATGTACGTCTGGCATTGAGCCAAAGCACCAACCTGAAAGGCAATACACCACCGAAGCTGGTCGAATTTGCAGCGCGCCTAGCGTTGGTCAATACTCAAGAAGTTGGTAATGGCACGCTGACATCAAGAATTGAATACGTTCATCGAGGCGAATTCCAGTACCGTGTTTTCAATAACCCGCTGGTCGATTCGGTACCGTCCTACGATATTTTCAACCTGTCATTCGACTACCACATGTCGGACAGGAATCTTAGCGTTGGCCTGGGGGCGTCAAATCTGTTTGACGAAGAAGGCGTCAATTCACGCTTCAGCAATCCCTTTGGTTTGTTGACGACCAGTGAAGAATTCATTCCCCCGCAGGAAATATTTGGATTCTTCAAGCTGGATTTCTAGATAGGGTAGAAACCGGCGCCAGCCACCCTGAGATGCAGGGCCCTACTTCAGTAAGCGTGCCGCGCCGCGACCGACAATCCGACGGCCTCAAGAAGCAATTGCTTCTTCAATGGTTTGGCCAGGCAGATTTCGGCGCCAAGTCTTACGATCTTGCGAGCAGCCTTCGGGTCCGGGTCACCGGTAATGGCGATTATTCGAATACCGACGGTCGCTGGATCGTCTTTCAGCGTCTTGCAGAGTTGGTAGCCATCGACACCCGGCATAATGAGATCGAGAATAATGATGTGTGGCTGAAATTTTTCGACAGCCTGACCTGCTGCAAATCCATCGTGGGCTATTTCGACCTGAAGTTCGGGATCCTCCCCAATCAACATGCTTCGGACCATACGTGCGACACGCTTGTCATCGTCAACGACCAGGACCCTGAGTGCGTCACCCGACCGGGTCGGCAACTCTATAGCGTGCTCACGCGCAAACCGTTCGACATCGTGATAGCTGAACCGCCGATGTCCACCGGCTGTCGTTGTGGCCCGTAATCGTCCATCCTGTGTCCAAAGGCGAATGGTACCCGGTTCTACTCTTAACAGTCCCGCTACTTCTTTTGGTTTGAGGTAGTCCTTGGTGCGCAGGCTTCTTGCCATGTTTAATCCTTCGGCGCACCGACCCGTTTACGATTGGATCGGTACTGTAGTATTAATCGAGTTGATACATTTTGATCATAATACGGATATTACGCATTTTCCTCGCGGACCTGCGTCATATTTGAGTGGCAGCGGTCAATCGATGACAATAGGCCCACATATGGTTCCAGAGTGTCGAAATTCGAGGCAACAAGCGGTGTCACCGAATTATCGGTTTTCCACTATGCGGGTGGATTGGCGCGGGAGATACAATGACAGCCGGTTTACAAATTAATACAAAATCCGACCCCGGGGAGACCCCATGACCGGTGGACACATCCTGATAGTGGATGATGACCCGCGAATCACTCGTCTCGTTCGCAGAATTGCGGAGAAGGTCGGGTTCTCGGCGACCGAATTTAATGATTCGGAGCAATTTGTTGAGGCCTATCCGTCACTTTCCGCTTCGCTCATAATTCTCGACCTGAATATGCCCGGTAAGGACGGCATCGAGCTGCTGGAGTTTCTTGCTGAGCAACGATGTACCTCAAGCGTGATGTTTATTTCCGGCGTCGACCGGCGAGTACTCGGCACGACGGAGCAACTCGCGGAGGGTCGCGGCTTGAATATTGCGGGCATGCTACAGAAACCGGTTGACGTCTCACAGTTGCGCCAACTGCTAAGCAGCCACGCGAAGAGCCACGGTGTTCCCACCGTTGACGACCTCGACAGGGCATTGGCGTCGGGTGCTATAAAGGTCGCCTATCAGGCAAAAATTGATGTCGGTACCGGGCTGGTTGTTGGTGCCGAGGCGCTGGCGCGTTGGGACCACCACGACCTGGGGCCGATAAATCCGGAGCTTTTTGTTGGCATGGCAGAGACAACTGGCCGCATCGACCTGCTAACCCGTGTGGTATTCGAGCAGGCGATCAAGGCCGCGCAAGGCTGGTCGAACATCATCCCGAACCTGACTGTCGCTGTGAACCTGTCTCCACAACTCTTATCCGACCTCTCGCTTCCGGATCGTCTTGAAGAGACGATGCAGCATCAGGGTTTCCCGGCCACGAATTTGAAACTGGAGATTACAGAGCGCGGTGCCATGCTGGATGTAAACCGGTCAATGGCCATTCTCAGTCGGATCCGGTTGAAGGGAGTGGAACTTTCCATCGACGATTTCGGCACCGGATCCTCTTCGCTGGTGCAGTTGTATCGGATGCCATTTGGCGAGATCAAAATTGATCGCTCATTTGTGACGGATATGCTCGATCATCGGGAGGCGGAGGTTATCGTCAACTCAATCATACAGCTTGGAAAGAGCATGAATCTCAGCGTTGTAGCGGAAGGTGTTGAAGACGAGGATGTCTTGAACGCACTGCGGGATATGGGCTGCGATCAGGCACAGGGCTATTTCATTAATCGCCCACTTGCAGAACCCGGCTTTTCGAACTGGCTGCACGAGAGAGTTTCTTTGAATGGACGCTCGTAAGGGGGCTCATAGCGGGAGAGTTTGGACCGCCGTAGCACCAGGGTCATTGGGTGATGGCGCTGCGGCGATCCGGTTGGCACCTTCCATGGAATGCCATGTGAATAGTGGCACGCGGCATTTTAGTGCGGCGTGATTGGGTTCACAAAAAACGTGAAAAACGTGATATTCGAGTAAAACATATGAATGAGCGTGACCCACCAGAGTCGACAGAGGTTGCCGAGGCTGCAAGACGATTGCTGCAAGATGTCGCGGAAGTGGTTGGCGATGCGATTGTCTGCGCCAGCATGGAGGGAAAAATTCAGTTTATGAATCGTGAAGCCAGACAGGTGTTTGGCTATTCGAATGCCGAGATAATCGATCAGCCAGTCAGCCGCCTGGTGCCGCGAAGGTTCCTGGCAAAGCATACAAACGGTTTCGCTGAGTGGACTAAGGACAAAAGCCGCACGATGCCCAGTGCGAGAAAAACGGTGGAAGCTGTGTGCAAGGACGGCAAGGAAGTCACGATCCAGTTAACGCTGAATGAGCTTCGATTGGGTGGCTACGATTACGTCGTCGCTCTGATGCGTGACATCACGGAGCAGGAGGCGTCCCGGAAAAGTCTGAGGCTGCTGCAGGCAGCGTTCAAGGCGGCCGCTCACAGCACGGTAGTGGCTACCATAGATGGTCTCATAGTGTGGGTTAATCCGGCCTTTACGAAAATGACCGGGTATTCGGCCAAAGAGGCGATTGGCGCGAAAACAAACCTGCTGAAGTCGGGTGAGCAGGATGCGACCTATTATGCGAATTTGTGGCAGACGATTCTTGCCGGCAAGACCTGGAACGGCACCCTGATCAACCGCCGCAAGGACGGCGTTGTGTATCTGGAAAAGCAGGCGATCACCCCGGTCTTAAGCGATTCCGGTGCGGTTGAATATTTTATCGCCGTCAAAGAGGATGTTACTGAGACGATTCAGACGCAGCAGGAATTGCGAAAGACTCACGATCGATATCGCAGGCTTTTCGAGAGTTCCCCTTTGGCTCTTTACGAGGAGAATTATTCCGCGGTGAAAGCGTTCATTGACGACCTCCGAAGCTCAGGTGTAAACGATCTGCGTGCATATTGTGATGAGCATCCGGATGCTATTACCTCCTGTGCGTCGATGATCGAGATTGTAGACGTCAATAAAGCGGCAGTCGAGATGGCCGGTGCCGGGAGCAAGCAGGAACTCTTGGGTGACCTGACCAGGATTTTCGACGAAGAAAGTTATGACGATTTACGGGAACAGCTGTTGTGGCTGCATGAAGGCAACTTGTCCTATGCAGCGGAGGTTGTAAACAAGACGCTCACTGGCGAGAGACGGATCATCGAATTGAGCTTGAGTATCGCACCGGAATTTGCCGAGAGCTGGTCCGAGGTGATTATCAGCCTGACGGATATCACGGAACGCAAGCAGCGCGAGCGGCAACTGGCACATTCCATCAAAATGGAGGCTGTCGGACGACTGACGAGTGGCATTGCACACGACTTCAATAATGTGTTGACCGTAATCAGTGGCAATTTGCGCTTAATATCCGATATGTCCGGGCATGAGATGGGGGATGAGACGAGGGAGATGATAGACGATGTGCTCTCCGCGGCAGATGACGGCGCACAGTTGACCGCTCGTTTGCTGGCCTTTTCTCGACAACCAACATCGAAATCAAGACAACTGGACTTAGAGGAGGTGATCGAGGATTTTGCAGAACTCATGAGGCGTACGTTGGGCAGCAGCATTGATGTATCAACACAAATTGCCGGTGACTTGACGCGCATGGTGGGCGACGAGAGCGCAATTGGAAACGTCTTGTTGAATCTGTCGTTGAATGCGCGGGATGCCATGCAGGAAGGCGGAATGCTGAAGTTCACCGCCGCCGAAGGGGTAATACCGGTTGATGCTGGTGAGGATCAGGGTCTTGAGTCGGTGCCCTGCATAATCATCGAAGTCATTGATAGCGGGATAGGAATGGATGCCGATGTCCTCGAGTTTGCGATTGAGCCATTTTTCACGACCAAGCCGATCGACGAGGGCAATGGTCTTGGCCTTAGCATGGTGCAGGATTTCGTCAACGAATGCGATGGCAGGCTGACGATCACCAGCGCGCCCGGCGATGGTACGACCATAACGTTGTATTTACCGACAGGGCCTGCCGACCCGGACGAGCTTTAATGATTGGCGAAAAGAAAAGAATGATCTTGCTCACCCTGATTTCGGTCGCGGCGACTCTTGCTGTGGCGTTCATCATTATCGGTCTGAGCTACCAGGCTGCTATTGATCAAACGTACTTGCGTTTGCAGGACTCTGCTCGCAGCCAGACCCGCCTGATTGAATCAATGGTCCGCCACGAGCGGGAAGACGGTCATGACGTTGATCCGGTTGCACACGCACTGGGAATAATACATGGCGCACACAAAACCTACGCCGGGTTCGGCGGTACCGGTGAATTCGTTTTGGCGAGCCTGTCAGGCGATCAGATTAAATTTCACGTGCAACAGCGACTTAGCCTGACCGCAGTGCCGGTTTTCACTGCTGTCGACGGCGCCTGGGCCGAGCCCATGAAGCGGGCATTGAATGGAGAGTCCGGGACACTTTTGGCGCAGGACTACAGGGGCGAGATCGTACTTGCCGCGTACGAGTCCGTGCAAGGGACAGGCCTTGGCCTGGTGGCGAAGATTGATCGGCAGGAGATCATCGATCGATTTATTCCTCTGGCGGTCGGCGCTGTGGCTATTGCAATCGTGGTCGCGGTCTTGTCAGCCTTTCTGTTCGCCAGGCTGGGGGACCCCATCGTGCAACGATTACGGGGACACAAAAAGAGCCTTAAAGCCTCTGTAAAGAATGAAAGGCGCGTAGCGGCCAATCTCCGCGCTCGTGAAGCGCAGCAAAAGGCGATTGCGGAACTGGGTCTCGATGTCCTGTCCGGAATAACGCTGGAAGAACTGTTTTCCAAGACAGTAACGGTCGCCGCTGAAGTTCTTGGTATGGATTTCACCAAGATACTTGAGTTGAAAATGACTGAAAACAATTTGATAGTTCGAGCCGGCACTGGTTGGCAGCCGGGAATTGTTGGCGCGGCAACCGTCCCCTCGACGGGAAATTCTCAAGCAGCATTCACGCTTGCATCGCAAGCGCCGGTGGTCGTAGAGAACATGGCGTTGGAGCACCGGTTTAGTGGTCCTGCGCTGCTTACTGATCACGGCGTCGGAAGTGGTTTGAGCGTTATCATTGGCAACTTCGACGATCCGTGGGGTGTCCTTGGGGTGCATACGAAGGAAGTTCGTTCTCTTGACGATACCGATATTTTCTTCGTCCAGGCCCTGGCCAATTTGCTGCACACGGCGATCAAGCGCGCTGATAGTGATGCCGAGTTACGAAAATGGAATGTACTGTTTGAACATGCGAACTGGGGCATGGCCATAGTCGATTCCACGACAGGGAAGCTGATTGGTATCAATCCTGCATTCGCGAGTATGCACGGTTACACGATTTCCGAGATGGAGCCACTCTCAATGGGCGACTGTCTTGTTCAAGAAAATGGTAACGAACCCGGTCACCTGACTGGTGTTGTCGGTAGCAAGAGCGGTATCACCTACGAGGTTCGGCGTGTGCGTAAGGATGGCTCCGTCTTTCCGTCCATTGTCAGTGAGGTTTCGATCTATGGCGAGCAGGGCGATGAGATGTTTCTCGTTGCGAATGTCCAGGACAGCAGTGAACAAAAACGAATCGAGACGGAACGCCTGGCCGTGGAAAAAAAGGTACAACATGCTCAAAAGCTGGAGAGTCTGGGTGTTTTGGCCGGCGGAATAGCGCATGACTTCAACAACATTCTGATGACGATTCTGGGCAATGCGAGCATTGCACTGCAGGACCTCGCGCCGGAGGCGATGGCGCGCCCCAGCGTTGATGCGATAGAGACGGCTGCACACAGAGCGGCTGGATTGGCCAAGCAGATGCTGGCGTACTCTGGCAAGGGCCAGTTTGTGGTGGAGAATCTGGCGATCAATAGCCTGGTGGAGGAAATGACCCACCTGCTCGAGGTCTCTGTGGCCAAGAATGTGACCGTGAAGTACAACTTCGGTTCCAACTTGCCGCTAATGCGTGGTGATACATCACAAATCAGTCAGATTCTTATGAATCTCATCATCAACGCGTCCGACGCGATAGGGGAGCAAAGCGGTGTTATTCAGGTGAGCACCGGTGTCATGGAATGTGATCGGGCGTATCTCGACTCAGTGATGCCGGAGTCCAGTGCCGGCATGGCTAAACCTTTGGCAGAAGGTCTTTATAATTATTTTCTGGTCAGCGATACGGGTTGTGGCATGGATGCGGCAACCATTGCGAAGATATTTGACCCGTTTTTCACGACAAAATTCGCCGGTCGAGGGCTGGGGCTGGCGGCAATGCTTGGCATCGTTCGCGCCCATCGCGGTGCGATCAAGATTTACAGCCAACCCGGCAAAGGCAGCTCATTCAAAATCATGTTACCGGCGAGCCCTGAGCTTGATGGCATAGTGGAGGATCAGGTAACCGAAACGCAGACGCTTTGGCGAGGCACAGGCACCGTATTGATCGTAGACGATGACGATTCAATCGTTGCTCTTGGCAAAAGAATGCTCGAGCGCCTGGGCTACACGTCTCTCGCCGCCCACGATGGGGTGGAGGCCGTGGATATGTATCGCGAAAATGAGGGTGAAGTTGTTTGCGTAATTCTTGATCTGACGATGCCGCGAATGAGTGGCGCCGATGCGTTCAGCAAAATCGTGCGTATTAATCCGAGTGCGAAAGTCATACTCTGCAGCGGTTACGACGAGCAACAAGTCACACAGGATTTCGCTGGCAGGGGCCTGGCGGGTTTTTTGCACAAGCCTTACCGCCTGGACGAACTCAAACAAAAACTGATGGAAGTGCTCGGTTAACTGATCAGTCGCAGGCGGTGGCTTGTAGTCTTCATGACCAGGTGCTCACGAGTATTTCTTGAGGGCCTCAAACACTTTTGAATTCGGGCAAAAGTCATTGTCTCTTTTTTCATTGCAGGTCAGCCACCGTTCACACACATCCTCAGTCGTACAGCTCTTACATCGTTTTCTCACGTCGCTCATGATGGATTCGAGTTCGCTATTCGAGGCAATATCAGGATCGAGCCCGATGGAGTCGAGCATCGTCAGCATTCGTCGCTCGGAGCTTACTGCCAGATATCTCCCGTACGTGAAAATCAGCATGACAACAACGATTGTCATCCCGACTGCTGCAACTATTTGCGACATAGTCAGGTCCATACACTTACTATAGTCTGGCACCCACGGTTCCGAACTACGTAGATACCGATAGTTTCAACAAGAGCAACCTGAATGGCAAAAATTATTTCCAAAATCCTCCAGTTGTGCGTGCTCAGTATTGCGCTGGTCACGTTACTGATATCGGGTGCTGTCTACCTGACCACCTTTCATCCGAATGCGATTGAAGATGAGGCTATTTTTTCCCTGGCATCTGCCCCGATATTGAAGTCTGGCCAACAACTGAAAGTACTTAGTTGGAATGTGCAGTTTCTTGCCGGCAGACCCAATAATAATTTTTTCTTTGATGGCGGAAATGACCCCTGGCCGACATCGCAGACGTTAAGCGAAAACGCGAAAGCGGTTGCGGACGTTATCAGGGAGGAGAAACCGGATATCATTCTCCTGCAGGAACTGGATGACGGTGCAGAGCGGACGCATTTTCAGGATCAGTTGCAAATGCTGCTGGAGCTGTTGCCGGACGACTACACGGAGCATACGTCGAGCTTCTACTGGCTGGCGGATTTCGTTCCGCACAGCGAGCTGCTGGGCGGTGTCGGCATGAAGATGTCGATTATTTCCAGGTATCGCCTGGCGTCTGCGAAGCGATACGCGCTGCCGGCTATTACGACAGACAACATTCTGGCCAGGCAATACAATCTAAAAAGAGCCATTCAAGGGACCTACCTGCCGATCGAAGGCGGCGGCAAATTGAACGTGCTCAATACCCATCTCAGCGCCTATGCACAAGGGTCGGATACGATGGTGCGGCAGGTTGCAATGTTGGAAAAAGTGCTAGGGGACTTCGCGGCGCGGGGGGAGCCAGTCCTGTTAGCAGGTGACTTCAATCTGTTGCCATACGATACGGCCTACCTGAGTTTGAGTGACTTCAATCGTCAGTACTACAACACGGCCGGTACCGAAATCGCACCGTTAATTGAGCGCTACGACTCTGTCCCATCGCTGCCGGAAACACAGGGCAATGGTCGACAGGACTGGTTTACACATATTGCCAATGATAATCACAGTGACGCACCGGATAAGACCATCGATTATATTTTCTATCTCGGCAAGATTGTACTGCATGAGCATTACGTCCGATCGTCCGATACGCTAAAGATATCGGATCATTTACCCGTCGTGGCCAATTTCACATTGTCTCCGTAGGGCAGAGGGGTAACGCGAAAGAACAGCGAGTACAGCACCGGTACGACCAGCAAAGTCAGCGCGGTGGCAAACGCCAGTCCGAACATGATCGTGATGGCCATCGGCCTGAACATCGCTGAGCCGCCCCACAATAGTGGCATCATGCCCAGTACGGTCGTCGCGGTGGTTAGCAAAATGGGTCTCAGGCGTTGCTGACAGGCCTGCATCACGGCGTCACTTTCGGTGCGTCCAAAATCGCGAATCTCTATCGCGATGCGATCCAGCAGCACAATGGCGTTGTTGATAATGATTCCGGAGAGCGAAATCAGGCCGAGTATCGTGAAAAAACCGAAGGATGAGTTAACAAGCAGCAGGCCAAACGTCACACCGACTAGTCCCAGCGGAATGGTCGACAGGATAATCAGCGGCCGTCGCAATGAATTGAACTGTCCTACGAGAAGCAACAGTATTAGCATGCCAGCGATCGGCAGTTCTGCTGCGATCGATGCGTTGGCGTCGCCGGATTCTTCTACCTCACCGCCTATGGCGTAACGATGTGCAGCAGGCCAGCTGTGCTGCTGTATTTGGAGCCACGGACCGAGGGTCTTCATGACTTCTGTAGCTGTCGTCTCGGCTCCGACCTGAACCTGGAGTGAAAGCGTACGCTCGCGATCGCGCCGCTCGATCCTGCCGGATTCAAACGCCAATTCCACATCGGCAACCTGCTTTAACGGGATACCTTGTTGGGCGCTTTGCGAATACACGCTCAAGCCATCGAGCTTGTTAAAATCCTGGCGGTCAGCGGCGACCGTACGCAATGTGACCGGGATGAGCTCGTCGCCTTCACGAAACTGCGTCAGGTCGATACCGGTCAATCCGGCGTTCAATGAATACGCCACGTCTTCACTGCTTACGCCCGCGCGCCGCGCCAGTTCCTGGTCGACCTTGACAAGAATTTTTTTGGTTTGCAGTCCCCAGCTGTTCTTGACCGCCGATACACCGGGGATGGTGTACAAATAGCCCGTAACCTCATTCGCCATCGAATACAATGCGTCGATATTTTGACCGGACAACCGCACTATGATCGGGTAACCCACGGGTGGGCCGTTTTCCAGTCGTGCTACCTGCGCCGATAAATCCGGTTGATTCTCTCGCACATATTCATTGATACCGGCGATGACTTCGTCGACATCCTCTCCCGACACTGTATTGACGATTACAAACGAATTTGCCGGATTCTGATTGGGCGGATTCAGGCTTAACTGAAAACGTGGCCCACCTTCGCCAATGAATGTCAGCCAGTTTCGGACTTTCGGCTCTCCCGATTCCGGCGTCAGATAGGTTTCCCTGATGAAGCCATCGACACCGTCAAGAATTTCCTGGCTCGCTTCGATGGACGTGCCGAGCGGCATCTCGAGTTTCGCCGAGAATACCGGGTCTTCCGAGGGTGCAATAAATTCCTGGCGCACAAGACCCATGCCGGCGATTGCGAGAGCGAACAAAAAAATGATAACCGCGAGAAAGCGATAAGGACATCGCAAAGATGCGCCAAGCAATCCGCGATAAAAAGCGTACCAGCGACCGGAAAACTTCTCGTCTTCGGGTTGCAATCGCGATTTCACTCTTAAAGCAAAGGTTGAAATCAACGGAATTAGCGTCATCGCGAACAGCCATGACAGCAGCAGTGCGATCCCGACGACATAGAAGATGTCCGACGTGTATTCGCCGACGGCGGATTTCGCCATAGCAATGGGCATGAAAGCGACCGCTGTGGTCAGTGATGAAACGAGCAGCGGTGTCCTGAGTTCTTTGCCGGACTCAACCGCCGCCTGGATGGCGCTCAACCCCTGCTCACGTCTTACGAGTATCGATTCGACCACGACAATAGCGTTGTCAACCAGTAGTCCGAGCGAAATGATTAGTGCCGCCAGTGAAATCTGGTTGACGGTGATATCGACCAATTCCATCACAAAGAAAGACGCGATCATCGTGGCTGGAATCAACGTGCCGACTAACAGGCCTGTACGTAGCCCAAGGAATGCGATCATGACAATGATCACAATGACGATGGCCTGTAACAGGCTTGACGTGAAATTATTGACGTTGGTTTCTACAAGATCGGCCTCAAACCAGACACGTTCGATCTTGACACCCCACGGATATTGGGCGACGAGTTCCGGCATCAAGCTATCAAGACGTTCACCAAGACTCAGGACGTTGCCGCCATCGCGCATCGAAATCGCGAGTGCAAGCGTAGGTCGACCGTTCGATCGCGCGACGCTCTGCGGCGGGTCTTTGTAACCCCGATAAACCTCAACGATGTCTTGAAGATAAACATGTGCACCGCCAGGTAACTCGATCACGGTGCGCTGCAAGTCTTCGACAGATTCAAAATTGCCAGTCGGTTCAAGCGTAATACGCTCGCGACCGCTGACGATGTTGCCACCCGATGACAGGATGTTCACTCCGGCCAGCGCCACCGATAATTGTTGCGGAGAAAGTCCCAGCTCAGATAAGCGCGAATTACTGTACTCAACAAATATGACTTCTTGCTGCGCACCGTGAATATTGACCTTGGCAATATCGGGTTCCTTGAGCAGGACGTCCCTTAGCTCATCCGCAACTATTTTCAATTCTGCGTAGGAAAAACCATCCCCTGCCAGTGTGTATACGCTGCCGAAAACATCACCAAACTCGTCATTTACCTCCGGTGTCAAAGCACCCAGTGGCAAATCCGCTGCAATTGAATTCACTTTGCGGCGCATGTCATCGAATATCGGCCGCATGATTTTGTAGCTTTCCTTGAAGTCCACGTAGATGATCGAGATGCCGGTTCGCGATTCACTGGTGATGCTGTCTATTTCTGGCATCTCCTGGACTTTTTCCTCGATTTTGTCAGTTACCAGCTGTTCGACACGCAGAGGACTGGCGCCGGGAAATCGGGTGGTGATGACCGCGGTTCGCACGATAAATCCTGGATCCTGTGCTTTCGGAATACTGCTGAATGCGAGTATGCCGGACAAAATCACGAGCACGACCACCGTAATTGTTATGCGGTTTTTGTCGATCGCTATGCGGGTCAGGTCCATCGTATCGTTTGCCGGCTCAGGGGATCAGAACACGCTGACCTTCGCGAATGACCGACAAACCGGCCGTAATGACACGATCTCCCACAACGAGACCGTCGAGTATCTCGACACCTGACTGGCTGAGTTCGCCGAGGGTCACGGCACGCCTGGTTACCAGCGCCTGATCGTCTTTGTCGTGCGCGGCGATAAACACATAGGTGCCGGCCGGGCTTCGCATGATGGCGGCAATCGGTACCACGATGCCGTTGCCTTGCGTCGAGGTATCGAATTGAAATGTGACGTCGGCTGCCAGCCCGGAGCGCAGGGCGGAGTGTTCTTCGATAATCTTGATGACAACGGGGAACACGGCTTGATTGCCGGCTGACGCAACCGCGATCTCCGATACTCGTCCGGTGAAAATCGTATCGGCTATGGCACCAAAAGTAATAGAGACTGGCGTGTCTTCACCGACGCTACCGATAACACTTTCCGATAAATCGAGCGTGACCTCGAACTCATCGCCGCAACTCACTGCGATCACCTGCTGTCCGGCGGAAACGTTTTCGTTGACCTCTGCATCAATCGACGCAATTGAACATTCGTCATCCGCGGCAAGCCGTGTATAAGACTCGTTCAGCCGCGCGATCTCGAGTGCTTTGCTTGCTGATGCGACCTGCGCACGTACAGCTTCCGCTTGCGCGCGCGCCTGATCAAGGTCATTCAGCGATGCGTTTTCATTGGCGTACAAGCCTTTCGTCCGGTCGTAATTGGCGATTGCGTTGCGCTCATTCGCCTGGGATTCAACCAGCGTCGCCTGTGCCTGTTGTCTTTGCAGTGAGTAACTTGCCGCGTCGAGTTGGACGATGAGGTCTCCAGCACTCAGGCGCTGCCCGATTTGTACCGGTACGTTCGTAATGGTTCCCGCTACCTTAAAGCTCAATCGCGACTCGCGGCTCGATTTGGATACGCCAGGGAAATTACGATCTCGAACAAGCGTATCGTCGCTAACCAGAACATAGCGCACCGGCCGCAGGCGCTCCTCGGGTGGCGCTTCTTCACGGTTACAGGATGTCAGTCCGATTGACGCCGTACTTAAGACAACCAACATGAGCATAATTCGTTTCATTGCCGTCCTTCTTTCAGGTATGCGCGCAAATCATTAGCGAGCGCTGCTCGTTCATCGGCGGGGAGTCGGAAATCAAAACCACCAATTGATCGTTGCAACGCCATAATTGTAATCAGAAACTGATGACGCGAGTCGATGACCGCCCCATTCGCCGTAAGGCTTGCGTCCTGGGCATCCAGCAAATCGATAATCGAGACAGTGCCGCGTGCGTAGGCATCCGAGACCAACGCAAAGTTCTTGCGCGAAGCGTCGTCGGCAGCCACGCTCAGGTCGATTCTGGCGTAGGCCGCCTGTGCATCGCTCAGGCGATCGCGTATCTCGGCCTCAACGCGTTCCGTCGTTGCTGTTCGAAGGGTCTCAAGTTGGCGTACTTCAAAGCTTGCTCGTGATACGTTTGCCCTTCGCAAACCACCCGAAAACAACGGTAAGGTCGCCTGTACGCCGACGCTCCAGTCATCGAATCCCTCACCGGCAAGCTGACCACCGCCAGCACCCGATTGATTAAGGTTGTTCGTATAGCGTCCGCCAATACTGAACTCCGGCAACCAAAAGGAACGCTGTTCGCTTTTTAACTCCCGCTGCTTTGCCGTGAGCAGGGCGTCGAGCTGCGCTATCTCGGGTGCCTGACTGAGCCCCCGAAGAATCATGAACATAGAAAACCGATCATAGTCCGCGGGCCTGCTGACCAGTGAATCAAATTCCCGGCGTGAGATAAAAAAAGGCGCATCGAAAGTTGCCTCGGTGAGCACAAACCGGTCACTCAGCGGGCGGTGCAGTATGCGGGTAAGCGTCGTCCAGGCTTTTGTGACAACCGCTTGTGCATCGTATAAACGAATTTGCGCCCGGGCGACTTCCGCGTCCCAGCGATAAATGTCGGCAGGGGTCGAGCTGCCGACAAGCACGCGATCGCGGGCCAGCTCCCGGTTCCTGCGCGTAACCGTTAGGTTGGACTCTTCGACGGTTAGCAATGCGCGCGCATTCAAGGTTCTGTAATAGGCTGTTGTTGCTGCCTGAATAACGTCGAGCTTGAATGCGTGCAGGTTTTCTTCACGATCGCGTTGCAACGCTTTCTGAATCGTCAGGGCGGCAGTCGCGGCATCCGAGTAAATCAACTGGTTTAGGTTGATCGAACCGTCGGTCGTTTCCTCGGCGAGCAGTCCGGCGCTGACGGCGGGAGATTCGCGGCGGGTTGTCACGCCAAGTCCTGCGCTAAACTGTGGCAATAGTCGTGACCGGGCACGAGCGATTTCCTCGGTGCCAGCATACAGTCCGTACTGTTCTACCTGCAGGTCCTGATTTCTCGCGAGTGCCTCGTTACTTATTTCGACCAGTCCGTAGGCCTGCCCCGACACCTTTCGCTCCTGATTGAGCAACGTCGCGTCAGCCATGATGTCAAAACTCGGGCTAATGCCGATTTGCTGGGCAGTCGCCATGTTAATCGTTAGCGTAGGTTTGTTCGGTGATCCGATTGGCTGATCTCCGGCGCGTTCACCGAGCATGACTGCTTGCATATTGAGCGCATTGAGCCGGGCCTGGCGACTGATATCGCGCGGTCCGTTGTTGGTAGCCAGCAATCCCCGTTCTACGTCGGAACCACCTATAAAACTGTAGCTTGGCAGCCTGGCGTTATTAATGGCGTCGATGAGGCGATCGAAGTCTTCTTTGGGCATGCGCGGCAAACCGGAAACGAATACCGCGTCAACAGCATCCGGCACACGGTTCATAAGTGCATGATCGACGCCATCATGCATGATGATGATCAACTCGACCCCGTGCTCAACACTGGTGGTGAAAGCCCGCTCGCGCACCGCCGGTATCGCCGAGGCCAGCTCCTGATCAACGAATAAAGCGAGTACTTTGTAGGGCGTTATCCTCGCCAGAATATCGAGGTCACTATTAAAATCGGCATACGCACTCAGGTAATTAAGATTCGGCACGCCGGAGGTGCCAACATCCGAGGCCTCTGGCAGCAATCCGGTATCCACGATCGTTGGCAGGAATGTTGGCTTCGGATGCTCGCCCCAGGCTGCGACCAACTGGTTCGCGACAAAGCCCGTAACCAGCAGCATATCGATCTGCGGTGCAGCGTAGGCGTCAAGCATCGCCCGCTCGATACTCTCCTTGGTCCAGTCGCCGCGAAATACTTCGATCGAAATATTAAATTCACCCGAGACCAGCGTCAGCAATTCATCGACGTATTTTTGCTGCCGGTCTGCCATGCGTTCGGACTCGCCGTCGTACAGTACCGCAACGCCGAAATGCGGCTTGGTTGCCGGAGTCTGGGCATGCGAAAAATCCAGCCAAAGGCCGAACAAACAGGCTGCCACAAGGGCGATAAATGGAGGTCTTGGAGGTGCCATAGCGACGTTGGAATGGTAACCGATCCGGGAGCATCATGTGATCATTATCGCCGCCAGCATTATTACAATACATCCCAGGGGTAACGCTCAGCCTCGAAAACATGGTCAGCCAGTGATTTCGCAGATTCGTCTTCATTACGCAGCATCGCGCGTAGATTTTGATTCATCCGACGTTTGGCTTTTTGGCTGAACAAGTGCGCGATAGCCGCGGCCTGTTGATACTGCTCGCTCTCGTCTGCCTCCATGGAACTTACTCGAGACAGGACCGACAGCCCAACAAACAAGTCAATAACGACGTCGGCGGCTCGCTTCAGTGCGAATTGCCGGTTGGCGATCGACTTACCGTGACGGCGCAGCAGGACATCCGTCATGCGCGCGAGCTCGAGTGAGTACTTTTCGAAGATCAATGCGTCATCACGCAAATCCTCCGAGACCGCACCGACAATTCGCTCGTTCCCCAGAGAGGTAACTTGCGTAATCTTGCGTCCGGCGTAATCGGAGAGCAGCCCAAAACCCTTGATAGGGCTATTGAAAATATCCTCCGTTGCCGACTGCAAATCTCGCAACAGCGTACCCGGGCCTTTCATGCCGGACAGGGCGATGAAGAGGCGAAGAATCTCACTGGTGCCTTCGAATATGGTCAGGATGCGTGCATCCCGCATGATTCGTTCATAAGGAAACTCTTTCATATAGCCGTTACCTGCGGCGATTTGCAGGGACTCGTTTGCGGCGCGATTCATCGCCTCACTGGCGAAAACCTTGCTGATCGCAGCCTCCACAGAGTAGTCGCTGTGGCCCGAGTCAATATAATGACCAACCATGCGGACCACACTCTCAGCCGCGAAACAGTCGACCGTCATGTCCGAAATCTTTTGTTTGATCATTCCGAAGTCGGCGATGCTTTGCCCAAATTGCTTGCGCTCTTTTGCTTGTTTCGCGGCCAGTTCAATACAGGTCTTCATGCCGCCAACAGAGCCGCCGCCAAGACCGGTGCGGCCGTTGTTGAGGATCGCCATGGCGATCATGAATCCTTTGCCTTCCGGCCCAAGCAAACTGTCTTCGGGCAGTTCGACATCCGCGAAATTCACTGTCGTCGTCGATGATGCGCGTATGCCCAGTTTGTCCTCTTTCGGTCCTGAAGTGACGCCCGGATAATCTCGCTCGACAATAAACGCCGAGAGTTTTCCGGTGTCGCCATCGGTACGCGCGAACACGGTATAGAAATTCGCGATGCCGCCATTGGTGATCCAGAGTTTCTCACCATTGAGTATCCAGCCGCCGCCGGGCTTTCTTACGGCGTTAGCCTTAATGGAGGCTGCATCGGATCCGGAACCGGCTTCGGTCAGGCAAAACGCCGCGATCATTTCACCGCTCGCGAGTTTCGGCAGGTATGTTTCTTTCTGTGCATCGGTGCCGAACAGGAGCACACCTTTCATACCGATCGAGCTGTGCGCACCGATGGTCAGCGAAACCGAACTGTCATAGCGGCTGCATTGCTGCAACACGCGCGAATAGGCTGCGTTAGACAAGCCAATGCCGCCGTATTCCTCCGGAATGATCAGGCCGAAAAGGCCCAGTTCCCGCAGGCTTTCGATAAAATCCCCGGGCTGTGCGCCGTCTTCATCCCACTGTCTGAAGTCGTCGTCTCTGCCTTCGAGGAAGCGGTCGACAGACTCCAGCACCATTTGCAGCATTTCCTCATTTTCCGGATTCGTTTCGGGAAACGGCCAGAACAGCGATTTGACGATGTCGCCGTAGAAAAGGGCCTTTGCCGGGCTGACATTTCTATCAACCTCTGTATCGGTACTTGCGTGGTTATCGTTCATGAGGACTCACTGGTTGATGCGCGTAGTCAAACATTTTGGCAGTACCGGCGGCACTCTGCCATACGTATTACTGCGTCAATCGTTTGGGTGATACTATCTCCGGCCACTCATTCCGGACCTTCCTAAAATGCTCGAACAACTTGCTGCAATCCATCCTCTGCTGCCGACTGCCGCAGGCCTGCTCGCACTGCTCCTGGTTGCGATTATTGTCGATTTAATTGCAAAGCAGGTCATGATCCGGACCGTACGTGCGTTCGCAAAACGATCCAGTGCCACCTGGGATGACGCTCTGGTCACGCACAATGTATTCGGTCGTCTCGTGCAGGTATTGCCGGCGCTAATTATTTATGTCGGCGTCCCATTCGTTCCTGGTCTGCCGGAAGGTGGAGCCAGGCTCATTCACAACGTTTCGATGGGCTACATGGTCTTGATGCTGACCTTGACGTTGACTGCGGCGCTCAGTGCTGCAAACACGATCTACTCCACATCGCCAGTCGCGAAAGAGCGGCCGCTAAAAGGATTCGTGCAACTTCTACAGATCGTCGTCTGGATTCTCGGTGGCGTGCTAATTGTAGCGACAGTTCTGGATCGCTCGCCGCTGTTGCTGCTCAGCGGTTTCGGTGCGATGACCGCAATCTTGTTACTGGTCTTCAAGGACACGATTCTGTCATTGGTTGCCAGTGTGCAACTCACGGCGCAGGACATGGTGCGTGTGGGCGACTGGATTGAGATGCCGCAGTTCGGAGCAGACGGCGACGTGGTTGATGTGCAGCTGCATACGGTCAAGGTGCAGAATTGGGACAAGACGATTACCACGATCCCGACACACCGCTTAATTACCGACTCGTTCAAAAACTGGCGCGGCATGTCGCAGTCAGGCGCCCGACGGATCAAGCGCTCCATTCATATCGATGTATCATCGATTCGCTTCCAGACACAAGACGAGGTTGATCATTTCACTCGATTTTCGCTGTTGAAGGACTATATTCAAAGCAAGGAACAACAGCTAGCCGATTACAATACAGGACTGGCGTCTGAGGTGGCCGCGGATGTGAACAGACGGCGGCTGACGAATGCCGGAACATTTCGTGCGTACGCTTATAATTACCTGAAGAACCACCCCAATATTCACGACAGCATGACGTTAATTGTCCGGCAGCTCCCAGCAGGACCTGAAGGGCTGCCGCTGGAAATCTATTGCTTTACGAGCACGACTGACTGGGCGGTATACGAAGATATTCAGTCGGATATCTTCGATCATTTACTGGCGATCGTGCCGGAATTCGGATTGCGTCTGTTTCAGAAGCCGTCCGGTTCAGACCTGGCAAATCTCAAGTGATGCTCTCCGAGTTGTAGTCTGAGACAATCAGCTCTGTCAAATATCGCAACCAATGAGTCAGTGATGTCACAGCTACCCGATTTTGCAATTGTAGATCCGTTTGACGGCATGAGTGCCGAAAAACCCGGTGTCGTACAAAACCTGGTGGCGGGGGAGTGGTGCGACGCGCCAGCCTATCGTGATGACATCATTGACCCGATGAATGGCGATCTGTTTCTAAGGGTTCCCGATACTTCTGATCACGCCGCCTTTATAGCTGGCCTCCGACGCTGCCCCAAGTCCGGACTACACAACCCGCACAAACATCCGGATCGATACGTCATGCTCGGTCGCGTTTGTGCCAAAACTGCCGCTCTGATGGCAACACCGGAAGTCGCCGACTATTTCACCAAATTGCTGCAAAGAGTCATGCCCAAGAGCTGGGCCCAATGTGCTGGTGAGTATCACGTCACCCGAATGTTTATGGAAAATTTCGCCGGTGACGGCGTACGTTTTCTGGCCCGCGGATTCTCGAACCCCGGTGATCATCCGGGTCAGGAGTCACGCGGTTACCGTTGGCCATTCGGTCCTGTCGCGGTCATTGCACCGTTTAACTTTCCGCTGGAGATACCCGCACTGCAGGTCATGGGTGCCTTGTTCATGGGCAACCGGCCTTTGGTCAAGGTCGATTCCAAAGTCAGCGTGGTATTTGAGCAATTTGTTCGACTGTTAATTCATGCCGGTCTTCCGGCTGCAGACATTGACCTGATTCATTGTCGCGGTGCGGAGATGGGTAAGCTGCTTGAGACGGGGCGGGAGAATATAAGGCTCGTGCAATTTACGGGCTCGAGTGGCGTTGCGGAGCGTATTGCAACACTCATGAACGGTGCGGTTCGGCTTGAAGATGCGGGCTTTGACTGGAAAGTTATAGGTCCGGACTACGACGCAAAATGGCTGGACTACGTCGCCTGGCAATGTGAACAGGATGCGTACAATGCGACCGGACAAAAGTGTTCGGCGCAGAGCATTATGTTTGTGCACAAGAACTGGACCGGCGACTTGTTACCGAGAATAGAATCGCTGGCGGCGCGGCGTAAGATTGACGATCTGACGCTCGGACCCATTCTTAGCTGGACGGATACACAGATAGATGCACATATCACCGCGGTGACGGCCATCGACGGTGCGACGTTGCTGTTTGGTGGAAATCATCTCACCGAACATTCCGTACCGGATTGCTACGGAACACTGGATGCGACTGCAGTGCAGGTTCCGTTAAGTGCTGTTGCGGGAGAGCACTTCGACCTGGTTACGACAGAGTTATTTGGTCCGTTTCAAGTCATCGTAGAATACGGCGATGACGACCTGGAGACAGTTCTGGCGATACTGGAACGCATATCGCATCACTTAACAGCCGCCGTAGTCAGCGCCGATGTTGAATTTCAACAAGCCGTTCTCGCGGCGACCGTTAACGGCACCACGTATTGTGGCATGCGCGCGAGAACAACCGGCGCACCGCAGAATCACTGGTTCGGTCCCGCGGGCGATCCGCGCGGTGCCGGTATCGGTACGCCCGAGGCGATTGCCATCACCTGGAGTTGTCATCGCGAGATCATTATGGATCAGGGACCGCTGCCCGAGGACTGGACGCTACCTGCAACACTATAGCGAAAGCCCCGTGCGCTGCGTACAGCTCATCGTGGTGAGATCAAGCCGCGCGAGATGGTCATCCACCGAGCAGGTGACATAGGCAGTTTCCTGATCGGGAAGAAATGCGACGTGTGACGAGCCGCGCCCGACTTCAATTCTTGCCGCTTGTGTGTTCGTTGCCGTGTCATAGACCCGAAGGTAGTCCGAGGAGTAGCCCGTCGCAATGAGCCAGCGTCCCTGCGGAGACATATACAATCCGTGCGGATACGCATCCGTCTCAAGCATTGCGACTTTTTTGAGACCGTCGGTCTCAAATACCGAAACCGTATCGTCAAAAAAATTGGCGACGAAAACGAAATGGCCATCGGGTGAGATGACAGGCTGATGCGCCCACGGGCCGCTGGCTTCCCGGGCCAGTAAATCGCCTTCGACTGACAGGCAGCAAAGCGTGCCATCGAAGGTATTCGCCACGTAGAGCTTGCTGCCGTCCGGATGCATAGCGAGATGGGCTGGACCGTCGCCTACGGAATGGCGGCCGAGAATATTACCATCCTCAAGATCGACTTTGACGATCGTGCCATCACCTGCGCAAGGTACGAAGACACAATTGTCGTCTGCGGCAACCAGCGGATCGTGCGGGCAAATGCCGACGTCAATGGTTTGCACATGATAGCCGTGAGTACGAGGTCGAACGATCGTTAGTGTGTCAGTCCCGGCACCGGTCACACAGACGATGCCATCATCCGTCACAGTTGGAAGTTGCGGTCCACCGGGAGCAGGCCAGACGTGCTGCACTGACAGATCGTCCGTTGCGACGGCGAGCAGTGCATCGCCACCGGGGTCTGCAACAAAAACCGATTTCCCGCTTGGGTCGATGGTCAGGTGAGAGGCTTTTGTTGCGACTTCGGCCACCTGGATAACCTGCCCGGTATGTCCGTCGAATCGGGCCAGGCATTTGGACCGCTCGCAGGACCAAACGTCAGAATCTCCCGAGATGGCAACGTGGTGCAGCCCCGGTATCGTGCCTTGTCCGGGCGAGAGGCCACGGCGGACTGTCAGTCGCCAACCACCGGCCTCATCCTCCTGAAATTGATGCCTGGCACCCGCCTCGATGAGCCACATTCGCAGACTGGCGTCCATCGAGTCGACATGCGCCGTGAACTCCGTGCCGTTTTGTGCCGCGTTATAGGCCTCGAGGATAGTGAGGCCCGCTTGCCGGATGGACAGGTTTCGACAGTCGAGGTGTTGAGCATTCATGGTGTCGTAGTTTACAGCCTGTCAGTGATGCAATACTGCTTGCAGTGCCTTAAGGCAAAGTTCGACATGCTCCGACGTGCACGATGCGCCCATCAGGCCGATGCGCCAGTACTTGCCTGCCATTGGGCCCAGCCCGGCACCGATTTCCAGATTGAATTCGTTCAATAGTCTTGTCCGAATTTCCGCTTCATTCACGCCGGCCGGTACTTTGACGGTATTTAACTGCGGCAAACGGTATTCCGGGTCCACCAAGTACTCGATATCGAGTTCCTGCAGGCCATCGTGTAATTGCTGATAGGTGTCCGCATGCCGTTGCCAGGAGTTTTCCAGCCCTTCCCGATGCAGTATTTCCAGCGCCGCATGCAACGCGAACAGACTATTAACCGGTGCAGTGTGGTGGTAAGCGCGCTTGCTGCCCGTGCTCCAGTAACCGGTTAACAACGCGAGATCGAGAAACCAGCTCTGTGCCGGTGCTTTGCGGTTTGTCGCCTTATCCATTGCTCTTTCGTTGAACGACACAGGTGACAGACCCGGTGGTGCTGACAAACACTTTTGCGAGCCCGAGTAAACCGCATCGACGCCCCAGTCATCAATACGCAATTCGATACCACCCAGCGATGTCACGGCATCGACGATGCTCAGACAATCGTATTGGCGCGCTAATTGACACAAGGACTTCGCGTCCGAGCGCACGCCTGTTGATGTTTCCGAGTGCACAAAAGCGATCGCAGTTGCATCAGAGTTTTCTTTCAGGACGTCTTCAACCCGATTCGGGTCGATCGGCGTTCCCCATTCAAATTCGACAGGAACAGGGTGCGCGCCACAACGCCTGGCGTTCTCCATCATGCGGCCACCAAACACACCGTTTATGGCGATTACTACTTTGTCACCCGGCTCCAGCAGATTTACAAAGCAACACTCCATGCCGGCGGAACCCGGCGCGGAGATCGGTAACGTCACGGCATTTTGCGTAATAAAAGCACGTTGTAGCAGCGTATTGATTTCATCCATGAGACCGACGAATGCCGGATCCAGGTGGCCGATGGTTGGTTGTGACATCGCCCGCAGTACTTCCGGATAGATGTTCGATGGGCCCGGACCCATTAATGTTCGTTTTGGTAACACGATTCCGCCTTGTGGATGGTTGAGATTTTGTATGTGGATTGTATTCGACAGAGAGAATTACTTCTCGATTCCTCGCAAGATCGGTCGGGACAGTCCTACGGTCAGTTTTTCGCCGAGTACCTCGCGGCGAAACCTGAAAAGCTCGGCGGGCCGGCCGCGCCCAAGGGCACTGTTTCGACCTATCGATTCCACAAGATTCGCGTTGTTGACCAGACGTCGAAAATTTTGCTTGTGTAATTCGGCACCGCTAAGTGCCTCGACCACGCGTTGCAGTTGCAGCAGCGTGAACTCACCGGGTAACAATTCAAAAACGACGGGCCGGTAAGCGAGTTTGCCACGCAAGCGCCCTAGCGCCGTAGCCAGGATGCGTCGATGGTCGGAGGTCAATGGCGTACCGATGTCATTACTCGATTGCGCGCTCGCCTTATTTTCGCTGCGGCGGTGATCTCGCGCGGCTTCGGTCGCCAGGCCCGATTCATAAAGTAGTTCATAGCGCTCCGGGCACAGGACGCTGTCCATCTCGGCCGTGTCGCGTAAGCCGAAGGTTACGTTCACTCGTTCCTGGCGCTGTCGCCGGCTGCCGGAGTTTTGCGAATCCCGAATCCATTCCTGCAATGCGGGCTCAATATGTTCCGTAATGACGGCAGGTTGTCCCAGACGCCAGTCTTCCCAAGGCAGAAACTGATACCAGTCGTGCCACTTTGCTTTCGGTTCATCGACGGCATCTTCATACGCGAGCGCAATATAAGCCACTGACAGCACTCTTGGACCACCGTCAATTTCGCGGCGATCGCGGTTGCGATTGCCAAACGTGTAGAGCTGCTCAACGTAGTAGAGGTCGAGGCCGGTCTGCTCCTCGACCAGCGAGCGCAGGCCGCTTTCCAGGCTCTCGTCGGCCTCGGGGTCGAACGTTCCGTTTGGCAACGAAGCAATGGGGTTGTCCGTCGCATCGGCGGAATCGACAAACTCGGATTCAACGAGCAACACACGGGGCTCGTTATTGGTCACAGCAATGATGACGGCCGTCAAATCGACGATAGTTTGTTGGGTTCTGCTGCTCATTGAAGCCTAATTGAGGGAGGGATAGCCGGCCGGTTCAAGAAACTTGACACACTATATGCTCTTTGTGAGTATAATCAATATGCTCGTTTAGAGCATATTTTGATTAGCACAGGTTTCCGACCACGGAGGCCGCCAAAAGCAGGTGTCGTATGTTATCCCCTTCCGTTTCCAGCACGAAATCCTCCAGCACTGACGCTGTTTACGCGCTGGTCGAGTCAGTCATTCCGAAGATCGAGTGGCCTGTATTCGAGCCGCATGTGGCCGCGATTAACGAACTTAAGAAGACTCGCAATGCCGTTATTCTTGCGCACAATTACCAAACGCCGGAGATTTATCACTGCGTGGCCGATATCAGCGGTGACTCCCTCGCTCTGGCGCGACAGGCAGTGGATACCGACGCGGAAGTTATCGTGCTGGCCGGTGTGCATTTCATGGCGGAGACCGCCAAGCTGCTCAATCCCGACAAGGTCGTTTTGATTCCCGATCTTGCGGCGGGGTGCTCACTGGCCGATTCGATCACCGCCGCCGACATTCGCGAGTTGCGCCGTAAGCATCCGGATGTGCCGGTCGTCACATACGTTAATACCTCGGCCGAGGTCAAAGCGGAGTCCGATATCTGCTGTACGTCTGGGAACGCGGTTGAAGTCGTGGAGTCGCTGGGTGTCGATCGTGTTTTGTTCCTGCCGGACGAATACCTGGCGGCCTACGTCGCCGAACAGACGGACGTAGAGATCATCCCATGGCAAGGGCATTGTGAAGTGCACGAGCGATTTACTGCGAGTGAACTCGAGCAATACCGCGAAGCTTATGATGAGTTGACGATTATTGCGCACCCGGAGTGCCCGCCCGACGTGCTCGGCGTCGCCGACTACGTCGGATCAACGGCGCAAATGCAGGACTACGTGCAAACGAAGCGACCCAGGCGCGTAATGATGGTCACCGAGTGTTCGATGAGCGACAACGTTGCGGCATCGGTGACCGACGTCGAGTTTATCCGGCCGTGTAATCTGTGCCCGCATATGAAGCGCATTACCCTGGCGAACATTCAGCAGGCGCTTGAGTCGTTACAGCCGCGCGTCGAAATCGATCCATCGGTTGCCGTGCGGGCGCGTCAGGCCGTTGAACGCATGTTGGCGATTGGTGGCAGCCGGATCGTCGGGTGAGCCATTTCGCACCCCTGTCCGAGACCCGCAACGACGTTATTGTTGTTGGCTCCGGTCTCGCTGGACTGGTCTGCGCTCTGGCTATGGCGCCGCGAGCCGTTACTCTTATAACAAAGACCGCATCGCTCGCCGGCGGCTCGAGTTTGTGGGCGCAAGGAGGAATCGCTGCGGCCGTCGGCCCGGATGATTCACCGGAAAGCCACGCCGCCGACACCGTATCGGCCGGCGCCGGACTAAGCGACCCGGATTGCGTCCGGCAGTTAACCGATGAATCCGCGGAAAGCCTGCGATGGCTGCTTGCACAGGGAATCCCGTTTGACCGAACTCTGACCGGTACGCTGGCGCTTGCGCACGAGGCGGCTCACCGAAGTCCCCGCGTTGTACATGCCGGTGGCGATGCTACCGGCCGGGTTCTGATGAAGTCCTTAATCCAGCGCGTCGCAGAGTCGAGCTCTATTCGCGTGCTGCAAAATACATTCGTTCATGATCTGTTGTCGGGCAATGGACAAATTCAGGGGCTGGTGACTTTCAGTGCTTCCGGTGGGTGGATGAGACATAGCGCAGAGAGCGTCGTTCTTGCGACGGGCGGCATTGGGACAACCTGGTGGCACACGACGAACCCGGTCGAAGCGACGGGCGATGGTCTCGCAATGGCGGCGCGCGCCGGTGCGACTCTGGCCGACCTGGAGTTCGTTCAGTTTCATCCAACCGCCCTGGCCGTTGATCAGACCGGCAGTGGGGCAAGTCTGCCGCTGCTCACTGAGGCGTTGCGAGGAGCAGGGGCTTTGCTGCTTGATGGGGCCGGCAATCGATTCATGTTGGCCGAACACGCAGCGGCAGAAATGGCACCGCGGGACGTGGTCGCGCGCGCCATTCATCAACGAATACGCGAGGGCCAGCGTGTCTTTTTGGACCTGCAGCCTGTCCTGTCGGACGAATCTGGAAGCGCTTTTCCACAGGCGATAGCGGCCGCCGAAAAAGCCGGGTTCGATCCTCGTTCCGAACCGCTGCCTGTATCACCGGCCGCTCACTACCACATGGGTGGTGTTCAAACGGACCGCAATGGCCGGACCTCTGTAGGCGGCCTGTGGGCGTGCGGCGAGGTTGCAACGACAGGAGTTCACGGCGCCAATCGTCTGGCCAGCAATTCATTACTCGAGGCGTTGACGTATGCCCTTCGTGTTGTGGCGAACATGCATAATACACCGACGCCACGGTACGGAAGATCGTTGCCGCCGACGGTGATTCCTGAAATACCGTCTGCGATGGCTCGGGATGCATTGCAATCCATTGAGGATCGAAGCAGAAAACTAATGTCGCAGAAAGTCGGCATTCTGCGCTGCGGCATTGAGTTGCAGGAGGCGTGTTCCGAATTGTCAGAGCTGGATACGAAGTTGACTGCGTTGAGCACGCAGCGTGCAAGCGACTCCCGGTCTGGCGGCGAGTTGGTCAGGGTCTACGGCGAAATACGAAACCGCTTGCTGGTCGCTCGGCTGGTTACGCTGGCGGCACTGCGTCGTGAGGAGAGTCGCGGCGCCCATCATCGCGATGATTTTCCGAATGCGAACCTCTCCTGGCAACACCGACAAGCGATGACCGTCGAGGCGTTATTCGAAGCGCATTGAAAAATCGATCGCTTTGACGTTCTTGGTCAGTGCGCCAACCGAAATAAAATCCACTCCTGATTTTGCAATGTTCGCAATGTCGTCAAGACCCAGTCCACCGGATGCTTCCAGCTCCACCGGTGGTTGTCCTTCGATGCGGTTGATGGCGACCGCATCCGCGAGCATAGGCAGCGAAAAATTATCCAGTAACAGCCTCTCCGGGTGAACGCTCAAGGCCTCGCGTAACTCGCTTATCGATTCAACTTCAATCTCTGTGGGCAGGCCGGGGTGCAACTCGCGGCACGCAACAACAGCGGCGCTGATACCGCCGGCACTCTCAATGTGATTTTCTTTAATAAGAATTGCATCGAAGAGTCCGAAGCGATGATTACTTCCACCACCGCAACGCACGGCATATTTTTGCGCAAGGCGCAGGCCCGGAAGTGTCTTGCGAGTATCGAGAATTTTACAGGCAGTACCGCTCACAGCATGGACGTAATCTGCCACTAAAGTTGCGGTGGCGGAGAGCGTCTGCAAGAAATTCAATGCTGTTCGCTCGCCGGTCAAAATGGGTCGCGCGGGGCCGCGTAATCGGCAAACGACGGTACCGGCCTCGACCGTTGCACCGTCATCAAATGCCCACTCGATCCCGACCGTCGGATCCAGTTCATCGAAAACCCGATCGACCCAGGGACGACCGGCCAGCACCATCCGATCACGCGTGATAATGCTTGCATCGATTGCAGCAGACATTGGAACCAGTTCGGCGGTTCTATCGCCCGTGCCAACGTCTTCCTGAAGCGCTCGTGCGACCGTTTCCCGGATGTTCGTCTGCAGTTCTTCGTCGATTTCAAATACTTCCATACTCACCTACCCGGTTTGGGAATCGGGGATCTCCCTGCGGCTCGCCCAGGCGAACGCTAGCTGGATCAGATACAAAATGTTAACGCTGATCAGAACATAGAGAAACCAGACAGACCATTCAATCCACAATGTTGTAGGCCAGGAAACGGGCAGCAATGTTTTTAATGCGATTGTCAGGAGTACGATGCTGGTCGCAAACGTCGTCGCTCTGCCGATCAGTGTTGGACGCAGCGGACGCGGTCCTCGTACAAAGTACAGGACGAGCACTCCAATCAACAGAACGGGATATCTCACAATTAGCAATAACAGCAGCGGTCCCGGAATGACGCCGGCGAGATACAAACCGGCGGCCAGAAATGTGAGCAGTGCCAGGTCAGCCAGAACGTCCAGCATGCGACCCATACGCGTGCAGGATTTTTGACGGCGAGCAAGCCAGCCATCCAGCAGATCGGACAGCGATAACGCGGCCAGGAAAACGACGAAAATCGGTCCGGTGATTACATTGACGGGAACCTGCAGGCAGGGCCACAGGACCAGCGGTGCTAAAGCAAGTCGCAGGAAACTCAGACCGTTCGCTGGCAACAGACTTTGATGAGGCATGCCCTGGCTGTCATCCACCATGCCGAGGTGAGTCAGTAGAAAAAAAACAGCGCCTGCGTACCAGGGCAGCCACAAGACCAACGCTGTGAGTGCACGTTCGGTTGTTTCAAACCATAAAGCCAACAGGATGATAGCGGCCCCCATCGCCGCAACGGCAGCCACCCAGTACCAGGATGATCGCATGCGAGCCGGGGATTTTCTCATGTCCTCGAGCGAGCGATCCCATGACCGTGACAGGAAAATCAGCCAGGCGCGGAGGCTGAAGTGACTCTGAGCGATTTCATCGATCAGTTTCCGTGTGAATGCTGAAACCGCGTAATGCGATGTTTCTTCCACACGCGGCTCGGGCTCCGGGATATGCGTCGATCCAAAGCGGGCTGTAATAGATCATCTCCCCATTATGTAAACCGTAAAGGCCAAAGTGTGTACTACGTCAAAGTTTCTGCTTGTGGCGGTGGTTTATTCTACAGATACATATATTAGGTGATCCCATGCGAAATTCCTTAGCCGTTTTACTAATCGTCCTCGTGTGCGGCGCCCTGGTTTCCGAAGCGCGTGCGGCGGAGCAGGGTGCACTGCAGATCGAAATACAGTCACCCTCAGCTGATTTTTCTGCGACCGAGGGAGAAGCTACCGTTGAAGTGGAGGGCATCGCCTCAGCGATCGGTGGTGTTCGTTATCTCGACATGATTTTTGTGATGGATACGTCACAAAGTCTGCGCAGCACCGATCCCGGCGATTTTCGGTCTACAGGGGCTATCGGTCTGATCCGGAGCCTCTCGCCGAGAAGCGACATAAAGATCGGTATTGTCAGCTTCGACAGCAAGGGAGAAATCGTTCAATCCATGACCTCGGAGCGCGGCCTGGCGGTAGAGGCGTTGCGGGATTTGCCGCGGTCAGGCAGTACTAATCTGGCCGGTGGCCTTCTTACGGCGCTCAGAGAACTGGAGAAAAACGGACGCCCGGGCTCGTCGCGCGTGATCATGCTCTTCACCGACGGCAAGTCGAACGAGAGAAAAGCGTATGAGGCGGCCATTCAGTCGCACCACCAGGGCGTCACTGTGCAAACTCTGTTGCTGGGAACCGACACCAAGGGCACTTCGATTCTTGATACCGTTGCGTGGGCAACCGGTGGCAGTTTTGTGCAGGTAAAAGACCCGGCCATGCTTCCCAAGGCGTTTCTTGATCTTCGTACAACGGGCGTGGACAGCGTTACGCTGAGTGTAAACGGATCCGAACCCGTCAATGCGAAACTCGCCGGCGGAACGTTTACAGGAAATGTTCCACTGCATGTGGGTGAGAATCGCATCGTTGCATTTGCGACGAGTCTGGACGGTCAGACTGAAGAGTCGGTCGTAACCGTAGAAATGCGGGACGCGAGCTGTGCGGCGCTCGAGGTGGCAGCCGTAAAAGAGGGACGACCTGTTATTTCCCTCAATGATCGTTCCGTTGAGATCGTCGTTGATGCGTCGAGAAGCATGTGGGGCCGCATGCATGGCGAACCCAAGATGGTGGTCGCCAAGGAGATTCTGCAGGACGTGTCCTACTGGTTCCCCGAGGACCTGAAACTGGCACTGCGCGCTTACGGAAGCATGAGTCCGAGCGACAGTGCTGATTGCGCTGACTCGGCGTTACTGGTTCCGTTCGGCGACGCAAATCGAGAGCCGATTCGCCGCGCGATCGTCGGCTTGCGGCCGTTGGGCCAGACGCCTATTGCTTATGCGTTGAATCAGGCGGCCCGGGACTTTGGCACACTAAAGGACGATCGCGCCGTGGTTTTGGTCACCGATGGCATCGAAAGTTGTGGCGGGGACCCCGTCCAGGCGGCGCGCGAGCTCCGCGAGCAGGGCATCATGGTTCACTTGATCGGCTTCGGGTTTGGCAATGGTGCCGGTGAAGATACCGCGAGCCTGCAGGCTGTCGCTAATGCATCCGGCGGGCGCTATGTCACCGCGGGCAGCGCTGAAGAACTCAAAGAGGCGCTGGTGCAAACAGTCGCGACGTCATTCAGCGTATTCAAAGGCAGCACCGTGGTCGCGAGTGGATCGCTTGGTTCAGACCGACCCCTGTTTCTGCCGGAGGGCGACTACCGGGTTGAACTCGACAGCTCACCGCCGCAAACGGTGCAGATCAATCTGGCACCCAGGGATCAATTAACGTTGACGTTGCAAAAAGAAGGAGATTTCGTATCGCACTTCGAGCGCCGCGATCGGATGCAACACAGATCCTGTGAAGACGTCGTTGCATCGATTGAGCGTCTGGAATTGCAGGCGCCTCTGCAAACTGCGACTCACTAGCGATAATACTCCATTGCCGTCATTGACCAGGCGAATTTCTGGTTGATCGTTCACGTGTCCGAATAGGATCGGATACGCATCATCAAATTGAATACATAGCACGAACATCAGGTCATCGAAAACGGACAGTTAAATGGACTTTCAGGGACCCGATAATGTGACCCGTGTCACAGTTTCGTCTTGCCAGTGCTCAGGAACTCACGACCATGCCGATGACTGTTGCAGGAAGGTCAAACGCGAACTTGGCAATAACTGTCTTGCTCGTGCATCGGTGAAACAGAGTACGAGTAGATCGATCGGACCGTGATGATCCGATGCGACGACCAATCGATATTTTACGATGACCACACGGGATAACTTGATGCAGCGAGTATTACTCATAGACAATATTGATGTCGATCGCCGCCGCATTGAACAGTTGCTTCACACTCATTTCGATGTCCTGGAAGCGACTACCGGTCAGCAAGGGCTGGCTATGTATCGGGCGGCATTGCCGGACTGTGTATTTCTCGGCCATCGTTTGCCCGATATCGATGGACTGAAACTTCTCGATGTCCTGGTCAGGGAACGTGCGACAGTTGTTCTATTGACCGGCCCAGGGGTTGAAGATATTGCTCTGGACGCAATGCGGAGGGGAGCGCAGGACTGTCTTAGCAAGACTGTGCTAAATGAAGCCATGCTCGAGCGTATCGTTCGGTACGCTATCGAGCGCAAAAGGCTCGATCAGGAACTTAGCCAGTCGTTGCTTGACCTGCGGGAAAGCGAGAAGAATTTCGCCGATTTGGCAACTCGTATCGATCATGGGCTCTGGATTTGGTCTGCAGACAGTAGCAAGTGCATTTATCAGAATCCTGCGGCTGACCGAATCTATGGTAGAACGCTGGAGCAGATGAACGCTATTGAATGGTCGGATGTAATACACCCCGACGACCGTGAAGCCGAAATCGCGCTAGGAGTCCGCGCTGTAGAAGTTTTTCAGAGTCAACTTGACGATCAATTTCCGAACGTTGCTCATTATTGGATGTCCCTTTTTAGCTTTTCAGTATTGCCTTCATGCTAGCCGGAATAATCTTGTTGCCCGGCATCATT
>JAJFKR010000019.1 GCA_021773095.1 Woeseiaceae bacterium | reverse complement strand
AACAAAGGGCTGCCAAAGATCGCTGCCAAGGTCGTTCTTGCCCGAAAAATAGTTAGAATCGCCTTCACACTGATGACCAATCAGCAATCCTTCATAAAAAAGGAGATCGCCTATCGCTAATCGCCATAGAATCTCCTACAGGATGGTTGGGTTGGGGGCGTCTCCGTAGACTTCTTCCGAGTCGAAGACTTTTTCGGTGTCAGTCCACTCGAGTTCTATTTGTCCGCCCGCTTGTTTGTCTTTGAAATCGGTACCCACCGGTACTTTGCGGTAGAAGCAGCTGCGGTAGCCGACGTGGCAGCTTGCCCCGCCACTGACATCCACACGTAGCCAGATGCAGTCCTGATCGTCATCGACCCGCAATTCGCGGACGGTTTGCACGAGGCCACTGGTTGCGCCTTTATGCCAGAGAACTTGTCGACTGCGGCTGTAATAGTGAGCCTCTCCGGTCGAGATTGTGAGCTGCAGTGCCTCGGTGTTCATATAGCCCTGCATGAGTAATTCACCGGATTCTGCATCGGTTGTTACCACGGTGATGAGTCCTCGATCGTCAAATTTGGGTGCGAGGTCGCTGCCTTCTTCAACCTGTTCGATCGTTTTTCGGGCTTCGAACCGAACGGGGGTGCCAGTCATGGTGCTTCCTTGATCAAAAACTCTCGGATCGAAAGAATACCGAGCGTAGCAGCCAGCAGCAATATTGTTATGATTGCGTCTTTACAAGGGCCGGGCCGCCAGACCATGAGCATACAGTTCCACGACACGCTGCAGGGCAGGAAAGTCCCGTTCGAGCCGCTTATCGAAGGCGAGGTGACGATGTATCTGTGTGGTCCCACAGTCTACAACTACGCGCACATCGGCAATGCCAGACCGGCCGTCGTATTTGATCTGCTGGCGCGCTTGCTGCGGCGGAGTTACAGGTTGACATTTGCGCGCAATATCACCGACGTCGACGACAAGATCAATGCCGCGTCAATCGAGAGTGGCAAGCCTATCGATGAAATCACTGCGCGCTATATCAAAGCCTACAATGACGACATGGGTGCACTTGGCGTGAGCCCACCGGATATCGAGCCGCGCGCGACTGAGCACATCGGCGAGATGATCACGATGATTGAAAAGCTCGTCCTGAAGGGTTTCGCGTACGAAGCTGAAGGCCATGTTCTTTTCGATGTGTCGTCAAATACGGATTACGGCTCGCTCTCAAAACGTGATCTCAGGGAAATGATTGCCGGAGCGCGTGTTGAGGTTGCGCCTTACAAAAAGGCAGCGCACGATTTCGTTTTGTGGAAACCATCGACCCCGGAATTGCCGGGCTGGGATTCTCCGTGGGGCCGGGGACGGCCAGGTTGGCACATCGAGTGTTCTGCGATGGCTGAAAAGCATTTGGGCGAAACGATCGACATTCACGCCGGTGGTCGGGACCTGGTATTCCCGCACCACGAGAACGAAATGGCACAGAGTTGTTGTGCGCACGACGGTGCACCGTTCGCGCGCTACTGGTTGCACAACGGCTTTCTCAGTATGGACCAGACCAAGATGTCGAAATCACTTGGCAATGTGTTGCTGGTGCACGATCTGATTAAGACAATCCCGGGCGAGGTGATACGCCTGGCGCTGCTGGGAGCACATTACAAGCAGCCGCTCGATTGGTCGGCGGAGACGATCGAGGCCGCGCGGCGCATGCTGGATCGGCTTTACGGCGCCGTTCAGGGTATCGAAGTCTCGGCGGCGGCACGAGCTGCAGCCGAAGTACCGCAAGACCTGATTGCAGCACTTGAAGATGACTTGAACTCTCCAAAAGCGATGGCGGCATTCTTCAGCCTTGCAAAGGAACTCAACAAAGCCACTGATGATGACGTCAGAGAAACCCTCGCGGCACAAATGTACGCGAGCGGCGAGCTGATGGGGTTGCTTGGCAATGATCCTGACGAATGGTTCGCTGGGCATGTCGAGGGCGACCTGTCTTCCGATGAAATCGAGGTACTGATCGAAAAGCGCAACGTAGCAAAGGCAGAACGCGATTTTGAGGCCGCTGACGCCATACGTAATCAACTCAGCGACGCAGGCGTCAGCATTCAGGATGGTCGTGACGGCACGAGCTGGCGCCGGAGTTAGTAATCTTTCAATATGAGCAACGAAATTCAAATCGCGCAGCAGGAACTCATCGAAGACTTCGAGATGTTCGAGGACTGGATGGATCGCTATCAATATCTGATCGATATGGGACGACGTCTGCCGGATTTTCCGGATGAACTGCGTACGGATGAAAACCGCATTCGCGGCTGTCAGTCGCAGGTCTGGTTTGTCGCCAAAGAGGACGGCGGTCGATTGCACTTCGATGCCATTAGTGATGCGGCCATCGTTTCCGGACTGATCGCTTTGCTGCTGCGCCTGTACAGCGGGCGCAAGCCACAGGATATTCTCGATACGCCGCCAGACTTCGTTACGGCACTGCAGCTTGAAAGTCATCTAAGTCCTACACGCAGCACGGGGCTTTCGTCGATGTTGACCGCGATCCGCCATTTCGCCGCGGAAGCATCGCGGGCAGCCTGATGGCGAATGCGGTGAGCAAAGCACTCGCGTGGCCGCTGATCCAGTTAGTACGGTTCTATCGGCTTGCTATCTCACCGTGGCTCGGCGGTAACTGTCGCTATGACCCGACTTGTTCCAATTACACGATTGAGGCCTTGCAGGTGCACGGAATTCTTAAGGGTAGCTGGCTCTCAGCGCGGCGCATCGGTCGCTGTCATCCCTGGGGAGGGTCTGGTTATGACCCGGTACCCCCGAATCAAAAGGATCGTGATGCAACCGGGTAGTCTGCTGAAAGCCGCGTTTCTGCCAGTTATAGAGCCCGCCATGCTGTTTGTGCTGCTGCTGTTCTGGATACTGGTGAGTATCGGAACATCGGGCAGCCCACTGGGTTTGATGGTCTTGATACTGAGTTTGCCGCCGATTTTTCGTTATCAGATGATTATTCTTGAAGCGAGCGCCAGGGGTGAGGTTCCGGGTGCATTCGATGCCGAATTTTTCAGCTGGGCGGGCAACCTGTGGACGCTCTTTCCACTCCCCGTAGTCCTGGGGCTGATTTTTCTGGGCGTTGCCGCAGAGAACGAGTTCGGCACTGGCGGTGTCATCGCGGTGCTGGCGGTGGCTGGCGGATTCCTGCCGGCCAGCCTTGCAGTTTTGGCGATCACGCGTTCGCCATTACAAAGCCTCAACCCGATTGCCATCGGACGACTTCTAAAGGCAGCGGGCGAAAGTTTCTGGTTTGCGTCGGCTTACTTGTTCGTCGCCGGTTGGGGTGTGGTTCAGGCGGAGCAGCTGCCGAATATCGCCGGCAATTTCATCCAGCTATTCGTCCTGTTTTCTTTCTCAGCCGTTACCGGTACTTTGATTGAACCGTTCGGACTGGTGGACGATGTCAGCATTCCTGACTCGCTGGAAGCTGACGAAAACGACATAAAGGGCGATCTGGAAGTCGCTCGCACAGCCGTATTGACACACGCTTACAGCTTCATCAGCCGCGATAATCGGGAAGGTGGTTTCAGGCACATTCGCGAACGGATTGCGAAGGAATCCGATGTTGTCGGAGCCTGGGCGTGGTTCTTTGACCGCATGATGCGCTGGGAGCAAAAGCAGCACGCACTGTTTTTCGCACAGCATTACATTCACGATATGTTGCAGCATGGCGAGAAAATTCCGGCAACAAAGGTGATTTTGCGCTGTCGACTCGTGGATGAGCAGTTTCATCCGTCGCGAGACGATATCCCGGCTGCGATCGAGGCGGCGGAAAGTACCGGAAATATTGAACTCGTGGCTGTCCTGAAACGGGTGTGAGGCGCTACAATAGGCACATGGATAAACGCCTACTGACGATTCTGCGATGCCCGATTTCCCACAAGGGTCTTGCGGTACTAAAAAGAGACAAGCTGACCGAGGTCAATGCGGCCATCGATGCTGGCGGGCTGGTCAATCACGAGGGGGCCTCCATCACCTCGCATTTGACCGAAGCACTGATCACTGACGATGGCAAGCGTATCTATCCGGTCGATGACGGAATTCCCGTGTTGCTTGAAGACGAATCGATAAGCATGGAGCAGCTTGCTTGAAGATCCAGGCAAACCAGCTTTCGTCACACCTCATCAAATCGCTCGCCACTTGTTACCTCGTTACCGGTGACGAGTTTCTGCTCGTCGATGAAGCGCTGGATGCCATACGCGAAAAAGCACGAGAGTGCGGCTTTACGTCCCGCGAATTGCACGTAGCGACTACAGGTTTCGATTGGGGTGCGCTAACGGCGTCGACCGGCAATCTGTCCCTGTTCGCCGAGCAGCGCATCATCGAATTGCGCCTGCCAACGGGAAAGCCGGGCAAGATCGGTAGCGCGGCGATCATCGACCTTGTAGAGCAATCCGGCCCTGAACTCATGTTCATCGTCACCGGTCCCAAACTCGACAAAAGCAGTAGCGCCTCGAAGTGGGCGAAGTCCATTGACCAGAAAGGTGTGTCGTTGCCACTCTGGCCGGTCGGTGTTCGGGAGCTGCCGGGCTGGATAGCGAACAGAATGCGCGCGGCGGGCCTGCAGCCCGATCGTGATGCGGTGATGCTGATCGCAGACCGGGTCGAGGGTAATTTGCTTGCGGCGCAGCAGGAAATCGAAAAGCTGCGTCTGATCCTGGGTGAAGGGAAAGTCAGCGCAGAGGCCGTCAATGATGCAGTTGCGAACAGCAGCCGATACGACGTTTATAAGTTGACCGATGCTGCGCTCGCCGGCGATGCCAATCGTTCTGTAAAAATCCTTGGCGGCCTGCGCGCTGAAGGCGTTGAGCCTGTCATCGTAATGTGGGCATTGACTCGCGAGCTGCGGACGCTTGCCAGGCTGGACGACGTGATCCGACAGGGCGGTGATCTCGGCGGAGCCATGCAAAAGTCAGGAGTATGGCGGTCCCGACAAGGTCTGGTGCGAAGCTGTATAAGCCGACACCAGCACGGTGATTTCCACAACATGTTAAAGGCCACTGGTCGTGCGGATGCAGCGGCAAAAGGACAGCGTGCCGGCAATCCCTGGCATATGGCCACCGATGTTGTTGTGAGCCTGTCGCAATGAAACCCATAGGCGTATTCGGCGGAACGTTTGATCCCATTCACTACGGACACCTCAGAACGGCATTTGAAATGTTGCAGGCGCTAAGATTTGACGAAGTGCGCTTTATTCCCTGTGGTGATCCACCGCATCGCGGCAGCACGTTCGCCGATGCCGAGTTACGATTTCGAATGGTGGATGTTGCGATCGCGGGGCAGGAGGGTTTTGTGAGTGATAATCGTGAGCTGCGCCGGGATGGTCTGTCTTACTCGATCGACACATTAATTGACTTGCGGGAGGAATTTCCGGGTCGCTCACTGGGTCTGATAGTAGGAATGGATGCGTTTCTCGGACTGACTCAGTGGCACCGGTGGGATGAAATCCTCGGCGTCGCCCATATCGTTGTCGCGCACCGGCCGGGCTGGAGAGCGCCGGATATGGGTCCGCTGGGGGAATTGATCACGGAACACGGTACCCACCGCGTCGATGACTTGCACGAGGCGGCACACGGGCGTATCCATATTCACGCAGTGACGCAACTTGAGATTGCATCGACGGAGATTCGGGATTTGATTGCCGCGGGTCGCGACCCGCGATTCCTGATGCCGGATGCGGTGAGAGATGTCATACGGGATAGTAGAATCTACGAGGCATCGTAGCGGCCCCAGGCCGCGACAAATGGAGCCAAAATTTGAGATATGAGACTAATGAATGAATAGTGAAAAACTCGCCGACCTGATTGTCAGCGCGCTGGAAGAAATCAAGGGACTGGATATCGTCAAGCTCGATGTCAGCGATATGACAACAGTGACCGACTGGATGATCGTGGCGAGTGGTACGTCAAGCCGGCACGTGCAGGCACTGGTGGATAACGTCTCCGAGAATGCCAAGGCTGCCGGCCACAGGCCCATCGGCGTTGAGGGTGAAAGCGGTGGTGAGTGGGTGCTGCTTGATCTGCAGGATGCGCTGGTCCACGTCATGCTGCCCAAGGTGCGCGAGTTCTACAATCTCGAAAAGCTCTGGTCGATTACTCCGACCGGGGATGCGGCGGCGACTGACGGGTAAATCGTGCATATCCGCCTGTTAGCTGTTGGTGATCGCCAACCATCGTGGGTGGACGATGCGTTTGGCATCTATACCGGACGCTATCCGCGTGAGTGGAAATTCCGGCTGGATACGATGCCAGCAGTTCACCGCAACAAGAACGACAAGTCGCGTCAGGCCATGGAATCGGAGGGTGATCTAATTATCGCGAAACTCAGCCCAACTGAGCAGGTCGTGTTGCTGGACGAACGCGGCAAACAGTTGAGTAGTCGATCACTGGCTTCGAAACTGACCGACTGGCAAACCGATGGCCGGGATTTGTGCTTTGTTATCGGTGGTCCCGACGGTGTATCCGATGCGGTGCGCGAGCGGGCGGATAGGATGTGGTCTTTGTCGCAGCTGACTTTGCCGCATGGCATGGCACGTGTACTTTTGTCAGAACAGCTATACCGGGCCTGGTCACTGCAGTCCGGCCACCCCTACCATCGTGCGTAAATCGATCTCATGAGCGCACTGGTGCACCTGGCATCCACCTCACCACGCCGCCGCGAAATTTTGCAGACCCTGGGCATTGAGTTCGACGTCATTCGCGTCGAAACGGATGAGCGCTCTTTGGACGGCGAAGCGCCCGGCGAAATGGTATTGAGACTGGCGATCGCCAAGGCAGAAGCAGCAAGCTACGGTGAATTTGTACTGGGCGCCGATACCGTGGTCGTGCTGGGTGAGCGCGTCCTGGGTAAGCCGCATGATGCCGACGACGCTATCGAGATGCTGCTGGCCCTTTCCGGGCGCAGTCATAAGGTAATGACCGGAGTTGCCCTCAAAACGCCGCACGAAACCCACTCCGTGCTTGCCACCACCGATGTGCAGTTTCGCGAAATTGGTCGGGACGAAGCGCATCGTTACTGGCAAAGTGGGGAACCCTGTGACAAAGCCGGTGCGTATGGCATTCAGGGAATCGGTGGCATGTTTGTGAAAGCCATCCATGGCAGCTATTCCGGCGTCATGGGACTGCCGGTATTTGAAACGGTTGTGTTATTGGAATCGGCTGGAATTAACGTACTCGCAGACCGTAAATGACGGACGAATCGCCCAAAGAAGAAATTCTGGTCAACGTGACACCGAGCGAGGTGCGTGCGGCACTGCTCGAAAACGGCGTATTGCAGGAAATATACATTGAGCGGGCGGACCGACGCGGGCTGACTAGCAATATCTACAAAGGCCGTGTGTCGAGAGTCCTTCCCGGCATGCAGGCCGCATTTATCGATATCGGACTTGAAAGAACAGCGTTCCTGCACGCCTCGGATATTGCTGCTCCACCGGCTGAAGGGGGTAACGGGGAAGCGTCGAATATCAGGGACCTGGTCCGTGAAGGCGACAGCATCGTGGTGCAGGTCGTCAAGGACCCACTGGGCAATAAGGGTGCGAGGCTTAGCACATACATTTCGCTACCCTCGAGACACGTCGTGCTTCTGCCATACAGCAGCGTGGTAGGCGTTTCCGCCCGCATTGAAGACGATGAAGAGCGGGAAAGGCTCCGCGGCATGGTTGAAGCGCTGCTCCATGAGCATGAACTCGAATGCGGCGCTATTGTCAGAACCGTTGCGGAGGGCAGCACAGCGGACGTGATCGCTGCAGATCTTCGCTACACACTGAAACTCTGGGGTGTCGTTCAGGAACGGTGCAGCCGGGCTGCTGTAAAAACACTGGTTCACGAAGATCTTTCTTTGCCATTGCGTGTGCTGCGCGATCTGGCGACCACGGAAGTGGAAACTATTCTGGTTGATTCCGAGGCCGACTATAATCTGATGCAGGACTTCACCACTACCTATCTACCGGACATCGAACCGATGCTGGAGCACTATAAACGGCGTCGCCCAATCTTTGACCTGCACGGTATCGAAGATGAAATTCGAAAATCATTGGATAGAAGCATTTCGTTAAAATCAGGCGGTTATCTGATTTTCGATCAAACTGAGGCGATGACCACAGTGGATGTGAATACCGGCGCTTATGTCGGTCACCGGAATCTGGAAGAAACCATTTACCGGACCAATCTGGAAGCGGCTGTGGCGATCGCCCGTCAGCTGCGGCTGCGCAATCTGGGCGGCATCATTATTCTCGATTTCATCGACATGGAGGAAGAGGATCACCGCAAAAACGTTCTTCAGGTGCTGGAGAATTCGCTGGCACGAGATCACGCGCGCCATCAAATTTCGCCCGTGTCACCGCTGGGTCTTGTAGAGATGACCCGCAAGCGCACGCGCGAGAGCTTGCAGCATATCCTGGGTGAAGATTGCCCGGGCTGTAGTGGGCGCGGGTTTGTTATGACGGCCGAAACCGTGTGTTTCGAGGTATTTCGCGAGATCATACGGCAGTCGCGACAGTTTGAGTTCGAAGAGGCGCTGGTCCTCGCACAGCAGGACGTCATTGAGCTATTACTTGACGAGCAGGCCAGAAGTCTTGCTGAACTTGAGGAGCAAACCGGTAAATCGATCCGCTTGCAAACCGAGTCGCTGTATCTTCCGGACCAGTTCGACGTCGTCCTGATGTGAGGCGGAGCTAGCAAGGAATGAAGAGATTTATCCGCCGCCTGATCAAGTTTCTCGCCTATACGGCGGCGCTCGTCGTGATTGTATTGGCCATCGCTGTAGGGCTTTTCAGGCTATTCCTGCCGCGCGTGCCGGAGTATCAGGACGAGATCAGGAACCGGGCCAGCGCAGCGATCGGTATGCAAGTGGAGTTTTCCGGCATGGATGCTCGCTGGGGGCTCAGTGGACCGGAGCTTGAATTCTACGACGTTGAGCTGATCCGCGACGACAGCGGTGTGAGAATAGTTGCAGCCGAGGAAGTTCGTGTTGGCGTCGGTTTGATGCGGCTTATGTTCGAGCAAGCGCTGGTTATCGACCTGCTGGCCGTACGTGACTCGAGTATCGAAATTCGCCAAAACGAAGATGGGGGCTATCGCATCCAGGGCGTTCCACTCGGCGAGCTGCTGGGCCCCAACAGAGCCGACGCGGAGCCCCTGCCTGACATCGAGATTATCGGTGAAGATATTGAATTGCGATTCTTGCAACCTGGCGACAAGCGCCCGCATTTCTTCGTTATACCCAGGGCTCGCGTCAGCATCGACGAAAACCGCATTTCAGTTGACGCCGATATCCGGTTGCCGAGTGAGCTTGGCCGACAACTTGGTGTATCGGGGACCCACGTGCTGACGCTGCCCGTTGATGAGCGAGGCTGGGACATTATTGTCGATGCTGATGATATTAACTTGTCGGGGTTGTCAGGCTTGTCCCGCGATGACCGGCAGTTTCAATCGGGTATTGGCGATTTAGAGCTGGCGCTGGCGATCACGAACGGCCGGGTTTCAAGCGCCGTTGTGGATCTGGATTTTGTGGATGTCGCGCTGGCGGGCGATGACTTTTTCGATATCAGTGGCCGGGTTGAGGTCGATATTTCGGCAAGCGACTGGTTGGTTGCCGCAAACGATTTCGTCGTTTCCCTGGATGACCATGAATGGCCGGAAACTACGTTGCGTGTTGAGGCCAGCGTTGACGAAGATGGGCGCATTGTAATGATGGATACGCGCGCATCGTATTTGAATCTCGATGACTTGCAATTGCTGGAGCCGTGGCTTACTGCGGAGCAAGAAAACACGCTGAAGAAGTTTGGGCCGTCAGGGGTCGTGCGGAACCTGGTGGCGACAGTGTCTGAAATCGACAGCGATGCTCCGCGTTTTAATGTTTCCGCGGAGCTCGACCGGATAGGTATTGCCGATGCGCCAGGCCGTCCGGGCCTGCGCGGATTCTCGGGGCTTGTGCGGGCGAATCGGGCGGGTGGCCGTCTTGAAATAAATTCAAATGATCTCGAAATACATGTGCCTGAGTATTTGTCTAAGGTTGTCGCTATCGACCAGGCGGACGGGACAGTTATCTGGCGCAGCAGTAATAGCAGCACGACAATTCTTTCGGACAGCATTACAATTTCGAGCGATGTATTCCATAGCCAGAGTAACGTGCAGCTGGTCCTCAACAATGACGGTTCATCACCCGAGATTGATCTCGCCAGCAGCTGGAGTATCTCCGACCTCGCCGCTGCGAAACATTACATACCGAAAAAGGGCCTGAGGCCGAAACTGTACGATTGGTTCCAAATGGCGCTGGTCGGTGGCGCAATCACGCGCGGTACGACAACTCTGAACGGTCCACTGGACAAGTTTCCGTTCGATGGTGGTGAAGGGCGCTTGCTGATGGAGGCATCCGTTCGCAACATGACCCTGAAATATCACAAGAAATGGCCAGCAACGGAACAGTCGGATATCGAGGTCGTCGTCGATAACGCCCGCTTGTATACGACACAAAATCGTTCATTTAGTACCGGCATTCCGGTCGTCAATGCAATCGTCGATATTCCTGACTTGCGTGATCCGGTATTAAGCATTGAGTCTTTTTCCGCCAGTTCGCTCGCCGCGATCCGGGAGTTTTCAATGCAGAGCCCCATTTCGGACGTGTTTGGCGGACAGCTCGACCGGGTCACTGTCTCCGGCGACGCATCCTTCACGCTGAATCTCACCGTGCCATTGAAATCAGGGCGTTTGCAGGAATTCGAGTTTGTTGCGCGCGTGCGCAGCAATAATGGCACGCTAGCTATCGAGGGATTCGATCCGCCCATTACGGATTTGATCGGCGAGGTCACCATTGGGCGCGAGCGGATTGAGAGTGAGGGACTGGGTGCACGTTTTCTTGGTGAGGAGATCAGTATTTCACTATCGCGCTCCGAGGACCCTCAATTTACCGTGGTCGCGACGGCCCTCGGCACAGCAACCCAGACGGGGATCGTCAACGACCTGGGCGCACCGCTTGAAGGACTGGTCAGTGGTGCCACTGGGTATAAGGCCCGAATTTTATTTCCGAGCGGCAAGGTGGAAACAAAATCACCATTAACGATTGAGATCGAAAGCGATTTGGCCGGACTTGAGATCGGTCTACCGGAACCGCTTGGAAAAACGGCTGAATCGACACTGCAAATGCACGGTGACATCCGCTTCATGCCCGGTGGAGAGGTCATCGAAAGCAGCGGTTCCGCCGCAGACCGAATCGCCTGGCAACTCGCGTTCAACCACCCGGAGGAGCGCTGGGACTTTGATCGAGGCGTTGTTACGCTGGGTGGCGAAGTGACGGAGTCTGCCGAAACGCGCGGACTGCACATACGCGGTGCGACCGGTGTTGCCCGTCTGCAAGACTGGCTGAACCTGTCTCGCAGTGGTGAAAAGAAAGAGGGAGCGGCGGAACGAATTCGATCGATCGACCTGGTCGTGGACGACTTGTACCTGATTGGGCAGCACCTGAAAGGTCACCACGTCAGGGTTGATCGCAGCGCGCGTGACTGGCTGGTGCAGCTCGAGGGTGAGGACATCGTTGGCTCCGTTTTTGTTCCCTACGATTTTGGCGGCGACCGCGCCATGGTGCTCGAAATGCAAAAGTTGCGCCTGCCGGGTGACGAGTCCGATACCGACCCGGAAACCCTGCTCGATCCGCGCAAGTTGCCACCGATCCACCTGACGGCGGCCGAGTTTGCTTTTGGTGATCGCTATCTGGGTGCCGTAGAAGCGACGCTTGAGAAGACTGAGAACGGTCTTGAAGCCGTTAGTATCAGCAGCAGGGACGAGACGTTTGATATCGCCGGGACGGGGCGCTGGCTGGCGAATGACAACGATCCATTAGGTAGTCACAGTTACATCGCAGCGACGTTGACCAGTACCGACGTCGAGAAAACGATGGCCAGACTGAATTATCAGCCCGGTATCGACAGTGAGAACATGAGCATGCTTTTCGATCTCGATTGGTCCGGCAGTCCCCGTGCCGATTTCTTCAACGTGCTGAATGGTGAGGTGCAGGTTCGACTGGGCGAAGGACAATTGCAAGAGGTTGATCCAGGTGCCGGCCGCGTGTTCGGGCTAATGAGTATCGTCGAGCTGCCGCGCCGTTTATCGCTCGATTTTCGCGATGTTTTCAGTAAGGGGTTTGGCTTCGACAAGATCGCCGCGACATTCAGAATTGATGCTGGCAATACGTATACTTGTGACTTGTCGCTCGAAGGACCGGCTGCGGATATCGGCATTGTCGGTGAGGCTGACCTTGTCGATCGCACATACGACCAGACGGCAATCGTATCCGTCAATGTCGGCAATACCCTCCCGATCGTGGGTGCTGTGGTGGCCGGGCCCCAGGTGGCTGCGGCATTGTTAATTTTCTCGCAGATTTTCAAAAAACCCCTGCAGGAAGTAGGGCAGGCTTATTACGATATCGACGGGTCGTGGGATGAGCCGACGATCGAGTCGACCAATTCGGCCGCGTTCGTCGCCAACGGTGAGCGGGCTGGCTGCCTGACAGAGAGCGAATAGCGAAAATGCGCGTGGCAGCGATTCAAATGAACAGCAGTGCGGATGTTGGCGAGAACCTGCAGTTGGCTGGCAAGCTCATTGCCGACGCCGCCGATGATGGCTGCAGTTTGGCTGTGTTACCCGAATATTTTGCCCTGATGCCGGTCCGGGGCAGGGATAAAGCGAAGGCGGCTGAGGAGCCCGGTGAGGGCCGTATACAAACCTTTTTGTCTGACATATCCCAGCGTCACGGCATCTGGGTTATCGCGGGCAGCATGCCGCTCACGTCGCCAGAGATTGAAGTGGAACGCGTATACGGTGCCTGCCCGGTTTACGACGCAAAAGGCGACGCGCAGGCAATATATCGAAAGATCCACCTGTTCGATGTCGATCTTGCCGAAAGCCAGGAGTCCTATCGCGAATCGCGATCGATGTTCCCGGGCGACGAAGTTACGACCGTGGAGACACCGTGCGGATGCATCGGACTGACAATCTGCTACGACCTGCGTTTTCCCGAGCTGTACAGGCGACTTGTGGACGACGGGGCGACGATGTTTTCGGTGCCGGCCGCGTTTACGGTCACGACGGGCACGGCGCACTGGCACTCATTATTGCGCGCCCGAGCGATCGAAAATCTGGCGTATGTGGTCGCCGCGGGGCAGTATGGAGAACACCCTGACGGTCGCTCGACGTACGGGCACTCACTGATCATCGATCCCTGGGGACGAATTTTGGCTGAAGTGGCCGATGGAAACTGTTTTGTTGCGGCGGACATCGATCCGAAGCTCCCCACAAAATTGCGCAGTGAGTTCCCTGCGCTTCAGAATCGGCGTTTGTAATCACCACGGAATTCAAGCTTGGATAAGAACGACAATTCGATTGATTCAATGATGTCCCGAATGCTCGAGCCGGCAGGTCTTGATGAACGGGGCCTTGGCAAAACACTCGGCAGCATGATGCGGGGCGGAGTGGATTACGCGGATTTGTACTTTCAGGTGAGCCGCCACGAAAGCTGGACGCTGGAAGATCGCATCATTCGGGAAGGCAGTTTTAATCTCGACCAGGGCGTCGGTGTCCGTGCAACCAGCGGTGAGAAGACCGGCTTTGCCTATTCCGACGAGCTATTATTGCCGGCGCTCGAACAGGCGGCCAGTGCGGCGCGCGCGATCGCGCGGCAGGGACAGGATAAACGCGTGCAGGCCTGGAGTCGTACTGAGGTGGCGCCGCTGTACCCGTCAGATGATCCCACCACGAGTATTGATGACAGGCAGAAGACCGCGCTGCTTAGCGAGATTGACGCGGCAACGCGGGAGATCGACAAGCGCGTTGAGCAAGTGATTGTCAGCCTCGCGAGCAGTCAGGATCTGATTCTACTTGCTGCCTCGGACGGTACGATGGCGGCGGACATTCGGCCTCTGATTCGCTTGAACGTCAGCGTAATCCTGGAGCAGGATGGTCGGCGCGAGCAGGGTTATGCCGGTGGTGGCGCGCGAGCGAATCTCGACTATTTTCTGGACAGCGATGCGCCGATGGACTTCGCGCGCGAGGCGGTTCGCCAGGCGGTTGTGCAGCTGGAAGCACAAGCGGCTCCGGCCGGTACGATGCCGATTGTGCTTGGACCGGGCTGGCCGGGAATCTTGTTGCACGAGGCAGTCGGACACGGTCTCGAAGGTGATTTCAATCGCAAAGGTACCTCCGCTTTCAGCGGCAAGGTCGGACAAAAGGTTGCATCAAAGCTGTGCACAATTGTCGACGATGGCACGCTCAAGGACCGTCGAGGATCACTGACCGTCGATGATGAAGGGACGCCGGGTCAGTATTCGGTGCTGATCGAGGACGGCATTCTGAAGGGCTATATGCAGGACAAACTAAATGCGCGCCTGATGGGTGTTGAATCAAGCGGCAACGGGCGGCGCGAATCATTCGCGCACGTGCCCATGCCGCGCATGACCAATACCTACATGCTTGCAGGACCACACGATCCCGGGGATATCATCGCGTCGGTCGACAAAGGCATTTATGCGCCTAACTTCGGGGGCGGGCAGGTTGATATTACGTCGGGCAAGTTTGTGTTTTCTGCGAGCGAGGCGTATCTGATCGAAAAAGGCAGGATAACGGCGCCGGTTAAAGGTGCGATGCTTATTGGTGACGGACCGGACGCCCTCAACAGAATCTCAATGGTGGGCAATGACCTTGAACTTGATTCGGGTGTTGGAACTTGCGGCAAGGAAGGTCAGTCGGTGCCGGTAGGTGTTGGTCAACCGACACTCAAGATCGATGAAATCACGGTTGGCGGTACCGGCTAGTCGGATTCACTTTTACATAATTCGCGATTCGCGCGTTTCACACTGCACAATGTGAGATAGCTCACTGCATTAAACATAGTGCTGCGCTACCTTGAGCGTCATCTCAAGGAGGCAGATAGCGATGGCATTCGAAAACACAATAACAGAGCGGGATATGGACGCTAATTCCCAGCAATTCATACAGGGATTACGAAGCGATGTGGGCGATAGTGAACCGGATCTCTCGGTCGATGGCCTGTCCGAATCAATACTTTCGAGAATATTGGGTTTGTTTGGCGACAAAAAATCCTGATCTAAAAGCAGTTTCCCACTGGACAACAGCTCCCCGCTATGGAGAATGAATCGGCCCTGGGTGAGAACAGCATAAGGTCATGTGGGTCTCGAAACCAATCTACGAAAGCCTGCCCTACTTCTATCTGACGATAGGCGCCGCCTGTCTGGGGGCGTCAATGTACGTTAATCACTGGCACTGGCCGACGATTTGCTTCGTCGTCGGGCTGGTGTGTCTCGTGGCTGGACTGGTGGTCCTATTGAAACGCCGTGATTACCGCGTGACGGATCGCCGTGCCGGACAGCGGCAGGATTACTGACACTTACGTCTCGTTGACGGCTGAATCCTGATCATCCGACTCATTTCGGACGATATCCTCGACATTATCTTCAGCAATCGTTGCATTACGCAAGTCGTGGTAAATCAGCTGGTGTACTCCGAGCGACACGACATCGCCATCTCGAAGCCGGTATTTCTTAACCTGTTTTTCGCCGAGAAATACGCCGTTGGTACTATTCAGGTCCTCGATGACGCAGCCACTTTCGTCGCTGACCAGTTGTGCGTGATGGCGACTGACAAACTTGCTTTGGATATAAATTTCATTGTCCGGTGACCGGCCGACGATCACACGGCCCAACGGAAATGTCAGCACGTCGACGGTTTCATCGTCCGCACGAACTTCGATGCGCGTGACGTGCAAATCCACTTGGGAATTGCGTTCCTGTTCAAGCTGTCGCAGCTGGTCGTAAACACCCGTGTTGCTCTCGTGTTCCTGCCAGTTCAATTCTTCGGCTGCCGCAATGACGCTAGCGGATTCGACAAGCTTTTTTTCGTCCGCAAAGGCACACAACAAAGCAGTGTCGCACAAGGTGTTGATCAGACGCGGCACGCCACCCGTAAAGCGATACAAGACGTCAAAACTGTCAGCGGCAAAGAGATCGGGTTTCTTGCGCCCGGCAACCGACAGTCTGCGTTCGACGTACTCCCGCATTTCGCGCCGATCGAGCGGGCCGATATGGAATCGCAGGCGAACACGTTGCAGGAGTTGTTGCATGCTTGCGGAGTCCAGCGTGTCTCTGAGTTCCGGCTGCCCCGCAAGAATGATGCGCAACACTTTTTCCTTATGCGTTTCAATTCCCGAGATCAAGCGAATTTCTTCCAGCACTTTCTTCGTCAGGTTTTGCGCTTCATCGACAACGAGCACGACCTTCCTGCCACTCGAGTACTGCTCGATCAGGAACATGTTGAGCATGTCCAGCAATTCGACCTTGCGCTTGTTGAACGGTTTGAAGCCGAATTCGGTAAGTACGGCCTGTAGAAACTGGGTAGGTGTCAATTGCGTTTGTGACACGACGGCGTACAGCACGTCGTCTTCAAGTTCGGAGAGAAAGGACTGCAAGAGCGTCGTCTTGCCCGAGCCGATTTCGCCGGTAATAACCACAAATCCGTCGGCCAGCCAGATGGTCGATTCCATATAGGCTTTCGCCCGCGCGTGCTGCTTGCTCCAGTAAAGGAATTCGGGGTCGGGCGTCAACCGAAAGGGTTGCTCCGACAAACTGAAATGCTCAAGGTATGACATCGCTGTATCGAGTTTACCTGCTTTTGTGCCGCTTGGGCTACGCTGGTTCTCAGTGGGCCGGGTGGACTAGGTCACACTACTATTGACTATTTCGACCAGCGCATCGCGTTGCTCGGCCGTGTCCGCGACAACGGTTATATGCCCGAGTTTTCGTCCCTCGCGGGCTGTTTTTCCATAATCATGTAACTCGCCAACGCCCTGAGCACGGGTAGCAGCCGAAATCTCGCCGATGAGATTGACCATGCCGGCAAAGCCGACGCCCGTCGTTGGTCCTAACGGCAGGTCCAGAATAGCGCGCAAATGGTTTTCGAACTGGCTGGTTTCAGACCCTTCGATACTCCAGTGCCCGGAGTTGTGAACGCGCGGCGCGAACTCGTTGGCCAGTAGCTCATCACCGGATACGAAGAGTTCCAGTGCGATCACCCCGACGTAGTCGAGATGTTGCAGGAGACGGTTCACATATTCAGATGCCTTTTCGGTCAATTTGGCCGCGTCGAAAGGCGAGCTCGAGGATCGTAATATGCCGTCGCGATGAATGTTTCGAGCGAGCGGATACATAGCCACTTCGCCGCGGATGCTGCGAACGCCGATACAGGAAACTTCGTAGTCGAAGCGTATCCATTGCTCGGCGATTAGCGCCTGACCACCCAGCTCGTCCCATGCTTGGTCCAGTTCGTCTGCTGTCCTGACGACAAACTGTCCCTTGCCGTCGTAGCCAAAGCGACGAGTCTTGATCACCATCGGCAGCCCGAGCCTGGCGGCTGCTTCGTCGATGTCCTCACGGGTGCCGATTGCGTGATAGCCCGGCAGCGGGATCCCGAGTTCGGCGAACAGTTTCTTCTCGTCGAGACGGTCCTGAGAGTGCTTGAGAGCTGCCGCCGGCGGGTAGATCGGGACAATATTCTCGATGAGCTGCAATGCAGTGACGGGGATGTTTTCAAACTCGTAAGTTATGACATCGCAGGTATCTGCCAGCGCGATCAAAGCGACCGGATCGTCAAAGGGACTTTGAATGACCTTGCCGCATTGAGCGGCGGGCGGATTATCCGTCGGGTCGATGAATCGAACTTCGATGTCGAGATCGCGAGCGGCGAAGCCCAGCATCTGGCCGAGTTGCCCGGCGCCGATTATGCCGATACGCATAAACTTATTGAGAGGGGTCGCTGTCGCCCAGAACCCTGTCGGTCTGGTTCTTGCGAAAGGCATCCAGCGCCGTTGCGACCGCTTCGTCATTGTTCGCGAGGATCGCTGCAGCCAGCAACGCGGCGTTCACAGCGCCGGCTCGACCGATTGCCATACAGCCAACAGGAATTCCTGCAGGCATCTGTGCGATCGAGAGCAAGGAATCCATGCCATTCAGTGCTCTGGATTGCACAGGAACACCGAGCACCGGGACACGGGTCTTCGAGGCTGCCATCCCTGGCAAATGTGCCGCGCCACCGGCGCCGGCGATGATCACCTTCAAACCCCGCCCGGCTGCGCTGCCAGCGTACTCAAACAACAAATCGGGTGTGCGGTGCGCGGAGACCACCTGCACCTCGTAGCTTACGCCAAGTTCGTCCAGCGTCCCGGTCGTGTGTTTCATTGTTTCCCAGTCCGAGCGGGAACCCATGATAATGCCGACATCTTTACTCATTGCGAAATTCTACCACCATCGCTAACGTCGCAGTCTTGCCATTTCTTCGCGGAGTCGCTCCGGGTCGACGTGGCGCATCAGTTTGCCGATATATTGTTTTTGCCGGCGCAACGCGCCGTGGGCTTTGATTTGTCGCGCTTCCATAACCGCCTCGCGAAGCCCGTCGTCGAGTGGCAGAATATCGAGCTCAGTTTGTTTGAGCGTTATGAGTTCCTCGCCGAGTTTCTGCAGCGCCAGATACTCACGTTTTCGTGCGCTTTTGCTGGGCTTTAATTCAGTCACTGGTTACAGTACTCCACACGATCACTCTACCGATTAGCGGCCGGAGTCTAACACGCGCAAGGATTGTTCCAATATGGCAGAAATAGCGAAGCGTGAGTCGCTGGGCAGGGAAGAGCTGGAAAATCTCGTTGCTCTGGCACTGGACGAAGCCAGGAGTCTGGGTGTCGATCAGGCCGAAGTGGCGGCGAGCCAGGATACCGGGCTGTCTGCAACAGCGCGCTTGGGTGACGTTGAGAATCTTGAATTTACCAACGATCGGGGTCTTGGCATCACGGTGTTCAAGAATGCCTGCAAGGGTAATGCGAGCACATCCGACATAACGCCGGCGGCGATACGCGAAGCGGTGGCCAAAGCGTGTTCCTTTGCCGACCTGACGGCAGAGGATAGCAACTCTGGCCTGGCCGACGCCGAACGAATGGCGACGGTCATCAAGGATCTCGATCTTGATCACCCCTGGGAAATCGACGCCAACCAGGCGATCACATTGGCGATAGAGAGCGAGAATGCGGCGATGGCGGCCGACAAGCGCATTAGCAATTCAGAGGGCGCTACGGTCGGTACCAACCGCGGCACCCGTGCCTACGGAAATACTCACGGCTTCATCGGCAGTTTTTCCCGAACCAGTCACAGTATAAGCTGCGTTGTGCTGGCCGAAGAAGATGGCGCGATGCAGCGTGATTACCACTACACGTCCTCACGGCTAGCCGGCGATCTTGAAAGTGCGGCGTCGGTCGGCGTGAGGGCGGCGGAAAAGACGGTCAGCCGCCTGGGCGCACGAAAAATCAAAACGACGGCCGCGCCGGTGCTTTTTATCCCGGAGCTGGCACGGGGATTCATCGGACATGCTATTGGCGCGATAGCAGGTGGTGCCCAGTATCGACGTTCGTCATTCTTGCTTGACGCCGTAGGCCAGAAGATATTCCCGGAATTTGTGCGGATTCAGGAGCGGCCACATATACTACAGGGTGTCGCCAGCCGGCCGTACGACGGCGAAGGTGTTGCAACCTACGATCGCGATATTGTTACCGATGGTGAATTGCGCAGCTATATTCTGAGCAGCTACTCCGCACGCCGCCTGGGACTCGAAACGACGGCCAATGCCGGTGGTGCACAAAACCTGTTGATCCCCGGTAACGACAGCGATAGGGAGAAACTGGTCGCGGACATGGGCACCGGCCTGATCGTTGAGGAGTTGATCGGGCAGGGTGTGAACGCGGTTACCGGTGATTACTCGCGCGGTGCCGTTGGGCACTGGGTCGAAAATGGCGAAATTCAGTTCGCAGTTCATGAGGTAACCATCGCGGGTAATTTGCGCGATCTCTATCAGCGTATCTCGGTTATTGGTAACGACCAGGACTTGCGCAGCGGCATGCGTTGCGGCTCATTGCTGGTCGAGGAAATGACAATAGCCGGTGCGTAGCCTGACACGGCCGCGATCAGTCGTCGGCTTTGTCCAGCAAGTCTGCGAGAGTTTGCTCGGCTAGGACCGTCGTGACCGCTTGGTCCAGACTATTGCCCAACACCTCGATCGGGCTGTTCCATCTGGGATCGCGGTGCGAGCCGGTCTCACCATCGCGACGCACAACGGCGAGGATGTCGCTGAGCGTAATGCGGGACATTTCTCGTGCGGGCAGCAGCTCTTCCTTTTCATTGGTCGTCATGAGGCCGTTGGCCACGAGTCCCGCAGAGATCGGTGCCAGCGTTATCGATGGTATGTGGAGCGATCGACTCAGGCTTCGCAAATCAACACCCAGGACGGGATTGCGGAATTCTCGTCCTACCAGGAACATGATGTTGAGCGCGACACGCTCACGCATGGCGTTCGACAGGCGCGGCTCACGCCGTCCGATACGAAGGTAGGCGGGGTTTTGGAAATAGAAGGCTATCTGCGAACCGACCAGGAGGATCAGCCAGTTGAGGTACAACCAGAATAATGTCGTGATGGCGATTGCAAAGCTGGCGTAAATGGCCTGAGTTCGGGCCGAATTTGCGATGAACGTGGCAAATATCATACCCAGTGTTGCCCACATGACACCACCGGCAAGGCCGCCCACGAGTGCGGCACGCAGCGTGACTTTCGTGTTGGGCATATACCAGTAAAGAAACGCAAATACACCAGTGATCAAGAGATAGGGCGTTAGCTGGCTGGTCGCCGAGAATATCGGGCCGAAGATCGAATTCTGCGATAACCAAATGACGATGGATTCATTGCCGACCGAAGCGATAGCACCGAGCGCGATGGCGATTGCGAGCGGGCCGATCAGCAGCACCAGCATGTATTCCGTAAAGCGCTTCGCAAAGCTTCGCGGCTTAGTGACATACCAGACGTAGTTAAAGGCACCTTCGATTTTCTGCACCATCGAGATTGCCGTGAAGATGAAGAACGAGAGGCCTATACCACCAAGAACGCTGCCGTTGACGTTGTGCACTATGTGCATGACCTGATCAGTGATCTCTACACCCTTGTCGCCCAGCGGCTCGAGAATTGTATAGAGCTTCTCCTCCAGTTCCTTGTGGACGCCGAGTCCCTTCAGCACCGAAAAACTAAAAGCGATCAGTGGCACAACCGATAGCAACGTGGTGTAGACCAGGCTCATCGCCCGCAATGTCAGTTGCCCCGAAACGATGTCCCGTAATACGGCGTAAGCATTACGCAAGACACCCGCAATGATTCGGCCGGGCAGCCCGTACTTCTGCAGCATATCGCCCCAGATGAGTGTCTCGACCCAGATTTTTACGCTGTGAATCATGCAGGCATTGTCCCTTCTCTTACGCGGTCATGCGATCGAGTGCTTCACGGTATTTGGCAGCTGTCTGTCGCAGTAGCTCCGTCGGCAGCTCGGGTCCGGGCGACGTCTTGTCCCAATCGAGGGTGTCGAGGTAGTCGCGTACGAATTGCTTGTCGAAGCTCGGTGGACTGGTGCCGACCTTGTATCCATCCATCGGCCAGAAGCGTGATGAGTCCGGCGTCAGCAGCTCGTCGATGATATGCAGGCGGCCTTCGTCGTCGAGACCGAATTCAAACTTGGTATCGGCGATAATGATGCCGCGCTGCAGTGCGTATGCCGAGGCACGCTCATAGATGGCTACGGACAGATCGCGGACCCGGTTCGCAAGCTTTTCACCAATCAGCCCGACAACCTGCTCAAAACCGATATTTTCATCATGGTCACCTGCTTCGGCTTTACTCGCTGGCGTAAACAACGTCTGTGGCAGTTTCTCGGCCTGTTGCATTCCCACTGGCAGGTCGATGCCACAGACCTGCCCGGTATCGCGGTAGTCGCGCCAGCCGGAGCCAATCAAAAAACCGCGCACAACGGCCTCAATCGGCAGGGGTTTGAGTCGCTTCACGACCAGTGCCTGATCGCGCAGCCGATCGCAAAGATCCTTGTCAGCGACGACATCGTCAATACTGAGTTCGGTCAACTGGTTGTCAACAATGTCGGCCATCATACGAAACCAGAACAGAGAGATCCTGGTGAGGACCTCGCCTTTGCCGGCTATAGGGTCGGGCAAAATGACATCGTATGCCGACAGCCTGTCTGTCGTGACGAGTAGCAGATGCTTGTCATCTACGCTGTATATATCGCGTACCTTGCCGCGACCGATCATAGGCAAGCCCGGTATCGATGTCTCGAAAACAGCATCGCTGGATTTCATGCGGCGATGATCGCCGTTCCGGCCGGTACAAGCAAGCTTCGGCAATGGGAATGGTCGCTGACACACGTTAGGATTGCAGTTCCTTTCATCGCCCACGGCTGGAATCTGGATTGTACTGGGGCAAGATCATCGGCACCTTGGCCGGGCTCGCAACGCGTAACCCATGGGCGGCTTTGGCAGGATTTTTCCTCGGCCACCAGTTCGACCGCGGTTTCGCCGATCGATATCGTCGGTTTGAGAAGCAGGGCGCGAACATTTCGCGGGTATCCGAAGACTTCGTGAAGGCGTTGTTTCAGACCCTGGGGCACCTGACCAAAATCGACGGGCGGGTGAGCGAGGACGAGATTCGTTCCGCACGACTGGTCATGCATCGCCTTAGCCTGAATCCTGCGCAGGTCAGACGCGCAATCGGCTGGTTTGATGTTGGCAAGCAGCCAGGTTTTCCACTGTTACAGAAAATGCGTGAATTACGTCGCGTGAGTGCGCGCAGTGCCGCGGATCGCCTGACATTTGTACGTCTGTTGCTGGAAGTGGTGCTGGCCAAAGACAAGCAAAAAAAAGCGGAGCGTGCGCTGATCTGGAAAATCTGCACGGAACTCGGAATCGGGCGCGTTGAGCTGGCGCAGCTCGAAGCCATGATCCGGGCGCAAAAGGGGTTCAAGCGATCGCCAGCCGGAGGCGCTGATGCCTTGCGTGTGCGGCAGGCCTACGAGGCACTCGGCGTGTCGTCGGACGCGACGAATGACGAAGTCAAAAAGGCCTACCGCAGACTGATGAACAAGAACCATCCGGATAAGATATCCGGAAGTAATCCGGGTGCCGACGTGATAGCAGAGGCCGAGCGCCGCACACGAGAGGTGAGACGCGCCTATGAAATGCTCAAGGCTCGCCGTTCGATTCGTTGAGCTGTTGATAGGGCGTAGCGTGTTATACAGTTGCCGGAATAAAGGGGAACGACAGTGAAACCATTAATTGCGCCTTCAATTCTTTCCGCCGATTTCGCTCGTCTCGGCGAAGACGTAAAGGCGGTGCTCGATGCCGGTGCGGACATCGTTCATTTTGATGTGATGGACAATCACTTTGTTCCGAATCTGACCATCGGCCCCATGATTTGCGATGCATTACGAAGCTACGGCATCGAGGCGCCTATCGATGTGCATCTGATGGTCGAACCCGTTGACAGCATTATCCCGGATTTCGCGAAAGCTGGTGCCAGCTACATTACTTTTCACCCGGAAGCGAGCCGCCATGTCGATCGGTCGCTGGCGCTTATTCGGGAATCCGGCTGCAAATCAGGCCTCGTATTCAGCCCGGCAACAACGCTCGACTGGTTAACCCACGTCATCGACAAGATCGACATGGTGTTGCTGATGTCCGTAAACCCGGGGTTTGGTGGCCAAAGCTTCATCCCGTCGACACTAACAAAGCTGAGTCAGGCACAAAAAATCATAGAGGCGAGCGGCCGAGAAATCCGACTGGAAATCGACGGTGGCGTTAAAGTAGACAACATCGGTGAGATTGCCGCCGCCGGCGCCGACACCTTCGTCGCAGGTTCGGCCATCTTCGGCAGTGATGATTACGCGAAAACAATGACAGCGATGCGTGCGGAAATTCAAAAAGCACTACCGTAGGAGCGCGCCCTGCGCGCGAAGCGAAGCGGCGGCCGGCAGGCCGCCAAAATCCTTCAGCCCGTGACACAGGCCCGAAACTTTTTGCAGCCTTTCAGGCTGCCGCGATGCTTCGCGCGCAGGGCGCGCTCCTACAGGTTTCTATTAGGTCTTGCGCCGTAGACGACGATTGTTTTGCCGCTCGCAGTCACCAGTCCCTGTTCCTCAAGCACCTTCAGCACCCTTCCTGCCATTTCACGCGAGCAGCCAACGAGCCGGCTGAGCTCCTGTCGGCTGACTTTGATCTGCATACCATCAGGATGCGTCATCGCGTCAGGCTCGTTACAAAGATCCATGATCGCGTGAGCAACACGGCCGGTAACGTCGACGAATGCCAGGTCACCCAACTTGCGGTTGGTTCGGTCAAGTCGGGTAGCCAGTTGCGTGGCGAGTTCAAAAACGAGCCCGGGGCTTTCACTCGCAATCTGGCGAAATCGTGGGTAGGTCATCTCTGCGATTTCGCACTCGGTGCGGGTTCGAACCCAGGCGCTACGCGTCGGTTGTTCGTAAAAAAGGCCCATTTCGCCGAAGAACTGCCCCTTATTCAGGTAAGCCAGCACCATCTCATTGCCGTCTTCGTCTTCGATCATGACTTCAACCGATCCATCGACGATGTAATACAGAACATCCGGCAAGTCGCCCGCATGAATCATTACAGTCTTGGATGGAACAGTCCGTACGCGGCAGTAACTTAAGAATCGGTTAATCGCCGGTACATCGCTCAGGTTCTTGGCTGTTGTCTGCATTGATAGATCCTCGCCCCAATTGCGGACTACTTGTAATACAGAATGCCGATGAGGGCAAGCTAAGTACGTGTTTCTAAACCCAATACGCCGTTTTTGTCATAACTTTCGCCGTGGCCCGCATCAGGCGAACGATCGGAAGCGGTAAATCGGCGGCGCCGGCAGCCACAGCATTTTCCCCGTGTTCCTGCTCCTCATCACGCATCTGTTTGACTATTGCACGGCTCTTCGCATCATCCTCAGGCAATTGGCCGAGATGACTGTCGAGATGCGAGCAAACTTGTTTTTCGGTTTCCGCAATGAAGCCCAGACTCCATTTGTCACCGAGAACACCACTGGCAGCACCGATGGCATAGGCTCCCGCGTACCACAGTGGGCTCAGACGACTGGGTTCGAAACCCAGCTCGTGAATACGTTGTTCGCACCAGGCGAGGTGATCAAATTCCTCGTCGGCGGCGCGCTGCATTTGCGCTTCAATACTCTTGTTTCGCGCAATGCTCGCATGCCCCTGATACAAGGCCTGAGCGGCTACCTCACCCGCGTGATTAACGCGCATGAGCCCGGCGGCATGCGCTTTTTGTTTCGCATTGAGGTCGCTGTCCGCGATTTTTCCGGCCGGATTGCTGCGGGTGGCGCGGCCAGCCGGGGCCACGACGGTGCGCAACGCATTGTTTGCGCCGATGAGCAGCTTATCCAGTGGGGATAGTTGGCGGTATTCCATGCGGCAAATTATAGCGTTTTACGGCCATCAGGCGGTATACTCCGCGGCCAATTTTTATCGGGCGAGAGCCCTGTTCGGGAGTTAGCGAATGATAATTCGACAAATATTGATGCTCGCGCTGACCCTATTGTCGTTGCCAGTTCTGGCAGAGGATGCGGAAAAACCCGATCCGTGGGCGGGCAAGGCGACCCTGGGTTATCTCGCGACATCGGGTAATACCGAAAACTCAACACTGAACACCGGATTTGAGGTCAGCTATACGTCGGGGCGATGGGCGCATCTACTTGAGGCGGCGGCTATTACTGCATCCGAAGATAAGGTGACCACGGCCGAAGCCTATGATTTGGGCTGGAAAAGCGAGCGAAAGATCTCCGATCAAGATTTTCTTTTTGGCCGCCTGCAATGGCGCAAAGATAACTTCGGGGCCTTCGACACCCAGTTTTCCCAGGCTCTGGGCTACGGACGCCGCTTGATCGACAATGAAAAACACAAACTGAACGCGGAGCTGGGTGTCGGTGCGCGACAATCGCAGCTTCAATTCGGTGGTTCGGAAAATGAAACGATTATCACTGCGGGCGGATACTACCGCTGGCAACTCAGCGAGACGGCTGAATTTCGTCAGGATTTGATCGTTGAGGCTGGTGGCGAGAACACCTATACGGAATCGGTGACGGCGGTATCGGCCAAGCTCCTGGGGCAGCTCGCGCTGGTTGCCTCCTACACGATAAAGAACAACTCTGACGTGCCGCCGTTGACCGAAAAAACCGACACGTACACAGCTTTGTCCCTCGAATACTTGTTCTGACGAATCCAGAGCCCCAACGTCGCTAGTAAGCCATTGATTGGTATATAGAAAAATTAAGCTCAGGATTGTTTGCAATGGGGCGGGGGCTCAAGTATTATTTCGCGCCTTTCGCCGCTCCAGCGAACGTTCTTGCGTGCGTGGAGGGCAGACGGGGCAAGGGCTGACGCTAACCCGCCGCCCGATTGACAAATTGAACGACTTTTCCCTACGGAAATTTAAATTATGAATACGTTTTCTGCAAAGCCAGCAGAGGTGCGCCGCGATTGGTTCGTGGTCGATGCAACAGGCAAGACCCTGGGTCGTCTGTCGACTGAAATCGCCCGTCGTTTGCGTGGCAAGCATAAGCCTGAATACACACCGCACGTCGATACCGGTGACTACATCGTTGTCGTTAATGCTGAAAAGATTCGTGTGACCGGTAATAAGATGCAGGACAAAATCTACTACCACCACACTGGCTACATTGGCAATCTGAAATCAATTTCGCTTGAGAAGCTGCTCGACAAGGCTCCGGAGCGCGTTGTTGAGAAGGCCGTCAAGGGCATGTTGCCGCGCGGCCCGCTGGGACGTCAGATGTTCGGCAAGTTGAAAGTTTATGCCGGTCCCGAGCACAACCATGCTGCACAGCAGCCTATTCCTTTGGAAGTAAACGCGTAAGGCCCAGACCTTAAGCACCGAGACAAAAATATGAGTGAATCATTTTTCTACGGAACCGGACGACGCAAGACATCGACAGCGAGAGTGTTCATGCGACCGGGCAAGGGCAGCATTACTGTCAATGATCGTGCACTGGACGTTTTCTTCGGTCGTAAGACGGCGCAGATGATTGTTCGCCAGCCTTTGGAGTTGACGCAACACAGCGAAACGTTTGACATTAACGTAACCGTCAAAGGCGGCGGCACGACTGGCCAGGCGGGTGCGATTCGCCACGGGTTGACACGCGCGTTGATGCAGTACGACGAATCGCTTCGCGGATCATTGCGCAAAGCGGGTTTCGTTACTCGTGATGCACGCGAAGTTGAACGCAAGAAAGTCGGTCTGCGCAAAGCACGTCGCGCAACGCAGTTCTCGAAACGCTAAAGCGTCTCACACGATCCTTTTTGGGGGATCGTCTAGTGGTAGGACTGCGGACTCTGACTCCGCCAACGGGGGTTCGAATCCCTCTCCCCCAGCCAAACAAAAACGGGCCCCTTCAGGGGCCCATTTTTGTTTGGCCGGGGGAAGCCGGAATTCGATCCCTGTTCGACAAATCCGCGAAGCGATTTGCTCGCGCGCAGCGCGAGAATCCCTGCATGACGAATCAACTCGTCTCCAAACGCTCCCACCAGCTATACAAAAACTCCTGCCTCCCTCCAGTCGGTGTCCGATGCTCCTCAATCTCGCATGCTCGCAGTTTAAAGTCCGGCTCCAACAGCTCATTTAGCATCTCGACAGAGTACCGCTGAACGGGAAGCCCACTACACTGCGTCGGCCCTTCCGGCCCGAATGTAGACAACAAAAAGTGCCCTTGAGGTCGGAGAGACTTACGCATAACCTCGAGATACCGGTCGCGATCAGCCGCTTTGGTCAGGAAGTGAAAGACTGCACGATCGTGCCAAACTGCATAGGAGCGCGAAGGTTCGAACTGCGTAACGTCTGATTCAATCCACGTTACCTGGGTCGCATTGGCACCGAGCCGAGCCTTTGCTTGTGTAAACGCACTGGCAGCAATGTCCAGAACACTTACATCTCGGTAACCTTTATCGAGCAGATGATCGACGAGGGTAGATGCACCCCCACCAACATCCAAAATCGGAGCATCCAGTGGTACACCGGTAGAACAAATCAATTCCAGTGACTTCTCTGGAACTGGTTGGTACCAGGAGACTTCACCCGACCTCCTGGTCGAGTAGACACGTTCCCAGTGTGATTTACGTGAATCGCTCGTGTGAGTTCCTTGCTGAATTGAAACGTGTAAGCAGCATCAAATCCCCATCCGGGAAAGTGCCTCTATAACTTCACTCAAGATTCGCACCGCTGTCGGGTGCTCCGTTTCAAAATTGGCCTCAAACTCCTTGGCTCGATTCAAAACCGACGCTGTTTCAACATCAGCGTCATTCGAGCCCAGTAGTTCATGAATGTCGGAATCCAAATCGCGAACCATATTTCGCGTATCGGCATCGAGCTCCGACTTCTGTATTTCATCCAGCAATTTAGCCAGCAGGTTCCGAATTTCAAAATTACTCATTGTCTTGTCATTACCTAATGGCCTGAAAATTCGGTCAGTCGTCGAAGCTATTTTGAATTAGCGTACGGTTCGATTCTCGCAGATGCAAGGTGCTTGGTGGGAGTGGTTTGCAAGTGCAGTACATTGTTAGTTGCCGTTTACGATAATCTGGACGACACCAACCGATTGAGGCTGACTCCGGCTTCGGCTGCCCGGAGGGTGAGCATCCGATGTACTTCAGGAGGAACTCGTACCATGAATTTACCGCTGTACGGTCGAGCGGAAATTGGCTGGGGCACCGGTTCCTTGCTTCGCTTAAGATCTGCGACCGTATTTGATACCAGCTTTCGAATACCGACCAAGGCCTTCTCTTGCGACTTATCCAACCAGCTCATGCTTGGAAATTCCACACACAGTCCGACGTACTCTCGATCCTCCTCGGACCAGGTAACACGATAGGTATATCGATCTACTTTCTTAGCCATCACTACTCTCTAGTTGATCTATTGCTAAAAGAACCTGTCGTACTTGATAGGCCTTCGCCTTGCCTCGGGAGTTCTGAATATTGACTCTCGGATCTCCGGCCCAAGGGGTTTTGTACACCCAGTGACTCGTGCCGGAATTACGTGGCTTGCCAAAATAGTAATCGCAGACTTTGGTGAGTTCGTTGAAGCGAATCCCTGTCGGGTTACGCCGCATTTTCGCCAGAATATCCTCGATCGAAGCCATTTAAGAACAGTATCATTAATGATACTACGGAAAAATGCGAGAATCTACACGTTTCACCGAGGATTGGCGGTAACTAACGTTTAAGCTAACTTGAAACTCAGCGTACGGCGGGATTCTTGCGAAAGCAAGAATCGTGACGGAGGCCGAGTTTGCAAGTGCAGCGCATTGTTAGTCTGCACCGCCGCGTTCCCAGCACACAAATGTCTGATTGCTTGTACAATTCGCACCCTGGTAGAACTGCTCTTGATCAGAGTCAGTCAGACTCTGTAGCTTCGCGAGTATTTTATCTTGGCCGGTCGCGCCGAGCGGAAACGCTACTTCGTCTTTGGCGCCAAGAAGAACCCAACAATAATCCCAGCCCCAAGGGCCCGAATCGTTCGTTCGAACCTCAACCCTGACTAGGTCCTTCCACGATAGCGTCTGAGTTTCGCCGCTAGGGAAAACGGAAGAAACGAATTCGCCATGATCTTCCACGAGCACGGTCGACTCAACATTCACCGAGTTCGTTCTTTGGCGCTTGATTCTGCCTGCCCACTCAAACATTCGAAGATCCTGAGTGCTGACTAACCTTAATTCGTTTGCAAAAATGGAACATAACGTTCCAATTGAGTAGATATCTTGCAAGGTCCAGTGCTGATACCCAAGACCGATGTTCCTAGATCCGCATCTCGCGAACGCCATCATCGCCGCCAATCAGGAGAATGTCCGCAGCTCGATTCGCAAAAACCCCAACCGTGACCACACCCGGAATACGATTGATTCTGGCTTCCATTTCCAGCGGGTTGCTTATTTGCAGATCGTGGATATCGAGGATGTGATTGCCATTGTCGGTGACAAAGCCTTCGCGCCAAATGGGTTGCCCACGCATTTTCAACATACGTCGAGAGACCATTTCCTGCGCCATGGGCAGGACTTCGATCGGCAGAGGAAAGCTGCCCAACAATCCAACCAGTTTGGTGTCATCTACAATACAGATGAAACGTCTTGCCGCTTCAGCCAGGACTTTTTCGCGAGTTAATGCTCCGCCGCCGCCCTTGATGAGCTGCAAGCGCTTATTACTCTCGTCAGCACCGTCGATATAGAGGTCATAATCACCGACTTCATTTAGCGTCGCGACTTCGAATCCGTTTTCTTTTAGCAAAGCCGTCGATGCTTTGGAACTCGATACGACACGGTCAATCCTGTCGCGTATATCCGGCAACATTTCGATCAGAAAGTTGACAGTAGAACCGGTACCGACACCGAGCGTCGTGCCTGGCTCGATGAATTCCAGTGCCGCTTTTGCCGCGTTGCGTTTCTTCTCAGATGCATCCATAGCTGCGTACTATAGTCGTTTCAGCACAAATGAAAAGAGCCCGCCGAAGCGAGCTCTTTTACGTTGCTTTGGAAGAAGGCTCTTCCCAAGCGGTCAGTCAGCTACCTTTTCTTTCGGCGGGTGGCCTTTTTCTTCTTGGCTTTCCGCTTTGTAGCTTTCTTCTTGGTCGCTTTTTTCTTCGTCTTGCGCTTAGCGACTTTCTTTTTAGCCTTTTTCTTTGTGGCTTTTTTCTTGGTCTTACGCTTAGCCGTTTTCTTCTTGGCTTTGCGCTTCGTGGCCTTCTTCTTAGTCTTACGTTTCGCTACTTTCTTCTTAGCCTTTTTCTTGGTCTTACGCTTGGCAACCTTCTTCTTGGCCTTTTTCTTTGTGGCCTTTTTCTTCGTCTTACGCTTAGCTACCTTTTTCTTCGCTTTCTTTTTGGTCTTCTTCTTCGCCTTCTTCTTAGCTACTTTCTTTTTAGCTTTTTTCTTAGTCGCCTTTTTCTTAGTCTTACGCTTAGCGACTTTCTTTTTGGCCTTCTTTTTGGTCTTTTTCTTCGTTACTTTTTTCTTCGCCTTTCTCTTGGCGACTTTTTTCTTTGCTACGCGGCGTTTCTTAGGCGCTGCTTTTTTCTTTGCAGTTACTTTTCGCTTCTTGGCGACTTTTCGCTTCGAAGCTTTTTTACGAGTCTTCTTCTTGGTAGCCATGCTTTTCTCCGTGTCGGGTACCCGGAGCTGAGTATATACAACAAGACAAAAAAAACCAGCAAGCTACTGGTGTGTATAGAGACGTGAAAAAACACCACTCGGTTGGAATGAAATTGTGAAATAAAACTTTTTGATTTGATGGTTTCTTGATTCGTGCTTATTCGTTATCGAGCCCTATGGAAATTGCAACTTTGTTCGATAACAAATAAACGGTCACGCCAGCTCTTGAACGAAAATAGCTGTAACGTCGAGGAGTAAAAAATCCTGTAGAAAAATGAGCGTCATTTGTCTTCTGAGAACAACCGATAAAGCCGTACATCCCATGTATTTGGCGTTATTTCCTCGACTTCCTGACATTTAAAAGCGACTCCGGCGAGCTTTGGTTTAATCCAGTGGTTTCTATGATTCAGGAAAGCAAAACATCGATCATAGTAACCACCGCCCATGCCAATTCGATGATTATTCTTGTCGAATACAACTGTTGGAGTGACAACCAATTGCAGTTCGCGCGGTGAAATAAAAGCACCCGACAGAGGCTCCCAAATCATCATTCGATTTCGTTGCAGTGACGTATCTGGTCGAATCTCGCGAAATAATATTTCGCCATTGTTGCGCGTAATGGGCACAAAAATGCGCTTGTTTGCGCGCCAGCCGCGCTCAATGATCATGCGAGTGTCTACTTCGTCACGCATCGGCAGATAACATGCGATGAGAGAAGCTGACAAAAAATCACGTGAGCGTATAACGTCTCCGCATATTTTTTGCGATGCAAGCGTGCGATTTTCCGCAGTCATTTCGCGTCGTCTGTGTAACGCTTTTTTGCGGAGTTCGTTCATTACGTTTGTCATTGAGATGGCGCATCGGAAAAGAAGGCGCCTCCCGCCTGTGCCGTCACGTTCCTTCGCTCTCGAACCGGAGCTAAAGGTGGGGTCAACCGTGATTGTAAAAGGCTAACCGTCGAAACAGTTTTGCGCACATACAACCGACAGGCAGCGACCCCGAGGTGGAAATTTAGGGTCGGGAGGATCCAGGTCGGTATCGAACACTGCAGGAGACGCCAATCTGATTTATGTATATAGCGAACACGTGCTGACTAGAGATCGAGTTGTTGCGAACCACCCAATACGTGGTCAACACGGTCAGATATGAGTTTTAGACGGTCACTAACGCCGCCTTCCAGTTCCAGATCCCTCGCATTCGCATGGATCAGATCATTGGCCATATTCAACGCAGCCATAACGGCAATGCGGTCGAGGCCGACGATTCTGCCGCTGTCGCGAATCTCTCGCATTTTCGTATTCAGTATTTCGGCAGAATCGAGCAAATTAGTCCGCTCATTCGCGGGACAGGCAACCTGGTATTCCTTGTCTAATATTCGGACACTCACCTGAGCGTTTTGTTCGGTCATTCAGCGTACTCCATGCTGTGTATCAAGAGCCTTGCTCCATCGCTTTCAGTCTGCCGATCATTGCTTCCACGCGCGCCCGAACCTGCTCGTTTTTTTGCAGCAAATTGGCGCGCTCCGACGTCAGTACATCCTGACGTTGTTTGAGAGATCGATTTTCGTCCTGCAACTGGTCACAGACGTGGACGAGCGCGTCGACACGCTTTTCGAGGCGCTTTAGCTCGTGTTCGAAAGTTGAATTAATGTTCTCGGCCATACGAGCAATATAGTCAGGCCTTACAACAGAATCAATCGCCGCATTACGACAGGACACTTCAACGTGGCCAGAAAGGGCGGTCCGTGGGATCATAAGGGATTGGTGGGAAAGACAAGGTTGGCATCCGCATGGATGAAAAGGTCGAATTCGACACACTCGAAGAATCACTCAATCGGTGCGGTTCAAATTGGGATGCTGCGCAAACGCATGGGCTTTTGACGGGCAGACTCGCGATCGCCGGTGTATCCGCCGGACCGGATTGGCTGCTGCAGGTACTCGAGGGTGTGGAAGAGGGCAATACTCTGCACGCGGAGTGTCAAAAGCACCTGGATACGCTGTATCAGGCAACATTTTGGCAGTTGTCGGAACGACTATCGGAATTCGAGCCGCTGTTGCCCGATGATGATGACGACGTCGGGGTGCGCACGGCGGCACTGGCGCATTGGTGCGAGGGTTTTCTGCACGGTCTTGTCTCCGCAAAGCACAGCGATGGGTTGAAGGAGCGATTGGCAGCGGAGCCCTTGTCAGACATTATCAAAGACATGTTGCAGATCACTCGCGCAGGTCTGGATGAGGATTTCGACGAAGAAGAGAACGAGTCCGCCTACGTTGAACTTGTAGAATATATGCGGGTTGCAGCGCAGCTTTGTTACGAAGAGCTCGCTGACGTCCGCAATCCCAAGAGCCAGGAGAAATAGCGACCTCAAATGAACGAAAAAGAATTCGAGAAACGCCGCGGACAATTGATGCGCATGGTCGGCCAGGGGGGCATTGTCATACTGCCGTCTGCGCCCGTCAGGACGCGCAGTCGTGACGTTGAATACCGCTTCCGTCAGGACAGCGATTTCTACTACATGACCGGTTTCGCGGAGCCAGAAGCTGTCGCAGTGCTGGTGCCGGGGAGGGCGAATGGCGAATATCTGCTGTTTTGCCGTGAGAAAGATCCCAAGCGTGAACAATGGGACGGATTTCGCGCCGGCCAGATCGGCGCGTTAAAGAATTACGGCGCCGACGACGCGTTTCCGATAGAGGATCTGGACGATATCCTGCCAGGCATTATGGAGTCCTGCAGCCGTGTCTATTACACGATGGGGATGTATGCGGAATTTGATACGCGCATGGCGGAGTGGGTGAATACGCTGCGCTCAAAGCTCAACCGGGGCGTGCATACGCCGCAGGAATTCGTCGCGCTCGATCATCTGCTACACGACATGCGCCTGTATAAGAGTCGTGGTGAAATATCCGCCATGCGAAAGGCGGCAAAGGTTGCCGTTGAAGCGCACAAGCGAGCGATGCGTATCACTGAGCCCGGTCTTTACGAATATGAAGTAGAGGCGGAATTTCGGCACGAGTTTCGGCAGAACGATGCCTGGGTTTCCTACAGCCCAATTGTCGCCGGAGGCAAGAATGCTTGCATCCTGCACTACGTTGACAACAATACTCAACTTAAGGATGGCGATCTGCTGTTGATCGACGCCGGCTGCGAACTGGATTACTACGCGTCGGATATCACACGTACATTCCCGGTGAACGGGCGCTTCAATCCCGAACAACGCGCAGTGTATGAAATAGTCCTCGAAGCGCAATACGCTGCGATCGAAAAAACTCTGGTTGGCAACCACTGGAACGAGCCACACGAGGCTGCAGTCAAAGTGATTACAAAGGGTTTGAAAAAACTCGGACTGCTGGAAGGGGCGTTGCCCAAGCTGATCAGGGACGGTGCTTATCAGCCTTATTACATGCATCGAACCGGGCACTGGATCGGAATGGATGTGCACGATGTTGGTGATTATAAAGTCGGTGATGACTGGCGTTTGCTCGAATCCGGTATGGTCACGACCGTGGAGCCGGGTATTTATCTCGGCAACAGCCGCAAGATTCCGAAAGCGTTTCGCAACATAAGCATCCGAATTGAGGATGACGTTGCGCTCACCAACAAAGGACCGGATGTGCTCAGCAAGGGTCTCGTGAAAGACCCCGATGACATCGAGTCCCTGATGAGTAGTACGGCCTCCTAGCCAATGAATCGTAAAACGGGCAATTACGACATCGTCATCGCCGGCGGCGGCATGATCGGGACGAGTCTTGCACTCGCGCTGGCTCCACTCGGCTTGCGCGTCGCCGTCGTCGAGGCGATCGCTCGCGAGGAGACCCGGCAACCGAGTTTTGATGATCGCTCGACGGCATTATCCCGAAGTACGCAACGCATGTTCGAGGCGATGGGACTTTGGGATGCCGTTGTCGCCGCATCGACGGCGATAAGCAATATCCATGTGTCCGACAAAGGCCGTTTTGGTTTTTCGCACATCGATGCCGAAGAGCAGGGCGTGGAGGCACTCGGTTATGTGGTGATCAATCGTGTACTGGGCGAGGTTTTGCAGTCGAATCTTGAAGCAACCCAAAACGTCGATGTAATTTGTCCCTCTCGCATTGAGAGCGTCGAACTCGGACCCGAGCGAGCTTCTGCGACGCTAACTTCAGACGACGGTGATAAAACTTTGACCTGCCAGTTACTGGTCGCAGCAGACGGTGCGAATTCCGCCGTTCGCGATATGATGGGTATTGCGGCTCAGCGGCGCGAATACGGGCAGCGCGCAGTCGTTGGCAATCTGTTGCCAGAAATGAAACCGGACCGCCGCGCGTTTGAACGATTTACTCCGCAGGGCCCGCTGGCAATACTGCCTGTAGCTGACGATCGTGCTGGTTTTGTCTGGACGGTGGCCGAACACGATGCCGAACGCGTCATGGCGCTCGACGATGATGAATTTCTGACCGAAATTCAGGAAGAGTTTGGTTATCGTCTCGGGAAATTTTCACGTGTGGGCGCGAGAGCGTCGTATCCTCTGATTCTGAGCAAGGCTGTTCGACTCACGGCGACACGCAGTGTGTTGGTCGGTAATTCCGCACATGGACTGCATCCGGTTTCCGCGCAGGGGTTTAATCTGGGAATGCGAGACGTAGCGACACTTTGCGATTGCATAGCTGATGTAACCGCAAAGGGCTCTGACCCCGGTGCTCTGCAACTGCTGAAGCGTTATGCCGAGTGGCGACGGCCAGATCAAAAAAAACTCGTCCATTTCACGGATAATCTCGTGCGTTTGTTCGGTAGCTCCCGCCCCGGCCTGCGCACACTGCGCGACGTCGGGATGATCGGTTTCGATCTGATTCCGGGTGTGCGCCCGATGTTCGCCAGGCATACGATGGGTCTGGCCGGTGAACTGCCGCGCCTGTCTCGCGGTGTGCCGCTTCGATGAAACGTCAGTTCAGCATCGTCATTGTCGGCGCTGGCATGACCGGGCTAACGCTCGCCGCTTTACTGGCCAAGGGTCGTCACGCCGGCGCTTTGGATATCACGGTTATTGATGCGGCGAAGCGGCCATGTTTTTCACCGGATGACGATGTTTCACTGCGCGTGTCTGCTATAGCCAACGGGTCCGCCGAGCTACTGGACTCTGTCGGTGCCTGGACGATCATCCGGCAGGCGCGTGTGTCAGCGTATGAGTCGATGTGCGTCTGGGATGAAGGCGATGCTCCGGAAGGTGGTGCAACGCTGCGCTTCGATGCGGCTGAGTTTGCTGTTCCCCAGTTAGGCCATATTGTCGAAAATGTGCTCATCCAGGACGCCTTGCTGAAAATTATCGCCGAGTGCGATGTATCGCTGCAGTTCGAAACCAAAATCGAGTCGTTACCGAAGGCTGATCTTGTTATTGGTGCGGATGGTGCGCGTTCATTCGTACGTGAGCTGGTAGGAATAAAAACCAATAAATGGCCGTATAAGCAAACAGCAGTCGTTACACATCTGACTACGGAGTTTGACCACGCAGCGACCGCACGACAGCGATTTTTGCGAGACGGCCCGCTGGGCATGTTGCCGCTCGCAGATGGGCGTATCTCCGTTGTCTGGTCAACGACGCCTGACAGGGCACAACAGGCAATGGATGCAACGGACGAGGACCTTGGCTGTATGCTAACTGCTGCCTCAGACGGCGTTCTTGGGGAGTTGACGGTGGCTGGGCCCAGGGGCGCGTTTCCATTGCGCGCGCAGCATGCTGAAGATTATGTGCGGGCCGGCGTCGCACTCGTTGGCGATGCTGCACACGCGATTCACCCTCTGGCCGGACAGGGGGCGAATCTCGGCTTGCAGGATTCCGCCGAGCTTGCACGCGTTATCAGTGCAGCAATCGATGACGGGTCGCATCCCGGCGACCGCCCGGTGTTGAGGCGATATGAGCGGGCACGCAAAGGCGCGAATTCGACAATGTTGCACTTCATGACTGGCCTCAATCGTCTGTTTACGACAGACTCCACGGTTCTGGGAGAAATAAGACTGGCGGGCATGCGGCTCTTCAATCGCAGCGGACCGGTCAGAGAACGCGCCGTTAAGGTTGCGCTCGGCGTCAAATAACACGCCACACAAGCAAGTAAGGGGGGAAGATGAACCAGCGTTACGTGTACCTGTTGGCTGCGTTGCTAACGGTTATAGGGCTGTCAGTCTTTTTCTATAAATGGCAGGTGCTGGGTTTTCCGGTAACGGAAGACCAGGAGGCGCCGGTGTGGACGATTGAATCCGCCGTCAATTTTCAAAGCGGTCCGGGATCGATCAAGGTGCAGCTCAATGTGCCGTGGCTGACACCTGGTTTCCGCACGCTCAACGAAAACTCTGTATCACGGGGTTACGGCTTTAGTACAAATTTCGGCAGTGGTGGCCGTGAAGCACAGTGGGCAATTCGTCGCGCTGACGGCGAACAAACGCTTTACTATCGTATTTCTGTTTACGAAGACGACCGTGTCAATGAGTCTGACACGACGCCGCCATTCCCACCGACACCGACGATTATCGAGCCGATGAAGACTGCGGTTGACGTTCTTGTTGACGACGTTCGCGACCACTCGGCCGACACGGCGTCGTTTACGACAGAACTCTTGCGTCGCATGAATGATCCGTCGCCTGATTCGAACGTCGAACTGATATCGGCGGGCGTGTCTACAAGCGCCGAGTTCGTGGATGTCATTACTACATTGTTGGCGTCGGCGCGCATACCCTCACGGATGGTGCATGGCTTTCCGCTGTCAGGTCGACAACGCAGCGCAGAGCTCGTGTCCTGGCTCGAGGTCCACGATGGGGACCGCTGGCTTTACTTCAATCCAGCTACCGGAGAGGAAAGTCTTCCCGATCGATTTCTGGTTTGGTGGCGGGGCAATGAGCCGTTGGTCAATGTCGAAGGTGGCAGCAATGTTCAGGTCGATTTTGCGATCCAGGTCAATCACCTCGAAGCGGTAGCGATCGCTGAAACACAAGCGGCACTGCAGGGTACCAGCGCGGTTGATTTTTCTTTGTACAGTCTGCCGATTCAGACTCAAGCCGTGTACAGCGTATTGCTGATGATTCCCATCGGCGCGCTCATCATGGTTATCATGCGCAACATCATCGGTATCGATGCGTTCGGTACCTTCATGCCGGTGTTGATTGCGCTCGCCTTTCGCGAAACCAAACTCTTCTGGGGTCTGATCCTTTTCACGCTGCTCGTAACGCTCGGCCTCACGATCCGGTTCCTGCTCGATAAATTTCGATTGTTATTAGTGCCAAGATTAAGCGCAGTCCTGATCGTGGTTGTCATGTTGATGTTGTTTATCAGCATGACCTCGCACCGGCTTGGCATGGAAATGGGCTTATCCGTTGCTTTATTCCCGATGGTCATCATCGCTATGACGATTGAGCGCATGTCCGTCGTGTGGGAAGAGCGTGGACCTGCAGACGCTATTCGCGCCGGGCTTGGGAGTTTGGCCGTCGCGGTCGCCGCCTACACCTTCATGGTGATGCCGTGGCTCGAGCATTTGATCTTTACGTTCCCCGAATTGCTTCTCGTGATTCTCGGTTTCGTGATGCTCGTCGGCCGCTACACGGGTTATCGTCTGACCGAGATCAGACGCTTTAAAGAGTTGACGCGGGATTGATGTTCTCCGCCGCCAAAAAACTTCGCGAAACCGGCGTACTTGGCCTGAACGAGCGTAATACCAATTTCATTATGCGTTTCAATCCGCGCAGTTTGTATCCAAGAGTTGACGACAAAGTCCTGACGAAGGAACTCGCGCTTGCGGCAGGTATGCCGGTGCCGGATCTGTACGGCGTGATTGTTCATCAGGCGGAAGTCAGAGGTTTTGCAGAAATAGTCGGCGACAAAAACAGTTTCGTTATCAAGCCGGCACAGGGCAGCGGTGGCGACGGCATCCTTGTCGTGACCGGGCGCAGCGAGCGCAAGCGCGACAGCTTTAGGCTCAGCAATGGTCTGCTGATCTCGGAAGGTGAGCTACAGCATCACATTTCCAACATCGTTGGTGGTCAGTACAGTTTGAGCGGTACTCGCGACAAGGCGCTGATTGAATATTGTGTGCATTTTGACCCGACCTTCGCGGAGGTTAGTTACCAGGGCGTGCCGGATATCCGCGTGGTGGTGTATCGCGGCTATCCCGCAATGGCAATGGTGCGCTTGCCGACTCGTGCGTCCGACGGCAAAGCCAATCTGCATCAGGGCGCTGTTGGTGCGGGCGTGGATCTCGCCAGCGGTATTACTTTGCACGGCGTCCTGGATGACGTACTGGTTGAGGAGCACCCCGATACCGGGGCACTGGTTGCAGGCCTGCAAATACCGCAGTGGGACTTTATCCTGGAATCATCGGCGCGGGGTTGCGAGGTCACTGGCCTCGGCTATCTGGGTGTGGATATGGTCATCGATGCCGATCTCGGGCCTTTGATCCTTGAGATGAACGCCCGACCCGGATTGAACATTCAAATCGCAAACTGCACGGGTCTCGCAAACCGGATCGCGCGCATCGAGGAAATTTATGACGAGGCGGCAACGCCTGCGGAGCGGGCTGCTACCGCAAGACGAGAGTTTCCCGCAGGCGCGTGAAGATTGGTGCCTTAATTCGCAAAGCAGACAATTGAAATTGAAATCGATGTTCTCCGCTTGTCGGGATTCAAATACGAATGTCGCTGATCACCACGAAAAACGAGCATGTCCCCTTCGTTCAACAAGTGATGTTCGCCGCCGGCAATCAATTCGACTTTGCCACGTTCACAGGTCAGGTATTCGCGCGTTCCCGTCGTATGCGGTACGCCGACCATGCGGCCACCGGGCGCTAACTCGGTCCGTGATATTTCGAGACCGGGCAATGCTTCCGCGACCAGCGGCCGGATTTTGGCGTCCTGCCGCTTGCGTTCACGCACTTTTTCAGCGGGAATAAGCTCAAACTCACTGCGAGGCGCACCGACCAGTTCTTCGATGGAGACGTTCAACGCGCTGGCGGCCTTGTTGAGAACTGCGAGCGTCGGATTGGCCGTGCCGGTTTCTAGGCTGGCCCAGGTCGGGCGGGGGATTCCCGAGATTGTTGCGATCCGCTGCTGCGACATATTGCGTGCTTCGCGTAGCCGACGAATATTGTCGGCCAGATTTCTATTGATATCCGTCATGCTGGCAAAATAGCAATCCGCTGGTTAAATAGCAATATAGTTGTTAAAGCGTCGGGCTGGGGCCAGACTGCAGGGCATCAACAGGAGAACATCATGACAATTCGAATGGAACACGCGAACCTGATCGTTCGCAGCGTAGATGACTCGGCGCGCTTTCTGCAAGCCGCGTTTCCGGAATTTGGTATTCGTCGGGAGGGCCTGAATCGAGGCCGCCGCTGGATGCATATCGGTACAGACGATACCTACCTCGCGTTGACCGAATCCACCAACGAGCCTGCTGAAGCCTGGGTTCCGTACACTGGCAAGCCGGGCGTTAATCATCTGGGTTACGAGGTGGACGACGTTGATGCGTTACGCGAGAGACTGGCGGCGGCAGGGTTCAAGGACTCGACGTATCCTAATAGCCACCCGCACCGTAAACGGGTTTATTTCAACGATGCAGACGGCAATGACTGGGAGTTTGTGCAGTATTTTTCGGATGATCCGAAAGAGCGCAATGACTACGATTTGCTAGACTGAACTTATTCCGCCGGCTCGCCCGCGGGGCGGGCTCGTACGAGGCCGTCTCACGGCCGATGAGGGTCGTCCACCGGGCGGGCTCCTACAGTTGTTAGCCAGGCGTCCATGCGTTGTTCCAGCAGGTCGAGTGGCAGGGCGCCGGCTCCCAGCAACTCGTCGTGGAAGGCGCGAATATCGAAGTCTTCTCCCAACTGTCGCTCGGCTCTTTCTCGCAGCGTCAGCATCTTCAGTTGGCCAATCTTGTACGCGAGCGCCTGTCCCGGGTAGCCAATGTAGCGATCGATCTCATTGACGATATCGTGTTCGGCTTTCGCCGCATTGTCTTTGAAGAAGTCGATCGCCTGCTGCCGCGTCCAGCCTTTGTAGTGCATGCCGGTGTCGACAACGAGCCGTACAGCTCGCCACATATCGTAGGTGAGTTGTCCGAATCGGGAGTAGGGATCTTTGTAGAGCCCGAGGTCGTAGCCGAGACGTTCACTGTATAGTCCCCAGCCCTCGACAAAAGCCGTGAAACCCAAAAAGCGGCGGAAGTTCGGCATGTTGCCAAGCTCCTGTTGCAGCGCAATCTGCAAGTGATGGCCGGGCATGGCCTCGTGCACACTCAGTACTTCGATTTCGTATTTGGGCCGCACTTCCGGGCGATATAGATTCACCCAGTAGATGCCCGCGCGACTGCCATCGGCGGCGGGCCGCGAGTAATACGCGGTCGTTGTATCCGGTGCGATAGAGTCAGGGATTGCTTTCACCCCGTAAGGCATGCGCGGCAGAATTCCAAAAAGATTGACAAGCTCCGGATCTATGCGTTTGCAGGTGGCGAGGTAGGCCTGGTGCAAATCCTCCGGATTGTCGAAATAGAATTGCGGGTCGGTGCGGAGAAAGACCAGAAAGTCCTGAAAACCACCCTCGAAGCCGAGTTGGTCGATAACCTCCTGCATCTCGTCACGTATTCGTCTTACTTCGTCAAGACCGAGGCGATGAATGTCATCGGGAGTCATTCGTGTCGTCGTGAATGAACGCGTTAGATGCTCATACCAGGCGCTGCCATTCGGCAGAGCGGCTAACCCGACACTGTCGCGTGCTGCAGGCAGGTAGCGCGTATTGAAGTACTTGTCGAGCTTCCGATATGCCGGCAGCAACTCGTCTTCGATAATCTCGCTGGCAGCGGACCGCAGCCGTTCACGGTCGCTGGCGGAGATGGAATCGGGCAGGCTCTCGAATACTTCAAAAAACGGGCTGTCAGTGGCGTACTCGACGACCTGCAGCTTAAGTTGATCGGGCACACGCTGCATCAGCGTTTTTGGTGGCATATAGCCCGTTTTGCGGCCTCTCTCAGCGATCGAGATCGTGTCGTCGATGAGATCGTCCACCTGGCCAAGACGAGCCAGCCAGTCTTCGAAGTCCTCTAGCGTGCTGAGACGCAGCTGATTAGTCACGTTATTGAGGCTCTGAATCCCGCCTCGATGCGACAACGGCATCAGGTGGCCGTTGAACGGGTGTGCGTCGACATCGTCCTGCAATTGGCGCCGAAACAGCTCGTAGTTCAGCTGTTCGTCGGCCGCAAGTGCACTGCGGTCTATTGCATATACACGCCGCAAAAAGTCGCGCGTATCGGTATGGCGTTGTTCGACCGCATTCAGGCTGGAGTCGGGCCACTGATCGTTATAGCGGCGGTCACCCAGGGCCGATGCCATGACCGGAGAGCTCGCCATCCGCCACTCCCAGTGCTCGTCCAGCAAAGTCGCGAAAGCGCTGCTTGCGTCTGCATAGGACGCGCTGGAGACCGACCAAAGCAGCACAGCCAGCAATATTCCTGAGGTTTTCATAGCGGAAGTCCCTGATTCAATTGCCCGGCATTGTTACTTGCCGATTGATCGCTGGCAACCGGGCACCCGCTTGGCTATGATTGCGCGCACTAATCCATAGCGTGCTCAGAAGAGACCTCGTTCGATCGAGGCGCCGAAGGCGCAACACGCCCGGAAACGCTCAGGCAAAAGGACTGAGTACGCTGATTAGCTCTGGAGAGCGGCCGAGTCGGCCCACCGAAGGGGTATGTGATTCGCAAGAATCATTGATCTCTCAGGTATCAAAGGACAGAGGGGCGGCAGACCGCAAGCGTCTGCTGCGCTTTAGTTTTGTTCGATGAATTTGAGAGATGAGAGCCAATGGGATCCAAAACACCGCTTTACGACAAACACGTTGACGCCGATGCCCGCATCGTCGATTTCGGCGGCTGGGATATGCCGCTGCATTACGGCTCGCAAAAAGAAGAGCATCACGCGGTGCGCGGGAATGCCGGCGTGTTCGATGTTTCGCACATGACGATTGTTGATCTCGCCGGCAAACGTGTCCGCGAGTTCTTGCAATACCTGGTCGCGAACGACGTCGCCAGGCTTTCCGAATACGGCAAGGCGCTCTACACGGCCATGCTGAACCCAAGAGGTGGCGTAATTGATGATCTCATCATCTATTACCTGTCCGATACAGACTATCGTCTGGTCGTCAATGCTGCTACTCGCATCAAGGATCTTGCATGGATCCGGGAGCAGGCCGGTGCGTTCGATATTGCGGTCAATGAGCGTGCTGAGCTGGCGATGATCGCGGTACAGGGACCGAATGCGAGAGAGCTCGCCGCACCCTGCGTTGCTCCCGATTACCGCGATGCCGCGATGGCGATGAAGCCATTTTTCGGCATGCTGGGCGGTGACTGGTTCATTGCGCGGACCGGCTATACCGGCGAAGACGGTTGGGAGATATGCCTGCCTGCGGCACAAGCGCCTGGCGTGTGGGATCGTCTGCTGGCGGCGGGCGTTGTGCCTTGCGGTCTCGGGGCCAGGGATACGCTGCGCCTGGAAGCGGCGATGAATCTCTACGGCACCGATATGGATGAATCGGTGTCGCCACTCGAAGCCGGGCTTGACTGGACCGTCGCATGGGAGCCTGGGGATCGCGATTTTATCGGCCGTGCGGCTTTGCAGGCATTGCGCGATAATCCGTCGAAGCAGCGTTTTGTCGGACTGTTGCTGGAAGAGCGCGGTGTGCTGAGAAACCATCAAAAGGTTGTTGTCGAAGGCGTCGGCGAGGGCGAAATCACGAGTGGTGGTTTTTCGCCAACCATCGGCAGATCGATCGCACTGGCCCGAGTGCCGGCAGGCGACTATGACCGGGCTCAGGTTGAAGTCAGAGGCAGGTTGTTGAACGTACGCATCGTCAAAACGCCGTTCGTTCGCAATGGAAAAATACAAATCGACACTTGAAGGAATAGACACAATGAGTGATTTACCTGGAGATCTTTTGTACACGAAGGACCACGAGTGGCTGCGACGCGAGGACGATGGCTCAGTGACCATTGGCATTACCGACCATGCGCAAGGTGCCCTTGGCGACCTGGTTTACGTCGAGCTGCCCGAAGTCGCGCAGGACGTTGACGAAGGCGGAGATATGGCGGTTGTTGAGTCCGTCAAGGCCGCTTCCGATGTGTACGCGCCGATCGGTGGCAATATCACCGCCGTCAATGAAGGACTGTCCGACGACCCGGAAAAAATCAACTCGGATCCCTACGGCGATGGCTGGATCGTTCGCATGCAGCCATCCGACGGCATGGATGAAGGTGCACTCATGTCGCCGGACGACTATCAGCAGTTTATTGACGAGCTGGACGACTGAGTCTTTTCGAAGAGATACGCAATGCCATTCATACCTCACACAGAGAAAGACACGCGTGAAATGCTCGAGACGATCGGCGCCGATTCCATAGCCGACCTGTTTGACGAGATACCCAGAGAGCTGATGATCGAGCAGCTGGCACATGTGCCGGAGGCGATGAACGAGATGGAAATCGCGAGGCTTATGCGGCAACGCGCAAAAATGGATGGCTCGCCCATGTGTTTCATCGGTGCGGGCGCGTACGAGCATCATATACCGACGGCCGTCTGGGATATCGCAACACGCGGTGAGTTCTATAGTGCGTACACCCCCTACCAGGCGGAGGCGAGTCAGGGCACGCTGCAGGTGATCTACGAGTACCAGACGATGATCACAGAGCTGACTGGACTCGACGTTAGCAATGCCTCCTTGTATGACGGCGCGTCCGCGCTGGCCGAAGCATCGCTCATGGCCGTGCGCGCGAATCGCCGTGTCAAGACAGGTCGAATCCTGCTGGCGCCGGGTGTGAACCCGGTTTACGAACAGGTTGCGGCGGCTATCGCTGGTGCGCAGGGACTTGCGTTCGAGCGATTACCGCAGGATGCAAGCACTGGAAACATTGATTTCTCTCAACTGCCGGAAGACAAGGAACCCGTCGCCGTCGTCGTGCAACAGCCATCATTCGTGGGTACGCTTGAGGATGTGGATCGGCTGACCGATTGGGCACGCGCAGAGGGTGCGCTGCTGATCAGCATCGTGAACCCGACCTCGCTGGCGCTTCTCAAGCCCCCCGGGCAGTGGGGCGAAGAGGGTGCTGATATCGCAATAGGAGAAGGTCAGCCGCTGGGCGTGCCGATGTCGTCGGGTGGGCCGTATTTCGGATTCATGACGTGCAAGCAAAAACACGTTCGTCAAATGCCGGGACGCATCGTCGGACGCACGACCGATCTCGATGGAAATCCTGGTTTCGCTTTGACGTTGCAGGCGCGCGAGCAGCACATCCGACGCTCGAAAGCGACGTCGAACATTTGTACGAATCAGGGTCTGATGGTGACCGCCGCGACGATTTATATGTCTTTGCTGGGATACGAAGGACTCAAGAGTGTTGCTCATACCTCACAGGCCAATACGACGTTGCTGATCGATGGGCTTTGCGGGATTGAGGGAGTTGACCGGCTCTATGACGGACCGTTCTTCCACGAGGTGGCGCTGAAGCTGGACCGGTCGGTTGCACCGATACTGGCAGCACTGGCTGATCGGGACATTCTTGGTGGCCTCGATATCACGTCTGTCGTCGGCACGGATGCGTTGCTCGTTTGTGCGACAGAAACCAAAACGGCGGCCGATATAGAAGCATACGTCGCAGCATTTGCTGTTGTCATGTCCGGTGACAGCGCGTAACAGGGAAGCCAATGGCCAAAATTCAATACAAGAATGCGAGCTATCGCACGCACGGTGAACTGCCGGTGGTAGGTAGTTACGCTCCCGATGTTTCGCTGGTCAACACAGACTTGCAAAACGTATCGTTTGCGAACTGGATGGGGATGCGAAAGGTGCTGAATATTTTCGCCAGCATCGACAGACCCGTGTGCGCGAAGTCTGTCATCAAGTTCGACCAACTGGCTGAAGAGATCGAGGACATCGCCATGCTGATGGTTTCCTACGACTTGCCGTTTGCGCACAAGCGGTTTCAGGAAGAGCATGGACTGCAGAACGTTATTGGACTGTCTGCGATTCGCCATGCCGGGTTTGGCGAAAATTATGGTGTACAGATCGTTGATGGTCCGCTTGCCGGTATGTTTGCTCGCGCGGTGGTCGTGCTGGATGAAAACAATACCGTCGTGTACGCCGAGCAAATTGAGGACATCTCCATAGAGCCCGATTATCGCGCAGCCATCCGCGCACTTGGAATTGAGATCGATGAGTGATCCGACAAACAGCAATCTGATTTTTGACAAATCCCGCTCCGGGCGGCGCGCCTTCGCTCAAGCGCCTGCCGATGCAGCAGTATCAGCGATTCCGGAGTCGATGTTGCGAGACGATAAACCGCGTCTGCCGGAAGCATCAGAGCTGCAAACCGTGCGCCACTTTACGCGCCTGTCGCAAATGAACTTCTCGATCGACACGCAGTTTTACCCGCTCGGCTCATGCACGATGAAGTACAACCCACGCGCATGTAACGCCCTGGCACTGTTGCCTGAGTTTGCCGGCCGCCATCCACTGGCTCCTTCCAGCCACGGACAGGGCTTTCTCAGCTGCATGTTCGAATTGCAGGAAATGCTCAAAGATGTCACGGGCATGAAAGGTGTTTCATTGACACCGATGGCCGGCGCGCAAGGTGAATTTGCCGGCGTCGCCATGATCAAGGCTTATCACGAAGCGCGCGGAGATCACGGGCGTACAGAAATCATCTGCCCGGATGCCGCCCACGGCACGAACCCGGCGACGGCGACTATGTGCGGTTGCGCCGTCAGGGAAGTACCGACGGGACCTGAAGGTGATATCGACTTCGACGCCCTGAAAGCCGCCGTTGGGCCGCAGACGGCCGGCATCATGCTGACCAATCCGTCGACGCTGGGCGTATTCGAACGCCGTATCGAAGAGGTTGCCGATCTCGTCCACGAAGCGGGCGGATTGCTGTACTACGACGGCGCAAATCTCAATGCGATTCTCGGCAAAGTGAGACCCGGTGACATGGACTTTGATGTCATCCATATGAATCTTCACAAGACTTTTTCGACGCCGCACGGTGGAGGTGGGCCCGGCTCGGGCGCGGTTGGCGTGAATGATCGATTATTGCCGTTTATGCCGATACCGGTCGTCGGGAGTAAGGAGGTTGGTGGCGAGACGGTGTACAACTGGCTATCCGAAGCAGATCTGCCGCAAAGTATCGGCCGCTTGTCCGGATTCATGGGTAACTCCGGGGTCTTGTTAAGGGCGTATGTGTACATGCGCATGCTCGGCCGAGACGGCATGGAACGTGTCTCCGAGTACGCGACGCTGAACGCCAACTATCTTGCAGCGCGACTGCGTGACGCCGGGTTCGAGCTGGCCTTCCCAACGCGACGTGCAAGTCACGAATTCATCGTGACCCTAAGGCGTGAGGCGAAGTCAGTCAATCTGACGGCCATGGATATCGCCAAGGCATTGCTCGACAAGAATTATCACGCACCGACTACCTATTTCCCGTTGCTGGTACCGGAATGTCTGCTTATCGAGCCGACTGAGACCGAAAGCAAGGAAACGCTGGATAATTTCGTCACGGCTATGATCGAAATCGTGACAGCCGCCAAACAGGGCACCGAATTCAAGGATGCGCCCTATACCCTGCCAGTGAGGCGCCTGGACGATGTCAAAGCGGCCCGGCAACTGGATTTAGCCTACAGACCCGAAGAAACGTGATCCGCGTGTTCGCACTTACTTCCTGATTTTGTTGAAATAGGGAACCGCTGAGTGCCGAGACAGTCGAGAGTAGTATGGGTGGGCGGTCAGCCCGGAATCATTCAGGAAGACTATGACAAAGGTCAGGATACTGGCAGCAGCTGTTTTGCTGCTCGCAAGCATGGCAGCGATAGCTGCCGAAGACACCGAGTGGACGGAAACGCTTGAGCGTATTTCCTCAGGCGTGGTGTCGATACGCGTGGATAGCACGCGAGCATTCGATACGGAATGGAACTCCTCTTCGCAAGCGACCGGATTTGTCGTCGATGCGGAGCGCGGAATTATCCTCACCAATCGTCACGTTGTAACACCGGGCCCGGTCATTGCCGAGGCGATCTTCCAGAATAATGAAGAGGTTCGGTTGACACCGGTTTATCGTGATCCCGTTCATGATTTTGGTTTTTTTCGTTATGACCCGGCGGAACTGCAGTACATCGAACCGGCAGAGCTGCCGTTGGTTCCGGGCGGTGCCGGGATCGGCAAAGAGATCAGGGTGATCGGCAACGATGCCGGCGAGCAACTTTCCATTCTCGCAGGAACGATCGCGAGGCTGGATCGCAAAGCACCGAGTTACGGGCGTGGTAAGTACAACGACTTTAATACCTTTTACTACCAGGCGGCGTCGGGTACTTCGGGTGGGTCATCGGGTTCGCCCGTGGTCAACATAGATGGCGAAGTCGTCGCACTGAATGCGGGCGCGAACAGCTCGGCGGCCAGTAGTTTCTTTCTGCCGCTGAATCGTATCGATCGCGCACTTCAGAAAATTCGGGAAGGGGACCCGGTGCTGCGTGGCACGCTGCAAACCACTTTTCAAAGCAAACCCTTCGATGAGTTGAAGCGATTGGGACTAACGTCCGAGTCTGAACGTTTGGCGCGTTCGAAAGACTCCAGTCAAACGAGCATGCTGGTCGTTGAACAGGTCATCCCGAAGTCATTCGCCACGGGCAAGCTGGCACCGGGCGATATTCTGATTCGAGTCAACGGCGTAATGATCACGGAATTTATTCCGCTGGAAGCCGTACTGGATGGTCACGTGGGCCAGGAAATCGAAATAGAAGTCGAGCGTGGCGGTCGCACTGTCGTCAGCAAAGTCAGCGTTGATGATTTGCACTCAATTACACCGGATGAATACATCGAATTCGGTGATGGCATCGTAAACAAGCTGTCCTATCAGCAAGCGAGACATTACAACCGACAGGCGACCGGTGTGTACGTTGCCAATCCGGGATACCTGTTTTCGAAATCTGCAATTCCCCGAGGCGCGGTGATCGTTGAGATGGATGGCGCAGTGATTGACGATCTGGATGATTTTGAAGCGGCGCTGAACCAGCTCGCGGACGGCGAGCGGGCTCAGGTTCGCTACGTCAATATGGAGAATCCTCAAAATTCAGTCGTGCGATTGCTGGATATGGACCGCGTCTGGTTTCCGGCGCGGCGATGCGTTCGAGATGACAGTACCGGATCATGGCCATGTCGGGCACTGGCCGACGGCCCTCCGCCACCGGCGATAGAGGTTGGCAACACACGGCTGAAATCCTATGACGATCCGCGCCTTAAGAAAATCTCACCATCACTGGTTGTTGTAACGTTCGATCTGCCCTACACATTATCCGGTGTTTCGGAAAGAAATTATTACGGCACGGGACTCATCGTTGATAAAGAGCGCGGCTATGTGGTTGTTGATCGAAATACCGTGCCGATCGCAATTGGCGATGTAAAAATCACATTCGCTGGTTCTCTTGAGGTCGAGGGAAAAATCGAACAACTGCATCCGCTGCACAATTTCGCCATCGTATCTTACGATCCGAGGAGTATCGGCGATACGCCAGTCAGGAGCGCGGAATTCAATACGAAACCGTTGAAACCTGGCGACGATGTTTGGGTTGTTGGCATCAAAGGCGATCATCAGCTCGTGCATCAGCACAGTACCGTTTCGTCAGTCGATCCATTGTTGTTGCCACTATCGAGAACATTGCGCTTTCGCGATTCGAATATTGAAGGCATCGATCTGGTAACCGCGCCAACGGATTATGACGGTGTACTGGTTGACAAAAAGGGTCGTGTATTAGCCAGTTGGTCAAGTTTCGTACTGCAGTCAGGCAGTGACGGCGCACAGTTCAATCGTGGTGTTGGCAGTGAAGTGATTTCGCAATTCCTCGATACCGTCAGGGAAGGCCGGCCATTTTATTCGCTCGAGGCAGAATTCGTTTATGCGCCGCTGTTTGCGGCTCGCAAGATGGGCGTTGACGAAGAATGGATAGCGCGCCTGGAGGAGAATAATCCTGTACGACGGAGAGCGTTGAGCGTCACACGTCTGGTCGCTGATACTGATGCGGCCCGGTTGCTCAGGAATGGCGACATGGTTCTCGCGATCGATGGTGAGGTCGTGACTTCGTACCGAGCACTCGAAAATGCTGTGCAAAAGCCGGAAGTTGTGGTCACTGTCTGGCGTAATGATGCGGTGCAGGAACTCACCATGAAGACGGCGGCGTTATCGGGGCGCGGTATCGATCGGGCCATGTCGTGGGCAGGAGCATTGTTGCAAGACCCGCATCGCGCGATGGCGGCGCAACGTGGTGTTGCAACCAACGGCGTTTATGTCGCTTATTTTAACTACGGCTCACCGTCTACGCGCTATGGCCTCTGGGCGGGACGGCGCGTTGTGGAGGTGAACGAAACACCGACCCCAAACTTGCAGGCATTCGTCGATGTCGTGAAAGACATCGAACACCAGGAATCGGTGCGTCTAAAAACCGTCACCTGGAACGGCACCATAGAGGTCATCACGCTTAAACTCGATACACAGTACTGGCCGGCCTACGAAATTCATCGTAAGGACAATGGCTGGAGGCGCACTGACCTTGGGTCGTAACGCAACAGTAGCAATCCGATTAATCTTGTCGATCTCGGTACTGGCACTGCTGAGCGTCAACTACACGTCCGCGGAGACGATGTACAAATTCCGCGGTGAGAACGGCGAGTGGACCTACACGGATCGAAAGCCCACGGACGAGAAGAAAATCGAGGTGCTTGAGCTGGAAACCAGTTTCATAGAACCCGAGTTTTCAGTGACACATGAAGTTCTTGGAACGACTATCGAGTTCGTCGCACACAATGAATTTCATGCGCCCGTTGAAGTTCGGCTGAAGTTCGTCGAGATAACCGGCGTGTCATATCCGCATCCAGACCAGGCTTTACGCTGGGTTATCGACCCGCGCAGTGACCAGTTGCTGTTGAATCTTGAGGTCCTGCAGGAAGTCGATGCGCCGCTTGTTGAGTATCAATTCGAATACATGCCCGGCGATCCGACGGCCGTGCATCAGGCTGGTGCTGGCTACCAGGCGCCGTTCTCGGCAGGACGTAATTTTCCGATCACACAAGCTTACCCGGAGGCGGCAACCCATCAGACACTCGACAGCGTGTATGCGGTTGACGTTGCAATGCCGGTAGGTACGGACATCCTCGCAGCGCGGGGCGGCATCGTGTTTGATGTTGCCTCGGATAATTTTCGTGGGGGACTGGACTTGTCCCGGGATGGGGAGACCGCGAATATCATTCGAATCCTGCACGACGATGGCACGTTTTCGTTGTACGCGCATCTGAACTGGAATTCGATACGCGTGAAACCCGGAGACCGCGTGCGTGCCGGACAATACATTGCCGATTCCGGTAATACCGGTTTTACCAGCGGACCGCATTTACATTTTTCGGTGCAAAAGAATTCAGGTTTGACCGTGCAGTCGCTGCCGGTTATTTTCAAAGGTCCGAATTCGACCAGCGTTGTTCCCGCGACCGGCGATGCGCTAACGGCTTATCCGTAAAGATCCACGTGGCTTATTTATAGTATGGACTTCCTGGCATCACCTCTAGGCGTCATTTTGATTCTCGGAATCGTTGCGGTCGCCGCATTCTCGTTTGAACCTGCCAAATACGTGGGTGACTGGCGTGAACTCGCAAAGCGCTATGAAACCAATCGGCGCCCATCGTCTGTTGCTTTTCCTGGCGAGAAAATATCGCTTGGGCTGTACGAGTTTGCTTATATTGATGCAGCGCTGGATGATGATGGCTTCTGGATGGTGTACAGCGGACCGGATCCGAAAAAAGCACCCGAATGCACATTGATTCCGTGGGACTGCATTCGCTTCAAAGAAGAACAAGAGAGTCGCCACAATTTTCAAATTCGATTGAAGGGACCGTTGGAGTTTTATGTTTCTCCGCAACTGGGAGCTGCGTTACAGCGACGAAGTCAATCAATGCCATAGGACTAGGGAGGTCATCTGTGCACATTTTATTGGGGTTGTTAACGACCATTGCCACGACTTTGTATTTGCTGGATCGGGCCGGAATAGATATCGGCTGGCTTAATCCATGGCATTGGCGAAGGCGCAGAGCCTGGTCACAGCAATACCACGGTGACCCTATTTATTCGGTCGAAGAACCGTTGCACATTGCGGCATTACTTATTGTTGGAGTTGCCAGGCTTGAAGGCGATCTGACGTCTGAGCAAAAAAAGGCCTTGCTGAAGCTGTTCTCGGAGAAGTTCTCTCTTGATAACAGGGAAGCCTCCGATCTTCTCGGGTCAGCGGCTCATCTGCTGGCGGCACCGCAACTGGTTGGCGCACAGTTGGACAAGCTGGCCGAGAGAAACAAGGGCAGTTTTTCGCGAGAGCAAAGCGACTCAATGCTGCAGATGATCTATGAGATTGCTTCAGTCGAGGGCGACCTGACCGCCGTTCAAACTGAGTATGCCGAGAAGATGCGGACGATGTTTGTGTCTCCACCGAAAAGCGATGGAACCTGGGACTAGCTGCCGCCGCCGATTTCAGGGTCTTCTGTCACCTCACTAAGTTCCGCGGCCAGCGCCTCCCATGTCGTAACCGGCATTTCGCAATGCGTGCCGACGCATTTATAGGCGATCGTTTCTCCATCCAGTGCTTTTCGATCCGCCAGTGCGCCTGGTAAATCAGACTCTTCAGAGCTGATCGCGAAGACCATGCGCATCGGCGCATAGAGTTTCGCTGCGGAATCTCGCCAACTTGCAATTTCATCAGGCTCACCACGAATGATGACGAGCTCCGGGTGCGTTAGAAACTCTTCCAGAACGGTCAACAAACTGACGTGGCCGTGCGGATATTCCTCGATCGCCTGCCAGGCGCTTCGCAGCGTTCTCTCAGCGGCATCCAGATAGCGAGTTTCACCGAGCAGGAATCCTAAACGCTGCAAACCGAATGCCGCGATGCCGTTCCCCGACGGTACAGCCTCATCAGCCAAAGACTTGGGTCTGTGTATGAGTTCCTCATGATCGTTCGCGGTGAAGTAAAAAGCACCTCGTTCGGGGTCTTCAAAGTATTCGAGCATTAAATCCGCTAGCTGTATCGCGAACTCCAGATAATCTGTCTTCCACTCCGACTGCAACAGTTCGATCAGAGCATCGAGGAGGAAAGCGTGATCGTCGAGATACGCGGGAAAGCGCGCTTTGCCGTCTTTATAGCTGGCCAGCAGCCGCCCATCTTTGATCAGGTTTTCTTTAATAAAATCAACCGCTTTACACGCAGCGGTTGTCAGTTCGGGCCGATCGAGCGAGCGACCCGCGATCGCAAACCCGCGGATCGCCAGAGCATTCCAGGACGTCAATTGTTTCTCGTCGCGAGCAGGAGCGATACGCGTTTCGCGCTCGGCCACGAGTATTTTCTTAGAGCGCGCGATGGCCGCACGTGCGTCATCATCTGCTAAAGGCTCACGAACAGTGAGATGCCACTGCCCCTCAAAATTCGCGTCCTGACTAAGTCCAAAGCGGCGAGCGAAAATCTCGTAGTCGTCACCGAGTAATTTTTCCGCCTGCTCTGGCGTCCACAAGTAATACAAACCTTCTTCACCTTCCGAATCCGCATCGCGCGTCGAAAAGAAACCGCCGTTATCCGCCTGCATGTCGGCAAGCAGCCAGTCTGCCGTTGCGTTCGCCGTATCGATGAAAAGAGTTTCGCCCGTTGCCATTGCCGCCTGGGCGTACAGGGCGAGCAGTGGTCCGTTGTCGTAGAGCATTTTCTCGAAGTGTGGAATCTGCCAGTACTTGTCGACGGAATAGCGGCAAAAGCCTCCACCAACATGATCAAAGAGACCGCCATCAGCCATGCGGGTCAGTGTCAGGGTCGACATCAACAAGGCGTCGAGATCCGGTTCGACATCACTAGCGCTGGCCCGCCAATGTCGGAGTAGCCGGTCTATTGTTGTTGCGTGCGGAAACTTGGGCGCCGATCCGAATCCTCCGTAGTCGCGATCAAATGTTTGTGCGAAGGTGTCTCGTGCCTGCTGCAAGGGTTCCGGGCCCAGCGTCGTCGCGTCATCACTGCCAGCAGGTTCGAGCGTTTTGAAGATATCGAGCAGCTGCTGGCTTTGCGTGCGGATTTCGTCGCGCTGCTCTTCATAAAATGACGACACTTTCTGCAGTAAGTCCGCAAAGGCCGGCAAGCCGTGTCGGGGCTCACTGGGAAAGTAGGTGCCACCAAAAAACGGCCGATGATTTTCACCGTCCAGAAACATCGTCAACGGCCAGCCACCACCTCGCTGCGTCAGCAGCTGATGGGCCGTCTGATAAATCTTATCAACATCGGGACGCTCTTCACGATCAACTTTGACGTTTACGTACAGGCGATTCATGACATCGGCAATCGCGTCGTCTTCGAACGACTCATGCGCCATGACGTGACACCAGTGGCAGGCCGAATAGCCAACCGACAGCAATATCGGTTTGCCGGTCTTTCGGGCTTCTTCGAAGGCCTCATCGCCCCACGGAAACCAGTCGACGGGATTGTCGGCGTGTTGCTGGAGATACGGGCTGGATTCCCTGGAGAGGCGATTCGGCATTATTGAGCTTCCTTTTGCAGCGGCCACTATGACGCGCCCTGGAAACTGACTATGATACTCGTCTTCCGTCGACGACTAGCAGGGTTTCATGCTGACATTTCCAGAGATCGATCCGATCATTTTTGCGCTCGGACCTGTCAAAGTACGCTGGTACGGGCTGATGTACGTTGTCGCCTTCCTGCTGGCCTGGTGGCTAGCAAAACGTCGTTGCAATCGCAGTGATTCCCCCGTCAACTCCGAACAGGTCGATGACCTGCTGTTCTACGGCATGTTGGGCGTGATTCTCGGCGGACGGATCGGTTACGCGATTGTCTACGGCTGGGATCAGCTCGTCAGCGACCCGCTGTACCTCTTCAAGATCACGCAGGGCGGCATGTCGTTTCACGGTGGATTGGCCGGCGTTATGACGGCGATGTGGTTGTACGGGCGCAAACTCGGCCACTCAATCTGGCGCATGACGGATTTTGTCGCGCCCATTGTTCCACTGGGGCTGGGTTTCGGTCGTATCGGAAATTTCATTAATGGCGAGCTCTGGGGGAAACCGACGGATGTTGCATGGTCGTTTATCGTAAACGGCGTCTCGGTGCACGCATCGCAGCTCTACGAGGCGATACTTGAGGGCTTCGTGCTGTTTGCGATCCTGTGGATTTATTCGGCGAAGCCGCGCCCCTATCTCGCCGTTTCGGGCATGTTCCTGATGTTCTACGGCATCTTCCGCTTCATGGTCGAGTTCTACCGGGTGCCGGACGCGCATCTCGACTACCTTGCGCTCGGGTGGGTCACGATGGGGCAAATCCTGAGTGCGCCGATGATTCTGGCCGGCCTGATACTGGTGGTGATGGCGTATCGGGCGGACGTAAAGGCCTGAAATGCAGCAGTACCTCGATCTCATGCGCCACGTGCGCGATAACGGCACGGTCAAAGGTGATCGTACGGGTACCGGTACGGTTAGCGTGTTTGGTCACCAGATGCGTTTTGATCTGAGCGAGGGGTTCCCGCTCGTAACCACCAAGAAACTGCACCTGCGATCAATCATTCACGAGCTTCTCTGGTTTCTTACAGGCGACAGTAATATCCGTTACCTCAAAGAGAATGGCGTATCGATCTGGGATGACTGGGCGGACGAAAACGGTGACCTCGGACCGGTGTACGGCGTGCAATGGCGAAACTGGCCAACACCCGACGGCCGCTCTGTTGACCAGGTCTCGCAGATCGTGCAGCAACTTCGCGAGACGCCGGACTCGAGGCGCATCATGCTCAGCGCCTGGAACGTCGCCGAGATCGAGAATATGGCCTTGCCTCCCTGTCATTGCCTGTTTCAGTTTTACGTTGCCGGTGGCAAGCTGTCCTGCCAGTTGTACCAGCGCAGCTGTGACATTTTTCTCGGTGTGCCATTCAATATCGCGTCCTACGCTTTGCTAACGCATATGCTGGCACAGCAGGCGGATCTCGCAGTGGGCGATTTCGTCTGGACGGGTGGTGACTGCCACCTGTATTCCAATCATCTGGAGCAGGCTGACGAGCAACTGGGCCGTGAACCGCTGGCGTTACCGCGGTTGGCCATCAAACGACGGCCCGAGAGTATTTTCGATTACCAATATGAGGATTTTGAGATCCTCAACTATGAATCGCACCCGCACATCAAAGCCGCTGTCGCGGTCTAGCTGGAATCGTCATGATCAGTATTATCGTCGCGGCCTCGGCGAACAACGTAATCGGCGTACAGGGCGAACTGCCGTGGAAAATATCGGATGACCTTAAGCGCTTTAAGCAACTGACGATGGGCAAACCCATCGTAATGGGGCGTCTGACATGGGAGTCCATTGGTCGTCCTTTACCGGGGCGGCAAAACATCGTCATTTCGCGGCAGCGAGGCTTCACGGCAAAGGGTTGTGATGTTGTTGATTCTCCCGCCGCTGCTCTGGCTGTTGCCGGTGATGCGGAAGAGATCATGATCATTGGTGGAGGTCAGATCTACGATTTATTCCTGCCGAAAGCGGGGCGCTTGCACGTTACTCGTGTGCAAACGGAGATTGACGGTGATGCTTTTTTTCCTGTTATCGATGCAGACAGTTGGGAGTTGGTCGACAGAGAGGGATTTGCTGCGGGTGGGGCGAATGAATTCGCGTTTGAGTTCAGGACCTATGAGCGGGTTTGAGTGACAGCATTTTTCGTTAGCGGCCGGTCGGTATCAGCATCGGTGAAGGACGTAGTTCGGCCAAAGGACTATTCCGCAGCAGGCAATATCGAATCCAAATAGGTTATGAAAGCAGGTGAGAAACCCTCTCGCCCCTCACCCCAAAACCATCGGCCTCCTGACTGTTGCAGCAGCGTCCGGTAGTGACCGTCCCAACCTTGCCAAATATTGTCTTCCATCATTCCGCTTTCATGGGTGAGAAATGCAAATTCCCAAGCATTGAACTTGTCGGCAAGGTACGAGGTGAACTGAGCCTGTTGCACGGCTGACAATTTGGTGACGTCATCCATAGCAACTATGTGAGTCGCAGCGAAATCAGGATCTTTGAACCAATCGGTCGTAGCCTGATCCAAAGCAACTAATGCTTGATGGTTCGAAACCATTACTGCATTCGTATTCTGGTTGACGCTGACACCCACATAGATAAGTGAAATTACAACGGCAATTGCCCCGATAATTTCGGCAGCTAACGCGTACTCTTTCAGTGGTCTTGTCACAAATCGTGCCCTTTCGTGGTCCAAATCAGGATCGGATCAAGTAGATGGCTAATGTCTGCCTTGGGTCATCTGCAGCCTGCCGCTGCTGGCAAGATACTAGCACTTCTGCGATTGCTTTCGGCGGTATTGCTGCCCCTCAGCGCCGTTACCGCGGAATAGTCGTTACAGATTGCTGCTCCTACTGCAACTGTATTTATCGTCATTGTCTCCCGAGGATAATCTGAAACCGCAGCCAAGCGGACGTACAAAACTTCAGGAAAAGTGGCTTGGCGAGGTTGTGTTAATGCCAATAAACCGGTGGCGACGGTTCCGAAACGAAAGTTTTCATCCCGGTCAATAATCCCCCAGCGGGGGGATTGTTGATCAGATCGGAAAGGTTCTCATCGTCATCATCGATAGTATCTTTTGTGCTGTAACCGCAAGCCGGAACGGCCCGTCCGTCCGGGCGTTTGAAGAACCATTTATCCTGGTAGTCACGCTCGATGCTAAAACCGCCCTCGTGAATGAGTTTATGGTGCTGCGAACACAGCAACATCAGGTTATCGAGGCTTGTCTCACCACCGGCCGACCAGTGCTGTATATGATGGGCATCGACAAAGCGTACGTGGTGGCAGCCGGGAAATGAGCAGCCGTTCGACCGTCACAACAGAGTCGTTTGACGCTTTAAATGGGGAGGTTTGTAGGAGCGCGCCCAGCGCGCGAAGCGTAGCGGCAGCCGTTAGGCTGCTCGAGATCTCGTTACTGGCAGAGGTCATGGGCGGAATCGCGCGCAAGGCGCGCTCCTACAAGCCATCGATACCAGCGCGTCGGCCTGCCGGGCTGACCAGGACTCATCGACAAACTCCGCTTTCGGTGTGGAATCATCGCGTGCCTTGTCGATGGCCTTTGCTACCAGCTCACCAGTCTCCGTTGGAAGCTCAATGGTGATCGTCATCGTTCCACGCTCGGCATCTCGATTCACTCGGAGTGATCGATTGGCAAAAGCCCGCTGAGCGTCATCGAGTGAATCCACAGTTCCACAACGCAGCTCCCGGCAACGTTCTTCAACTCGAGCCGTCGTTGTCGTCAACGCAAATGACACGAGTTCCGTTTCATTGCGAGTGCCCGCCACCCGGACTTTCTCGCGTGAAGCGTTCATGGAGAAATCGCAGCGATAGTGCAGCCACTCGGCGCAATTACCAAGGCCCCACTTCAGCCAGCCGGCGCGCTCGTCGAACTCGCGAATGAGTACGAGCAATTCGTAAGTGGCGGCGTTAATGCGAGCTGACAGATTGACGATGGCCCGGTCGAGATCATCGATTGGAAGGAGGTTATTGGCAGGTTTCATGGCACTTCCTTGTGGGGGAATGAGACCTGTAATTATATACGAAAAAAAGTCAATAAGCCATTATAAATCAATGAGTTAAGTCGCATTTTCCTACTCCCCCTCCACCTGAATAACGCGCGGAATACGCTTGTCCAGACGCACCGCCGTCAGTTGTCGGCCCCAGACGCAACCCGTGTCGAGACTGACGAGATTCGGTAACACGACAAGCCCCAGCTGTGACCAGTGACCAAATACGACGCGTGTTTCAGCCGTCGCCGGTTTCTCCGCCATGTACCACGGCAGCAGATTCTTCCGCGCCCGCCATGGTGAACCGTTGTGGGTGAAATTAAGCTTGTTGCCTACCGTGATCATCCGCATGCGCGTGAGGCAATTTATGATAAACCGCAAACGTTTGTAGCCACTCAGCTTCCCCGACCAGCTATTCGGCGTATTACCGTACATTTTTCCAAGCAGCGTTTCGTGATCACCGTGTCGCAGCTCTTGCTCAACTTCAGCGGCGCGAGCGAGGGTTTTCTTCACGCTCCATTCCGGGTGCGTACCAGCATGTACCAACAAAGTGTCCAGCGAGTCGTCGTAATGTGCCAGTGGCCGATGTCGCAACCAATCGCAAAGCTCGTCAGCATCGGGCGCATTGATGAGCTTTTCGAGAGAGCCGAAGCGCTTGCCAAAGTGCACGGCATCGGCCGAAAGCGCCAGCAAATGCAAATCATGATTGCCCAACACCGTAATCGAAGAATCGCCGAGACTTTTGACAAAGCGCAATGTTTTTAACGACTTCGGGCCCCGATTAACGAGGTCCCCACACAGCCAGAGTGTGTCGTCCGACGGGTCAAAGTCAATCGCATCCAGAAGCCGGCGGAACGGGTCGTAGCAACCTTGTATGTCGCCGATCGCGTAAACGGCCACGGCAGGCTCGCCTAGTGCAGCAGTCCGGGGACTGCGAGAGTGAAAGGTGCGATCAGCGCATCAAAGCTGGCGCCGTCGTCAGTCTCCATTCGATAAAGGCCCTGCATGGCGCCGACCGGTGTTTCAAGAACGGCACCACTGGAGTAGCGAAATTCCTCTCCGGGTTTTAGATAGGGCTGTTCGCCGACGACGCCGTCGCCGTTAACTTCCTGCACTTTGCCGTTCGCATCGGTAATGATCCAGTGGCGACTGATCAACTGTGCTGCGACGTCACCGCTGTTCGATATGGTTATCGTATATGCGAATACGTAGCGATCCGAGTCCGGCTCTGACTGATCGTCAATATAGCTGGTCCCCACCTGAATTCGAATATTGCACTGAATCTCTTTCATCACGACATTCTAACGTAAGGAACTCGCCATATGGTTACTGAGTTCGACGTATTTTGCGATACTGATTTGCTCTGGGCGCAAGCCAGGATCGATGCCCACCAATTCCAGGTCGGCGATTTCGACGTGATCCTTTAGTGAATTGCGGATCGTCTTGCGGCGTTTCATGAATGCATTGGTCACAAGCTTTGACAGCAGTGCTTCATCCCTGATGTCGAAAGCCCCCGGAGGAAGCGGGTCCAGCCGAACAACGGCAGATGTAACCTCGGGTGGTGGGTCAAATGCAGATTTGTCGACGTCGAACAGAGACTCGATATTCAGATGGCAGCCGAGCATGATGCCGAGTCGGCCATAGGCTTTGCTGCCAGGGCCTGCTGCCATCCGGTCGACAACTTCTTTTTGCAGCATGAAATGCATATCGAGTATACGGTCGCGATAGTTGAGTAGGTGAAATAACAGCGGTGTGGAAATGTTGTAGGGAAGATTTCCGACGATGCGCAGCCGCTCACCCAGAGTTGAAAAATCAAAGGACAATGCATCCGCTTCATGGATGGTGACCGTCTGGTGGCCTGCGTACTGTCGCCGTAAACGGCCGACGAGATCACGGTCCAGTTCGACGGCGTGCAATTGCCCCGCATCAGCAGCGAGAGCTTGTGTTATCGCTCCCTGACCAGGACCGATCTCGACGACAACATCATCTTTGCTTGCGTGGATGGCACGCAGTATCGCGTCGATGACACCGGTATCGATCAGGAAATGCTGGCCAAAACGCTTGCGTGCTTTGTGACCGGGCATTAGTTTGACGCCATGACTCTTGCGAGTTTGATCGCAGCGATAAGACTTCCTTCATCGGCCTTGCCCGTTCCGGCGATATCGAATGCCGTGCCATGATCAACCGAGGTTCGAATGATGGGCAACCCGAGAGTGACGTTCACAGCGTGTCCGAAGCCTGCATATTTGACTACGGGTAGTCCCTGATCGTGGTACATCGCAAGTACGGCATCCTTTCTTCCGGCGGCCGGAGTAAAAGCTGTGTCCGCGGGCAACGGGCCGCGCAAATTCATCCCTTCCTGCGACAACTCTTCGATAACCGGTGCGATGATGGCATCGTCTTCAGATCCCAGGTGGCCGTTTTCGCCCGCGTGCGGGTTGAGTCCGCACACCACGATTTCAGGTGACTCGATACCGAATTTTACCTGCAGATCCTCGTGCAAAATCTGCAAAACCCGAATCAGCCGTTCCCGGGTAATGAAGTCAGGTACCTCGCGCAGAGCCAGGTGGGTACTGGCCAGTGCGACTCGCAGTTCTCCTGCAACGAGCAACATTACCGGTAAGTCCACGTTTAGGAGATCGGCCAGAAACTCCGTGTGCCCGGTGAACGGAATACCGGAATCAGCCACGACACTTTTCGCAAGAGGTGCGGTTACGAGCCCGGAAAAGCGACCTTCAACACAGCCCGTAGCGGCGAGCGTCAGTCCGTCCAGTAAGGTCCGTGCATTTGCAGGATCGGGCTGCCCGGATACAACGGGCACAGGAAACGGTGTGTCGATGATTTGCAGACGATCATCAATCAGCGCTGCATCGCCAACAACGACGATGTCGGCAGCGAACTCCGTATTCACAAGCTTGGAACACAGCTCAGGACCAATGCCGGCTGGCTCTCCGGCGGTGACTACGAGAGGCTTGTTGAGCGCCACATCTAGATGCGAGCGTCGACGAAGGCCTCATCCCTCATGCGCTGCAGCCACAGCAATGTCTCTTCTTCCTGTTTGCTGAGGCGAATGCGGCCGACGCAATTACGCTCCTTGAGTTCTTCGGTGTTGTCGTAAACCCGCCGTTCCAGGACCTCGAGGATATGCCAGCCAAACTGAGTTCTAAACGGTTCGCTAATGACGCCAACTTCAGCCGTATCGGCCGTCGCCCTGAACTCCGGCGCAAAGCTTTCAGTTTCTGCCCAACCCAAATCGCCGCCGAGATTGGCAGAGCCCGGATCGTCGGAAAGTAATTTCGCGTGTTCGGCGAAATCTTCGCCATCTTTTATTTTTCCGAGCGCATCTTCGAGGCGTTGCTTCGCGGTCGCATCGTCAATGATTTCATTCGGCGAAACCAAAATATGACGAATCTTGGCCTGATCAATTTCGCTGCGTTCCACGGCACTGTGCAGGTCGTCGACTTTGACGATATGAATACTGTTGGAGGTTCGAAAGGGTTCGGTTATGTCGCCGGCCTTCATGTCCTTCAACACTTCTGTGAAAATAGAGGGGACCTGTTGTCCCTGAAGCAAACCCAAAGACCCGCCCTCTAGCGCTGTTCGTCCTTTTGAGTAGCGTGCAGCCAGCTCGCGAAAATCCGCGTTGTCCATCAGGCGCGCATAAATTTCATCGGCACTCTGCTGAATAGCCGTGACGACGCTGGCATCTGCGGATTCCGGAATGGTCAACAGAATATGCGAAAGCTCCCAGTCGGAATTTACGACGACATTATTTTCAAGATCGACGATGCACTGTTCGATCTCGCGCTCGGAGACGCGGATATTGCGCACGACCTCGATGTTCTTCAGTTCGTTGAGCGTCAGTTCTTCACGCAAGCCTGCGCGAAATTCGGCATATTCGATTCCGTCCTTGGCCAACAACGCAGGCATGTCTTCAAAACGAATCCCGTTCTGATCCGCGATTCTTTGTATCGACGCATTGATGTACTGATCAGAAATCTGACTGGTGAGTCCAATCCGGCCGGCGCGCTGCATCTGAATCTCGGTAAGGATCAGCCGTTCGAGAATCTGCCCCTTAAGAACATCCTCCGGCGGCAATTGCATTTCCTGGTCGGCCGCACGTTTTCGGATGACATCCATCTGTCGCTCGAACTGACTGGTGAGAACGACGCCTTCGTTAACGACGGCGGCAATACCGTCGAGAAACTCACCCTTCCCGGCAGGTTCGTCTGTCTCGGAAACGTCATCAGCGACCACTACGGGCGCGGCGACCAATGCGATGCATGCGCATAAGGTTTTGATTTTTAACACAATTTACTACCGGAGATCTGCAGAATAGCCAAGAATACCACGTTCGAGGAGTTTGTCAGCAGCTGTGCCAACGCTCGTCATTCCTTTCAGTACTAATTGCAGACCGAATGCTGAATCGCGAGTTCCGTCACGAGTCGAAATATGACGCCGCGAAACCAGGCGCAGACCCCAGCAGCAGCTCTCGTACTCAAGGCCGAAAAATTGTTCGAGCACTTCCTGATCACGGAATGAGAAATTATAACGACCGACAAAATTCCAGCGACTGGCTAACGGCCAGGACCATGACAAATCACCTTGCTCCAGTGAGTCACGACGGAATCGATAGGCCAGATTCAAGACCTTGTTATTGGCCGGTCGATATTGCAGCCGCGCTTCAGATTTGGTCGTGTTGTCCGTACCCGAACCCCATTGGTGCCCGAAGTCGAAGTTGACGTTCTTGTACAGCGAGAATCGCAACTGCGCGATGTAGTCTGAGGATTCCGTTGTGGTGAGCGGAGTGTCGGGCAGCGTCACTGTGCGATCACTCAAATAACGGGTCTGCCCAATGGTCGCCGAAAAAAGTTCGCGGCCCGTCGAAATATCCAGAATGCGCGATGTGATGCCGATACTCACATGATCGGTGTCACCGATACGGTCGATGCCAAGGTATCGGTTTGTTCGAAACAATTGTACGAGGTTGATATCGGGGTTGATCGTATCGAAGACGGGCAAGCCGTCCTGATCGCGCTGCGGGATATGCACGTACAACAGTCGCGGTTCGATCGTCTGGATGCGATCAGAATTACTCATACTGCGCTCTAGAATCAATCCGGTGTCAAGACTTGTGATCGGCACCGACCGTGTCGGATCGTCTTCGTCTCCCGGCAATGTGTCTTTGAGGTCGTAGCGAGTGTAGTCGAACTGCAAAGCCGGCGTTATGAACCAGCCCGGACGTGACACCGGAAGATCGATTCTTGGCGCCGCGTTCAGGCGCCAGCCGGTGACACCAACGTCGCGATCAAAGTTAACGATTTCACCGTCAATACCGAAGCGCAGACCAAACGGAGCCTTCCAGCGGCCATTGAGGAGCAGCTGCGGCACACGGCGGTACGGTTCCATGTCTTCGGGAATCGCATCGTCGATAGTCTGGTGGGTCTGTATTTGACCGAGCAAAGAAAAGTTGGGCGAATAATAGTCAAAGCTCACGCTTTGATTCAGGTGCGTGATACTCGAGATACTGAGGCTACCGCCGAGGTCTTCATAATACTGACTGTCCGAAACCTCTCGTATCCGGATCTGATTGCGCCAGCCGTTGCCAAACAGGGTGCGGTGGTCAAATTGGAATTGATGACGCGCCGCGTTGATGATGTCGTCAGATGGAAGGTAGTCCGCAATGACAGTGCCTTCGTTACGTTCGGTCAGGTAGCGAAACTCGGTTGCGATTTGCAGACCGCGACTGGTCAACAACCGGGGTGTAAACGTCGCGTCGTAATTGGGGGCAATATTCCAGTACCAGGGAACGCTTATTTCGTTGCCGCTGCGCCCTGAGCTGCCGATCTCGGGAGTCAACATGCCGGACTTGCGTGCGTCGCCGATGGGGAACGACAGGTAAGGTGCGTAAAGGATCGGCACACCCTTGAATTTCAAATTCATGCCCCTGGCGGTGCCGACCCCTTTGTTCGTGTCGAGTTTGATCGACCTGGCTTGCATCAACCAGTCTTCGGAGCCAGGCGGGCAGGTCGTGTATTGCACGCCGTCAAGTGTTAACAAGCCGCTCTGGTTTATGTCGATCGCATCAGCAGCTCCGCGGGAGTTGCTGCTGCCGAGCGAAAACTCCGCACCTTCGAAGCGAATACGGCCGGTAACATAACTGAACTCGGCGGAGTCGCTCATGATTTGGGTACCAGGATCTTCGTAGCGCACACCGCCCTCAAGATGCAGGGCTTTCTGGTGAGGGTCATATCGCGCACTGTCAGCGCCGGCTAACTTGTCATCACGCCTCAGTAATACCCCACCTGACATGATGGCGGTTGGCCGGGCACCAAACTTCGCTTCGAAACTACCAACCTCGAGCTGCAGGGTATTTGGGTCCATTAGTGGCTTTATCGGCACGAAAAGATCGGCCGAAAGTGGCTTGGCGAGTGATGTTTGGCACGATAGCGGCTCCGCTGCGTTCGCGTTCAAAGCAGCCAGCAGCAGGCACGCTGAAATGAGTGGTTTCGAGGACAAGTTGCTGTTCGGGTCAGGTTTCGGCCAAAGCCATTAGGAACGGGATGTTATCAGGCATTCTTATTTGTTACCTTCGCATAGTTTTCTAGGTGCTTCAACGCGTTACGGAGAAACCCGATTAGTCAAAATGCTGCTGTCGCCGACCTTCGTCTGGCTGCTCTTAAGGACTGGATCAGTGACATAGACGTTGTCGCCGGTTGTGAACCCGTGCCTGCATCGATCGATGCAAGCTTCCGGCGCTACTTTCGATTGCGAAATGGGTCAGAAAGTTTCATTGTTATGGATGCGCCGCCGGCAAAAGAGAGTTGCCTGCCATTTGTGCGAATAGCGGGCTACCTGGAGGCCATGCAGCTCAACGTGCCACGAATAATCGAGGCGGACATCGAGAATGGTTTCCTGTTGTTGTCGGACCTCGGAAACGAGCAGTATCTTGGCAGGCTTGTGCAACAGCCAGATCAGGCTGATTCGCTGTACGCTGACGCCATCGACGCATTGTTGGTGATTCAACGCAGCGGTGAGGCTTATCAAAACACGTTGCCAGCGTACGACGAGAAGCTTTTGAGTTTCGAGGTGTCACTGTTTCGTGACTGGCTGTGTGGCACACGCCTGCAATTGAATTTCAGTGGCGACGATGAGAGCAGCTGGCGAGCGTGTTGCAAGGTGCTGGTGGATAATGCGCTGCACCAACCGCAGGTTTTCGTGCATCGCGATTATCACTCACGCAACCTGATGGTCCGGGACGATGCGAATCCCGGCATTCTGGATTTCCAGGATGCGGTTGAAGGACCATTCACCTACGACCTCGTCAGCCTGCTGAAAGACTGCTATGTCCGCTGGCCAGCCGACAGGGTGCGACAATGGGCACTTGGCTATTACCGAAAGCTCGGCGATAACACCCGAGCTCAGATCGATGAACAGCGGTTCATGCGCTATTTTGAATTGATGGGTGTGCAGCGGCAACTAAAAGCGGCTGGCATTTTTTGTCGACTGAATCACCGTGACGGCAAGCCGGGCTATCTTGGTGATGTCCCACGTACCCTTGAATACATCGTAGAGGTGGGTCCGCGCTACGAAGAACTGGGTTTTCTCGTACGTTTGATCGAAGAACGGGTATTGCCGGCATGGGGAGGGGCGGCATGATCGCTATGATACTCGCGGCCGGGCGCGGCGAGCGTTTACGGCCGTTAACTGACACCCAACCCAAGTCGCTGGTCGAAGTTCGCGGTCAGAGTTTGTTGGAACGGCATCTCGAACATATCAGCAAAGCCGGCATCAAGAATGTCGTGATCAACCTTGGCTGGCTGGGTGAGCAGATTGTGGAGCGCGTTGGATCGGGCTCAGAGTTTGGTTTGAACGTCATCTATAGCGATGAAGGGGACAACGTCCTTGAAACCGGTGGCGGAATCCACAAAGCGCTGCCATTTCTGGGAAACGAACCGTTCCTGGTCTTAAATGCCGATATTTTCTCGCAAATGCCGGTCCCGAATATCACGCTTCGAGATAATGCGCTGGGACACCTGGTGCTCGTGCCGACACCGGATTATCGTGCCACCGGCGACTTCGATCTTGACGGCGGGCTGGTACGCAACGGCGAAACACCGACACTGACCTTTGCGGGCGTAGCAATGTACCGGCCGGAATTTTTCGATGACTGCAAACCGGGTCGGTTCTCGATCGTGCCGATGATGCGACAGGCCGCTGAAGCCGGTCGTTTGCAGGGATCTGTTTACGAGGGTGAGTGGGCGGACGTTGGCACGCCAGAACGTCTCAAAGCCCTGTCCGAATGACGCGCAGGTGCCGCAGGAAATGAGGCAGTAGTTTCTCTGCGGATACTGCAAGCGCCAGATCGATCCCAAGGCGTTTGAGATCCGTCATCTGTAGCTCGGCGTAGCCGCAGGGATTGATGCGTGAGAAAGGCTCGAGGTCGATATCCACATTTAGCGCCATGCCATGAAAGCTTGATCCGCGTCGAATTCGAAGCCCAACGCTTGCGAGCTTGTCGCCGGCAACGTAGACGCCGGGTGCGTCGGCACGTGCGACCGCGGCGACCTCATACTCGGCAACGAGGTCGACAACGCTTTGTTCGAGTGCTGTGACCAGGTTACGTACACCAATATTTGAGCGTCTAAGGTCGATCAACGGATAGATCATTAGCTGGCCGGGCCCGTGAAATGTGACCTGACCACCGCGATCGATCTGCACGACTGGAATGTCGCCCGGCGCGAGTAAATGTTCTTCGCTGGCGTTGAGGCCCATCGTAAAAACCGGTGGGTGTTCCACAAACCAGATTTCATCGGGCGTATTTTCGTCGCGTGAATCGGTAAAGTCCTGCATTTCGTGCCACAGCGGAATGTAGTCCTGCCGGCCACGAAATAACGTCTTCACAGCGCCATCAGTACGTCGTCGTGTCCGGAGACGTCACGGTAGATGTCATCGAGCTGCTGCTGGCTCGTTGCGGTCACCGTCACCGTCACCGAGACGAAGTTTCCTCTGCCGCTTGAATTGAATTTTACTGCCTCGTCTTCGACAGGACCGACGTGGTTTTCGATAATCGATCGGGCTATCGTTCTAAATCCAGGTGTATCGCGGCCCATCATCTTGATCGGAAAATCACAGGGAAATTCAATGACAGACTCTTCGCTCATGTCACTCGAACCAGAGGTTTACACTGTCTTTCGTACGTTGCCAAAACGAACCGTCCGGATTGTCGTCCAATGCGCGCAACGGCGCTGTGACAAGTTGTTCGCCTTCGAGGCTAATGCTGAGTTCGGCTACCGGCTGCCCGGCGGCTATCGGTGCCAGCACAATGGCTGGAATATCCAGTTTGGATTCCAGCTTGTCGTAGGAGCCGCGACGCACGGTGATGTACAAGTCCTCCAGAACACCCAGGCGAGAATACGCGTTCGCAGATTTCCAGATTCGCGCATTGGAAATTTCTTCGCCTGCTTTGAACAATAAACGTGTCTCAAAAAAACGAAAGCCATAGTTAATGAGTGCCTGGCTGCCGTCCGCTCGGGCCCTGGTGCTGGATGTGCCGAGAACGACTGAGATGAGACGCATGCCGTCCCGCGCCGCTGAGGCGACCAGGCAGTATCCTGCGTCTTCTGTGTGGCCTGTCTTGAGGCCGTCGACCGAGTCGTCACGCCACAGCAACGAGTTGCGATTGTTTTGCCTGATGTCGTTGTAGGTGAACTCTTTTACAGCGTGCCATTGGTAGTATTCGGGGTACTTTTCGATGATTGTGCGGGCCAGCGTTGCCAGGTCGCGGGCGGTTGTCGTATGGTTTTCTGCGGGCAGCCCGGTCGCATTTTGAAAATGGCTCGAACGCATGCCAATCGCCGCTGCGTGCTGATTCATCATTTCGGCGAATACACCTTCACTGCCCGCGATATGTTCCGCGAGAGCGACGCTCGCATCGTTACCCGATTGCACGATCATGCCGAGCAACAAATCCTTAACCGTCACGCGCGTGCCCACTTCGATGAACATGCGTGAGCCTTCCGTACGCCATGCTCTTTCGCTGACGGTTACTTCTTCGTCGAGCGTGATCTGGCCCTGTTGCAGGGCGTAAAAGACCACATAGGTCGTCATGATTTTGGTGAGGCTCGCTGGAGCCAGCGCGGCGTCCGGATTTAATGATGCGATTTCATATCCCGTCTCGCTGTCGATGACCAGGAAACTCTTGGCGCCGATGATGGGAGCGGCGGGAGTTGGCATGGCTGCAGCATAAGACATTGAAAATACTAATAAAAAAAGGATAGCGAACGCGTTGCTTAATCGTTTGGACATACTGCCTCTGCTTGTCAAAAAGTCCGAATCGGCGCGTATTGTACGTTGCTATTCGGTAATAAGGTAAGGATCAGCGATGCCGAGGCCTTCGAGTTCCTCGATCAACACGTCGTACTGGATTGCATCAGCGACCGGGCCAATGCGGACACGGAACATGGAGCTGCCGGTTGACTGGTCCTCAAAGACGAACGCTTTGTCGATGCCGGACCTCAACAGGAATTGCAGCCGCCGAACGGCATTCGCTCGATCGCCGAATGCACCGACCTGGACAAAAATGCGTCTGGAGGAAGACGATGGAGTGGAAGTCAGCGTTGGTCGATCACCCGCTGGTTTGTCGAAACTAATCGCCGTGACCTCAACCAGGCTCGTGCCATCCCGGATCATGTCGAGTTTCAACGCCGCCGCATACGACAGATCGATGATGCGATTGTGTGCAAACGGTCCACGATCATTCACGCGTACAACGATTGTCTTGTTATTACTCAGGTTTCTGACACGAACGTAGGTGGGTAGCGGTAAAGTCTTGTGCGCCGCCGTCATTGCGTACATGTCGTACGCTTCGCGATTGGAGGTTAGCCGACCGTGAAACTTCTTGCCGTACCATGACGCCACACCTCGCTCCTGGTAGCCGGCGCTGCTTTGCATGACGGTGTACCACTTATCGAGCACCTCGTACTGCGGCCCGTTGCCGTACTTACTGCGTGGTTCGGGTCTTGGCACGGCGTCGCCCGGCAAATCGGGTATGCGGCCGCTGCCCGGACCGTCATCCCGGGTCGTGTGACCGCCACAACCCGCGAGAACGATCGATATTGCGAATACGATCAGCCGCACGATATCAAGAGGCATCAGTATTAACTTTCGACGAAATCTGTTGCCCGAGTTGATGCACGGCCAATGCATACATCACGCTGCGATTGTATTTCGTAATCACGAAAAAATTGTGAAAACCCACCCAGTGTTCGATGCCATCATCACCTTCGTATGTCAGTAGCTGGCCATCCCTTTCGGCAGTGAGGTCCGTCATGAACAAAACGCCCTTTCTGGTCAATGACTGAACCGAGTCCGTTGCCTTAAGCGTGTTTGCGGGTTTTGGAACAGGACCCTGCCACGAACTGCCCAATGTCGCCTGCGCAACGACCTCTTCGCCGATACGCCAGCGGTGTGCGAGAAAATAATTGGCGATGCTGCCGGCAACGTCGGCCCAGTTATTCCAAATGTCTCGTTTACCATCGCCCGTCGAGTCAACTGCATAAGACCGAAAGCTGGATGGCATGAACTGTGGTCGTCCCATCGCGCCAGCATAGGATCCCATCGGAACGGCAGGATCCAGTTCTTCTTCGCGCGCGAGAATCAGGAATTGCATAAGCTCTTTGCGAAAGAAGGTTGATCGAGGCGGGTACTCGAAAGCCAGCGTTGCCAGTGCGTCGATAACCCGGTCTTTGCCGGTTATACGGCCGTAGTAAGTCTCCACGCCGATGATGCCAACCAGTATTTCGACGGGAACGCCTGATTCAAGAGCAATGCGCTCAAGCATCGGTTTGTTGTCACGCCAAAACATTGTGCCAGCGTTGATGCGTTCCTTGGTAATAAATATTTTGCGGTACTCGCCCCAGGTCAAAGAGCGTTCGGCCGGCGTAGATATTTTCTCGATGATGGCGGCTTTTATCTCAGCCCTGGCAAGCACAGCCGACAGGGCATCGCGGTCGAATTTGTGCGACCTGACCATTTCATTAATAAAATTGGCGACATTTTCCTGTTCCAGATCAACGTAGACCGCGTCGGAAGCCGAGGCGGAGGCAGTGAAAATCAGCAGCGATAAAACGCCGGCAAGCAATCGGTTATGTGTCATCAGGACTTCATTAGTGGGGCAGGAGTTTTCTGTGTGAGTGGACCGACATCAGAATACCGAATCCCGCCATCAGCGTCACCATGGACGTGCCGCCGAAGCTAACCAGTGGTAAAGGCACTCCGACAACCGGAACAAGGCCGGTCACCATTGCTGTATTGACGAATACGTACACGAGAAAGGTCAGGCTGATCGAGCCTGCCAGTAATCGTGAGTACGTGTCGTGTGCCTGCACCGCGATATAGAGGCCACGGCCGATAACAAACATGTATAAGCCGAGCAAACTCAGTACGCCGAACAGGCCGAATTCCTCTCCGAGTACGGCGAAAATAAAATCGGTGTGTCGCTCCGGCAAGAATTCAAGGTGTGCCTGGGAACCGTTCGTCCAGCCCTTGCCAAACAACCCGCCGGATCCAATAGCAATCTTGGACTGAATGATGTTGTAGCCGGCGCCGAGTGGGTCGCTGTCCGGATTGAGCAAAGTCAGCACGCGCTGTTTCTGATAATCCTGCATGAAATTCCACAGGACGAGTGCGCCGGGTATGGCAAGCACACCAAGACCGAACATGAGTCGGAGTGACATGCCCGCGAGAATGATAACGATGATGCCGGACGCAGCTATCAACAGCGACGTCCCGAGATCCGGCTGCCTCGCTATCATGATGGTCGGTACCGCTATGAGTACGGCGATAATCGCGAGATGACCAATTCTGGGAGGAATCTGCCGGTCGTGCAGAAACCACGCAGTCATCATTGGGACGGCGAGTTTCATTGCCTCCGATGGTTGAAAGCGAATACCAAAATCGAGCCAGCGTTGTGCGCCCTGTCCGACATCGCCCCGGGTCAGGACCAGCACCAGCAACAGCAGTCCGGCAACGTATCCCCAGGGCGTCCAGCGGCGCAGAAAGTCCGGTGGCAATTGCGCGACAATCAACATCGCAATCAATGCTACACCGAGTCGGACGGCCTGGTTGATGAGCAGGCTGGCGTTCTCGCCGGCGGCGCTATAGAGGACGAACAAGCCGAATATGCAGATCAGGAGGAGGCCACCGAGCAGCGGACCGTCGATATTCAGTCCGTGTATGAGCCCGGAAAAAGTCCTTAGCGGCGCTGCTTTGTGCGTCAGCATGCGTTGCGTTTCACTGAGTCGCAGCATCACCGTATCCCAGGTACTCATCCATAATGGCTTTTGCAATCGGCGCAGCGACGCTACTGCCGCTGCTGCCATTTTCGACGATGACGGCGACCGCGATACGTGGGTCATCAAACGGTGCGAAGGCGATGAACAGGGCGTGATCGCGCAGTCGTTCGGCGATTTCCTCTTCGTCGTATTCTTCATCCTGCGCTATCGAGACCACCTGAGCCGTACCGCTCTTGCCCGCCATCTCATACGGCGCGCCGAAGCCGACGGCGCGAGCCGTGCCGCTCGGACCCTGCATTACGTCATGCATCGCCTCGAGTACGTTGTCCCAATAGAACTCGTTGTCGATTTCGACATCGGCCAAGCGCCTGGGTCCGACGAGGTCGCGTTCTCCACTCAACGGGTCCTCTACGGCCGCGACGAGGTGCGGTTGAAAGCGGGAACCACGCATCGCCAGCGTGCTTACCGCAGAGGCCAGTTGCAGTGGCGTCGCCAGCATGAATCCCTGCCCGATGGAGGCGATTACCGTCTCGCCGTGATACCAGCGCTTGTCGTCGCGATCGCGAAAATTATTCCTCTTCCACTCTCGTGAAGGGACAAGACCCGGGCGTTCACCGAGGACGTCGACACCGGTCGCACTGCCAAGGCCAAATTGCGTCAGGTACTTGTGCATGTTGTCGATGCCAAGAACGCCGCTCATTTCATAGAAATAAACATCACAGGACTGTGCGATAGCGTCGTGCAGGTCGACAGGCCCGTGTCCTTCGGGTTTCCAGTCACGATAGCGGTGATCGTCACCTTGCAGTTGGAAATAACCTATGCAGACGCTCTTTCGCGTCAGGTTGGTCGCGTTGCTCTCGAGCGCCGCCAGTGCCAGCATTGGCTTAATGGTTGAGCCGGGCGGATAGGTGCCGCGCACGGCACGATTAAAAAGCGGGCGATCCAGATTGTCCTGCAGATCCCGGTATTGCCCGGTGCTCATGCCGACAGCGAACAGGTTCGGGTCAAATGCTGGTGCACTAACGAGTGCCAGAATCTCACCGGTCGTCGGATCCAGTGCGACCACCGCGCCACGTCGGCCCTCAAGAGCGTTGTAGGCGATTTTCTGCAAGTTGAGATCGAGACTCAGGTAAATATTTGCGCCCGGGCCGGGTGTTTCGTCCATCGGCAACGAGTCGAGTAATTCACTTGAGTTGGCGGGTACCTGCCGACCGCGCGCGTTAGTAATCAGGTGCCGAAAACCGACATCACCGTGCAGATCATTTTCAAAGCTGCTTTCGATGCCGGTCTTGCCGGTGTGCGACGTGCCTGCATATCGAGCGGAGTCGAGTCTTTGCATGTCACCGGTATCGAGTGCGCCAACGTAGCCAACCGCATGAGCGAACAATTCGCCGTTTGGGTAATGGCGCACGAGCCTGGGTCGAAAGTCGACACCCGGGAAGCGTGGCCTTTGAATCGCGAAATTCGCGATCTCTTCATCAGTCAGGCGGAACTTCAATGTGACCGGTTTGAACCGCTGACCGCTTTGACTGAGCGCCGCGAAGCGCGGTATGTCATCGCGCTCGATCAGGTTGATGGCTGCGAGCCGAATCAACGTGTCATTGATGTCGTCGACCTGTTCGGGAATCAATTCGAGTTGGTAAGCCGGCAGATTTTCGGCAATCACCCGTCCTTTGCGATCAAAAATCAAGCCCCTGATCGGTGGTACGGCCTCAATGCGCACACGATTGCCCTGTGATTTCTCCGCGAATAATTCGTGATCGAATACCTGCAATTGAACGAGACGCGCGATCACTGTCCCGAGTAGGAAAAACGATACGACCGATGCGAGGATGGCTCTGCCAATAAAAAGTCGCCGTTCCGAATGGTGGTCTTTGATTGGCGAAAGCAGGCTCATCCGGAGCGGGTCCGGTAGCGCAGGCCGGAGAGGGCGATCATTACGACCGGCCACATCAGCGTGCCCGAAACCACAGGACCCCAATACACGACCGATGGCGCGCCGACACCGGCGACACCATTAATCCAGAACAGCAGAAATTGATATATAGCGAGGATGGGGAATACAGTTGCCGTTAGTTGTGGCACGGGAAATACCCGCATCAACAAGTGCAATCGGACCGTAACGAATGCGACACAGCAAAGCGCAAGCGCATGCTGGCCGATCAGCGTGCCTTGTGAAACGTCGAGCACAATACCAACGATCCATGCGGCGCCAACGCTCCAGGTACGTGGTAGCTGCATGGTCCAAAATATGACCAGCAGCGCCAGCCAATCCGGACGAAATACCGCAGCGGCATCGGGTAGCGGCATGATGGTCAGCATCAAGCCGAAGATGAACGATGCGATGACGGGCATGCGGCGCGAGGCACGGTCTCTAATCATCGGCCGTGATATCCGATTCGTGTGCGCCCGTGGAAAAGATGAGCATGACCTCGCGAACCTGACCGAGCGATGCCGCTGGCGTCGCAGTCACATGCGCATAGGGCTCTTGTGGAATACGTGTAATCGTCGCAACGACCGCAACGGGATAACCGGCTGGAAACGCGCCACCAAGACCCGATGTAATCAGCAGGTCGCCGACACGAATGTCCGCGTTGTTAACCACAAACGGTAACTCGAGCTGATCGATTTTACCGCTGCCAACAACAATGGTTCGCAGGCCGTTTCGATTGATTTCAACGGGCAGGGCGTGGTCCGTATCACTGATCAGCATTGCTTGTGAGGTCATAAGACCTGCTTCGATCACCTGGCCGACGACGCCATCGACATCGACCAGTGCCTGGCCATCAAAGACGCCATCCTGTGTGCCGACGTCTATGACAAGGCCGTGGTTATAGGGGTTGGCATCGACGGACATGATTTCCGCAACTCGTGCTTTGTCACGCACTTGCGTGCGAGCATCAAGCAACGCACGCAGGCGTACATTCTCGGCTTCAAGCGCATTGAATTTTTGCAGTCGGGCATTGGTCAGGAGTCGCTCAGCTCTAAGTCGCGCCAGTTCCAGTTGGAAGTCGTTGCGCGACGCCGTCGTTTCGCCCAACCAGCCCCAAAAACGCACGGGCGCGTCCACGATGACGCGCAGTGGATAAACCGCGGCACCAACGCTCTTGCGTACCGTATTGAGGTGATTGTCTCGGTTGTCGAAATACATCAGCAAAATGCTGATGAAAATTAGGCCGAGGACTCGAAGACCCAGCGCCGGAATACGGCCTGAGTTACTGCTACTTCCGCGCGAAGCGACCATTGAAATCCGTTGTCACTATTCCAGGCCGAATACCGCGGGGCCATGTTCGTCGATGAGCTCGATAACACGGCCGCCCCCTCGGGCGACACAGGTGAGCGGATCGTCGGCGATAACGACCGGTAGTCCGGTTTCCTCCATCAACAGCTTGTCGATGTCGCGCAACAAAGCGCCACCGCCGGTCAAAACAATGCCGCGTTCAGCAACGTCAGAGCCCAGTTCGGGCGGTGTTTGCTCCAGCGCTTCTTTGACAGCGCCAACGATTCCCTGCAGCGGTTCTTGCAGCGCTTCAAGTATTTCGTTGCTGTTCAACGTAAAGCTGCGTGGCACGCCTTCGGACAGATTGCGGCCCTTGACGGCAATCTCAAGGACTTCCTGGCCTGGAAATGCAGAGCCAATTTCGTGTTTGATGCGCTCGGCTGTTGCTTCACCGATCAGGATGCCGTAATTGCGCCGCACGTAATTGGTGATGGCCTCGTCGAAGCGGTCGCCGCCGATTCGCACAGACGCAGCGTAGACGATGCCGTTCAATGAGATGACCGCGACCTCCGATGTTCCGCCGCCTATATCGAGTACCATGGAGCCGCGGGCTTCGTGCACGGGCATGCCGGCACCGATCGCCGCAGCCATGGGTTCATCGATAAGGTGAACCTTGCGCGCGCCGGCACCCTCTGCGGATTCGCGAATCGCGCGTCGCTCTACCTGCGTGGATCCGTACGGAACACAGATCAAAACGCGCGGGCTGGGCCGGAAATAGCGGGATTCGTGCGCCTTCCGGATGAAGTGCTGCAACATTTTCTCAGTGACTGTGAAATCGGCGATAACGCCGTCTTTTAGCGGCCGGATCGCCGTAATGTTGCCCGGCGTGCGGCCCAGCATGTTCTTGGCCTCCGCGCCGACAGCCTCAACGGTGCGGCCACCCCGGCCGGAATCTTCGCGAATCGCCACAACGGACGGTTCATCAAGCACGATGCCAGCCCCACGTGAGTAAATAAGGGTGTTGGCGGTGCCTAGATCGATAGACAGGTCATTGGAAAAATAACCCAGGATATTTTTGAACATGTCGGGGTGGGGTCTCGAAGGAAGATAACGGCGTAATTTAACAATGCCCACGACATTCCACAAGGCGGCGTGTATTATTGCGACCCCGTCGAAAAGCGTCTCTATTGCAAAACGATAATCCTGGAAATATCCCGTGTCACTCGACAAAGATCAGGTCCGACATATCGCGATGCTCGCGAGGCTGAAACTCACCGACGAGGAGTACGCGATCAGCGTCCAAAAGCTGTCCAAAATCGTCGATTTTGTCGATCAGCTGTCCGCGGCGGATACCACCGGTGTCGTGCCGATGGCGCACCCCCTGGATGCGGCGCAAAGATTGCGGCCGGACGTCGTTACCGAGTCGAATGAGCGTGATCGCTACCAGGAAAACGCCGCATCAGTTTCTGCCGGACTCTATCTGGTCCCCAAAGTACTTGAATGACGGCTCTGCACTCGCAAACATTGACTGAGCTCGCGTCCGGTCTCAAGAAAGGTGAGTTCACGTCGGTCGAACTGACCCAGGTGTTGCTGGATCGCATCGCTGCACACGATGACAAGCTCAATGCCTTTGTTACTGTGACGGCATCTGCAGCACTCGCCACCGCCTCCCGGGCCGATGCGGCACGAGTGGCCGGCATAGGCGGCGCCTTGAATGGCCTGCCCATAATTCACAAGGACATCTTTTGCACACGGGGCATCAAAACGACTTGCGGTTCGAAGATGCTCGAAAATTTCGTTTCACCTTACGATGCCACTGTGGTGCAAAAACTGGCCGATGCGGGTGCTGTAGTACTGGGGAAGTCCAACATGGACGAGTTCGCAATGGGTTCGTCCAATGAAACCAGCTACTTCGGACCGGTCAAAAACCCCTGGAATCCTGAATGTTCACCCGGCGGCTCGTCGGGCGGATCGTCTGCGTCAGTAGCGGCACGTTTTGCTCCGGCAGCGACCGGCACGGACACGGGCGGCTCGATTCGTCAGCCAGCCGCACTGACCGGTACCGTCGGGGTCAAGCCGACCTATGGCCGTGTTTCACGTTACGGCATGATCGCTTTCGCGTCGAGCCTCGATCAGGCCGGTGTCATCACGCGCTCGTCTGAGGATGCCGCACGTCTGCTCGGTGTCATGGCGGGATTTGACGAACGCGACTCCACGTCCATTGATCAACCGGTTCCCGACTACCTTGCAAGCATCGGGGATTCGATTAAAGGATTACGTGTCGGCATCGTTCGCCAGCATTTTGATGCGGGTCTGGAAGAGCAGACCGGAGCAAGAGTCAAAGAAGCGATTGCTGTGCTTGAGTCTCTTGGTGCAACAACGGTTGAAGTTGATTTGCCCAATCTCGATATGTCAGTGCCGACCTACTACGTTGTTGCTCCGGCGGAGTGTTCCTCAAACCTGTCGCGTTTTGATGGCGTGCGTTTTGGTTATCGGGCGGATGACGCTGAAGACCTGCTCGACTTGTATTGTCGCAGTCGCGGTGAAGGGTTCGGCGATGAAGTGAAGCGTCGCATCATGACCGGCACCTACGTGTTATCGGCCGGCTATTACGATGCCTACTATTTGAAGGCGCAGCAGGTCCGGCAGCTGATCGCGGATGACTTCAGAAAAGCGTTTGCCGATGTCGATCTCATTGCAGGTCCGACCACCCCGTCACCGGCATTCAAGCTGGGCGACAAGGTTGATGATCCAATTCAGATGTATCTGAATGACATTTACACAATTGGCGCAAACCTCGCCGGGTTGCCGGCCATGTCCGTGCCGTGTGGACTCGTTGATGATTTGCCGGTTGGGCTGCATCTCGTCGGAGCGCATTTCAACGAAGAGACGCTGTTGCGTTGCGCTCATCAATATCAGCAGCAGACTGAATGGCACAAGGCCTGCCCGGAGGCTTTCAAATGAGTGCGGCCGGGTCAAATTCAGGTTGGGAAGTAGTCATCGGTCTCGAAATTCACGCGCAGCTCGCGACCACGAGCAAAATATTCTCGGCATCATCAACGGCTTACGGCGCCGAACCCAATACACAGGCGAATCTCGTTGACCTCGGTTACCCGGGTGTTTTGCCGGTATTGAACAAGGAAGTCGTTCGGATGGCGGCGTTGTTCGGGTTGGCCGTTAATGCCACTGTGGCGCGTCGTTCGGTGTTTGCGCGCAAGAACTACTTCTATCCGGACTTGCCGAAGGGCTACCAGATCAGTCAGCTTGAGCTGCCGATTGTTGAGCACGGTGAAATGTTTATCACCGATGCCGACGGCAATGAAAAACGTATCGGCATCACACGCGCGCATCTCGAGGAGGACGCAGGCAAGTCGATTCATGAAGGTCTTGATACCTCATCGGGAATTGATCTGAATCGCGCCGGCACGCCTTTGCTCGAAATCGTTTCGGAACCGGACTTGAGATCGGCGAAAGAAGCGGTCGCGTACCTGAAAAAGATTCACACAATTGTGCGTTACCTCGGAATATCCGATGGCAACATGCAGGAAGGTTCGTTCCGCTGCGATGCGAACGTGTCAGTCAGACCCATGGGTCAGGAGGAGCTTGGCACGCGTGCTGAACTCAAGAACCTGAACTCGTTTCGTTTCATCGAGAAAGCGATCAACCTCGAAGTTGAGCGGCAGATTGATCGGATTGAAGACGGTGGCACGGTTGTACAGGAAACGCGGCTTTACGATTCGGACAAAGACGAAACGCGGTCCATGCGTTCAAAAGAGGAAGCCAACGATTATCGCTATTTTCCGGATCCGGATTTGTTGCCCGTTGAAATTAGTGACGAGTACATTGAAGCAGTACGGGAATCGATGCCGGAACTGCCAGTCGCCAAGCAATCACGATTCGTCGATGAGTATGGCCTGAAAATTGACGACGCCGAAATTTTGACGGCGAGCCGAGCATTGGCCGACTACTATGAGGCCGTCGTCGAGGCGACGGGCGCGACAGCACAAATCGCTGCGAACTGGGTTATTGGTGACCTCGCGGGCGCCTTGAATCGTGAAGGCAAGGATATCGGTGAGAGCAACATTTCGGCCGCTGATCTGGCGGGGCTCGTCAGTCGCATACACGACAACACGATATCCGGAAAAATCGCCAAGCAGGTATTCGAGGCGATGTGGGACGGTGAAGGCCCTGCTGACGAGATCATTGCAGCGAAAGGTCTGAAGCAAATCACTGATAGCTCGGCGATAGAGGCCGTTGTCGACACAGTAATTGCGGACAACCCGGAGCAGGTCGCTGAATACAAGGCAGGCAAAGATAAGCTGATCGGGTTCTTCGTCGGCAAGGTCATGCAAGAGACTAAAGGTCAGGCGAACCCCGGGCAGGTCAACCAGATACTCAAAGACAAGCTCAGCAGCTAGAGCTTGGTTGCTGACTCGGTCGGGCTTACATTCTGAATTCTGGAAGGTAGTGCCAGAAAATCGGTCCTCCAGCCAGCCCTACCAGTATGAAGGCGATGCCAACCCAATAGGATTCAATCTTCCGATAGCGAACGAGACAAAACAGCGAGTTTCCGATTAGCATAATTCCGGCGATCGGGCTGAGAAGTACCAATGCGAGAAAGTGATAGGCATCGCCATCTGTCACGAGATTCACGTAGGCGACTGGTGCGGCAACCAGAACGCTGCAGGTGTATCGGCACGCAATCGTGAAACGGCCAACGGGGTCATAATCATTACCGCTCACACAGCGAACCTCGCTGGTTAATCGTTCGCAAGAATCGAGGGTAACACCGCGACCGTGCGAAAACCGCTCGGTGGCTAGAGCCCATCAGCCGACGGCAATACCGCATAATTTACCTGGCCCTTGAGCCCGGCTTCCCGATGGTGGTGGATTGCCTTATATCCCTCTGACTCCACCATCTTCAGCAGTGCTGCTGGATTCGGATATTCGACGAGAGCGATCGAGTCCCAATCACCGTTACCAATCAGGCACGCAGCTGCCTGGCCCGAAAACACGATCTTCGCTCCCACCTTCTGCAGCAGCGGCCCTACACCGATGGCGTACTTGGCATATTCCTCGGCACCGCCGCCGGGCTTGAACTTAAGCAGGTTGACCATCACAACCGGGCTGTCCGGAAGCGAAAGAAACGCCTGCATCTGTTCCGGGGTTGGCGATAAGGCATTGATCTCAATTGTATTCGTGTTCACGCAAAACTCTCCTTTTAGCGACTGTCGTGAGTCTAACCGGTATACGCAAACCATTGGGTTCCAACAACGATTTCTGTATACTATTCGATTAGCAATATAAATAAATACTTATATTTTTATATGAACTCATTGACCCACAAGCTGCTGCTACAATTCAAAGCGCTCGCCGACCCGTTCCGAACCCGGTTGGTGGCATTGTGTGGCGTGGCCGAGTGCAGTGTGTCTGAGCTGACCAAAGTAATGGGGCAGAGTCAGCCGCGTATCTCTCAACACGTGAAACAATTGTGTGCTGCCGGATTGCTGGAGCGCTTCAAGGACGGGCACTTCGTTTACTACCGCGTGCGAAGCGCAGGCGAAGACCAGACGACGCGCCGCCGTTTGCTCGCATTGCTACCCGATGCCGAGCCACAGTTTCAAAAAGACATCCGGAAATTGCGTGAGATTCGTGCCGACAGAGACGTTGTCGCGGCCCCGGTTTCGGGAAGCGACCGGCTGTTACACAAGGCACTGGTCGAATTGACGGTCACGCGGCCGTTGGGTGATCTGCTCGACATAGGCTGTGGCCAGGGACGAATACTGAAATTACTGGCATCACGGGCTCACCGGGCCGTCGGCGTTGACATCGACTCTGATGCCCGGCGTCTGGCGCGCGCGGAATTACTACTGGCGGGAACCGCGAACACGACACTCCGGCAAGGCGACATGGACTCGCTGCCGTTCGACGACAACGAGTTCGACACCATTATCCTCGACGACGTATTGGGGAGTGCGAAGGATCCCGCTACTGCTCTGCAGGAAGCGAGGCGCTTGCTCAGCGATGACGGTCGCGTATGGCTGTTGGCGTCGGTCGCCGACTCCGATATTTCTGACTTGCGGTCGCTGTTCGCAATATGGGCCGCTGCCGCGGATCTCCGCTTGGCTCCGCCGAGAGCCATTCCGGCAAAAAATCCCGATTGGCTGCTCGCTGTTGCAGCCTGAGCAAGACTCACAATCATGATTACAAAAAACTCACCAACCGTTTCCTTCGAGTTTTTCCCGCCGAATACCGAGGCCATGGAGGCCACCCTTTGGCAATCCATCGAACGGCTTGCGAGCCTCTCACCAAGATTCGTGTCCGTAACCTACGGTGCGGACGGTTCGACTCGAGTACGCACGCATGCTGCCGTTGCGCGAATTCTTAAAGAGACGGATTTGACTCCAGCACCCCACCTGACCTGTATCGACGCAACGCGCGGCGAAATCGATGACATTGCTCGCGAGTACTGGGACACGGGGGTGCGTCATCTGGTTGCATTACGCGGCGACGCGCCGAAAGGCGCGGAATGCTATGTGCCGTACCGCGATGGCTACGCGTACGCCTCGGACCTCGTTGCAGGATTGAAGAAGGTTGCCGACTTCGATATTTCCGTCGCCGCGTATCCGGAAGTGCACCCGGAAGCGAGCGATGCGCTCTTTGATCTCGACAACCTCAAACGCAAGCTTGACGCCGGTGCCAGTCGTGCGATCACGCAATTCTTTTTTGATACGGATGTATTTCTGCGCTTCCGTGATCGCTGTGATCAGGCGGGCATAGAGTCCGCAATCATTCCCGGTATTTTGCCGATTACCCGGTTTCCACAAATGGAGCGTTTCGCCAGAATGTGCGGTGCGGCTATTCCGGCAGCCCTGCGACATCGTTTTGATGGCCTTGAAAACGATCCTGAAACCCGACAGATGATCGCTGCAAGCGTTGCGATCGAGCAGGTTCGTCACCTCGAGTCTGAAGGTATTGAAGATTTTCACTTTTATACGCTGAATCGTTCCGAACTGACTTACGCGATTTGTCATGCGCTGGGTGTGCGTTCCGGTCAGGATGCGGCGTGAGATTGTAGCGATGGAACGTAACGACAGAATTGACAGCATGATGCGCGCACTCGACGAGCGCATTTTGTTACTCGATGGTGCCATGGGAACGATGATCCAGGCTTGTGGATTGACCGAAGACGACTTTCGTGGCGAACGATTTGCGGACTGGAAACGTGATCTTGGAGGCAATAACGATCTCCTGTCGATTACACGGCCCAGCGTAATTCGTGGCATCCATAATCATTTCCTTGATGTTGGCGCCGACATCATCGAGACGAACACATTTAACTCGAACGCGCCGTCCATGGCCGATTACGGCATGGAAGAATTGGTCGCAGAGCTCAACATTGCTGCTGCAAGACTGGCTCGCGACTGTGCTGACAAATACGCGGTCAAAGTCGGTAGCCCACGTTACGTGGCGGGCATATTGGGTCCGACGAATCGCACCGCCTCAATATCCCCCGACGTTAACGACCCGGGTTTTCGCAATATCAGCTTCGACAAGCTGGCAGACACTTATGAGGTCGCGGCCGTCGCACTTATTGAGGGTGGTGTCGATTTCCTGATGGTCGAAACGATCTTCGATACGCTGAATGCAAAAGCTGCGATCGTTGGGCTGAAGCGCAGCTTCCGCGCAACGGGTATCGAATTACCAGTCATGATTTCCGGAACGATCACTGATGCGTCAGGCCGCACTCTGTCCGGACAAACCACAGAAGCATTCTGGAATTCAGTGCGTCACGTCAATCCATTCATGATCGGTCTTAACTGCGCACTGGGCGCGAAAGACTTGCGCCAGTATGTCGCAGAGCTGTCGAGAATTGCAGGTACACGCGTAGGCATCCACCCGAACGCAGGTCTGCCGAACGAATTCGGCGAGTACGATGAAACACCGGCCGAGATGGCCGAGGTTGTCGGCGAATTCGCGGCGAGTGGACTTGTTAACCTGGTCGGCGGATGTTGTGGAACGCGTCCCGCTCATATTCGCGCCCTGAAGGACGTCATTGACGATGTAGCACCCCGCGTTGTTCCCGAAATAGCGGTCCGATGTCGCCTGTCAGGGCTCGAACCATTCAACATCGGTCCCGGCGATTTGTTCGCCAATGTCGGTGAGCGTTGCAATGTCACGGGCTCTGCGGTTTTTCGTCGTCTGATCGAAGCCGATGATTATACGGCGGCTGTTGCTGTCGCACGCCAGCAGGTAGAGAACGGCGCGCAGATTATCGACGTCAACATGGACGAGGGCATGCTCGACTCCGAAAGGGCAATGGTCACTTTCCTGAACCTGATCGCCTCCGAGCCGGATATTGCGAGACTCCCGATCATGATCGACTCGTCCAAGTGGTCGGTTATTGAGGCGGGTCTCAAGTGTGTGCAAGGCAAGGCGGTGGTCAATTCCATTAGCCTGAAAGAAGGCGAGGAGTCGTTCGTCGCGCAGGCGCAACTGGTGAGTGACTACGGAGCCGCCGTTATCGTCATGGCATTCGACGAATCCGGTCAGGCCGACACGATCGATCGCAAGATCGACATTTGCAAACGCTCTTACGCGATCCTGACCGAACAGGTCGGCGTTGATCCCGCGGATATTATTTTCGATCCGAATATTTTTGCGATCGCCACGGGCATCGAGGAGCATGCGAATTACGGACTGGACTTCATCGAAGCAACTCGAGAAATCAAGAAGGTACTGCCGCATGCGCTGGTCAGCGGCGGCGTCAGTAATGTGTCGTTCTCGTTTCGCGGTAACAACGTCGTTCGTGAGGCGATTCATTCTGTATTCCTCTACCACGCGATTCGCGCGGGCATGGATATGGGTATCGTCAATGCGGGTCAACTGGCTATATACGCCGACTTGCCGGATGACCTGAGAAATGCCGTTGAGGACGTCGTGCTCAATCGAGATATCGACGGTACCGAGAAACTGCTGGCGGTTGCCGAAAAATACGCAGGTCAGAAGAGTGGCGCCGCTGCGAAGATTGCGGACCTGACATGGCGTGAACTGGCGGTCGACGAGAGACTGGAGCATGCGCTGGTCAATGGTATCGATGAATTCGTTGTTGACGATACCGAAGAAGCACGCCTGGCGACGGACAGACCACTTGATGTGATCGAAGGACCACTGATGTCCGGTATGAATGTCGTCGGCGATTTATTCGGCGACGGCAAGATGTTTTTGCCGCAAGTCGTGAAATCTGCGCGCGTCATGAAAAAGGCTGTGGGTCATCTTGTGCCATTTATCGAAGAGGAAAAAGGCGGTGAGATAAGCTCAAACGGCAAAATAGTCATGGCAACCGTCAAGGGTGATGTACACGACATTGGCAAAAACATCGTCGGCGTCGTCCTGCAGTGCAACAACTTCGAAGTGATCGACCTCGGTGTGATGGTGTCGTGTGACAAAATTCTCGAGGCCGCAAAGCGCGAGAACGCTAACATCATTGGCCTCTCCGGACTCATTACTCCGTCGCTGGATGAGATGGTGCACGTCGCCGGTGAAATGCAGCGACTGGACTACGAGCTGCCACTACTTATCGGTGGTGCAACGACATCACCAGCACATACGGCGGTCAAGATCGAACCGAAATACGAGGGCCCGGTTATCTACGTTAAAGACGCATCGCGGTCGGTCGGTGTTGCGCAGGCGCTGATCGAACCGAGTACGCGAGATGCGATCGTGCAAAAAACCCGTAAAGACAATGCCCGTCGTCGTGACCAACACGCAAACAAGAAGCGTTTGTCGCCGCAGCTATCGTTGAACGAAGCGAGGGCGCGCAAGCACCAATGCGACTGGAATGATTATGACGCGCCACGGCCCGAATTCACCGGCACTCGCGTGTTCAATGATATTGATCTCAACGACCTCCGTGATTACATCGATTGGATGCCTTTCTTTAACGCCTGGGAGTTTCACGGTAAGTTCCCGCAAATTCTGGACGATGCAACCGTCGGCGAAGCTGCTACGTCATTATTTAACGATGCGACAGCAATGCTCGATCAAATCATAGAGGACAAGTGGCTGAGCGCACGCGCCGTCATTGGCTTTTACCCGGCCAATTCGGAGGATCACGACGACATCCTGGTTTTTGCGAATGATGAACGAAAGGATGTTACTCACCGTCTTTGTCATTTGCGCCAACAGCGCTCCAAGGCAGAAGGGCAGTCGCAGGGATGTCTGGGCGATTTCGTTGCGCCGACGGAAACGGGTTTGTCCGACCACATCGGCGGATTCGCCGTCACGGCCGGCATCGGCATCGATGAGCACGTCGAACGATTCGAGAAGGACCATGACGATTACAGCGCAATTGTCTTGAAAGCGCTGGCAGATCGTCTTGCTGAAGCGCTCGCTGAGTTCATGCACAGCCGAGTTCGAAAAGAGTTTTGGGCCTATGAGCCTGACGAGTCGCTGAGCAACAATGATCTGATTGCTGAGAAATATCGAGGTATACGACCGGCACCCGGATATCCTGCGTGCCCGGACCACACCGAGAAAGGCACGTTGTGGGAGCTGCTCGACGTTGAGGCCAGTATCGGATTACAACTCACCGATTCGTTCGCCATGTACCCGACGGCCGCGGTTAGTGGATTCTATTTCGCGCACCCGGATGCGAAGTACTTCGCAGTCGGCAAAGTCGATCGTGATCAGGTCGAATCCTATGCCGAACGAAAGGGAATAAGCATGGTCGAAGCGGAGAAGTGGCTGGCACCGAACCTTGGATATGATCCCGATGAAGCGAGCGCGGCATAAATTAGTTGGTGTAATCCTCGCGAGCGCAATTCTCATTTTGTCATCGGCGCATGCGGATGACTATCGCGAGGCTCGCGAGGAACTCATTGCTGAGTATCAAAATGAGAATTATCCGGCGATGTTGCTGGCCGCAAGAAGGGCGGTGGCCGCGAGGCCCGGATATCCCGCTGCATTGTTTAACCTTGCACTCTCCCAGACATTAAACAGCGATCACCGTGGATCATTGCAGACGCTCGATCTGCTGCTTGAAAAGGGCGTCGACTTCGGTGCGTCTGAGCTTGATGACTTCGCGGCATTAAGAGAGCTCGATGGCTGGAGTGACTACGTGGCGAAAGTGGGGTCCCTGGTCCAGCCAGCTGGTGTGGCGGACGTCGTCGCAAATTACCCGGAATCGAAATTTGTGCCGGAGGGAATCGCTATCGATGAAGCCGGCGAGTTATATATCGGTAGTATTCACACGGGCCAGTTGGTCAGGCTTTCCGAGAATCCGAGCGTCCTTGTTAAACGCGGCGATAGCTGGAGCGTATTCGGTATGCGGTTTCATGTTGACGGCAGCCTTTGGTTTGCAAGTGCTGCGGTTCCCGAGCTTGCTGATGTAGAGGATGATGCGGGTCAGACGGGTATCTTCCGGCTGGATACGTCCAGCGGCGTAATCACCAGGGCGGCAGTTTTGCCGCAGTACGAGCAGAAGCAGGTTCTCGGTGATTTGGTCATCGCCGACGACAATACGATTTATGCGACGGACAGTCTGACCGGAGCCATTTATCGCTACCACATCGACTCAAACGAGTTCGAGACTCTCGTGGAGCGCGGCAAACTGGGGTCGCCGCAAGGATTGGTACTCGACGAGAGCGGCGGCTATCTGTATGTCGCGGATTACATTGGCGGGTTGTACCGCGTATCAGTGCAGGATGGATCTTTGCTAAGGCTTCGTGTTGCTGACAACGTTACCGATTACGGGATCGACGGTCTGTATCGCTATGGCCATGAGTTGCTTGTCGTTCAAAACGGCATTCGTCCCAACCGCATTGCTGCGTTGCAATTGAGTGACAACGGACTCGCGATCAGTCGCAGCAGATTACTGGCAGCGAATCTCGAGCAGTTTGATGAACCGACACTCGGCGTTATTCGTGGTGACGAGTTTTTCTTTGTGGCGAACAGCCACTGGAACCGCTTCGATCGCGATGGCAGATTGCCAGAGGGCCTGTCGGGCCCCATTATCCTGAAGTTGCGACTCGACTAGCGAATCGCTTCAAATTGAGGGTTGACAACTCAAAACAGAATGACTATTCTGGTTCGCATGGTTAGAACACGCACATTTGATCCGACGGCAGCACTGACAAAAGCAGTCAACCTGTTTTCGTGCAAGGGTTACTCGGAAACCTCGATGGAAGATATAGTCCAGGCGACCGGCGTTAGCCGCTACGGGCTGTATGGCACCTTCGGCAACAAGCGGGAGCTGTTTGAACAAGCGCTGGATCGATACGCAGATGGCATGGGCAAGAACTCCTTCCTGCGCTTATTGGAGCCGGATGCTTCTCTGGATCACATCCGCACCATATTCGCGGAACGCGTAGACGATATGTGCTGTGAGGAGGAGACCAAAGGTTGCTTGTTCATTCACACGGCCATGGAGCTCGCACCACAGGACAATGATTTGAGAGACGTTTTGCAAAAATTCATGAAGCGAATGGGCAAGGCGTTCTCTGTAGGACTGGAGTCGGCCAAGGCACGCGGTGAGATTCGTGACGATGTTGACGTCAATGATGCCGGAGAGCTCTTGACCAGTACGATGTTTGGCCTGGCGGTACTCGGACGAACCGGATTCAAACGCGAAACACTGGACGGCATTGTGGATAACACATTGGCTGCCATGCAGTAACAAACATTTTTTTTGACTAAAACAGAATGAGCATTCTGTTATTTAACCACCAGGAGAAAGACCATGAAAATCAGTAAATATGCAGTTGCAACATCATTGGCCGTTGCTGGCCTGTTGTTTTCGGGAAGTGCATCGGCATTGCCCGGTACTACGGAGATTGCTCCGGAGAGCACTATCAGCTTGTGCGTGAGTCAAATCGGTGAGCGGGCGAACTACGAAGGCGCAGGACGCGTTCGCCATGACATCGAGTCAAAAAAACGCCGCGTGACCGGGCACAAATTGTCGATCAAAACGACAGTTTTTGATATCGAAGATGACGCAGCGATCCGTGAGTACATGACAGTGTGTGCGGTTTCGGGCCGGTCAGAAACGATAAAATTCAGCTTCAGAGAGAAGAGTATTTAAGAGTGTTGTTTACGAACCCGCTGGTCGTCACAGGTAATGCGTGACGATCAGCGGCGGGGTAGAGAGCGGAAACCGCTCATCGGGCACACGCCGGGCAATCCTCGCGTTTTTGAATTCTGAGCGTATGAAATTCCGTAGCAGCAGCATCGTATAAGTGCAGCATGGAGATATCGGATTCGACGCCTGAAAAATATTTGAGTGCCTCCACCGCCATCATCGTCCCGATGACACCGGGCACCGGAGACAGCACACCGTTACCCGCGCAGCTATCCATGGACTCATCGGCTTCGGCGTACAGACAACGGTAGCAGGGTCTGTTGTCGTAATTGGGCCCGAAAACCGCCAGTTGTCCTTCCATACGAATCGCAGATCCGGAGATCAGGCGTTTCCCCGCCGCGACACAGGAATCGTTGACCTGAAATCGCGTCGCGAAGTTGTCGCATCCGTCGAGGACCACATCCGCTAATTCAACCGCAGACGCAAGTGCCGCATCACCCAGCCGTTTTGTGATAGCCGTGATATTAATGTCCGGATTGAGTGCGCGCAGCCGATTTGCCGCGATTTCTGCCTTGCGCTGGTTGACGTCCTGGGGTGTGTACAGTACCTGACGTCCAAGATTGGTTTCATCGACTGTGTCAAAATCCGCGATCATCAGATGACCCACGCCACTGGATGCGAGATAGGCTGCAGACGCACAACCGATACCGCCGGCACCGATAAGCAACACCGTGCCGGCAGCAATGCGTTCCTGGCCATCAATACCGACCTGCTCGAGAGCGAGGTGACGGGCATCGCGGCGCATCATGTTGAGTTTACCCGGCTATCGTGACTTCGATAATCGTCACGGTGTCGAGCGGCACATCTCCGTGGCCACCCTTATTGCCGGTCGCTACGCCCGCAATCGCATCGACCACATCCATGCCATCACTGACCTTGCCAAATACGGCATAGCCAAAATCACGACCACCGTGGTTAAGAAAGTCGTTGCTATTGAGGTTAATGAAGAACTGCGACGTTGCGCTGTCAACGACACCGGTTCGTGCCATTGCAAGCGTACCGCGCTCGTTCAGTTCGCCGTTGTCGGCCTCATTCTTGATTGGGTCTCGTGTTGGTTTGGAATCCATGTTCTCGTCCATGCCGCCACCTTGAATCATGAAATTCGGAATGACGCGGTGAAAAATGGTTCCATCGAAGTGCCCGTCAGTAACGTATTGGCGGAAATTCTCGCAGGAAATCGGTGCTTTTTCGTCGAACAGTTCGACGCTAATGTCGCCGTGGTTGGTTTTGATGGTAATCATGATGTTTCGTGTTGTCTCTCAAAGTAGAAGTGTGTGCGCTTATTTACCATTCCGGCGAGCCACTGTCACGCGGGGTTTCCCTGCAAGGTCATTATGGCACGCGATATCGACCCAGTTGGCTGCTTCGAGGATGTCTGCGACAGCGATCTGCTGGTCCGCTCCATGCTCCAGCATTAGCCAGCCATCCTCGGCGAGTAGGGCCGTGCAGTTGGTCGCCAAAATCCGTATGTCGTTGAGGCCGTCCTCACCCGAGGCGAGAGCCGCCAGAGGCTCATAGCGCAGGTCCTGAAGTGCCGCATCATCACTTCTGACGTACGGTGGATTGGCAACGATGAGATTGAAGAGTCGCCCAGTCACGGGTGCAGTCCAATAACCCTTGAGACAAATTACATTCGCAAGATCGGCCTGCCGAACATTCTCAGCCGCGACGGCCAGCGCATCTGCGCTGGCATCGGTCGCCGTGATGGTGCACATCAGGCGCTCCGCCGCAATAGATACCGCAATGGCGCCGCTACCGGTGCCCAGATCGAGAATCTGCCATTCGGCCTCGCGGGGAATCTCAGCGAGCGCGAGTTCGACAAGGAGCTCAGTTTCGGGTCGTGGCACCAGCGTAGCCGGACTCACGAGTAGTTCGCGCGACCAGAATTCGCGTGTGCCCGTGATATACGACATGGGCTCACCGTCAAGTCTTCGTTTCAATAGCCGCTCAAAACGGTCTCGGGTCAGGGCGTCGAGCACATCTTCAGGATGGGCAAATAGATAGCTGCGCGGCATGTTGATTGTCTGACACAGCAAAATCTCGGCATCGAGGCGTGCCGAGTCACTGTCAGGCGCAAGCCGCTCAACGGCATCCGTAATGACCGCATCCAGTCTCAATGAAGGCTTCCTCTAGTGTAAACTCGCCGAAAATTACCAATGTAACTGATGTGCTTATGAACGTGTATTCCAACATACTCGATATGGTCGGTGAAACGCCGATGTTAGAAGTCACCCATATCGATACTGGCCCCTGCCGGCTGTTTCTCAAACTCGAACTTATGAATCCCGGCGGCTCTATCAAGGATCGAATCGGTATCTCGATGATTGAGCAGGCCGAGAAACGTGGTGATATCAAGCCAGGCGATACGCTGGTCGAATCCACGGCCGGTAACACGGGAATCGGCCTCGCACTGGTTGCTGCACAAAAGGGCTATAACCTGATCCTCGTGCTGCCTGACAAAATGAGTCAGGAGAAGATCTTCAACCTGCGCGCGATGGGAGCGGAAGTCGTGTTGACGCGTTCGGATGTCGGTCGCGGGCATCCTGAGTACTACCAGGACCTCGGCAGAAAAATTGCCGACGAGAAGGGTGCCTATTTCATTAATCAGTTTGGCAATCCCGACAATCCGCTCGCTCATGAAATGACAACGGCACCTGAGATTGTCAAGCAGATGGATGGCAAGCTCGATGCGATTGTACTTGGTGTCGGTTCCAGTGGAACGGTCAGTGGTATTGGCAAGTACCTCGCCGAGAACGCGCCAAACGTCGATATGATACTCGCCGACCCGGTGGGCTCTGTTCTGACAAACTGGATCAATAAAGGTGAAATGGGTGTCGGTACTGGCTGGCTCGTCGAAGGTATTGGCGAGGAGTTTATTCCGGATATTGCCAACTTCGACCAGGTCACCCGGGCCTACGCTATCAGCGACGCGGAATCGTTTGCCGCAGCCCGTGAGCTCCTGAAAATGGAGGGGGTGCTGGCCGGCTCATCATCCGGCACGTGTATGGCGGCGGCGCTCAAGTATTGTCACGAGCAGACGGAGGCGAAAACTGTCGTTACGCTTGCCGCGGATACGGGCAACAAGTATCTGTCCAAACTGTTTAACGATTTCTGGATGGAGGACCAGGGATTCATCGAGCGCGAAAAGTTCGGTGATTTGCGCGACCTCGTCGGCCGTCCACACGGCGAGCGAGCAACGATTACGGTCGGGCCAACCGATATCCTGACAACGGCACACAATCGCCTGCGTAATGCCGGGTTCTCACAGTTGCCTGTTATGAATGAGGGCGAGCTGGTCGGCGTCGTCACGGAAGATGCGATTATTCAGTTTGTTTATGGCAAGCCTGACCTGATGAAGGCGCCCGTTAAGGATGCGATGGAATCTGCGTTCATTAAGCTGGACAGGACGGCAAGTTTGAATAACCTGGTCGCGATGCTTCGTGTGCAGCCGTACGCGGCAATTATGGATGGTGATGAGTTTGTGGGGCTTATCACACGGTCGGATGTGTTGAATTATCTGCGTCGCCAGATTTGAGCCGGATTTTGTCGACCTCGACGTTGAACAGCGGGAATATGCGCTGCCGGCGCTCTAGCTACCACCACCCAGGGCTGCGAGTTGGTCGGCCTGATATTCGTTGATCAGCGGTTCAATCACCTGCTGAAGTCCGCCGGCCACAATTTCATCGAGTTTGTAGAGGGTCAGATTGATGCGGTGATCGGTAACACGGCCCTGTGGATAATTATAAGTCCGAATGCGCTCCGAGCGATCTCCGGAGCCGACCAGGAGTTTACGTGTAGCGGCGTGCTCAGCCTCCTGCTCGGCGACTTGTGTGTCGAGCAGGCGCGCCTGCAACAACGACATCGCCCGGGCCCGATTCTTGTGCTGCGAGCGTTCATCCTGACATTCAACGACGATGCCGGTTGGAATGTGGGTCAGGCGCACTGCGGAGTCTGTCTTGTTAACATGCTGGCCGCCGGCGCCGGATGCGCGGTATGTGTCGACGCGCAAATCGGCAGGGTTGATCTCAGTTTCTTCCACTTCATCGGGCTCTGGCAATACCGCCACGGTGCATGCGGAGGTATGGATTCGCCCTTGCGATTCGGTCGCTGGAACACGCTGTACGCGATGTGCGCCGGATTCGAATTTCAGTTTTGCGAAGATACTGTTGCCGGTGATACGGCTGATGATTTCCTTGTAACCACCGTGATCGCCCTCGCGGGCGGAAATAATTTCCAGCGACCAGCCTGCGGTCTCAGCGTAACGCGAATACATACGAAACAGATCGCCTGCAAAAATTGCGGCTTCATCGCCTCCGGTTCCGGCACGAATCTCAAGATAGACATTCGCGTCGTCATGCGGGTCGGGCGGGATCAGGGATTTCTGCAATTGCAGCAGCAGTACCTGCTGGCGCTCGGTCAGGCCCAGGAGCTCCTCACGCCCCATTTCGCTAACTTCACTGTCAGCGTCATTGGCCAGCTCCTCGGCCGCTGCGATGTCCCCGGCCAGAGTTTCGTACTCCCTGAACAGGTTGACGACGGGTTCGACGCGTGCGTATTCCTTCGACAGATCCCGAAACTGGTTTTGATCGCCGATAACATCGGCATCGGCGAGCAGTCCCGCGATTTCCTCAAAGCGATCGCTGACGGACTCCAGCTTGAAGCGAATGGACTCTTTCACCGTTTACTCTCGTTTATCCGTATCGAGGTCAAAGAGTTTGCGGGCCGCATCAATCAGCTCCTCGTTGGAATCCTCGCCGGCTTTTCTCAGTGAAACACTGGGGCCGTGCAGCATCTTCTTCATCAGGGCAGCCGTGGCGAATTCGATAGCGTCCGTGGCGGACTCGCCTCGAGCGAGGCGCTTTTGTGCCTTTGCGTTAATCTGGTCGCGAAGCGACTCGCTTTGCTCACGAAGTGCCGCGATAACCGGTACGGCCCGTTTGGAGCGTTCGATATTTTGATAGCGGCGAATCTCATCGTCCAGCAGTTTGCCCGCTTCGACGGCCGCCGCTTCGCGGTTGCCCTGTCCCTGCTGAATGACCTTGTCGAGATCGTCGATGGTGTACAGGTATACATCCGGAAGGTCTCCGACGCCCGCTTCGATATCCCGTGGCACGGCGATATCGACCGCGAAGATCGGTTTGCGTTTGCGTGCCTTGATGGCTGTCTTCATGTGATCGAGTCGTATTACCGGGTCGGGACTCGCCGTCGAGCAAATCAATATGTCTGCCTCAGGCAACGTTCCCTCAATCTCGGACAGCGGCAACGCAAATCCGCCAAAATTCCCCGCGAGGTTTCGTGCCCGGTCTATATTTCGATTGGCGACGAACAGCCGGCCGATGTCACGACTCGAAAGATGCTTCGCCAGTAATTCAACAGTGACGCCAGCACCTACCAGCAAGGCCGTATGTTTGCTGAAGCCGGCAAAAAACTGATTCGCGAGGCTGACCGCCGCTGAAGCGACCGATACCGGACTGGCACCAATTTCTGTATCCGTGCGTATTTTCTTGGCAACAGCGAAGGTGTGCTGCATCAGGCGGCCCAGCTGGTGGCCCAGCGTGCCGGCATTCTGGGCCTGGCGAAATGCATCCTTTAATTGACCGAGAATCTGTGGCTCGCCAAGGACCATCGAGTCCAGCCCACAGGCGACCCGAAAAATATGACGTATTGCCGCGTCGTCGTCTAGAGTGAACAAGGTCTCGCCGAATGACTGATCAAGATTGCGGTCAGCGTGCAGCCACTCTCGCAGGCGGCCACGGCCATCGCCTTCCGTAATGACATAAAACTCGGTGCGGTTGCAGGTCGAGAGCAAGACCGCCTCTTCAACACCCTCAACGGCGGCCAGGCTGCCGAGCGCGCGCGCAATGTCGTCTCCCGAGTAAACGACTTGCTCGCGAATTTCGACAGGTGCCGTGTTATGGTTCAACCCGAGTATTTGCAGCGGCATAACGTCTTTTTGGCGGTGCCGATACAGCACCGAAGGATTACGGAGTTCGTATCATAAGCGAACTGAACCGCCAGTTCCTTGTCTCTGTAATAAACGGACGAAATATTTATGCTTGAGAATTGCCGATGGCGGCCAGCAAATACGCTGATTTCGCTACTCACCCTGATCACTATCCTGAGTTACCTGCCCGCACTGGCCGATGAAAGCGCCTCATCGGCGGCTAGCGCGCACATTCTGCAAGCCGAAATGGCGCTGCAGCGTGATGAATACCTCAAGGCCACTGTCGAATACCGCAAGGCTGCTGAGCTGAGCGATAGCGTCGAGCTCGCCCGAAAAGCGACTCGTTTGGGTTTTACTTATGGCTTCAATGAAGAGGCGCTGTTATCTGCCAAGCGCTGGATTAAACTCGACGAGGATAGTGACGAGGCGCGTGCCTTTCTCGGCCAATTGTACTTTCGCCTCGATGATCTGCGAAATTCGCGCCGCCAGTTCGAGCGTCTGATAAAGGCCGATCCGGACGACCCAAGCAAGCGGCTCCTGTCGTTGCTGGGCTACCTGTCTGAAGAGCGGCAGCCTGAGCGCGCCGACAAGCTCATGCGGAGTCTGGCGAAGCCTTACCCGAAATCGGCGATGGCGCATTACGCTGTCGGGGTGCTTGCGTTGCAGGCCGGCGATGCGGAATACGCAAAAGAACGCGCGACCCGGTCCATGGAACTGGATCCGGACTATCTACGACCGAAGCTGCTGTATGCGCGGGCGCTGATGTACGAGGGCGAGCACGATAAGGCCATCGAGTATCTGGCGCACCTCATCGGCGATAGCCCGCAGCCGGACCCGGATGCGCGCATGGAACTCGCGCTCATGTACATGCTTTCGGGCCGGGACGACGATGCCCTCAGCCAGGTCAATCAGGTGTTGCTGGAACAAAGCGGACGCCTGGATGCGCTGCGATTGATGGCCATAATTAACTTCCGGCTCGAACGCCTGGACGCGGCATGGGACGATTTCGAGGACTTGCTGGCCAGCGGTCAGTATCGAATGGATGCACTTTATTACCTGGCTCGCATCGCGGATTACCGTGAGCAATACGAGCGTGCTGTCCGTTTGTACAAGGAGGTCCGATTCGGGTCGAACAGGGTGTTCTCACAGCGTCGTGCCAGTGCGTTGCTGGCACACAAGCTGGACGACGTTGATGGTGCGTTCAAGTTGCTCGATGACTTTGCCGCCGCATCGCCCAGTAACGCGGTTGACGTCGTGGCGCTGAAGGCCCAGTTGCTGATCTCGCTCGACCGGTATGATGAGGGCCTCGCACTTTTTGATAAAGCGATCAAGTACCGTCCGGACAACGAAAATATGATTCTCGGCCGTGCCGAGTTGTTGCTGAGAATCGGCCGGATCGACGAGGCCCTCGCCGGGTATCGTCAGGCGATCAAGCGGTGGCCGGAAAGTGCCACAGCATTGAATGCGCTGGGATACACATTGGCCGATCGCACGGATCAGTATCAGGAAGCCGAGAAGCTGATCCGCAAAGCGCTGAAAATTGATCCCAAGAGCCCCGCCATTATCGATAGCCTGGGCTGGGTTCTCTACAAGCTTGGACGCCGTGAAGAGGCACTGCACGAGTTGCAGCGGGCTTATGAGCGCCTGAACGATCACGAGGTTGCTTCCCATATTGTCGAAGTGCTGGCCGTTCTCGAGCGGCGCGAGGAGGCTTTGGAATTGCTGGAAACTGCCGAGAAGAAAACCCCGGACAGCGAGTTGCTGAAGAATGTTCGCGAACGCCATTTCCCCGAAACACCCTGAAGGCTGGCTCAAGCGGCTGGCCGGGCTCGGCTTGTGCCTGGCTTTACTATCGGGTTGCGCAACCACTCGACCCAGCGTCGATCTGCCGGAGATAACGACCTGGGAACTTCGCCAGGAGATACTGGGTGCAGTCTCCGACTGGGAGTTTAGGGGCCGCATCGCAGTAAAGGCCGGCGATGAGGGTTTCAATGGCAAACTTCGCTGGACGCAAACCGGAAATAGCTTCTACGCGACGGTCGGTGGGCCGCTGGGTATCGGCACGGTGCTCATTGAAGGGAACGGTCGGAAAGTAGTCCTCACGGACAAAGATGGACTCTCTACGGTACTCGTGAACCCTGAAGCCGAGCTCTACTACCGCTATGGGTGGACGATTCCGGTCGTCTCTTTAAGGTACTGGGCGCTGGGAATTCCGGATCCGTCGAGCGATGCCACGACAGAAGTTGACGAGGCGGGACGCCTGGCTGGTCTTCAGCAAAGCAACTGGGCGGTGAAGATTTCGCGGTACCGAGAGAGTGCCGGGCAGCAAATGCCGCGCACGTTGACGGCGACCAACCCGGATACCCGCGTACGTATGATTATCGACAATTGGTTGTTCTTCGAGTGACAGTGACCGGGCGTGACAGCACACTACGCCCGAATTACTACATCACCATCCTGATTGGGGCGTAGCCAAGTGGTAAGGCATCGGGTTTTGATCCCGTGTACCGCAGGTTCGAATCCTGCCGCCCCAGCCATTTCTTGCCCAAGGAGGCAACGTGGATCTGGCAACAACCGCCGTATTTACCGGCAACGCCCACCCGCAATTGGCACAGGACATCGCTCGTTGCCTGCGGATCCCGCTGGCACGGGCCCACGTTGGCCGTTTTTCAGACGGCGAGATCAACGTTGAGATCCTCGAGAACATTCGTGGTCGAGAGACGTTTATCATTCAGCCGACTTGCCCACCGGCCGCTGAAAACCTGATGGAATTGCTTGTGATGGTTGATGCGGCCAGGCGAGCATCGGCCGCAAGAATTACGGCGGTCGTGCCTTATTTCGGTTTCGCGAGGCAAGATCGACGCCCGCGCTCGTCGCGCGTGCCGATTACAGCCAAGCTGGTTGCCAAGATGTTCACGACAGCGGGTGTTGACCGCGTCCTGACCGTCGATCTGCATGCCGACCAGATTCAGGGTTTCTTCGATGTTGCGGTGGATAATGTTTATGCCTCGCCACTGTTGCTGGGCGATGTGTGGAAACAGAAATACGACGACATGGTCGTTGTTTCGCCGGATGTGGGCGGTGTAGTCCGCGCCCGGGCATTGGCGAAGCGTCTCGGCGATGCTGATCTTGTGATCATCGACAAACGTCGCGACAAGGCTAACCACTCGGAAGTCATGAACATCATTGGTGAGGTTCAGGGAAAGAACTGCGTCATGATCGATGACATGGTCGATACGGCCGGCACCTTGTGCCATGCGGCTGGTGCGCTCAAGAGTGAGGGTGCAATCAGTGTCGCGGCCTACATTACTCACGCGGTTCTTTCTGGTCCGGCGGTGAGCAGAATCACCGAGTCGGCCCTTGATGAAGTCGTCGTCACCGACACAATCCCGCTCAATGACGAGGCAAAGGCCTGCTCGAAGATCCGGCAGCTGTCTACGGCTGAGTTGCTCGCGGAGACCATGCGACGAATCTCGGACGATGAGTCCGTTTCATCCCTGTACGTGGATTAGCTGGCCATCGGGCGAGATACTGTTTACTGGAATGGCTCGCTTCGCTGCGCTTTATTTCCTGTAAACAGTATCTCGCCCGCCGACCTGCCTAACATAGCAGGGTAGCGTCCGGCTTCGTCATCGGTTAATATGCGCGCCCTTGCGTGGGTTGGTCGCGATTCACGTGTTTTTAATGTCTGAATAATTTTCAGCAAAATCAAGTAATTAGTGGAGAATAGTCATGAGTGACAAATTCGATCTGATTGCGGAACTCCGGGAAGATCAGGGGAAAGGTGCGAGCCGCCGCCTGCGTCACCAGGGAAAAGTTCCAGCAATCATCTACGGTGCCGGGCGTCCGCCGCGCGCACTGTCGTTTGACCAGAACAAAGTACTTCAACAGCTCGAGAACGAGTCGTTCTATTCGAGCGTCTTGAACATCCAGGTTAATGACAAAAGTCAGGCTGCGATCTTGAAGGATCTTCAGCGCCACCCTGCGAAGCCCATCATCATGCATATGGATTTCCAGCGCATCGTTGATGACGTGGAAATCAAGATGAACGTGCCGTTGCACTTTACCGGCGAAGAAGTTGCTCCTGGCGTGAAGACTGGCGGCGGAGCGGTTTCTCGACTGCTGAACGACGTTGAGGTTTCCTGTCTGCCGAAGCATCTGCCGGAATATCTTGAAGTGGATATTTCCGAGCTGGAGCTGGATGAAATGCTGCATATTTCGGACATTAAGTTGCCGGAGGGCGTTGAGATTCCTCAGCTGGTCCAGGGTCCTGAAAACGACCACGCTATGGTTTCGATCCACATTATCAAGGCAGCACCGATCGAGGACGAAGAGGTTGTCGAGGGCGAAGCAGGCGAAGAGGGCGAAGCCGCAGCAGACGAAGCTGCACCCGAGGCTTCGGGCGACGAGTCTAGCGACGAGTAAACTCGTACAAAGACAAGCGAAAAGACCGCCAATTGGCGGTCTTTTTGTTTAAGATTGCCACGCTATGTCGAACTCTATCCGAATAATCGCCGGCCTCGGGAATCCCGAGGACAAGCACGAACGCACATTGCACAACGCCGGATTCTGGTTTGTGGATGTGGTCGCTCGGAAGTATGGCGGCAGTTTTCGCTATGAGAAAAAGTTTGATGCGGATTGCTGCAAGGTCAGCTTGAACGGCGAGGATGTCTGGCTCGTCAAACCGCAGAGCTATATGAACCGCAGTGGCGGCCCAATACGTGGCGTGCTCGACTACTACAGAATGAATGCCACCGAGTTGTTGGTGGCGCACGATGAGATTGACTTGCCACCGGGAACGACACGTTTGAAGCAGGGTGGAGGGCACGGCGGCCATAACGGTCTTCGTGACATCATCCGGCATTGCGGCGCGGAGTTTGTTCGCTTGCGGTTGGGCGTTGGCCATCCTGGCGAAAAAAGCCAGGTGACGGGCCATGTTCTGAAGCGCGGTTCTGCGGATGTTGAACGCGCTGTTGAAGACAACATTGACGACGCGATCAATGTGCTGCCGCTGCTGGTCGACGGTGATCTGAACGCGGCACAAAAAGAACTACATACAAGAGACGAATAATGGCAATTACCTGTGGCATCGTCGGCCTGCCGAACGTTGGCAAATCGACCCTGTTTAATGCACTGACCGCGAATGAGATTGCGGCCGAGAACTACCCGTT
>JAJFKR010000018.1 GCA_021773095.1 Woeseiaceae bacterium | reverse complement strand
ATAGGCGTTCAATGGTGAGGGGATGGGGACGAAGTCTCCTACGGTCTGTACCAACAGGTCAGAAGCGCGCGAAATGTCCCTCCCATCCCGGCACCTTCCATCATCCTGATTTCAGGTGGGAGTTACCATACAAGCGCGCCCCGCGCGCGAAGCGAAGCGGCGGCGGAAAGGCCGCAAAAAGCTGCCAACGTGGCGTGCTTCGTGGCAACATTGCGGATTGTCGCGCGCGGGGCGCGCTCCTACAGTGGCTGCCGTACGAGGCCGTCATTCGGCCGAAAAGAGATCTATGACCGAGCAAGCCAGAAAACTTCTCATCGTGGAGGATGATCCGGGTCTTTTGAACCAGCTTAAATGGTGCTTCGAAGGTTACGACGTGTACACGGCCGAGAACCGTGAGGATGCGATCGCCGAGTTACGTCGTCACGAACCCGCCGTCATCTTGCAGGATCTCGGTTTGCCGCCCAAGCCTGAGGGGGTGGAAGAGGGGCTCGCGACACTTGCCGAGACGCTGAAGCTTGCACCGCATACCAAAGTCATTGTCGTTACGGGTAATGGCGATCAGGAAAACGCTCTCACGGCTGTCGCGCAGGGCGCCTACGATTTTTACGAGAAGCCGGTCGATACGGATACGTTAAAACTGCTTGTCGATCGCGCGTTTAATATTGCCGAGCTTGAAGGCGAAAATCGCCGCCTGCAAAACCAGGTCAACGAATCACCACTGGATGGCATTGTCGCGGCGAGCGAGGGCATGCTGGCGGTTTGTCGCATGATCGAAAAAGTCGCGCCGACCGACGTCACCACTTTGTTACTCGGTGAGAGCGGTACCGGTAAAGAATTGCTGTCGCGAGCGTTGCATCGCCTGAGCCCGCGCGTTGATCAAAACTTTATTGCCATCAACTGCGCCGCCATCCCTGAAAATCTCCTCGAGTCCGAGTTGTTCGGTCATGAAAAGGGCTCTTTTACCGGCGCACACAAACAATCGATCGGTAAGGTCGAACTTGCCAGTGGTGGCACGCTGTTTCTCGATGAGATCGGCGACATGCCCATCGCATTGCAGGCGAAAATGCTGCGCTTCCTGCAGGAGCGAGTGATCGAGCGCGTGGGGGGGCGCCAGGAAATTCCCGTGGACGTGCGTGTTGTTTGCGCGACGAATCAGAACCCGGAGAAGTTAATTGCGGAGGGGCTGTTTCGCGAAGACCTGTATTACCGCGTCAGTGAAATCACGATCAATATTCCGCCGTATCGGGATCGTGAAGAAGGGCGGCTGATTCTTGCGCGCAATCTGCTGCAAAAATACAGCAAGCAGCAGAAGCGGGCGATCAACGGATTTGCCGATGACGCGGTCACCGCGATCGAGGCCTATTCCTGGCCCGGCAATGTTCGGGAGCTCGAGAACAAAATCAAAGGCGCGGTCATTATGGCCGATGGCAAGATGGTAACGGCCGCAGATTTGGGGGTCGCAGGCGGTGACGGCGAAGAAGATTCACTCAACCTCCGCGAAGTCCGGCAACACGCAGAGTCAAAAGCCATCCGCGTGGCGCTCACCAAGAGCTACGGCAACATCTCCAAAGCCTCGGAGATGCTGGGCATCACCCGCCCAACCCTCTACGACCTCCTGAACAAATACGGCCTGAGCTCCGACTCCTACTCAAAAAAAGCCGCCCCGCCCCCGTAGCGCGCCCCGCGCGCGACACCCTTCGGCCGTGAGACGGCCTCGTACGAGCGCGCCCCGCGCGCGACACCCTTCGGCCGTGAGACGGCCTCGTACGAGCGCGTCCTACGCGCGACAAACCGTCCAAAAGTACTCAATTCTCCCAAATTTCGCCCCTGACTCACGACCGCGAAACAAGCAACCTGTGCGGCATGAAGGGCCACTCACAACTACGCAAAGGACGCCGCAGCATCCCCAATCAGGTCTACCACGTGTCAACCGCCACACACGACTGGCGACCATTGTTCGAAGATTTTGCCTGCGGCCGCGCAGTTGTTGCATCGCTGCGTCATGAACACAATGCAGGGCATGTCGAGTCACTCGCCTTCGTAATCATGCCCGACCATCTGCATTGGTTGTTTTCATTGTCAGGAACCCGGTCACTCAACATTTGCATTAACAACATCAAGGCTTTTTCCGCAAAACGTATCAACAAAATAATCGGACGAAATGGGAAGATCTGGCAAACGGGCTACTACGACAGGGCGATCCGGCGAGAGGAGGATCTTGAGGGTGTCGCGCGTTACATCGTGGCCAACCCGCTTAGAGCGGGGATAGTGAGGTCGATTCGGAATTATCCGCTCTGGTATGCCAAGTGGTTGTGACTTGTCGCGCGCGGGGCGCGCTCGTACGAGGCCGTCTCACGGCCGAGGTTTGTCGCGCGCGGGGCGCGCTCGTACGAGGCCGTCTCACGGCCGAGGTTTGTCGCGCGCCGGGCGCGCTCCTACAGTGCCGCCGCACCCCCGTACGAGCGCGTCCCGCGCGCGACCCCGCACCCCACTAGCGGTTTTTGAAGGCGTCGGGGTTTAGCTCGTGGCGGGCGAGTAGTTTGTAAAAGTCGGTGCGGTTGCGTTTGGCCAGACGGGCGGCCTGGCTTACGTTGCCCATTGTGATCTGCAGGATTTGTGACAGGTAGTTGCGGGTAAATTCATCGCGGGCATCGGAGAAGGAGGCCAGTTTGCCGGCATGTTCTCCCAGTGACTGCTGCACCAGTTCGCCGCTGATAACGGGCGAGCGCGACAGCGCAACGTTTTGTCGTACGACGTTATAGAGCTGACGAACGTTGCCCGGCCATTCCGCTGTGACCAGCATTTCCACCGCTTCGGGTGCGTACACTTTTCGTTCCTGGTCCGACTCCTGTGCGATTTCGTGCAGGAAGTGTGCGACCAGTAGTGGAATGTCTTCGCGCCGATCATCCACGGTCGGCAACTTGATATTGACGACGTTCAGGCGGTAGTAAAGATCCTCGCGAAACGTTCCCTGGCCCATCAATTCCTGCAAATCGCGGTGCGTTGCCGAGATCACCCGGACATCAATATGTACCGCCTCGGTACTGCCGACGGGACGTATCTGACCTTCCTGCAAAACCCGCAACAACTTGACCTGCAAACGCATCGGCATGTCGCCGATCTCATCGAGCATCAGGGTGCCGCCCTCTGCAGACCGGAACAGACCGTCGTGACTTCGGGTTGCGCCAGTGAATGCACCTTTCACGTGACCGAACAGTTCGGACTCAAGAAGATTCTCGGCCATTGCGCTGCAGTTGATCGCAACAAACGGCTGGTTGCGCCGGTCACTCGCTTTATGGATCGCCTGTGCGAGCAATTCTTTGCCCGTGCCGCTCTCGCCGGTGATCAAAACGCGCGCATCGGTCGCCGCAACCATCCTGGCTTGCTGCATCACTTCCTTCATTGCCTGATTGCGCGTAATGATTTGCGACGCCCAGTCTTCGTCGACGTCAACCGAACCCGAGACTTTCAGCGCGCGCTCGACCAGCGACATCAGTTCGTCCTTGTCGATCGGCTTGGTGAGAAACCCGAATGCACCGTGCTGCGTCGCGGTAACCGCGTCCGGAATCGTGCCGTGCGCCGTAATAATGACAACGCGCAGTCCCGGAGAGCGAGTCTGCAGCTCTTTGAGCAGGCTGATGCCGTCCATCTTGTCCATGCGCAGGTCGGTAATGACGAGATCGGGGGTGAATCGGTTCAGGACGGACAGTGCCTTGTGTGCCGATTCTACCGCCTCCACCTCGTAGCCTTCGGCACGCAGACGGATGCTCAGCAGGCGTAACAGCCCCGGGTCGTCGTCAACGAGCAGGATTTTGCCGGCGGTCTGGGGATGTTTGTTAGCCATATTGGATTATGTCGTACCGAGTGGTGGGGTTGGCACAGGTTAAGGGGTATTGGGGTTGTGGGCAAGGCGTCTGTAGGAGGCCGTCTTACGGCCGATCGCGCGCGGGGCGCGCTCGTACAGGGGTCCTCGCGCGCTGGGCGCGCTTGTATGGTAACTCCCACCTGAAATCAGGATGATGGAAGGTGCCGGGATGGGAGGGACATTTCGCGCGCTTCTGACCTGTTGGTACAGACCGTAGGAGACTTCGTCCCCATCCCCTCACCATTG
>JAJFKR010000017.1 GCA_021773095.1 Woeseiaceae bacterium | reverse complement strand
CCACGTCGAGTGGCTGGATCCAGAGCAGTGGCGTGGCGGACAGTTCGTCCACCAGCATTGCCGGAACCACAGTCCCGATCACGCGTCCCAGGAGCATGCGACCTCCTCGGGATATTCAGCGCTGGCTGGCTCGAAGGCAGGGCAAAGACCAAAACGTGTGCCCTGCTCAAGAAGCTGGCGCAGGTCCGGGTCGAGCCGCGGTAGAAGCGTCCGGGCGAGAAGCTGATCGCCGGCCCTGTCCGCACAAATGCCGAGCGCAGTCTCAGCGTCGGTCAGATTACCGCTCAGCAGCGCCACTGCGTGGCCACCCAGGTCATCGGCAAGACGTAACTCAGACAAAACGACTGGGGTGCTCTTGACAGCGGCATCCACGGCGGCAAGTAGAGCGGGCGAAGAGCGAGTTTCAACCACCGCCAGGGCATCGCCCACCAAATCTCGCCGCACTCCGAGAACCGCATCGTGAAGCATCGGATGAACGTCGCCGAGAAAAACACTGCCCGTCAACGAACGCTTGGTCTCACCCAACTGCACTCCAACCATGAAGGCCTCCTCCGTGCTGGCGACGCTACCTCCAACCAGGATCAGGAATCGACCCGGGTGGATCGTTCCACACCGCAGCAACGCGATTGGCGCTCGCTTGACCATGAGGTCGCTCGCCAGGATGCCGGCGGCAACAGTCTCGAACTCCAGTAGCGCCAGTGCCCCGTGCCGCTTCTTTTTCTTCGCCATACGGTTCAGACGATGCGGAAGTGATCGACGAGAACGCAGCGCCGCAGTCGACTGAAGGCGACCGGTCCGGTAAGTCCTTCGCCGGTTGGGCTGGCGATGGTGAAGCTCGTGTGACCTTCGCCCCCTTGACCCAGGCCACAATAAAACGGGCCGTTTTTGGTGAAGATGCTGGTGTTGATGGTCCTCGCCATGGCGCTCAGCGCTTCGATGTCGCGCGAATACATGCCCGCCGAGTGACCGTAGCCGTGTTCGGCCTCCCTGGCCAGCTCGATGCCGCGATCGACGTCGGGTACTGCGGTGACCGGCAGCACCGGCATCATCTGCTCGGTCCAGATCAGCGGGTGGTCGTTCGGGACTCGCGCAACCAACAGCGGCGGGTCCCCAGCCGAAGAGATACCGGCCCGCGCGAGGATTTCACTCGCGTTCTTGCCGATCAAATCTTTCTCGACCACCGCGTGTTGCCGTGGCCCGCGCTGCTCGCTGAAAATTACCCGTTCAACGCGTTGCAGCTCACCCTCGTTCAACAAGTAGGCGCCGTGCCGCTTCATTTGTTGTAACAGCTTGTCAACGATGCTCGCGACGGCGAAGACTTCCTTCTCGTCAGTGCACACGATGTTGTTGTCAAAAGAGGCGCCATTGACGATGCCGCGACCGGCGAGTTCCAGATCGGCCGTTTCATCGACTACCACCGGCGGATTGCCGGGGCCGGCACAAATAGCGCGTTTGCCGCTCGTCATTGCCTGGCGCACTACGCCGCTACCGCCGGTCACCGCGAGGATGCGGACACCCTTGTGTGTCATGAGAGCCTGCGCGGACTCGATAGTCGGCTCGGCAACAGCGGTGATCAGGTTCGCCGGACCGCCACTATTGACGATTGCGCGATGCAGCAGACGAACATTGGCCATAGAGCAATCACGGGCGCTGGGGTGCACGTTGAAGACGATGCTGTTGCCCGCCGAGAGCATAGCGATAGTATTGCAGATGATCGTGGACGTCGGATTGGTGGTCGGTGTGATAGCGCCGATTACACCGTAGGGTGCGTACTCGGTGAGCGTCAGGCCATTGTCGCCGGTGACGGCTTGCGGCTGGAGCGCTTCCGGCCCGCCGGTCTTACGTGTGACCAGGCGGTTCTTGATTAGCTTGTGCTCGACACGACCGAGCCCGGTCTCGCGCTGCGCATGGCGTGCAAGTTCCTCGGCATGCTCGGACATCGACTCCCGAATCGAGGCAATGATTTTTTGTCGTCCTTCGAGCGTCATGCCGTCGAGCTCGCGAAATGCGACGCCCGCCGCGGCTACAGCGTCGTCGACGGTTGCGAAGACGCCTTCGCCGAGCTCTGCGCGAGGAGCGCTGGAGGGCTTGCTGTGGGCAGCAGCAATCTGTGGCGCACCCGCCGACGATGCCGAGAGGCGTTCGGCGAGGCGGGTTGCGATGATGTCCACCTGCTGATCGCTAAGGGCATCCGTGTACCGCCCTGGCTGGCTCATGCTGAGTCGCCCTTGCGGTATTTCTCGTCGCCCTCGATTTCCCAGCTGTCGACAATAGCCATGACCACGGCGTCAACCGGTTTCTGATCGGTGGCCGCGGTTTGGCGGGCAGAGGAACCGCTGGCGAAAAGCACCATTTCACCAACGCCGGCGCCGACGGCATCCACCGCCACTACCGAACCACCGGCCGGTTTATTGTCCGAACTCCAGAGGCCCAACATCAGTAATTTAAGACCCTGAAGCTTGGCATCCTTCTCGGTCGCGACGACGCTGCCGAGGACTTTTGCGAGTTTCACGGCTGCTCTACCTCCCCGGCCACTACTTCTTGGCCGAATCGCTGCTGTGACCCAGTGGGATTACGGTGTCGACGCTGCCGTGTGGCCTGGCGATCACGTGCACGGCCACAACGTCGCCGATGCGCGCACCCGCAGTTCGACCGGCATCACAGGCCGCCCTGACTGCAGCGACATCGCCGCGCACCACAGCGGTAGTGTAACCGCCACCCGTTTTTTCGTAGCTTACGAGCTCCACTCTGGCCGCTTTGACCATCGCGTCGGCCGCTTCCACCATCGCCGGAAAACTCCGGCACTCGATCATTCCTAATGCATCTGACATCGCTTTGCTCCTCGCGAATTGGGCATCACGCCCGGGGTTATCTGTTTAAAATTACTTTTTAACTTTGCCGGTGACAGCCTTGATCGCCTGCGTTGCTGCTTCATGGGCCACCACCACGTCCTTCTCCTCGCCACCGATGTAAACGCGTCCGAAGCTACCGACTGCCCGGACCTCGAGGATGTTTATGTCCGCCGCCTTCTCCGCCTCGTTGGCTGCCAGCGCCGCGTAAGCCGCCGGCTCGACTTCGAGCACGAATAAAGTTTGCCCGGCGAGGATCATATTGCCGTGGCGGAAGCGGTTGATCAGCATGGTCTGCGTATCCTCAAGGTGACGAACAACCTCATTGGAGACGACCCGCGGCTTGTGGCGGTCCTTCTCCTTTAGGCCGAGAGCGTCGAGGATAGCCTGCCCGGCTGCCCGGACATCGGCCTGACTGTCGGAATGCAGCTCGAGCATGCCGTAGTGGCGCTCGACGATCTGCATTCCCGGTGTGACGTCCGTCGATTTCAGGGCGACGTCCGTGATTTGATTGATTGCCATGCCGGGGGCGATCTCCACGAACAGACTCGCCTGACCCACCTTGGGAAGGTAACCCTTGGAGATCGTCGCCTGAAAGGAGGCGAATTGCGGCTGCAGCGAGTCAAGAAAAACGAAAGCTCTCAGATCGACCATCTATTCAACTCCTCAAGTGCTAACACTGGTTGATTTTGCTTCTTGCACGATACGGATGCTGGCGCTGGCCCCCAAACGGGTGGCTCCCGCCTCGATCATTGCCCTGGCATCGTCGTACGAACTGATACCACCGGAGGCCTTCACCTCCATGCCGGCACCGCGAACGACGTCGGCCATGAGCGCGACATCGCTTACCGTAGCGCCGCCGGTCGAGAAGCCCGTCGACGTCTTGACGAAGTGGGCGCGCGCGGTTCTCGCGTGCTCCGAGGCGCGGCGCTTCTCTTCGTCGGTCAGTAACGCCGTTTCCAGAATGACTTTGCAGACGGCGTTGCCGTCGACGCAGTCCTCGACCACGGCCCGGATGTCGCGCAGAACGCGCGCATCGTCGCCACTTTTTAACGCTCCGATATTGATTACCATATCGATCTCACGGGCGCCGTTGCGAATGGCGCGGCGCGACTCCATGGCCTTGATTTCGGGTTCGTTGGCACCGAGCGGAAAACCGACAACGGTGCAGGTAAGCACCTCGCTGCCGTGCAACAGTTCGGCGGCCAGCGGCACCCAGGTCGGGTTCACGCAGACGGAACGGAAATTGTATTCGCGTGCCTCGGCGCACAGGTCTCGAACCTGTTCCTCGGTCGCGTTTGGCTTGAGCAGGGTGTGGTCTATATAGCGGGCGAGATCACCGGGGATGCTGCCCGGCTGCTCCGCAGCAACGACAGTGGTCAGACCGCTGGCGCCGAGCCGCACGAACTCTCGCGCCGCCTCGGGATTTTCACCAATAGACGGACCGGAGGGTTCGGTACTTGTCATTGGGCCCAGGATTTCGTGCAAGCGGGTAACAACCCGATCGATGTCCTGGTCGGATAAATGCATTTCGCCGGTCTCCTCCGGGTTGGGTGTGACTCGCAGCTGCGCGACTGGCTGCGAGACCGGATCGGCGAACATCGCGACCCGATTCAAGTGCCGTGGCTCCGAGCATTCTGTCGCCAGCCAGACGTCGATGATTTGCTCTGCCAGACCTTTGCCGATAAGACCGGCACCGAGGGTCAGCACATTGGCATCGTTGTGCTCGCGGCTGTTCTTCGCACTCGATAGATCGTAGGCCAGCGCCGCCCGCACGCCCGGCACCTTGTTCGCGACCATGCAGGAGCCGATCCCGGCACCATCGATCATGATGCCTACGTCTGCCCTACCCTCTGATACGGCCTCCGCGACAGCACGGGCGAAGTCGGGATAGTCCGCTGCTTCACGGGATGAAGTACCGACGTCTTCGACCTCGTGCCCGGCCAGGCGTAAGCGAACAATCAGGCTGGACTTCAGCTCGAAACCACCGTGGTCGGCACCCAGTGCGATGATCTTCCGGCGGGGATTCACGACCAGACCGCCGCGTCGTCACGCCGCGTGGAACGCGACCCGACACCGGATTCACCGGTTGCCGCGTCCAGTACCTTCTGTAACTTCATTACATGAAGTCGGAGTCGCTCAAGACCAAGTTCAGTGAGGCGAAATTCGGTCACCGAACGTCGGCCCCGCTTGACTTTGTTGATGTCGATATAACCCACGCCGGCTAGTTTGCGAGTCTGCACATGCAGGTTGCCATCGGACAGACTGGTTGCTGCTTTCATCTCGGTGAACGAGATAGCATCGCCCGGCACAAGCGTGGCGAGGATGCCTAGGCGACAGGGGGCACTGATCATTTCGTCGAAGTGAAGTTTCACGGCTTAGTTTACTTTATTTCACGAAGTATCACGCTGAAGTGGCCCGGTGTCAAGCGTTATTCAGTGCTGGAAAGGAAAGTTACTTTGTTTTAGAAAGCTATAGAAGCGCCGGGGAACGAATGGACTTCATATTATGAAGCAACGGCGGTTTCGAGTCCCACAAGAATCATCTCATCGAACGTTGTTGCCCTTTCATCCGTTGACAGCGCCGCGCCTGAGACCAGATCATCGCTGACCGTACAGATCGCCAGTGCTTCGGCGTTGTTTTCGGCGGCAATGGGGAACATCCCCGCAGCCTCCATCTCCAGACCGTAAATATTGTAGTGCGCCATCGTCTTGAACATGTCGGGGTCCGGTGTATAAAAAAGATCCGCCGAGAAGATGTTTCCGACGTGATAGCGCACATCCGCGGCCTTCGCCGCCAACACTGCTTTTTGCACCAGATCGAAACTCGCCAGCGCTGCGTAATCGTAGCCGCCGAAGCGCATTCGGTTACAGTTTGAGTCCGTGGATGCACCCATCGCGATAATGACGTCACGCAGTTCGACGTCGGGATGTGAGGTTCCGCAACTACCAACACGAATAACTCGTTTGACGCCGTACTCGGTTATGAGCTCCGTGCAGTAGATCGAAACCGACGGAATACCCATGCCATGCGACATCACAGAGATGGGGTGTCCTTTGTACTCGCCTGTAAATCCCCACATATTGCGCACGTCCGTCACCCGGCGAACCTTGTCGAGATAGGTTTCAGAAATGTACTGCGCCCGCAACGGGTCACCGGGCATTAACACCGTCTCGGCGAAGTCGCCGGGTGCTGCATTCATATGTTTAGTAGCCATGCCTGTCTTTTACCATGATCCGCCGCACCTTGCCGCTGATACACCAGACAACTACCATCGCTGGACGGAACGTCAGGGTTGTCTGAAATGCGTAGTTCGGATGTTGTAGTGGGAATTCTTGTTCTATTAAGTATAGCTGCGTGCGGAGCCGCTGCGCCGCCGGACGGCATTGTGCCAGAGGTCGTGGGGCGTTTGGAAGATGCCAGAATACGCGAAGCCAGTGGCCTTGCCCGCTCGCAGCAGCAACCCGGAGTCCTGTGGCTAATCAATGACAATGGTGCCAAAGAAATCGTACATGCCATCGATCACCGCGGCGCCCGTCTCGGCGAATTTGATCTCAAAAAAGCGTCCAACAAGGACTGGGAGGATCTCGCCTCATTTCGTCTCGATGGCAAGCCGTATCTAATGGTCGCGGACATAGGCGACAACGACGCGAAACACGATCATCGCACTTTGTATTTCGTAGTAGAGCCCACCCCGAAAAAGAAAGGTAAGGAAAAACTGAGCTGGCAGCTTGATTTTGCTTATCCGGGCGGTCCTCGTGACGCTGAGGCCGCCACAGTCGACGTCGATAATCAGCGCGCGCTGATTCTTTCCAAACGGGATTTACCGCCTCGACTTTACGAAGTGCCATTGCAACCGGAGGCAGAAGATACCCGGACCGCCACATGGCTCGGCACGGTCAACAGCCTGCATCAGCCGACGCGGCAGGAAATAGCGATCGCGCCCAGCATCAAAGACTGGTTCTGGCAGCCTGTCGGCATGGACATCTCCGCCGACAACCAGGCTGCCGTTATTCTGAGCTATCGCACCGTGTACTATTTTCAAAGAAAGGCCGGGCAGACATGGCTCGAAGCGCTCAACAGCAAACCGAGCCGGGTCAGCCTTGGCAATTTCGAGAATGCCGAATCGGTTGCATTTGGGGATAACAAGCGGACCGTATTCGTAACCGGCGAGAACAAACATTCGCGACTGTTACGCATCGATTTCAACGAACCAGTGGTGGAGTCGGTCACATTGATGACCTTCAACGTACAAAACCTGTTCGACAATATTGACGATCCGGATAAAGACGATAAGGCCTACCTGCCGCTGGCGGCCAAGCAGAGCGAAGCACACATTGCCGCCTGTAATGAGATACCGGTCGATGACTGGCGCGAGGAGTGCCTGAACCTCGACTGGAGCGATGCGGCTCTCGATCACAAGCTGGAAATCCTCGCACAAACCTTTCGACAGGTAGCCGGCGGAGCCGGTGCCGATATCATCACGTTACAGGAAGTAGAGAATGCGTCGATTCTGAATCGCTTGCGGACAGAAAAACTTGCCGATCTCGGGTATCAGCCCGCGATTCTGCTGGAGGGCACCGATGCCCGCGGTATCGATGTCGCGATTCTGTCCAAATATGCGCTGGCTGGCGAACCTCAATTGCAGCCGCTGGAATTGCCGGACTTTCCCGAACGCGCCGGCGATACCCGCGGCGTGCTGCAAGCGACGTTCACATTGCCGGACGAGTCATTACTAACTGTCTTTAGCGTACATTTCCCAGCGCCCTATCATCCAACCGAAATGCGTATCGCGGCTTACGAGCACCTGACGTCGCTACTCGATGCGCTGCCAGATAATCATCATGCGTTTGCCGCCGGCGACTTCAATACCACGAGCACGGAGGACCAGCGTGAGGGTTTGCTGGATGCTTATGCCCGCCCGCACTGGACGATAGCCCACGACCTGGGCTGCGACGACTGCGAGGGCAGCTACTATTACGGCCGGGACTCGAATTGGTCGTTCCTGGATATGATCTTTTTCTCACCTGCGCGTGGTGGAAAAACAACAGCGCAGATTCGCGGGGATTCGGTCGAGATTGCCAACCGCTATCCGCCGCAAGTGAGCAAAAACAGCACACCTGAACACTTTCACAGCCAGGAGGGGACAGGGGTTTCCGACCACTGGCCCATGATCGCCACCATCGAATTAACGAAAAAACAATAACTTGTAGCCACTTCGTAACCTCGGTTCTCAAGGCTGGTCAGAGACCTTAATTGCATCCGAAGCCAAGCACCCGATCCCTCGCTCAAACCCTTATTGCGTAAGACTTTTGGCTGCGTTAGATTTGTTGGATACATACAAATAAGCGCTCGTTAATCCGGTTTTGTTTCGATGGATTTCGAGCGAAAAATTTAATCGAGCGAAACACCTGCGTCACATTCGTGGCTCGGAATTTCGCATTTTCCAAAGCGGGGATTCAAAATGAACAACAAATCTCGATTTTCAGGATCGGTGCTCGCGGCTTTTCTAGCTGTCGTGATGCTGGCCGTACCTGTTGCAGGAAACGCACAAGAAACGACCTCTGAGGTTCGCGGCAATATCACCGGACCGAACGGTGAAGCTGCCAGTGGCGTGACAGTAACAATTACCGACTCGCGCACCGGACGAACGAGCCGGGGCTCGACCAGCAGCAGTGGCCGGGTTGTTATCGGTGGCCTGGCGGTTGGTGGACCGTACACGTTATCGATGGAATCGAGCGCTTACGCATCGCAACGTATTACAGACGTCTACTTGTCGCTCGGTGAATCATTCGATTTCAACGTTTCTCTCGGCGATGTGGGTATCGAGGAAATTGTTGTGACGGCTTCTGCCACTCAGACTGTTCAGGTGGCTGTCGGACCATCGACATCGTTTAACTTCGATGACATACAAAACCTGCCAGCCGTGAATCGTGACATTCGCGACATTATCCGTGTCGATGCGCGAGTTTATATTGATGAACCGTTTGCTGGCGGTGTGCAATGTGTTGGTGCCAATCCGCGCTTTAACAGCCTGACCGTTGACGGTATCCGAATGAATGACAATTTCGGACTAAACAGCAACGGCTTTCCAACACAACGCCAGCCATTCCCTTTCGATGCGATCCAGAACGTTTCCATCGAATTGGCACCGTACGACGTACAATACGGCGGTTTCACGGCCTGCAACGTCAATGCGGTAACGCGATCCGGTACCAACGAGTTTAGCGGGCGTGTCTGGTTCGACTATAACGATGACTCGCTTTCCGGCGATAGCCTGGAAGGCGATTCGACTGATCAGGGAGAATTCGACGAAGAGCGATTCGGTTTCTCGATTGGCGGTCCGATCATTAAAGACAAGCTGTTCTTTTTTGCGGCTTATGAAAAAGCTGAAACTGCGGATATCTTCGATCGTTGTGCCGGTGACCAGACTTGTGGTCGTCCAGTGCTCGGCGTTTCACAAGCTCAGCTCGATCGAATTGCGTCTATAGCGCGCAACCTGTGGAATTACGATCCCGGTGATCCGGCATCGAATCTTCCAAACGAAGACGAGAAGTATCTGATCAAAATTGACTGGAATATCAATGATGATCATCGCGCCGCTGTGACCTATAACTACAACGACGGCTTCAGCTTCTCACGAGCGGACGGTGATTCGGACGAATTCGAGTTTTCGAACCATCTCTATGAGCGCGGCGCGGAGCTGAACGCTTACGCGGGACAGCTGTATTCCGACTGGAGTGACAACTTTAGTACAGAGCTTCGGTTTGGTTATTCGGAACTCGATAACCGTCAGCTTACTCGTGGCGGCACTGGCTTTTCGGAAATTAAAATCGAAACCTACGCCGATCCCGACGGTGACGGCATCTTTAGCGACACTGCCGACGTCTTTCTCGGCGGGGATGACTCTCGCCAGTCCAACAAGTTGTTTTACGATACGACGAACTTCAAACTGGCCGGTACGTATCAGTTTGGCGATCACACATTATCCGGTGGTTTTGAGTGGGAAGAGACCGATGTCTTCAATCTGTTCCTGCAACACACCGTTGGTGAAATGCGCTTCGATGAATCCCGAACGGACTTCAACGGCAACCCGGTCGGCTGTAATTCCAGCAGACCGGATGGCTGTATTGATCAGTTCGAAGCATTCAGCCCGGACGATATCTATTACGGCAATGCCGCACCGTCATTAAACCCGGCGGACGCTGCCGCAAATTTCGCCTCGGCGGTCAGCACATTTTACATTCAGGATGAATACACGTTTGCGGAGGTGGATCTGACCATCGTTGCCGGTTTGCGATATGACCGGTGGTCAAGTGACGATCTGCCCGCGGAAAACCAGAACTTCATCGATCGCGCGGGTTTTACTAACCGGACGAATTTCGACGGAATGGACCTCGTACAGCCCCGCTTTGGCTTCAACTGGGACGTTTCAGATTCATTAAGTCTGCGCGGTGGCTTCGGTCTGTACAGTGGTGGCAACCCGAACGTCTGGCTTGGCAATAACTACCAGAACGACGGCGTCACCCAGGTGCAGGCCCGAGAATTCAACGGTGGCGTGCAGAACCTGAATATCGATCCGAACAGCAGCCTGCAGACGATACCGCTCGGCCTGGATGGTAATGGCCAGCCCGGGTTTGATGCACCGCAAGCGATCATTCAGTTTGTTGCGGGTGGCGCTGCCAACAGCAGCGTCAATGCCGTGGCACCGGATTTCGAGGTTCCGTCCAACTGGAAATTCTCAGTGGGTGGTACCTACCAGTTCGATCTTCCGGGTGGTTTGGGTGACGGATACGTCCTTTCAGGTGACTTGTTGTTGAGCCGTGGTGAAGATTCCGCGATTCTCGTCGATGATACTCTGGTGGAGATCAGCAAGGCACCGGACGGCCGACCTATTTACTATCCGACTGACAAGAGCGTGCCGGGCTGCGCGGCCGATCCTTTGTCCGATCCGGCAGGTTGCAGTCGCCTGTTCAATGGTGACTACGTTCTCAGTAATGTCATTGGCGATGATACCGAACAGCTAAGTCTGGCTTTCTCATTGAGCAAGGAATATGACTGGGGACTGGACTGGACCGTCGGTTACGCTTTCACAGAATCGGAAGATGTGAACCCGATGACGAGTTCCGTCGCATTCTCGAACTACTTTAATGTATCGGTTGCCGACCCCAATAACCCGGGCCTCGCGACATCGAATTACGAGATTCCGCACCGCGCGATCTTGAAGGTCGGATACAGCAATGAGTTTTTCGGGGATAACACGACTCGCTTCACTCTGTTTGGCTCAATCAACCAGGGTCGCCCGTTCAGCTACACGTTCCGGGATCAGGCAATGTTCGTAGTAGGGCCGTTCTTTAATCCGGACGATGATCGCAGCCTGCTTTACATGCCGTCTGGCCCGTCGGACCCGAACGTAATCTTTGATCCCGGCTTTGATCAGGCTGCATTCTTTGCTTTCGCTGAGAGCAGGGGGATTACGAAGTACGGTGGCGGTGTCGTTCCTCGCAACGAGTTCAACAGTCGCCAATGGGCCAAGTTCGACCTGAAAATCAGTCAGGAAATACCGGGATTTGGTGAAGATCATCACGCTACCGCTTACGTGACGATCAAGAACATTGGCAACCTGATTAACGATGACTGGGGTGTGCTCTATGAGCAACGATTCCCGCGTAATCAGGATATCGTTGAGGCCAGCCTCGTTGACACCGCCGGAACGCCTAACGATTTCTCGGATGATCAGTACCTGTTCGAGAGATTCAATCCGCGTGACCAAAGTCGTTCGAGCAGCGCATCGCTCTGGTCGATTCGTGTTGGATTCAATTACAACTTCTAACGATGAGAGTTTGTTGGTACCTAAGGGCGGCCGGTTGGCCGCCCTTTTTTATTGGACAAAATTTAGTGGAAACAAGGTTCCTTACCTTCACGTAACTCGTGATAGCGCCGGTTGCTCTTATTAATCGGCTCACCAATCTTCTTTCCGCGGGCCTGGGCATACAAAACGGCATCCAGTACCAGATAGACCAGCTCTGAAGCCGGTCGGGAGGCCGGCCTGTCTTTCGGGATCTCAAAACCGTCGCCACCGCCGTACAGGAAATCCGGCACGACCAGGCTGTACTCTTCGTCCTCTTCAATCTCCACCCAGCCGTCATCACCGGGAACCTGCAGGCTCACAATCCGGTCTCCTTCATTGCGGCTGCGGTCAACGCAAACTCGAAATCCCGATACTTGCGGGAAGTAACCCTTACTGGGCCCGAAACCACGGTAGCCAGCCTCCATAATCTGTCGAAACTCTTTACCGCTGACCGTGGTATGACGAAGGTAGGAACTAAAGCCAAAGGTTCGTCCTATGTCCTCAAAATGAATGTCGCCCTGGACGAAATCATCGATTCGCAAAGTACCGCCGTTGATGAACGCCAGGTCTGCTGCCGGCTTGCCGAAAGCACCGCGCATTTGATCGGCAATAAACGTCGCCCAGTTACTTTCTTCGTTACGAACGGTGACTTCTCGAGCATCCAGCGGCAATGCGGCCACTCCAATAGTCGCCTCAAGAAATGGATAAGTCTCCAGCAAGCGAGCACGCCATTTGTTTGCCAGCACCTCATACTCAGCATCCGGCGCTATCTTCCCATCAAGAGGCAACTCGGTCGTTGTGACGTACGGTGCGCCATTGGCATTAAAATCCAGATCGATGGTCCAGATAACGCGGGCATTCGATGCGCCTTTCATTATGGCCGCAGAATGCTCGGTGAGTGGCACAAACTCCGGTTCGTGTTCGTGGCCTCCGACGATGAAGACGAATTTCGGGTGCTTCGCGCGCAGCCTCGCCAGCTCCTTGTCCTGCCAGATATGAAGATGCGTTACGCCAATAATTGCATCGACTCCGGCTTTTTCGAAGTCGATAATCGTCCTCTCTGCAATGCCGGCATAGTCTTTTTGCATCGGCAGGTAGCCACGGTCATTACCGCCATCATCCGGATGGATGGACAGCGAGAATACGCCGATGATCTTGCCATTGCTTTCAAAGGTAAAGGCCTTTTGCAAGGCATTGTCGACATCGTCTTCGCCCGTGGCGAACTCATAATTGTCACCAAGCCAGTCGAATTTTGACGACCTGACGGCGTTGATGAGTGAGTCCGGTGCTCGTGGATCGAATTCGTGATTGCCGGCCACCGCGTACATCGGTGCCAATGCATCCATGAAATTCAATGCTTCGACCATTTGCTTGCCCTGCCAGAGGCTGCTTTCGAGCGAGGGATACAAGAAATCACCACCGTGCAACAAGCGGACGTCTTTGCCCTCGGCCAGCAATTGCCGAATGACGGTTACCACCCGGCCGAAACCGCCTGCCTTGCCATCTTCTACGTCACCGACGCGATACGTGTCATTGAGGTGTACGAAGCTTATTCCTGACGTATCTGAATCAGAGGGTGCCGAGACAGCGCAAGCGACGAGGAACATGCATGTGATGACTAAAGCGTTTCTTTTCATAGTTAGATCCCTGAAGTTTGGCCAACATGCTAACCTGAAAGGCTGCCCGGTGGCATCAGGAGAAACCATGAGCCTGTTTCGAACATCCATTATCATCACGTCCCTGTTGGCCTTATCTGCCTGTGAGGTTACAAGCAACGGCGATGATCCGACCGTTGAAAACGATCCGACGAAAGATCTCGGGATCCTGTGGGTTAAACATTCGGCTGAGTATCGGGCAATAACAACCCAGGTATATCGCGACGCGACTGATGACCTGCCGGGATTTATCGAAGACAAAACGTGGAGTGTATTGGCGGCACATGCTGATCCGTCGGCATTACCCCCCGCCGTTATTCTCGATGTCGACGAGACTGTCGTCAGCAACGTCAACTTTCAGTTGACCTTTGAACGACCCTTCGCCAATCACAAGCTGGACACCTGGGCCGCCAATACTCCTGCGTTGCCAGTCGCCGGTGTTAAGTCGTTTGTCGGTACTGCGAGAGCCTTGGGCGCGACTGTTTTCTTCGTGACCAACCGGCCCTGCCAGCCGAAGGCCGGCACCGATGACCCTTGCCCGCAGCAACAGACAGTGGTCGATGGCATTCACGAGATCGGGCTCGAGGTCGATGCTGATCACGTCATGCTCGCCGGAGAGCAGCCCGGTTGGGACCGGGAAAAACAATCGCGGCGCGAGTTCGTCGCACAAACGCACCGCGTGGTCATGCTGATTGGCGATGACTTTAGCGACTTCGCACCGTGCGTCCGGGACGAACCGCATGGCGCATGCACAGAAGCGGCCACACGAGCGAGTCGCAGGGAGACGCTGGAAAAGTACCAGGGCTTATGGGGAAACGGCTGGTATATCCTGCCCAATCCCATGCACGGATCGTGGACTTCCGTCGAGTAAAAGGCGTATAAACAAATTTAGGATCTATTAAGGAATAAGCATGGCAAAAGTTAAGTGTGGATTAATACAGATGGCGCTCAAAGGCGACGGTTCAATGCAGCCCGACGACATTCGGGATCGTATGATTGAAGCACACATTCCCTACATCGAAGATGCGGGAAAACAGGGCGTTCAGGTCCTGTGTTTTCAGGAGGTCTTTACGCAACCCTATTTCTGCCCCGGCCAGGATCGAAAATGGTACGCCGCTGCTGAGAAAATTCCTGACGGCTACACGACCAGGCTGATGCAGGAATATGCGAAGAAATACAACATGGTGATCGTTGTTCCAATCTACGAGGAACATATGACCGGCGTTTATTACAACACAGCGGCAGTCATTGATGCAGACGGCAAGTACCTCGGCAAATATCGCAAGACGCATATTCCACAGGTCGATCCGGGCTTTTACGAAAAATTCTTTTTCAAACCCGGCGATCTCGGCTACCCGGTTTTCGAAACTGCGTATCTGAAACTCGGCGTCTACATCTGTTACGACCGGCACTTTCCAGAAGGCTGGAGGGCGCTGGCGCTGAATGGTGCCGAGTACATCGTCAATCCGTCCGCGACAGTGGCGGGACTGAGCAAATATCTCTGGGAGCTCGAGCAACCGGCATCAGCAGCTGCCAATGGCGTATTCATCGGTGCGATCAATCGAATCGGCAAGGAGGAGCCGTGGGCCTCATCGCACAACATGGGCGAGTTTTACGGTTCCAGTTACATCGTCAACCCGCGCGGGTCGATCGAAGCGCAGGCGAGCTACGGCGACGACGAGTTACTGGTCCATGAAATTGATCTCGATATGGTTCGCGAGGTCCGCGATACCTGGCAGTTTTTCCGCGATCGTCGTCCCGACCAGTATGGTCTTCTGACCGATGGCTGAGCTCGAGACGCTGAGCACGTTGCGGACTGTCGGCGAGCACATCGAGCTCGACCTTGGTACAGATATTTCCAACAGCCCTCGATACAACGAGGACATTGCACCGACAAAAGCTTCCCAGCGCACCTGGTCGCGCTGGAACGTCGCATCGCTTTGGGTTGGTATGGCGATTTGTGTGCCGACCTATACTCTGGGTGGTGTACTGACCGCCTACTTCGGCCTGTCCGTGTCCGAAGCTCTATGGACGATTCTCGTCGCAAACATTGTTGTACTGATTCCGCTCACGCTAAATGCCTTTCCGGGAACGCGCTACGGCATACCCTGCCCCGTCGTATTGCGGGCATCGTTCGGCATTATCGGCTCGAATGTGCCTTCGCTGATTCGCGCCATCGTTGCGTGTGGCTGGTTCGGTGTGCAAACACTGTTTGGTGGTATCGCAATCCACCTGATGCTATCCGCGCTGTTTGATGGCTGGGCGTCGTTGGGCGGCACGGGTGAAGTATTTGGCTTCTTTATCTTCTGGGTTTTGAATATTGCCGTCGTGATCCGCGGATCTGAGTCGATCAAACTTCTTGAGACGGCGGCCGCACCATTGCTTTTGATTGTCGCAATCGGGCTGGTCGTATGGGCGCTGCCGAAAGTCTCCATGAGTGAAGTACTCGCAGTTCCGGCGAATCGGCCGGAGGGCGCATCATTTTTCGGCTATTTCATGGCCGCGCTGACGGCAATGGTCGGTTTCTGGGCGACTTTGTCATTGAATATTCCTGACTTTAGCCGCTATGCGAAATCTCAGAGAAGCCAGATTATCGGGCAAATTATCGGCCTGCCGCTGACGATGTTTATGTTTTCAGGTTTGGGCGTGGTGCTGACGGCTGCCTCGATGAGTCTTGTCGGTGAGACAATTTCTGATCCCATCAATCTGATTGGTCATATCGACAGTCCGGTGTGGGTGATCCTGTCGATGCTCATGATCATACTGGCAACCATATCAACCAACACGGCGGCCAATATCGTGTCGCCAACCAACAGTTTTCAGAATATCGCACCGCGATACATCAACGAGAACCGCGGTGTTCTGATCACGGGCTTTATCGGAATATTGCTGATGAGCTGGGAGCTGCTCAAGAAGCTTGGCTGGATCGAATCTGACGTCAGCGTTGAGAGTCTGTATTCGAACTGGCTACTCGGTTATTCCAGCCTGCTGGGGCCCATCGCCGGCATCATGATTGTTGACTACTTTTTGATCAAGAATCAGAAATACGATTTACTGGCCCTGTATCAGGACAACGCGGGCTACCCGGCGTGGAACGTTGCCGGCATGATCGCGTTCCTGATTCCGGTTGGTTTGACGATACTGTCCTTCGGAATCGAATTTCTAAGCTGGTTTTATACCTATGGCTGGTTCACCGGATCGATTCTCGGTGGACTCATTTACTACCTCGTCGCACGCGGCGAGAGCGGGAGCACAGCATGAGCGTTCTCATCAAGGGCGGCACGGTCGTCAATGCTGAACTATCACTACGAGCGGATGTTATTTGTGATGGCGGTCTGATCACCGCGGTCGGTGCCGACCTTGATGCGCCGAGCGACGCCACGGTTATTGATGCTGGCGGTCAGTACGTAATGCCGGGTGGTATCGATCCACACACGCACATGCAATTACCGTTCATGGGTACCGTAGCCAGCGAGGATTTTGAGACGGGAACAACCGCTGGTCTCGCCGGTGGCACCACGATGATCATCGACTTTGTGATTCCCGGTCCGCAACAAAACATCATGGAAGCCTACAAGCAGTGGCGCGAGTGGGCGGAAAAGTCAGTTTCGGACTACTCCTTTCACGTGGCCATCACCTGGTGGGATGACAGCGTTCATGACGATATGGGAACGCTGGTTCGCGATCACGGCGTCAACAGCTTCAAACATTTCATGGCGTATAAGGGCGCCATCATGGCGGACGATGAAATTCTCGTTAACAGTTTCGCGCGTTCGCTTGAGCTCGGTGCGATTCCAACCGTGCACGCCGAAAATGGTGAGCTCGTTTTTCGATTGCAAAAAGAATTGTTCGAAAAAGGTATCACAGGTCCTGAAGGCCACCCGCTATCTCGCCCACCGGAGTGTGAAGGCGAAGCCGCTAATCGTGCGATTCGCATTGCGGAGGTACTCAAAGTACCGCTGTACGTCGTACACAACTCCTGCCGTCAGTCGCTCGAAGCGATTACGCGAGCACGCAATGAAGGCCAGCGAGTCTTTGGCGAAGTGCTGGCCGGACATTTGCTGATCGATGACTCGATCTACCGCCACAAGGACTTCGAAGTGGCCGCAGCCCATGTCATGAGCCCGCCGTTTCGTTCCAGCGAACATCAGGACGCACTCTGGAAGGGGCTGCAATCGGGCAACCTGCAAACAACAGCTACCGATCATTGCTGTTTTTGCGCTGATCAGAAAGCCGCCGGCAAAGACGACTTCCGGTTAATCCCGAATGGCACGGGTGGTGTCGAAAACCGCATGGAAGTCCTTTGGCACCATGGCGTCAGCACCGGAAAACTTACGATGAACGAGTTCGTCAAAGTAACGTCAACCAACGCAGCTCAGATCTTCAACGTTTATCCTCGCAAAGGCAGCATCGCGGTCGGCGCGGATGCGGACATCGTCGTCTGGGACCCCCAAGCGACGAAAACAATCTCCACCAAAACAGACCATCAAAATGTTGACTACAATATATTTGAGGGTATGGAAGTTACGGGCTGTCCGTCATACACGATCTCGCAAGGCAAAGTTGTTTACGCAGATGGCGAACTGAATGTAGAGCGAGGGGCTGGCCGATACGTTGACCGTCCACCATTCGCACCCTTTTATGACGCGCTCAAAAAGCAAGCTCAGCTTGCCGAGCCCGTTGCAGTGAAACGATAAGGGCGGCGTGATGGCTGGTAATGAACAAATAAGATCCGGACGGCTCAGCAAAGCAGAGGTCGATGAGAACTTTGCTGACCTGCATCCGCCACTGACCCGTTCCGAGGCGCTGATCGAAGCAGACCGCTGCTACTTTTGTTTCGACGCACCGTGCACAACGGCCTGCCCTACCGGTATTGATATTCCGGGATTCATTCAGAAAATTCGCAGCGACAATCTGCGTGGCTCAGCGCACACCATATTGCGTGAGAACGTCATGGGAGGCATGTGTGCAAGAGTCTGTCCGACGGAAATCCTTTGCGAAGAAGCCTGTGTTCGAAATACGCATGAGGAAAAACCGGTTGAGATCGGCCTGCTGCAACGTCATGCGACCGACCCGGTGATTGAAAACAACGATCAATTGTTCCAACGGGCGTCCGCCAGTGGCAAGAAGGTCGCTGTTGTCGGCGGTGGTCCCGCCGGATTGTCCTGTGCGCATCGTCTGGCTGTACTGGGCCATGACGTCGTGGTTTTCAATCGCAACAGCAAGCCCGGCGGTCTGAACGAATACGGTATCGCCGCTTACAAAACGATCGACAATTTTGCGCAGACAGAAGTCGACTACATTTTGTCAATCGGTGGTATTGAGCTAAGGAACAACTCCGCACTGGGTGAGGGCTTTGAACTCGCCGAGCTCTGCGACGACTACGACGCGGTCTTTCTCGGGGTTGGTCTGGCGCTTTCCAACGATCTCGGCATAGACGGCGAAGATCTGGACGGAGTGGTCAATGCCATCGAGTACATTGCCGAACTTCGACAGACCGACGACAAAACCACACTACCGGTCGGTCGGGACGTCGTTGTTATCGGCGGGGGCATGACGGCTATCGATGTTGCCGTGCAGAGTAAACGACTCGGTGCGGAGCAGGTACACATGGTTTACCGCCGCGGGCCGGAACAGATGGGTGCGAGCGTATTCGAACAGGCGCTGGCACAGACCAGCGGCGTAACCATTCACCACTGGGCCAGCCCGGAACGGATGTTGGGAGACGGGCACGTTACCGGTGTCGAGTTCGCCATCAATGACAGTGACGACGGCATGCGCCTGGACGCTGATGTTGTATTCAAGGCAATCGGCCAGAAAATGGATGGCGGCCTCGACTCGCTGGACATTGAAGCGGGGCGCTTAGTTGTGGACATCGATCAGAAGACCTCGATGGACGGGGTCTGGGCCGGCGGTGATTGCGTCGTCGGTGGTGACGATCTGACAGTCAGTGCGGTGCAGCACGGAAAGATCGCGGCTATCAGCATCGATCGATACTTGAGGGATTCATAAGCATGGCTGATCTTAAAACAGAATTTCTCGGAATTTTCTCACCCAATCCGTTCTGGCTGGCCTCCGCCCCACCGACGGACAAGGCGTACAACGTCAACCGTGCCTTTGAAGCCGGCTGGGGTGGCGTCGTCTGGAAAACGCTGGGGGAAGATCCACCGATCGTCAATGTCAGTGGCCCACGCTACAGCACGATTCAGAGTAACGACCGTCGTGTCATCGGCTTCAATAACATCGAGCTCATTACCGACCGACCCTTGCAAATCAACCTCGACGAGATTCGGCAGATCAAGAAAGACTGGCCGGATCGTGCGGTGGTAGCTTCAGTCATGTTGCCGATGAACGAAGCCTCCTGGGCGAAATATTTGCCCATCATCGAGGACACCGGCGTCGATGGCTTTGAGCTGAATTTCGGCTGCCCACACGGCATGTCGGAACGTGGCATGGGCGCCGCAGTTGGGCAGGTACCTGAATACATACAAATGGCGACCGAGTGGGCCAAGGCTGCCGCCTCTGTTCCTGTCATCGTCAAGCTAACGCCGAATGTAGCCAGCGTCGTGCCACCGGCCAAAGCGGCGCAGGACGGTGGCGCGGATGCGGTCTCGCTGATCAATACGATCAACTCAATCATGCGGGTTAACTACGACACGCTGACGATGTACCCGACGACCGATGGTATGGGGACGCATGGCGGTTATTGTGGCGAAGCGGTGAAACCGATCGCACTCAATATGGTTGCAGAGATTGCACGAACCCGGGAAACCGGCTCACTGCCAATTTCCGGGATCGGCGGCATCACCGATTGGCGTGACGCGGTCGACTTCCTCGCGCTTGGCGCCAGTAATGTGCAGGTTTGTACTGCGGCGATGGTCTACGGCTTTAAGATTATTGATGACCTCGTCGATGGCCTGAGTGCTTTCCTCGACGACAAGCAGCTGACGTTCAACGAGTTGGTTGGCAAAGCCGTGCCGAGCGTTACGGACTGGCAACACCTGAACCTGAATTACATCGAAAAAGCCGTCATCGATCAGGATCTCTGCATCAAATGCGGGCGGTGCCACGTGGTCTGCGAAGATACATCGCATCAGGCGATTACGAATAGGCTTGACGGTGAGCGCCACTTCGAAGTCATTGATGAAGAGTGCGTCGGCTGTAATCTGTGTGTGAGTGTTTGTCCGGTGGACAGCTGCATTTCCATGCAACACCTGACGGCCGGTAGTGACCCGCGGACCGGTAATGCGATTACCGACGAGAAACTGACCTGGACCGCTCACCCTAACAACCCCATGCGAAAATCGGACTAGCCCATGACAATTTCCGACGACGACCTTATCAACGCCGCCATGGACGCGCGTGAGAACGCCTATTGCCACTACTCAGGCTACAGCGTAGGCGCTGCCATTATCGATGATCAGGGGCATCTGCACGTAGGCTGTAATGTCGAAAACGCGGCTTATCCACTCGGTAACTGCGCAGAGGCTGCGGCCATTGCTGCAATGGTTCTGGAGGGTGGCAAGCTCATTGTCCGGATCGCAGTAGCAGGCGGTTCAGCGGATGCAACACCTTGCACACCCTGCGGCGGATGCCGGCAGCGTATTCATGAATTTGCCGACGAAAACACCGTGATCATCACGATGGACGACAGCAAAGACTGGCAACAATACGCAATCGCAGAACTACTCCCGGCCGGATTCCACCTGGACTAGTAGGAGCGCGCCCTGCGCGCGAAGCGAAGCGGCAGCCGATAGGCCGCTCAAGGTCTCAACGCTGGCTCCGTTCACAAATGGAGGTCGCGCGCAAGGCGCGCTCCTACAGCGGGAATCTTCCCAGGCGTTCGGTTAGTAGTGCGTAGAATCCATCCGCATCAATATCATACGCCCAATTAACGTTCCTCGTCCTGTCCGTCACGTGCCAAAAATCTACTGCCGTATGCCCCGTTGTCAATTCGGATTCGGTCTCTACCGCAACATTGCAGCATTTGGTCTTGAATAGCTCCGGCTGCAGCAGGTAAGCAACGGTGCAGGGGTCGTGCAAGGGCGTGCCCTGCGACGAATACTTCTCCGTGTCGTAGCGGTGAAAGAAACTGAGCATGCCAACCGTTGCATCGGCAACCGGATTGTTAAGCGCTCCAATGCGGGCGACTCGCTCTTCCGTCGACAACACCCGGTGCGTAACGTCCAGCCCCATTAGGGTAATTGGCCGGCCACAGTTCAACACGACGTCAGCCGCGTGCGGGTCAACCAGGATATTAAATTCTGCCGATGGCGTGCGATTACCACCTTCGCGCATCGCACCGCCCATGATCACGATTTCTTCTATGCGCGGAAGTATCTCGGGATTTTTCTTTATCGCGGTAGCGATGTTCGTTAGCGGGCCCGTCGGAATTAAGGTCACTGTCACCTTATCTCCGAGCAATGTGTCGATTATGAAGTCAACGGCGTGTTGGTCCTGCAACGGCGTTTCCGGCTCAAATACGTCGATGCCGTTGATGCCGGTTTCGCCGTGAATGTATTCAGCGCTGATGGCGTCGCGAAGCATTGGCTTTGCACAGCCTGCAAAAACCGGCGCGCTGGATTTTGCTATGTCGCACATCATGCGCGCATTGCGTTCTGTTAGTGCCAGCGGCACATTGCCCGCGACTGTTGTTATGCCGAGTAACTCCAGTTCGTCGGGTGACGCCATCGCCAGGAACAGGGCAACAGCGTCGTCCTGTCCCGGATCGCAATCGATAATAATTGAGCGCGGTGCCACCGTGTTAGAACGTCAGTATCAACCCGGCCAATGCGGCACTCATGAGATTGGACAACGATCCGGCCAAAACGGCCTTCATGCCAAACTGTCCGATCAGGTCGCGCTTTTCTGGCACCAGCACGCCGAGACCACCCAGCAAAATCGCGATCGACGACAGATTTGCGAAACCGCATAGCATGAACGTTGCGATCGCATACGAACGCGGACTCATTCCGGCCAGATACTCATTCAGGTGTGAGAACGCCACGAACTCGTTAAGAATCAGCTTTTCACCGAACAGCGCACCGACCGCTTGCGCCTCGGCCCACGGCACACTGAGGAGATACATCAGTGGTTGAAAAATCTTGCCCAGGATGAATTGCAGCGTTATTCCCTCAATGCCGAAAAGACCAAAAAAGCCGCCGACGAGGCCATTGAACAACGCGATCAACGCAACGAATGCCACGAGCATCGCACCAATGTTTGCGGCGAGCTTCAGACCGTCGGTAGTGCCGGATGCGGCGGCCAGGATGACATTCTTATGGTGGCTGGGTTCCATCACCAGCTTCTCATGCTTGCCTGCCGCGACGACTTCGTCATCCGGCATTAACATCTTGGCCATGAGCAAACCACCCGGTGCCGCCATGAATGCGGCCGCCAGCAAATATTTGAGCTCCGCGCCCATCAGTACATAGCCTGCGAGGACGGTTCCGGCTATCGACGCAAGACCCGAACACATGACCGCGAACATTTGCGGTTCCGTCAGATTCTTGAGGTAAGGCTTGATCGCCAATGGTGCTTCGGTCTGACCGACAAAAATATTGGCGGCGGCATTCATTGATTCAACGGCGCCCGTACCGATTATCTTGTGCAAGGCACCGCCAACCAGCTTGACGACCCATTCCATGATTCGCAGGTGGTACATCACTGACATCAGCGCAGAAAAGAATATGATGATCGGCAGTATGTTGACTGCAAAACTAAAGCCGATTTTATCCACGTCAGCCAGCGGCCCGAAGACCATATCGATTCCGGCCTTTGAATAGTAGATTATCGCGAGAACACCAGTGCTGAGTGTATCGATCACCCCTCTGCCTGCATCGAAGTACAACACAAATATCGCTATCGCCGCCTGCAGCGCGAATGCAGCACCGACGACACGCAGGTTTATGCGTTTTCGATTACTCGAAAAAATGAATGCGATGCCAAGAATTACAGCAATTCCGGCCAGGCCTATCGGGTTTTGCATGGTGTTCCCCCGGTGTTGTTATTGTTATTGGCAACGCCCTCAAGCATACCGCAAAGTAGTGCCTGGCTGTGGTAATCGATCAAAACTTGCAGCTATTACTAAACCAGTCAATAGCAGCAGAAGACAACGCAACTCGCTTGTCATTGAACGAATGGCTGGTATCCCAGGCTTCCGCTCGAACCGGTGCCTTGTTGGCATTGAGTGCGGCAACCAACTCCGGATGTGATTCATTGCTGGTCGTACTCAGCAGGAACAGCGGCACTCTTGCGATTTCCTTGGCGCGGTTTATCAGATCTTTGTCATCGCTCATGGCGACGAGTTCGTCGTACAGCGCGTCCGGGCCTGCCGTGTCGAGCGGTGCACCATCCTCAGCCAGTGATGCCAACCCCTTGCGTGCGTCAGAGTCCGGAGCGCCGGTCTCTTTGAGCGTGGCCCTGAAGTCCGCTGCAGTTCGCCCGGCATTCCAGAAATCGAGGGCCATGGCACAACTCAGATCATCGCGCTCCGATGCGGCCAGTAACGTCAACCACCCGCCCATGCTGTGGCCAAAGAGTGCTATTTTCCCCGGGTCTATCGGCGTCTCCTTGCAGTCGCCATTGCAATAGCTCTTCACATATTCGACAGCTGCATCCACATCGTCTCTCGCGTTCGCAAAGCTGAAGTTACCGCCACTTCCCCACGCACCCCGATAATGGAAAAACAACACGACAAAGCCTGCGCGTCTGAGCGCCTGCGCTGTATCGAGATTCTTTTCGTTCCCTGGGAATCCGTGCAATGAAACGATTACGGGAAAAGGTCCCGACCCATTCGGATACAACCACAACGCATTGACTCGATCGCCCTCAATGCGAAACGAATCTTCACCGAAAGATGGTGGATGCTCCGGATCGACCTGTTCGGGATCCATTGTGGCAGGATCATTGGCTTGTGCGATTTGCAGTGTCGCAATAAGTCCGAATGCAATGAGTTTTCTTATTCGCATGCCACACCACTCCCGTTAATCGAAATTAATCAGTCAGAATCTCGGCGATTGTTGGCCGTGCTGCCGGGGCAGACTCGCCGAGTTTCACGGCGCTCAGAATATTCTTGGCCGCTCGGTCCGCTTCATCTTCGCTCGCGGCATGAATTACGACCAGTGGCCGTGTTGCGTCCAGAGTAGTTCCGATTGGCGCGACATTACTGAAGCCGACCGACAGATCAAGCGCTTCACCGACCTCATGCCGCCCGCCACCGAGTTCAACGATCGCCTTTCCGACGGCCCTTGCGTCCACTGCCCTTATCACGCCCGAAGCGAAAACCTCTCTGACTACGGGTGCTTTTACAAGATGGGAGTCGTAGTTTTCAACGAAGTCTGCGGGGCCACCCAGTGCGGCTGTCATGCGGCCAAATAACTCGGCCGCGCGACCGCTGGTGACCGCCTCTTCACATCGTGCGCGCGCCTTATCCCGGTCATCTTCAATGCCACCGATCAATACCATCTCAGCACACAGCGACAGGACAACGTCGTCAAGACGTGGATCACGAATTTCGTTGCGGAGATACAAAACAGACTCCTCGATCTCCAACGCGTTTCCTGCTGTTGTGCCGAGCACTTCGTTCATGTCGGTGATTAAGGAATGTGTTTTGAGTCCGGCTTTAGCCGCGGTGCCAATGATGCTTTTGGAAAGTTCTACAGCTCGCTCGTGTGACTCCATAAAAGCGCCCGACCCGACCTTTATGTCCATCACCAGGCAGTCCAGCCCCGCTGCAATTTTCTTGGAAAGTATCGACGCCGTAATCAACGGTATCGACTCGACAGTTCCCGTGACATCACGGATTGCATAAAAGCGCCGGTCTGCCGGCGCGAGATCCTCTGTCTGGCCAATGATTGCGCACCCAACGTCTTTCACGGTGCGTCGGAACAAACCGAAGTCCGGTGTTGCGTTATAACCAGGGATCGATTCGGCTTTGTCCGTCGTACCGCCTGTGTGGCTGAGTCCGCGCCCTGAGATCATCGGTACAAAGCATCCACACGCCGCTGCGATTGGCGCCAGAAGAAAGCTAACCTTGTCACCTACACCGCCGGTGGAGTGTTTATCGACAACCGGCCCGCCAAGATCCTCCTTTTCCCAGTCGAGTACGGTTCCTGATGCCGCCATCGCGAACGTAAGTTTGCTCGCCTCATCAAAACTCATTGAGTTCAGGAGAATCGCCATCGCCAGCGCCGATACCTGTTCCGCAGGCAAACTGTTGTCCGCAAGTCCATCGACAAAGCGTTGAATATCTTCGCTCGACAGCTCACCGCCATCGCGCTTTTTGCGAATTACATCAGTGAAAAGCATTGTTGCCCTTATTTGAACCCGCGTAATGGCAATGCAGCGCTTCGTTGCAGCCAGTTTTCGGCAGGATAGTGACTCTTTCGCTCAATGACATGCAGTGTATACGCATGGCGTGAATGATCAGACAGGTTCGCGCCGCTCAAGTGCGGTGCGCGGCCGTGAAAAATGACGACCGAACCTGCCTTGACCTCCGCTGGCACTGTGGCATTTTCCGGCCATGGCGTGTTGTCGAGAGTCTTGAATGTCATCTTGCCGTCGCTATCGCGATAATGAAGGTCCTTGAGCGGGCCTTTATGCGCACCAGGGATAAAGTGCATACAACCGTTTTCCAGCGTGGCATCTTCGAGCGCGAACCAGAAGCCGATACAGGTCTCCGGCTCGGTGTACAAGAACGTTGAATCCTGGTGGCAGTAGACCTCACCGCCTATTCGTGGCGGTTTGAAGATGTACATGGACTGCAATATCACAGGGTCGTTGTAGCCAAGGCTATCGACGATCGCTGCCAGCTCCGGCGTTCGCGAGAACGAGTCGAATACCGGGTCCAGATCATGCATTGCATGGCCCAGCTTATTGAGACTCTCTGCCTTTGACCGTTTCAGATTGCCATCGGTGTCAAAAGCATCTTGCTCGAAGAAAAATCGGATTTTATCGCCGGATTCTTCAAAATAACTGTCTCCGAGCTGCGTCTGCTGCATCGCCGAAAAAATGCTGCGGACCGAATTCGGGTCAAAATTGTCGACCAGCTCGAGTGCTCTCTCACGCAAGCGCCGGCACGCGGGTTCGGAGACGAAATCGCTCAATACCACCACTCCATCGCACTCAAAAGACTCGACCATATCCGGCGTCAGATGGCCTTTTTCCGGAGCGGTAAAACTTTTTATTGTTGTTGCGGTCATAGATCGAGGCCACTATACATTGTGGCCAAAACATTGTCGTAATTAGGCGGCGCAATCTCTGTATTTCGGTGTTCGCTCGTCTATAATTCGAGGAACACATAACAACAATCCATTTAGGGGGATTTGTGAACAAACTAACTTTTATCAGGAATTTGAGTGCGGGCGCTATATTGACCCTACTCTTCGTGTCCGGGGCTCAGGCGCAAGCCGTGCTTGAGGAAATCGTCGTGACCGCTCAGAAGCGTGTGGAGAACGTTCAGGACGTTCCAATCTCGATCAGCGTTATGTCTCAAGAGAGAATGGACAGCGTCCGATCGGGCGGCAAAGATATTCGCTTCCTGTCAAGCAAAGTACCGAGTTTGGTTGTGGAATCAGACTTCGGCCGAATATTCCCGCGTTTTTATATTCGCGGTATCGGTAATACTGACTTCGACCAAAACGCATCCCAGCCAGTTTCACTGGTTTACGACGACGTTGTCTACGAGAATCCAATGCTTAAAGGCTTCCCGATATTCGACACGGGTCGTGTCGAAGTCCTGCGCGGTCCTCAAGGCACTCTGTTTGGTCGTAATACGCCAGCCGGTATCGTGAAGATAGAATCCAACAAGCCTACGGATGAGTTTGAAGCCTATGTCAAATTGGGTGTCGGCAATCTGGACGTCACGGACTTTGAGGCCGCCGTCAGCGGTGCTCTCAATGAAAACTGGTCCGCTCGTCTGTCTCTTTTGCACCAGACTCGTGGCGACTGGGTGGCAAACCGGGCATCGGACATCGATCCGTCACTCGCATTCCTGGATGACGAAGAATTCCTCGAGGGCCATACTGAATACGCTTTCCGGCTACAGCTGGCTTACGATTCAGATGATTTCTCGGCCCTGATCAATCTGCACGGCCGCGATCTGGACGGCACTGCGACTCTGTTTCGCGCCAACATTATCGAGCCTGGCACCAACGATTTTGTGGCTGGCTTCGATCCGGACGTTGTGAACTTCGATGGCAGAAATGCACAAACCCTGGAATCCCTTGGCCTGAACGTGCATCTGGAATGGGAACTTGGCGATTACACTGTGACGTCAATTACGGCCTACGAAGAAGTCGAAACATTTAGTCGCGCCGACGTTGAAGGCGGTATCGGCGCAGTTTTCTTGCCAATAATGGGACCAGGTTTTATTCCTTTCCCGGCACAAACCGCGGACGGTATTCCAGACCACAACCAGTTCACTCAGGAACTCAGAATCCACAACGATGCAACCGAGAGATTCAGTTGGCAGGCTGGCCTGTTCTATTTTGATGAACATCTCGAAGTAGACAGTTTTGATTATGCTGACCGGTCAGATGCTTTTGTGGGTTTTGCTCATCAGGAACAGGATACAGAAGCCTACGCAATATTCGGCCAGTTCGATTACGACCTAAGCGATGACCTGGTATTGACGGCTGGCATTCGATTTTCCGACGACAGTAAGGACTATGTAGCCTTTAGAACCACTGAGTTGTTCGGTTGTTGCGGTACGTTGGCGCCCGTTTTCCGCAATCCTTCGGATTCGGAAGTCAGCGGAAACATCAGTTTGAACTACACGATCAATGATGACGTCAGCATCTACGGTCGCTTCGCAAGAGGTTTCCGGGCCCCCAGTATTCAAGGCCGGGTGTTGTTCGGCAATGCGGTCACCGTAGCAGAGTCCGAAACGCTGAATTCATTCGAGGTCGGAGTGAAGAGTCAGTTAATGGACAACCGACTACGATTGAACGTCGCAGCTTATGTACTTGAAATGGACGATCAACAGTTGACGGCCGGCAGCGGTGTGGCCAACGCAAACCAGCTGATCAATGCCGATTCCACGAAAGGCAGTGGCATCGAATTTGATGCGGAATTGCTGGCAACAGAGAAGCTGAGTTTGTCGTTGGGATTAAGCTTTAACTCGACGGAAATCGACGATCCTGGCTTGTCTGTATTGCCGTGTGGCGCTCCTTGCACGGTACTGGATCCCGCCGGATCCTTCCCTGGCAGCGTTTCTCTCGACGGCAACGACTTGCCCCGAGCACCGGAATGGACAGCCAACTTCGTCGCACGTTACGTGACACCGATGGCAAACGGCGATTTGGTTTTCCAAACCGATTGGGTGTACCGCGACGACTTCAGCATGTTCCTGTATAACTCTGCCGAGTTCCACGCACCGTCTCTTCTCGAGGGCGGTCTTAACATCGGTTACGTCACCGACCGTTGGGAAGTAGGTGGCTATGTAAGAAACCTTACGGATGAGCTTGAGCTGATTGCTGCTATCGACTTCAATAACCTTGAAGGCATTATTAACGAGCAGCGTACATTCGGCGTGGAAGCAACTTTCAGGTTCTAAGCACCGGTTTTATGTTCGTGGCTCATTAAGAACGGAACCCGAAAAACCCCGATCGGAGACGATCGGGGTTTTTTTGTGTCAAAATGCCGGCATGAAAAAAGTCTATCGAAGAACAACAATTATCGCAGCAACTCTTGCGCTATTTGCCTGTAGCCAGGACTCGCCACCAGCCGCCGAACCCGCCGCTAACGCCGCCGAAGATCAAATCGATCTGATCATCAAGGGCGAGTACGTCGTCAGTATGGATGGCTCGGCATCCGTTTATGAGAATGGCGCCGTCGCGGTGGACGACGGCCTGATACTGGCTGTTGGTACCGCCGACGAGATAATCGCTGAGTACAATGCCGCAGAAACGCTGTCGGGCGAGAATCGCATTGTGATGCCGGGACTGATAAACGGGCATTCGCACGCCGCCATGACCTTGCTGCGGGGCGTCGCCGACGATCTGGCTCTCATGGACTGGCTAAATAACTACATCTTCCCGGCCGAAGTTCAGTTCGTCGATCGCGAGTTCGTCCGCATCGGCACAGAGCTTGCGTGCTGGGAGATGATCCGGGGTGGCACGACGACGTTTGTCGACATGTATTACTTCCCGGATACGGTCGCTGAGGTTGTTGAGCGTTGCGGCATGCGCGCGATGGTGTCGGCCACGGTAATCGATCAACGCAGTCCGGACGCCGAGAACGCGGCTGATTCCATCAACAAAGGCATCGCCTTCATCGATCGGTGGAAAGGTGAGAACAGCCGCATTACCCCGATATTCGGACCACACGCGAATTACACGCTTAATGCCGAACAGCTTAAGGCTGTTCGGGCCGCGGCTACCGAATACGGCGTCGGTATCAGTATCCACATGTCCGAGTCACCCTTTGAACTGCAATATTCGAAGGATACTTTCGGCATGACCAGCATCGAATTCTATGAATCGATCGGCTTTCTGGATGGCCCGACCATCGCCGCCCATGTCGTCTGGCCGACCGACGTCGAGATACCGATTCTTGCTGAGAGGAAGGTTGGCGTTATCCACAACCCAACGTCCAACATGAAGATTGCTTCCGGCATTTCGCCCGTCGCCAAAATGCTGCAGGCCGGTGTTCGAGTGGGTCTTGGCACGGACGGTGCGGCCAGTAACAACGACCTCGATATGTGGGAGGAAATGCGCCTCGCTGCCTTGCTGCAGAAAGTTGATCGCATGGATCCGACCGTGTTGTCAGCATCAACCGTGCTCGCTATGGCGACCAGTGGTGGAGCGCTCGCCACCGGGCTGGGTGAGACCGTTGGCTCAATAGAAGCCGGCAAGCGAGCGGACATTATTCAGGTTGCTTTCGACGACGTTCACCACGTACCGACTTACGACGTCATTTCACATCTCGTCTACGTTTCCGACGAGCAGGACGTCGCATCGGTGGTCGTTGATGGCAAGGTACTCATGAGGGAACGCGAGATGCTGACGATCGACACAGAACGCGTCGCAGCCGAGGCTAATGCACTAGCCACGAAGATCCAGGCGGCACTCGAAGAACGCAATCAATAAACGCTATTGAACAAAGCTCGTGCCGTAATCCATCGGCGCAAGCCCGAAATGAGTTGCAAGGCTCTGCCCGATATCGGCGAACGTCTCGCGACGTCCGAGCGACCCCGGGCTGACCCCGGTGCCATAGACCAGCACCGGTATGTTCTCGCGTGTGTGATCGCTGCCGGGCCACGTCGGGTCACAGCCGTGATCTGCACATAACACCAGCAGATCGCCCGCGCCCATTAATTCCAACACTTCAGGCAGGCGCTTATCCCAGTACTCGAGCGCTGCGGCATAGCCGTCGACGTCACGACGATGCCCGTATAGCATGTCGAAGTCGACGAAGTTCGTAAATACGATGGAGCGATCGCCAGCTTCCCTGATCGCGTCCAGTGTGGCTTCAAACAACGCCTCATTGCCGCTGGCTTTGATTTTCTTCGTGATACCCTTGTGTGCGTAGATATCCGATATCTTGCCGACACTGACAACGTCACCGCCGCTATCGACCAGTTTGTCGAGCACGGTTGGTGCATGCGGAGGGGTTGTCAGGTCACGCCGGTTGCCGGTACGGGCGTAGGTATCAGGGCCGTCACCAACAAACGGCCGGGCTATCACTCGTCCGATGTTGTACTTGTCGACAAGCTCGCGGGCAATATCGCAAAGCTCGTAGAGTCGGTCGAGGCCAAAGGCTTCTTCGTGACACGCGATTTGAAAAACACTGTCAGCGGATGTGTACACGATGGGTTTGCCGCTCTCGACATGCTCATCACCGAGCTCGGCTATGATCGTCGTTCCGGAAGCATGGCAATTACCGAGAACACCGGGCAATCTGGCACGAACGGTTAGCTCCTCCAGAAAGTCCGTCGGAAACACCTCGCCCTCACCCGTGAAATAACCCCAGTCGAATAACACCGGCACACCAGCGATTTCCCAGTGGCCGCTCGGAGTATCTTTGCCGCTGCTCATTTCTGCGGCGTGGCCGTAGGCACCGATTACCTCTGTCGCCGGGTCGTATCCAGGAGAAAACTCGCCTGTACTTTCCTGCCCCGCATGAAACAAGCCGAGTTTGGCAAGATTGGGTAGCTGTAGCGGCCCCTTGTCGGATTCAGCTCGTACGCGTGCAATATTTCCAAAAGTGTCGGCACCAACGTCGCCGAACTTATCCGCATCGGCAGTAGCGCCAACGCCGAAGGAATCCAGAACCAGGATAATTGCTCTAGTCATCATCGCGCTGTCTGAATAGGCTGCTCTCTAGTGATGCCCCGGCGTCTCTGGTTCCATAGTGCTTGCGCCATAATGATCCAGTCTTGAACCTTCGACGTATTCGCCCTCAAGCGACATCAGTCCGATCAACACGAGAAGAACCACCGGTGGACCAAGAATCGCTAATTTCAACGCGAGTCGCTCCCACGTCATATGCATGAAAATCGCGATAATGAATCCGGCTTTCACAAACATGAAAACGAGAATTAGTGTCCAGCGCAGCATTCCCTCAAACTGCAAATAGTCCACCATGTAAGAAAAGAAACTGACTACGAATAGCAGTATCCAGATCATGTAATAGACCTTTAGCGGATGTTGTTGTCCATCGTCGGCCATACCTTGCAACTCCTGAAACTATCTACCAGAGGTAGAAAAACGCGAAAATGAATACCCAGACGAGATCGACAAAGTGCCAGTACAGGCCCGTGATTTCGACGATTTCGTAATTGCCACCGCGCTTCTCGTAAAAACCGTTCTTAACGCGAAAAGCGATGACCAATAAATAGATAACGCCGGCGGAAACATGCAGCCCGTGGAAGCCCGTGATCATAAAAAAGCTCGAACCAAACTGTGCTGCCCCGAACGGGTTACCCCATGGCCTGACACCTTCGGAAATCAACTTCGTCCACTCGAACGCCTGCATGCCGACAAATGACGCACCCAATGCGGCTGTTGCCACCATAAGCCAGAACGTCTTCTTGCGATCCTTGCGATAGCCCATGTTGACGGCCAGCGCCATCGTGCCCGAGGACGTGATCAGGATGAACGTCATGATCGCGATCAATACCAACGGGATCGATGTGCCGAATAATGTCAGTGCGAACACTTCACTCGGTACAGGCCATGGGTCCGTCGTCGAGATACGAACCATCATGTAACCCACGAGAAAACAGCTGAAGATGAAGGTATCCGAGAGCAGGAAGATCCACATCATGGCCTTGCCCCACGGCACGCCAAAGACCTGCTTGTCTCGCGACCAGTCGTCTACCACACCTTGTGTGCCTGGAGCCTCTGCTGCTCCGCTATCCAGTACCGCTTCTGACATACGGACCCCTCAGGTCATGAAAATCAAGTCGACAACAACAATCCAAAAAGAACCAACCAGACGAGTAACAGGAAATGCCAGTAGATCGTACACAGCTCGATGCTGCGACGAGTCGTTGTAGCGTCGCCTGTACCCAGAACGACCTTTAGAGTCGCCCTCGCCCACACATACAAACCGCCCAGAATATGGACCGCATGTGCGCCCGTCAAAAAATAAAAGAATCCATTGGCCGGATTACTCGTAATGAATTGCCCGGAATTTTGCAGTTGTTGCCATGCAATGAACTGGCCAAGCACAAAACCGAGCGTGAGTACGCCCGTGATCAGCAGTCCCGGCCGCAAGCGGCCCTGTTGATCATTGACCGCAGCATTTCGCGTCCACTGAAGCGCACCACTGGCAACGATCAGCATGACAGTATTTGTCCACAACAATTGCGGCTCGGTCATCGGCACCCAGTCGCCGAGTTCCATGCGCAGCGCATAAGCACTTAATATCAACGCAAAGAATGATGACACCACAGCCATCAAACCAAGCAGCGCTATGAGCTTGCTCCTGTCAGCGCCGAATGGACCGTAGTGAGCCGTGTCGCTGACGACGGCCGCCTCCCACGGTTCGGCATTAAACGTCTGCTTAAGCAACCAGCCCAGCAGCGTCGCCAGGATAATCGCGAGAAATCCGAGAGCGATTGTCACTTAATGCTCTCCTTCGTGATCTCTGCCGGCAGGCGCCTCGTCGGCCGAAACGTTTTGCGGAATGAAGTCATCTGCGTAGCCCGGCACGCTGTAGTCATATGCCCAGCGATGAACCTCGGGGAGTTCATGCCCCCAGTTGCCGTGCTTGGGTGGATGATCCGGTGTCTGCCATTCGAGGGTCGTTGCATCCCACGGATTCGGGTCTGACTTCGGCCCCTTTTTAAGGCTCCAGATCATGTTCACGAAGAACAAAATCTGTGTCGCCGCGACAAACAGCGCCGACATCGTGATAGCCGCATTCAGGTCCTGTGCCGAATCGGGCAGGAAGTCGGTATTGCCCATCGCGAAATAACGTCGCGGCACACCGGCAAAACCGAGGTAATGCATCGGCAGATAAATTGCGTAGGTTCCGAGGAACGTCATCCAGAAATGCCACTTGCCCAGCGTCTCGTTGTACATACGGCCGGTAATTTTTGGCCACCAGTGATAGATGGCACCGAACACTACCAGTACCGGCGACACACCCATCACCATATGAAAATGTGCGACTACAAAGTAGGTATCCGACAACGGCAAATCGATGGTCACGTTACCGAGAAACAAGCCGGTCAGGCCACCATGAATAAAGGTGAATATGAAACCGATCGAAAACAGCATGGGCACCCTGAGATGAATGTTGCCCTCCCACAGGGTGAGAACCCAGTTGTAGACCTTGATGGCCGTCGGCACCGCGATGATTAAAGTCGTCGTCGCGAAGAAAAAGCCGAAATACGGATTCATGCCACTGACGTACATGTGGTGAGCCCAGACAATGAAACTCAATCCGCCGATCATGATGATGGCCCAGATCATCATGCGATAACCGAAAATATTCTTGCGGGCATGTGTACTGATTAGATCCGAGACGATACCGAATGCCGGCAGCGCGACAATGTAAACCTCAGGATGGCCGAAGAACCAGAACAGATGCTGGAACAGGATCGGACTGCCGCCCGAATAACCCGGATCCATGCCCATTACACTGATTGCCGGCATAAAAAAACTGGTATGCAGCAACTTGTCGAACAACATCATGATCGCGCTGACCAGCAATGCCGGGAACGCCAGCAAACCGAGAATCGTCGCAATGAAGATGCCCCAGACGGACAGTGGCATGCGCATCAGGGTCATACCTTTGCAGCGCGCCTGCAATACCGTCGTGACGTAGTTCAGCCCACCCATTGTGAACGCAACAATAAACAGGGCCAGCGAGCCCAGCATCAGGAGGATGCCAAGATCGATGCCCGGTGTCCCCGGACTTATGGCCTGTGGCGGATACAGCGTCCAGCCGGCACCGGTCGAACCGCCGGGCACGAAAAAGCTGATGATGAGCACGATCACGGACAGCAAATAGACCCAGTAACTGAGCATATTCATGAACGGGAAGACCATGTCACGAGAGCCGCACATCAACGGAATAAGGTAATTGCCAAATCCGCCGAGGAACAACGCGGTCAGCAAATAGATCACCATGATCATGCCGTGCATGGTGATGAACTGGTAATAATTCTCGGGGTTGATAAAACTGAACTCATCCGGAAAACCGAGTTGCAGTCGCATCATGGCCGAGAGGCCGAGGGCGATCAGGCCAACGAATATCGCGGTAATCCCGTACTGGATGGCAATGACCTTGTGGTCCTGGCTCCAGATGTACTTGGTGATGAATGTGTCCGGGTCGTGATGTTCCTGTTCGTGATCACGATCTGCGTATGCAACGTAAGACATAAATTACCGGCCTATAGAGTGTTGATGTAAGCGATGATGTCGTTAACCGACTGTTCGTCGCGCAAAGACTGACCCATAAGTCCCATCTGGAACCCGTAGAAGTCCTGTGGATGCGTACCGCGCACGCCGTCCCTGAAATACTGCAATTGCCGGGCGAGATACCAGTCCGAGCTGCCAGCGATCCTGGGAGCGTTCAGCGCTTGCCGTCCCATGCCATCGCCACCGTGGCAGTAGGCGCAGACGGCGTACAGTTTCTTGCCATGGCCGACATCGCCATCAATCGTCGCGGCAATCTCGTTATCGGGCAGTGTTCCTATGTGTGCAACGACATTGTCGACGGCCGCTTCATTGGCCAGAGTCGCGACCATACCGACCATCGCCCTGCCAATGACATCATCCTCGTGCGCGCCGCGCAGCCCGTTTTTGTAACTCATGATCTGGCGCTTCAGATACCAGTCGCCCTGGCCAGCCAGTTTCGGGCCGTTCATGGTGGCATTGCCTTCACCCTCCGAGCCGTGACAAGCGGCACAAACGGCGTACTGCGCTGCGCCAACCGTCGCGTTACCGGCCGGTTTGGCGTTGAGCTCGCGGAACGTCGGTTGTTTCGCCAGCCAGGTATCGAAGTCAGCCTGATCCTCAACGACGACCGCACCACGCATCGTGTGATGGCCAATACCGCAGAGCTCTTCGCATAACAGGTCAAATCGGTCTATCCGGGTCGGTGTCAGCCACATGAAGGTGTTCATTCCCGGGACCAGATCCATCTTCACACGAAATTCGGCAACAGCGAAATCGTGCAGAACGTCTTTGGAGCGCAGTTGAAATTTGACCGGGCGATCTACCGGAATATGAACTTCAGGGCTGTAGACCAGTATGTCGTCCTGACCGTTGGGGTCTTCCGGATCCATGCCAAACGGGTTTTCCATAGTGATGCGCTCGGCGTCCACCTCGCCCATCTTGCCGTCTCTGCCAGGGTAGCGGAACGTCCAGTGCCATTGCTGTCCTACCGCCTCAACGATGTGAGCATCGGCCGGCACATCGACGAACTTGCCCCAGACAAACAGGCCCGGCGTCAGCATGAGCGCAACACCCGCGGCCGTGATTCCGGTTAGCCAGAGCTCAAGTCTTTTGTTTTCGGGTTCATATGCCGCGCGTGCGCCCTTTTTGTGCCGGAACTTGATGACGCAATACGCCAGGAACAGGTTCACGGTCACAAAGACGAATCCCGTGACGTAGAAAGTGATATTCATCGTAACGTCGACCATCGACCAGTTGGAGGCCAACTCTGTGAAAAACCAGGGACTCAGGATGTGGAAGACGAGGGAACCGATGACGAGCAGAATCAAGACAACAGCTAGAGGCATACTAAATGCATCCTTTGAAGGTCGAGCGATTTATGGCCCGGTGGGCGAATGACGCACCACCGATATTCTGAAATTAAATTCAGTCCGCGTTCTGGCTGATCGGTCTTTGATTTTCTATCTAGACTTATTCTATTTCGTACCGGCGAACTGACCCCAGTGACGGAGGATAGTGGATTAGGTAGGTATTTTCCACAGGTTCAAAGTCCGATGTCCCTCTTGACTTTTTCTTCGGCCTTCTTCAGGTCCGATTGCAGGTCCTCCAGCTCCCTTTGCAAGGGCTGGGTCAACATGGCTGATTCTGTTCGCCAATTTATCGTTGGTGTCTTTATTTCCGGGACAGGCGAGGTATCGGCCACATGCACCACCGCAATCTCGGCCGGTTGCCGATCAGAGTTGATCAATACAATCACCGCCAGTGCAGCCGCTATGCCGGTCAGGCTACTTGCCCACCAAAAGGCCGCAGGCCGCTGCCGAACAACCGGTGCTTCGGTTTTTTCAGGCGTAACTCCCTGCAAAGATGCCGAAATTCGACGATCGAGTTCATCCGATACCTGCACATCGATCAATGCAGCATCGGTCTTTAGTTGCTTCGCCAGCTTATCCATAGGCTTCACTTCCATTGTTTCTGCGATTCATCTCTGTATCCAGGGTCTTTCTCGCGCGCAGCAGATTGACCTTGGTCCAGGAGTCAGAGCGATCCAGTGCTTTTGATATGTCCTTTATCGACATATCTTCCGCATATCGCAGCCAGGTGGCTGCAAAAACGTCATCGTTCAATACTCGCCGTGCGCTTACCCACAAATTCTCTGTCTCGGATGCTGCGATGCAGTGCAACAGCGGATCGCTTTCCTCGTCGCTTAGGTCGCCTAACTCGACGACGTTCTCCGAGCGGTGCTTTTGGGCATTGCGAATAGCGATCCGGTACAGCCAGGTGCTAAAGCGCCAACGTGGATCGTAGGAATGCAGGTAGCGGTAAGCAGCGATCATCGTGTCCTGCAGTGCATCTTCGGCATCGGCATAACTCGCACATCGAGTCAGCAGAAATCTCAACAACCGCGTTCTGTAATGCTTCACGAGGTCCGCGAACGCATCCGCAGACCCCGCTTTCGCGGCATTGATTAATTGCAGCTCGTTAGTCACCTAAAGTTGAGACAAGCAAATCAGGCGCTATGGCCAGCGAAATACTCAGTTTATTGCCCTTCGCCTCGACCTTGGTACTCCGCAATACAGCGATCGCCGCATCATCCATCTCGTCGTCGAACGCGACCAGGCTAATCAGTCCTCGCACGACACTGGCCAACGATTCAGCCATGTCCGCCTCGGTCGTCACGAGCTTCGCCTCAAGGGCCAGCATGCCGGCCTTTGCTGCAACGAGAAATGCCACCTGCTCGGTATTGCGAAGGATGTTCGAATCCCAGCCCGAGTCTCCGTCGTTGGTATCACCGCCCAGTGCGCTGGAGTTTAGTCCGGCCTGCAATAACGCCTTTTCCGCGGTAAGGACGAGCAATGCACCGTCGTGACTGCGTCCGCCCGCAAGCTTGCCGCCCTTGGCCAGCAGATCCTGCATCTGGTCTTCACTGGACGTGATGAGGACCTTGTTGTCCAAAGCCATGCTGATCCAGGATTCTTCCGCGAGCGCCTCGAACTGTACTTCCAGGCTGTCCTCGGAGTCATTCTCCTCGTCGTCGTCGCCGTGCTCGTTGCCAAAGCGGTAGTAGGCTTTTCCCGACGACTTTTTCGGCAGCAAATCGCCTTCAGCGGCGATAAGAGTCATCACCATGTCTTTAGTGTTCTGACTGATATTGCCCTCGAACAAAATAACAGGCCCCTGATCCTTGACCGAAAAAGCTGTCAGCTGATCCAGTTCATTGGCGAGATCTATACCCGCGTCTTCTCTGACCTCGGAGAAGATTTCATCCTCCATCCAGTCATAAACAGCCCTGCCCGCATCGTCCGATCGTATCTTGTCGAAATCAACGTGCAGATACCAGGTTGAGGTACCGGGAATATCACCGGCATCAGCCATGGCCATGCCGGGAACGGCCAGCAAAAGACCAAGCATCAATAGTTTCAATGTTCGCATCAAAAAACCCTCTAAGTTCGATTCATACTGACTTATAGGGCGGGCTCGCCGATTTGGTTACATCGAAACGGTTTTTTTGCTGGTGAGCCAGCTAATACCGTAGGTCAACAGGAGTCCGGCGGTGAAACCCGGGATCGCTTCATACAGTCCATGGAAGTCCGCTTTGAACCAGACCAACCAGGCGACACTCGTAATAAAGCCACCGAGCATGCCGGCCGCGACACCTTCCCAGGTGACGCGCTTGTAATAGAGTATCGCGATGATGACCGGCCCAAAAGCAGAGCCAAGGCCCGACCAGGAGGCCAGCACAAAATCGAATATGACTCGCGGTTCCTGAATGCCCAGTACAACCGCTATCGCCCCGATAACAACTGTAACGGCCTTACCGTAGTTCGATAGCGATTCTTCGCTTTTCGTCGAACCCATGATTTTTTGATAGGTATCGCGCACCACTGCCGACGAAGCGAGCAATAACAATGAATCGACCGTGGACATGATCGCCGACAGCACAACAACCAACAACATGCCGGCGATGACTTCCGGAAACAGATTGTTCGAAATGACCGGGAAAATCGTCTCGGCATCCTCCAGTCCGGGAAACAATGCACGACCGGCAACGCCGGCTGTTACCGCACCGGTGGTGAAGATCAGCATCACCGACATTGACACGATTCGTGCTTTTTTGATCTCGCCGTCGTCTCGAGCGGACATGAATCGGATCAGCAGCTGTGGCACGCCGAGAAAGGGCAAACCGATCGCTATGAAGCTCGCGATTGCGATTAATACGGGTCTGCCGCCATCGGAGATCGCCAACATATCAACCAGTGCCGGATCCTGCAGCGTCAAATTACTGTGCACTTCGCCCCAGCCGCCCGACGCAATAATCGCCGCCGCAGGCACGGCAATAAGCCCCAGCAACATCAGCACGCCTTGTACGACGTCGGTATAGGAGACCGCTTTGTATCCACCGACAAACGTATAACCAATAATGAAGATCGAACCAACGATGACGCCGGTGGCGTACTCCATCCCAAGAAAACTGCTGAACGCTTTACCGGATGCAACCATCTGCGCCGTGACATAGGCGGTGACCATTACAAGAATGATGACGACTGCTATGCCGCGTATCAGGTGCCATTTGTCTTCGAATTTGGCTGCCAGCACATCGGGAACCGTGATGGCATCTGCATCGTCTCCAAAGCGTTTCAGACGCCGGGCAATAATCCACCACGATGCGGCGATGCCGAGAATCTCGCCAACAACAACCCAATAGGCCTGTACACCGACCGCATAACCCATGCCCGACAAACCGAGCAACAACCAGCCGCTCTCTCCGGTCGCGTTGGTGCTGAATGCAACCACCCAAAACGGCAGTTTCTTGCCCGCCAGGTAGTAACCGGCCAGGGTGTGCGTCTCGCGGCGACTCCAGATTGCCAGAGCGGCGAGGATTCCAAGATAAACAATGAGTACGGTTACGGTCGTTGACATTACTGGTCTGTCCCTGTGGGTTAGCGGTTAGCCGTTACGGCATCACTTATCGCGAGTTATACGTCCTGCGATGATGCCCGCGATCATCAGGAACAATCCCATGCCCAACAGGTACTCCGGGTAGGTCCGTGTAATGCCACAGTAGTAGATGCCTGATATTGCGAGGACCTGAAATACGTTTATGAAGTTGCTGTCACGGCGGGTTGCTTTCGGGAAGCGAATTCTGGATATCATCAGAAGCGCCAACACGAACATCAATACAGGAAAATACAGGTGTAACGGCAACGAAATCGCTATCCGTTCGTGGTGAATCAACACCAGCACGATGGACGAAACCAGGCCACCACCCGCTGCTGTGATCGGCACACCGGCAAACCAGCCTTTGGTCGTCTCTTCCGACGTCAGATTAAATCGTGCAAGACGCATAGCGCCGGCCAGAACGAAAACCGCAACGGCGACCAGGAGAATCCAGAATTGCCCGGAATCGTATTCGACACCGCCGATTTGAAGTCCGGCATTTAAGACCAGAACGGCCGGCGCCACGCCGAACGAGACCAGATCGGCCATAGAGTCGAACTCAGCACCGAAATTCGACGTGGCTTTGAGCAGGCGTGCCGAAACACCGTCCAGTACATCGAGCAAACCGCACCACACGATGATCCACGCTGCGAGTTCGAGATCGCCCAACTGCGTTGTGATAATCGACGCAACACCGAGTAACAGGCTCAGAGCCGTGAAACTATTCGGAATCGTGTAGCGTAAAATACTCAAGGACCAGCCCCCCACCATTCAAAGCGCGAACCGTCGCACCATAGCAATTTATGGGCGACAGCAGTAGTAGCTCTACTCTACGATCCGGGCTGCTATCACCTGGGCCGGACAATTGCTGCCCGGCACATACGGACCCATACCGGTGTTAACACTGGCGATTCGGCCCGGTGCTATCTGGCCACGAATACTGTGTTGCTGCCGTACCGGGCGACCGGCGGTATCGGTATAACTAACGGAGATTTGCACTCCGTCAATGGTAACCATCGTGTCGTTTCGAACGGACACGATGAGTTTGCCGTTAGCATCCGCATCGCAACCTCTCGCGACGTAGGCGCCGGGGTTTGATGGCAGATCCAGCTTAACCAGCACGGCGGTCGCTGCTTTACCGTAGTCACCACCCGCCTCAGCGACAAGCTTGTAGTGGCCGATCGCTTCCTCGAAATTACCGCGATCCTCAGCGATGCCGCCCAGCGCAAAATGTGCGGGTGCAGTCGGTAACAATTCCAGACTGCGCTTCAGGTCCGCCTCGGCAATCCCGGTGCGGCCTGTTTCTTTGTTCGCTATGCCACGCTGCAGGTGGTAGTAGAAGAAGCCATCCCGTCGATCAATGGCACGAGTATAATTCGTGATGGCCATATCGTATTTGTCGGCGGCTAATCGCACGTCACCGCGCAGTGCGTGAAAATGTGCTTCTTCGTTGTAGAGACCCAGCGCCGTATTGGCCAGCCCAAGCGCTTCGTCGATCTTTTTTTCCGCCAGTGCTTTGCGACCGTCATCGTAGGCCTTATACGCAGGAACAGTACTCATCGTTTTTTGCATGACGGCCCGAAAGGTCTCAACGCCCTGTTCACCACCTTTGGGTAGTGACGCTGCTGTGGCGATGTTGGCCTGTACACGCTCGCGGGACGGTGGATGACTGGCAAATAAACCACTTAGCCAATCAGACCGGCGACCTTCGCTCAGGCGAACGAATGTTTCCTGCAGCGCTACCGCACCCTGAGGGTCGTATCCTGCTTTCGACATGTATTGCATGCCGTACAAATCAGACTCAAGCTCTGCACTGCGACCGTATTTCGACAAACTCATTTGTGCCGCCAGGTTCGCGCCGCCTGCAACCAGGTTGCCGTAGTCACTGTCACTTGTCGCGATCGCGGTAGCCGCGACGCCCACCTGCATGATCTGGCTGCGCGAAATCTGTCGCGCCGTATGTCGTGCTGCCGCGTGCACGGCTTCGTGTCCGAGTACGGCGGCAAGTTCTGCCTCCGACTTAAGTTCGGTCAGCAGTCCACGGTTGATCGCGATCTTGCCGCCTGGCAATGCCCAGGCATTCGGCACCGAATTGTTCAGGACTACGAATTGATACGGCAGGGACACGCCACTTTGGGAAGCCACCCGATTGCCCACACGTTGCACGTACCGGGACAACTCGGGATCGACGTCGTAAGCACCGCCTTGTGACTGTTGCATGGGTGAGTAGTTTTTCTTACCCATCTCGATTTCCTGCGCCGGGCTCACCGTCATGAATTCACGCTTGCCCGTTACCGGGTTCACAGCACAACCCGCCAGAAACAACAGCATGAGCGCCGAAATTAGAGCTAACCTACGCATTATCTGACCTCGTCAATTTTTACCGCCAATTTTTCCCGCCAATTCATTGCGGACAATTATACAGGCGACAGGAACAAATCGTCTGCCCGTACCATAGGGGATTTTCCCGATAGCGGACGGGTCACCCTTGCGACAATATATCGGGATGGGAACCGATACACGACAGCTCCTGGAAGAGCTACGCGAAGACCATCGCAATATGGCGCTGGTACTCAATGTGCTCGAGGAAATCACGGATTCAGCCCGTTCGGGTGACGATCCGGACTTTGACCTGGTCGACGAAATCATGCGTTACATGACGGTCTATCCCGACGCCGTGCACCATCCTAAAGAAGATGTCGTTTACGACGAACTTAAGAAGGGCGGATCAGGTCAGGTTGCGGGACTGGATGATGTGCCAGCTGACCACCGCGAGATTGCGGAGCTCGGCACAAAACTCCGCGATGACGTTGAAGCAATTAACGCCGGTGCAGCCGTTCGTCGCGAGCACTTTGTCGAGGATGCGAGCAAATATGTGCGACGACTGCGAAAACACATGCTTTGGGAAGAGGAAGACCTTTTCAAGCGGGTCGATGAGATGCTCGGCGAAGACTCGCTCGCGATTGATGTTGAACGATTCCGGCACATCAAAGATCCGGTCTTCGAACTTGAAATTGAGTCCGGCTTTAAGCGCTTGATGACGAGTCTGAAGAGCGGCTAAGAGGCGAGCCGCACCTGTAGGAGCGCGCCCTGCGCGCGACACTTAATTTACACCGCGGGCAGTCCCCGCGGAACGGCTGGCAAACACTCACTATCGGCACCTCAAACAGCCCGCTTTCGTGTATCTTGGCCATCTGGAAATGACCCAACGCAGACTGTCAAGAACTTCGCGTTTTGGCGAAACCAATCCTCAGCATCGAAGATAAGATACGTTCAGGAATGAAGATGCAAAAAATATGCGAAAGAAAAGCGGCGTTAGTCACCCTTGCGGCCATGTTCCTTTCCGCCTGCGGTGGCGGTGGAGGTGGTGGCGGTAGTGGCGGTAGTGGAGGCACGGGAGGGGTCACCCCGATCGACCCCTCGACTGTTACGTTTGTCGATCACTTCGTTGCAGAAGCGAAAGCGACACTGCCGTATCCGGGATCCTGGACGCGCGATGTTGTTCCGGGGGAACCTGAAATCTTGGCCATATTCATCGAAGGAGTTCAAGGCGGAAATGATACGTTTCGGGAAAACGTCACGCTCATTAGTGTCGATGGCAGCAATCTTAGAAATGCGTCCGGAGTCACGAATATCAGCGAAGTGTCGTCTACTTCTGTCTCGATCGATGGTTTCGCGGGTCAGGAAACCGTGTTCGATGCCAGCGTTCCTGGCGAAAGTACTGAGTTCCGATTCATGGAAATTTCTTTCGAAAGTGACGGCAAGGCATTTGGTCTTTTCTATATCGCAGTGCGGTCAGACTTTAATCGCAATGCCGACATCATTCGTCACATGGCCCAGAACATGCGTGTTGGTCAAATCATTTTCGACAACCTGTTTCTCGGTAGTAACTTGGAGACACCAGGCAACACACCGGTCGCTAACGATGGCAACAATTTCTTGGTCGTTTCCTGTCGTGAGTCTGGTTCGTTTCCTTTTCCGGCCGAACTTATTGGACAGCTGGTAGGGCCGGACCGTCAAAAAATCGGAGCAGAAATTCTCATTCACGCCGGTGTTGATACAGGCAACACCGGGTGCGACTTTACTCGCCCCAGAATTACTTTCGACGGAACAAATTTCCTCGTTTCCTATATGGCCGCACTCAACGACCGGCGGCATATCGTTGCCAAGCGTGTTTCGACGAACGGCCTGCTAATAGACAATACGCCGATCGATGTCTCGGGTGTATTTCCGGGCGCCATGTTTGAACCTGCCGCCGTGTATACCGGTAGCCAGCATTTGGTTGTTTGGCATCACGATGTTTCCAATGATATAAACGACGAAATTCTCGGCGCGTTTGTCGATCCCGACGGGTCGGTGTCCACTACCTTCGTTGTATTTGATCAGTTGCGAAATCTCTACCCCGATCAATTCGGTAATTTTCTTTCGCGTCCAGAAGTCGCACTTGGAGCGAATGGGCTGATGATTGTATTGTCACCACGATTTGCTCGCGACGTGCGTCAACCGGCGAGGCCAATTTATGCACAAATACTCGATTTGAGCGGCGCGGTATTGTTATCGTCACCATTACTCGTTCGCGAAGACAACGGTGATAATCCCCGCTATGCGCAAGTGACGTCCGACGGACAGTCGTACTTTGTCACTTGGATTGAGGGATTGCTCGATCAAGGAACGATCAGTTCTGGCTTGTTCGGTGTCTATGGACGCCAGATTACGACGGGCGGCCAACTTGCTAACGGGGATGCGACAACGTTGGGCCTCGAAATTGCACCGCAAGTATCAGGTTTGTCCAGGGAGGACTTGAATGTAACCACAGCTAACAACCAATATTATCTTGTTTGGTCCAATACAACATTTGGGACCGACCTTGGTATTTATGGCAACAAAGTTAGTGTCGATTTATCGACTGTCACGCCGATAATAGCGATCAGTGGCACACGCGATATGACATTCAACACATCAATGCCACGTGTCTCGCATCCGACGCTAAGTTTCACGCCGACCGATTCGCTAGCAACTTGGCCGACGAGAGACGGAATCGTTGACGGCTGGTTGCTACCGGTAGATTTTCGTTAGGCAGGGCATTCGTACGTGCGTACAGAAACCTCGCTACTAGATCGACGGTGTAACTTTCGTCTTGATGGCTACTTCTGGCCGATGCTGTGCCGGTATATTGCTTCCAGCAGTGCTAGTGTAATTAACTCGGATCGTATATGAGCAAATACATTTATCTCCTAATCGCACTCGCCTTGGCTTCGTGTACGACGATCGAAGTTTCTCATCGCGCGCCCCCTGAGAACCGCATGATCGACAAATCCAGTGCGCTTCTTGTCGATACGCCAGCTGCCCAGTTAACCAAACCGTATACATTCCCGGTTCAAAACCAGACTATTGTTACCTGCCGATTTCAGCTTGTTCAGCCGCACTACAACGACGACTGGTACCCAGCGCTCGCAATTGCATTTTCGAGACTCGGTGAATTTGGTAATGATGTCGTTGGTGAACAGCACGTCAAATTTTCTGCATATTTTACGGACGGGACCCTGGGTCGGCGATACGAAGTCACCACATGGGATAATGAAGAGACCGTCATTACGCCATTCATGCGTCTCAAGGATTCCGAGCGAGAAATAACGCTCACAATGACGTGGCACGAAGATGGCTACTTTTCGTACCGGGTTAGCCAGAGCAACGGCACATCCGGATCTGCGGCGATTTATCGCCCAAACATCGCGCCCGCCGTTGCTACTGTGCTCGTTTCTGGAATCCGTGGGTATCTGGATTGCGATTCTGAAGTCTTGTCTGCCGGATCGGCCACTCTCAATTAGGGGGGAGGCTCTTGTTGTAGCTGTTTACAACCCCTCGGAGACTCCCAAATCATCCGGTTCGACGGCTTGCACAAATGCACTTAACTCACTGTTTTGTAATTGTTTTTCAGTGTGTTGCCAGTATAATTACAGGTATCTTCTCCCCCACAAGGAAGTGCCATGAAATCCGCCACTGACCTCGCCCCGAGCGAAGATCTCGATCGTAATATTCTCACCCTCTGTAAGCACATCAATGCGGCAACCTATGAGTTGCTGGTCCTCATCCGTGAGTTCGATGAACGCGCTGGTTGGCTGAAGTGGGGCCTTAAGAACTGTGTCGAGTGGCTGGCCTGGCGTTGTGACACGTAGGAGCGCGCCCTGCGCGCGAAGCGAAGCGGCAGCCGTAGGCAGCAAAAAGATAATATACGTATCACAACCCAACCGGTGGTCGCGCGCAGGGCGCGCTCCTACACGTGAGT
>JAJFKR010000016.1 GCA_021773095.1 Woeseiaceae bacterium | reverse complement strand
AACAAAGGGCTGCCAAAGATCGCTGCCAAGGTCGTTCTTGCCCGAAAAATAGTTAGAATCGCCTTCACACTGATGACCAATCAGCAATCCTTCATAAAAAAGGAGATCGCCTATCGCTAATCGCCATAGAATCTCCTACGGGTGGTATTTCGGGCTTAGGTCGTGGACTGCATCTACCAAAGCGCCCAGGTTGTCGGGATCAATATCCGGGGTGATGCCGTGGCCCAGGTTGAAGATATGGCCGGGCCCGTTGCCGTAGCTTTCGAGAGTGGCTGCAACGCCCTGGCGGATAATTTCTGGTGACTCTCTTAAGGTTGCCGGGTCGAGATTGCCCTGCAGTGCGACCTTATCGTTGACGTACTCGCGGGCCGTTGCGAGGTCCGTGGTCCAGTCGACGCCCAGTGCGTCACAGCCTGTTTCAGCAAGGTCTGCCAGCAGTGGGCCGGCTCCTTTTGTGAAGAGAATTATGGGGATTTTGCGGCCATCCTTTTCGCGTATGAGGCCGTCGATAATCTTTTGCATGCTGGCCATTGAGAATCTTCGGAAGTCGTCACCCTCCAGAGCAGCTCCCCAGGTATCGAATATTTGTACCGCCTGTGCGCCGGCTTCGATTTGAGCGTTCAGATACTCAATGGTCGTTTCTGCAACGATATTCATCAGGTGTTCGAGGACGTCAGGCGCATCTTTTGCCAGCGCTTTTATGTTCGGGAACTCGCGGCTGGAGCCGCCCTCGACCATGTAGGTTCCGACGGTGAACGGACTTCCGGCGAAACCGATCAATGGAACCTCACCATTTAGTTCGCGGCGGATCGTACGAACCGCATCGAACACATAACCCAGTTTCTGTTCTACGTTGGGCACGCTCAGACTGCGAATTGCATCGGCTGTCCGCACCGGGTTCTTGAATTTCGGACCTTCGCCTGTAACAAAATACAAACCCAGACCCATTGCATCGGGAACCGTCAGAATGTCGGAAAACATTATCGCCGCATCGAGCTTGTAGCGCCTCAATGGTTGCAGCGTGACCTCGCAAGCCAAGTCCGGATTCTTGCAAAGGCTCAGGAAATCACCGGCCTGGCCACGCACCTCACGATACTCGGGCAGGTAACGACCGGCCTGGCGCATGATCCAAACGGGAGTGCGTGGTACGGGTTGCCGCATCAAGGCGCGCAAAAATACATCGTTCTTTAGCTCGGTCATGTTAGGTACCCACCTGAATTTCTATAGATTCCTGCATCGCTTCCGCCACATCGCGCGGGCTTGTCGCATCTCGAATCGGCCGGCCAACGACAATGTAGTCCGCGCCGTTCGAGAAAGCCGTCTCCGCGGTAACGACACGTTTTTGGTCGCCCATCGGCTTGTTGTCGACGGGTCGGATACCAGGGGAAATCACCAGTAATTTGTTGTCAACCTGCTCGCGCAACATTGGTACCTCGAGGCCCGATGAAATGACTCCATCGCAGCCGGCTTCCAGCGCCTGTCGCGCTCGTGACAGAACCAGCGCATCGAGATCGCAATCGAATCCCAGATCATCAAGGTCGCCACGGTCCAGGCTGGTCAATGCGGTTACTCCCAGCACTTTCAGAGTGTCGCCTTTGTTTTCGGCCGCCGCCTCCATCATCGAACGATTACCGTGAACGGTAACGAATGATGCGCCCCGATCCTCGAGTTGTCTTACTGCCGATCCGACGGTCGCGGGAATATCAAAAAACTTCAGATCACAAAAGACCTTTTTGTCGCGTGCGAGCATCCAGTCCAGCAGCTCGAAATAGCCACCACTCATCATTAGCTCGAGGCCAATTTTGTAAAACGTCACGGCGTCACCGAGCTCATTGGCCAGCGCGCGTGCACGATCGCAGTCGGGAACGTCCATCGCGAAGATGAGGCGGTCTTTATTTGGGATGTGTTTGTGTTGCAATGGTGGTTTCCTTCGCTTCGCGCGCAGGGCGCGCTCCTACAGGCGGCGCATCTTATCAGGCTGTGAGGGATTCGTGTGCTGCGATTGCGTATCGATCTGTCATGCCAGCGATAAAGTCGGTGACTACTCGCGCCCGGCCGAACTCGTCCGCACGGCTTGCGACAACGGCAAATTGATCTGGCATACGATTCACGTCTCCCATATAGGCCGAAAACAAACCCTGGACCATAGCCTGAACTTTTCGTGTCATCGCGAGCTTTTGTTCGTGACTGTAAAGATGTTTGTGCAGGAACTGCTTGAGCGACACATGTTGTGCGTACATGGCGTCTGACATCGAGACCATTGGCTTTTCGGACTCGCGAACATCATCTATCGAATTCGGCGCGGCAGCGTCTATCCGACGGCGTGTCTCTTCGATCAGGTCACTAACGACCGCGCCGATCATGCGACGAATAATCTCGTAGATCAGCCGGCGGTCTTCGAGGTCCGGGTAGCGCTCGTGAACCTCGTCAAAGCGAGTGGCAAATAACGGTTGCTCCCGAAGTTGCTCAAGGCTGAGCAGTCCCGCCCGAAATCCATCGTCGACATCGTGGTTGTTATAGGCAATGGCATCCGCGATATTGGCGATTTGCGCTTCGAGGCCGGGCTGCTTGCGCTCGAGAAACCGCAGACCGACGTCTCCAAGCTCTCGCGCATTGCGGGCAGAGCAATGTTTCAGAATGCCCTCTCGCGTCTCGAACATCAGGTTCAGGCCTGCGAAGTCCGCGTACTTGGCTTCGAGCACATCAACGACACGCAATGATTGCAGATTGTGCTCAAATCCGCCGTAGTCACGCATGCACGCGTTCAGCGTATCCTGACCGGCGTGCCCGAACGGCGTGTGCCCAAGATCGTGCGCCAGGCAAATCGCTTCTGTCAGTGGCTCATTGAGATTAAGCGCGACAGCGACTGTACGACCGATCTGCGACACTTCGAGCGAATGGGTCAGTCTGGTGCGGTACAGGTCGCCTTCGTGATTGACGAAGACCTGTGTTTTGTAAACAAGGCGCCTAAACGCTGTTGAGTGGATGATTCGATCGCGATCCCGCTGATATTCGCCGCGGTAGGTCGATGTTGGCTCATCGTATTTTCTGCCGCGGCTACGTGATTCATTTGCGGCATACGGCGCAAGTGACACTGCCATCAGTCAGCACCGAGAATTCGTTGCAGATGATCGGCATCGAACGACGACGTAATAAACGCATCACCCAGTGCCTTGAGCAAAACAAAACGTAATTTTTTTTGCCGGACTTTCTTATCCATCCCCATCGCGCTCAGCCAGTCCGCAGGGTCGATGGCTGGTGGAGTTACCGGCAAGTCAGCGGCGGCAACGAGAGCTCTGAAGCGTGTACGATCAGACTCGCTAACCGCGCTCAGTTCACTGGCCATCACCATACCCGCGGCCACCGCTTCACCATGCAGCCATTCACCGTAGCCGAGACAGTGCTCAATTGCGTGCCCGAAGGTATGTCCAAAATTCAATATGGCGCGACACCCGGACTCGCGCTCATCTTCAGCAACAATCTCAGCTTTGAGCTCGCATGAGCGTCGAATCGCGTATGCCAGTGCGGCGGGTTCCTTGTCGAGCAGCGCCTGCATGTTTGCTTCCAGCCAGGCGAAAAACTCAACGTCACAAATCACACCGTACTTGATGACTTCAGCAAGACCCGCTTTAAGCTCCCGATCCGGCAGTGTACCGAGCGTATCCGTGTCGATCATGACGACCTGTGGCTGGTGAAAAACACCAATAAGATTCTTGCCCTCCGGATGATTCACTCCGGTCTTGCCACCAACCGATGAATCGACCTGCGCCAGCAGCGTCGTCGGCACCTGAATAAAAGCAACACCGCGCATATAGCAAGCAGCCGCGAAACCCGCCATATCGCCGACGACACCGCCACCCAGCGCGATAACTGTCGTGTCACGATTAGCGCGGGAGTCAACAAGCTGATCCAGGATCTCTTGCATCGTCGCAAGCGTCTTGTGGATTTCACCGTCGGGCAGTTCGATCGTTGTAACGTTTTTACCGTTCAGGCTGGAAAGAACACGATCAAGATACAGCGGCGCAACGACCTCATTGCTCACGATCAGACAGTCCGTACCGCTCACGAATTCGCCCAGATCAAAACCACCATCCAGCAATCCGCGGCCGATGACGATCGGGTAACTTCGATCACCAAGATCGACGGAGATTGTTTGCTGCACGGCCATTGGCGTAGGTTACCTGAATAAATAAGCGCTTGTAGGAGCGCGCCCCGCGCGCGACCTCACCACAAGGGTCACAAGCGTCGGTCGTCACCAGGTCGCGCGCTGGGCGCGCTCCTACGAGACCTGCTCAATAATTTCGTTGGCGACGGACATTACCTTGCGGCCGTCCGTCTCTACGACCAGGTCGGCGATTTCCCGATACATGGGGTCGCGTGTATCGAGTAGCTGCTGCAGCGTTACGCGTGGATCGTTACTCTCAAGCAGCGGCCGCTCACGACCTTTTTGTGTGCGTGCAACCTGTTGATCAACGCTTGTATAAAGATAGACCACGAAGCCTCGCCCACCCAGTCGACTACGACTGTCAGGATTGATAATAGCTCCACCGCCCGTCGCCAAAACGACCCCATCCATCTTGCTGAGGTCATCGATCACGAGCGCCTCGCGCTTGCGAAATCCCGCTTCACCTTCTTTCTCGAATATAAACGGGATATCGACGCCCGTTCGAGACTCGATCTCGTCGTCACTATCAACAAATGACAAGTGCAGGGTCCGGGCAAGATAGCGCCCGACCGCCGATTTGCCGGCGCCCATAGGGCCGATCAAAAAGATGTTATTTGGATGCTTCATAGACAACCGTGGTTGATAAGAACAAAAGCCAACCGGGAGGTTGGCTTTTAGTTTTCATTGTTGACGACTTGACCCCTTAGTAAATGCTTGAGCCTTCCTCAAGAATTCGTGGCGTAACAAATATCAGCAGTTCGGCCTTGTTTTCAAGCCGCTGCTTGCTACGGAACAAAGCACCCACAAACGGGATGTCGCCCAGCATCGGCACCTTCTTGACTGTTTCGCGCCGCTCAGTCTCGTAAATGCCGCCGAGGACAACCGTTTGGCCATCTGCAACCAGAACCTGGGTTTCAACAGAGCGCGTGTCGATACTCGGTACTGTTCCACCCAGACCACCGGTTGAAATGATTTCACCGACGTTGTCCTTGCTGACGCGCAAATCCATGATGATGTTGTTATCGGGCGTAATCTGCGGTGTTACAACCAACTCCAGGACAGCCTCCTTGAACTGAACGGTTGTGGCTCCTGACGACGACGCCTGCTGATATGGGATTTCCACGCCCTGCTTGATCGTCGCTTCGCTTTGATTCGCCGTAATTACACGGGGTGTCGAGACAATTTCACCTCGACCCTCCGCCTCCAGCGCTGTCAATTCCAGATCAACGAGGTAGTCATTCTCAAGGACCGCCAGCGAAAAGCGGCCCGCCGCATCTGCGATCGGCACATTCACGTTGTAACGATCATTGAGCGACGGATATTCAAGCAACGTTGTGCTCGTAGGATCCGCGGCATTTTCCAGGAACGTATTGATGACATGATCAGTGCCCGACCCGGAACCGGAAACAGTAGTTAAGCCGGTGTTGCTGACATTGAATGCAGAGACGCCCAGGCGCACACCCAAGTCTCGACTGAAGTCATCGTTGACGACAACAATGCGGGACTCGATGAGAACCTGCTTGATCGGCACGTCAAGTGTACGGACCATGCGGCGAATGTCTTGCAGGCGTTCAGCAGTGTCCTGAACCAGTAGCGTGTTGGTGCGATCATCGACGCCAAGACTGCCGCGCTCCGACAATAAAGAGTTACCACCACCGGCACCATTAATCAGGGCAGCAAGATCACTGGCCTTCGCGTAGTTGACCTGCAGGAATTCAGAGTACGTCGGCTCAAGCTCTGCAATAGCAAGCTGCGCCTGCAGGTCCGCTGTCTCGCGTGCTGCGATTTCTTCAGCTGGGGCAACCATGATGACGTTGCCGTTCTGGCGCATATCCAGGCCCTTGGTCGTCATTACGATATCGAGCGCCTGATCCCATGGTACGTTACGCAAGCGCAATGTGACGTTGCCCTGAACTGTGTCAGAAACAACAATGTTTTTGCCCGATGTTTCAGCCAGCAACTGCAGAACCGCACGAGTCTCGATGTCCTGGAAGTTCAAGGTCAGGCGTTGGCCTTCGTATTCCTTCGTTTCTGAGAACAGACTCGACTCTACGTCGGACGTCTCAGGTGCCGGGTTTATTTCGATTGTGAATTCGTTGTCCGATTGATACGCAAGCTGCTCGTACTTGCCCTCTGCGGATATGACAATGCGCGCATCCAGATTCGTGCGTAACGTGTCGACCGTTGTTACCGGCGTTGCGAAATCCATAACATCAAGACGGCGCATCAGTTCCGCCGGCAGGCTGGTGTCTTTAAACACAGCGACAACACGGCCACCTTCCTGACGAATATCAACCTGTGTTGAAGGGTCCGTCAGGTTAACGACGACTCGACCGCCTCCATCCCGTGTACGACGAAAATCAACACTTGAGATTGCGCGATTACCCGAAGCTGCATAAGAACGATCGTCCGATGATGTTGCGCTGGCGAACTGGGTAGAGCCTGCGCTGTAATCATCGCCATCACCCAGGGTGATTGTGACCGTATTTCCGCTGCGCTCGGTTTTGTATTCGACCATAGCGCCAAGGTTCAGTACAACGCGTGTTCGACCATTGGCCTCAGCGGTTAGCACCGTGTTCAGCGGTCCGAGATTGACATCACGGCGACGCGAAGACAGCCCCAACGTTGTATCCGGCAGATCGAGTGCAATCCTTGCAGGATTCTCGATAGTGAACGCAAGTGGTTCAGGAGCTGTCTCGCTCATGATGAGCTTCAGCTCGACGCGCTGGCCGGGCAGGCTCTGCACCTGAATGTCCTGGAGCCGGTTGCCTTCCTGTGCGCTAGCTGTAGCGCCCGAGAAGAGCAGCAGCGCCGCCTGTGCCAATACAACCAGGCCAAACGCTTTTATGCGCCGACCGGCTGTCGATTTGTTTCTAAGGATCATACCCACAACTCCCAGTTCCATTCAGGTGTCAGTCTGAAAGACCAACCGCGGCATCTCTCTCGATGTAGCCGCCAATACCATCAGAAATAATTTCTACCAAGTCGATTTCTGATTCAGAAATTTCCGTAATTCGTCCGTCATTTTGCCCCAGGTAATTACCGGGAATAACGCGGTGAATCAGACCGTCTGAAGTTTGTACCAGTCCATACATCGTTTCGTCGATGTGCAGCGTCCCAACCATACCGAGCGTATCCAGGGGAAAGCTCTCCAGATATTCACGACTGCGATTATCGTCAGGTCGTGGGCCGGTGCCACCTCCCGATGCCTGTGGTGTGTCCGGGCGAAACGGCGAGCGAATACCCTGCCTGTCGGCGATGTAGCTGAAGGTTTCGTAAGGCGTGATTTCCGGTAATGGATCAATACGGCCGCCAGGACGTTTCTTAATGTCGTTGATGTACTGGTCGAGGTCATCCGAACCGCCGCCGCAAGCCGACAGGCCGATTACCACCAGAGCCATTAGTAATGTGTTTCTTGGTGTGAGAGAAGCGCGCATCTTAGTCTGCCTCCTCGTCCAGGTAGCGATAGGTCTGAGCTGTAACTTCCATGCTCAGGGAGTCGAAGTCACCCGCTTGTTCCGGCGTTATCGTGATGTCATGAAGCGTTACGATACGAGGTAATGCCGCTATGCCGCTAACGAAATTGCCGATCTCGTGATAGCCCCCGGTGAGGCGAATATTGATTGGCTTCTCAGCGTAGAAATCTCGTGGCCTCTCGGAGCGCGGGATAAACAGTTTTTCCTGCAGACCAGCCGCGAGTCCCGTTTGCGATATGTCGACGATCAAACTCGGAATCTCCGTCTCACCGGGAAGCTGCCTTAGCATGGTGCCAAAAGACTTCTCGATTTGAGACAGCTGCGCTTTGTAAGCATCGTAGTTAGCCGCCTTGCGTTGCTTGTTCTCAAACGTCAGGCGATATTCCTGCTCTTCTGCCTCGGCACGCTGCAACTGCGGACGTTTATCTTTGATGATCGTGAACCAGACACCAAGACCAACTACTCCCAGAAATACGATCAAAATTACCGCGCCACGAAACGCGGCGGGCCAGCGACCTACGTCATTGACGTCAAGACTTTGGAGCTCTTCGACGATATTCATACGTCGTCCTCCGTTTCAGCGCCTGCCTGTTTCTGCTTGAGGTACACGACGAACTCGGACTGCCTTGAATTGCCAGCCTGTTTCGTTTCAACTCTTTCCACCTCCGGGTCGCTCAACCATTCCGACGCATCAATTTGACGCATCAGTGCGGAAACACGTGTACTCGATTGTGCGACACCGCGAATCTCAACCCGTGAACCCGTTTGTTTCAGGCCTGTCAGGTAAACACCTTCAGGAAGCTGGCGCGTCAGCTCGTCAAACAGGTGGACAATCTCGGGGCGGCTCTTTTGCAGCTGCTCGATGATCTCCATGCGCGCGAGCAGGCGTTCCTTTTGCCGTTCCAGCCCGTCGATTTCCTGAATGCTTTTCTCCAGCTTGGCAATTTCGGCAACCAATCGGTCGTTGCGTGCCTGCTGGCTGGAAATCATTTGCGAAAAAGCGAACATCGAAAACATTATTACAGCGATGCCAGCGACGACAGCGCCGCCCATTGCGACACCGAAGTCCCGCTGGCGCTTCTTGCGTTCTGCTTCGCGCCATGGGAGTAGATTAATAGCTGGCATTAGTCAAAACTCCTGAGTGCGAGTCCACAGGCTGTGAGCAAGGCTGTTGCGTCCTTGTTTACACCCTGTGACTTGGCTTTTGATGAAATCTTCATTTGTCCGAGCGGATCACCAACTTCGGTCGGGATGCCTACGCGGCTGGAAATGACATCGGCTATTCCCGGAATGTTGGCGCAACCGCCACACACCAGGATCATTTCCGGTTGCTCGCGGCCGCCACCTGATGCCAGGTAGAACTGCAACGAACGACTGACCTGTTGCGTCATATCATCGATAAAGGGTTCGAGCACTTCAGGCTGGTAGTTGCTCGGTAGACCACCCTGCTTCTTGGCTCGACCGGCATCTTCCATCGACAAACCGTAGGTGCGCATGATTTCCTCAGTGAGCTGTTGGCCACCGAAGTTGAAATCGCGCGTGTAAATTACTTTGAGGTCCTGCAACACACTAAACGTCGTGCTGCTGGCGCCGATGTCGACGACGGCAACTGACTGCCCGATGCCGCCATCCGGAATCTGGTGACTCAGCAGGCGACAGGCGTTTTCAAGCGCGAAAGCCTCAACATCGACGATCTGCGTCTCCAAACCCGCGGCAATAACTGCTGCCTGGCGCTGCTCGACGTTTTCGGTACGCGTCGCGACCAGCAGGACGTCCATGAGCTCCGGATCTTTTTCATTCGGCCCAATCACTTCGTAGTCGAAGCTGACCTCTTCCATCGGGAAAGGTATGTACTGGTCCGCCTGAATTTCGACCTGACCTTCGAGATCTCTCTCGGACAGGCTCGATGGCATCTGAATGACTTTCGTAATCGCAGCATCACCGCTTATCGCGACGGCTACGTCCGTGGCCTTGGCCCCTGCGCGTTTCACCGCGCGGCGAATAGCTTCGCCGACCGCCTTGGCGTCGACAATGGCTTTTTCGTTCACTGAACTCGGGGGGGTTGGCTCTGCTGAATAGGACTCAACGCGATAGCGCTTTCCGCTCTGGGAAAGCTCTATCAGCTTAACCGACGATGTCGTTATATCGAGGCCCAGCAGCGGCTGTGTTTTATTGCCGAAAAGCACGTATTTTTCCTTCTAAGTCGGTAAGTTGCGAGTCAAAACTAGGTCGAACATTAGCAACGCGATTTAACTATATATCAATAAAATGTTAAATAAAACGTGACTTTGTTCACGATCCGAACATCCCTGTACTAAAGCCGCTTTTGGGGGCTTTCCCTGAACCGTCCTTCAGCCCAATGTAAGACTCGTTATTGCGAGGGTAAGGTTTAGCCGTCTATCATCGGCCGCCTTACAGCTGTTCATGAGTCTTTGCCCCTAAAAAGCCACTTTTCCTGCACCAGCCGCACATCACCGTAACCTTTAATGGGTTAAGCAAACGCCCTCAAAAATCGGGGTGTTCGGCGGAAAACACTTATAACTATGCATAATCCGGTTGAAAAAAAAGCTAAACCACGTCACATAAGACGACGAAGGGTCGTTCGAACCCTGATTTTGTTGTTGGGGCTGGGTTCTACGGCGGTAATCGGCGCCTCGGCGGGCGTGATCGGCGCTTATTATTACGTGCAGCCCAGCCTGCCCGCAGCGGAGACCATCCGTGATATACCGCTGCAGGTGCCCATGCGGATTTTCAGCCGCGATGGCTACCTGATCAGCGAAATCGGCTCGCGCAGGCGAATTCCCGTCACCTACGACGAAATTCCCGAGCATGTAATTCTGGCATTTATCGCCGCCGAGGATCGACGTTTCTTTGAGCACCCTGGCATCGACTATCGAGGCGTGCTGCGCGCCATTGGGCGCCTGGCTCGAACCGGCAACGCATCGGGCGGTGGCGGCAGTACTTTGACGCAACAACTGGCCCGCGACTACTTTCTTAATCTCGATCAGACGATAGCGCGCAAGTTGTCCGAAGCGTTCCTCGCCTACAAAATCGAGCAGGAATTCACTAAGGAGCAGATCATGGCGTTGTTCCTTAACAAGATGTTTTTTGGTCAACGTGCTTATGGCGTGGCCGCGGCAGCACAGGTCTTCTTTAACAAAGAGCTTTCCGAAATTAATGCGGCCGAAGCAGCAACCCTTGCTGGCGTGCTTCCCGCGCCCTCGTTGTACAACCCCGTGTCGGGACCGGAAAACGCGGCCGTGCGCCGCGCTTACGTTCTTCGCCGCATGTTGGCGCTGGAGTTCATCGACGAAGCGACCTTTTCGGCGTCAATGGATTTTCCGCTGGAGTCAAAACTGCACGGTGCGGCGATTGAGCTAAGCGCGCCGTACGTCGCGGAAATGGTTCGCACCAACATGCTGGAGCGCTACGGCGAGAGCATCTACACGGCGGGTTACAGGGTCCAGACATCGCTGGACTCTCGTCTGCAGCGTGCCGCGAACTACTCTTTGCGAAATGGCTTGCTTGAGTTCACTCGGCGTCGTGGCTATCGCGGGCCACACACCCAGGTTGAGCTCGACGAGGAACTATTGCTACTGCCTGTTGAAGAGTGGCCAAGCGGGATTCTCGCGCCGCTCGACCAGTACGCGCCAGGCGGACTGTCTCTCGCGCTGGTCACCGCCGTAACGGCCAGTAACGAAGCCGACATCGTATTCGCGGATGGCGCTGAAACCACGATCCCCTGGGCCGGTATCCGTTGGGCGAACCCTTTTATAGACAGGGAGAACTTCGGGCCAGCACCCGAGACCGCGGCTGAGGTAATAGCGGTTGGTGACGTTATCTACGTCATGCCAACGGCAAATGACAGCTGGGCGCTGGCGCAGGTTCCCGAGGCACAATCTGCTGTCGTTTCAATCGATCCCTACGATGGGGCGATTTCGGCTCTTACCGGTGGTTTTGACTACACGATCAGCAAATTCAACCGGGCGCGTCAGGCCTATCGGCAACCCGGTTCGGCGTTCAAACCATTTATTTATTCCGCCGCTCTGGAGCACGGCAATACGGCCGCTACAGTGGTATTGGACGCACCGGTTGTAATCAGCTCCTCGGAGCTTGAGGCAATCTGGCGACCCATTAATTACAGCGGCCGCTTCTACGGGCCCACGCGCATGCGCGAGGCCCTGGTCCGATCGATGAACCTCGTCTCCGTCCGTTTGCTGTTGTTCGAAACAGGTATTGGGAACGCCGTGCGACACATCGCAAAATTTGGTTTCAGCGATGCAACGCTCATTCGTAACGGATCACTCGCATTGGGCGGTGGAGACGCTTCTGTGCTGGATATGGCGCAGGGCTACGCAATAATCGCGAACGGCGGTCATGCCGTGAAACCCTATGTTATTGATTCTATTTTTGGTCCGAATGATGCGGCACTTTACCGAGCTGAGCCCGCGATCGTCTGTGACAGTTGCGTTCCCGGCGAGCCCGACACCAGCATCCGCGTCAGCGCACTAATCGACGGGGACACTGAGGACCCGTTGAACCATCGGGTGCTTGAAGACCCTGAGGACCCTGAGGATCCTGAGGCCCGACTCGAACAAATGGCGAACGTTGTGATGTCGTACCGACCGGATGCCACCTCAGCCCCTGAGCTGTTTGCAGGGATCAAGCTCGCCCCTGCGGCGATTACGCCGCAAAACGCCTTTTTGATTCAGGACATGATGCGCGATGTCGTTCGGCGTGGCACGGGCGTACGTGCCCGCCGCGAACTGGGCCGCTCGGACCTTTCCGGCAAGACGGGCACATCGAATGATCGTCGCGACGCCTGGTTTGGTGGTTTTAATGCCGATATTGCGGCGGTCGTTTGGGTCGGCTACGACGATTCCCTGCCGCTGGGGCCGCGCGAGGAAGGCTCGCGTACAGCGCTGCCGATCTGGATCGAGTTCGCACGCATAGCGCTGAAAAACGTGCCGGAACACCAAATGCCTATGCCGGATGGGATTGTGACTGTCAGAATTGACAGAGAAACCGGATGCCCCGCGCGCGCCGGACAGGCTAATGTTATTTTTGAGGTGTTTCGTGAAGGCCACGTGCCCGATTGTGAGCGCCTGGAGGAGGTTACAGACCCGTTCAATGACGCCGCCGGAACTGATCCTGTTCCCGAAGAAAGCGATGAACCGGATGAAGAATCGGAAGCGCTTTTCTAAGCCGCCATTTTTGGGATTACCTTTCGACGCCAATGGGAAGAAAACGAACTAATGACACCGAGCGTGCGCGACAGGTTGTAGCGCAGGAAGCGGCACGAATCATTGTCGACCATGGCGTGCGTGATTATCGAGTCGCCAAGGAAAAGGCTGCCGACCGCCTGGGCATGAATTCGAGGGGCTCGTTGCCGCGTAATGCCGAGATTGAGGCCGCGGTTGCCGAACACTTACAAATTTTTGGGGGCGAAGGTCACGAGGACTTGTTGCGGTTAATGCGCACCGCGGCGCTCTCAGCGATGGTCATGCTTGCGGACTTTTCGCCACGACTGGTTGGCCCCGTTCTGGCTGGGACCGCCGACGAAAATTCGGCGGTGAACCTGCATGTTTTCGCCGACAGTCCTGAGATGATCGCGACAGAAGTCGGCAATATGGGGATACGGTTTCGGCCCTATGAACGGCGGCTCAAAAGTCGCCGTGGACAAATTGAGATGTACGCGGGTTTTGAATTCAGTCATCGCAACGAAACGATCCAGGCGACCGTATTCCCGGTCGACGGAATCCGTCAGGCACCGATCAGCCCGATCGACGGCAAACCGATGAAACGCGTTGATACAAACGCGGTGCAGGAATTGCTTGAACACGTATGACACCACCACCACCCGTAGGAGCGCGCCCTGCGCGCGAAGCATCGCGCGCAGGGCG
>JAJFKR010000015.1 GCA_021773095.1 Woeseiaceae bacterium | reverse complement strand
TACCTGGTCACGGTACACGTTGACCAGTCCGCTCTTGCCGGTGGCGAGGGACGTTCTGCTTTGCCCATTGAATCAATGAAACGACTGTGTTGTGACAGCCATGCGGTGGTGATTACCGAAGACGATAAGGGCATGCCGCTTAGCATTGGTAGAAAAAGCCGCATCGTGCCAACGGCACTGCAACGGGCGGTAAGGGCAAGAGACCATAACGGCTGTACTTTCCCGGGTTGCCACAACAAGAGGTTTTTACACCATCACCATGTCCAGCACTGGTCGAGCGGTGGTGAAACGAGTCTCGACAACCTCATGTTGCTCTGCACCCGGCACCACACGCTGGTGCACGAAGGTGGCTTTCGAATCGAGAAGGACTTTCAGGACCGGTGGAGCTTCGTCCGACCAGACGGTATTGCTGTTCCCGAGTTTGGTTACAGTCCCGAAGACACGGTTGATGAGGATCTTTCCAAAGTGCTCGAAATTCCTCCCGCGGGAGGATTATTGTGCGGGGTGGAAAACAAAATCTCCGAGCCACCGCCGCCTGTTTATATTCATTAGCGCGGCCCACAAAGGCCTGAAAACAACCTGATTTGCACTTCTGCAGTACCGCGGAAAGCTGCCGCTTGAGTGTCGGATTTTCAGGTAGACTGGGGGCAGGATTTGACCCAGGCTGTGTAAAAACTCAAAATCGGCCGCATGAGATCGTTTCCAGGCTAAGCTGATTTTGAGTTGATGGCAGTTGCTTACAAATAGGACGCTATCGGCTCGTAAGCCAGTCAACAGCGTCTCGCGTTGTATTTGAAGGCGATCTCTGGGGTGATGTTGTTTCAGAGTTTTTACACAGGCTGGACCCAATCCAGCCGGTCGCGAATCCTCCATTTCTGAGCTGTTGAAAAGGCCCCACGGTTGAAAGAGAAATTCTCAGCGTGGCTTGATGAACTCGTCGAAGAGTCTAAGCCTGAGGTGTGGTGCATCAGCAAAGGAGCGTTTGGCAAAGACGAGCCGTCAATCGCTGAATGGGTCGAGTTTGTCAATCAGGCATTCGAGGCACGAGCGTCAATGATACCCAAAGGCGCAACGTGGACTTCGTATCTATGGCACGACGAACAAGCGTCTCAGCTGCGATTCGCGTCTTCGCCTTGTGATCCAGACAATCTGCCGTTCAGTGCCACCGTCGAGTTGCTTGATGGGCCTGAGATGATTGTCGCTTCGTGGCTAAGAGATGATGACCACATCCCATGGAGTGACCTTGAGGATGTGGATTTCGAGCCGCCAGAGTCTGTCGAAAGCTCATCCGTTCGCGTGTGGGCACTGCGGCACGGGTGGCAAGAATAGCCATGCTCGACCGGCTGGTATTGGCCGACAGCGAGCGGTCGAGCTTGGAACAAGTGACAGACTGCTATACTTCGCATTGCCGCCCGTCAGTAATTTGGTCGCTGGCAGGCCCTTGGTGACCCAAGCGGACGGTCAGCAATTCGCAGGCAACGAGGAAATGAATTGATCAGATATCGTTCGTTGTGTGCACTTGCTCTTTTATTGCTCGTATCAGCCTGCAACGGTTGGCCGCCTTACGAAGCGAAAGCCCGAAAGCATTTTGTGGAAAATCACGAGTCATTCGAACGTCTTGCTGAGAAAATGCGTGGCACGAACTATTGGCGGGTTTCGACCCTTGCGGGAACCGGCGTTAAGGTAACACCGAGCGCGGGCGGTCTCTACGAAGAGCAGTTTGTAATTGATGACGACCCGGAATGGCGGGAGCTGCTTGTCGATGTCGGTATGGTCATGGTGCTGCAATCCGATGATGGCTGGGTATGGACCGATCCGGGTCACCTCTGGGGTGAGCGGGAAAATCAAATGGGGCATAACGGTTTTACTCACGCCCCAAACATGCTCGACGAATATTTGTCGTGCCAATCAGAGCATGAACAGATCCCCTGTGGACAATGCGCGGTTAGCCTTGGGAATGATTGGTACATTCATTACAGATGGTATCCAGATTACTTTTCAAAGGCGGAAAGGGAGTCATACTTGAACGGTGAAATCTCATTGGACGAATACTCGGGATCAAGAAACATAGCCCTTCGCCAGTGTTATATCGACGGCTACACGCAAATGGGCTACGACGTCAAAAAGATATTTAATCTGGGGGACGATTCGTAGAGTCTCGGATGGCTGCTTCTGGCCGACAGCGAGCGGTCGAGTTTGGAACAAGTGACAGACTGCTATACTCCGCATCGCTGCCCGTCGGTAATTTGGCTACTGGCAGGCTCCAGTTGACCCAATATAGCGGTCATTCCGTCTGTGACAATGAGCGAGTTCATTTGTGATCGTCGCAGATAGTGCCCATAGCGGTGGCTTTGACCCCAGCCCTTGCTCGCGCCCGGAGAAGATGAATGCCGTCCAGCAAATCAAAACCGAAATATGGGACGGCGCTACAGCGACACCTCGATAAGAAGCGCGGGAAAAGTAGGCACCTAAGACCGCCGCGAAGATCCTCTTCAATAAGCAACGGATGCATTGCTACTGGCGCGATAATACTGCTCGTGATCTTCGGTGTGGTGAAGCTTTTCGATTACTTAGACATTTCGTTCTTCATGTTTCTGGTTTTGCTCCCTGCTATGATCGCCACGTACTATTCGAAACGCTAATGTCCGTTAGTTGAACGACTGCTGCTGACCCAGGGTGTGTAAAAACTCAAAATCGGCCGCATGAGATCGTTTCCAGGCTAAGCCGATTTTGAGTTGATGGCAGTCGCTTACAAATAGGACGCTATCGGCTCGTAAGCCAGTCAACAGCGTCTCGCGTTGTATTTGAAGGCGATCTCTGGGGTGATGTTGTTTCAGAGTTTTTACACAGGCTGGACCCATAGCGGCCGGTCACAGTTTCGCATTCTGAACACGATACCGTGCAAGCTAAATGAATAAGATTAACGCCCTACTTAGACGTATTTTTGTCCCCCAATACGACGAACTCGCGCTCTTTCTAATGAGTAGCGCATTCATCCTGGTCATCATTACGCACGAAGGTCTTCGGGCAGTCGCGTTTCGTATCGTCCTCGCCTGGCAGTTTTACTCTCTCTTAGTAGTAGTTCTCTTCGGGCTGGGCATCGCGTTTACCATTTATCACGTCTTTATTTCGCGGGAAAAGACGTATCGAGAGAAAAAATTCATGCTCTTCTCTGCGGTCATGATCAACGGCTTCGGGGGAGTCGTGGCCGGAGAGCATGTTATTGGGGAAGCGACCAGTCTTCTAACGCTGATCTTCCCGCTGTGGAATATCGCTAACGGGTTCTTGCTTCTCCTCATGTACAGGTTCGACATCATCGATGAGGATATTATCGTCGACGATGATGCTGCTCCATATGAAGTAGTCATCGGTCTTTGCGTTGTTCTAATGACTTTTGCCATCAGCACTTTCGTATTCGATCTTCACCCGGTAGTCGTCTTTTCGATGTGCGTGGCCTATGCCACTAATATCAATGCGCTGGTCAAAGATCTTGTCTCCGCGAGTGTCCGCTGATGACCGGAAACCTCCCTACATTTCGGTAGGTTTCGAGTGATTTGAACGCCTGCTATTGGATGCGGACGCTCAGCCGATGGCTTCGGAAAATACTCGTTGAGTCGCTCCGGGTCGTATTTTCGATGCGCGGAAGCGACTTACGCAGTATTCGCGGAACGAAGAAAACCAAGAAACGGCTAGAGCCGTTGCTATTAATGGTGCCGGGAGCGGGAATCGAACCCGCACTTCCGAAGAAACCGGATTTTGAATCCGGCGCGTCTACCAGTTCCGCCACCCCGGCATGGTGTGGTGGGTGTATTCGAGGGGTACAGCCCGCTCGAAGGGCGCACAGTATATTCGTGGTTTACCGGATCCGCAAAGGTTCCAATTAATTTGCGACCCTTTCAAACCAGTAAGCATCTAATATTCCAGATATGAGCAAGTTTGCCGACATCGAGATCGATAAGGGGATTATCAAGCGAGCTGCCGCAGGCGATGCGAAGGCTCACGAGATCATCTACCGGGCCTTTTCGACGCCGGTGTACTCGATTTGCCTGCGCTTCACGAAAGCACCGGCCCAGGCCGAAGACCTCGTGCAAGAGACGTTTATCGAGATCATGCGTTCGATCGCCAAATTTCGCGGTGAAGCCGCATTAGGGAGCTGGATACGCCGTATTGCGGTCACCAAGTCGCTGATGTTCCTGCGCTCTGCCTGGACCAAACGCAGCCAGGCACTCTCGGAAGATTGGGACGATATGACGGCGGGCGAGCCTGTCAGCCACGGAATCTCGAGTCACCCGGACGACGCCATGGATCTCGATTCGGCATTGGCGAGCTTGCCCGAAGTTAGTCGCGCAGTCGTCTGGCTGCACGATGTTGAAGGATTTACCCATAAAGAGATCGCCGGCTTGATGGGGAAGTCAGAAAGTTTTTCCAAATCGCAATTGTCACGGGCTTACCAGCGATTGCGGCCCATGTTGAGCGCGGCTGACGCGACTCAACCCGATGGCGCGACCATCGGTGGTTATTAGCATCAATTTATGGAGTTGCTTAAATGAGCAATGACGAGAAGGACCACGAAATGATTTGTGCACTGACAGCCGACGAACACGTCGCATTGCAGGCGGGGTTGAGATCGCTCCCCGAGACAATGCCGCCGCGTGATGTCTGGCAGAAAATTCGTGAGCAGGCGGAGGCGGAAGGATTGTTGACCGAGCCGAAAGCTCGCAATCATAACAAGTGGTATGCCGGTGTTGGGCTCGCCGCTGCGGCGTTGATGGCCGCAGTACTGATGCCCGGAATTCAGCAACCACCCGGAATCACGGTTCCTGATACACCCCTTACCAATGAAGTCCCTATTAACAATCTCGGCGTGCTACAGGCCTATTCCCGACAGCTCGAGAGCGATCTCCGGGCATTGCCGGCCGAGCCAAAGGTGGCGCGTGCGGGCACCGTCGCAACGATATCCGCAATTGAAGACAGGATTGCTGCGATCGACTACCAACTTAACGACCCGGCGGCCAGATGGGCTGAGGGTGACAAGGAGATTTTCTGGGGCGAACGCGTCAGATTGATGAAATTGCTGCTGCAGTTGCGCTATGCGCAGGCACAACGGGCAGCGTATTAGACAGGAGTAGGACCGATGAAGATGTGGAAAATTGTATTGCCAGTGACAGCGTTGCTGTTTGCCGGCCTGACGAATGCGCAGTCCGACGAAGAAGAGGACCGACGAGAGATGGAGGCCCGTAAAGCTGAGTATTCCGAGCGACTTCGCGAAGCTGAAGAACGCATGGAAATGGCGGCTCGACGGGTAGCGGAAATTACGCAGGAGCGTTTGCCGAAGATGCTCGAGTTCACGCGTCGTATTCAAATCTCGAATACGCCTCGTCTTGGGATCACGATTGAGGGTTCCGAGGAATCCGGAAAGGTTGATGGTGTCGAGATACAGGGCGTCACACCTGACAGCGCGGCGGATGACGCCGGTCTGCATGCCGGTGATGTCATTACCGCGATCAATGGCGAGTCCATGAGCGCCACGAGCAGTGAAGGCGCCAACGAGAGCTTACTGGATTTTATGCACGGCGTTGAAGAAGGCGATGAGCTGCAGGTGGATTACCTGCGCAAGGGCAAAGCGGGATCGGTTGAGCTGTCACCGAGAGTGATAAAAAACCACGCTTTCTCGTGGGTGCCGGATGGCGAGAACATACATATTGAGAGGATTCCTGGTGTGCCGGGATTTATTCAGGAGTTTAAGTTCGAGAACGGCTTTCCGTTCGCGGGCGGAATCTGGGGCAGAATGGAACTTGTGGAACTCAACGAAGGCCTTGGCAAGTATTTTGGAACGGATACAGGGTTACTCGTCGTTAGTGCGCCGGAGGGTGACGGCCTGCAACTGCGGGACGGTGATGTGATTCAAACTATTGACGGACGCGAACCCACCGACGTTCGCCATGCCTTGCGAATCCTGGGTTCCTACGAAAGTGGCGAAAAGCTCGAACTCGGCATCATGCGCGACAAGAAGAAGCGCAAACTCGGAATTGAAGTGCCGGCCGATCATCGCAGCTCGATACCAGCACCGCCGGCAGCGACGCCAGCGAGGGCACCGGTACCGCCGGCACCTCCGGTTCAACCGATTGACGAGGTATCAACCTGAGGAAGGGCGCGCTGGGCTTTGATACCCTGTGCGCCCATGTTGATTTCAGACTTCGATTACGACCTTCCTGCCGATTTGATCGCTCAATATCCGGCGGCCGAACGACGCGGTAGCCGATTGCTGGACGTCGGTGATGGAATTTTCGATCGCACATTCAGCGAGCTCCCCAATCTGATACGGCCCGGCGACCTGCTGGTCTTCAATGACACGCGTGTCATTAAGGCACGTTTGATGGCGGCCAAGGAGACGGGCGGACGTGCAGAGATTCTCGTCGAACGCATACAGAGTGGGCGTACTGTTCTCGCCCACGTTAAAGCAAGCAAATCACCGAAGCCCGGAACGCGGCTGCTGCTCGAAGACGACGTTGTCGTTGAAGTTATGGGCCGCGATGAAGACCTGTACGTGCTGGAATTTTCCGTTGAGGTGTTGCCTTTTCTTGAGGCGCACGGTGATGTGCCATTACCACCGTATCTTGGGCGTGCTGCGGATATGGAAGATATCGAGCGCTATCAAACCGTTTACGCAAGCGATCCCGGCGCGGTGGCAGCGCCCACTGCCGGACTGCACTTCGATGACGCGATGCTCGATGAGATTCGCGGCGTTGGTGCCCGGCACGCCTGGGTGACTTTGCACGTCGGTGCCGGAACTTTTCAATCATTGCGCGAAGAAAACATTCGGGAGAACCGCTTGCACAGCGAGCGTGTCGATGTCAGCGTGGAATGCTGCGAGCTGGTCAATGAAACGAAACGCTCCGGGGGGCGAGTCATAGCCGTTGGAACGACCTCAGTTCGCGCACTTGAATGCGCCTCCGCCAGCGGTTCGATTCAACCCTACGGTGGCGAAACCGAAATATTCATTTTTCCCGGTTACGAATTTCGCACCGTCGACGCCATGATCACAAATTTCCATTTACCGCAGTCGTCGTTGCTGATGCTGGTCGCAGCGTTCGCTGGCAAGGAGCGGATTCTCGATGCGTATCGACATGCCGTGGATGAGAAATATCGCTTCTTCAGTTACGGTGACGCCATGTTCCTGACACCGGATACGAATACGTGAAATTTGACATCAACCATGAATCCGGTGCCGCACGATGCGGCACGCTGAGCTTTCGCCGTGGTGATATCCAGACGCCGGTTTTCATGCCGGTCGGCACCTATGGGACGGTCAAGAGTGTAACTCCGGAGGAAGTCGAGGCGGACGGTGCAGAAATTATCCTCGGCAATACCTTCCACCTCATGTTGCGGCCGGGGACCGAGGTGATTCGTGCACACGGCGGATTACATGAGTTCATGAACTGGCAGCGGCCGATACTCACGGACTCCGGTGGATTTCAGGTCTTCTCGCTGGCCGCGATGCGAAAGCTCACGGAAGAGGGTGTTCGTTTTCAGTCGCCGGTCAATGGTGATGAAGTGATGCTGACGCCCGAGAAGTCCATGGAGGTACAGCACGACCTCAATGCTGATATCACAATGATCTTCGACGAGTGCACACCGTACCCGGCCACTGAAAAAGAGGCTCGCGACTCAATGGAGCTGTCTTTGCGCTGGGCTGCCCGCAGCAGAGAAAGATTTGACCAGCTAAAAGCGGCCGAGCCGGAGCGCGGTGAAGCGTTATTCGCAATCGTGCAGGGCGGCATGTATGAAAACCTCCGTGATGAGTCACGGACCGGGTTGGCCAACATCGGCTTCGATGGCTACGCCGTTGGTGGTCTTGCGGTCGGCGAGCCGCCGGACGAGCGGCACAAAGTGCTGGACGAATTGATGCCGAAAATGCCGGTCGATGCACCCAGATACATGATGGGCGTCGGTACACCCGTTGATATCGTCGAAGGAGTGCTGCGTGGTATCGATATGTTCGATTGCGTGATTCCAACGCGCCATGCCCGGAATGGACAGCTATACACATCGCAGGGCAAGGTGAAGTTTCGGCATGCAAGATACCGCGATGATACGTCGCCACCGGATTCTGAATGCGATTGTTATACCTGCGGCAATTACTCGACTGCCTACCTGCGGCACCTGGTGAAATGCGGAGAAATCCTTGGACCGCGGCTGGCGACCATTCATAATCTTCACTATTATCAAAAACTTATGTCTGATATTCGCGCCGCGATCCGCAGCGGTGAATTGCCCGAATTCGCGGCTCGATTACGCGCGATCTACGGCGCTTGAGTCGATTATTTTTTCGCAGGCTTGCGTTCGCTTTTGTCGCCCCCAATTCCCTCGCTTATGCCATAATATCGCGCTCAATTTTCCCGGCTAGTCTTCCCGGCTATTCCTCGAAACCACTCATAAAGAAGTAACAGAACTATGGATTTCTTCATTCAAAGCGCTTATGCACAGGGCGCCTCAGGTCAGGGCGATTCAACCAGCTTCATCATCATGATGGTGCTGATGTTTGCCGCTTTCTATTTCTTACTTATCAGACCTCAACAAAAGAAACAAAAAGCCCACACGGAACTCGTGGCTGGACTGCAGGTTGGCGACGAAGTACTGACCGCCGGCGGCATCCTCGGCAAGATCTCGGGTGTGAGCGAGCATTACGCCGTCGTCAAAATCAGCGACAACACCGAAATCAAGGTACAAAAATCCAGTATCTCGATGGTCGTACCCAAGGGTACGGTCGACGAAGCCTGATCCAATAACGACGATGAATAAATATCCTGGCTGGCTAAATGCCGTGGTCCTCGTCATCCTGCTGGCGGGTTGTCTGCTGGCATTACCGAATATGTACGGCAGCGTCCCGGCCGTGCAGATCGCCGACAATAATGGCGCCGCATTCGATGATGTCCGGCTGCAAGAGTATGTCGAGGTGGTCGAAGGGATCGGCGTGACGCCCGAAGCCGCCTACTTGCAGGATGGTCGGGCCGTATTGCGATTTGAAGAAGATGTTGATCTGGCGGCCGTCGGTGAAGGGTTGAAGGATCGATACGGACGTGTGGCGAGCATCGCACAGACCCTGGCACCGAAGCTTCCTGACTGGGTGCGAGAACTGGGTCTCAGTCCGATGAGTCTTGGTCTGGATTTGCGGGGCGGTGTCTACGTTCTTCTGGAAGTCGACATGGATCAGGCGGTACTTTCCCGTTTGCAGACCTATGAGCAGGATTTCAGCGATCGTTTGCGGTCGGCAAGAGTTCGACATCGAGTTGAGCTTGACGATCGGCTCATCCGTATTCGATTGACTTCAAGTAACGACATCGAGGCGGCCAGAGACGCCGTGCAAACGGCCGATCCGGATCTTCTCATCGTCGATGGTGTAGATGGAAAATCACTGGTGGTCAGGATGAGCGAAGCGCAAATTAAGGCGCGCCGCGACTTCGCCATTGATCAAAATGTAACCACGCTCAGAAGTCGTGTGAACCAGCTCGGTGTGGCCGAGCCTCTGGTTCAGCGGCAGGGCGAAGACCGTATCGTGCTGCAGCTACCGGGCGTTGATGATCCCAACAAGATATCGGAGATCATAACGGCCACTGCGACTATCGAGTTTCGCATGGTTGACCTGTCTGGCGATGAACCCGGTTCCAGGCGTTACCAGGGGCGGGGAGATGAGCCGTCGGTGATTCTAAAACGGCGTGTGGTCGCTTCAGGCGATCAGATAATCGACGCTTCGGCTGGTTTCAATGAAGGCAAGCCAATTGTATCAATCAAGCTGGACGGCGCCGGCGGTGAAAGCATGCTTGAGACGACCATGAACAACCTCAAAAAACCGATGGCGACCGTATTTATCGAATCGCATCGTGAGCAAATTCGGGTGGGTGACGAGCTGCAGTATCGCGAGTACAAGACGGAGGAAGTCGTTAGCACGGCCACCATTCAGGGCGTGTTCAAGAACAATTTCCAGATAAGCGGACTGTCGCCTGGCGAAGCCGGCGACCTCGCACTGTTATTACGTGCGGGCGCATTAGCCGCGCCTGTTTACATGATTGACGAACGAACCATCGGACCGAGCCTCGGTCAGGACAATATCGATCGTGGTTTCAATGCCATCAAAATCGGTTTCCTGGCTGTTATTGTCTTCATGGCGATCTATTATCGTGCCTTCGGCATGATCGCCAATCTGGCTTTGCTGTCGAATCTCGTGTTTATCACCGCACTCTTGTCCTTGTTACAGGCCTCTCTGACGTTGCCCGGTATTGCCGGCATCGTATTAACCGTTGGTATGGCCGTTGACGCGAACGTGCTTATATTTGAGCGCATACGAGAAGAAATAGCGGCCGGGCAATCGCCCCAGATAGCGATTCACACGGGTTACGAAAAGGCGCTGTCGTCTATTGTGGACGCCAATATCACGACGCTTATCGCCGCTATCGTGCTGTTTGCCGTCGGAACAGGCCCGATCAAGGGATTCGCAGTGACGCTGGCGCTCGGAATTATCACTTCGATGTTCACCGCTATTGTGGGTACGCGTACCGTAGTTAATTTGGCATTCGGCGGGCGTAAGCTTTCGTCGCTGCCTGTTTAGGACATCGAAGCATGCGATTGATTAGAGAAAAAACCAACATCAATTTCCTCGGGCCTGCGCGCCGCAAAATCGCGTTGGCGGTTTCCCTGCTATTGGTGGTCGCATCGTTCATATCGCTAGCAACGCGCGGGCTTGAGTTCGGTATCGATTTTACCGGTGGCATTTTGCTCGAAGTCGGCTACCAGCAAGCCGCAGATGTACAGGAAATTCGTGGCGACCTTGCACGCGATGGATATCTGGACGTACAGGTGCAGCGGTTTGGTGCGGACGAGGTGGTGCTGGTTCGATTGCCGCCGCAGGAAGGCGACGGTGACGAAATCCGTGAACGCCTGCGTGCGACGCTGGAATCCGGTGGTGAGCAGATTGATCTGCGTCGTGTTGAATTTGTCAGTCCTCAAGTAGGCAGCGAACTCGCCGAAAGCGGCGCATTGGCGATGGTGGTCGCGCTGATGCTGATTTTCGTCTACGTCATGATCCGCTTCCAATGGAAGTTCTCCGCAGGCGCCGTAGCGGCCCTGGCTCACGATGCGATCGTGACAGTAGGATTCTTTTCAATATTCGGCTTTCCGTTCGACCTTACGGTCGTTGCCGCGGTACTGGCTGTTATCGGTTACTCACTGAATGACACGGTGGTCGCATTCGATCGAATCCGTGAGAATTTTTTCGCGCTTCGTGGTATTTCGGCTGAAGAGGCGATGAATATTTCCATCAATGAAATGCTCGCACGCACATTGATCACGGGTTTGACGACGTTGCTCGTGCTGGCTGCATTACTGGTGCTGGGCGGCGAATCGATAGCGCCGTTCTCGATTGCTCTGATCGTCGGCATCATCGTCGGTACCTACTCATCGATCTACACCGCAAGCGCGACGGCACTGGCTCTGGACGTGAATGCACAGGACCTGATCGAACCGATCAAGGACCCGTCGCTGATCGACGATTTGCCGTAGGAGCGCGCCTTGCGCGCGATGATCGTAACGAGGTCGCGCGCAAGGCGCGCTCCTACGGCGACAGTGCTACGATCGCTTTGATCTCTTTCGCGCAGAGTTTGGCCAGGCCGCGGTAGATTCTCGGGGTGCCTGCCAATACGTGTCCCGTCTCAAGATGATTTTCACCACCATCGAGTGCGCTGATGATGCCGCCGGCTTCTCGGATGATTAACGTGCCGGCCGCCAGATCCCAGGGCTGCAGGCCGGTCTCCCAGAACGCATCAAGTCGGCCGCAGGCGACGTAGCACAGGTCCAGTGCGGCCGCGCCAGGTCGGCGAACGCCCGTCGTGTTTTTCACTACCTTGCCGAGCATTGCGAGGTACGGCTCCAGTTCCGCATCCGACTGGCGGTACGGGAAGCCGGTTCCGATCAGTGACCGGTCGAGATCCTTGTTGCCACTGGCCCGGATTTTGCGCCCATCAAGTTGTGCGCCATCACCGCGAGATGCGGTAAAAAGCTCCTCGCGCATCGGATCATAGACGACTGCGTGCTCGAGACGGCCGTTGATTGCCAGGCCGATCGACACAGCGAACACGGGAAATCCGTGCAGATAGTTTGTCGTGCCGTCCAGGGGATCGATGATCCAGACATGATCCGAGTCACCCTGCACACCCGATTCTTCCGCCTGAATGGCGTGCTCCGGATAGTGTTTATGGATGACCTCAATAATGGCGCGTTCGGCAGCGATATCCGCCGAGCTAACGAAATCGTTATGGCCTTTCTTTTCAACAGTCAGCTTATCGCGCTTGTTGAAATTCCTGCCTAATACGGCACCTGCGCGGCGTGCTGCCATTACCGCTACGTTGAGTAGTGCGTGCATGCTTCGATTCCGTCAATGTCAAAGAACTGGGCCAAAGAATATAGACAATTCCGAAGACTTTTCTGTCAGCTCGGGCCGCCGGGGCGGTAGAATACCGGACTTTTCATTACCTGTCCCAAAGTTGTCGCAGCAATGACTATTCGCATCGTCCTCGTCGGAACCACACACCCGGGCAACATCGGCGCCGTCGCGCGTGCCATGAAAAATATGGGGCTGAGTGATCTGGCGTTGGTTAATCCGAAGCACTTTCCGCATGAGGACGCGACTGCTCGAGCGTCGGGCGCCACGGATATTCTTGACTCCGCCACGCTAGTTGGCTCGCTCAGCGAGGCGCTGACTGATTGTGTCTATGTGGCCGGCGCCAGTGCACGTGCGCGATCGATAAGCTGGCCGAGTATGGGTCCGCGGGACTGTGCCGAGCGCATGATGCTGGAGAGCAAGCAGGGCAAGGTTGCCGCCGTTTTCGGTCCGGAGAAATCGGGCCTGCAAAACGACGATCTGGATTTGTGCCACACGTTGCTGACCATTCCGACGAATCCGGAATTCAGCTCGCTGAATCTTGCGATGGCCGTACAGGTCCTGACCTATGAGCTGCGAGTTGCCAGCACACTGGATGGTGGCCCCGGATTCGAAAGTGACGCACCGCCCGCAAGCGGAGAGGAGATGGAACACTTCTATACGCACCTCGAACGGGTTCTGACCGACATCGATTTTCTGGACCCGGACAGCCCACGTCACCTGATGCGTCGTATGCGGCGGATGTTCATTCGAGCACGGCCCGACCAGAATGAGGTGAATATCCTGCGTGGCTTTCTGACGGCTATCGACCAGACAAGGCGGTCTGGCTAATGTCAGAGGATGCCGATCCGGTGTATCTCGACTATGCGGCGACAACGCCGCTGTCACCGCAAGTGGCAAAACGCATGCGCGATGTGCAGGAGAATGCCTGGTACAACCCATCATCCAGTCACCAGGGCGGCAGAATCAGCGCGGCGGTCGTCGCGCTTGCGGCAGAGCAGCTCGCCGCCTTGCTGAGCGTCGATCCCACATCACTAATCTGGACCTCCGGAGCGACGGAAGCCGATAACCTGGCGATCACGGGGACCGCAAGGCAGCGCGAGCATCGCGGCAAACACCTTGTGACGATGCGGACTGAGCACAAAGCCGTCGTCGATGTGTTCCGCACGCTGGAAAAACAGAACTTTGATGTCACGTGGCTGGATCCTGATGCGGACGGACACTTGCCGATCGAGCGTCTGGAGGCTGCATTGCGGGATGACACACAGCTCGTGTCGATCATGCACGTTAATAACGAAACCGGTGCGATTCAGGACGTTGCTGCGATCGGCACGGCCTGCAAGAAGCGCGACATCGTGTTGCACGTCGATGGTGCGCAGGCGACTGGCAAGATTCCGGTTGATCTGACAAATCTGCCCGTGAACCTGTATTCGCTGACCGCACACAAATTCTACGGACCCAAAGGGGTCGGAGCCCTTTTTGTTGCTGATGGCACACGAATAGATCCGTTGATGTTTGGTGGGGGACAGCAGCGCCGCCTGCGCCCTGGAACGCTGCCTGTGGATCTGATCGCTGGTCTCGGCGAGGCTGCTGCTGTGGCTGCCGTGAGTATGTTGGAGGATCTCGAGAAGCTCAGCGAGCTCAAAAGCCGCTTACTGGCCGGTATTCAGGATATTGAAGGGCTCAACATTAACGGTCCGGTAGAGGGCGGATTTCCCGGAATTCTCAACGTCGGCGTGGACGGTGTGGAGGGCGAAAGCCTGTTGCTGGCTTTGGAGCCTCTGTGTGTTGCTACGGGGTCAGCCTGCAACTCCCAAAGTCAGGAACCGTCGTACGTTTTGCGAGCGCTGGGGCGTAGCGATCTGGAAGCACAAAGTGCGGTACGTTTCAGTCTCGGCAGGCCGACAACGCCTGCGGACATCGATATTGCGATTACCCTTTATCGCCGCGCTGTCGGGAAGTTGCGCAAGCTTGCACCTAAGGCGGTCGTCCAGTGAGCGATAATCCCTATAATCCAGCCGTTCGGGATTGCTTTTCCGATCCCGACCACGCGGGCATTGTTGCTGGCGGCGTCGAGGCTTTTTTCGAAGATCAGGGGATGCGTATTCGCCTCTCCGCCGACGTCTCGGAGGGCGTCATCAGGGAGCTGCGTTTTCTGGCCTGGGGATGTCCGCACGTGATCGCTGCGACCGAGCTGTTTTGCCGCCAGTTTGAGGGCCGGCATGCTGCCGAGCTTGAACAATTTGCGTCCGACCCGATAATGCAGGATCTGGCTGTACCTGTAGAGAAAACCGGACGTATACTAGTGCTTGAAGACACGGTTCGCTCGCTCAGGGCCGCCATCAAGGACCAACTATCAACAACACAGGAATGACATGGCCATTTCATTAACGGACTCGGCGGCTGAACGAGTGCGTAGCTATCTCGACAAGCGCGGTTCCGGTGTCGGCCTGCGCCTCGGGGTTACCGAGACCGGCTGCTCCGGTTATTCCTACGTCATCAATTATGCGGACGAAATTGAGGACGTGGATGTCGTATTTGAGGACAAGGGGGTCCGGGTCGTGGTCCACCCTGATGCACTCAAACTGATCGATGGCACAGAGGTCGATTTTGTCAAAAACGGCCTGAATGAGGCATTCAGTTTCCGCAATCCGAATATCTCGGGCGAATGCGGCTGCGGTGAAAGCTTCAACGTCTGAACTGACCGGAGTAGAATTAAGGGTTTACATCTATTCGTCCGGTTACGTTACCGGACGCTGACCATCACCATTTATCGCAAAAGAGGAAGTAGCACATGGCAGTTGAGCAAACGCTCTCCATCATCAAACCTGATGGCGTACAAAAGAACCTGATCGGCGAAATCTATGGCCGTTTTGAAGCCGCGGACCTGGAAATCGTTGCCGCCCGCATGATGCACCTGACCAAAGAGCAGGCACAGGGTTTCTACGCGGTTCACAGCGAACGACCATTCTTCAATGATCTGGTTAGCTATATGACTTCGGGGCCAGTTGTCGTACAGGCTTTGAGCGGTGATGACGCAATCGCAAAAAACCGCGAGATCATGGGTGCGACGAATCCGGCGGACGCTGATCCTGGCACGATTCGTGCGGACCATGCGGCCAGCATTGAAGAGAATGTTGTGCACGGTTCTGACGCTGCCGAGACGGCTGCAAATGAAATTGCCTATTTCTTCGGTGATGACGGCGTTTGCCCGAGGACTCGCTAGGCGGACCTCACTGTGGCTAGCACTGACAAAAAAATCAATCTGCTCGGAATGTCGCAAGACAGTCTCGAGCAGTTTTTGCTTGCGCGAGATGAAAAGCCGTTTCGGGCACGGCAGATTATGCAGTGGATTTATCAACGCGGCGTCGACGAATTCGATGCGATGACGGACCTGTCGAAAACACTACGCGCCCGTCTCCAGGACGACGCAGAAATTATCTCGCCACCGGTACAGGCCAGACATGACTCGAAAGACGGTTGTGTTAAATGGCTGTTTGCAAGCGGCTCCGGACAAGCGGTAGAAACGGTTTTTATTCCGGAATCCGATCGCGGAACATTGTGTATTTCCTCTCAGGTCGGTTGCGCGCTCGATTGCTCGTTTTGTGCAACGGGCGCACAAGGGTTTAATCGAAACCTGACGAGCGCGGAAATCATCGGCCAGGTGCGCCACGCGATCAACGAATTGCCACGTCGCGACAACGGCGAGGCGGCAATTTCCAACGTTGTTTTCATGGGCATGGGTGAGCCGCTGGCCAATTACAGGAATGTAGTGCCTGTGCTGGAGCTATTGGTTTCTGACTGGTCGTACGGCATGTCCCGGCGGCGCGTTACGGTTAGTACGTCCGGCATCGTTCCGCATATCCAGAAACTGGCTGACGATTGCAATGTGGCACTGGCAGTTTCTTTGCACGCTCCGAACGACGAGTTACGTGATCAAATCGTGCCGATTAACAAACTGCATCCGATCAACACCTTACTCGATGCTTGCTGGGAGTATGCTGCGAAGCGCTCGAATCGCTTCATAACCTTCGAGTACGTCATGCTGCGGGGCATCAATGATTCTATAGCGCATGCCAATCAATTGGCGACATTACTGAAAGACAAGCCTGCGAAAGTGAATCTGATCCCTTTCAACCCGTTTCCAGGCAGCCAATACAAACGCTCATCCATCGAAACGATCCGCCATTTTCAGGATCGACTCCGTCAACGCAAAATGGTTGCGACTACCCGAAAAACTCGTGGCGATGACATCAATGCGGCCTGCGGGCAGCTAGCGGGCAAGGTCAGCGACCGTGTCAGGAAGCGGCTGGGTCAAAAGAGCCGCGGCCAGAAGAACAGCACTGGAAATTTCAACGAAAACAAAGATATAAGGATTTCGTCAGCATGAATAAAGCATATCGGGTAGTTTCTGGCTTGCTGTTCCTTTTGTTGACGGCTAGCTGCGTTTCGACGACGACCGGATCGATCACTGAGCCGGTACGAGATGACAAAGATGCGTCTGAGTTGAACTATCAACTCGGCGCGCGCTATTACCAGCAGGGATCCTACGTTCTTGCCCGGGACCGATTGTTGCTGGCCACCGAGATCGATCCGAAAATGGCAGTTGCATTCACAACACTAGCACTGACCTACGAAGCGTTGGATAACCTGCGGCTGGCAACGCAAGCCTATGAAAGGGCGGTTCGCGTTGCGCCTAAAGACTTCAACGTTCAGAACGCCTACGCCGTATTCCTCTGTCGGCAAGAGGACTACAACGGTGCCGCCAAACATTTTGACAAGGCGATCAGTCATTCTGAAAACGACGATTCTGAGGTAACCCTGACGAACGCCGGTCTGTGCATGATGGAAAAACCCGACGTTGATAAGGCAGAGGCCTATTTTCGCGTTGCACTGGAACGCAAACCAAGGCATGGAGACGCGCTGATTCAATTGTGTTTGCTCAAATATCAGCAGAAAGACTATCTGGGCGCGCGCGCGTTCCTGCAACGATTCATGTCGAGCAATATTCCGACGGCCGGCGTGCTATATCTGGCATCGAGAATCGAAGACATGCTGGGTAATGACCGCGGTCGAACGGAATACGAAGACCAGTTGATTCGCGAATTCCCGACCTCGTCAGAGGCAAGAAAGGTACTGGGCTCCGGATAATGAGCGACGAGAACGACAAACTCGAAGAATCCTCTCAGGACGATGAGTCTCCTGGACCTGTGGGCGGAGAGCGATTGGCCGTGGCCAGACGTGAGCAGCAAATCGCGGTCATCGATATAGCCAAGGAATTGCACCTCGACGAGTACAAAGTGCGCGCGCTGGAGCGCAATGACTTCGACGTTATCGGTGCGCCCGTTTTTGCGAAGGGACACCTTAGAAAATACGCGCAGTTGGTCAAAGTCGATGAAGCCGACGTGATGGCCGACTATTACCACCTCAATCGCTCGGCCGGTGCGCCGCCGGTTCTCAACACTCGGGCAAAGCCACGGTCGGTCGTATCGCCCGGACCCTGGATTGTAGCTATTGGGGTCATTATTATCGTTGCCGCTGCGTATTGGTGGTTCGCAGTTCGCGATACTAATGTCGAGCCACCGCCGGTAACCGGTGTGATTGCGCCGTTGCCGCAGGATTCCGAGCTGGCGGATGAACAGCCAACGGACATCGCTGGCGCAGTGAATGACGCTGAAACAGACGAGCCGATTGCTTCTATCGAACCTGAACCAGTTATCGTTGAGGATCTTACCCCGGCAGATTCTTCTGCTATGAACATGAGCATTACTTACTTGGGCGATTGCTGGACCGAAATTACGGATGCCAGTGGCCGGCGCCTGTACTTTGATCTCGGCAAGGTAGGACGCACGATCAATCTCTCTGGCGAGGCGCCTTTCAATGTATTGTTCGGCGATGCGGCGAACGTGAGCATCAAAGTCAACGGCCGGTCATTCGATATCCCCGCAGCGGACCGCCGCGGACGAACCGCCAGGTTGACGATCACGGGCTCATGAGTACTAAACCAAGAGCTATTCGCGGGATGAACGATATCCTGCCCGACGTCTCGGGTACCTGGCGGTATCTGGAATCAGTCGTACAGGAGATCGTGCATTCGTACGGCTATTCCGAGATTCGACTGCCATTGCTGGAGCACACAGAGCTTTTCAAGCGCTCTATCGGTGAAGTCACCGACATTGTCGAGAAGGAGATGTACACATTTTCGGACCGCAATGGAGAGAGCCTGACACTGCGGCCTGAGGCAACTGCCGGGATGGTTCGGGCGGGCATGAGCAACGGGTTGTTTCACAATCAAAAGCAAAAATTGTGGACCTCCGGACCGATGTTCCGCTACGAAAAACCGCAGCAGGGTCGCTACCGTCAGTTTTACCAGTTTGACGTCGAGGCCGTTGGCTACGACGGTCCTGACGTCGACGCCGAGCTGATTATCATGAGTTCACGCTTGTGGCAGCGCCTCGGAATTTCGAAAATCGCCCTCGAAATCAATTCACTGGGCACGCCGGATGCGAGGGTCTCCTACCGGCAGGCACTGATTGAGTATTTTTCAGGCGTGAAAAATCAGCTCGATGAGGATAGTATTCGCCGCCTCGAGCAGAATCCGCTCAGAATCCTCGACAGCAAGAATCCGGACATGCAGGCGATTGTTGATGCCGCGCCAGTCATGCTGGACTATCTGGATGAGGAGTCGGCCGCACATTTTGCGGGCTTGAGGGCTTTGCTTGATGCTGCGGGGGTGAGCTATAGCGTGAATCAACGGCTCGTGCGCGGGCTCGATTATTACTCGAGGACGGTATTCGAGTGGGTTACCGATGCGCTGGGTTCGCAAGGTGCTGTCTGTTCCGGTGGTCGCTACGACGGGCTGGTCGAAAAACTGGGCGGTCGCGCGACACCGGCTATCGGTTGGGCGATGGGCATTGAGCGATTTGTGGCGCTGTACGAGGCGTGCGGAGGTCAAGCGCCAGCTCCCGATGCGGATATTTATATCGCGGCGCTTGGCGATGGTACGCTGGAACAGGCTTTCGTACTGGCGGAAGAGCTTCGTGACAGCATTGCGGATATTCGGGTTGAACTCAACCTGGGGGGCGGCAGTTTCAAGTCGCAAATGAAACGCGCTGATAAGAGTGGCGCTGATTTTGCGTTGATTTTGGGTGAGCAGGAGCTCGCCGATAGTAGTGTTGGTATCAAACCATTGCGCAGCACTGATGAACAGACCAGTGTTGCGCGGAACGAGCTGGCGGCAACGCTGGCAATGAAATTACGTTAAAGGCAGTTTTGTGGACGAATTACTTTCAGAAAAAGAACAAATTGATCAAATGCGGGCCTGGTGGTCGCAGAATGGCGCATTCGTTATTGGCGGTATTGTCATGGGTGCGGCTCTGCTATTTGGTATTAACTATTACCAAAATACCCAATTGCAGGCGCAACTCGACGCTTCAACTGCGTACGAGGCGCTCATCGTGCACGTAGTGGACGGCAAGCTTGAGGAAGCAGAAGCTGTGGCTGATGAAATTGCGACGGCTTACGGTGGTACCACCTATGTCGGGCAAGCGGGTCTGGCGATGGCGCGTCTCTACATGGACAAAAATCGTGACCAGGATGCGGCAAACGCATTGCTTGCAGTGGTCGACGGCGACACTGACAGCGAGCTGAAACACGTCGCTCGATTGCGTCTGGCACGGATCTACCTATATCAGGACAAGGCACAGGAAGTCCTGGACTTGCTGGCGGGTGAAGAATCCACTGCATTTGCAGCGGCCTACGGTGAGGTGCTCGGAGACGCGTACACCGCGTTGGGTCGAATTGCCGAAGCTCAGGATGCCTATCAAAAAGTCCTGCTGGACCCACTATCTCAAGGCACCGTTGATCAGCAGCTCGTGCAGTGGAAGTCGCTGGATCTTCCTGAGATTGAGCCTGTATCCGACAGCGAGCCCGAAGCCGATGAACCTGCTCCTGCGGCAGAGGTCGAATCAGAAGAGTCGGGTTCTGAGGAAGATGAGTGAATAAGGTTTGGCGACTGTCAGGGTTAATCGCATTGACGTTGGTGCTGGCGTCCTGCGGGCTGTTTGGTGACAAGGAAGAAGAACTCCAACCCAAAAAGCTGGTCAAGTTCAAGGACACTTTGAATGTAAAGCGTCTTTGGAGCACCAAAGTAGGAGGTGATTCCGAGTTTCTGCTGGTTGGTTTGCGGCCGGCCGGGGATGGCAATCTGATCTACGCTGCCAGCCAGGATGGAAAAGTTGTAGCAATAGACCCGAATTCCGGTAAACAGCGTTGGAAGACAGATCTGGATGTCGAGCTTTCGGCGGGTCCAGGCGTTGGCGAAGGCGTCGTAGCGGTCGCTTCGAAAGACGGTTATGTCGTCGTACTCGAGACGAGTTCCGGTGACGAGCAATGGCGTTCTTTTGTGGGCGGTGAGACGCTCGCGCAACCTTTGGTCAAGGGTGATTCAGTCGTCGTTCAAACCATCGACAATCGCCTGGTGGCCTATGCAAAATTTGACGGCAGGCAGCGTTGGGCAATCGAGCAAAAAACACCGGTCTTGACGATGCGGGGCGCGTCGTCACCGATGTCCGTTGGATCATCGGTGATCGCCGGGTTCGACAATGGACAATTGGTTGCAGTGAACCTGGACACAGGCGATATCGAGTGGGACTCAATGTTGTCATTGCCAACCGGTCGCTCAGATCTTGATCGATTGTCCGATATTGATGGCGCAATTGCTGTAGTCGGCCAGGATGTCTATGCGGCCGGCTATCAGGGACGCATTGCATCCCTCGCTGTCGAGTCCGGCCAGGTATTGTGGTCGCGAGAGATATCGTCTCACGTTGGCATGGCCGCTGACTGGAACAGTGTCTATACGACTCGCGACAATGGTGAAGTCATCTCGCTGTTACGGACCAACGGTGCAGAGACCTGGCGTAACGACGATTTGCTGCGGCGAGACCCGACATTACCGATTCCTTTTCACACGGCGGTCGTGGTTGGTGATTTTGAAGGCTATTTGCATTTTTTTAGCAGCATCGACGGTAAACCCGTAGCGAGGCTTCGGCACGGCAGCCAGGCGATCAGTAGCGCGCCACTGGTTATTGCAAATCGTCTCTATGTGCAAAGCGATAATGGCTCGGTGGCGGCCTTCGAGATTGTGCAGGATCGCTCGAAGCGACGAAAACCCGACGCCGCGGAATCTGCTGACGAGTCCTGACCGGACGCGGTAAAGGTGCTTATTCATGCTTCCTGTCATCGCTCTGATCGGCCGACCCAATGTTGGCAAGTCCACTTTATTTAACCGGCTAACGCGCTCGCGCGACGCACTCGTCGCAGACTACCCGGGTTTGACTCGCGATCGTAAATACGGATTCGGCAAACTGGGGCCGGTTCCCTATCTGGTTATTGACACCGGTGGTGTCGCCGGCGGCGAAGAAGGCATCGAAGAAGCGATGGTTGATCAGACCATTCGTGCGCTCCGGGAAGCGGATGTCGCCGTTATCATGGTTGACGGCCGCAGCGGCCTCACGGCCGCGGACGAACACGTCGCAGAACTTGCGCGTCGCCACGCAAAGCAGACCTGGCTTGCGGTCAACAAGGCGGAAGGACTCGATGAGGCAATCGCCAACAGCGAGTTCCATGCGCTTGGACTCGGTGAGCCCATTGCCATATCGGCGGCCCACGGTGACCGTATCGGCGCTCTCATGGACGATCTCCTTAGTGGTTTCGTCATCGAGGAAGCAGAGGAAGAAGCCGGTGACGCAGACGATGAAGAACGCGAACTGCGTATTGCTGTCGTTGGACGGCCGAATGTTGGAAAGTCGACACTGATCAATCGAATCATCGGCGAGGACCGTCTGGTCGTCTTCGATCAGCCGGGCACGACACGCGATAGCGTAGCCGTACCGTTTGAGCGCAGCGATCGAAAATACGTATTGATTGATACGGCGGGTATTCGTCGCAAGGCGCGCGTGCATGAAACGATCGAGAAATTCAGTATCGTCAAAGCCCTGCAGGCCATCGAACAGGCTGAGGTGGTTATTTCAGTGCTGGACGCGCAGGAGGGTGTCACGGAACAGGACGTCAGCCTGCTCGGACTCGTCATGGAGCGTGGCCGCGCCCTCGTCGTGGTTACGAACAAGTGGGACGGCTTGTCAGCCGACAAACGCAAGAAAGTTCGCGACGACCTCGAACGGCGTCTGCCATTCCTTGATTTCGCTGAGAGGATTACGATTTCTGCCTTGCACGGCACGGCTGTGGGCGATCTGTTGCCGGCCGTCGAACGCGCTTACAAAGCCGCAATGCGCGATATGTCGACGACGGAACTTACTAACGAACTCGAAGCCGCCGTTATGGCGCACCCGACGCCATTAGTTCGTGGTCGGCGAATCAAGCTTCGTTACGCACATCAGGGGGGTCGAAACCCCCCGGTCATTGTCATCCATGGCAATCAAACAGACCGTTTGCCGGAGGCGTATCGACGCTATCTGATCAATCGCTTCAGAAAAGCGTTTAAACTCAAAGGTACGCCGGTACGCCTGGCCTTCAAAAAGGGCAAAAACCCGTACGAAGGGCGGCGCAACACTTTGACGCCGCGGCAGGAGCGCAAGCGCAAACGCCTGATGAAAAGGGTCAAAAAATGAGTTCTGCTCGAAAGACCTATACGTTTGAAGGAGACTTCCGCATGCACCGGGCGGGGCACTTGCAGTCGCCAACGCTGGCCTATGAGACCTGGGGTGAACTGAATCCGGCTAAGGACAATGCGGTGCTGATATTCGGCGGCCTGTCTCCCTCAGCACACGCGGCATCATCAGAGGACGATATGTCGGCCGGTTGGTGGGAAGACATGATCGGTTCCGGGTTACCGATCGACACCGACAAATTCTTCGTGATCTCGGTGAATTCTCTGGGGAGCTGCTTCGGGAGCACCGGGCCCGCATCGATCAATCCGGATACCGGTGAACGCTATCGCCTGACGTTTCCGGTCCTGACGCTTGAAGATGTTGCAGATTCTGCGTTCCTCGTTGTCGACGGTCTTTTCGGAATCAGTAGTCTACACACGGTGGTGGGTTGCTCGATGGGCGGTATGAGCGGACTCGCATTTTGCGTGCGTCATGCCGACGCCGTGCAACGTTTTGTTTCGATCTCTTCGGCCGCGCGGGCATTGCCTTTTTCGATAGCGGTGCGCTCCTTGCAACGGGAAATGATTCGCTCCGATCCAAAATGGGCAAAAGGTAATTATGACGAGGGCGATCCGCCCACCGCAGGGCAACGCCTGGCACGCAAGCTGGGCATGATTACGTACCGTTCCGCTCAGGAGTGGGCGCAGCGGTTCGGGCGGGAACGATCGACAGATCATGCGCGCATTGAAGATCAATTCGTGTCGGAATTCGCAGTAGAGTCCTATCTTGAAAATGTCGCCAACAAATTCAGTGGTGCATTTGATCCCAACTGCTATTTATATCTGTCGCATGCATCGGACCTGTTCGATCTTGCGGAACACGGTGGCTCACTGGCCGCAGGATTCAAGCGGCTCAAGTTGGATCAGGCGCTCATCATCGGCGTCGAGACCGATATTCTTTTTCCGATAGAACAGCAGCGCGAACTCGCCGAGGGTATTTCATCAGTCTGCAGCGATACTCACCTGGCAGAACTCGATTGTATCCGCGGGCACGACTCGTTCCTGGTCGATATGGACGCGTTTCGACCGGTCATCTGCAAGTTCTTCGAAAGCTGCAAATAAACAACCGTAGGAGCGCGCCCTGCGCGCGACCTCGTGACGATCATCGCACGCGTCGGTCGAGATACTGTTTACTGGAATGGCTCCCTTCGGTCCGCTTTATTTCCTGTAAACAGTATCTCGACCACCGCTTGTGACCTTTGTAGTTAGGTCGCGCGCAGGGCGCGCTCCTACGGGTCCAGGAAGATTGCGGGATCGACTGCTGTGCCGTTCAGGTAGGTTCCGAAGTGGAGGTGCGGGCCTGTTACTCGGCCTGTTGCCCCTACCGCACCGAGAATTTCGCCGGAGGTGACGTGTTGTCCTTCGCTGACTGCGGTTTCGCTCAAGTGACAGTACATCGTTACGAATCCCTGACCGTGGTCGACGATGACGGTGTTGCCATTGAAAAAGTAGTTGCCTGTAGCCGCGATGATGCCGTTACGCGCTGCAGTAATTGGCGTACCGGTGTTAGCGGCGATATCCATACCTGAGTGCGGTGAACGCGGCTGCTCATTAAAAAAGCGTCGCGAACCAAAGCTTGAGCTGTGTGCGCCTGCAACCGGTGCCGACAATGAAACGTCATCGAGTAAAACGCTGCGGAAGTTATTGAGAGCCGCATCGATTATTTTGCGTTCACCGAATATTCGATCCAGTTGTTTCTGATCGGGATTAACCTGAGATTTATTCTTGATAGTCAGGTGTTGCTCGCGGTACTTGTGTGCACCGACGTTAATGATTTTCTGCTCATCGCCCGTGAGAATCGTCAGCTCACCCGGGTTCGTCCTGAGTGGTATGCCGACAACGGCGTACCAATGTTCATCGCGACGCAGAACCAGAACCTTCTTGCCATTTAGTGATGCACTGGGAGCCGCATCCTGGGCAGCACCAATCTCGACGATGGCGATTCCTCCCGGTCGCAGCGACTGCTCGGTCGCTGCAGCAAATGTGGTCAGGCAGAGCAGGGCCGCGAAGGCAATACAACGGTTAGTCATCGGTGATCGTTTTCCTGACGGTTGCAATAATTTCTCCTCGTAATAATTGCGCGCGAACGTCCTCTCCTGCAGTGACGTCCGCCGCGTTCGTAAGGACTTCGCCCGAATTCTCACGTTTCACAATTGCGTAGCCGCGATCCAGTGTCGCGAGCGGGCTGACCGAATTCAGTGCCCGAGCCAGTAACGCGATCCTGTGGCTTGAGTTCGACAGCCGGTTTTGCGCCGCGGCCGCCATCCGTTGCCGCAATTGGTCGAGATGGCCGAGCGATCGCTGTACCGATAAAGCGGGCGACAATCTTGTGAGTTCAGCACGCAATTCCTGCAGGTTGTTTTTTTGTTCCAGAAGCCGTTGTCGTATCGCTGATTTAAGCCGGCCACTCAGTTCACGTAACTTATCGTGCTGGCGCTGCAAGGTCGCTGCAGGGCTGCTGGCGACCAGCCGCCGTCCGAGCCAGTCGAGTTGCTGAGAGCGATCGTCGAGGGCGCGTTGACTCACCCGAGCGATGCGTGCGGTGAGTCCGCTGATTCGGTGCAACCACTCACTCTGGTTTGGCACGACGATTTCTGCAGCCGCCGAAGGTGTGGGTGCTCTGATATCGGCAACGAAGTCGGCAATAGTGAAATCGACTTCATGTCCGACGGCACTGATCAGTGGTAGCGGGCACTCTGCAATGGCCCGGGCGAGTTGCTCGTCATTGAATGCCCACAGGTCCTCGAGCGAGCCACCGCCACGGCTCAGTATCAACACGTCGCAATCGTTACGGCTGACGGCCGAATCGAGTGCGGCGACGAGTTCTGCGGGTGCCGCATCACCCTGAACGGCGGCCGGATACACGACAACCGGAACTGCGGGGAAGCGTCGACCGAGAATGCTCAGAATGTCGCGAATTGCAGCGCCTGTTGGTGACGTGATGATGCCGATGCGATTCGGCAGCGCCGGCAGCGGTCGTTTTTGATCTTCATCGAACAGCCCTTCGTCCGCGAGCTTTAGCTTGAGCGCATCAAAGCGACGTTTCAGTACGCCTTCTCCGGCGGGCTCCATCTGCTCGATTATCAGCTGATAGTTGCCGCGAGCCTCATAAATGCTAACGCGCCCGTAAGCGAGCACGCGGTCACCATTCTTGAATCCGATGGCGGGTCCACGCTGTCGCTGGCGGAACCAGGCGGCACCGACCTGCGCATTGTCATCTTTCAAACTGAGATAAATATGGCCCGATCCGGGTCGCGAGAGGTTCGAAATCTCACCTTCCACCCACAGGCGGGCCATCCCCTTCTCGAGGAGTCCTTTGGCGCGGCGGTTGAGCTGGCTGACGGTTATTGCGGCGGAAGTGGGGTCATTTGCTGGCATGAATACAGTATATCGAACCGCCTGCCGTTTACCCGCAAATCTGAGCCGCGTACAATTGACCGTTTAAGCTCAAAAACCCGAAGACAAATCCATGCGAATAGCCTTATGAGAATAGCCAAGGAAGCTCTGACCTTCGACGACGTCCTTCTGCAACCCGGGTATTCCGAGATTCTGCCCCGGGAAGTCGATCTCAGTACGTCGCTAACCCGTGAAATCCGGCTCAGCATCCCGCTGTTATCGGCGGCGATGGATACGGTGACTGAGTCGAGACTGGCCATCGCCCTGGCCCAAGAGGGCGGTATGGGCATAGTCCACAAGAACATGGCTGTCGCCGAGCAGGCTCAGCAGGTGCTGACGGTCAAGAAGTTTGAGTCCGGCATGGTACGAAAACCGATAACGGTAACGCCGGACAAGACCATTCGTGAGGTTATTGACCTGACTCATGCCATGGGTATTTCAGGGGTGCCCGTCGTCGATGGCAAGCAAACAGTCGGTATCGTCACACACCGCGATCTTCGGTTTGAGACGCAACTGGATGCGCCGGTATCGACGGTGATGACGCCCAAAGAAAGGCTGGTGACCGTTCAGGAAGGGGCGGACGACGAAGAGGTAATGTCCTTGCTGCATCAGCACCGCATCGAAAAAGTTCTCGTTGTTGATGACAACTTTGAACTGCGTGGCATGATCACTGCCAAGGATTTCCAGAAGGCCAAGGACTTTCCGAATGCCTGCAAGGATAACAGCGGTGCGCTTCGCGTTGGCGCGGCGGTGGGCACCGGTTTCGACACGGATGATCGTGTCGACGCTCTGGTCGAAGCGGGCGTTGACCTACTCGTAGTGGATACTTCACACGGTTTTTCAAAAGGCGTGCTAAAGCGCGTATCACGTGTGAAGGAAGCACACCCTGACGTACAGGTTGTCGCCGGCAACATCGTGACCGGGGACGCCGCCCTGGCACTGGTCAAGGCGGGTGCGGATGGCGTCAAGGTCGGCATCGGTCCCGGCTCAATTTGTACCACACGCGTCGTAGCTGGTGTTGGCGTTCCGCAGATTTCGGCGGTCGACGAAGTGGCGCAGGCGCTGAAAAAGTCGGGTGTACCGTTGATCTCCGATGGTGGCATTCGTTATTCCGGTGATATCGCCAAAGCGCTCGTCGCTGGCGCGCATTGCGTGATGATCGGCGGTCTTTTTGCCGGTACCGAAGAATCGCCGGGTGAGGTTGAGCTTTATCAGGGTCGATCCTACAAAGCGTATCGGGGCATGGGATCAGTAGGTGCTATGGGTGGTTCGCACGGCTCGTCGGATCGTTATTTCCAGGACGCAATCGATGAACTCGACAAGCTGGTACCGGAAGGTATCGAAGGCCGCGTGGCTTATAAAGGTGCTTTTACCGCAATCGTGCATCAATTGATTGGCGGCATTCGGGCAGCGATGGGTTATACCGGCAGCGCGAGCATCGAAGAGATGCGCACCAAGCCGCAGTTTGTCAGGATCACGGGTGCCGGAATGACTGAGAGTCATGTACACGACGTGACCATCACCAAAGAAGCGCCCAACTACCGGTCGAAGAACTAAAACTTCAAATGCATCCGGATATTCATGCCCATCGGCTGCTGATACTCGATTTCGGCAGCCAGTACACGCAACTAATCGCCCGCCGCGTTCGCGAGGCGGGTGTTTACTCCGAAATTCACCCCTGGGACATGACTGACGATAAAATCCGGGCCTACGCTCCGGATGGCGTTATCCTCTCGGGCAGTCCGGAATCGGTCAACCTCGATGTCCCGCCCCGGGTTTCGCATGCGGTATTCGATCTCGGAGTCCCGGTACTCGGTATTTGCTACGGCATGCAGACCATGGCGGCCGAACTGGGTGGAAAGGTTGAGGCATCATCACATCGCGAGTTTGGCTATGCCGAAATTCAGCCGGGCGACTCCAGCCTGTTTGGTGACCTGAGCGACTCGGATGACGAGCCGCTTCTGAAAGTCTGGATGAGCCACGGTGACCGCGTCGGGTCGATTCCGCCGGGCTTCAAGGCGACGGCCAGCAGCAAGAATTCGCCACTTGCCGCGATGGAAGATCCAGCGCGGCATTTCTACGGCGTGCAATTTCATCCCGAGGTCACGCACACGCTGCAAGGCCAGGAAATCCTGAGACGCTTCGTGCGTGATATCTGTGGCTGCCCTGGTGACTGGACTGCCGGAAATATCGTCTCGGATGCTATCGATAACGCCCGTGCACAGATCGGTGACGGCAAAGTCCTGCTCGGATTATCCGGCGGCGTCGATTCCTCGGTCGTGGCGGCATTACTGCACGAAGCGATCGGCGACCAGCTGGTCTGCGTTTTTGTCGATCACGGTCTGCTGCGTTACAACGAGGGTGACCAGGTCATGGCGCTGTTTGCCGAACACTTGGGTGTCAATGTCATTCGGGTCAACGCCGCCGAACGTTATTTTAGTGCCTTGGAGGGCGTCACTGACCCCGAGGAAAAACGCAAGATCATTGGCGGTCAGTTTATCGAAGTATTCGATGAGGAGGCGCGCAAGCTCGATGGCATCGAGTGGCTGGCTCAGGGAACGATTTACCCGGATGTTATCGAATCGGCTGGCGCGAAGACGGGCAAAGCACAGGTCATTAAGTCGCATCACAATGTTGGCGGACTTCCCGAGCACATGCGTATGTCACTCGTCGAGCCTTTGCGAGAGTTATTCAAGGACGAAGTTCGCCGCATCGGGCTGGAACTGGGCTTGCCTCGCAATATGGTCATGCGGCACCCGTTTCCAGGGCCGGGGCTGGGCGTGCGAATCCTAGGTGAGGTTAAGCCTGAATACGTCGCGCTGTTACAGTTGGCCGACGACATTTTCATCGACGAGCTTCGCAAGCAGGATCTATACGATAAGACCAGCCAGGCGTTTGTGGTATTTTTGCCCGTGAAATCAGTTGGTGTGATGGGCGATGGCCGTAAATACGACTACGTTGTGGCATTGCGTGCCGTCGAGACGGTCGATTTCATGACCGCGCGCTGGGCTCGACTACCCTATGAGTTTCTGGAACATGTATCACTCAGAATAATTAATGAGATTGATGGTATCTCGCGCGTAACTTACGATATTAGTGGTAAGCCGCCCGCGACCATCGAGTGGGAATAACAAAAACTTGCGAGGTTCGAGATGCCGGAAATTACATTGATAGGTTGGTTTCATACCGTAATAGGGCTGCTTGCCATACTGACGGGGGTTTATTCCCTGGTGAGATTCAAGGTAATCCAGTCTCATCAGCTCACAGGAAAAATCTATCTGATTTGTACATTGATTGCCGCGCTATCGGCCCTGGGTATTTATAAGCACGGTGGATTCGGTATTGCGCATGCCCTAGCTGTATTAACACTTCTTGCTGTGCTGGTTGGCGGTGTCGCCGAGAAGACCGGTTTGTTTGGCGGTGGTTCGCGCTACATTCAGGCAGCCAGTTATTCAGCAACGTTCTTGTTTCATATGATCCCGGCGATTACCGACGGTTTAATGCGCTTGCCGGTCGGTTCGCCGATCGCCACCAGTCCGGAAGATCCACTGCTGCGCGGGTTTTACCTGGCTTTTCTGGTCACGTACGTCGTTGGACTGGGTTTTCAAATAAAGTGGTTACGCAAGCAGCCCTAGAATGAAAAATTCCGATTGGCCGCAACAGGATATCGACGGTATGCGTGCGGCCCTTGCCGAGGCTGAGCGGGCGGCGGACGAGGGCGAAGTTCCGGTCGGCGCTGCCGTTGTTGTAAACGGCGAAGTCATTGCGACCGGGCGCAATTGTTCGGTTGCACAATTGGATCCCTGTGCCCATGCCGAGATCATCGCCTTGCGTGGGGCTGGTGCTAATCAGGGCAATCACAGGCTGACGGGTGGCACGCTTTTCGTGACGCTGGAACCTTGTGTTATGTGTACGGGCGCGATCGTTCAGGCTCGATTGACACGGGTTGTTTTCGGCGCCTACGACAAGAAGGCAGGGGCGCTGGGCAGTGCGACCGATTTGTCTGATTCGCGTGCGCTAAACCATCGATTCGAGATCAATGGCGGACTGCTCGCGGATGAATGTTCGAGATTGTTGCAACAATTTTTCGAGGCGCGACGCTAGACTTCCGGAGTGGTGGCGACTGCATCGGTGGAATCGGTTTCAACGGCTCGTTCGGCATACTCTTTCTCGGTCAGCCACTTCAGTATGTTGTAGTACGCACGAATATTGTTGACATAAAGGACGGGCTCCCAGCCTCTCGCATAACCAAAAGGCAGCTGCGAATACCACTTGCGTTGCGACAGCAACGGCAGCGCATCACTCATATCGATCCACGTATCAGGATCGCCACCGTCCCATTCGACGAGCGTGCGGGCGTCTTTTATGTGATTAAAACCCACGTTATACGCTGCCAGTGCCATCCACGTACGATCCGGTTCGGCGACTGTGTCGGCGACTCGCTCCGTCTGCCGCGCATAGTAGCGAGCGCCACCAAAAATACTGCTTTCTGGATCCAGACGATCGTCCAGTCCCAGGTATTCGGCAGTATCCAGGGTCAGCATCATAATGCCGCGAACACCGGTGGGTGAAACGGCTTGCGAACGCCAATGCGACTCCTGATAGCCAATCGCGGCCAGCAGTCGCCAGTCCACACCCCATTCTGCCCCGGCATTCTCGAACATCTCCCGATAGCGAGGCAGTCGATTTTCGAAATGGCGGATGAAATTTCGCGTGCCGACGTAATCAAATTTCTTCGTGTAGCCGTAATAACGATCGTGAACCTGTGCCAGAAGGCCGGCTCGATCTGCCCTGATCAAAAAAGCATCGGCTCGTGCAAGTAGTGAGTCGCCGGATTCTTTGGGGAACGCCCACGCAATCGGATCGCCTATGTCCAGGTCGAGCGCGACGCGCAGATCCGGATAAAAATGTCGCTGGATATTGAAGTCGGAACTGTCTGAAACGGTTAGGTCGACTTCCCCCATTGCGACCTTGGTCAACAGCTCCGCGCCACCAATGTCCGCATTTTCGACCCAGGTCAGCTCGGGATAAACGGCTTGCAGCGACTCCAGCAGGTCAACGTGGCTGCCACTGGCCATTACCTCAATCGAGCGGCCGAAAACGTCTTCAATCGAGCGCGGTTTGCCGGTGCCGAGTTTGTAAATCATGTGAACGTCGACCGACTCGTACGGATGGCCAAAATTGAGAAACTCGCGTCGCGTATCGGTGATCGACAAACCCGCAGCGGCCATGTGCGCATCGCCGGATAGCAGTTTTGGCAGGATTTCCGAAACGCTCAAAACCGGGTCGATAACCAGCGCAACACCCAGCTCATCGGCGAACGCCTGCGCGAGGTCGAATTCCGGCCCGGACGGACCGTCGGGACTAATGGTATATGACGTAGGAGCGTCGCGTGTCACAACGCGGAGCTGGCCGGTTTCGAGCACCTGATCCAGCAATGGAGGAGGGTTCGAACAGGTACCGAGCAGTCCTGCAAGTGTAATGATTAACAAAGGGCGCAATGGCGGATCTCCGTTCCGACGGCCCGATTATGGCATCAAGGGAGGCACTTTGTGAACTTGACAAGCGATTCAGCGTCTCGATCGAGCTGCCGACGTACTGCCGCAAGTCTTACTCCAGCTGCTCGTTAATTCGGCCAGCTATGTCTTCGCCCCGCCACGTGAGTCTTGCGACCGACTCCAGTTCGTCCCCGTTTTCTGCCGGGTCGCGGACGAGCAAACTTGCAGCGGACAGGCGCTTTGAGCACCTTGATGCAACTTCCGGTTCCAGCCCCGCCACGCGCGCCAGGCCAAGAATACTCATTGGCCCCTGGTCAGAAAGAAATGACAGCAGAATAAAGTCTCTTACTTTGATGCCATGATTGAGCATCAGCGATGCCAGTGAATCGTCTTTTGTAAAGGAAAAGGCTGCCGACATCCCGGATATCGAGTCAACATTCTTGTCAGGCTTACGCGCAATCGCATTCATCCCGGTCTCCGCGAGCAGTCCCTAACTACACGACGGCGGCACCAAAATAGTTCCATTGTCGGGTCTCGAAATTCCGGCCCGGCTTGACAATTGCCCTAATGCTTCTCAATATCCCGCGTCACGACTTTTGGAGAGGTGCCAGAGTGGTCGAATGGGCCTGATTCGAAATCAGGTGTACGGTTCTCCCGTACCGTGGGTTCGAATCCCACCCTCTCCGCCATATATTGATATAACCCGTTGAAAGTTAACGAGTTATAATAGGACCCTTCACCCCGGCCCACGGTTCAACCTACAGACTGTGAGCGAAAAGAATGGGGGCATGCTGATATTGCCCCCAATGCGTGATGTAGCACTAGACCATCGGGCGCGCAAACTCTCGCAACTCCCACCCAGCTTTTCATGGTCTGTCCGTCGATGTTGGTTGGCTCAGAGTTAATGGTGTTGCTCACAGTTGGTAAGTGATTCTGACCGCCTGCAGTCTGACCTGCAAAGGCCCACCGAAGTGGTAATGGTCGTGGGACACCAGCCCCGCTCTGAACCTGCCTGATCGCAGGCATGTCGGGAATTCCTGGTGGAAAGCGCCCGAACAATATTCCAACATGGCCTCAAGGGCCTACGTTAATTATTGTTTTTGAATACCTCCTTTTTTATTTAATGCAGAGCAATTGTTCTGCTTGGTTGAAAATGCGGAACACCGGATCAAGACAAGCATCGCCTGCCAAACCCAATACCGCATGCGTTGAAAGCCAGTTCTGATTAAGAGCCTGGCACGGCCGTAAGAAAATACGGCGTCGTTCAAGATGGACTCACGATCATTGATCGCGGCGCTTTAAATGGAGTCCTGAAGCGCCCTGTTGCCACTTTATACGCAGTGGCCGCGTCTAAATTCGATCAAACAACCACGTTATCAATAATAGATAACCCCAGCGTAACCCGAAAAATCAATCCAGGAGCAACGTGGTACCTGGCGTTGCGGCCCTCGTCACCAGTGCAACTGGTGACGAGGGCGCTTCGGATCAGCTTGCTCAACTTAGCAGCCTTCGTCCTACCAATCACTTCTTTGATGCAATCGTTGTCCGAAGAAGTCCGCCGCGGTCTGCGCGGCAAACTCCGATCATTCAGAATGCGCATCAAGACCGCTGTCCGTGAGGCCGGAGAGGAGGTCTACCGCGCCTCGGCACAAGACCCTCACTTATATCGTTTCCCATAAACGTCTTTCGTGATAAAGCAGCGCACTGTTGATGCGTCGACAAACTTGATCGCTGCATCAGTTTTCGGGTCACTTCCTGGCATCCAATGCGTAAAATCTACTTCTCGAGTGATTTCGTAATCGCTCCCTTCCGATTCCTCACAGGACTTTTTCGAAAATGCCAAGACAACCTTTGTGACCAGAAAGTCGCTATCGTTTTTTTGTATGTTAACTTCGACGCTTGTTTCAGTCGTATTTGTCCAACCTACATCAACAAGTCTCTTGTCCCGAGGAACTAATTTAACTTCAAATTCCCGCTCGCAAGACCGTCTAACGGTGTCGAATAACTTCAGTTCAAGGCCTTGCATACGCTCAGCAACGCAGGCCTCATAATTGCTTGGTCCTCCGAACAAATCAGCGATAGCGATGCTTGGTGCAAGACACACAAGAAGTGTAGCTATAAACCTCCACATTTCACCTTTCCCCAGGAGTCTAAGGCCTGTCATTGCCGAGCAACTTAGGGTTCCCCGTCTATTTTTGGCCACTTGTGATAAATTCTAGTTCAACGTAACAAAAGGGCAATTCCCTGCGAAATCACTCCAGACAAACATACGGGCTAGCGGCATATTCATGAGAGTCTTGGTTTCCTTGTTATTCATCTTATCATCTGACGCACTCGCGCAGTCGCAACTCGATCCTGACTCAAAAAACCTAGCGGCTTGTATTTCCGTGTTCGCATATGGTGCGAATTGGTTCCTCGTTCAAGACAACGAGGGAGCTGCGAAGATGATGATTATGCAACAAAGCAGAACGACAGCACTACTATTTTCGATCTATTATGAGGATGAGAAGGTACCGGGCGAGAAGTTGGCAGCGTTCAAGAAAGAAGGTCGAGGAGTCAAGCCATATCTCGACAACAATCCTGACGAAATACTTGAGACGATCGATAGCTGCACTCTCCAAGTCAATGAGATTTCTTTACGTACACCGACAAAAGGCAAGCTGATGTGGGGAAAAAATGTTAGCGAACTGTCAACAGATCTCGCTCTAACTTTGCGTCAAGCACTGGGTATCAATTAGGCTGAAGCAGAATCCGAAACCCTATGCTAATCAAATAAGCTAGTGTTCAATACGAAGGAGCATGCGAATTGGGTCGATCAATTTTCGTCGATCTGAATGCATGGAGAGATCATGTCAAGCTTCAAGATAAAAATGGCGGGAACTCAGAGCCACCTCCATTACGGTCCTTTCGAAATTGAACGGCATCATGGCTCTCGTATGGGCCTACCCCCATCCAAGTACTGCTACTCGTTCAAATACGAAGAAAATGAAGTCAGGATTTTCGAGTATCAGCGCGAAGCTCGACATTTCCTGGATGCGTTGGTTACAGACCTAAGAGAAATCACAGACAAGATTAGATACATGGAGAAAAACTTCATGGAAAAATACGAATTACCGGAATTTCCAGTAGAAACGTAGAATCTTCGAAGAGCCTAGAGCGATCCTTTATCCGCTGCTTTGTCTTATTGAAATCACGGCGGCCGGTACCTTCGGCTTGCTGCAATAACGGGCCCAGTCCGTCATGAGTCGGGCGCGTTTTTCGAACAAATCACCACGTCTGTAAGCCGCCTCTGTTTTATCTCGGAGAGTGTGCGCCAGTGCCATCTCGGCAACCTCAGCAGGGTAATTCGTCGACTCGGCGCACCAGTCCCGAAACGTGGATCGGAATCCGTGAACGGTAATTCCAGTTCGCTCCAGTCGCCTCAAGACCTGCAGCATCGCCACGTTGGAAAGGTGACTGTTTCGCTTATGGCCGGGAAATACGTAAATCTTGTTGCGTCCCTTTACCGCCGTGAGCACGGCAACAGCATCCGCTGACAATGGTACCCGGTGGCTACGCTTAGACTTCATGCGCTCGGCCGGAACGACCCAGATTTTGCGATCCAGGTCGATCTCCGACCACTCTGCTTTGATCGCTTCATTCGTGCGAGCTGCCGTTAAAATTAGCAGCTCGAGTGCTCTTGCTGCGACACCTGTATCTTCACGCAGTTGTCGCATGAATGCGCCGACCTCAGTGTAAGGTAGAGCAGCGTGATGCTTGACCCGAGCAACCTGGCTCGGTCGTGGCAACAACTTGTCGAGATGGCCACGCCAGCGAGCCGGGTTATCGCCCGTGCGGTAGCCACGGACGGCCGACCAGTCCAGAACCGATTCAATGCGTCCTCGCAGACGGCTTGCCGTCTCCGTCTTCGTGGCCCAGATCGGTTCGACACATCGCATGATGAGCGCCGTGTCGATCTGATCAACGGGTAGGTGCCCGATGATCGGCCCAGCGAGGTTCTTGAGGGTGCTGCGCCATTGCTCGATGTGCTTGGGGTTACTCCAGCCTGGGGCCTGGGACTCGATGTAAAGCTCTGCACACTCGGCGAAGGTCAGCATGTTCTCGTGTGCCGTACGTGCGGCGATCCGCCGGGCGCGTTTGTCGGTCAGGGGGTCGATGCCCAGGCGCATCTTCTTGCGCTCGCGTGTGGCCAGGTCACGAGCGTCAGTCAGGGTCACATCGGGATAGGGGCCAAGCCCCAACCAGGTATCCTTGCCGAAACGGGAGTAGCGAAACAGCCACGACTTGGTGACCCTGTCGGTCTCAATACGTCGCGTTGACTTTCTGACTTGCAAATACAGATTGCCACCATCGGGATACTTGCCCGGACGCCTGGCGTGTTTGACAAACAAAGCGGTGATTCTCTCCGCCACACTCAACTCCTTGCACTTGAAATTGGACAGCCTACAATCGGGCCCACGATTAAAGCCCGGCTTTGGCTGGATTTCTTGGCACCACCCTAGCGCAGGAAGTTCCCTAAGTGCAAGATACTAAAAGAGTTTTGGACTTCCTTGGATTTTCTCGGAAAGGTGATTCTTGCCACCCTCTCCGCCATCACAAAAATTGCTTAGCGCCGAGATTACAAAGACTGATTGTATTGGGTTGATGGCCGACATCTTAGCTTAGATCACCAGACCGGCCGCAGGAAGGATAATTGCTGTTGAGGCCGATCTGTGCCTGAATCACGTCGATGCGGATAATCAGGCCTCTCAATAGCTCTTTTTATTTCGACGTTGCAGTGTGCGTTCGCGTCCTTGCCGTTGCCGACCAACGTGTGCGACGGCGCTTAGTAACAACCAGCTCGTAAATGCATGCCGCATTTCAGGTGCGCCTGTAACCTTGATTCGACCGGACTTCACCTCATTTTCCAGGGACCGAAATCCTCGCCACGCTTCGATAAAACGAAGTATCTCGGATGCCACGCAAACATCCGGTTCGTGCCCCGGGTGTTTTAGACATACATCGACCTTGCGCTTGTTAACTACGATCCAGTAGAACCGATCGACTTTCCGCAAGTCCGTGAACTCGAATTGGATCGTTGTCCTGCCGGACGGCATTTCGTCAAGATCCAAACGCAAATGCACGCTCCAGATCAAATGTCGTGGATCGAGGTCCTCCACTTCAAGGTCGCGCGCCCAGCGCTGTCCCCACTGGCCCATCTGTTTGACTATCGGAACGAGATCTTCACCCGCATCAGTGAGTTGATACTCGATGGCGCCACCGTCAACACTCTTTTGCTTGCTGATAACTCGTGACTCTTCCAAAGATCGAAGGCGCTGCGCGAGTGTTGAGGCTGAGATTCGTGGCAGCGCACGTTGCAAGCGGTTGAATCGACTGCTTCCTTCGGACAAGGCAAAAATGATAAGAATAGTCCACCGTTCCCCCAACACCTCACTGGCAAGGGACACCGGGCAATACTGTCCGTAGGTACTTTTCATTGGTCGATACTCGTTCGAAGATTATTGAGATTCAACTTCGAAAATACTAGTAGATTTTTGTCCCTTGCGATATGAGTATCTCAAGAACCATATGGGAGATACATCATGCTTAGACGTACATTCTGCAATGCAACGCTGGCAGCGGCTGTTGCCACTGTACTACCCGGTTGTGGTTCCGAGTCGAAAACCGACTTCGGTAGTCTGATCTCCGCTGTTTCGAGCACGGGCGAGGAGCTTTCAATCGAGTCCGCCGCGGTATCCGAATTAGCCGGGAGTCTTGAGGGTCGGGTGTTCCTGCAAGCTGACGATGGCTACGCTGCGGCGAAAAAAATCTGGAATGGCATGTTCGACAGCAAGCGGCCCGCGATGGTCGTGCAATGCGTGTCGACGGGCGACGTCGTTAACGCCGTCAATTTCGGCCGCGAGCGCAATCTGCTGCTGTCCGTAAAGTGCGGTGGCCACAGCTTCCCGGGCAAGTCAACATCGGACGGCGGCATGATGATCGACCTCTCGCAAATGCATTCGGTTGACGTCGATCCTGAGGCGATGAGCATGCGCGCCGATGGTGGCTCGCTGCTGGGCCATCTGGATGTTGCGTCAACGGCGCACAATTTAATGACCACGACCGGTATTGTTTCTCATACCGGTAGCGGTGGATTCACATTGGGCGGTGGCGTTGGCCGTACCGACCGCAAAATGGGTCTCGCTGTCGACAACCTGCTCGCTGCGACTGTTGTAACGGCCAGCGGTGATGTCCTTCGCGCCAGCGAAGAAGAGAACAGCGATTTGTTTTGGGGCTTACGCGGCGGCGGCGGTAATTTCGGCGTTGCCACGGAGTTTGTTTACCGGCTGCATCCCTTCAATCCGGTGGTATACGGCGGCAGCCTGACTTATGCGGTCGACAAAGACTTTTTCGAGTTTTTTGCCGAGCTGGCCGACAGGCTACCCATTGAGGCGAACATCGAACCGCAGATGGCTCCGGGCGCGGGCGAAGACGGTGAGACTCTGGCGATCGTCGGCGTGACCTGGTGTGGCGATCATGCTGCCGGCGAGAAAGCGCTCGCGCCGATGCTGGCGTTTCCTGGCCTCAAGAGTGGCACGTTGGCACCCATTGCCTATCACGACATACAGACCGGCGCTGACGGATTTCTTGGCCACGGCAAACAGTATTACCTGAAGTCTGGTTTTCTCAATGAGCTTACCCCGGGTGCTATTGACGTCATCGTCGAGTACGCAAACCGTGGCGCAGTAAGGTCGTGGTTTCAGCACATGGGGGGTGTTACAGCGACGGTGGCTGCCGACGCGACCGCGTTCACACATCGTGGCGCGGCATTCAATTTCGGCGTCATGTATATCGGCGACGATCCGGCTCAGAACGAAACCAAAATCGCTGCGGTCCGTGAGTATTACAAAGAGATGGAGCCGTACATGGCAGGTTTTTACAACAATCTCAACGAGGAATCCGAGCAAAAAACCTGGGGAAACTTCGGCCCGAACTACCCGCGGCTCGTGGAGCTCAAGAATCAGTACGACCCGGGCAATTTGTTCAGGCTGAACGCAAATATCAAGCCGAGTTAAGCATTTCAAGCGGTCGTCTTGCGTCAGTCCGCCAATATCGTGCTGGCAGGGCCGTGAAAAAAGGCTGCCTGGCTCGCGACTTCCGCTGGATCTTCAATCGGCATTGAGCACATATCCGGATTGCAGATGTACATGGCCGGTTTGCCGCGGTCCGGGTAGCGGCCCGCTGCCTCGTAATGCAACAGCTTCCTTGGCTCGAAAACTTCGCGGCCGGCATCGAACAAGGCAGCAGCATTCTTGTGCGTTGTGTCCCCAACGATTGAGAACTCGACGTAGGCGGTCGTCAGTTTCTCCAGCGCTATCGCGAACTCACCGGTAATCTTGCCTTCGTTGCGGATGTAGTCGGGTTCGGCCACCGACCGAACGGTACTTGCCGCGATGGTTTCATAGTCTTCATCTTTCGTGTAAATCGCAAGATCGTAGTAGAAACCGGCCGCGGTGCCGTTTGCTTCCAGAGGTTTTCGCGGCGCGATGATCGCTGCGGTGGCATCTGGCGTCGTCGCGTAAAAGCCACCCAGTTCCCGATCATAGAGCGCTGCCAGCGTTGCCCGGCCTATGCCGTCAGCCGCAGTCAGCCAAATGTCCTGACCTGTGGCCCGGTAGAGTGACAGTAATGCCGTACCGAACCAGGCCTGCGCGCTTAGGAACGGCCTCTCTTCCGTAACGAGCGTTCGCATGCGGACATCCTGGTCAGAGGCCTTGCTGCTTTGCGCCTGAATAACCCAGCCATCTGCATGCAAACGATTTTCAAGAATCGATGTCGCGGCTTTTATCGCTGTTTTGAGGTAGTCGCTGTTGCCGGTTGCTTCATAAGCGAGCACATAGGCGGCTATAACTTCGCCGTTGCGGTCGGCATAAACGGCATGGTCGATCGGTGGTATTCCGTGTTCGCGCCGTTCACGGTCACTTGGCAGCAGCCAGTAATCACTGCTGGTCATACCTCGCGGTAAATTCGGTGGCTCGCTTTTTTGATTGGTATAGAAAGTGCCGTCGGGCGCCATCATCCAGCTCTTCAGGAATCCGTCGATCGCTTCAATCCCTTCAACATACCTGTTCTCGTTCGTATGCTGATAGCCGAGCGCGAACGCCGTAATCGCGTTGGCCTGCACGCGGATTCTTTTCTCAGGTATCGCCCGAAGCGCCGCGAATTTACCCGGTGCCTGCATGTCTTTCGGAAATGCGGCGCTGTAGCTGCCGCCCCACACCGGATCTATCGTAATAAGAAAGCCGGCTGAACCCAGCAACGCAAGATCGAGTAACTCGGCGTTGTCATACAGGTGCGCTCGGAGATATAAATGGCGCAAGCGCGAACCACTGGTTTCGCCCCGAATACCGCTGCTTGCCCAGCCGCCGTATTTTCGATTGAGCGAACGATCGAGCCGTGCCCGTAATTGGTCCCGTATGCGGGTCAGTTCGGTTTTCGCAGGTTCAGGTGGCGTCGTAAATGGGGATCGTGGGTCCGGTTTGAGCTCGTCGGCCTTATGTTTGCCGATAAGGTCATCGAGAATCGGGATGAAGTTCCTCGGCAGCCGGTTACCGCGCACCGCCAGCACCTGTGTGGCATCCGGCGCAAGAAAAATTGTCGCTGGCCACGCCCAGTCCGAATAGCGCTCGCCGATATCCGGTCGTGCTTCTGCATCGACCTCGATCGCGACGAAGTGCTCGCTGACAAGACCTATAACGTCATCATGCGCATAGGTTAGAGCTTCCATCCTCGCACACGCCGCACAGCCCTCCATGCCGACATTGACAAGAATCATCTTGTTCTGTGCCTCGGCCGTCTCAAAAGCGTCCAGTTCCCAGTGCTTCCAGTCGATGCCTTCGGCCGCCGAGAGCGAGGATGATAACAAAAGAGCAAACCATCCCACGCGAATTGATGCAGTTTTCATCGCTGTCTCCACTCCATGTTGCTATCGTGCCCCACTGTTTGTTGAATCAGGTCCTGTGTCGCCTGTAGCGACCCGTGATTGTCGTCGATCACCTGCGTAGCGGCCTGTGACGCGCGCGCATGTAGCGCGGAATCACTCAGGTAGGCACCGACTGCCGCAGCAAGCTCACTACCGTCGCGAATCTGCGTAGCGGCGCCGCGATCCAAAGCGATGTTACTGCTCTGTTCGAAGTTGAACACGTGCTGGCCAAATACCGTGGGCACACCCACCACCATTGCTTCGACAAGATTATGCCCGCCGTGCCGAATCAGGCTGCCACCGATAAAGGCAACGTTCGCCGCCGCATACAGTTGGTGTAATTCGCCGATCGTATCGCCGAGCAGCACGTCCGTGTTGTCCGGAATAGCCTCCGGGTACTCACTGCGCAAAATGACATTCAGGCCATCGCGTTCGCATAACCGCGCGACGCGGGAAAAACGTTCCGGGTGGCGCGGTACTAATACCAATAGCAGCCTGGGATGTTGTCGCCGTAACTCCTGAAACGAGTCAAGCGCTATTTTTTCTTCGCCCTCGTGGGTACTGGCAGCGATCCAGACAGGTCTTGACTCGCCCCAGTTTCGATGCAATACCGCCGCTTTATCCGCATGGTCGTCGGGCAGGAAGGCATCAAACTTCAAGTTGCCCGTGACGCGCATGACGTCTTCGGGTGCGCCGAGCGCTCGCAATCTTTCCGCATCTCCCTCCGACTGTACCGCCAGCATCGCCACTTTGGACAACATGTTGCGTGTGAAGCGTGGAAATCGTCGGTAGCCCTCAAATGATCTTGGTGACAAACGCACATTGACGAGCAGCAACGGAATCGAGCGATCACTACAGAGCCGGAAAATATTAGGCCAGAACTCTGTTTCAACAATGAAAGCACGCTTTGGTTGTACCCGATCCAGAAAGCGGCGAACGGATCCCGGAAGGTCGTAGGGTATATAGCAGTGTAATACCTCATCGCCGAGGCACTGTCTGACCTGTGTCGACCCGGTCGGCGTCATAGTAGTCACGAGAATGCGACTGTCAGAGTATTCTCGCTGCAGATGCTCAACCAGACGAACGATCGTTCGAACCTCGCCAACAGAGACGGCGTGCACCCAGATCAGGCTTTCGGTATCGACTCGTGGGGCATAGCCAAAACGCTCATGCCAGCGCCGAAAATACGGTCGATAGCGTATGCCACGTCTAATTAGATGCAACAATGCCCAGGGCAAATAAACGTAGGCGCCAATGGTATAAAGAAGATTCCGAGAATAGATCATTCCGGTTTTCCAGGCCCATCCTTGCCGAAAAATCCCGTAACAACCGATTGCCGCTGCTGCAGATAGGTCTGGTAATCGTCGTCGCTGGCGACTCGCGAGTCCAGCACCTGTTCATAGATACCGAGAAGTCCGAGCAGCAATTCACAAATTTCCCGGACGGCGTAACTGCTCGAATCTGCTCCACTAATGTAGTCGCAAAGCGAGCGTTTCTCAGCGTATCGGGACAGTAACGGATTGGCATTTCTGCGGACCATAAGTCTAAGCCCACACAATTCGGCCATGGGCAAGTCATTGATGTCGTCAAATACACAAGCGATCTGGTCCGGACTCAGGCCTTCAACTTGACAGATATGCTCTATGACGAGGCGCTTGTTCTGTACTCCGGTATGAACTTCGTGCAGATGTTCACGCTTGGCGAAAGCGATTGCGCTGGCATTGTTTTCGCCGCTGATAATGGCTGTAAACGGCAGCTCACCCCGTTCACGCCACAGCCCATAACGGAGCATATTGGTGCCCATCGAGTCCGGTTCACTGAATCCGGTCGTTGCTGTATCACCTTTCTGGCCACTATTGAAAACGCCGTCCCAGTCGAAGACTACGGCCCGGCAATTGCCAAGCCGTTTTGATAATTCCTCGATGGGCAGGATAAATCTGGCTCCGATCGCCTGAAATTCAGCAGCAATTGAGCCAGATCGATCCTTCTCGGCTGCGCTCACTAGTCGCGCCCGACCAGGCCGAGGTTGACGATGTCCTGGATATCGAGAATGCCCACGGGCTTGTCTTTATTGAGGACGATAATCGAGTCGATGTGCGTTTTCTCAAACAGTGCAACAGCATCATTGAGCAGGGCATCGTCGGTGATCGTCACCGGATTTTCGGAGAAGCCGAGATCTTCGAGGGTGGAACTGACAACGTCCGAACCCTGATCCTGCAATTTGCGTCGCAGATCTCCGTCGGTAAACATACCCACCGCGTTGCCATTGTCATCGACCACCGTGACTGCGCCCAGTCGGGATTCGGTCATCCTGATCATGGCACTCGTTACCGTATCCGACTTCTTGCTCAACGGATTTTCTTCGCGCATCACTTCACCAACTCGATAAGTCAGCAGCCGTGTGTGTTCGACGAATTGATTCGTGCCGACGGTCGTTAGTGCATTCTTCGTCAATTTTCGCATCACGCCCCACGGTATGGTGCAAACGTGTACACCCGCGAGAAGCGCCTGGCGTACATGCTCCGGGTACCTGACTGACGAGAACATGATCTTCGTCGCGTAGTTGTATTTTTCGACGACGTTGACGCATTGCTCGAACAATGCGATGGCGTCGTGACCCTCGTCCTGAAAACGACCGGCCAGCGGGCAAACAAACGCTGCTCCCGCCGCCATGGCCATATACGCCTGATTGAGCGTATAGATAAGATGGACGTTAACGCGGTGTCCCTCATCGGTTAAGGTTTTGCACGCACGTACGCCAACCTCTGAAATGGGTACTTTGAAAACCGGTTTTAGCGCGAGCGGCAGGTCCAGCAGTCTGTGTGCTTCATTAATGATCTCGTCGTGCGTATCGCCCAGAGCCTCGACCTGTAATTCCGGCACCATCTTTGATAATTCTACGATGGCGCCATCGACATCGGTGATGCCATGACGGTGCATGAAAGTAGGGGTCGTGGTCAGGCCTGTTACGAAGCCCAAATTGAATGCTTCTTCGATTTCCTGAAAATTGACTGAGTCTAGGTATAGTTCCATCGTTAAACCTTCGTAGTTTGGTTAGGCGGTGTTGCGAACAAGTTGATGAATGTCGATCAAGGGTTTTAAAAATTCGGCCAGATCGTCCAGATAATACTGACTGGCAGCATCGCACAGGGCGTCGGGCGGATTCGGGTGCGCCTCGACGAACAGTCCGTCGATACCGGCAGCAACACCTGAGCGAGCCAGAACCTTCAGGTATTGACGTGTGCCGCCCTTCGGATCCTTGCTCGGTATACCGTATTTTCGAATCGTATGCGTGACGTCGAATACGACCGGATAGCCGACTTCGCGCAGCATGAAAAAGCTGCGCGGATCGACGATCAGGTCGTTGTACCCAAAGGCGTAGCCGCGTTCGGTGAGAATAATTTTGTCCCCGCCGACAGCTTCGATTTTCTGCACCGGCTTGGACATGCCTTCTGGTGCGATGAATTGTCCGTGTTTGAGATTCACGACACAGCCGGTTTTAGCGGCAGCAGTTACGAGTTCCGTCTGCATACACAAGTACGCTGGAATTTGCATGACGTCGACAACCTCTGCTGTAGGCACAGCGTGCGCAGGATAATGAATGTCCGTCAGCACTGGCAGTTCAAATTCCGCCTTGATCCTCGCCAGTATTCGCAGGCCTTCGTCCAGCCCGGGCCCCTGGAAGTAATCGAGTGAACTGCGATTGTCCTTGGTAAACGACGACTTGAAGATAAGCGGCAAATTGAGCTGGGTCGCAATCTCCTTTAGACGCTCCGCAGTCTTCATCATCATTGATTCTTCCTCAATGACACACGGACCGCTAATCAGGAAAAGATCGTCCGATCCACAATCGATACCGGCGACATTGACGTGTTTTACTGTATTCATGATTTGATTTAAAACCCCTGTTGCAGGCCGCGGCATCATTTAGCTCAACGGCATGTATTGCTTAATTAACTCAAAGTTTAGATCCGTTGCGCCGCGGTTGTTCAATATGACTTCGCGAGACCGCTTACCGAGGTCCACCGCAGTCATCGGCTTATCCAGAAGACCCTTGATACTGGAATAAATTTCTTCCCGGTCATGTACCAGTAATGCGGCACGGTTTTCAAGCAAATCGCGAACTGTTTCCCGGAAGCTATAGTTGTGCGGTCCAAACATCACAGTCAGCCCAAGGATAGCCGGTTCCATGAGGTTGTGACCGCCTTTATTACTACCGCGAAAATGCAGGCTGCCCCCAACAAAAGCGAAATCCGATGTGGCGTAATAGTTTTTTAGCTCACCGATTGTATCAACGATCAGAACGCGCTGCGGGTCAACGAAGAAATCACTTTCCTTAGCGGACGCCTCCGAGCTGAGCGCAGCGAGCAGATGATGGCTTTTCAGCGTACGGCTGACAGCCAACGCTTCGGCCGGATATCGAGGTACGATTATCATGCGCAAGCGATAGCCCTCTGATATCAGTCTCTGGTAGGCCCAGGCCAGTGCTTGATCTTCGCCCTGGTGGATACTGCCACCGATCAAAACCGGTATGTTTTTATCGAGCTTATAGCGTTCACGAAACGAGTGCCGAACCTGCTCCCAGTCTTGCGATTTACCCCGATCCTGCAAGTCGTACTTCATGTTGCCGGTCACCGTGATGCGACTCGATGCGACGCCCAGATCGCGGAATCGAGATGCGTCGTCCGCAGTCTGAACCGCAAGCAGAGATACTTTCTTGAGCGCCCATGGAATCAAACGCGTTCGCCGGTGTGTCTGAAAGGATTTGTGCGACATCCTGCCGTTCAGCACGCAGGTTGGAATGCCGGATTTATTGGCGGTAGCGATGAAGTTTGGCCAGAATTCGGATTCGACAAGCACGATCAAACGAGGTCTTAGTGCTTTCAGAAAGCGCCCGATTACAGGCGAGAAATCGGCGGGAAAATAAATAACGCGGTGTTGTGGAAACAGCTTCTTAGCCGCTGTGTAGCCGGATATCGAGAACGCCGATACAACAATGCTGCAATGATCCGGGCGTTGTTCGATCATTTGCACCAACGGCCGCAGAAGATCTATTTCGCCAGCGGACGAGCCGTGCAGCCAGATCGACTCAGTCGATGCGGCAGCAACGCCTCGAAGAGCAAATCGGGCGGCAAAACCAGCCCGAAATGCCGGCTTTATTGCTAACATCAGCAACCACCACGGTGATAGCAGCACGAACAGCAAGGCGTAAAAGGTATCTAGTATGAACAAGGCCGACTCTTGGGGTAGCTCAAGACGTATGGTAGCAAATCGATTCGTTTGGAAAGAATGCATTGAATGACTTTATTGTAGTAATTCCGTCTCGCTATGCGAGTACGCGCTTGCCAGGAAAGCCGTTGCGATTGATCGCTGGCCAAACAATGATCTGGCACGTCCATCAACTGGCATTACAAAGTGGTGCGAAGGAGGTCTGGATTGCGACAGACGACGAACGCATTCAGGAAGCGGCACTGGGCTTCGGCGCCAACGTATGTATGACACGATCGGAGCACCAGTCCGGAACAGACCGCATCGCTGAGGTTTGCGATCTGAATTCATGGCCGGACGATTTGGTCGTGGTAAACGTGCAGGGAGATGAGCCATTGATGCCGCCTGCATTGATCGCTCAATGCGCGGGTCTTCTCGACTCCGATGGGGTTGGGATGGCCACTCTGGCAAGCGCTTTCGATGCCATCTCGGATATTGAAAATCCAAATTTCGCCAAAGTCATAACGGATATGAAAGACAATGCGCTCTACTTCAGCCGCGCAGCGATCCCCTTTTGCCGCGATGATGAGTCGAACGCAATGCTCGGCGCAGTCGCTTTGCGGCATCATGGAATTTACGCGTATCGACGTCATGTGCTGCGGCAACTGGTGGACGCCGGACCTTGTGAGCTGGAGCAAATCGAGAGGCTTGAGCAATTACGAGCGCTGTGGCTCAACATCACGCTGCGCGTTGGGCGAGTAACGATACCCATCGCCCGGGGTGTCGACACCGCGGAGGACCTGGCAATTGTCGCAAGGATAATGGGTGAGGACGGTGGCATGAAGGTGCGTTAGGAGACAAGACCGTTTTTGAACGTAAACCACGCGCGTTTGATCACGCGGGACATTTTTTCGATACGCATTGGCTGATAATAATCAGCATCGGCAGACGAGAGATTCTGAAATTTACGATCGTACTTGTGTTTCAGCCAGGCGTTTAGGTCGTGCTGTTTAGCGAATCTGTACCAGAAGTGATTAAAAGGGTGCAGGCCGTCTTTCTTGACCGCCGCCACGCCGAAATCAAGTATGCACGGGTGCATTCCTTCCCTGACCAGAATGTTGTCTTTTCGTTTCAGATCGCCATGTGCTACGCCGCGCGCATGGATTGATTCGATAATTTCGAACATCTCATCAAAGAAAACCTGCCGATTCCCGAGGCTCGCCTGTCGCATCGTCTTCGAGTCAATATACTCAAGGACCAGAAAGCGACCTGCGAAAAATCCGTAACAGTGCGGAATCCCCTTGATGCCTGTCAACCGCTGGTAAACGCGGTATTCACGCCGCAAAAACCAGCGGCACATGGAAGAGGTCATGCCTTTTTCCGCAGCTGACTTCACCAGGATTTTGTGGCCACCAATATTGCCGATGTGGATGCCGCCCTGGTAGCCACGGCGATCCAGTCGCCTGCCATCTCTGACACAAGCAATAGCATCTGCCTCAGTAATGCCGGGCCTGTTCATAACTGAAGACAGATGTAGGCGAAGCACGCCAGCAGGTAGATGGTGACAACCAGCTCCAGATTGCCGGCCAGACTTTTCTTCAAAGACCAGCTACCGGAAAACTTCCTGTCTCGGCGGCTAAAATTTGGTAGCAATGCCGGCGTGTGCTTCGCGTACTCGAACCAGTTGTTACCAAACAGGGTGGCCAGTTTCCGGTCCTCATATTCGATCGCCGTTGGGTAGTAAAAGCCGAGGAAGGAAAATACGACAAGAAATGGCCACCAGAAACCTGATGCTGCAGCAAAAGCAAACACGATGAGAATGTTTCCCACATAAAGTGGATGCCTGACAAAAGCGTACGGGCCGTGCGTCGCCAATTCGGCGTTCTTGATAATAAAGCCGGAGGCCCACAGACGAATTCCGACGCCGATTATGACGAGAACAGCGGCCGGGAACAGGGTGATTGGTGTGGGATTGGCGACAATCGCGAATGCAGCGGCCAGAATCAGTCCGAGTCCCTGACGCGATGCTTCGTGGTAACGCATCTCTCTTATGACATAGAGCGGTTGGCTAAGCGGTGGTAACGACCTGGTTCGATTTGACACGTGCTGATTCCCATTTCTGTATCCCTTAAGGTTGTTGGCTGACCGAAAAAGGTTACAAAGGGGGGGCGTTAAAGCGTCGAACCTGCAGAAGCACTAGAGCTCCGGTGATTTCACTACCATCATTTTGTCGATTTGCATGTCTTCCATCGTGTAGGGAATGCCACCGACGCCCAGGCCCGACTCGCGCAGACCCGCAAATGGCATAACGTCATCGCGAAAGGCCGTATGTTCGTTGATCATGATGGCGGACGCGTCAAGCCGCTTGTACAGGCGCATTGAAGCGTCGGTATCCTTGCTGAAAATCGATGCCTGGAACGCTACCGGCAGAGCGTTCGCCTGCTGAATGGCCGCGTCGATATTGTCGTATGCGTAAACACAAACAACGGGTCCAAAAATTTCCATAGTGCTGACACGAACATCGTCAGGTGGATTAAGGAGCACTGTCGGGGCGTAGCAGCTCTCGGATATCTTCTTGCCACCGCAAATTAATTCCGTACCAGCGGCCACAGCTTCATCGACCCACTCAGCCACTCTGTCGACCTCTTTGGCGCGAATCAGTGGTCCGACTTCGGTAGCTGCGTCTTCGGGCGCACCGACTACGAGTGCTTCCGCACGTTTTGCGAGTTCCGACGCAAAGGCCTCAGCAAGTGAGGAGGGCGCAAATACTCTCTGGGTGGATACGCAGACTTGTCCTGCGTGATAAAAGCCGCCTTTTAACACCGACGTAATCGCGAGCTCCGTGTCGAACGGGTCCACAAGAATGGCGGGGGCTGCGCCACCGTGCTCAAGTGCGCAGCGTGCGCCAGCCGCAAGTTTGGAACGCAGCATCCAGCCAACCGCAGCACTGCCGATGAAGCTGAAAAAGCCGACTCGCGAATCGGTCACCAGGCTCTCGGCTGTATCGCGGTCATTCGTTACGATTACCTGGCAAGCCGAATCAGGCAATCCTGCCTCGCGGAGAATTTCGACGAATCTCAAACATGACAAGGGCGTGTCCGCCGCAGGTTTCACGATGACCGGACAAGCACTCGCGACCGCCGGACCGACCTGATGAACAATGAGGTTCAGCGGATGGTTGAAAGCACTCACGGCAACAACAACACCGATCGGCTCCTTTTGCGTAAAGGCAATCCTGCCCGTGGTTGCTGCAGTCTTTCCTATCGGAATGACAGAGCCTGAATGGGCGCGCAGAGATTCGGCACAAAGACGCACGCCATCAATGGCCCGAATGACTTCGACCCTGGAATCACTGTACGGTTTACCGCCTTCGGATGCTGCGAGCATCGTGAGGTCATCGACTTGTCTGCTCATAATCGCCGCAGTCCTGTCGAGAATTTCAATCCGTTCTGGAATCGATAACCACGACTCTCTGTCGCGAAATCCTGAATACGCGGCGCGCAACGCGTCTGCAACGTGATCAGGCCCCGCTGTCGCGACCTGTTGGAGTTCCCGACCGTCAAATGGCGATGTGACGGATAAACTGCCGATGGCCGGAATGCCGCTCTCAAGCATTAAATCGAGCACGTGATTTCTCCGAGTTTCTTTGTTAGCAGTGGATTCTCGCGGTAGTCGATCGGAATAACGATCAGGCTTGGACCTTCCTCGTCAAGTGCCGCGTCAAGCGCCGGCAGCAAGTCGGCAGCATCTTTCACGTAGTGTCCATTCCAGCCGAAAGCTTTCGCCAGTGTAGTCCACTCCGGGTTGCCGAAAGAGAGGTCGGTATGGCGACCGAAACTGGTTTCCTGCTTCCACGCTATCAAACCGTACTCCTCGTCTTCCCAAACCATGACGGTGATATTGCTGCCAATTCGCTTCGCCGTTTCCATCTCCTGGACGTTCATCAGGAATCCGGCGTCGCCGGCGATAGCGAGAACCCGTCGCTCGGGATGCACGATACTGGCCGCGATGGCGCCAGGTAAAGCAAAGCCCATCGAGCAGAAGCCATTGGGTATCAGGCAGGTGTTTGGTTCGTGGCACTGATAGTGCCTGGCGATCCACATCTTGTGCGCGCCGACATCGGAAAGAAGTATGTCTGCCGGCCCCATAACCTGGCGTGCATCCCACAAGGCTTTTTGCGGTCGGATCGTTCCTTCCGTCTTATCATCTTTATACTCGGCGAAATCCGCCGTCATCTCATCCCGGCATTTATGTTGTAACGCAAGGTCGAACTTCGGAAGGCTCTTAGCATCGACGCACTCATTCAACATCCACAGCGTATGTGCGAGATCACCGATTACCTCGGTTTCCGGGTGGTAATACTCATCGATCTCGGCGGGCAGGAAGTCGGCATGTAACACTTTCTTGTCGCCGCGCGCATTCCACAGTTGAGGATGGTATTCAACCATGTCAAAGCCGAGCGTGATTACAAGGTCGGCATCATCAATGGCCATCGAAATTCTGTCTTTGCTGCCAAGACCGACGGTGTACAGGCAGTAGTCTGCGTCCATATCGACACAACCTTTCGCCATGAATGTACTGACAACACCGATACCGGTTTTCTCACAAAACACTCTTAGCTGTTTGCTGGCACGCCTGCGAATGCAACCGTTTCCCGCGATGATTATTGGCCGTTTCGCATTTTTTAGCATCGTGAATGCCGCATCAATAATTTTGGCGTCGGGGACCGGACGCCGGAAGCGCCGTGGTGCCATCGGCTTTTTGGAAGTTTCCATTTCTGCAACATCTTCCGGCAATTCGATATGCACGGCACCCGGCTTTTCGGTACGCGCGAGACGTACGGCTTTGCGGACGATTTCCGGGATAGTGTCGGGATTGAGAATAGTCGTCGACCACTTGGTCACGGGTTCAAACATACTCACGACATCCATGATCTGATGCGACTCTTTGTGCAATCGGTCTGTTGCGCCCTGGCCGGTCAGGACCAGCATTGGTGCACGATCCATATTGGAGTCCGCGACACCGGTAATCAAGTTGGTGGCGCCAGGCCCGAGAGTCCCGAGGCAGCCGGCTGTATTGCCGGTCAGGCGACCATAGATTTCTGCCATAAATGCTGCGCCTTGCTCATGGCGCGTCAAAATAAATTTGATCTTTGCCGATTTTTCCAGGGACATCATGAAATCAGCGTTTTCTTCTCCGGGCACGCCGAATATGTACTCGATTCCTTCTTCTTCCAGGCACTCGACTAACAGATCGGATGCTTTCATGTTTTTCTCCAGTGTGTGGATACAGGGCGCCAATAGTGACCGGTCGGTTGCAAGCAATATTACATGGGTTGCGTTCCCACACGCCGTATTTGTTCTTTCAACTTGCCTGTAACCGCTTCGTTGTCAGCGGCAACTAAGCAGAACAATCGAAGCAATTTTCGCCATTGGAGTATTTTTTTGAAATTAGTTGGAAAGAAGTTCACGTTAACAATCGTCAACGCACTGCCGCTTATTCTCATTGCCGTGACAGCGGGTGCCGATGATCGCAGCATAGAGCTTGACTCGCAGGCTGAGCACAATTTGTTCCGCCTTCCCCTGGTCAGCAATATTCAAAGCATGGGCTATCGGGTAACCACTTCCGACGGTGACGAATTTGATGGGCTGACCCGACATGCACTGTTTCTGGATTTCGGGCTGCCATGGACATGGACTGGAAAGAGCGGTATGTCGGCAACATCGTTGCTAACGCTCGAGGCCGGACGCATGACTAAGGACTCTGATTATCGAAATTTTCTGTCGCTTGGTCCGACGCTGCGTCTTACTAACGACCGCTGGAGAAAACCAATCTTTATCGATGTAGGACTGAGCCCGACTGTTATCGACGGTACGACCTACGGTGACACGAAACTCGGAACATCGTTTAACCTTACCTCGCACGTGGCGCTCGGGTTGCGATTTGGTGAAAACAAAAATCATGTCGTTAAGTTTCGCTATGAACACATATCGAATGGTGGCCTCGATGAGGTAAACCCCGGCGTCAACATGGTCGGAATCGACTTCGTCTTTTGGGGCAAATAGGCGCGCTTCAGATCCAGGCGTCTGTAATTCGCAGCCATAGTCATGTCGAAACAAAAAGTCCTCATCGTTGGCGGTGGCTTTGCCGGCGCATTTGCTGCCAAGCATTTGCGTCGAAAGGCCGCAGATCAATTCGAAATTGAGCTCATAAACTCGACCAACTATTTTGTTTTTCAGCCACTGCTGCCGGAAGTTGTCTCCGGCACCATCAGTGCGCCGGACGCGGTGACGCCATTGCGGTACATGTTGCCCGGCGTGAGCGTGCGCATGGCCGAAGTCACGAATATTGACATGCACGCGAAGAGGGTCGATTTATTGCAGGGCACAAGACGTTTCCCGCAGTCAATTGACTACGACCAACTGATAATTGCCGTCGGGCAAAAGACGGACTTGTCCCTTGCCCCGGGGCTTGAGGCGCACGGCCTTTGTGTCCGCGACCTTGCTGGCGCGCATGAGCTTCGTAATCGAGTAATACAATGTCTGGAACATGCTGATATCACGCAGAATCCTGATATCAAAAAACGCTTGTTGACCTTTGTGGTTGCAGGCGGCGGATTTTCCGGGGTTGAAATAATGGGCGAGCTCGTTGAAATGATTCGCCGTACGCTGCGGTTTTATCCGAACATAGCCAGCGATGAGATTCGTACGGTATTGATCCAGAGTGGCGACCGGATATTACCTGAACTGTCCACAGGTCTCGGCAGTTATGCTGAGGAAAGACTGCGCGCTCGCAATGTCGAGTTTCGCCTCAGCACGAGGATCGAATCAGCGACCGCCCATGCAGCGCATCTGGATGATGGGACCCGCATTCCCACAGATACGCTCGTCATAACGGCTGGCAGCGGACCGCGACGGCTAGCGACGAACATTGGTAGTGAGTTACGCCGTGGCAAAATTGCTGTGGATGAGTTCTTAAGAGTCCAGGGCCGCGAGAGTGTCTGGTGCATCGGGGACGCCGCATCGATTCCGATGCCATCTGCCGATTCCGACCAAAATCATTACGCGCCACCTACGGCTCAATTCGCTATTCGTGAAGCGCGCACCGTAGCGGATAACATTGTTGCGACCGCAAACGGCAATGAGCTTACGGCTTTTGCCTACCGGCCAATTGGATCACTTGCGTCTATCGGAAACTACAAAGCGGTCGCGGAGCTGTATGGTTGGCGTCTTTCCGGATTGTTCGCATGGTTGACTTGGAGAGCTGTCTATATCGGTATGTTACCCGGGTTCTCAACCCGGTTGCGCGTCGCCCTCAACTGGCTGTTTGATTATTTCCTGCCCCGGAGCATTGTCCAGATCGCGAACAAGTCAGCTGTTGATACTGCCCGTCGCCACTACGCATCCGGAGATTTGATCTGCGAACCGGGTCAGATCGTTGATGGCAGATACCTTGTGATCACGGGAACCCTTGAGTGGCGCGTACCGAACCCAAATGGTCAGCGTGAGGTCGTCCGGGTCATTGGACCGGGAGATAGTTGGGGCGAGGCCGGCACCAACACAACCATATTATCTGCAGGAACTCTGTCGGCAACGGAGCGAGCCGAGGTCCTCGTGATGCATCGTCCCGATCCATTCATGGCTGCGCTCTAGTAGCCCAAATACATCCCACGATATATACGCTGCCCCACAGGATACCCGGGGCGATGGCGAGCAGGATTTTCGGCGTGCCCAAAGCTGCGTGTAATGCCAGCGGAATACTCACCATGACGATAAATCCCGATACGAAGCTGACCAGAAATCTGAGCGAATGACCGTGTGTAAACCGCATAACCTCAGACACCGTGCGGGTAACTATCCAGGTCGAAAACAATGCGTAGATTCCCTGCCCGAGCCCCGTTCGTACCAGCACGAAGGTACCGTACTCGCTGTTCACGAATGCTGCCCAACTTCCAAACACCAGCGCTGCGAGAATCGGTGCATATCTTAATGTCCCGGATTCAATGCTCACCGGCACCCTAATCACTCCAGCTCAATTTGTGGTGATCGAAGCCATGCTGAATCGTCGGTTTCACAATCTGGAAATAGGGTGACACGTCAAAGTCGCGCGGTGTAAATAAACTGTGATGCCGGATGCGCATTACTTCGCGCACCGACTCAGTACAATCCTCGCATTCTTTATCAGTGAGACGCTCAACGTCAGGGAGTATCGGATAGCTGACCGACTGAAAGGCCTGAGCGATCCGCGTCGAGCATATTGCGCGAGTCGGGTCTCCGCTTCCCAGTGCCAATAGGGACCGGCGCCAACGGGACGGAACAGGGGGTGTTGGTATCAGGTATCTCGCCAGGTCAATGACGTTCTTGAGGTCGTACTGCATTCCGATACTGTCGTGCATGAATTGCACAACGTCATTGCGCTCACTCTCGGTCAGACTGACTGGGCGGCAAATGCGAATATTAAATTTTGCGTATTTGTCCAGAGGTACCGCGATCACACCATTTTTAAGATCGGCTTCAATCAGAATCGGCACACCGTCGGGCACATTATCCAGGCCCGCTGCAGTGCCGGCAAAAATAGCGGCGTGCGACCAGGTGGACCGAGTCAGGTATTTGACGGCGGTACTAAAACGCTGATTGCCTTCGACGAGCAGGACGTCCGCCCGTTCCAGAGCGGATTCGAGAATGTCCGGTGGGCTGATCGCGAACGGCTCGTAGTTTCGTGATTCACTGGTCAGATAACGAACCAGCGCGTTAGTCAATTTGTCTTTTAGCCACATGACCCGTGGAACCCTAGCAGCTCAAACACCGGTTGCGATGCTGCCGGTAGGAAACCCCGGACATGACGAAAAACACGGCCGCGACAGCAAATGTCAACATGTCGAAGCTGCCCCGTTGCAATGACAAATAGACACCGGTCAACAACAGAATCAGGCCAAATAGAAAATAAGTGGAGACGGACGGCGGCATGGGTGGTTTGATGCCGACGCCCAAACTCTGGCGCAGGCGACTGTTCAGTTGTTGCGCGAGAAAGGTTTCCTGAACGCAAGTCTCGCTGCAAGCTATTTGACGAGCCTCATCGCGGCAACACTGTTGACACACGGCTTTACCGCAATTGCTGCAGATCCCGATCGCTGGTTCATCCTGGTGCTTAAAGCAACGCATTGTTTAATTATTCTTCCGATGTGCCAGCGCCGCCCTGATGAGTTCCTCGGGCACCGAGTCGGGCACCTGATCGCCCTGATCGTCGAACGCGGCCTTCCCGAGGTCAATGGTTCGCTTGTATTCACGAACAAAATGCGCGCATTCCCGGCACATCTTTACGTGTAGCCAGCACATGTATTTCTGCCAGACCGGCAATCCATCTCCAAGGTAGTCAACCATGAAGTCGTCGAATTCTTTACACGTTAGCATCACGATTTACTTGCTCCAAAAACAGGTTGTAATATATACCGCAGCGCTGTTCGAGCCCGATGTAGCCTTGTCTTCACGGCATTTAACTCAATTCCCAGTATTGCTGCTGTTTCACGCGTGTTAAGCCCGTCTATGTCGCGCAGTAACAGTACAACCCGAAAGTCATCCGGTAGCTTGTCAATGCCCTGTCTGACGCTCACCTTCAAAGACGCAGTATCAATTTCAGCCTCAATCGACGAGCGTTGATGTTCACCGGCAGACTCAACACGGCTACCTGAGTCATCGAACAGCGGCATCATATGCTCGATACTTTCCTCGCGAGCTCGTTTGCGTTTTCGCAATGCCATCAGGCTTTGATTTATGGCGATGCCGCGTACCCATTGCCGCAGTGATGACTGCCCCGCATAGGTGTCAATACCTTTGAATACGGCGATGAATGTTTCCTGAAAGCAATCCGCCGCATCTGCCTCGGACTTGAGGTATCGCCGGGTGATGGCCAGCACCTGGGGTCCGAACGATCGCACCAGCGATTCGTAAGATGCTTCTTCACCTCTACGCAGACTATCGACCAACTCTTTATCCGCTGCGGCTGACACAACGACGCGACTGGTGTTCTCACCATTTACTTGCCTGGTCTCAGCAGATAGTTCTCTTGTCAGCGCCATATCGCCTCCTCAGCGACAGGTTGAGACTAACATCAGAATGCAAAGTTCAAAACCCGGTATCGAGCTGGTTTTGGCAGTGTAACCTTTCTGGACCGGTCGGCAACTACAGGCAATCGGAACAGCAATTCGCCGGATCGAATGTTAGTCGAAGACCTGAAAAAAAATCTCCTGGAGGTTCGTGACCTTCACTATAGCCGCGGTGGCAGGGCTATCTTCAGTGGCCTGGAGATGCGAATACCGCGCGGTAAAGTGACGGCTGTGCTTGGACCGAGCGGCACGGGAAAGACAACGCTATTGAATCTTATCGCGGGTCAGATCAATCCGGACCTGGGGGCAGTGATGTTCGACGGTCGAATCGTCTGTCCCTGCTCACGTCATCGCCTGTACCAGGTTCGAAAGCAAATAGGCGTCCTTTTCCAGGAAGGAGCGCTGTTAACCAATTTGACCGTTTTTGAAAATGTGGCTATGCCGCTGCGCGAGCATACGAAATTGCCGGAGGCGCTGATTCGACAGATCGTTCTGACAAAACTCCATGCCGTAGGATTGCGTACCGCATCGGAGAGCATGCCTGCAGAACTATCGGGCGGAATGGCGCGCCGTGTGGCGCTCGCGCGTGCTTTGGTAATGGACCCTAAACTCATAATCTATGACGAACCTTTCACCGGTCTCGATCCGATCGCGATGGGCGTAATTGTGCGCCTGATACGCGAGACCAACAGGGTGTTGGGTATCACCAGCATTGTGGTAACGCACGACGTCGAGGAAACCCGGCAGCTTGCTGACCTGGCGTACCTGATCAATGACGGTAAGGTCGCTGCCAGCGGCACGCCTGCCGAACTGCACGATCACGATTCGAAGCTTGTACGACAGTTTATGCGTGGTGAGGCAGACGGTCCGGTGCCATTTCACCGGCCCGGTCCTGGTTTCTCTGAGCAACTTCAGTCGATGAGCTCCGCATGAGTAGTGCTATTCGAGATTGCTGGATTAGTGCCAGTCGGTTTGCCGAAACCTTTGGCAGCTTTCAGCTGTTTTCTTTTCGCGTTCTGCCACACCTGGCAAAGGCTCTGAGACGGCCAGGTCTGATTAGCGAGCAGTTGTATTTTGTTGGTGCTTTGTCGCTGGTTCTTATCATGTTTGGTGGATTGTTCGTTGGCATGGTGCTTGCGCTACAGTCGTACAATACGCTCGCTGAATTTGGCTCAACCGGCTCCATTGGCGCGTTCACAGCCGAAGCGCTGGTGCGCGAGCTGGGACCGGTTGTCGCGGCGTTGTTGTTCGCCGGGCGTGCCGGAGCTTCCGTTGCCTCCGAAGTCGGATTGATGCGGGCAACCCAGCAGATTGCGGCACTCGAACTCATGGCCATCGACCCTATGCAGCGCATTGTCGCGCCGCGCGTAATTGCTGGTGTGATTTCCGTACCTTTGCTGGCTGCAATTTTTAGTGCGATGGGTATTCTCGGTGCGCATTTCGTCGCTACTACTTTGCTTGGAGTGGATGGTGGCGAGTTTTGGGCACAAATCAGCGAGCGGGTCGATCTGTACCAGGACGTCCTAACCGGCTTCTTCAAGAGCATTCTGTTCGGCATGTCTGCCAGCCTGATGGCTGTATTTGAAGGCTTTTACGCGGCGCCCAACGCGGCGGGTGTTAGCCGGGCGGCGACTCGTACTGTTGTCATTTCGTCGGTCTGGATCTTATTACTTGACCTCATTGTAACGAGCCTGACCTTGCCAGGAACCTAGAGAACTTTATGCAAAACAATCGCGCCATAGACGTCAGTGTCGGACTGTTCATTCTTCTTGGTTTGGCAGCAATGTTAGTGCTGGCTGCACAGACCATCGGACACGGCAAGATGAATTCCGGTGACAGCTATCTGCTCGCAGCCCGGTTTGATCATGTCGGTGATCTGAAGGTTCGGGCGCCGGTCAGTCTGGCGGGCGTACCGATAGGTCGGGTTGAGTCGATTCTTGCCGACCCCATTGATTTTCAGGCAGTCGTTATGCTGCGAGTCGATGCAATTTTCGATGCTCTTCCTGCCGATACGACCGCCATCATCGAGTCATCCGGATTGCTGGGCGGAAAGTACGTTGCACTGGAACCTGGAGGCGATAGCGAGGTCCTAAAGGACAGCGACGAAATACTTTTGACGCAATCTTCGATATCAATAGAGAACCTGATAGGCAAGTTCATGCTGAACGGAGGCTCGGACTAAATGAACAATGCATCGGTGGTAACAGTGACAGTAGCTACAGATATTGAAATCAAGCATCACGGTAGCGGGCGATTTTCTTTGCTTGGCGCGATCGATTTTGATAGTGCCGGCCAGGTAATGGCGGAGGGGCAAAAACTATTTGCTGACCACGATCGTGTCGTCATGGATACGGCTGCCGCTGAAATGTCGAGCACTGCTGGCCTCGCTGTCCTGATGGAGTGGGCCTCCTGGTGTGAGGTTCGGGATATTGAGCTCGTTTATGAGGGCCTTCAGGCGAATGCGCTGGCGGTCGCAGAACTAAATGGAGTAACAATGATGCTACCGATATCAAGCACAACAGCAAGTCGCAACGAACAGCCTGCCATCAATCATTTCGAATCCGACGCTAGCGGCAGTTAGCGTCAACAATCTCGCTGGCCGGCGTCGGTATCTCCCCGATGGAAAGCTCTTGCTTTCGCGGCGCCGGTCGGCGAACCACCCGACGGAATTAAGTCCAGGAGCCGATCAGAGAGAATCGTAAAAGGCTTCCTGTTGCTTGCGCTCTTCTTCATCAGGCAGGCGGCCGCGTGCTGCGCCGAAGTTGTCCTCCACGTGGTGCAGTTTTGTCATTCCCGGAATTGCGAGTGTTGCAGCCGGGTGACCGCACGCGAACTTGAGCAGAAATTGTGCCCAGCTCGAGCAACCGAAGTCTTGCGCCCAGCCAGGTAAAGGCTTGTCGCCCACCGCATCGAAAATTCGACCGCCGCCAAACGCACGATTGATAATTACGGCAATGCCACGATCCGCGGCCAGTGGCAGAATTCGGTCGGCCGCTTCTCTTTGTTCAAGTGAATAGTTGATCTGGATGAAATCCAGTTCCTGGTTGCGCATTACGACCTCAAAATCTTCGTATTGGCGAGCTCGTGATGTCGATATGCCGACGTATTGAATGCGGCCTTCGTCACGCCACTCCCGCATAACGGGCAAGGCGGTTTTCCAGCCGCGCAAATTATGAACCTGCATCAAGTCAATCTTCGTTGCTTTGAGTTTGCGAGCGGAATCCCGCATTTGCGCATCGGTCGCCGGGGCACTCGATTTGTCCGTCTTCGTCGCGATGAACAGATCGTTCCGAATACCGAGATCGGCAATCAGATCGCCAAGCACTGTCTCCGAGGTTCGATATTGCGGTGCGGTATCGATCAGCGTTCCTCCCAGTTGGTGGAACCGGGCCAGGGCCGCTCGCAACGGTGCTCTCGACGCCTCGGATTCAGCAACGCCATAACGGCTCGTGCCAAGACCGATAATCGGTACCAACTCGCCCGACGACGGGATTGCTTTTTGTATGATGTGCTCAGGAGCGGCAATAACCGGACCCAATGCGGCCAGTGAAGCGGCTCCCAGACTGGCTTTTGTAAATTCCCGTCGGTCCATGATTATTGATGTCCTGATATTGAATCTTGTCAGGGCATTATGCCCGGTGCTGTAATGATGTGCACGACGCTGGCACAATGGCGAAACCGAACCAAGCATCAGAGGCGATCATGCCTGGATTGTATTTTGAAGAGTTTTCTGTTGGTCAGTCGTTCGATCATCCGATACGACGCACTATCACCGAAACCGACAACGTGCTCATGACGACCATGACGCATAACCCGGCGGCCTTGCATCTTGATGCCGAGTATATGAAGGGCACGGAATTCGGCCAACCTTTGGTCAACAGTTGCCTGACGCTGAGCTTTATGGTCGGAATTTCCGTCGGCGATACGACGCACGGAACGACGGTTGCGAATCTGGGTTGGGACGAGGTACGGTTTCCAAAGCCCTTGTTTTGCGGCGATACGATTCGCGTCGAAACCGAAGTGCTCGAATTGCGCGACAGTAAATCGCGCCCGGATAATGGCATCGTGATTTTTGCCCACCGTGCATACAATCAAAACGACGTGCTCGTCGGTGAGTGCAAACGTACTGCGCTAATGATGCGAAAACCAAAATGAATCGAAGTTTCCTGTTCGTGCCCGCTGACAGCGAACGCAAAATGCAAAAAGCGGCCGGAGTTGGTGCGGATGCGCTAATTCTTGATCTGGAGGACTCCGTTGCGGTCGATGCACGACCGGATGCACGTGTACTCGCACGCGAGTATCTTGAAGGCAATGAAAACGTCTGGGTTCGCATTAATCCCATCGATACAGACGATGCTCAGGCCGATCTGGACAGTGTCATGCCGTCTGCACCCGCCGGCATTGTATTGCCAAAACCGAAGAGTGCGGCGGCTGCAAATGAGCTGGATGACAGGTTGTCTTCACTTGAAGAAAAATACGGCATCGACCCGGGCAGTACCCGGATATTGCCATTGTGTACCGAGCATCCGGAAGCGCTGTTCACACTCCATGGCTATATCGGAGCGACGCGACGCCTTGCCGGTTTATCCTGGGGTGCCGAGGATTTGAGTGCGGCAGTCGGCGCGACAACCAATCGCGACAAGGACGGTAATTGGTTACCGACTTTTGAGATGGCGCGGTCCTTTTGCTTACTCGCTGCCGCGGCTGCGGAAGTTGCGGCGATAGATACGGTATTCGCGGATTTCAAAGATAATGAAGGCTTGCGACGATATGCATCGAACGCGAGACGCGACGGTTTTTCGGGCATGCTCGCGATTCATCCGGCACAGGTCGAAGTAATAAATACGGCTTTCGAACCGACCGTCGAAGAACTGCAGCACGCGGCGAGAATCGTCGAATTGTTCGAGGCGAATCCCGGCGCCGGCACCATAGGCATGGATGGCAAGATGATCGACCGGCCGCATCTTGTTCAGGCACGGCGCCTGCTGAACTCGGCACGAAATAACAAACCATAAAGGCACAAAAAATGGCAACGAATATCTATCCGGTTCCGGAATCGACCAAACAGCGCACATTGATAACCGCCGACCAGTACGACGAGATGTACGCCCGGTCGGTGGACGACAACGAGGGCTTCTGGCAGGAGCAGGCACAGCGTGTCGACTGGATCAAGCCGTTCAGCAAAGTGAAGGACGTCAGCTATGCTAAAGACGACCTGCATATTCGTTGGTACGAAGACGGCACGCTCAACGCCTGCTACAACTGTGTGGATCGTCACCTCGTAAGCAAAGCCGATGATGTCGCGATTATCTGGGAAGGTGATGACCCGGGACGCGATCTGACGATCACCTATGCTGAATTGCACGAGCGTGTCTGCAGGTTTGCCAATGCATTAAAGGCGCTGGGCGCCAAGCGGGGCGACCGCATCACGATTTATATGCCGATGATTCCGGATGCGGCCATATCGATGCTCGCATGTGCTCGTATTGGCGCTGTACATTCCGTGGTATTCGGTGGTTTTTCGCCCGACGCGCTTGCGGGTCGTATTCACGATTGCGAATCCAATATCGTTATCACGGCAGACGAAGGCCTTCGTGGCGGCAAGGGAATACCACTCAAAGCGAACGTTGATGCCGCTGCCGAACGGGACGAAGTGACGACGCTCGAGAAAGTTCTGGTCGTCAAAAACACCGGTAACGATATTGAATGGCTCGACGGCCGCGATGTCTGGCTACATGAAATAGAACAACAGGTCGATGCGGATTGCCCTTGTGAAGAGATGAGTGCGGAAGATCCGCTGTTCATACTTTATACATCGGGCTCAACCGGTAAGCCGAAGGGCGTATTGCACACGACGGGCGGTTATCTTGTTTACGCATCGATGACTCACGAATACGTGTTCGATTACCAACCCGGTGATGTCTATTGGTGCACGGCTGACGTTGGTTGGGTAACCGGCCACAGCTACATCGTTTACGGTCCGTTGGCGAATGGCGCGATCACCCTGATGTTTGAAGGTGTGCCCAACTATCCGACCTCATCACGATTCTGGGAAGTTTGTGACAAGCACAACGTTAATATTTGCTACACGGCGCCGACCGCGATTCGTGCACTAATGCGTGACGGCGATGAGCCCGTCAGGAAAACCTCTCGTAGGAGTTTGCGTTTATTGGGTTCTGTTGGTGAGCCTATTAATCCGGAGGCCTGGGAGTGGTATTACCGGGTTGTTGGCGATGAGCGTTGCCCGATCGTTGACACCTGGTGGCAGACCGAAACCGGTGGCATCCTGATCAGCCCGTTACCCGGTGCGACAGCACTCAAGCCCGGCTCGGCAACTAAACCGCTGTTCGGCATAAAGGCAGAAATCGTTGATGGCGAAGGTAATCGGCAAGAGGGCGCGGCCGAGGGTATTTTGACGATAACCGATAGCTGGCCCGGACAGATGCGCACCATTTACGGCGATCATCAACGCTTTGTCGAAACCTATTTTTCGACGTTCGAAGGAAGTTACTTTACAGGTGATGGTGCGCGTCGCGACGAAGACGGTTACTTCTGGATTACCGGAAGAGTAGACGATGTTCTGAATGTATCAGGGCATCGCATGGGCACGGCAGAGGTCGAAAGTGCGCTGGTCTCTCACAAAGATGTTGCCGAAGCCGCCGTCGTCGGTTACCCGCATGACATCAAAGGTCAGGGTATCTACGCGTATGTCACCTTGATGGCTGGCGTTGAGTCGAGCGATGCGCTCAAGGCGGAACTGCAACAATGGGTGCGCAAGGAAATCGGTCCGATTGCCAAACCGGATCTCCTGCAATGGGCTCCGGGGCTGCCGAAGACCCGCTCCGGCAAGATCATGCGCCGAATCCTTCGAAAAGTTGCGGCGGATGACTTTGGGAACCTGGGGGACACATCGACGCTCGCCGATCCGGCGGTCGTTGACGATCTTGTTGAAAACCGGCAGAACAAAGCCGATTGATGGTGTGTCAGGAGTTAATCCGGTCCTGCGGAACTTCTTCGTTCATGCCGTCTTCGAGTTCGTCAATAAAGCTTTGATCGATCTCGGTGGCTGCCGAATCGGAGAGTGCATCGACAACGTCGTCGTCTTCAAGAGCGGATTCGACAGGCAGTTGTGACGGTTCAAGTTTTTGCGTTGCCATCAGGCCCGGGTCGTCGTCCTGATCCACCATGTCCTGCGATGAGTTGCTGGCTGTGCCGTCGCGATCGTGGCGCTGGTATTCAGCGACCTGGCGCTCGTAGGCTTTCACGAATTCTTCACCAAACATTTGTGGGAACCGACCGCCGCCTTTCTCGGTGATGATAGGGTACATATCACAATACAACTGCCAGTACTTCATCTGGCTGACGAAGCCAAACAGTTTCTTGCCCATTGTGCGGTCGAAGCCTTCCTGCAATTCGGCCGGATCGAAGCGATCAGCGAATTCGATAAACGCACTGTTCATTGCATCGAGGAAGGCGTTTTGATGATTGATGAGGTCGCGGCAGACTTCACGAATTGAGTCCTCTGCGCCCAGGTATTCACCCTCGTCGCCAACCAGCAACTGCTTCAGCAGATCATTGGTGTTTTCCGAGAACTTCATCGGGTTATTGTGGCGCGGCAGGACCGTCGTCTGGTCCAGTCGGAAGGTATTCTTCAGGTTAGCCCGGCTGGCCAGAAGGTCAGTCGTACCTTTGACGAATTCGCGCAGGACCTGACCGGCGGTGAGCATCATCTCCGGTCGGTTTACAGACGGGTGCAGCTCAACGCGGTTGATGCCCAGACCATCGAGGAATGAGTCGAACAAGTCCTCTGCCGTGACGGCAAGCGATTGCTGGTCCGCGCCTTTGCCCGGCACGTCAACCTTGATCTCGACTTCAGGCCTTGCCTTCGGCGTATCCTTCCTGGCACTGCCGCTAAATAACACCGACTGGAATTCCTCATCACCTGTAATTGCTTCCTCTTCGAGGAGCTGCATACCGGTGCGTAGCGAGTCTTCATCGACGAATTGCTCGATGTTATCGGGCGCAACCGAAGGCTCTTTTTCCATCGGCATGACCAGGCTTTCGCCAGAGTCTACGGAGACTTCAATCTCGAAGTCGCCCATTCGCATTCGGTCACCGTCGAACAGCCGGCGCGGGTTGCCTTTGCCGATCGGCTCCATTTCATCGTTCATGTAAACGCCGTTACTGCTGGTGTCGGCCAGGTAGTACATGCCACCCTTAAAATCGATGGTGGCGTGACAGCCGGAGATATAGCGATCCGGGTCCGGAAGAATCCAGTCGTTGTGCAATGAGCGTCCAATAGTGCCACCGCTTTCGTGATATTCACGTACGGCATCGTCGCCGACGAGTTCGGCGTGTTCGCTCACAATTTTGAGTTCGAGGGGCATTGCGAGTCCCAGTCCAATGACTTGGGTAAATTTTGCATCGAAACAAGGAGATAGGATGCCGAGTAGTTCACATAATCGGGCGATTGGGGTATCAATAAATGTGAATAAAAGACCATATATGGGTATTTTTTATTGTGCTTTCAAAATGACGCCCTTGGCAGCAGTTTTGGGTAAACTACGCGCCCCTCGTCGGTAGCATTGGCAATGAGCAAAAAAAACCTCTTCAAAGTTATTTTCATGGCCCAGGGTCAGGTCTATGAAATTTATGCGCGCAGAGTAGGCCATGGTGAAATGTTCGGCTTTGTTGAAGTCGAGGAACTGGTGTTTGGTGAGCGGACGACATTGGTTGTTGATCCATCGGAAGAGAAGATCCAATCCGAGTTCGAGAACGTCAAACGAACCTATTTGCCGATGCACGCCATCATCCGTATTGACGAAGTCGACAAGCAGGGCGTCAGCAAGATCAGCAAGCTTGAAAATGGCAATATCGCGCAGTTTCCCATGCCGGTGTATACGCCGGGGGACAAGACCTAGTACGAAGAGTACTGGTATCATCCCGTTTTCGTCGCGGACTCTCGCTCATTATGCTTGAACTGCCCGGGCAACCGGCTCTCTCGGACTTCCGCGTTGCCAAGTTGACGCGTGCATTGAAACGAGTCGATGAACGCGTCGAATCACTGCAAGCATGCTATGTTTATTTCGTTGCGACCAACGCAGAATTGTCGCGGGAACAACGCTCGCGGCTGGACGGCCTGTTGTTATCCGGTGACAAGCCGGTCAAGCTCAAAAAGGGCACCAGGTGTCTTTTTGTCGTCCCGAGACCCGGAACCATTTCACCCTGGTCATCGAAAGCGACCGATATCGCCAAGGCCTGTGAAATTGATGCGGTGGATCGAATCGAGCGGGGTATTTGCTACGCGCTGAAGTTTGCGTGCAAAGTCGAGGAGGATGCCAAAAGGGCTCTGGCCCCTATGCTTTTTGATCGCATGACCGAGGCTGTGTTCGACGAGGCCGGGCAGGTCGCGGCTTTGTTCGAGACGCACGATCCGGCGCCGGTGGTTATCGTTCCGCTACTGGAAAATGGACGTGAAGCACTGGTCAGCGCCAATACCGAATTGGGGCTGGCACTCAGTGGTGACGAGATCGACTATCTGGTTGCGAGCTATACCGAGCTGGACCGTGATCCGACGGATGCCGAGTTGATGATGTTCGCGCAGGCGAACTCCGAGCATTGTCGTCACAAGATATTCAACGCAAGCTGGAGTATCGACGGGGAAGAGCAGGACAAACGCCTGTTCGGCATGATCCGATCGACGACCGATACAACACCGGACGGTGTTATTTCTGCTTACAGCGATAATGCCGCTGTCATCGAAGGCTGGAATGGTGCGCGCCTGATGCCCGCGCCGGACGATCGCGAATTTACCTATGTTGATGAGCCGATTCATATTCTGATCAAGGTAGAGACGCACAATCATCCTACAGCGATCTCCCCGTTTCCGGGTGCCGCGACCGGTTCGGGTGGTGAGATTCGAGATGAAGGTGCGACGGGCCTCGGTGCCAAGCCCAAGGCAGGCTTGTCCGGTTTTAGCGTTTCGCATTTGAGGATTCCCGGGTATTCACAACCCTGGGAAGACGACTTTCCGCACCCTGAACGGATGGCAACACCGCTTGAGATAATGATCGACGGGCCGATAGGTGGCGCCGCATTCAATAACGAATTCGGCCGGCCGAATCTGGCAGGTTATTTCCGCACCTTCGAAAGCCATTACCCCGGCCTTGCAGACAACGAGATACGTGGTTATCACAAGCCCATCATGATCGCGGGCGGGCTGGGCAATGTCCGTGCGGAGCACACGAATAAAATCGATGTTCCGGTTGCTGCCAATATTGCCATTATTGGTGGTCCGGCGATGCTGATTGGCCTCGGCGGTGGTGCCGCCTCCTCACTTGCGAGTGGCAGTTCGAGTGAGGATCTTGATTTCGCGTCGGTGCAGCGCGGTAATCCTGAAATAGAACGGCGGGCGCAGGAGGTGATCGACCGTTGCTGGGCGATGGGTGACAGTAACCCTATCCTGCTCATCCACGACATCGGCGCCGGTGGACTGTCGAACGCGGTTCCCGAGGCGGTTGACCATAGTAAGCACGGTGCGGAGATAGAGCTCCGTGAAATTGCCAACGCGGAGCCCGGCATGTCGCCGATGGGTATCTGGTGCAACGAAGCGCAGGAGCGCTATGTGTTGTTGGTCGGCGACGATCGCATCGAAGAATTCCGGTCGCTTTGCGAGCGCGAGCGTTGCCCGGTCTCGGTCATCGGCAAGTTAACCGCAGACGGCAATCTCGTCGTGAATGACCGCGAATTCGGCAACCGCGCGGTCGATATGCCGATGGAAATGTTGTTCGGCAACCCACCGAAAATGCAGCGCGATGTGGTTCGTAAGCCCTTGCCTCCGAACGCTCTGGATCTTGATGGCATCGAGCTCGAGGAAGCGGCAATGCGCGTACTGCATTTTCCTGCGGTCGCCGACAAATCGTTTCTGATTCATATCGGCGATCGAACGGTTGGTGGGTTGAGCGCTCGCGATCAACTGATTGGCCCGTGGCAGGTGCCGGTCAGTGATGTCGCGATAACGTCGTCGGGTTTCAACAGCAAGACCGGTGAAGCCATAGCTATGGGTGAACGTACGCCACTCGCAGCAACCAATGCTCCGGCATCGGGCCGCATGGCAGTTGCCGAGGCCATTACGAATATCGCCGCGGCGCCGATAGAGAACCTAAGCAAAGTGCGTTTGTCCGCAAACTGGATGGCCGCGGCAGGACACCCGGGTGAAGACGCGAACCTCTACGACACGGTCAAGGCCGTCGGCGATGAGCTGTGTCGCGAAATCGGAGTCGCCATTCCTGTTGGCAAGGACTCCATGTCGATGCGGACACGTTGGGAGGATGATGATGGTGAGCACCAGGTCGTCGCACCGGTGTCGCTCATCGTATCGGCGTTTGCGCCGGTTACGGACGTGACTCGTCACCTGACGCCGCAACTGCGACAGACCGAGGACCCGAGTTACCTGTTGTTGTTTGACCTGGCTAATGGTGCGAATCGCATGGGTGGCTCCTGCCTGTTGCAGTCTTTCAGACGCACTGGTGGGCGAACTCCGGATCTCGATGATGCAGAGCGGCTTACGGGATTTTTTGCGGCCATTCAGGAGATGATCTCACGCGGCATGTTGCTGGCCTATCACGACCGTAGTGACGGTGGTTTGTTCGCGACGGTTGCCGAGATGATATTCGCCAGTCGTATTGGTGCATCGCTGTCATTGAGCGGATCGCGAGTTGACCTGATTCGTCAGCTGTTCAGCGAAGAGCTGGGTGCGGTTGTGCAGGTTGAGAAGACTAAACTGACACAGGTACAAATGGTGCTTGATCGGCACGGTGTAGACGCAACCGCTATCGGTCGGGTGGGTGGTGACGCAAAACTGACCGTTCATTCCGATGTTTCCGGCGACGACGAGCTTGTGCTTAATCTCGACCGCGTCACCATGCAGCGCGAATGGTCAGAGATGAGTTATCGCATTCAGGCATTGCGTGACAATCCAGGCACCGCGAAAGAAGAATACGATCGCATCCTGGATGACAATGACCCGGGACTCGGTGCTGCTCTGAGCTTTGATCCATCTCAGGATATTGCTCGTACGTCTCGTGCGAGTGAAAAACCGCGCGTGGCGATTCTTCGCGAACAAGGTGTTAACAGTCAGTATGAGATGGCAGCTGCTTTCATGCGTGCAGGATTCTCGGCCGTTGACGTGCACATGAGCGATCTCCTGAGCGGCCGGGATACGTTGGAAAATTACCAGGGCCTGGTGGCCTGCGGCGGGTTTTCCTTTGGCGATGTTCTGGGTGCGGGCGGCGGTTGGGCGAAATCCATTCTTTATCATTCTCGAACGCGCGATCAGTTTGCAGCGTTTTTCGAGCGCAGCGACACGATTGCGTTGGGCGTATGCAACGGCTGTCAGATGATGTCGCATCTGCGGGAACTGATTCCCGGCGCGGAGAACTGGCCATTGTTCCTGCGCAATAAGTCCGAACAATTCGAAGCACGCCTCAGCCTCGTCGAGGTTGTCGAAAGTCCGTCGATATTCCTGCAAGGAATGGCGGGATCACGCATGCCGATCGCGACGTCTCACGGAGAGGGCAGAGCAGTTTTTGTCGACGACACGGCACGATATACGTCGTCGTTTACAGTAGCGGTGCGCTATATCGACAATTACGGCAACGTTGCCGATTCCTATCCCGCCAATCCGAACGGTTCAACCGACGGTATTTGCGGTTTGAGCAACGAAGACGGACGCGTAACGATCATGATGCCGCACCCGGAGCGCGTCGCGATGACGCGTCAAAACTCATGGCACCCGGATGAATGGGGCGAAGACGGACCCTGGATGCGGATGTTCCACAATGCTCGAACCACCATCGGCACGTAGGAGCGCGCCCTGCGCGCGACCTCGTGACGACCGCCGCTTGTGATCCTTGTAGTTAGGTCGCGCGCAAGGCGCGCTCCTACGCGGAATGCAGTTTGTTTTTTTCTTCGGAGACGAAGAACTGTCGGACTTTGATCGCGCGGGTCAGTTTTCCATGACGCACAAAGCACTGGTAAAAAAGGTCCTTCAGGACTTCCAGCAAAATGCCGGCCTGTGCGCGATTTAATATTGGCAGGTCTTCTTGCTGGCCCGTGCTGAACAAAATCGCTTTAATCGGTGCGAATGTGTCGTCGTCAATTCCGGCAATGTCCTGGGCGACCAGCACTTCCTCAAATGCGCGCAGCTTGCCGCCTTCGCCTAATGCGATGAACGAACTTCTGGCGGCGCGGCGGCACATTGACGCGAACGCGTTGAAGCTGTTATTCGAATAACAGGTGAGCGCTTCCCGGAACATGACTTCTGTGTGTTTTGGCAGATAGGAAAATGCAAAGCGTTCCTTCGGTCTTTCGAGTTCGACGAAATTACGCAGCAACTCCACTCGATTATCGGCGTATTCGCGAACGGCGAACCTTAAGAAGACTGGCGCGCGGCAGGCATCACACTGGTAGACGAGGCCGACATGTTTTGGTTTGTCGCGTAACAGGGATGCCGCGTCAGGAACGGACTGCGGGCTCATATGAGCATAGACGCCACAGTACGGGCATTCGAGGCCTATTCGTTCCTCGAGTCCGCTTTCGACTCCCTGATCCTTGTCTAAAACTATTGTCATTTCGCCCTTAACCCGCCGTTATCATCGGTCGCTCTTTGGCGACAGTTTTCTTTAGTCTAATCAGCGACTTCCAGTATGCACCAAGAACTCGCAGCTGCCTCGTCAGATTGACATAATCTGGGAATACTTAACGAGCCCAGTTGCCAACGGCTTCTCGTGCGGCGTCGTTAACCGGTCGTGCCAATAGTGCCGTTCTGCTTAAAGTCACTTCAAATCGTGCGCCGTCGGCCATGGGTAAGTACGTTGCCGTACCGTAATAGGCATCAACGCCCGGCATCAATCCCGGAAACTTTCGAGCAACGCGCCAGACATCGAGTGTCATTTCTTCAGACAGCGCATAGACGGTACGCTCCTCGGACATCTCGTCATCGATATCCGAATAACGTCCGCTCAGTCGGTCCAGTTGATAAATCGGGTCGAGCCCAAGCAGGGTAGCGGGTGGTTTCCAGTTAATAACGCGCGCATCTATTTGCCATTCTTCGCCTCGCAATATCAAAAGGCGATCCATTTTACCGTCGATCATGACACGCGCCGTATATTCGCCCGGCGCGGACTCTGAAAACTCAATCCGGCTGACCAGTTGTTCGTCGACCAGGCGACCGTAACCATAATAACTAAAAGCCAGCAGAATGCTGGCGCTTCCCAATGCGCCGGATACAACACCGCCGGCGAGTGAGCGCGTCGCCCGGACCGGACGCCGGCGTCGCGCGTGGCGCGTCATTGAGAACACGAAATACAAAGCGATGAATATGAAGACCGCACTCAATGTCAGCAACAGATTCATCATTCGTTCCCCGTGCGGTTCTAGGCGGTGAGTCTCTTATACTTTATCCGGTGAGGGTTTGCTGCATCGGCACCCAGACGATGTTTCCGATCCGCTTCGTAATCGGCGTAGTTGCCGGCAAACCACGTCACCTCACTATCACCTTCAAACGCGAGAATGTGCGTCGCGATGCGGTCGAGAAACCAGCGGTCATGCGAAATAACGATGGCCGAGCCTGGAAACTCGAGTAAAGCTTCTTCGAGCGCCCGCAATGTTTCTACATCGAGATCGTTGGTGGGCTCATCGAGCAATAAAAGGTTGCCGCCCGCCCGTAACATTTTGGCAAGATGGACGCGATTCCGCTCACCGCCCGATAACAGGCCGATTTTCTTTTGCTGGTCCTGGCCGCGGAAATTAAAGCGTCCGACGTACGCGCGTGATGATGTTTCGTAGTTACCCACCTGAATAAGATCGAGGCCATCCGAAATCTCTTCCCAAACGGTTCTGTCATCGTTCAGGCTGTCACGGGACTGATCAACACTGGCCAGTTGTACGGTCTCGCCGAGTCGCAATGTACCCGCATCCGGTTTTTCCTCGCCTGTGATCATTCGAAACAGGGTTGTTTTACCCGCACCGTTGGGCCCGATAACACCAACGATGCCGCCCGGTGGTAATTGCAAGCTGAGACCATCAATCAGCAGCTTGTCGCCGAAGCCCTTCTTAAGGTCATTGAGCTCGAGAACCACGTCGCCGAGACGAGGGCCCGGCGGGATATAAATTTCATTGGTCTCATTACGCTTTTGATATTGTGCTGACGAAATCTCATCGAACTGTCGCAGGCGCGCTTTTGATTTTGCCTGCCGGCCTTTCGGGTTGCTGCGAACCCATTCCAGCTCGGCCGCCATGGCTTTTTGTCTGGCCTTCTCCGATGATTCCTCATTTCTGAGCCGGTCCTCTTTCTGCTCCAGCCACGAAGAGTAATTGCCTTCCCACGGGATGCCGTGGCCACGATCGAGTTCGAGGATCCAGCCCGCGACATTATCGAGAAAGTAGCGATCATGAGTGACCGCGATTACGGTGCTTGGATACTCATCAAGAAAGCGTTCAAGCCAGGCGACGGATTCGGCATCGAGATGGTTGGTTGGCTCGTCGAGCAACAACATGTCGGGTTGTGAGAGCAGCAGGCGGCACAGCGCAACACGGCGGCGCTCGCCGCCCGACAATTTTGTGACATCTGCGTCCCACGGTGGCAAACGCAACGCATCGGCAGCGATTTCGAGCTTGCGATCGAGTTCCCAAGCACCTTCGGCGTCGATCGCGTCCTGCAGCTTGCCCTGTTTTTCGAGCAAAGCATTCATTTCATCGTCGTTCATCGGCTCTGCAAACTTGTCGCTGATAGCGTTGAACTGGTCGAGCAGAGCTTTGGTTTGGGCAACGCCGTCTTCAACATTGCCGCGCACATCCTTATCGGCATCGAGCTCGGGTTCCTGCGGCAGGTAGCCGATCTTTATCCCCGGCTGTGGTCGTGCTTCACCGTCAATCTCGGTATCGAGACCCGCCATGATGCGCAAAAGTGTCGACTTGCCCGAACCGTTCAGGCCCAACACTCCGATTTTGGCACCGGGAAAAAAGGACAGTGAAATATCGCGCAGGATGTGGCGCTTGGGCGCTACGACCTTCGCAACGCGGTTCATTGTGTAGATGTACTGTGCCATGTTCGGACCAATTATTAGTGAGCGGGCATTATCCGGTATGCTGCAACGCATTAAAACAACCATAAGGCGTCCATGAGCGACACCGTGCTTGTTTACAAGGGGAGCGAGATCGCGGCCTACGGCTTTGGCGACGAGCATCCGTTTGGCACCGATCGGCACGACGTATTTCACGCCGAGCTCGACAAGGCCGGACTCAACGATTCAATCGACTACGGTCACCCACGCCCTGCGCTGGTGGATGAACTTGCGCTCTTTCACACCGCCGAGTACATCGACAAAGTTTCGCGCATGTCGTCCGACGGTAAGGGCTGGCTGGACGACGGCGATACGCCGGCGGTCCCCGGAATTTATGATGCGGCGTCGGCCGTTGTTGGCGCTGTCTTGTGCGCTGCCGACGAAGTCATGCACGGTAATTACAAGCGTGCGTTCATACCCATAGCCGGATTGCATCATGCGGCACGCGATCATGCCGCCGGCTTTTGCGTATTTAATGACTGCGGAATTGCGGTCGAGTATCTGCGCAAGGAGTTTGGTCTGAAGCGAATTGCGTACGTGGATATCGACGCCCATCACGGCGACGGCGTGTTTTACGGCTTCGAAGAGGATCCGGACCTCCTGTTTGCGGATATTCACGAGGACGGTCGGCACTTGTATCCGGGTACGGGTGCGGCAGAAGAAACCGGCAAGGGCAGGGCACGCGGCACCAAACTCAACATTCCTCTGGCGCCCGGCGCCGATGATTCGGATTTTCATCGTGTGTGGGGGCAGGTTGAGGCCTATCTTGAGGCCGCCCGACCCGAATTCATATTGATGCAGTGCGGCGCGGATAGCCTGGAGGGCGATCCGATCACACATCTGTGCTGGACCGAAGAAGCGCATGCGGCTGCGGCGGCCAGTCTCTGCCGCTTGGCGGATAAGCATTGCAATGGCCGTATCATTGGCACGGGCGGCGGCGGTTACAACCGCCACAATGTGGCACGCGCGTGGACCCGGGTAGTGCAATCGTTCGTCGAGACCCGGCCGTAGGAGCGCGTCCCACGCGCGACACCCTTCGGCCGTAAGACGGCCTCGTACGAGCGCGTCCCACGCGCGACACCCTTCGGCCGTGAGACGGCCTCGTACGAGCGCGTCCCACGCGCGACACCCTTCGGCCGTGAGACGGCCTCGTACGAGCGCGTCCCACGCGCGACACGCTTCGGCCGTGAGACGGCCTCGTACGAGCGCGTCCCACGCGCGAAGCACAGCGGCAGCCTGCAATCCCGCAGTGCCATCCCTGGCCCATAACAGGTAATATCGCCGTCTTTTGCTGCCCCCTCCGGAGACCCCATGTTCGATCCAACGACGACGCTCGAAGATTTCGATCCTGAAGTAGCCAAGTCCCTGGCTCAGGAAAGCCAGCGTCAGGAGCAACACATCGAACTCATCGCGTCAGAAAACTATGCCAGCCCGTGCGTGTTACAGGCGCAAGGTTCGAAACTGACGAACAAATACGCTGAGGGTTACCCCGGAAAGCGCTACTACGGCGGTTGTGAATACGTCGACGATGTTGAAACGCTGGCGATCGAGCGCGCCAAGGAACTGTTCGGTGCGGACTACGCGAATGTGCAACCGCATTCCGGGTCGCAGGCGAACGCCGCGGTTTATCACGCGCTGGTTGAGCCTGGCGATACGATTCTTGGTATGGATCTCAATGCAGGCGGGCATCTCACGCACGGCTCGCCAGTCAATTTCTCGGGCAAGTTGTTCAATGTAATCCCGTATGGACTGGAGGCACAAAGCGGCCTCATAGACTACCAGCAGGTAAAGGCACTCGCGACCGATCATCAGCCGAAGATGATCATCGCGGGATTCTCGGCCTACTCGCAGGTCGTCGACTGGGCACGCTTTCGTGAGATCGCGGACAGCGTGGGTGCTTATCTGTTTGTTGATATGGCGCACGTCGCAGGCCTTGTCGCAGCAGGCCATTATCCGAGCCCGATTCCATACGCTGATGTTTGCACAACGACCACTCATAAGACGCTGCGCGGACCGCGTGGCGGCATGATACTCGCGCGTGCCAATGATGAACTGACCAGGAAGTTCAATTCGCTGGTATTTCCGGGTACGCAGGGCGGCCCGCTAATGCACGTTATTGCCGCCAAGGCGGTTGCTCTCAAGGAAGCCCTAAAACCTGAATTCAGGGACTACCAGGGCAGGGTGTGCGAAAACGCGAAAGTGATGGCGGCCGTTCTCGCTGAGCGCGGTTACCCGATCATCTCGGGCGGTACCGAGAACCATCTGATGCTGGTCAGCCTTATTGAGAAAGGTATTACGGGCAAGGCGGCGGATGCGGCATTGGGCCGCGCGTTTATCACAGTGAACAAGAACTCGGTGCCGAATGATCCACAATCTCCGTTTGTCACCAGCGGATTACGTCTCGGAACGCCGGCGATCACAACGCGCGGTTTCGGTGTGGATGAAACCCGTCTGCTCACGGGCTGGATAGCAGATATACTGGATGACGTTGAAAATGAGGAAATCGTCGATCGAGTCAGGAGTCAGGTGCTGGATCTTTGCCAGCAGTTCCCGGTCTATGGGTAACAACCGCTAACGACCCACCCGACAAAAGCCAATGCACTGTCCGTTCTGCGCACATGAGGAAACCAAAGTAATCGACTCGCGTCTCGCGGGTGATGGCCGGCAGATACGTCGACGCCGCCAGTGTCTGGCGTGTAACGAACGTTTTACGACATTTGAGACGGCCGAACTGGTCATGCCTCGCCTGGTCAAAAACGACAACAGTCGTCAGCCATTTGATGAAGCCAAGCTGCGCTACAGTATGGTGCGTGCCCTCGAGAAGCGACCGGTTCCGAGCGACGCGCTGGAGCAGGCGATCGGTCGACTGATTCACAAACTACGAACGATGGGTGAGCGCGAAGTCCCGTCCCGACTGGTCGGTGAGCTGGTCATGGAAGAACTGCACGAGCTCGACGAAATTGCATACGTGCGCTTCGCGTCCGTATACCGGCGCTTCCAGGACATTACCGAGTTCGAAGAAGAGATCAAACGCCTGCAGAGAATTTCAGAAACGGCGGCGAGTCGGGAGCAGATGTCATTGCTGCCCGAGATGCTCGGCAAGAAAAAGAAATAATCGTATGCCCGAGACGAGTGCATTTTCCAGTATTGGATCGATCGCGAACGCGAGGTATCATCCCGGCAACCGATACAGCGTAATTCATCGTTGAGTTTTCAGGTAAATGAGTAAATCCAGTTCAAAGGGAGCCGGTGCACGAACCCGTGCACGCGAGTTGATGGTGCAGGCGCTTTATCAAAAGCAACTCGCCGGCCATTCGACGTCTGAGCTTGTTTCTCAGTTTCACGAGCAAGTGGCTTACGAGCGTGTGGATCAGCCGTTTTTCGATGAGGTGTTTCCAGCGATCAGTGATTCGCAGGGCGAGCTTGAGAAAAAGATCGATGAGTTGACCGATCGGCCACTCGAGCAACTCGATCCTGTCGAACTCGCCATCCTGCTGATCGGTGTTTACGAGCTTGAGTCTCGTATCGACATTCCCTACCGGGTTGTTATCAATGAAAGCGTGAATCTCGCCAAACGCTTCGGTTCGATCGAAGGACACAAGTACATTAACGCTTGCCTCGACGTAGCGGCGAAGTCATTGCGAGAGATCGAGATTCAGGCCCAGGGATAGGGCGATGGACGAGTTCGAACTGATTCGCCGCTTCTTCGATCGCAAAGGCGAGATGCCAGGTGTTGTGGTCGGAGTCGGAGACGATGGCGCCGTTCTGGCGCCTGACGACGCAAAGCAACAGGTTCAGGTCATCGACACGCTTGTAGAAAGTGTGCATTTCCCCGCCGACACAAATCCGGCTGATATCGGCTACCGGGCGGTCGCAGTGAATCTTTCAGACATCGCGGCGATGGGCGCAGAGCCGCGGTGGATGACATTAGCTCTGACGCTGGTCGATTCCAGCGAGAACTGGATTGATTCATTTGCGAGTGGCCTTTTCGAGGCCGCCGGACAATACGACGTCGCGCTAATCGGTGGTGACACAACGAGCGGTCCGGTCGTTACGGTGACAGTGACCCTGACCGGCGATATCGAACCGGGCGCTGCACTGTTACGAAGTGGTGCGAAACCCGGTGATGCGATATTCGTTACCGGCACATTGGGAGACGCCGCCGCGGGTCTCAAGCTGTTACAAGTCGGAGCGTCCGACGATTTTCTTGCACAGCGATTCCTCAGACCCACACCCCGCATTAATACGGGAAGGGCGTTGGTTGGTACGGCCAATGCCGCAATCGACATTTCGGATGGCCTCGCAGGGGACCTTGCGAAACTGCTGAATGCGAGTGATGTTGGTGGCGAGATTGATATCGATAAGTTGCCGTTGTCCGAGTCATTGCGCGAGTATTTCGTTGCGGAGGAGCGGCACCATCTGGCGCTTTGCGGCGGTGATGACTACGAGTTGTGTTTCACTGCGCCCATCGAATCCGTAACAGATATTGCGGAGATTACCTGCATCGGATCAGTGACGAAAGCGCGCGGTCTCAGATGCAAGCGGGACGGTGATATTGTGGTAGTCGATAACAGCGGTTACCGTCACTTCCAATGAACCAGCCGATCGATAATCTCGCCCGTACCGTAATGAAGGATCCGGTACATATTCTGGCTTTCGGCTTCGGGACGGGACTCGCACCGTTCGCACCCGGTACATTCGGCTCACTGCCAGGAATATTGTTGTTCTGGCTCACGATGGATTTCGGACTTTATGTTCAATTGGGCGTGGCGGTATTCATCTCGGTCATCGGCATCTGGATTTGCGGCGAAAGCGCGCGGCGTATAGGGGTGCATGATCACGGCGGCATCGTCTGGGACGAGATCGCTGGCATGTACATCACGCTGCTGGTGGCACCGGTTTCGGCCGTCGGCTGGGTGCTGGCGTTCGTTCTGTTTCGGTTTATGGATATTGTCAAACCATGGCCGATTAGAGACGTGGATCACAGACTGGGCGGAGGGGTCGGAATTATGCTGGACGACCTCGTAGCCGCTCTGTACGCCGCAATTTTGCTGGGTTTGTACGGGTGGCTCATGATTTGAGCAGATGAGCAATAAATGGCCAGCAAGGTAACAGATATTCAGCGACCCGCTGATGTGCCTGAGAAAATCGGTAAGTACGTCATTATCAACAAAATTGGTAAGGGCAGTACCGGAATGGTCTATCTGTCGCACGACCCGTATTACCGTCGTGACGTCGCGATCAAGGTCTACAACACCGAGGAAGATGCCGACGCGGAAAAAGCGCGCGTTGCTCGCAAGATGTTCTTCAACGAAGCCCATATGGTCGGCATGCTGCAGCATCCGAACATCATGCCTATATATGATGCGGGTGAAGAAGACGGCGCGTACTACGTTGTTACCGAACACATCCAGGGCGCACGCACATTGGCCGCGTATTGTCGCCCCGACAACTTGCTACGCGTCGATGACGTCGTAGAAATCATCTACAAGTGCGCGAAGGCTTTGCACTACGCCCACGGTCGTGGCGTTATTCACCGCGATATCAAGCCTTCCAATGTAATGCTCACGATCGACAACGACGTTCGTATTATCGATTTCGGTATCGCGATCGTCAGTGACTCCGAAGTGTCGCGCATCGAAGGCATTGCAGGCAGCCCGAGTTACATGTCGCCTGAGCAGGTGCAATCCGAAGACCTCACGCCACGATCTGATCTGTACTCACTCGGTGCCGTTATGTACGAGCTATTAACAGGCTTTCGTCCGTTCCGTGCTGACAATTTATCGAAGCTGCTGCACCAGATCGTGTACGCAACACCACCGCCAATCCACACCTACCGCGACGACCTTCCTGAGGAGCTCGAGCACGTCGTAATGACGACGATGCAAAAGGAACCGAACAAGCGTCTCGTAACGGGTAACGCTATGGCGGCGGAGCTGACCCGTGTCTACAAAGACCTGCGGCAAAAGTACGATAGCCTCGACAATCAGGAACACTTTGATCTACTGCGCACACTGACGTTCTTTCACGAGTTCTCGCACGCAGAAATCTGGGAAGTATTGCGAGCATCCGACTGGCACGAATATCAGGACGGCGAGGACATTGTCCGTGAAGGCGAGGTTGACGATCGCTTTTACATCATCGTCGCCGGCTCCGTTCAGGTACAAGCTAACGGTAATAATGTTGGCAGACTATCGAACGGTGAATGTTTCGGCGAAACGAGCTACGTTCGCGGCGCGCGGCGCCAGGCTTCTATCCAGGCCGATGGCCAGGTAACGATACTGCGAGTGAGTTCAACGCTCATGGAGCAGGTGTCATCCGCGTGCCAGCTGCGTTTCAACAAAGTATTTCTGAGGTCCCTTATTAATCGCCTGCAGGGTACCGGCGGTGCCAACACCTAGGCACAACTGCCAAATAAGCGCTAGACTGGCCCACTGAAATCTTCAGGGGTGCTCCATGATTACGCGCATTACCGGCCTGACGGTCATCTTATTTTCGGTTTCCGTTTTTGGCGGGGAACTCACCGACTCCGTGAAAGTTGACTATGATGGGCATCTTGCCGGACTTTTCGATCACTTCCATCGCAACCCCGAACTCTCCACCGTAGAAAATGAAACGGCTCGCCGTATGGCGCTGGAACTCAGCCTCACTGGTTTCGATGTCACTGAAGGTGTTGGTGGCACCGGGGTGGTAGCTATCATGAAAAACGGAGACGGACCGCTAGTGATGATGCGTGCAGATATGGACGGTCTTCCTATCGAAGAAAAATCCGGTCTTGAGAATGCGTCACTGGCACAGCAAAAAAGTCCCATTACAGGAAACACGGTTTACACCATGCATGCCTGTGGCCACGACGTACATATAACGAGCATGGTGGGCACAGCACGGCACATGGCGACGCACAAGGATGACTGGAGCGGTACGTTGATGCTGGTCGTGCAGCCGGCCGAAGAACGCGTGCTGGGTGCCCAGGCAATGCGTGATGACGACATCTGGGGTCGTTTTGGCAAGCCTGATTACGCATTGGCCTTTCATGTGAACTCTCTGGATGTCGCAGGCAAGGTCAATATTTCTGAGGGCAGTCCGTTCGCCGGTGCCGATACGGTTGATATCATTATTCACGGCGTCGGAGCGCATGGAGCACACCCGTATGCGGGCAAGGATCCGATCGTACTGGGCAGTCAGATTGTACTGGCCCTGCAGACGCTGGTTTCAAGAGAACTTTCCCCACGTGCGGCAGGCGTCGTAACGGTCGGATCATTTCACTCCGGAACAAAGCACAACATCATTTCTGATCGCGCCCACCTGCAACTGACCGTTCGTAATACGAGCCCGGAAACTCGCAAGTTATTGCTCGACGGCATCAAACGAATCGCCGAAAATATGGGCCGCGTTGCCGGTCTCCCGGAGGACAAACTTCCGGAAGTCATCATCTCCAATGAAAGCGTGCCGCCAACCATTAACAATCGAGGTTTGACGCTTAGATTGAAAGCGGCCTGGAACGGCGAGTTGGGAGGAGACCGGGTCGTCTTCAATCCGACCAAGGGAATGGGTGCGGAAGACTTTCCGTTTTTCACGACAGACCCGGCTATCACCTCAGTCTATTGGCAGGTAGGCGGAACCGCGCAAGCAGATTTCGATCGACAGGCCGAAGGTGGTGAACCGGTCCCAAGCCACCACTCACCGTTGTTCAAGATTCTGCCGGAACCCTCCGTAACGGCTGGCGTTGAATCAACAGTAGTGGCCCTGATGGAGCTGATGCCACCACACCCGTAGGAGCGCGCCCTGCGCGCGACCTCGTTACGTTCATCGACCGACGCTTGTGACCCTTGTAGTGGGGTCGCGCGCAGGGCGCGCTCCTACGGGTCGGTTAGTTCAAAGTCTTCGAGGGATTCACCGCCGGCACTTTTTAGGAGTACCTGGACTTTTTGCTCGGCCTCTTTAAGCGCCGTTTGGCAGCCGCGAGTGAGCTTGATGCCCTCCTCGAATTTCTTCATCGCTGCCTCTAGCGGCAGATCGCCGGACTCAAGTTCCTCGACCAGTTCTTCGAGATTGGCAAGCGATTTTTCGAGATCAAATTTCTTTGCAGCAGCCATGTATTAATCCAGTGATTTCGCGGTTGACAGAATTATAGTCGCACACTAAAGTAGTTGCTTCTTAGAATCATTCTAATAAGAATTATTCTCAATCGAGGGGACCCCAAATGTCACTGAAAGACAGCAAGACCGAACAGAATCTCAAAGATGCCTTTGCGGGCGAGTCGCAGGCAAACCGCCGCTATCTCTACTTCGCAGCCAAAGCTGACGTAGAGGGTTACAACGATGTAGCCGCCGTGTTTCGCTCAACCGCGGAGGGTGAAACAGGTCACGCCCACGGCCATCTGGAGTACCTGGAAGAAACCGGTGATCCGGCGACCGGTCTGCCGATCGGTCCAACATCAGCCAATCTCGCTGCTGCAATCGCGGGCGAAACTCATGAGTACACGGATATGTATCCGGGCATGGCCAAAACAGCACGTGATGAAGACTTTGATGAGATCGCGGACTGGTTCGAGACGCTGGCCAAAGCTGAGCGTTCGCACGCCAACCGCTTCCAGAAAGCACTCGACTCACTCGACGACTAAGTTGTTTGTCTAGCGGCAGGCGCGAAGGCAGTCTTGAGGCGCCAACCCGGCACCCGCTCGACTGGCAGTCTGAAGAATTTTACGATGAAGTTCCTCTTCTTGAGGAGCTTGAGCGTGTCTTCGATATCTGTCACGGCTGCCGGCGCTGCTTCAATCTGTGCAATTCGTTCCCGACCTTGTTCGACGCGGTCGACGAGTCGGAGACGATGGAAGTCGATGGCGTTCCTAAAGCCGTTTATTGGGACGTCGTCGATCATTGCTACCTGTGTGACATGTGCTACATGTCGAAGTGCCCGTACGTGCCACCGCACGAGTGGAACGTTGATTTTCCGCATCTGATGTTGCGCGCCAAGGCCGTGCGCTTCAGGAAAGAGGGTGTATCTACTCGTGACAGGATCCTGAGTGCCACGGACAGGGTTGGAAAACTCGCCGGTATCCCGGTTGTTGTCAAAGCCGTGAACGCGACGAACCGCAACAAGACAGGCCGCAAACTTCTTGAGGCGACTCTGGGTGTGCATCGTAAAGCGCCGCTGCCCGCCTATCACTCGAAAACGGCCCGCAAACGCCTGGCACGACTCAAAGCTGCGAGTCCCTTTGTCGTGACGCCAACCGAAAATACGCGCGGCAAGGTGGTGCTGTATACAACCTGTTACGGCAATCGCAACCATCCCGCCATAGACGAGGATCTGGTCGCCGTTTTTGAACACAATGGCATTCCGATGGCGATGGCTGAAAAAGAGTCGTGCTGTGGCATGCCGAAACTCGAACTCGGCGATCTCGAGGCGGTGGCGAAGGCCAAAGACATCAACATTCCGGTTCTAGCCGCAATGGTGGATGACGGTTGGGATATCGTGACGCCGATTCCATCCTGCACGCTGATGTTCAAACAGGAACTACCGCTGATGTTCCCGGGCGATGCAGACGTCGCAAAAGTTCGTGACGCGATGTATGACCCTTTTGAATACCTGATGCTGCGCCATAAGGGCGGCGAACTTAATACCGAGTTCACGAAGTCGCTGGGCAAGGTTTCCTATCAGGTGCCGTGTCATCTTAGAGTGCAAAATATTGGCCTCAAGACACGCGACGCGTTGCAGTTGGTTCCAGATACAAAAGTCGAAGTGATCGAGCGTTGCTCCGGACATGATGGTACCTACGCAGTCAAGAAAGAGTTTCACGAGATTTCGAAGAAAATTGCCCGCCCCGTAGTCAATAAAGTCAAACGCGCTGAGGCCGATCACTTTGTCAGCGACTGCCCCATGGCTGCGGCACAAATTGCACAGGAAGTTGACGACCTGGACGCGAACAACCCGATGAGTTTGTTGCGCAGTGCCTACGGTATCTGAAACAAAAGAGACGACATGCAAAAACTGACTCGTGAAGATCTAATGAACCTTGAGCAATATTCCGAGGAACGTGCGGCGTTTCGCGATCGTGTCATGGCGCATAAAAAACACCGTCGCCTTGATCTCGGCACCAATGCTGCGTTGTATTTTGAAGATCGCCTGACCATGCAGTACCAGGTGCAGGAAATGCTGCGCATCGAACGCATATTCGAGGCTGACGGAATAAACGAAGAGCTGGAAACGTACAACCCGCTTATTCCCGACGGCTCAAACTGGAAAGCAACCTTCATGATCGAGTTCCCCGAGGCCGGGGAGCGTCAGGAAATGCTTGAACGATTGGTCGGTATTGAAGACCGGGTTTACGTTCAGGTTGCAGACTTTGACCGCGTATATGCCATTTCGGATGAAGATCTTGAGCGCGCCGATGAAACCAAAACTTCCGCCGTGCACTTCATGCGCTTCGAGTTTCCACCCGAGCAATCTGCAGCGCTGCTGTCGGGCGCCTCCCTGTTGGCAGGCATTGACCATGGAAATTATTCAGTTGAGATTAGTCCGGTCGCAGACAATGTGCGCCGGTCTCTGCTGAACGACTTGGTGGAACAAGCATGAGTGGAAAGATATAGCGGGTGCACCGAATAGCCATTCAGGCTAAACTGCCGCCGGGCAAAAACGAGTACTCAATGAGCAAACGATACGACGCTGCGGACATCGAAGTCCTTAGCGGGCTGGAGCCTGTGCGGCGCCGGCCAGGCATGTACACCGACACTTCACGGCCCAATCATCTGGCCCATGAAGTTATCGACAACAGCATCGATGAAGCACTTGCAGGTCATTGCAGGAAGCTCGACGTCACAATTTATAAAGACGGCTCCTTTGAAGTCTCGGATGATGGCCGCGGCATGCCGGTCGACAAGCATCCGAAGGAGAAGATTCCGGGCGTTGAGTTGATCCTCACGCGCCTGCATGCAGGCGGTAAATTCAATCACGAGAACTACCAGTACTCAGGTGGTCTGCACGGCGTCGGTGTGTCGGTTGTAAATGCCTTGTCGAAGAATCTGGAAGTCTGGATTCGTCGTGGTGGCAAGGAATACAACATGAGCTTTGCCGGCGGCAAGAAGCGCGGCAAGCTCGAAGTGGTTGGCGCGGTCGGCAAGACGAATACAGGTACTACGATTCGTTTCTGGCCCGATGAGCAATATTTCGATTCGGCGAAATTCTCTGTCAACAAACTGAAACACGTGTTGCGAGCCAAGGCCGTGCTCTGCCCTGGCGTTACCGTACGCCTGACAGTTGAGCAGCCCAAAGAAAAGATCGAGTGGTGTTATTCTGGTGGCCTTGAGGAATACCTGCTTGAAGAGATTGGTGGCGGCGAGACGTTGCCGGCGGAACCGTTCGCAGGAAGCATCAGCGGCAATAACGAAACCGTCGACTGGGCGCTGGTCTGGACGACGGACGGCGGCCAGAGTGTCACGGAAAGTTACGTTAATCTGATTCCGACGCCGCAGGGCGGCACGCACGTCAACGGATTGCGCACCGGCCTGACGAATTCGCTGCGCGAATTTTGCGAGTTCCGCAGTTTGTTACCACGCGGCGTGGCGATAGTCCCGGAAGACGTCTGGGACGGCCTGAGTTTTGTCCTTTCCACCAAGCTCGAAGACCCGCAGTTTTCCGGTCAGACAAAAGAACGCCTTTCATCCCGGGAATCCGCGGCGTTCGTCGCCGGCATCATCAAGGACAGTTTCTCGGTGTGGCTTAATCAGTACCCGGAAACCGGTGATTTGATTGCACAACTGGCGATTACCAAAGCCCAGAGGCGTCTCAAGGCGGCAAAAAAAGTTGTCCGAAAGAAAATTGTGTCGGGACCGGCATTGCCCGGCAAGCTGGCCGATTGTCGCTCGCAGGAACCGGAGCTGTGCGAGCTGTTCCTTGTGGAGGGAGATTCTGCCGGCGGTTCAGCGAAACAGGCGCGAGATCGATTAACTCAGGCAATCATGCCGCTTAGAGGCAAGATCCTGAACACCTGGGAGGTCGAGACAGCAGAAATACTCGCGTCTGCGGAGGTTCATGATATTGCCGTTGCAATCGGCGTCGACCCGGGCAGTGATGACATCAGCGGATTGCGTTACCACAAGATCTGCATACTGGCAGACGCCGATTCGGACGGCCTGCACATTGCGACATTGTTATGTGCACTGTTCCTCAGGCATTTTCGCGAGCTGGTCCTGGCCGGTCATATTTACGTTGCGATGCCGCCGCTTTATCGTGTCGATGTTGGTAAGGAAGTGTTTTACGCACTGGATGAGGGCGAACGAAAAGGCATTCTTGATCGCATCGAAGCTGAGAAAAAGAAGGGCAAGCTCACTGTGACGCGTTTCAAAGGCCTGGGCGAAATGGACCCGGAACAGTTACGCGAAACGACCATGCATCGTGACACGCGACGACTTGTTCAACTGACGATTAACGCCCGGGACAAAACGGACCAGGTGATGGACATGCTGCTGGCGAAAAAGCGGTCTAAAGATCGTCGTAGCTGGTTGGAATCCAAAGGCAATCTTGCCGAGGTATGAACGATATGCAAAACAGTCTGAATCTTGAGGGTGTCGAACAACAAGCGCTCAAGGATTACACGGAACAGGCGTATCTTGATTATTCGATGTACGTCATTCTGGATCGAGCGCTACCGCAGATTGGCGATGGCCTGAAGCCGGTACAACGACGCATCATCTACGCGATGAGCGAGCTGGGTTTATCGGCGTCGTCAAAACCAAAGAAGTCCGCGCGAACCGTCGGCGATGTCATCGGCAAATTCCATCCGCACGGCGACTCGGCGTGCTACGAAGCGATGGTACTCATGGCGCAGGATTTTTCCTATCGCTATCCGATAGTCATCGGTCAGGGCAACTGGGGTTCTACCGATGACCCCAAGTCATTCGCCGCCATGCGCTATACGGAATCACGTCTCGCGCCGTACGCGAAGAGCATGCTGCAGGAGTTGGGGCAGGGCACGGTCGACTGGTCGCCGAATTTTGACGGGACACTCAAAGAGCCTGTTGTACTGCCCGCGCGGCTACCGAATCTATTGCTTAATGGCACCACGGGCATTGCCGTGGGCATGTCGACCGATGTTCCGCCACACAATCTAAAGGAAGTGGCGAGCGCGTTGATTCACCTGATCGACAATCCAAAAGCGTCCATCGCTAATTTGATGAAACACATCAAAGGTCCGGATTATCCGACCGGTGGTGAGCTGGTTTCGTCTGCTGCAGACATCAAAGAAATCTACGAGACTGGCAGCGGTACGTTGAGACTGCGTGCCGCCTACAAGATGGAAGGCAGCGAAATCGTAATTACAGCATTGCCGCATCAAATCTCCGGTGCGAAGTTGCAGGAACAGATAGCAGCGCAAATGCGTGCCAAGAAATTGCCGCAGGTCGACGATCTTCGTGACGAATCGGATCACGAGGAACGAACGCGGCTGGTGATCAGCAAGAAGCGTGGCGTCGATGTTGAGCAGTTGATGTCACACTTGTTCTCAACGACGTCATTGGAACGCACTGTCCGCGTCAACATGAACATCATTGGGCTCGATGGGCGTCCGCGCATGTTCAATCTGCTCGAAATTCTCAAAGAGTGGCTCAAGTTTCGCCGGCAAACGGTCACCAATCGTCTCGGCCATCGCCTGCAGATAGTAAGAGATCGTTTGCACATTCTGGATGGTCTGCTGGTTGCGTACTTAAGTATCGACGAAGTTATCGCGATTATTCGCAAACAGGACGAACCCAAACCTGTACTCATGAAGCGCTTCAAGCTTTCCGATATTCAAGCTGAAGCCATTCTGAATTTGCGCCTGCGTAATCTCGCCCAGCTTGAAGAAATGAAGATCAAGGGCGAGCAGGATGAGTTGAACGAGGAACGCGATCTGCTGGAAAAAACTCTCAAAAGCGCGGCACGCATGAAGACGCTCATCAAGAAGGAAATTCTCGAGGATACGGAAGCATACGGCGACGAACGCCGAACTCAAATCATAGAGAAAGAAGCTGCACAGGCACTGGATGAGACGCAACTGGTTGCGAGTGAACCGGTGACCGTTGTGCTGTCACAGGCCGGGTACGCACGCGCAGCGAAAGGCCATGAGATTGATCCGGAAGCGCTGAATTATCGGTCGGGTGATGCCTTCCTCGCCGCGGCGCAGGGCCGCAGCAATCAACTGGCGATGTTTATCGACAGCACCGGACGTGTCTACAGCGTGATGGCTGGAACGCTGCCATCAGCGCGTGGTCAGGGTGAACCCTTATCCAGTCGCTTCAAGCCGCCCGATGGGGCGGCATTTTGCGGTGCAATGATCGGAGCGAAAGAGCAGAAGTACTTACTGGCGAGTGATGCCGGATATGGTTTTGTTGCGACACTGGACGACCTGGTGTCACGCAACAAAGCCGGGAAATCAATCCTTCGTGTACCACAAGGCGGCAAGGCTGTCGTGCCGGCAGCAGTCCCTGCAGAAACTGAGTGTCTTATTGCGGCCGTTAGTTCGATCGGGCGTCTGTTGCTCTTCGAGATGGAAGAGTTACCTGAGTTGGCGAAGGGCAAGGGCAACAAGCTGATCAATATCCCCGGACCAAAATACAAGAGCGGTGACGAGACGATGGTTGCAGCGGCAGTGGTCCCGGAAGATGGTCTGTTGCAGGTGTATACCGGCACCCGCATGATGACGATCAGGTGGAATGATCTGGACGATTACTACGGTGACCGCGCACTGCGCGGCAGTATGCTGCCGAAAGGCTGGCGCAAGGTTGAGCGCCTGATTGGTATCTGAGCGTGCCTTTTACTTGCTGTTCGCGCGTGCCGAGCTGATGGATTCGCGAATTTTTGACGCCAGTTCGTTGAACGTAAACGGTTTGTTCAAAAGCTTGGGGTCGGTGTCAGGGTCACCGAGATTCAGAATGCTGGATTCGGTGTATCCGGACATAAAGAGTATTGCCACGTCGGATGAGATTTCTCTCGCAGCACGGGCGATGTCGGGTCCGCCCATATCGCCTGGCAATACAACGTCTGTCAGTACGACGTCAATTGAGTCTGTGCTTGAGATATGCTGCATAGCGGTCGCTCCGTCGGCGGCTTCGATCACTTCGTAGCCGAGTCGCTCTAGCATTCGGACCGCCATCGAACGAACCCCATCTTCATCCTCAACCACGAGAACGGTTTCCCTGCCACCGCCGGCAGTGACTTGTGCAATTTTGTCATCGGCATCAATTTGTTGTGACGATCGGGGAAAGTAGATACTAACAGTCGTACCCTCACGAGCACGGGTATCAATCGTGATATGCCCGCCGGATTGTTTGACGAACCCGTGTACCATGGAAAGACCGAGGCCGCTACCACTTCCGACTTCTTTGGTTGTGAAGAACGGATCGAAGACCTTGTCGATAATATCCGGGTCGATGCCACCGCCGGTATCGCGAATCGCCAGCAGGATGTGGTCACCAACCACCGCTTCTGGATGCAACGCAACATACGATTCGTCGAGACTGACGTCAGCCGTTTCAATGTTGATTCGACCGCCACTGGCTATCGCATCACGGCCATTTATCGCCAGGTTGAGGATAGTGCTTTCCAGCATCGCCGGATCCACCAGCACCTTCCAGCCTTTTTCCTTGAGTTTGATTCTCAGATCAATGGTCTCTCCAAGAGTACGTCGTAAAATATTCTCCATGCTTGAGACGTGTTGGTTGATATCAATCACTTGCGGATGTAGCGATTGTTTGCGGGAAAAGGCCAGCAGTCTTTGTGCCAGATCCGCACCGCGCTCGCTCGCATCGATCGCCGGTTGAACGAGTTCCACGATTTCGTTTGCCGGGAATCCGGTGTTTGCCCTGATGTCGTCAAGCAGTAAAGAAAGGTTGCCTGTTACTACAGCAAGCAAGTTGTTGAAATCATGCGCTATGCCACCAGTCAGTTGTCCGACCGATTCCAGTTTTTGCGATTGTCGCAATTGATTTTCCAGCGATTGAATCTCTGCCAGATCCTCAAAGGCGGCTAAAAACAGTTTTTCATTACCAAGGCGCATCTCGTTCAAGTCTAATCGCACAGGGAAAGATTCACCGTTCTTACGCAGCGCTGTTATTTCAATATTTATGTCCGAGCCAATAATTCCCTGTCTGTCGGCTAGCCGACGAATGTACTTTAAATACGTATCTTGTGATGCTTCCGGCAATAATATCGAAACGTTTTTACCCAGTATTTCGTCGGCGGCGCGATCAAACATTTCTACAGCGGCTGGATTGGTGCTGCGGATTGTACCTTGTGCGTCGATTACCATGATTCCAATGCTAATCGTGTCAAATATCGTCCGGAACTGCCCTTCGCTAGCGATCAGTGCGGCACTGTATTTCTTGATTTCAGTATTGTCCTGTACCAATGCAAAGAAGCCCAGGACTTCACCGTCAGGCTGGATATGGGGAACATAATCGGCAGTGTAATGTTTCGCGTTCGGAGCGCCGGCATTAGCGACGCTTTCGAAGTGAACCTTCTCGCCCAATAAAGCGCGCTTCATAAATGGGGCCGAAGATTCCAGCAGATCTTCGCCGAGCACATTTTGTACGCCATTGCCTACAACGGCATTCTCCTGCATATCCCGCATGTGCAGATAATATTGATTGGCATATCTAATTGTTTGTTCCGCATCCACGTAGGTAATTCCGACCGGTACGGAATTCATGATCGTGCGCAACCGTCTCTCACTATCGCGAAACGCAGCTTTTGCCTGTTTGCGTTCACCTATTTCAGTCTGCAGCGACTGAATAGCAATCGATTTTCTTCTGCGGCTGAAGGCCAAAGTTACGATGAGACAAATGGTCAACATACCGGCAATCCGGATCATCCAGATCGAATCCGACATCGACGGCCATCCTTGCCCCGGGATTGCCGCGATTTCCCAGGTGTTCCCCTCGAGTTGCAGTTTGATGTCGACGGGATCTTCGTCAAATACATTCGGGTCGCCGTAAATGACCTCAAATTCCGGCGAATTTTCGACGACGCTGCGCGTCGCGACGCGATAGATACCACCGGAGTTTATCTTTTCCAGCGGCTCGAACAGCACATCCAGATGCCAGACGACAGCAATGAGTCCCCACTTTTGCCCGGCCCCACTACCGCTAAGGTAGTACGGTACCCGGCCAATAATGGCCGAGCCTCCCTGAACCAAATCAACCTTGTTCGTTATGACAGTGTGGCCAAGGTTTATGACTTCCTGAACCGCGGCCAGTTGCGCAGGTACTTCACGGTAGTCCATCCCCAATGCTGATTCATTGCCGGCAAGCGGCGCAAGATACTTGACAACATAATCCTGAGAGACTGCTACATGTCGAACATCTGAATAATTCGCGATCAATTTTTCGATATAGGCGGCGAACTCCGACTGAGTCCACTCCGGATTTTGGGTAAGCTGGATGCGCAGTCCCTCGATAAGGTATAGATTCGCGATAATCTTCGCACTTAACTGCTCTTGCACCAGATTGACCTGATCGGCGGTTCTGCCTCTTGCTTCGGCGACTATTCTGGATCGCTCGCCACGTTCCCAAACAACAATCAGCGCGATTGTCACCAGTATGCTTATTGCATCCACAAGATAGCGGCTCAAGAAAATTGAACAACGCTGCATCATCTTGGCCAAATCGAAGTCCTGCCATCAATATCGAGAAAACAGGTGAGCGAACGTGTGTACCGGAACTATTGTGTTATTTTGGCACACATACGACATTCTATCGTACCACCAGAGGGTACCGGAGTAAGCGGAATTGTCCGCAAGCGACCAAGTTTTCCAGGCTTCGCACCCACAAGGGCATTAACGAGCACGGCGCGTTACTACGACCCGGTTTTTCCTGTCTCGGCCGGCATTTCGACCGTTTCGTCGTCGGCTACCTTGTTGACGGTGATCGCCTCATTAATGCCAGTATCCTCGAGGTCCGAAATTTCATCATTTTGGGCAGGCATTTGCGCCGTGATGTCGAGCTCCGTCACTGTCGCGAGGGGCATAGCTGCTGTTTCATCCGTCTGCAACGCCAGATCGGCGGCCGCTTTGGCGATCTCTTGATTCAGTGCCTGAGTGGCAGTCAGTTCGTCTTCGTAATCCTGCTCAAGAACCTCAAAGTCGACTTCTTTATTGATCGTGTAATTTGAGGAAATCAGTGTTTCATCGACGGTTGCGATCTCCACGGCTTTCAGATCACGTTCTGTGACATCTTCCGGTTGCGGTATTTTGGTGGCATCAATAATCACCGACATGTCGTAATCGTCTTCTTCTTCCGGAAGCACCTCGCTCTCAAGAATCGAATGCTCGTCGGTCCGTAGCGGCGGCAACAACATATCCGTTTCGTCAGAAATCTGCGCCACAGGCTCGAACGGCAATTCAATGTCCGGATTACTCGCTTCAGCGAAGCCAAAGTCTTGTGAATCGCCGGACGCGGCACCTTGTTCAAGGCCGGTACCGATAACTAGATCGGCATCCAGTGCAAGATTTTCCTGGGTTGGTGAGTCGTCCGAAAGGTCGAAGTCAACGCCAGGAGCCTCAACGTTTTCCGTGTCGCTTGTTTGCGTATCGCTGAAGCGGCGGCGCTCTTCCTGATTTGCCGCTGGCGCAGCCGGAGATGTGCTGGAGCGATCGCGCAATCGTCGGCCGAACATTAACAACCCGAATATTAAGGCAATGCCGCTACCGGCAAGCCAGAAAAGCCACGCCGGGGATGCATTCCCATCGGCGTCCGGGTTTTTGCTCGTGATGATAGCGGTCGGGACGTTGGGCGATGATGACGCTGTGGTCGGACCCTCGAGCTCGGTATCGAGAATAATATCGCCAGGTCGCAGGTCGCTGGTCATGTCGCCGACAGCTTCATCCGCAAATGCTGGTTCTTCTGCTGTTGCGGTCTCAACAATGGATGAGGGTTCTTCTATTGGCGATGCTTCAACAATGGAATCGGGTTCGTAAGCTGCTAAATTCTCGTCGGCAGATGCGGACAAATCGACCACCGGTTCTACCATCGCATTTTCCACGGCAACATCACTGGCGCTGCCCTCGAAAGAAGGAATGGAAAGCCAGCTGCCGGCTTTCAGCAGATTCGGATCGTTATTAACAAACGCATCCGGATTTGCAGCGAAAATCGCGTTTACCGCAGGCCATAAACCCATCCCGCGGTTTTGAATCCGCGCCGCAATATCCGACAGCGTGTTGCCGGGTTGAACCAGGTAACGGCCAGATGGTGCGATATCTTTGTTAACCGGCTCGGCCTTTACAGAAGCCGCAGGACGTTGAATGGCGGCCGGCGCAACGGTAACCGGCTCGGCAACGGGACTCACTTGCTGAGTCACTGCGGTCTGGTCGTACACCGGCAACAGTGGGTCGATGAACAACAGATACTCGCGACTCAGATTCGCAGAGTAGGGGCAATTTACTATGACGTGTGCGGATACCATTGGCTCGCGTACGGGCGTACTGCCCGTCAGCATGATGACGCCGTTCGAGACGCTTATCTTTGCAGGCCCAAATCCAGGCAGGCCACTGACCGATGGGCCCGGACGCATCGTGACGCAATAGTTCGCCAGTTGCTCATTGGGTGCGAGGGCGTACGCAATGCTGGCTCGAAGCGGTTGGCCCAATCGTGACTGAACCGTCAGTTCGCCGAGTTCCAGTGCGCCTGCTGGCATCGCGGCCAGACCACTGCCGACCGCTACAATAGCCGGAATGCTACGATTAGCCAGACTCGTTCTGCTTGATACCTTCTTCACTGTCGTTACTCCGAAAAACCCGATAGTCAGCCTGATTCAAATATGAGCTGCCGGCTGGTGTTCTATCTTATTATTTGACGGTTGCCGGGCGTTAACGGGTGGTTGGTTAAACAGAGTGTGAGATGTGTCACACTTTAATTGCTACCAAACTCACCTAGTTCCCGCTGGCGGCCGCCAGGTCAGCCAGCGTATTGCTTGCAACGCCGTCAGTGTCTTCGAGCACCACTTCCGGCTCATGAACATAATGTCCCTGCATGAAGTCGAGTCCGAGCTGGAAGAGCACCGCCATCGCATTCGCGTTTTCGACACGCTCGGCGATTGTCTTGATCTTTCTTTCTTGAGCGGCCTTGACGATCCTGCTGACTGATTTTTGCATCTGCGAGTCCGTCATCAATGTGTGCATCATTTCGCCGTCAATCTTGATGTAATCGGGCTTCAGAATGTCCAGAATCTGGAAGCGTTCCTGATCGAGGCCATAGTGTTCCAGCGCGAACCCAATTCCGAGTTTGCGAGCATGTTTAATAAGGGCTCGTGTCTGCTTGATGTGCTTCGCGGCATCACGCTCGGGAATCTGCACGACCAGTCGCGAGCAATCAAAGCCTTCGGCATCAAGTTGTTGCTCCATCCACGACGCCGTTGTCGCATCTGTAATGGATTGTCTTGACAGCCGCACGAACACACGGTCGGCGCTGCCCTCATTGCAAAACCTGACGGCCGATTGCAACATCCAGCGATCGATGTTCTTCATCATGTTGTTGCGCTCTGCTGCAGGCAGGAATTCTGATGGCAGAACAGACTTTCCCTGCTCGTCAATCATGCGCACCAGCAGATCGTACATTTTTACCGAATCACTACGTAGTCCCGCAATGGGTAATTGTGCGAGACGAAAGCGGTCATCCATTAGTGCAGCCTTCAGGTGTTTCACCCAAATGGCATCAAATTTGCGCTGTTTGGTGTCCTCGTCAGCGCTCTCATCCAGGTATGAGGTGTTACCTCCGGCTTCCTTGCCAAGCTTGTAGGCACTGACAGTTGCCGCGATAAATTCCTCGAGGCCGCTGAATACTTCGTTGACCCCGCATGCCCCGACGGTACAAGTCATGTGAGTCGATTTGTCTTCGACCTCAAACGTATATTGGGCGATGTGTTCGCAAACTTGCTTGCCCCAGACTTGCGCGTCGTGGGCAGAACCGCGTTCGAGTAAAACCATGATTGAGGTACCTTCAAAGCGACCAGCAACATCGCGCGGATGCAGGCGTTTGCGTACTTCTTCTGCGAGCTGGGCGAGAATTTCCTCAGAATTCAGAATGCCGACCTTGTCGAGCACAGCGGTGAAGTTATCGGGTTTGATGTAAACCAGGCAGTGGGTACCCTGAGCCGGTTTCTTGCGCAGGTGCCTGTTAATTCTCTCGATGAACTGCGCTCGGTGGAAGAACAGCATTGTAGGATCGCGTTGCAAAGCTTTATGCACCAGCTTGGTCGGTTCTTCCGCAATTTTCAGCTGCGGTGCAATTCGAATTTGCACACAGGGTCCGTCGTCCAGATCGAATTTGCGAAATTCAAGATGTACTTCGTCGTTATCAGCAGTATCAAGCTGCGTTTTGACAATGAGTTTCTCATCCGGTTGCCACTTGCCTTCGATCGTCGCGATGAGGGCACCTTTGAGCGCGGCCTGACTTTCGGCGTCGAACGTGTCCATGAGCGGCATGCCGATCAATTCATCTTTGTTATCAACCTTGAACCGGGCCATCCAGGCATCGTTGACGTCGGTAAAAATTCCTTCTTGCGCCAGTGCGATCGAGCTACTGGACGATTCCATATGATCCTTGAGCTGGCGCTTGTATTCGGTGGCGGATTGCAACGTTGAATTCAGTGCTCGTTCAACGCGCAACGCCCGCAATTCTCGTGTGACGACAGACTGAAAGCGCGTCTTCAACGACATTGAAATGAGATCGCAGGCACCTGCTTGCATCGCTGCCTGAATGCTGTTCTCGTCGGCCGTTTCCTGCAGGGCAATGACCGGCACCTCGGGGTTGTAGCGATCCTTTTGCTTAATGACCTGTTGAATCGAATCATTGTAGCTATCGCAGTTAAGGATCAGCAGCTCGACATACTCGGTTGCGAGCAAATCGGCCAGCCGGTTGGGTGTTGCTATCCACTGGCAATGTGCCGCGTGACCGGCATCGCGCAGCGTGCTGTTGATAGTTTCGACGTCGTCCTGACTTTCGGTCAGTACGGCAATTGAGATGCTATGGCGCCCGTTCAAATCCCTTTCCCTGGCAACGGCGGTGTTCCGCAGATTTCCATATTTTGTTAACCGTGCGAGCAGTTTAGACACAGGCGGAGCCCGCGTCGCGGTCGGGAGGTCAAAACCGTGACCTAAATCAAGTTTCAGTGCGAAAGAGGCCCTGTTTGGGCCGAAAATACGGCTGGCGGCCTGTGCAGACTCTAGTATCATAGCGCCTCGTCGCCACCCGGCAGACGCTTTGAATAGAGCGAAATTTATGGCCAACTACAGCACCAGCGAGTTCAAGTCAGGGCTGCGCATCATCATCGACGGCAATCCTTGCATCATTGTTGAGAACGAGTTCGTTAAGCCGGGCAAGGGACAGGCGTTCAATCGCGTCCGAATCAAGAACCTCAAGAGCGGAAAGACCGTCGACAAGACATTCAAGTCCGGTGAGTCGGTTGAGGCGGCTGACGTTGTGGATACCGATATGCAGTACTTGTACTCGGATGGCGAGTTTTGGCACTTCATGTTGCAGGACACGTTCGAGCAATACGCGGCCGACGAGTCCGCGGTCGGTGATGCGAAAGACTGGATTTCCGACGGGGATGTCTGTGGCATAACGCTCTGGAACGACGCACCGCTTATTGTCACCGCGCCCAATTTTGTCGAGCTTGAAATTGTCGAGACGGACCCGGGTGTTAAGGGCGACACGGCGAGTGGCGGCGTAAAACCAGCGAAATTATCGACGGGAGCCGTTGTACGCGTTCCTTTATTCGTCGATCAGAATGAAATCGTCAAAGTCGATACGCGTTCACGCGAATACGTGTCGCGCGTCAAGTAATTTCCTGGCTATATAAATTTGTCGCGCGCGCCTTGTAATTCGCAAAAAGACTGGCAGAGCTTTTCGATACCCGTCTGATCGGATATTGAAAAGCGATCGGTTATTGGGCTGTCTATATCGAGTACTCCAATAAGTTCTCCGTTACTGACTAACGGCACAACGATCTCAGACCGGGAGTCCGCGTCACACGTAATGTGACCGTCGAATTCATGCACATCTGCGACGCGTTGCGTTTGTAACGTCGCGGCGGCTGTTCCGCATACGCCGGAGCCAACGCTTATATGCACACAGGCCGGTTTTCCCTGGAACGGTCCGAGCACCAGCTCGCCGCCACGCAGGACATAAATACCCAACCAGTTGATATCATTTATCGCGTTGTACAGCAGGGCAACGAAAATACTCGCACTTGCGAGCGCATCTGTTTCGTCCGCCAGTAACACTCGCAATTGTGAATCGAGTAGTTTGCAGTCCGGATCACTCATTACCAGTCTCAAAATCGAAGGGGACAACGTTGCGGATATGGTCGGTCTTGTCGTGCACCATTTGCAAGCGCTCCAATCCCATGGCAACGCCGGCACATGCTGGCAACCCCGATTCCAGCGCTGCAAGCAGCGATTGATCGTGTGGACGTACGGGTTCCGCACGTTGTTTACGAGCTGCCTGATCGGCGGCAATGCGCTTCGACAGTATTCGAGCGTCGGTCAGCTCAACATAGCCGTTCGCAAGTTCCAGTGGGCCCATAAATATTTCATAGCGGTCGGCGACTAACGAATCGTCCGGGCATAGTTGAGCAAGGGCTGCCTGGCTGGCAGGGTAGTGCTGCAAAACCGTCAATTTGTCCGCTGCGAACGATGGCGCGATCTTCGTTGCCAGAATCAGGTCCAGCCAGCCATCGCGGTCATCGCCCAGCAGGCGGATCAAGCCGACGTCGGCATTGGCTGCATCGGCAAGCTCATCGATTGATGCCAGCAGAGGATCGATTTGGCAGCTATCGAAAAATGCATCGCGGTAACCCAGGGTCAGGACATCGTCAGCAAGTTTCGGTTGATCGAGCGCAGCTGCGATTGCCTTTTGCGTGTCCAATATGATTTCGCTGAGCCCGAAGCCGAGCCGATACCACTCGACCATCGTAAATTCAGGCTGGTGGTTGCGGCCAAGTTCGCCATCGCGATAAACGCGACAGATCGAATAAATATCAGGATATCCGGATGCCAGCAGGCGCTTCATACAAAATTCGGGTGACGTGTGCAGATACAGCGGTGCATCAGCGAGCTCGCAACGGACTTTTATACTGTCTATCTGCACGTCACTGACCGCCGAGGCGCTCAATGACGGAGTGTCAACTTCCAGAATCGATTCGCCGTCAAAATAAGCTCGAAGACGCTGTTTCATTGCGGCCCGGCGGACTGCGACCGCTGGTCCCGACGTTGCTCGCCAGTCTGTCATTTTGCGGTAACCGGGAACTCGCCGATTGCTTCACCCATTCGCAGTGTTTCGCCAGGCTTGAGGTCGTGATCCCATTCTGAACTACCGGGCGGTAACAACAGGATCACGGTCGATCCCATATTGAACCACCCCAGCAGGTCTCCCTTGCGCACCGTGCTTGAATGACCGGACAAGTCAGGAACATCAACCACGCCGTGTTTCTTCGGGCGCAACTCACCTGTCCAGGGCGTCGTAATGCTGCCGACGTTCAACGCGCCCACAAAAATCAGCACTGCCGGTCCGCGATCCGTCTCGAAATGCATGATCAAACGTTCGTTGCGCCGAAACAGTCCGGTAACCCTCTCGAAGGTCGCTGCATTGACGCTAAACAAATCGCCGGGCACGTATCGGGCGGCAACCAGTTCGCCATCCCATGGAGCGTGCACTCGATGGTAGTTGTATGGCGCCAGGTAAATGGTTGCGAATGCGCCATCGACGTAGGCCTCGGCTTGATCAAGGTCTGTTGCGAGCAATTCGCTGAGCGAGTAATCCATTCCCTTCGCCTGAATGATGCTGTCGCCACGAATTTCGTCAGCAATACTGACCGTGCCATCGACGGGCGAAATAATGCTGTTGCCGTCCTCATCGATGGGACGCGCATGGCTGGACAACTCGCGGATAAAGAAGTCGTTAAAAGTCTCGAAGTCATCTGGCACACTTAGATTGACATCATCGATATCAACATCGTAGAGGCTGACAAAGTGCGTTATCAAAAAGTTTTTCGTCGCCACATGGCGAATTCGTGCGATGCGCCACACAAGGGCCGTCAGCAAATGCTGTGGCAGTACGTACTGCAGTGCGGCAAATAATCCGTCGAGCATTAACGACCCCCCCGGCTGACGGCTGTTGCCACGCTCAACAGCAATGTATCGCCGCTGTAGAAACTTAGAGAAACCGAATCCAGTGGGCCGATTGGCCGCATCAACATCAGGTGCTTGCCACCGCGCTGTAGTGACATGCTCGAATTCGCGGCAATCGCCAATTCGTCCATCCGGCGCATTTTCGCTACTCCGTTCTCAAGTAGCGATTCATGCATTTCGACGGACTCGAATTCGGGGCTGGTGACATGAGAAATACTGATCACTGCATCGGTGTTGTTAGCCAACGAAACGTAGCCAGCACTCATCGGTCTACCCGGGATGGGTGCTGTAATAATTATATCGCTTGCGACCAGGGGTGGCTTCATGTCACCGCCACAGGCAGCCAACAACAGACAAGCGAGCAAAGCAATGGACCGCATCATCGACTGCCCGTGATGATCGGCAGGTCGTGCAAATAGTTTTCGACAACATGCGGCGCGCTGAACAACGCTGAAAACTTCGCATCGGGATCCAGGACCAGTACAGCAGCAGAGTGATCGACAGCGTAGCTGCCATCTTCACCCGCGACTTTTTCGAAGTAGATACCCAATGCGGAAGTCAGCCTGGTGAGTTCTTCGAGGTCCCCGGTCACAGCAAGATTACCTTCACCAAAATAGTCCAGGTATTCGCCCAGCAGTTCGGGCGTATCGCGTTCCGGGTCGACGCTCACGAGAACGATGCGAGGCGGTGTACGCGATCCGGTTTCGATCAGCTCGCGTTGCGCGTTGGCCAGAATCTGCAACGTCGTGGGACAAACATCCGGGCAATTCGTGAAGCCGAAAAACACCAGGTCCCATTGACCCCGAAACGTGCCGGCATTGACCGGCCCACCGGTTTGATCCAGCAACGAAAATTCCGGTAGCTCGCCCGGTAGCGGGACGATGAATGCGGCTTGGGGTTTTGCTGGCGCAGATACTTTCGATGCTACAAAAATACCAGCGGCAAGTGCCGTACCGAGCAGTATTGCGATGATCAGGTTCTTGAGGCTCATGATATTTATCAGGGTTCTGTGTTGAAGAAATGTCGAGTTGGCAATTCTACAGGCAGTTAGGCCATGAGCGTGATAGATTCGCCGTCGCACAGGGACCCGATGAACGTAGAACAACTAATACGCACGATTGCTGAACGCTTTGAAACAGCGCAGCTTTCGTATGGGCACGGCACCGACAATTCGCTCGACGAGGCGGCCTGGCTGGTATTTGCGTCCTTGCAGCTTTCGCATGAGGCTGCGCCAGCCATCTATTCGGTCGGTGTCGAAGACGGGCAGGTCGAGAGGGTGACGGATCTGGCGGATCGACGTATCAAGGAGCGGGTTCCTCTCGCGTATTTGCTGAATCAGGCCTTTTTTGCCGGCCACGAATTCTATGTCGATGAGCGCGTTCTGGTGCCACGCAGCCCGTTTGCCGAATTAGTACGGGCGCAGTTCTCGCCCTGGGTCAAGCCGCGGAATGTTAATGCCATTGTCGATCTGGGTACTGGCAGCGGCTGCATCGCGATCGCGATGGCTCATGCATTCCCCGAAGCCAGTGTCGATGCGGTCGATATTTCACCGGATGCGTTGGCGGTAACGGCCATAAATATAGAACGGCATGATCTTAAGGATCGCGTAACGCCCGTGCAGTCGGACTTTTTCAGTGCGCTGCAGGGAAAACAATACGACCTGATCGTGAGCAATCCTCCCTACGTGGACCGGCAGGACATGGAGTCGATGCCGGTTGAATATCATCACGAGCCAGAGTTGGGGCTTACAGCCGGGGACGACGGTCTGGAATCGGTTCAGAAGATACTAAATGATGCCTCGCGATTCCTGACGGACAATGGAATACTTGTCTGTGAGGTGGGTAACAGCCAGAGCGCACTCGAGGCCAGGTACCCCGATGTGGCATTCGTCTGGTTGGAGTTTGCGGCAGGTGGCGCGGGTGTTTTTTTGCTGACAAAGAATGACTTACAAGGGTTGTAGCGGTGGCTGGCAATACATTTGGGCGAATTTTTACAATTACGACGTTCGGTGAAAGCCACGGGCCGGCGATTGGCTGTATCGTCGATGGCTGTCCCCCGGGTATGGAGCTGTCGGAAACCGATATTCAGGGCGATCTCGATCGCCGCCGGCCCGGGCGCAATCGTCACACGACACAGCGCAATGAACCGGATCAGGTCAGGATCCTTTCGGGCGTGTTCGAGGGCAAGACAACCGGCACGCCGATAGGGTTGCAGATCGAAAACAAGGATCAACGCTCGAAAGACTACGGCGATATCAAGGATAAGTTCAGGCCGGGCCACGCCGACTACACGTATCAACAAAAGTACGGCATACGCGATTACCGGGGCGGTGGTCGATCCTCAGCGCGCGAAACCGCGATGCGCGTTGCGGCGGGAGCCATTGCCAAAAAGTATTTGTTTGAACGATTGGGTATCGAAGTGCGGGGTTACCTGTCGCAACTCGGGCCTATCAAACTCGGCGCCAGTGATTTTTCAGCGATCGACGACAATGTGTTTTTCTGCGCTGACCCTCAGCGTGTCGGGGAGCTTGACCGATTCATGGATGAACTCAGGGAGCAGGGCGATTCGATTGGCGCGAAAATCAGTGTGCTGGCGAGCCATATGCCGCCGGGTCTTGGCGAGCCGGTATTCGACAAGCTTGGGGCGGACATTGCGCACGGTCTCATGAGCATTAACGCGGTCAAGGGAATCGAGATCGGTGCTGGATTTTCAGCCATTACACAACGTGGCAGTGAGCATCGGGATGAAATGTCTGCGGATGGTTTTAGTAAGAATGACGCTGGCGGCACGCTGGGCGGTATTTCCTCGGGCCAGGATTTACTGGCGAGCATTGCCCTCAAACCGACATCGAGTGTTGCTGTGAAAGGCAAGACCATCGACAAGCAAGGAAAGGATACCGAGATCGTGACCAAAGGACGTCATGACCCCTGCGTAGGACTTCGAGCCACACCCATCGCCGAGGCGATGGTCGCACTGGTCATCATGGATCATTACCTGCGCAATCGCGCGCAAAATTCCGACGTGACATCAGAAACCCCGCAACTGTAGGAGCGCGCCCCGCGCGCAACAAACAACAGTAGGAGCGCGCCCCGCGCGCGAAAAACAACAGTAGGAGCGCGCCCCGCGCGCGAAAAAAGGCAATGAACAAAACATTCAACCTAGCAGTCGTCGGCGCGACAGGCGTCGTCGGCGAATCAATACTGGAAATCCTGAGCACACGAAAATTTCCCGTGGAAAACATCTACGCCCTGGCAAGCGAGCGATCCGTCGGCCGGCAAGTCGATTTTGGCAACCGTCAACTGAGCGTTGAAAATCTCGCTGAGTTCGATTTCTCGAAAGTTCAAATGGGTCTGTTTTCCGCTGGTGCTTCGATCTCCGAAGAGTTCGCACCCAAGGCCGCAGCAGCAGGTTGCGTAGTCGTCGATAACACATCGCAATTTCGTTATGACGATGACATTCCGTTGGTTGTGCCCGAGGTGAATCCACACACAATCGCCGATTACAAAAGCCGCGGTATCATCGCCAACCCGAATTGCTCGACGATTCAAATGGTGGTCGCGCTTAAACCGATTTACGACGCAGCAGGTATCGAGCGCATCAATGTATGCACCTATCAGGCCGTATCCGGTGCAGGACGCAGTGCCGTCGAGGAACTGGTACGCCAGACAACGGCGTTGCTCAATGGTCGTCCTCTCGAGATGAAAGACGATGCGAAACAAATCGCTTTCAATGCGATTCCGCATATCGATGTTTTCATGGACAACCGCTACACAAAAGAAGAAATGAAGATGGTTTGGGAAACCCGCAAGATTCTTGAGGACGAGAAAATACTCGTTAACCCAACCGCGGTGCGCATCCCCGCGTTTTTTGGGCATTCCGAGGCGATACATATTGAAACCCGCGACAAGATTTCGGCTGCCGCCGTCGGTGAGTTATTGGCGAAATCACCGGGAATCGAGGTTCTGGATGGCGTGGAAACGGGCCAGTATCCGACTGCCGTGACGGAAAGTTCGGGTAACGACCCTGTTTTTGTCGGTCGGATACGCGACGACATCTCCCACGAGCGCGGATTAAACCTCTGGGTTGTGGCCGATAACATACGTAAGGGCGCAGCTCTAAATAGTGTCCAAATTGCTGAAATATTGGCAAAAAACTATCTTTAAGCTATAGTTCGCAGGCAAATGAACGGCCCCGGACACGATGTCAGAAACGGGGTGTTTTAGGGTTTGGAGATATACATTATGTCGCGACGATTCACTCGTCTCTCTCTGCTGTTAGTCCTGTTGCTTTCGAGCGAGGTTTGGGCCATTGGACTCGGTGACATCACGCTGGATTCTGCACTCAACGAGCCGCTCAGAGCGGAAATCGTGCTGCTGTCGGCCAGTCCCGATGAATTGTCGGATCTCAAGGTAACTCTCGCATCTGCCGAGACTTTTGACCGCTACGGTATCGACCGCCCGTTCTATTTGCAGGGAATACAATTCAACGTTGTTAGTAGCGGCACCGATAGCGTCGTTCAAATACGATCGCGCTCACCGATCACTGAACCGTTTCTGACGTTCCTCGTAGAGGCCACCTGGTCAAGCGGCCGTCTGCTGCGTGAATACACGGTATTGCTGGATCCGCCGACCTATGCAGCGCCGTCAACGCAACAAGCGCCCGCCGTTGAAGCACCCCGCCGCAGCGCACCGAGTGATAGTGGCCAGATACAACGCCAGCCAGCGCCGACGCGGCAGCAAGCTCGCCCGGCACCGCAGCCATCTCAGCCGGCACGAACGAATGATTCAGGCAGCAGCGACACCAGTAGCGTCTCGGATTCCGATTATGAATCGCCACCGGAGCCGAGGCCACAACCCACGGTCGACGATTCGCCGTATGGCACGACCGATGGCGGTGACCTGATCGTTCAGCGTGGCGAAACGCTTTGGGGTCTCGCGGCCCGTAATCGACCCGATGGCCGGTTAACGATAAATCAGACCATGCTGGCCATATTTGAGGCGAATCCCGCGGCGTTTGGCGGCAATATCAACGTACTGAATGCGGGCGCAAGTTTGCGCATTCCGAGCGCGGACGAGGTCTTCCAGATAAGTCGAGGTGATGCGCTAAGCGAAGTGCAGCGCCACCACAGCGCCTGGGGCGGCGCATCGGGTTACACGCCACCACAGCAATCGAGCCGGCCCAGCCTGACACTCGTGCCACCCGACGAAGATCCGGTGGGTGGTGATTATGCAGACGATTCGTCGACCTACGAGCCGCAATCACGTGAGCAGGAAATTGAAGGCCGTATCGCAGATTTGGAAGCTGCAGACGTGCCAAATCAGAAATCCCTGATCGAAATTCGTGATAACGAACTGGCCGCGTTGCGGCAGGAACTTGCGGATATTCGTGGCGAAATTTACGAACCGCCGGTTGACGACACGGTTGATGACACGATTGTCGACGACCCACTGGTCGATGATTCACTCGTTGACGACACAATTGTTGATGATGTGGACGCGGATGACGCTGGAATTGACGACCTGTTTGTCGATGATTCGACGGACCCGGTGGTCACGGATGATACCGACGCAGCTGCTACAGATACCGTCGTCACAACCACGCCCAGCGACGTTGTAACCACCTCGTCGTCGGCTGGTGAAAAGAGCATCGTCGACACGGTGATCGAATTCCTGACCGGTTTTTGGGGCATCATAATCGGTGCGCTGGTGCTGGTCGTCGGTGGACTGATCTGGTTCATGCGGCGTGGTGACGATGACGATGACAATGATCGTCCCTGGGAGACCCTGGATGCTGACGATATGGCGGCGACCGCGATTTCGGCGACGTCTACCATGCAGGCACCGACACCCGATGACGCAATCGTTGTAGTCGAGCAGGACTCCGGCGTTCACCCGATTGTGGAGGAAACGGTTGAAGATACGGTTGAAGCACCGGTAGCGGATATTGCTGCCGAGGCAGAAGAAGCGTCGGGGGCTTTCGGCTCTCTGGAAGATACCTTCAGCAGTGAAACGGCCGTCAATCTGGATCAGACAGATCCGATCGCAGAGGCTGATTTCCATATGGCCTACGGTCTGTATGATCAGGCTGCCGACCTTATCAACGGTGCATTGGAGAGCGATTCGTCGGACAAGGCATTGATGGCCAAGTTGTGCGAAATCTACTTTGTCTGGGGCAATCGGGACGCCTTTGTCGATGCCGCGACCCGACTCAAGGCGTCAGTTGGCGACGATGACAACGACGAGTGGGACAAGATAGTGATTATGGGGCAGCAGATTGCGGCCGATCACGACATGTTTGCGGGCGCCGAACTGCTTGGTGCGACCAAAGCGGTCGACCTCTCGTTTGATGAGGGAGGTGATGACGCCGGGGCGCTGGATATGGATTTCGGCGCCGAGGATAGTGGCGCGGCTGATGTTGTTGATCTGGGTGCAGAGCCTGATGACGTCGATTTTAATTTCGACGAAGCCGTGGAGTCGGGGGGAGACGATGTCGTTGATTTCGATCTCGATATCACGGCCGAAACGCCGACCATAGAATCTACGATGACCGACGCGACGGCAGAAATGCCAGCCCTGGCAGGCGATAGCCCGACAATCGAAGAGACGTTCTCTACTACGGGCGAGAGTACGTCCGAATTGCCGTCACTCGATGATGCTTCTCTCGAACAGGTGATTGTGGATAGTGGCATGGATGCAGAAGAGACTGCAGAGATCAATCTCGACGATCTGGATCTTGATATCGATGGCGTATCGGACACGGAAGCCGCGTCGATGGAAGATCTGGACGCCACAGGAACGAACGAGGCACTTTCCGATACCGGAATTGATGAAGCCTTGAGTGATATCGATGTTACCGATGTAACTGGCAAGAATCCTGAGTTGGACCCGGACGCGACCGGTCTCGTCGAGGGACTGGACTTAAGTGATCTTGAAAGTTCTGGTATGCGTCTCGCTGCTGATGAAACCGGGCAAAACCCGATGGTATCGGCGGAATCGGGGCAGGACGAGCCGGAGCCGACTGACGTTGGCATCGACGACAGCCTGCTGGATGCTACGGGTCTTACACAGGTACTCAGCGACGATATGGCTGTAGAAACTGCGGCGGATATTGCGGGCGAACTGTCTGAGACTGATGCGACCCTGCTGGCGCCGGGGGCAGGCGACGATCCGGCGGATGATCTGCCGCCCGATGCCGAGACCCTGTTGGCGCCGCTGGATGATGACGACGATTTTGACTTCGCAAAAACAGAGGCACTGCCACCAGACGCATTCACAAGCAACATGGACCTTGACGCGACAGCCGAAGCGCCGGCGATTGCCGGAACCGATGTCGATCTGGATCTGGACGACCTGACCGCGGCTTTGCAGGTCAGCGAGATGGGTGACACGATCGAGCAGCCGCGTGACGATGCGACGGTTGAGCAACCGCGTCCTGAGCTGACCGAGGAGACGGCAGAAGTGCCGACGATGTCGCTGGCTCCGGAGGACATGAGCGGCGATCTGCACGAAGCGCGTACGATGACGGAAGTTGGTACGAAGCTCGATCTGGCGCGAGCCTACGTCGATATGGGCGACCCGGCGGGTGCGCGCAGCATCCTCGAGGAAGTGCTGGACGAGGGTGACGAGCCACAGAAACAGCAGGCTCAGCAATTGCTGGACTCTCTGCCCAGCTAGATAGCGTAGCTGGGACTCGCATGCGCATTGCGCTCGGTATTGAGTACGACGGTACCGCGTACAACGGCTGGCAACGCCAGAAGACCGGGCTCGGTGTGCAACAGCGTTTGGAGGAAGCCCTCAATCGGGTCGCCGACCACACGGTCGAAGTGACCTGCGCCGGTCGTACTGACACCGGTGTTCACGCGACTGGACAGGTCGTACATTTCGACACCAGCAGCAGTCGGGATGATCGTGGCTGGTTACTCGGCGCGAACAGTAATTTGCCGGACGACATAAGTGTTATGTGGTCCCGACATGTCGGTGATGACTTTCATGCGCGCTTTAGCGCATCCGGTCGTCACTACCGCTACCGAATTCTGAATCGCCTTGAGCGCTCGGCGCTGCACCGGCATCGCGCCTGGTGGGTATACAAGCCTCTGGATGCCGCTCGTATGCACGAGGCCGCGCAGCATTTACTGGGAGAACACGATTTTTCGGCATTCCGAGCTGCAGGATGCCGCGCGAATACGCCACATCGCAATATCACCGATATCTCCATTCAACGCGCCGGCGACTGGATTACGCTGCAGGTGTCGGCGAACGCGTTCCTGCAGCACATGGTGCGAAACATCACCGGTACGCTTGCCAGCGTCGGCGAGGGGGAACGATCCACTGAGTGGATTGCGGAGGTATTGGACAGCCGGGACCGCAAGCAAGGCGGGATCGCGGCGCCGCCGCACGGGCTGACACTGACGTCCGTTGATTACCCTGCTGGATGTCTCGGGCCAGCCGTTACCACACCACACTAGCTGTACTGAAACTATACGGATATCATGTCGAAATGAGCTGGTTCGAAAAACTAATGCCGTCGCGCATCAGCACCGAAAATCGCAGCAAGTCGGTGCCTGAAGGTGTTTGGATCAAATGTGCCCGATGCGATGCGCAGCTGTATCGCAATGAGTTGGAACGCAATCTTCAGGTCTGTCCTAAATGCGACCACCACATGCGAATTGGTGCGCGCAAACGCCTTGAGTATTTCCTCGATCCCGATTCTCAAGAGGAGTTGTCGGGGCAGCTGGAGCCAGAGGATCCGCTCAAATTCAAAGACAGTAAACGCTATCGCGACCGAATCATTGCGGCGCAAAAGAAAACCGGCGAGAAAGATGCGTTGGTCAGCACGGCAGGAACTCTGTTGGGGAATCCGGTGGTCGTCTGCGCTTTTGAATTTGCATTCATGGGCGGGTCGATGGGTTCTGTTGTGGGAGAGAAATTTGCGCGTGCCGCGAATTACGCTGCACAAAACAACATGCCGATGATTTCCTTCGCCGCAAGTGGCGGGGCGCGTATGCAGGAGGCGCTGTTTTCATTGTTGCAAATGGCCAAGACGTCATCGGCGCTGGCGAACCTTGCTAAGCAGGGTCTACCCTATGTGTCGGTCCTGACGGATCCTACAACGGGCGGCGTCTCCGCGAGCCTGGCTATGCTGGGTGATGTGAATATTGCTGAGCCAAATGCACTGATCGGCTTCGCAGGACCCCGCGTCATCGAGCAAACCGTCCGTGAACGCTTACCGGAGGGGTTTCAGCGCAGTGAATTTTTGCTGGATCATGGCGCGATCGACATGATTGTTGACCGGCGCAGGTTGCGCGATGAGATCGGCAATCTACTGGCCAAATTTGCGGGTCGCGCTGCCCCGGCCGAAACCGCAGTACAATAAGCCTAATCGTGCTGTCCGCCGTCTCGCCATTGTCCGATTGGCTGACGTGGCTGGAGACGCTGTCGCCAACAGAAATTAACCTGGGTCTCGAACGCGTGAAGCACGTTCTAGAGTGCCTGGAGCTTAATCGGCCGGCGGAGGTCCTTCTGATCGCGGGCACGAACGGTAAAGGTTCCAGTGTTGCAATGGCAGACGCTTTGTTGCGGGCGTCGGGGCTCTGCGTTGGTGCGTACACGTCGCCGCACATTAGTCGCTATAACGAACGCATTGTCGTGAATGGCGTTGCTGCCGGCGACGCGCAAATCATCGCGGCTTTCGAAAAGGTCGAAGCGGCTCGTGGCGATACGGAACTAACCTATTTCGAATTTGGCACGCTGGCAGCAACGGTCGTTTTCGCTGCGGCCGACCTCGACGTCTGGATACTTGAGGTCGGATTGGGCGGTCGCCTGGACGCGAGCAATGCGATTGAGCCAACAGCATCATTGATCACAAACGTTTCGCTGGATCACTGTGACTGGCTCGGTGATGATGTCGAAACGATCGCCGTCGAGAAGGCAGGCATCATGCGGCGTGGAATTCCGACGGTCTTCGCAGGTGCTGATGTGCCGAAGGCGATCCGGCAGCAGGCCGAGGCGAGCGGAGCGATATTGCTGCTCGCGGGACGCGATTTCGATTCCCGGGTCGGTGACGATCAAAGCTGGAGCTGGCGCGGGCCCGATATTGAATTGCATGACCTGCGGCGACCGGGCCTGGCGGGTGAGTTTCAGCGGGGCAACGCAGCAGCGGTTTTGGCTTTGCTCGATGCGGCGGGACTCGCGGCCAGGTTTGATACCGAGTTCGTCAATCACGTATTACCGTCAGTCTCGCTTAGAGGCCGGTCTCAGCGCCTGGTTTTCGACAGCCACGAGTGGGTGATTGACGTCGCGCACAACCCTGCAGCGGCGGAAATGCTGGCGGAAACGCTGAATTCCATGGAGTCTGCGGATGCGACAATCGCCATAGTCGGCATGCTGAATGATAAAGATGTACGGGGAGTGATCGGACCTCTGGCTAAATGTGTAGATCGCTGGGTGGCAATGACAGTCGAGAGTCCTCGCGCCGTGCCGGCCAATGAACTGGCCCGGCAAATATCGAATCTTGCGGATTGTGCCTGCCTGGTCGCCGAGTCTGCCGGTGAAGCGATCGAATTTGCGCGGCGCAGCGCGTCAGAAAATGACAGAATACTCGCCACGGGATCGTTTCTTACCGTAGGTCCCGTACTCGATCGGCTGGCAGTACTCCATCGATACGACCTTGACGGAGTGCTGGATTCGCGACCAAAAATATGATGGAACGAGCTTTGAAAGAACGAATTATCGGCGCAATTGTATTGGTTATTCTTGTGGTGCTCGTCGTACCCATTTTCCTCGACGGACCGCCGGAGGATGGCGAGATCGTCTCGCAGCGTGTCTTGTTACCGGGGCAGGAAGACCAGGACACAAAGACCGTTGTTCTGAATCGCGAACGGTCGAAGCCGATCCCCACGACAAATGCTGCGGCGAAGGAATCCGAGACAAGACCGCAGTCGGTGGCAGAGCCCGAGGCCGGCCAACCGACCCCACTTCCGGTCCCTGATAACACAAGCGCGCGCGAAGAGCAGAAAGACCTGCCGCCGATCCAGGAAGAGGCACCGAAACCGGTAGCGTCGACGACCGGGATGTGGGCGGTACAACTCGGTAGTTTTTCGAATAAGGAGAATGCCGAAAAACTCGCTGCGGGCCTCAGAAAACAGGGTTACGCGGCATTCCTGAGCCAGTTGCAAACGAGCTCCGGCCAGTTGCATCGGGTTCGGATCGGCCCACAAAAGGACCGCGAGAGCGCCGAAGCGATGGCCGCGAGACTCCTGAAAGTGAATCGTAAGGGACAAGTGGTACCGCATCCCTGATGATCTGCTAGACTCTCCTCCCATCCTTGCCCGTGCCGAGCTACAGACGACATCTTTGATGCCGATCATCGACATAATCATCGCCATAGCGCTGCTCGCGTCCATCATTATCGGATTCGTGCGCGGCTTCGTGAAAGAGGCTATCTCCATCGTGACGCTGGTGGTCGCGATCTGGGCCTCGTTGTATTTTGGACCGGCTGTTGGTGAAGTCTCGCAAAGCTGGCTGACCTCCGAAGGGGCGCAGACCTGGTTTGGGCGCATTCTGGTCTTCGCCATCGTATTGTCTATTGGCGGGCTGTTCGGCTGGGGCGTTTCCAAACTGGTTCGTTTGTCAGTGCTGAGCGGTCTCGATCGCATGCTCGGTTCATTGTTTGGCGCGTTGCGCGGCATTGTACTGGTCGCACTGCTGGTGATTGGCGGGCAGTTCTCCGGATTCGACAATGACGATTGGTGGTTGCAGTCTCGATTGCTGCCGCATTTTGAGGTGGTCGCCGACTGGATCAAAGTCATGGCGCCCGTTGGCTACGAACTGATTGTACCGGATGATGTTGCGGATGAATTGCCCGTTGATCTGCCGACCGAATTGTAGAGACAAACTATGTGCGGCGTAGTTGGAATGGTTAGCGCGAACCCCGCCGGTCAGGCACTGTATGACGCCCTGACAGTGATGCAACACCGAGGCCAGGATGCAGCCGGCATCGTCACCTGGAGCGGTGAGCGCGGACTCAAACAACGCAAGGGCAACGGCCTGGTTCGTGACGTGTTCCGTAGCCGGCATATGATGCGCCTTGAGGGTAATGTCGGTATCGGCCATGTTCGCTACCCGACGGCCGGAGGATCGAAGTCGTCCGAGGCGCAACCGTTCTATGTGAATTCGCCGTACGGCATCTGTCTCGCGCATAACGGTAATCTTACGAATCACGACGAGCTCACCGAGCTGCTGATCCGGCAGGACCGTCGACACCTGAGCACCAATTCGGACTCGGAAGTTCTGCTTAACGTATTCGCGCACGAATTGCAGATGCGTGTGAACGGCAAACCGACAGCAAAAAACATATTTGCTGCTATTGAAGCACTGCACAGGCGTTGTAAAGGCGGTTATGCCGTTGTGGCGCTGATCGTTGGGTACGGCATTGTAGCGTTTCGTGATCCGAACGGAATTCGACCACTTGTCCTCGGCGAGCGCGAGGTTGGTGGCCGGACGGATCATGCAGTGGCCTCGGAAAGCGTTGCACTGGACATACTGCAGTTCTCGCGTGTAAGGGATATCAATCCGGGAGAATGTGTCGTGATCGAAAACGACGGTTCTCTGCATTGCCAGGAGTTTTCGGGGACGACAGCACATACGCCCTGCATTTTCGAATACGTTTACTTCGCACGGCCGGATTCAATCCTGGACGATCTGTCTGTCTACAAAGCGAGATTGCGGATGGGCGAGCAGCTCGCCGGAAAAATCGTGCGGGATTTTCCCGATCACGATATTGATGTTGTTATTCCGATCCCGGATACGAGCTGCACTTCCGCGTTACAGGTTGCCTATCACCTGGGCGTCAAATACCGGGAAGGCTTCATCAAGAACCGTTATATCGGTCGTACCTTCATCATGCCGGGACAGGAAGAACGCAAGAAATCCGTCCGTCGCAAGCTGAATGCCATTGACCTCGAATTTCGTAATAAGAACGTTCTTCTCGTTGATGATTCGATTGTTCGTGGTACGACCTCGAAGCAAATTATAAAGCTGGCGCGCGAAGCGGGTGCCGCGAAAGTCTATTTCGCGTCGGCCGCGCCGCCGGTTCGCTATCCAAATGTGTACGGAATTGATATGCCAGCGGCTGCCGAGCTGATTGCCAATGGCCGGACGGTTGAGGAGATCGAGGACCTCATCGGTGCCGACCGATTGATCTATCAGGACCTGAATGGCTTGATTCGGTCTGTAAGGCACGGAAATTCCGCCATCACCGAGTTTGATACCTCGTGCTTCTCGGGCGAATATGTGACCGGAGATGTCACCGATGAGTACCTGCATGAGCTCGAAGAGCGTCGGAACGATGCTGCAAAACAAAAGCGCGCAACCCAACACGACCACGGCCCCAAAGTCGTCGCCCTGTAGGAGCGCGCCCAGCGCGCGACCACACCGAACGAGCGGCTGCTAGCCGCATCCCGGTGAGCATCCGCTTCATGATCATCGACGAGCATGCGGACTTCCGCAGCTTGCTCATGCACCACGTCACTACACATTGGCCCGACGCAATCATTTCTGCATACGACCCGACGGCGGCCGGTCACCTGCCGGATGAATTCGGAGGGGCCGGAAACGATGTCATTTTGCTGGGTTCCTCGCACGGTGAGGATCGTGATGGAATTGACGTTCTGACGCGATTTGTACAGCGTAGACATTTCCCACCGGTGGTTTATTTTGGCACTGCCGACGATGAACAGGCGGCCATAGACCTGCACCCCGACGCGCATTTCATGCGCGATCACCTGAATCATGACTCTTTGATTATCGGCATCAGCGAGGTTTTGCTGGCCAACAAAAGCATAACGTCGACCGGGTCCATGCTGGTCGGCGACCTTCGTACCGGCATCCACCCGCTGATCAAGGGTTATCGATTCATGCGCAAGCTGGGATCGACCGAGCATTCCGGCGTATATCTTGCCGAGCGCGAATCAACGCACCTGCAGGTAGTACTTAAGGTGTTGCGGCAGATGCCGGAGCACGGAGACAGTATCGGGGCTTTCGATCGTTTCTTGCAGGAGTACGAGACGATCGCGGAAATGGATCATCCGAACATAGTGAAAATTTACGATCTTGGTGTCGGTGATGACCATGCGCACATCGCGATGGAGTACCTCGACGGCGGAGATTTGCGGCACAAAATCGAGGCAGGCGTGAGCCGACGGGACGCGGTCCGATATCTGCGACAGATTGCGAGTGCGCTGTCGGCTGTGCATAAAAAGCATGTGCTGCATCGTGATCTAAAGCCCGGAAATATCATGTTGCGAAAGAACAGCACCGTCGCGCTGATCGACTTCGGCCTGGCAAAGCGCGTCAAGCTCGAAACTGCAATAACGGACAAGGGAGAAATTTTCGGAACACCTTATTACATGAGTCCGGAGCAAGGGCACGGTTCCAATGTTGATGAGCGCAGTGATATTTACAGTCTGGGCGTAATTTTCTTTGAGCTACTGACCGGCGAGAAGCCGCACAAAGGCGGCTCGGCGATGGGTATTATTTATAAACACGCCCAGGCCCCGATCCCGCTATTGCCACCGCGACTGTCGCAATACCAGGCGTTGATCAACATGATGCTGGCGAAGTCGCCCGAGGATCGACTGCAGACGGCGGCGGAGATCGAAGAATGGCTGTGAGTGTAGAAGTTCCGGAAAATATCTCGGCCTTTCTGGATTCTGCGACACCGGACGAATGGCTGGATGTCGCCACCGAGCGGTTGCCTGAAATGCTGCTTGATCATGCGAACTGCGAATTGAAGGCCGCGTCAACGGCGCTGGGATTTTTGTACCGCTATCCGGAGCGATCTGTACTTGCACAGCGCATGTCGCGACTCGCACGTGAAGAATTGCGGCACTTTGAACAAGTGCGTTCAATCATGGATGACATGAAAATACCTTTTGAACGTCTCACGGCATCGCGATATGCGGGCGGTTTGCGCGATGCGGCGCGTCGAGATGAGCCGTACAAATTGTTGGACCTGCTATTGATTGGCGCGCTGATCGAGGCGCGCTCTTGTGAACGTTTCGCGAGGATCGCGCCGCGTTTACCGGAGAAACTGGGGAAGTTTTACGGTGGCCTGCTGGCTTCCGAAGCAAGGCACTTCGAGCACTACATCGCATTCGCGAAATCCGAGAGCGGCGTGACGGATGCAAAGATCGAACAACGCCTGCAGGAACTAAAGAAAGTCGAGGCGGCACTGATCAGCGACCCGGACCCGATATTCCGCTTCCACTCCGGCCCCCCACTGTAGGAGCGCGCCCAGCGCGCGACCCCAAAGGTTACCGGCCCATTGTTTCCAGTCGAGGCCCACTCTCGTCCCACCGAACCACACTGCCGTGTTCGTACCAATCACCGAGCACGATGCGAGTTCCGATGGAGCCCCCAAGATCCACTGCATGCACCGCTGGTCGATGTGTATGTCCGTGCAACATCGTATCGACTTCATGTTCTCGAAGTGTCGCGATTACGGAGTCCTGGTTCACGTCCATGATTTCGTCGCTGAGCGATTCACCGCGTGCAATGCTTTCCTTGCGAACCTTTACGGCGATCGCGATACGTTCTTCGATCGATTTTTGGAGCATCATGGCCTGCCATTCCGGGTCGCGTGTCATCGCACGCATTTTTTGATACGGCAGGTCGTCGGTACACAGCGCGTCGCCGTGACAAAGAACGACGTCACGGCCGTATAGATTGATGACAGTTGGATCGGCGATGATTGACACGCCGGTTTCGCCAGCAAACCGCGCGCCAATCATAAAGTCCCGATTGCCGTGCATGAAGTTCACGGGTACGCCGGCATCCACGACTTCTCGAATTGCGGACTTCATCTCACCGTAATAGGGATTGGGGTCGTCGTCGCCGAGCCATGCTTCGAACAGGTCGCCAAGAATATAGAGGGCGTCGGCCTCGCGCGCATCGGAGTTGAGGAAGCTCAGGAACTGCTCACCAATATCGGGTTGTCCGGCATCGAGATGCAGATCCGATATGAATAGTGTCGTCATGTTATTCGTAGGTGATGCGTGACATTTTCTTGATCACGATAGGGACGGTGGGGGCGGGTGCACCGCCCGGGCCGTTCGGCGCAGATTCAGCATTGGTGATTGCGTCAACAACATCCATCCCTTCAAAAACAAACCCGAAGACTGTGAATCCCCAACTGCCACGCACCGTGTGTTTCACCGGATCGAGATTCGGAGACGCAGCATCCTGTCCGACGTTATTCGCGACGTTGATGAAAAATTGCGAAGCGGCCGAGTGTGGATCGCTGGTGCGGGCCATAGCAATTGTGCCGCGCAGGTTACTCAGACCATTACCGGATTCATTGGGCACCGTTTCTTCGGGTTCCTTGAGCTTGAAGCCTGGCGTATATCCGCCACCCTGGGCCATGAAGCCCGGCAATATGCGATGAAAAACGGTGCCGTCGTAAAATCCGGAATCGACCAGCTTGATGAAGTTCGCGACGGTCAAAGGCGCCGCTTTGCCATCCAGCTCGAGCTTAAATATACCCTCGGTCGTAACGACCTCGATGTGAGGGTGGGCCGGTACCTTGTCGGCGGCACAGGTTATTGTGAAGGACATCGCGAGGATGAGCGTCAGGAGCGTCTTTTGCATCGATATTCCGGAATTAATGGTGAAGCCAGAACCGGCAATATACCTGAGCCTGCGGCAGGCGACCATGCTGCCAAAATAGCGGCGAGAATCGCTTGCTTGCCCGGCGATGCGCCCGTATTATCGCACCCCGCGCGATATCTGGCTTTGGCTGGCGTTGCGTGGCGGAAAATCTGGCATCGGGGCATGGCGCAGCCTGGTAGCGCATCTGCTTTGGGAGCAGAGGGTCGGGAGTTCGAATCTCTCTGCCCCGACCAGCCGATTTTCCTGTCTGGCAGAACGGCCGTTTTGAATGCGCCCGTAGCTCAACCGGATAGAGCACCGGATTTCTAATCCGGATGTTGCAGGTTCGAGTCCTGCCGGGCGCGCCATCAGGCGCGATGTTAGGATAAAGAAAGTACGATGGTGGGTGTAGCTCAGTTGGTAGAGCCCCGGCTTGTGATGCCGGTCGTCGCGGGTTCGAGTCCCGTCATCCACCCCATTTCAGGTGGGGCCTTTAGCTCAGTTGGTAGAGCAGGAGACTCTTAATCTCTTGGTCCGGGGTTCGAGCCCCCGAGGGCCCACCACTTTTCCCGCTGCATTTTCTAAACTAGTCAAAGTCTGCCGCGATCGGATCGAGGTTCAATGTGCTGCTGATGACGCGCATCGCCGCGGCTGCCTCATTTTCGCCTTTGAATCCTTCACCCACAAGCATCTCATTGCCGCCCAGATCCAGCGCATAGACAGCATAGTAAATGACGTGTTTGCTCCCGGAACGGGTTTGCGAGCTACTCTTTTTCTTTAACTTGTCGAAGTTACCGTGCCGCAATTGCTTGCGACCGACAGGAACACCCAAAATCCGCCGCACTGACTTGATCCAGTCACCTTCACGGTACACGACCAGCGAATTGAGCATTGCGTACAAGCTGGAAATTGCGACGAGCGCTCCTATGCCACCGAAAAGGCTACCAAATATCGTATGCCCGGCACGCACGGCCGTATACCAGCCTATGGCCGTAAAAATCGACCCAATGAGCAAGCCAACGAGTGATGAACCGAGATAGCGGCCGATCGGGTACACCATCTGTAATACTCCACCACGCCTGCGCACGGCTATAATTTGACCGACGGCTATCGTGTCCAGTACGTCCTGTTCTTCCTGAGCTTTTTGCACCACCCGGTTTGAAAGATAGCGTGATTGCACGCCAGTCTCGTAGACGGGAATTTCATAGTCACGGTCAAGGTCGGTGCCAGGCAGTTCTGCACGCAAATTCAGTCTCCAGAGGTAATAACTGTCACCCTGATCTGTGTCCGATGGCTTGAGACCTTCAGGCACGTCAAAGCGGAAGACTAATCTTGTGCCCACTGCGCCTCGTTCTGCGTGTGCCACTACCGCATCCTGCCACTTGGCATTTTCTTTTCGGCTGCGTCTCTTGCCGCTACCCGAGATATAACTGTGCAAATGATTCAACGTCATTTTGAAGCGTGCTGTCGGATCAAACGGCAGGTTTAAGTCGATGGTGCCGCCTACGTGACCGCCGATGGAGCCTGGAAAAGGGTCCAGCGTTGCCGGTGCCGCACCAAAACGACGCCATTCAAGCGTGCGGCGGACTGCCCAGGTCAACAGGCCGATGCCAACCAATGGAAAGATCAGCCCGAGCAGCGCGATATAATTTTCTTTGTCGACAACTTCCTGATACACCACAAACGGCAGAGCTGCGGAGATCACGTTCCAGAATGCCGCAAATATCCAGGCAGCCCACATGGCCGCTTTGGAGCTGGAACGAATGGTCGCTGTCTGCCAGTCATCGTTGAGCAGCCACGGTGACTTGGCGTAATCTGCTTTGCTGGCGTCTTTTCCTGCTTTGCGGCGCCAGCTAAAAATCAGCAATCCGAGTCCGACACCGCCAAAAGCGAAAATGAAAATCGATTTGAATCCGATCAGTGCCCAGCGAATGTCTCGATCGATAATGGAATACTGTGGTTCTTCCGGGTCGACGTAAACGAGAATCGCTTTGCCGCCAGCCGCCGCCGTCCGCAAGTCTCGGCCGATGTCTCTTTGGTACTCGGAAATATTGTCGCCGCCAACGCTGAGCGAAACTCGCTGCCCCGAGTATCGCTGACCACCGTAGGAATATGAATATTCGGCATAGGCTTCATAAGTGTCAGAATCGTCACCCCGATGCGTTTCATAGCCACCACGTAGTACGCTAGCCTCAACCGCTGCCCAATCTTTCATTTGCGTGGCTTGATAGAGCGTCGTACTCACAGACCAAAGCATCCACACGCCAATACCAAAAAATGGCAGTGCGAATATGGTCATTAGTAATTTACTTTTCATGACAAATGCAGGGGGCTCGGTGAACTCACATAAGGAATTGTAAGTTGGACATACTGATTATCACCCGTGCGTCGGTCTCAGTTCTTAATTTGAATAAACAAGGCTGAATCAGCGTGCAATAATGCGCGCCACATACTTTCAAGAACACGAATAAGGCCCAGCAGTGGAATCAGCCATAAGACCGCAAACACTCATAAGCCAATTGCAATCACTCATTGATGCCTATGAAGGTTCCGAATCGGAAGGCACGTTCTATTCGCCGGAAGCGATTCGAGAGCGCGTTCCATTGCAAATAGAGGATGAGCCGACGCCGCAGGATGAGCTGATGGAAATCCTCAAAGCCATTGTCATCAGAACGCCCAAAACGGCCAATCGGCTTTTCTTCAACCAATTATTTGGCGGCAAAGAAGATCTGGCTGTGGTTGCAGACATGATGGTCGCTCGCATGAATAATTCGATGTATACCTACAAGGTTGCTGGTCCGCACGTGCTCATCGAGCATGAGTTATTACGAAAAGCCTGCGATGTCATCGGATTTACTGATGGAGAAGGCACGTTTTGCCCGGGGGGTTCATTGGGTAACCTGGTCGCCATGGTTGTTGCGCGCAACACCTCTGTTGCCGGTGTTCGCGACCATGGAGTTGCTGGTAATACCTTCACCGCGTATACCTCAGCGGAGGGCCATTATTCGATCAGGAAAAATGCCGGCATTCTTGGTATCGGCAGAGAGAATGTTCGCGAGATTGCGGTGAATGATCGTGGCGAGATGCAGGCGGATGATTTTGGAAAACAGGTTGAGCAAGACCTGGCCGCCGGTTTTATTCCATTTTTTGTGAATCTTACGGCCGGCACCACGGTGCTGGGTGCTTTTGATGACGTGACTCAAGTCGGTGCGATCGCAAAGAAACATGGAATCTGGGTGCATGTAGACGGCTCCTACGGGGCGAGTGTACTCATGAGCAAGAAGCGCGCAGCGCTGCTACCGGGAATCGAACTGGCAGATTCTGTGAGCTGGAATCCGCATAAAATGATGGGTGTGCCGCTGACTTGCTCCATGTTACTCAGCAAGAAGAAGGGGCTACTGATCGACAATTTTTCGGAGGTCTCCGATTATTTATTTCAGGATGATGCTGATGAGCTGAATCCGGGCATGAAGTCTTTGCAGTGCGGACGCCGCAATGACGCTTTCAAGCTCTGGGCGCTCTGGAAGCAACTCGGAAACAAAGGATTTGAGCAACGCCTCGAAAAACAATTTCTGTTGCGCGACGAAATCGTGTCCATGATCAAGTCGGACCCTGCTTTCGAATTGATAATCGAGCCCGCTTCACTCAATGTCTGCTTCCAATACCGCGGTGTTGCAAGCGACAGGATTTGCTCTGCGCTGGACAAGAAAGGCTTCGGTAAGGTGGGCCATGGCACTTTCAACAGGCAGCATTTCATTCGCATGGTGATCGTGAACGCAGATTTGGTTCCTAAAGACCTTGAGGATTTCCTTAGTGGAATTAAGGTGATCGCAATGGGTCTACAAGGAGAGGGTAAATAACAAGAAATGGAGAGCTTTATGATCAATAAGAATTTGCTGCTGGCCGGTGCAGTTTTGGCCCTGACTTATGGCGGGCAGGTAGTGGCTGATGACGCTGCGCTGACCCGTGGCGAAGAAGTCTACGACGATTGTTCAATCTGCCATGGAGACGACGCCGAAGGCGGCGAAGACTACGGTGCTCCGAAACTTGCAGGTCAGCTTGACTGGTATCTCATTCGACAGTTGCAGAATTTTCGGGACGAAGCACGCGGCACGAATGAAGGCGATGAATACGGTCCCGTGATGCAGCCGATGGCTACCGATCTTGATGATCAGGCTATCGATGATGTGGTTGCCTACATCATGACGCTCGATGCCAGCATTGTTCCTGATGAGGACTAAACGAGTAGCGTAATCAGGGCAATACGCCCTGATTACGCGATCAATCCGCTGCTTGTTGGATTACTTCGCTTTGGCCGCTCTATAGTCTTTCTGGATTACGTCTACCGTAAAAGCGGTTAATGCCGCCAATTCTTCCGAATCCCAGGGAAGAACGTCGTCATTCTTCATCGCGGCCAGCATACAGAACTGCACCATCTGCTCTGCATCGACCTCTGCCATCTTGGATTTCTTTTTGGCCATCTTCACCGCATGCGGGTAATCGTCCTGAAAAGAAGCCTTGAACATCTTCGTGGCGCTTTTGTGACAGCTGACGCAGGCTTTCTTGCCGTTATCGCTCACACTCTTGTCATTCCAGAGTAGTTCTCCCTTGGCAACCAGCTCAGCACGGTCGCCCTGAAATGCTTCAGTGCCTTCGGGGCGAGTGACTTGTTCCGGCGGTATCCCTGCCGCCGATGCGCTAAATGCCGCAAAACTCAGGATCAAGCAAACCATTGAAATTGTTTTCTTCATTTTTTTCACTCCGTAAGTATCAGCCCGTTCGAACGATTGGCAACTTGAAAGTTCCCCAAAATCGCGCGTTTCGGATGACTAAAATACCGTAGCGAACTAGCTGCCGTCGATAAGCCGTAATTTGTAAGTGCTTGACTGCAAGACGAAAGTTGGGCGAAATATCGATGCCTGTTGCATATTGTGGAATTCGATCTGGTTCGCCGGGGCGCTGGTCCGGTAAAATTCCCAATCAATTCAATCATTAAGAACGGTTAGCGGAATCAGTCTATGTCGCTGCATGCCGCGCCCTGAGTTCATGCGATGAAAGAGACAGTGCTGATAATAGCGTGCGGTGCGCTGGCGAAGGAGATCGTCGGGATTAAGAGACTGAACGGTTGGTCGAATATAAAAATACAATGCCTGCCTGCGGAGCTTCACAATCGGCCCGAGAAAATAGCGGGCGCAGTCAGGGCAGAGATCGAAAAACAGCAGTCGAGGTTCGAGAACATCTTCGTTGCCTACGCCGATTGCGGTAGCGGAGGAAAGCTGGACGAAGTGCTTACTGAATTTAAGGTGCAGCGATTGCCCGGTGCCCATTGCTATGAATTCTTCGCCGGCGCGAACGTATTCAAAGAACTGGCAGACGAGGAGCCGGGTACGTTTTACCTGACCGATTTTCTGGCACGCCATTTTGATCGGCTTGTGAAACAAGGCTTGGGACTCGATCGGCATCCGGAGCTGATGTCTGCCTATTTCGGCAACTATCGGCGCCTTTGTTATCTGTCGCAATCGGATTCGCCAGCCCTCATATCTGCCGCACGAGCTCATGCGGAGTTCTTGGGACTCGAGTACTGTCACCGGCACACGGGGCTCGAGCCGTTGCAGCACAACATCCGGGAGCAGGTCGTCCAATGGCGAAATTAATTTGCATCTACTGGCGCGACATACCCTCGCAGGTGGTTGGTCGTGCTGGCCGCAAGAACGGCTTCAAACAGGAGCTGGCGCCCCGTTTTGCTAAAGCGATTGATCGTGCGGCGATGCGGGCCGGGCGCGGCTCCAGCGACGCGTATCTGGAGGATTGGCGGCGTGAGGAGGAAGCCGTTGACGGCGATCTCGAAGCGCTGGTCAATGAACGGGTCGCCGCACTGGAAGCTCAGTTCACTGACGAATTTCTGGAGTCCGTTGTGAAAGCTGGCGGAATCATCGAAAAAAAGGACGCGTTGGTCGTCTTTATGCCATCGGGCAAACGCGGCCGGTTTCCACGCTCTACACCGGTTCTGCAGGCGGCACGCAGCCTCGGCGTGGATATCGATTCCGTTTGCGGCGGCCGCGCGATCTGCGGCCGTTGCCAGATAGAGGTTGCCGAGGGTGAGTTCGCCAAGCACGGGATTTCTTCGCTTGCGTCGAACGTAACTTCGACGGGTGAGGCCGAACGAAATTTCGACCAGCGGCGCGGCATAGAAGCGGGACGACGACTGAGTTGTCAGGCGTTGTTGCAAGGCGATGTTGTTATCGATGTTCCAGCCAGCTCGCAGGTTCATCACCAGGTGGTACGCAAACCGCACGAAGCGCACGACATTTCAATTGATCCCGTCGTGCACGCGTACTTTGTTGAAGTGGGCGAGCCGGATATGCACGAGGCGATGGGCGACCTGGAACGCTTGCAGCAGGTATTAGAGGAGCAGTGGCAACTGTCGGATTTGTCTTGTGATCTCCATGTCGTACAAGCGTTGCAGGCGGCACTCAGGACAGATAACCGGCAAGTGACGGTCGCGGTCCGAAACGGGCGGCGGATCGTTGCAATATGGCCGGGGTTCAAGGAACGATTACTCGGTATTGCGGTGGATGTTGGTTCGACAACTATTGCCGCACACCTTTGCGACCTGACCAGCGGCGAAGTCATGGCAAGCGCCGGTCTGATGAATCCGCAAATTCGTTTCGGCGAAGATCTCATGAGCCGCGTCTCCTACATCATGATGAATGATGGTGGCGAGGCGGACCTGATCACGTCAGTCCGAGGAGCGATCAACGAGCTGGTCGCAGATGTCACGCAACAAGCGGGTCAGGATCCTGCTGACGTCATGGAGATGACGATCGTTGGTAATCCGATCATGCAGCATCTCGTACTTGGCTTGAACCCGGTGGAGCTGGGTACCGCGCCATTCGCGCTGGCGACCGACAGCAGCGTTGATGTTCTGGCAGCAAGTATCGACATCGTCATTAATCCCGGCGGCCATATTTATGCGTTGCCCTGTATCGCCGGTCACGTCGGTGCCGATGCCGCCGGTGTGTTGCTGGCCGAGGCACCCTTTGAACGCGATGAGGTTTCTCTGATTGTTGATGTCGGTACCAATGCCGAACTGTTGCTTGGCAACAGTCAGCGCATGCTTGCCGCATCGAGCCCAACGGGCCCCGCGTTCGAAGGAGCGCAGATCAGTTGCGGTCAGCGTGCGGCGCCCGGTGCTATCGAGCGGGTCCGAATAGACAAGGAGACGCTGGAATCCCGGTTTAAGGTCATTGGCTGTGATTTGTGGTCCGACGATCCGGCGTTCGGGGAGCAGACAAAGAAAAGCGGCATCACGGGTATTTGCGGGTCGGGGATCATCGAGGTTATCGCAGAGATGTATCTGGCCGGTGTTCTTGATCCGGACGGCAAGGTGAGGCCGCACGACAGCATTGTGTCGCCACGAGTCGTTGAGGATGGTCGAACCTTCACGTATGTCTTGCACGAAGGGCAGCCGGAAATACGCGTCACGCAAAACGATGTGCGTGCGATTCAACTCGCCAAAGCGGCATTGCATGCCGGTGCGATGTTGCTGATGGAGTGCTTCGGCGTTGACAAGGTCGATCGCATCAGGCTCGCCGGTGCGTTCGGTGCACACATCGACGTCAGGTACGCGATGGTACTGGGCCTGATCCCGGAATGTGACCTGCAACAGGTTTCATCGGCAGGAAACGCGGCCGGAACAGGCGCGAGGATCGCCTTGCTTGAGAAGCAATCCAGAGAACGGATCGAAGCTAAGGTGCGTCAGGTCGAAAAGATTGAAACGGCTGTTGAACCCAGGTTTCAGGATTATTTCGTTGCCTCCATGTCGATTCCGGATAACGGCAACAGATCACCCGGCCCACCGACGAAGCGTCGTGGTCGACGCGGGGCGCAACGCTCACGACGAAGCGCTGGTTAATTACGTGGATCGTCGGAAGGCAGACAAGAATCATGAGACCCCAACTTAACGTTCTTTCGGACGAACTCATCAGGAAAATTCTTGATGAGGCGAAACGCATCATGTGCGGGACCGGAATGCACATTGGTGGCGAGAAAATGCGCCAGCGCCTGCTCGATCATGGACTCAAGGCCGATGCCACGGGTCAGCGAATTCTGTTCACGCCGGACGTCGTTGATGCCGCGATCGCGAGCACGCCGAAGTCGTTCACGTTGTTTAACCGCGATGGTGATCCGTTTACCGAAATTGGCGGTAACAACGTTCACTATGTACCGGGCTCGAGTGGTCTGAAAATTCTTGACCACCGCAGCGGCGAGACGCGCCTTAGCAACTCGACCGACTTTATCGAATACGCACGGCTTTGCGACGGTCTTCCTCACATCGCTTATCTCGCGACGGCGTTCTCGACGAACAAGGATATTGAATCGCAGGTTTCGGATGCATGGCGCCTGTACATGACACTGACGACCTCGAAAAAACCGTTGGTGTCAGGCGCATTTAGTGAAAATGGCGTGCCGCGTATGGCGGCGATGATGCAAATGTTCCGCGATGGTCCTGCGGATCTGGCCGACAAACCGATGTCGATCTTCACGATCACGGCAACCGGCAATTTCCGTTACGGAGAGGATTCTTGCCAAAATCTGCTCGATTGTGCCGATGCCGGAATCCCTGTTGAGATCGTTCCCGTGACGCTAATGGGGCTCATTGCGCCGGTGACGTTAGTCGGTGCGTTGGTTTTCCACTGCGTTGATGTGTTGACCGGTTTAACGATGGCGCAGATCGCACGTCCGGGGACACCTGTTTTGTTTGGCGGCGCTCCTGCGACTTTCCATATGAAAGCAGCGAGCTCGCCCATGGCTGCGATCGAGGCCCAGCATCTGAATGTCGCTTATGTGCAGATCGCCAAGTCTCTCGGCCTGCCGACACAGGCGTACATGGCCCTGGGGGACGGCAAGTTGCTCGATGCGCAGGCGGGCGGGGAGACCTTCAGTAGCGCATTGCTCGCAGCGATTGCGGGTGTGAATTCCGTTTCCGGACCCGGGATGCTCGATTTCGTCCTGACCTTCAGTTTGCCGAAACTCGTGTTCGATAATGAAGTTTGCGGCCAGGCTTTGCACTTTGTCAGAGAAATCAAACCGCTTGATGATTTACCGACGCAAGATCTTGTTGATCAATTGATGGCCGAAGACCACCTGATTACATCGCCGCACACGCTCGAACACTGGCCAAACGAGTTATATCTCACGGATAGTGTCATCGATCGCCTGAATCGGGAGACTTGGGAAGAGGGCGGCTCGATGGAGCTTTACGAGCGCGCCTCGGCCGAGGTGGAAACCCGGCTGGCGAACTACGAGCCGTTTGCAACCGACCCGGCGATCGATGCTGCAATGCGTGATCTTGTGAAAGAGGGATTCGTGGATCAAACCGAGTTGCCGGAATTGCCACCGGTACCGGACAAACCGGCAGCAAAAGTCATTGCAGGGCGTCGCGGTCGCGCGGGACGGCGCCGGCGCTAAATCGGCGTCAGGGTGACAGCCGCTCGATCGCCCAGGTGCCATCCGCTTGTTTGGCGTACTGAAAACGGTCGTGTAGCCGGTTACGGCGGCCCTGCCAGAACTCGATTTCCTCGGGTACCACTCGATAGCCGCCCCAGAACGAGGGCAGCGGAATTTCTTTTTGGCTGAATTTTTCTTTCACTTCCTGAAATTTGTTTTCCAGTAGTGAGCGCGATGTGATGACACTGCTTTGCGCCGATACCCAGGCACCAATCTGGCTGCCTCGTGGTCGCGACATGAAGTACTGCAGTGTTTCTTTTGCCGGAATGCGCTCCGCTTTACCACGTATTTTCACTTGCCGTGCAGCATCGGACCAGAAGAACAACAGGGCGACGTTGGGGTTGGCATCAATGTGTAGCGCTTTTTTGCTCTCGTAGTTGGTGAAAAATACGAAGCCGTCTTCGTCAAAATACTTTAATAACACGGTTCGGCTCGATGGCCGGTTCTCGCTGTCAACCGTCGAAATCGACACGGCGTTTGGGTCCATTGGCACGGTCTCGCAGGCATGGCGAAACCAGCCCTCGAATTGCACGATCGGATCATCGGCGAGGTCCTCGCGGTCGAGTACGAAGCCGGTCGCCGAGCGTCGCAGACCCGACACATTCATGCCATGGTGCTGCGGAAGGTTCTTAATTTCATCAGTCATAGGCCAATATTAAGCATCAGGCGTCGAATAGCCAACTTGTGTTGTATGATCGGGGCAACGAGAAAGCTAATGGAGGACGTCAATGTCCAGCCTCAATGAATTTACAAGTAAGAAGCAATTACATCATTGGCCGATAACGCTGCTGCGTGTCTATACGGGCGTGTTTTTTCTTTATTACGGTTTCGGCAAGATCACGAATCCGAATTTTGCTGACGGCCTTGCCGGATTTGTCAGCGGTAATCTCGAAAAAAGTTTTGGCATCGTGCGGCCGTTTCTCGAGTCCGTCGTGTTGCCGAATAACGACCTGTTTGCGTTTCTGGTGTCCTGGGGCGAGTTCCTGACGGGGCTCGCGCTGATCGTTGGTTTGGCGACGCGCTATGCATCGGTCGCCGGCGCCTTTCTGGTTGCCATGTTCTGGTTCACCAAGGGCCAGGGCTTTCTGGCCGCACAAAACCACGATGTCATCTGGTTCATGATTTTTGTCGTGCTGGCTACGGTCCACGCGGGCCGCGTACACAGCCTGGATGCCAAACTGGCCGATCGCTTCCGTTTCCTGGCGTAGGAGCGCGCCCCGCGCGCGACCAGCATCGGGCTTGTGGAGATAAGGTCACTGTCACCTTATCTTCGCGCGCAAGGCGCGCTCCTACGGTGGTTCCAATTGCCGAGATTGTCGCGGTATAATGCCCGGCTGGACAGGTAGTGCGGGTGTCAGCTTCGCACGGGTAATGCGAAAGTGGCGGAATTGGTAGACGCGCTGGCTTTAGGTGCCAGTGGGGTAACCCGTGAGAGTTCGAGTCTCTCCTTTCGCACCATGTTCAACACAATCGTAAGTAATTAATTTAAAGAGAATTTATAGAATGGACGTCACTGTCGAATCTACAGGTGCTCTAGAGCGCCGCATGCGTGTCGAGCTACCTATTGGACCTATTGAACAACAAGTGGATTCGCGCCTGAAATCGGTCGGTCGCACTGCGAAAATCAAAGGCTTTCGTCCGGGCAAAGTGCCCGCGAAGGTCGTCAGGCAACGTTATGGCCAGAAGGTTCGCGAGGAAGTTTTGGGCGAGGTTTTGCAAAAAAGCTATACGGCTGCTGTCACACAGGAGAAGCTGAATCCGGCCGGTGGCCCGAAAATCGAGACCGAGGACGACAACGGCGAGATTTTCGCGTTCACGGCGACATTTGAAGTCATGCCGGAGATCAAACTCAAGAACCTCGAGAAGATCAAGGTGGAGAAACCGGACGTAACGATCGGCGACGAAGACATCGACGATATGCTGATGAACTTGCGCAAGCAAAAAGCGACCTGGGAAGTAGTGGAGCGCAAGAGTGCCGATGGCGATCGTGTTGTGATCGACTTCCTTGGCAAACTAAAAGGTGAAGCGTTCCCCGGCGGTGAGGGCAAGGAGTACCCGGTCGAACTGGGCGCTGGCCAGATGCTGCCGGATTTCGAGAAGGGGCTGACGGGAGTCAATGCGGGTGATGAGGCGAGTTTCAAGGTCAAGTTCCCGAAGGATTATCATGCCGAAGAGCTTGCCGGGAAAAAGGCGGACTTCGAGATCAGCGTGCATCGCGTAGAAGCCGAAGTGCTGCCTGAGCTCAACGACGAGTTCGCTGAATCGTTCAATGTCGCCGAGGGTGGTCTGAAGCAATTCATGATGGACGTGCGCGAGAACATGGACCGCGAGGCCGACCAAAAAGTCCAGTCAAACGTGCGCGAGCAGGTTATGAGTGGCTTGCTGGAAACGAATCCGATCGACATTCCAAATACGCTTAAGCATCAGGAAATGCACGGTTTGCAAAAAGAAGCGATGCAACGACTGGGTGTGGAGGACGCGGAGCAAGCGCCGCCGCTGGATAATTTCGCTGTGGGCGCTGAAAAGCGCGTCGCACTGGGATTGCTGCTGCGACAGGTCATCGTCGACAAGGAGATCAAAGTCGATGAGGCGATGCTGCGCTCGCGTGTTGAGGAGCTCTGTGCCGGCTACGAAAACGCAGACGACATGGTCAACATGTACATGAGCAATCCCGAGGTCATGCAGCAGGTCGAGCCGATGGTTATTGAGCAACAGGCGGTGAACTGGATCATCGAGAACGGCAAGACCAAAGACAAAAAGATATCGTTCAAGGAGTTCATGAACACACCTGCTTCATGAGACACTACGAAACTGACGTACGACGGAACATAAAACTATGAGTGCAACAGCATTGAATCTCGTGCCGATGGTCGTCGAGCAGACGGCTCGCGGCGAACGTGCTTACGATATTTATTCCCGGCTCCTGAAGGACCGGCTGATATTCATCGTCGGGCCTGTTGAGGATCAGATGGCGAATCTGATCGTCGCGCAGTTGCTGTATCTTGAGTCCGAGAATCCCAACAAGGACATCCACCTGTATATCAATTCACCCGGTGGCGTGGTTTCTTCGGGGCTGGCGATTTACGACACGATGCAGTTCATTAATTGTGATGTATCGACGATTTGCATTGGCCAGGCCGCCAGCATGGGCGCGTTGCTGTTGGCGGGCGGCACTAAAGGCAAACGCTACGCTCTGCCGCATTCGCGCGTCATGGTGCATCAGCCCAGTGCGGGCTATCAGGGGCAGGTGACGGATATCAGTATTCATGCTGAAGAGGTCATCGCGCTGAAACGCCGCCTGAACGAGATTATGGCAAAACACACGGGCCAGGACGTCAAACAGATCGAAAAAGACCTGGAGCGCGATAATTTCATGGGTGCCGACGAAGCGGTTAAATACGGGCTCATTGATACCGTGCTGGCCAGCCGAACGGAAATGGCCGACTCCAACGTCGAGTAGTTTCCTGGATTGATCATCAGTTGGCCGGCGTCGTGCGCGCTTCGTTACATAACGGCTTCATTCGTATTTTCCACGCTTGATCACAGTCATCGTTCGTCGATAATTACAGGACCAGCAGAGGTGGCAGAACCCTCTGTCCAGGCCGGATGACGGGGACGTACGACATGATGCACTGCCGCATGAAAACGGAGTCACGAAGTCGGATGAGTTCACTGCTATGTGTACTCGCAGCTCTCTGGTTATTCACGCCGGCCTTCGCTCAACCCCCGGGGATGGCCGGCCCGTTGCGAATGGATGTCAGTCCTCTGGGCCTGATCGTTGGCGACTACGTGGGTGCGAAAGTTGTTATCGTCGATCCGACTACGATGACGGTGACTGATGCGTTTCCTGTTTTTAGTAACGAAGTTTTGCTCGATTTAGACGGGGCACCGGTTCTGGACGGGAACGGCGATCCGGTCTTTCGTAGCGGCAAGCCCCTGAGCATTGGCTGGATGAATGGTCGCCTGTACGTTGGTGAAGAACGCACCGGCCTTATCCAGGTGTTCGAAAAAACTGATGGCAAAAAGAATCGAAAGACAAAACATTCGAAGAATATAAAGCCCAAATGGCAGCCTCGGTGGATCAGGATTTCAGACAGCCTGACTGCGTTTCCGATTCCGCAACCATCGGCAATTGTTGCCGACGAGTCACGGGGCTGGTTGTTCATCGCGAGTAAGGCCGACAGTGTCGTTTATGTGGTTGACGAGACGGGCACGCTGATCAGGACCATTGGTGATGCGAACAGCTCGGCGCCGCTCGGCCAGCCTCAGGCTATAGCGCTCGATCTGATGGGCGCGCGCGTCTTCGTCAGCGATGACGGTATCGAAAAATGTGGCTCCCTGGGCTGTACGTCGGGATCAGCCGTCAGAATCTATAACTACAACGGCTTGCCGCTGGGCACGATTGATGGCAATAGCGGCAACGCCGGCCAGAAATTTTCCCGAGCTCAGGGCGTGGCGCTGGACTCCGATGGCCGTCTGTATCTTGCAGACAGCTTCCGCCACGAGCTAATGGTGTTCGAGGAAGCGACGCCCAACAACTTTAGTGAACTGCGTGTTTTCGGTGGCAAAGGCGCCGGCCCCGGGCAACTGTTGTTGCCGACGGGAGTCCTGAGTGATGCCGCGGCTTCTCGCATTCTCGTCGCTAATACGATGCTCGGTCGTATCGAGGTGTTTGCAATTGCGGGCCCTGCACAATGAACGGGTTTATCATGAAATTGAGTTCAGCTGTTATAGCAGCGGCTGCGTTCCTGCTCTTTTCCGCGATCGCCAATGCGTTATTGCCGACCCATGATTGCGGTTTTTGTCACAGTTTGCACGGCTCTGACACGGGTTTTGTGCCGCGCAGCGACCAGGTCAGCATGGAGGTGTTGTGCCTGGGCTGCCATCTCACCGCCAATGGCAATACTGATGCAGTACAGCCTCACCGCAGTGACGATGGAGGCTCTTACCCCAGGCATTATATAACCTGCACCGACTGCCACGAAGTCCACGACAATATGCCGAACTGGCGGCTGAACGATCCCAATCACGCCACTCATGACGATTCGCTCGGCCGCGATGGAACCGACGTACCATTGGCCGGCTGGCCGGTGGGCGTCAATACCAAGATGGTCGGTCGCGAGGATCCGGACGGGACCACACCGTATGCGATCATCATCACCCGGGAGGCAGACTACGACAAAGACGGCGTACCCGACCGCAAGTCCGCCGTGACGCAAACCTGTGATCCAGCGCTTATCAATGATTGTTATGTTGCGGGCAAGCGCCATGTCATTTTCGAAAACCTGGACCCACCGGGCAAGTCCGCGATCGTCCACGGCTGGGCCGACTTCGACGAAGATTTGATGCAGCCATCCGATGCGTCGGCGTGGGGCGAGACCATTCCCGACTGGGGTGATACCGGGGGTGCTCCACACGATGCGCTGTGCCAAATGTGCCACTCACAGACTGACAAGAATAGCTGCGGCTTCGACTGGAGCCCGGACCGGGATTGTTCGTTGCACAATCAGGACCGGCAATGCACGGATTGCCATGTCCACGCCGACTGTTTTGACAACAACGGTACCTGTGACGAGGTTTGGACCCTGCCCAATCGCGATATTCGCATGGATAGCGTGTCCGCGGCCCCGGCCTCGGTCGGTTTGGGTGCGACGGTGACGATTACTGCCAATTTTACCAATCTCGGAGACGCTGCCGAAGTAGTGCGCGTCAGATTCTTCTCCAGCATCGACAGGTTCCTGGGCTTCGCGGACGTTTCAGGTGTTGCGCCGACAGGCGGCACCGCTCAGGCGACTTTCGACTGGACCACAACGACGGATGGCTCCCATACCGTTTCCGCCGAAGCACAGCCAGTGTTGGGCGAGATCGATGTGAGCAATAATTTGCAGACCGGCAACACGGTTGTGGTACTGCCCTGAGTCGTCGCCTCCGGCTATTCAAATAGCATCATCGGGTTCGTCGCTGGCTGTGAGACTCGCGCCTTCCATCATCACGGGAAACGTGTAGCCGTAGCCGAAGTCCTTGTTCAGGATAATGGTACCGGTGACAACAAGGGTCTCACCGACGACCGTCGCTGCTTTACTGGTCACCGTCAGGTCGTTGCTGCCATCCGCCACATCTCCGGAACCGTCCTGGATATGAATGAAATTCCAGCCCAGGATGTTTGCGTTGTACTTGACCACCTCACCCCGCAGACTGATCTGCTGGCCGGCCAGCGTACTTTTGTTCGCGTGAACGTAGGCAATGTTCTGCCCCGATTTGAGTTCGGCCACGTCGATGTCAGCGGGCGGTATTTCTGAGCTGCCGTCGATACTCGGATGTCCGGATGGCAGGGCGCCGGTCGACCGATTTTCCGGCACTGCCGGAGCGGACAGGTTTTCCAGCCCGCCTAGAAAATAGACGATATCGAAGCTGCGATTGAGGCTTTTGCTCTCGAAGTCAGGCATGGGCATGCCCTGCGAGGCCTGAATCGTATCACCGACCTGTACGACCGTCTGCGGCACAGCCAGCCAGCGCCTGTCCTGCTCAGTTTCGACCAGGACATAGCTGTATCCCCCGGAGTTCATGGTCTCCAGGACCGTGCCACGGACCCCGCCATCCACCACCGGCGAGGCGGTGGCGTTATCGGTGGTCGGTTCCTGCCGGGATTCAGCACACCCTGGCTGTGTCAGCAACAGAGCTGCGATCAAACCCGCAACCGTCCGTATTAAGTTAATTGATGTCACGTTGATATGTCCTTCGCTGCCCGCTCAAATCGTGCGTCGACGGGCCATCTTGAGCATCGCAAGGTTATGGAATAAGTACCTGAAAACATATAGGTGTTTTTCCCAATCAGTAAGTACACGTCACAATGTTGACTGCCTGGAATTTGGTTGACAATTCAAGTGTAGGAAAAGGTAGGAATCGCAACAAGTAAGGTTTGGAATGGGGACGAGAGGTTTGCTGGCACGGAACTCAAGTCACCGTTTTTGTGAAAAGCGCTCAAAATGTTTCTTAAGGAGTCGGGAAAATGTTTAAGAAAGTAGTAGGCCTGTTGACCGTTGTTGTTACCGGGCTGTTTTTGAGTAGTGGCGCGTTGGCACAGGGAATATCCGGTAGCGCGCACGATTTTTCGGGTGATGTATGGAACACAAGCGGCGAGCTTTGCATCGTCTGCCATACGCCCCATAACGCCGACGCGACAGTCGCCGATGCACCGCTCTGGAACCATGAAGTCACCACGGCTACGTTTACGGTCTATTCAGGTCCCGGAACCCTGGACGCCACGGTGGGCCAGCCATCAGGTGTATCGAAACTCTGCCTGTCCTGCCATGACGGCACGGTAGCGGTGGACAATTTTGGCGGCACGACGACTGGAACGAGCTTTGTAGGCGGTGCCGACCTGGTTGGAATCGACCTGTCGAACGACCATCCGATTTCGCTGACTTACGATGCCGCACTGGCAACGACTGATGGCGGATTGAATAATCCGACGTCAACCAATTCAGGTCTGGGTGGAACGATTACAGCGGATCTGTTGTTTTCGAATTCGCTCGAATGTGGATCTTGCCATGACGTTCACGACACGGCTGGAAATAGCAAGTTGCTGAGACTGGACAATGCCGGTAGCGCACTTTGCTCGACATGTCATAATAAGTAATACAGTTGATACGTTGGCGCTGCCACCGGACAGCGGCCGGTGGCAGCGTTTTTCGTTTGGAATATTCGACTTTCATCGGTGGCGGCAAAAATGAAGACCAAAAAGGTTAACAAGGGGCTGACCCCGTATGCTTTGCTGGCAATTGGACTGGCCAGCCTGGTCGGTGTTCCGTTGCAGGCTGAAGAAACCAGTGGCAACGATGAGGCTTTGTTCTACCCACAGCCGCCCAATGAACCCAAATTACAATTTCTGGCGAGCTTTTCGTCAGTGCTTGATGTTTCATCCAGGAACAAGGGCTTTCGAGACTTTGTATTTGGCGGGAAGGAGAACGAAGGCGCGCTGGTCAGCAAACCGTATGGGGTTGCGATGCACGATGGCGCTATTTTCGTAGTTGATGCGCGTGGCAATGGTTGGGGCGTGTTTGATGTGGCGCATGGCCGCTCCCGAGTGGTTCGGCCGAGTGGCGGTGGATCGCTGAAAAAGCCCATCAATATTTCTGTTGACAGCGATGGAACGCGATTTGTTACGGATACCGAGAGGGATCAGATACTGGTTTACGATGCCAGCGATCGATTCTTGAGGGCCTTTGGCGAGCAAGGGCAATTTAAACCGGTTGATGTCCTGATTATGGGTGACCGGCTGTTCATATCGGATGTAATGCATCACAAGATTCACATTCTTGACAAGCTGACAGGTGAGACCTTATCCAGTTTCGGGGAAGCGGGATTTGAACCCGGCCAGTTATATCACCCGACCAACCTGGCACTATCGCCCGAGGGTACTGTGTACGTGACAGATACCACGAACTTTCGAATCCAGGAGTTCTCTGGCGCGGGTGAATTCATCCGCACATTCGGAGCTGCGGGCTCGGGGCCGGGGACATTTTCCAGGCCCAAGGGAATAGCGCTTGATCGCGAGAATCACATCTACGTCGTTGATGCCGCGTTCGAAAACGTACAAATACTCCATTCGGACGGTGGTGCGCTGATGTATTTTGGTGCACCGGGCAATGAGCGTGACAGCATCAATATGCCGACGGCAATAAAAATTGATTACGGTAACGTGGAGCACTTTCGCAAATACGCAGCGTCAAATTTTGAGATTGAATATCTGGTCATTGTTGCAAGCCAGTTTGGTCCCAATAAAGTGACGGTTTTCGGATTTGGGTCACTGCGAGAGTAGTGCGGGCGGGCGCCGGGAGTAATTACACATGGCAACCAGGGTCGACAGGCAGCGTGCACCAAAGCACTACTTGTCGGCAGCGCTGGTCCTGATGATTGCCGTTTCACCACTCATGTCCTTCGCCGACTATCAGGAAGTGGATGACATCAAAGTCTTTGGCCTGCTCGATGTCAGCGGTCGATTCCGAACCAGCTACCTTTTCGACGATCGCGAACGCGGAGCCGTGCAACTGGGCAGCTTCGAAACTCGCTCTACCTGGGAGGAGGAGTTTTATCTGCTAACGCGGACATTCGTCTACCACCCGGGGTTCCTGAATATGGATATGGGTGCGGGAGCCGTATTCGTACAACAGCAATTTGATGCCACACTGGGCGAAAACAGCGATAACGACACGCTGTTCAATTTTCTGACACGATTCAATTTTCTGGAATTAAAGACTTATCCATTTTCGCTGTATTACGAGCGAAGTCATCCCTCCGTCACAACCAGTCTCGCAGGACGCTTCCTGACTGAAAGTGATGCGTACGGCATTGATGGCCGCCTGTTTGGTTTGTTGGGGGGTTCGACCAGTATACGATTTGAGGCCGGCAGTCGAGTGACAACGGGGGCTTCTGCGGGGCGGATCGTCGACGATGACTCAAGGTCAGGATCGGTCGAAATATCGACCAGCTACAGAAACTCTGATCGTCTGGAACTGAAATACGACCGGCTCGATACCGAATCGGCCAGCGGAAGTCCGGGTTTGCCGATCTTCAGTTCCGATTTATCCCAGGAGATTTTCGAGGTTCATTCCAGGAACCGGTTGGGCGAAGACGACCGCTTCGAGATCAACCAGGTGGCGAGGCGATTGCTGCAGGAGAGAGAAGCGGCGTCGACCACAACCCTGGATGATCGACAGTATCGCGCCGATATACGGTGGAAAATCAAGGACCGGTCACGATCGTATCTGCGCTACCGGCAATACGATACGCGGCATTCATCGTCGGAGTCGGAAACGCAGGATGTCGAACTCGGCCTTGTTCACCAGACCAGTGATCATCTGAGTTTCGAAACGGCCGTTGGCTATCTATCGACAGGACAGTCGGGATTTAATCGTGATCTGTCGAATGCCAGGGGCTCAATCAACTATACGCGCGATGTTGGTTTCGGCACGCTGGGCCTGTCCGGTGCGTTGCGGGGTTCGCGTACGAATCAGGTGTCGAGCGTAAGCGATATTCAGGTATTCGATGAGTCGCAGGTACAAAGTGGCACAACTCCTGTGGATCTGGCGAATGAATTCGTTGTCGGCGGCTCGGTCATTGTCAGTAACGCCGCTCGGACGCAGGTATTTGCGGAAGGCATTGACTACAGGGTCCTGGTGATCGGCAGCGTTACTTCAATTCAGAGATTGCTCGGCGGCAACATCATCGATGGAGAAACGGTTGTCGTCGATTATAGTTACGAGACCTCGGGTACGGCGGAGTTTGACTCAGTGGGAACGGGATTTTCAATCAATCTCGGATTTCTCAACTCGATGAACGCCTATTTTCGATACAACACACAAGATACGAATCTGCGCGCAGGGGAGTTTACCAATCCGATCAATGATCGAGACAGCCTGGAGCTTGGTATCGGTGCCAGTAATCAGTTTCTTGATGGCTGGAGCCTGAGTGGCCAGTATCGCCACCGGGATCAGGATGAGGAAATTTCACCGTTCGTCAGCGATACCTTCGACGTCAGCGTGATGACGAACTTACGTGGCACGTGGAAACTGACGATTGCAAGCAGTCTGTCCATCGTCGATTTCGAAAATTCGTTAGAGGATACGAACCAGCTCAGTTATCGGCTTGGTTTGAGTGGGCGCTTGTTTCGCCGCGCTCAATTTACGTATGACGTGGCCTATCTCAGTGATGATGGCGGCTCGCTGCAGCGCGAACAACTGCGACACAGGTTCAAGTTCCAATGGGCCTACCGGCAAGTCCGATTCGTGCTGAGCGCATTGGTCGCTGAAGACACGCTTGGAAATTCTGCGAACAATAATACTCAGGTAACGGCGCAGCTGACGAGGGTGTTCTGATGATCTGCTGGCGATCTCAAAAACGGGTCTTACTTCATGCTGCCCTGATTATCATTGCCGGTTGTGCTTCGGGTACCGCGCCTACCCCGTTCGTCGGCGAGCACAGGGTTTGGCCTGATCCTCCGAGTGAAAAGCGCATAGCTTTCATTACCGAATTTCGCAAGTCACCGGATCTGGGCATCAGAAAAAGTGCGTGGAGCAGGCTGCTCGGTTTTGCCATTGGCTCGGCCGACGATGTAATGATCAGGCCAATGGCGGTCGCGGTGACGGCTGATAAGGACATTATCTATGTCGCGGACCCCGATGCCCAGTGTGTTCATCGATACGATCTTTCCGGGGCGCAGTACGAGTGCCTGAGGCTTGGCAAGAAAGAATTTCCCGTCTTTCCGGTCGGGTTGGATATCAGCGATGATGGCCACTTGTTTGTGTCCGATTCTCAGCAAGGAAAAATCTTTCAACTGGTTCCTGGTGGCAAGCAGCTAGAAATATTTTACGCGGGAGAAAAGTTACAACAGCCGACGGGTATCGCCTGGAATACAGTTTCACAGCGACTGTACGTGACGGATACTGGTAATCAGTCAATTCTTGTGTTCGACCGGGATGGAAATCTGCAGAGGAACTTTGGCGAGCGCGGCAGCGATCCCGGCCAGTTCAATTTTCCGACGTATTTGTGGGTAGATTCCAGGAGTAAAGAGTTGCTGGTCACTGACTCGCTTAATTTTCGCATGCAGCGTTTTGATATGGGCGGTGATTTCCTCTACGCCTTCGGCAAGAATGGAGATGAGCCCGGAGATTTTTCGAGACCGAAGGGTGTGGCCACTGACAGTTACGGTCACATTTACGTCGTTGACGCTTTGATGCACTCCCTGCAGATCTTCAGCCCGAAAGGAGAGCTGTTGCTTTCCATTGGCGCACAGGGTCAGGATGAAGGGCAATTCTGGCTGCCAAACGGTATTTTCATAAGCAGGGATGACACGATCTTTGTCGCCGATTCGTACAATAAGCGTGTTCAGGTCTTTCGCTACGTAGGGGCAGGCGAATGAAACCGTTGATAAGATTATTCACGACAGCTTGTCTGTTGGGGCTCGTAATAGCGGCCAATGCTGGCGTAAAGGACAGCCTGCATAACCTGTCAACCTCGGGTCCGGGCAGTGTGAAAGCGACGTCAGCGGACAGGGTATGCGAGTTCTGCCATATTTCGCACTCGGCGAGCTCGACGGGCAGCTTGTGGAGTCGCAGAAGCTCTTCCTCGACCTACATCCCGTACTCGAGCACCACCTCTGTGGCCCAGCCAGGGCAACCGACCGGTACGTCGGTGCTTTGTTTGAGCTGTCATGACGGTACGATAGCGCTTGGCGAAATCCTCAACCAGGCACCAGCGCATTCGATGGCGGGTGGCAACAGTACGATGCCCCCGGGGAAAAGCAACCAGGGAACGGATCTGTCCGACGATCACCCGGTCTCGTTCGAATATTCATCGATACTGGCGTCTCAGAATGGCGAGCTTGCGATGCCGGGAACATTCAGTCAGGCATTGCCGCTGGATCCCAATGGTGAATTGCAGTGTACGACCTGCCACGATCCTCACGACAGCCCGTTCGACAAGTTGTTGCGTATGTCGAATATGGGTGCGCAAATTTGTGTTGAATGCCATCTGAAAACGGGTTGGTCACAGACGTCGCACGGCCAGTCGGTCGCAACCTGGAATGGGCAGAATCCGAACCCGTGGAGCAACAGCCCGTACACGACCGTCGCCGATAACGCGTGCGAGAGCTGTCATATTCCGCATGCAGTGGCCGGCGGGCCGCGCCTGCTCCTGCACGCGGCCGAGGAGGACAACTGCGCGGATTGCCACAACGGTAACGTAGCGGCAGACGACATCATGGCTGAGATCGACAAATTCTCGTCACACCGCGTCAGCGACACCACGCTGGTGCACGATGCCGTTGAGCCCGCCGTCGTCGATCTGCGCCACGTCGAGTGCGCTGATTGCCACGATCCGCATGCAACGCGTGCGGGACGAGCACCCGGCGATACGCCGGCTAATGTACGTGGCGTGAATATCTCGGGCGCGGAAATCAACGCGGCCGTACACACCTATGAAATCTGCCTGCGATGCCACGGCGACAGTCCAAACCAGCCTCTGGCGCGCACGCCACGGCAACACGATCAATCCAATATGCGGCTCAAAATTCAACCGAGCAACCCGTCGTTTCACCCGATCGCGAGCACGGGACGAAATTCAGATGTTCCCAGTCTGATCACTCCTTTAACGGAATCCTCACTCGTTGGTTGCACCGATTGCCACAACTCGAATTCGGCACCCACCGTGGGTGGCTTCGGCGCGGAAGGTCCGCACGGCTCCTCGTTCGAACCCATACTGGCTCGTAATTATGTGACCGTGGATAACACGACGGAGAGTGCCTCGAACTACGCGCTTTGTTATAGCTGCCACAGCCGTAACAGTATTCTGGGCGACGACAGTTTCAAAGAGCACGACAAGCACATTCGTGGTGAGGACACACCGTGCAATGCTTGTCATGACCCGCATGGTGTCAGTAGCACTCAGGGCAACAGCATTAACAACTCGCACCTGATCAATTTCGACACGTCCATAGTGTTCCCGAACAGCAATGGTGATCTGAGATTCATCGATGAAGGCAACCGCTCCGGGTCGTGCGATCTGGACTGCCATGGAAAGGATCATGACGACAAAAATTACTAAACTCGTGTCGCTTGCATTGTTGCTGGGAACGTTGTTGATCTCGGCTTTGGCGAGCGCGCAGGATGACCCGCACTGGAACAGGAACACTTGTCAAACCTGCCATGTCAATAGCACGCCTGTTGCCGGTAATATCAATTTGCACGAAGGTGACGCGGAAGCTCTGTGTGATACCTGTCATGGCGATCGTGGCGGCGCACGTCCGTGCCGACATGCATCCGACATCGCCGTCCAAGCGAGGGATATTGGAGACAAATTCAAAGGGTCGTTGAAAGAAGGAAAAATGGCCTGTATGACTTGTCACGACATTACCTATCAGTGCAAGCGACCGACACGACAATACAGTTTTCACAATCCGGGTTTTTTGCGAGACCGAACGTCAAGGAACACGGGCGATTTTTGTTTTGAATGCCATGAGACGGATGGATACGAGAAGCTGAATCCGCACATTGGGATCGCAGGAAGCCAGCCGCGGCCGACCTGCCTCATGTGTCATTCGAATTTTCCAAAGACCAGCAAGACGGGCCGGCTGGTTGTTGAGTTCAATATGCAGAACGACCTCAATGACACGTGCCGAGGCTGCCACGCCGTCAAGCCACACCCGAAGAGTTTGTATTTTTCCGATCGGGTGGAGGGGTGGGTTCATCTCGTTGCCCCTTCTCCGGAAGTGCTCGAAAATATGCGAACAACGCAAGTAGAGACCGGTGTCGGATTGCCGCTCAATCCGCTAAATGGTGAGATCTTCTGTGCCACCTGCCACAACCCACACGATTTCAAGGTGGGTGGTGAACACGGATCGCAGGAGCCAGGGATTGGAAGCCGACTCCGCGTGAACAACATTTGCCAGGCCTGCCATGACAAATAGAAAGAATATCCGGGTCCTCGCGACGGTAAGCCTTGCTTTGGCGAGCAGCGCGTTGGCCGAGGAACTGCCTGCCGCAGCTCCCAATCAGCGAGTTACCCTCGAATCGCTGTCTCTGCCGTCCGACGTTGGCATTGGCAAGAACAATCGAATATACGTGGTTGACGGTGGTAACCACCAGATCGCGGTCTTCGACGCGGCGGGTTCGCGCGTTGCATCCCTGGGTACGCCGGGTTCCGATGACGGGCAACTCGACAGTCCGCTCGGCATTGGTGTCAGCGGTAGAAGCGAGGTTTACATTGCCGACAAGGGCAATAATCGTCTCGTAATGTTCGACGCCAAAGGCAAGTTCCGGCGCACTATCCCTCTCGAGGACGACGGTGTCGATGTGGTACCGGTCGATGTTGCGGTCGGACCCAAAGGCAAAGAGTTATTTGTAAGCGCCAATAACAGTCACAAGGTCCTTGTCTTCTCAACCAAAGGCGAACTTCTGCGCGCCTGGGGCGGTGAGGGCGAAGACGATGGTCAATTTCGTTATCCGGCAAGCATCGATATCGACGCGGCGGGCAACGTATTTGTCGTCGATGTGCTGAATGCACGTGTGCAAAAATTTGATCCTGCCGGAACCCACCTGCTGACTATCGGCAAGCTGGGCGGTAAGGCGGGTACTTTTTTCCGGCCGAAAGGTGTTGCGATTGATTCATCCGGGAATATCTTCGTTAGCGACAGTTTCCTCGGTGTTATTCAGGTGTTCGACTCAGCCGGCGAGTTTCTCTATGTCATCGGTGAAGAAGGCACAGCGACAGTATTCAATACCCCTGTTGGTCTTGCTGCCGAAGGTACGCGCCTGTACGTGACGCAAATGCTGGCGGGCAATGTGTTGGTACTGGAGCCGCAGGCTCCGCCACCAGCACCGGCAGAGGAGGCGCAGCAATGAAGTCCATCAATATTGCACTCCTGCTTCTCGGTTTCGCGTTGCTGTCATCACCGACTCCCGCGCTTGCCGAAGAAGCCGCCGACATGTTCGACTGCAAGAACTGCCACGTCATGAAGATACGTGACTTCAAGGGCAGGCGAGCCACTCCAATCACACCGGTCGAGGAATATCCCGAAGAGCCAAGTGGTGTTCAGGATGGTGCGAGCACATCCGGCATGTGCTTCTCCTGCCACGACGGCTTCGTGAAGGATTCCCGGGATGTCTGGAAGGGCGGCGAAAACCACGGGCACCGGATCGGCATGAAACCGTCCGACAACATCACCGTTGCAGAACTCGGCGGCGATCCCGTATTCCCAATGAACGATGACGACAACATGTACTGCGGCACCTGCCACTCTGCACATCTGAACGAATCAGATGACGCTCCAAGCAAGGTCAAGCCCTTCATGCGTGCCAGCGCGAATGGTGAACTTTGCCTTGCCTGTCACGAAGACAAGGCCGCCATTGATGGCAGCGGCCACGACAAAGGTAAGCGCCGATCTCAGGACTTCGAGCAACGGGGCACCTGCGGCGCCTGTCATGCGGCACATGGCTCTGAATTGCCAGTGATGTGGGGTCGTTCTCAGGGCGAGGGTAATCTCACCGTCAATACCTTCTGCCGCAGTTGTCACGACGATGAGCCGAATCCTGCGGAGCATCCGGTAGAGGTTGTGGCCTGGTCACAGGACATACGCGGCACCATCCGCACGAACACACCCGGTGAAATGCCCGTTTTTGACGAGAATTCGCGCCACGCAAGGGTAGGCAATATCGGCTGTCCTACCTGTCACAATGTGCACCAGGAAACGGCCGAAGGGCGACCGGAGCACCTGAAAGGTCTGCACCTCCGGTTGCCCGAGTTCGTGGAGCCCCTGTGTGCGGATTGCCACGGTACCGAGTCGCTTTTCCTCTACAAATTTTTCCATTCATCGGCATCTCGCTGATTTTCGGGCCTATTTGTCAAAATCATCGTGAACTAAACTCTTAAATATCAATCTGTTATAAGGTAAAAGGGCACTTCTGTGACGTGTGGCTTTGCACACCCAAAGCGCCCATGTAAACTACGGTCCAAATGACTGGGTCACAAAGGCAACACCTGTATGAGCGACGAATCCCGCGGTAAGAACGAGGACGGTAAACTCCTTTATTGTTCTTTTTGCGGCAAATCCCAGCACGAAGTTCGCAAGCTGATTGCGGGCCCTTCCGTTTTTGTTTGCGATGAGTGCGTCGAGCTGTGCAATGACATCATCCGCGAGGAGCTTGAGGACACCGGCGATGCCGGGCACGACAAGCTGCCGAAGCCGATGGAGATCAATGGAGTGCTCGATGAGTACGTCATTGGCCAGGAACGCGCGAAAAAAGTTCTGTCCGTCGCCGTATACAACCATTACAAGCGCCTGAACGATCGTCTCGACGAGCGTTCCAAGGACGATATCGAGCTCGCGAAAAGCAATATTCTCCTGATCGGACCGACAGGCTGCGGCAAGACGCTGCTGGCCGAGACCCTGGCGCGACTGCTCAATGTTCCGTTCACGATTGCAGACGCAACCACCCTCACCGAGGCGGGTTACGTGGGCGAGGACGTCGAAAACATCATTCAGAAACTGCTGCAAAAGTGTGACTACGATGTCGACAAGGCGCAGACCGGCATCGTCTACATCGATGAGATCGATAAAATCTCAAGAAAATCGGACAACCCGTCGATAACAAGAGACGTATCAGGTGAGGGCGTGCAACAGGCGCTCCTGAAGCTGATCGAGGGCACGATAGCGTCGGTGCCGCCACAGGGTGGACGCAAACATCCGCAGCAGGAATTCCTGCAGGTGGATACGGGCAACATCCTGTTTATTTGCGGTGGTGCGTTTGCGGGTCTGGAAAAGATTATTCAAAATCGCTCGTCGAAAGCGGGTATCGGCTTTGTGGCTGACGTCAAGACGAGCGAGGATGAGAAGAGCATTGGCGAGCTGCTACACGACGTGGAACCGGAAGATCTGATTCGCTTCGGGCTGATTCCGGAATTCGTTGGTCGTATGCCGGTCGTTGCGACGCTTGAGGAACTGGACGAGGACGCACTCGTACAAATTCTGCTCGAGCCGAAGAACGCGCTGACAAAGCAGTACAAAAAGCTCTTCGAGATGGAAGGCGTGGATCTGGAATTCCGCGATGACGCACTGCGCGCTGTGGCCACAAAGGCGATGGATCGAAAGACGGGCGCTCGCGGCCTGCGCACCATTCTCGAGAACGTGTTGCTCGACACGATGTACGATCTGCCGTCTTCGGACAGTGCGAAGAAAGTGGTCGTTGACGGCGCGGTTGTCACTGGTGAGAACCCGCCGTATGTGATTTACGAGTCGGACGAAACACCGACCGTGAACATCGAGCAGCCGCCCAGACAGACGGGTTCGGACGGCGCGTAAGACATCGAATACCGAAGCTTGAATTGCGACCGTTAGGCCGCACTTCCACAACCAGCTTTAATATAGAACGAGGTTATTCACGGTGTCTGAACACGACAAACCTGAAAAAGATTTGGTCTCATCGATTGATCCGTCCCCGGAAGAGCACATCATCGATGACTCATCCGGTGTGCCGGTATTGCCATTGCGTGACGTTGTCGTTTACCCGCACATGGTGATTCCGCTGTTCGTCGGACGTCAAAAATCGATAATCGCACTCGAAAAATCAATGAATGCGGGCAAGCGTATCTTGCTGGTAGCACAAAAAGCGGCCGATCTGGATGAGCCGCAACCCGCGGATTTATATGAAGTTGGTACGTTGTCGACCATCTTGCAGCTGCTAAAGCTGCCGGACGGAACGGTCAAGGTTCTGGTCGAAGGTGGCGAGCGCGCGCTGATTGACCGCATCAATGTTGACGATCATTTCTCAGCCGAGATCAATTTGCTGACAGAAGACGACCGTCATGATGAGCGTGAAATCGACGTGCTCGTGCGCTCGATCATTTCGCAGTTCGAAGCCTATGTGAAACTGAACAAGAAGGTACCGCCCGAGGTGCTGACGAGCTTGAGCGGTATTGATGAGCCCGGGCGCCTGGCCGATACGGTGGCTGCGCACATGGCACTGAAGCTGTCTGAGAAGCAACGCATCCTCGAGATTCAGGACGTGCGCGCACGTCTTGAGCAGGTACTGGGTATCATCGAGGGTGAAATCGATGTACTGCAGATCGAGAAGCGCATCCGTGGTCGCGTCAAGCAACAGATGGAGAAGAGCCAGCGCGAGTATTACCTCAATGAACAGATGAAGGCGATTCAGAAAGAACTCGGCGAGATGGACGATGTGCCGAATGAATTGGCGGATCTTGAGAACAAGATTGAAAAAGCCGGTATGACCAAGGAGGGCAAGGATAAAGCTGTTTCCGAGCTCAACAAGCTCAAGCTGATGTCACCGATGTCGGCCGAGGCCACGGTCGTGCGCAACTACATCGACTGGTTGCTCAAGGCGCCGTGGAAGAAGCGCAGCAAGGTATTCAAAGACCTGAAAAAGGCCGAGGCGGTGCTCGAAGCGGACCACTACGGTCTCGAGAAGGTCAAAGAGCGCATTCTCGAGTATCTCGCGGTACAACAGCGTGTGAAGCGCCTCAAGGGCCCCATACTGTGTCTCGTCGGCCCTCCGGGCGTTGGCAAGACGTCCCTGGGTCAGAGTATCGCCCGTTCGACGAATCGCAAGTTCGTCCGTATGTCACTGGGCGGCGTGCGCGATGAGGCTGAGATCCGCGGTCATCGCCGAACCTACATCGGTTCGATGCCAGGCAAGATCATCCAGAACCTCTCGAAGACGAAGGTGCGCAATCCGCTGTTTCTGCTCGACGAGGTCGACAAAATGGCGATGGATTTTCGTGGCGATCCGTCGTCGGCGCTGCTCGAGGTCCTGGACCCCGAACAAAACTCGACCTTCGCCGATCATTATCTCGAAGTCGATTTCGATCTGTCGGACGTCATGTTTGTCTGCACGGCGAATAGTCTGAATATTCCTGCGCCGCTGCTGGATCGCATGGAGGTTATTCGAATCCCGGGTTATACCGAGGATGAAAAGACCAATATCGCGCTTAAATACCTGGTACCGAAGCAACTCAAAGAGAACGGTCTTAAGGTCAAAGAACTCAAAATTACCGAGGGTGCCGTTCGCGACATTATCCAACATTACACACGTGAATCGGGTGTTCGTAATCTCGAGCGCGAGATCTCCAAGATCTGCCGCAAGGTTGTGAAGTCTTTGCTGCTCAAGCCGCGCGATTCGCGGGTGCTGGTAACGCCAAAAAGCATGGAAAAATACCTTGGCGTACGCCGTTTCCGCTACGGCAAAGCCGAGGACAGGGATCAGGTTGGCCAGGTAACTGGATTGGCCTGGACCGAGGTCGGTGGAGAGCTTCTCACCATCGAAGCAGCCGTTGTTCCGGGTAAAGGCAAGCTCACCCACACCGGTCAATTGGGTGAGGTCATGACCGAATCCATTCAGGCCGCAATGACGGTTGTACGCAGCCGGGCAGCGGTCTGGGGTATCGAGGAGGACTTCCATCAGAAGCTGGATGTGCACGTTCATGTGCCCGAAGGGGCCACTCCAAAGGACGGACCGAGTGCGGGAGTTGGCATGTGTACTGCGCTGGTGTCGGCATTAACAGACATCCCCGTTAACAGCGATGTTGCGATGACGGGCGAGATCACGCTGCGTGGCGAAGTACTGCCGATCGGAGGGCTGAAAGAGAAGCTCCTGGCGGCCCACAGAGGTGGTTTGGAGACGGTGTTGATTCCCCAGGAGAACAAGAAGGACCTTGCCGAAATTCCGAAGAACATCAAGGACAAACTGACGATAGTTCCAGTGAAATGGATCGACGAAGTTATGGAGCATGCACTGGTACATATGCCGGTGCCGGAGGCCTCCAAAAACGACTCCAAGCCGGAGTCAAAATCGCCTTCTGAGGAGCAAAAAACCGACGACACGGTGCGTCCGCACTAACACGCTGTAACCCGCGTGGTTAAAGGATATTTGACGCTTTATATGCCAATTGGTATAAGCCCCGTAGTTGTTGGTGGATGCACGGAGCCACTTTCAGCCATTCAGCGGATTGTGCCAACACGGAAGCTCGCTGGATTGATGACCATTTCTTTAATCAATCTGCAAGGGTGAATAGTATGAACAAAGGGGAACTCATAGACTCGGTTGCGGGTGCAGCAGGACTGTCACGCGCTGATGCAACCAAAGCAGTCGACGCAGTACTCGATAGCATTCAAGGCACGCTATCCAATGGCGGTTCGGTGTCACTCGTTGGCTTCGGAACGTTCTCGGTCAAAGCACGCGCAGCACGCGCAGGGCGCAATCCTCGTACGGGTGAAACCATCCAGATTAAGGCGAGTAATGTTCCTGGATTTAAGGCTGGCAAAGGCTTGAAGGATGCCGTAAACTAGCGCGCCCCAACGGGGCACAGGGTACGAAAAAGCCCGTTCTTACGGGCTTTTTCATGCCCAAATATACTGCTGTAGGAGCCCGCCATGCGGGCGATCACAACAGGGTGCTTAGCTCAGCTGGTAGAGCATCGCCCTTACAAGGCGAGGGTCGGCGGTTCGATCCCGTCAGCACCCACCAGGATTTGGAGCGGTAGTTCAGTTGGTTAGAATACCGGCCTGTCACGCCGGGGGTCGCGGGTTCGAGTCCCGTCCGCTCCGCCAACGACAAAAATCCCCGGACCCGAAACGGCCCGGGGATTTTTTTTGAGATTGAGATAAGGTGACAGTGACCTTATCTCCCGAGATAAGGTCACTGTCACCTTATCTCAGAAATTGGCTGAATTGGTTGACTGCAATCGGCCAAATGACTAGCGTGGCTGCTCTTAAGAACCACACCAAGGTAATGGGCCAACATGGATCGGCTTTTTATTCCCGCGACCGTCGCTAGTCATTGTTTTCTTGCCTGTCTCGGCCTGCACCGGATTGCGGTAGAGTAATTGTGCATCGCAAGACAGTAGCCGTTGTCGATCTTGATGCCATTCGCGAGAACTATGCTCTGGCGTCTGCGCTCGCACCGCAGTCAAAGAATATCGCCGTGATCAAATCGAATGCCTACGGGCACGGTATCGTGAGAGTAGCGGAGGCTCTGCAGGAAATCGCTCCTGCATTTGCAGTGGCTAATATCAACGAAGCGCTTGAGTTGCGCTCGGCTGGAATCTCGCGGCCCGTGCTGGTACTTGATGGTGCCAACGATATCCAGGAATACGAAGAGGCCGCTGCGAACAACCTCCAGCTCGTCGTGCACACAGTCGAGCAGGTGTCGCAGCTTCTCAAGTCGCGATTGTCGGGTGATCTGCCGTTGTGGCTAAAAGTCGATAGCGGCATGCACCGACTGGGCCTGATGCCCGATGATCTGAAGTCCACGCATGATCGCCTTCGCAACGGCGGGTTCAATGTCGCTGTTTTGTGTACGCACCTCGCCTGTGCCGACTCTGTTGCGAGCGGTGCTACAAAGCAGCAGTTGGACCGCTTCAAGGCGTGTGTCTCGGGGCTTGATCTGCCGCTGAGCATCAGCAACTCAGCCGGCATTCTCGCCTGGCCTGAGAGCCATGCGGACTGGAATCGACCGGGCTATATGTTGTATGGAATTTCACCGATGACGACGGAGGTCGATACTGCCGCCGGATTGCGGGCAGCGATGACCTTACGCTCGGAGATTGTGGCAATTCGTGAGGTGCCCGCGGGTGAATCGGTTGGCTACGGAGCGACCTGGACGGCCACGGAGCCGTCAGTCATTGGAACCGTTGCCATCGGCTATGCCGACGGTTACCCGCGTCACGCTCCGAGTGGTACGCCGACACTGGTTAACGGTCAGATTGCACCACTGGTCGGCACGGTTTCCATGTGTATGACTTCGATTGACCTGACCGGCCACCAGGACGTTGCTATTGGCAATTCGGTCGAGCTTTGGGGGCAGGGAGTGTGCGTCAGTGAAGTAGCCAGATGCTCTGAAACCATTGCTTATGAGCTACTGACAAGAGTCGCTGCCTGCGTGCCGCGCTCGTATACGCCGTGAGTGGGGGCCGTGGCTCTCCGCCGGAGCAAGCGTGGCAATGACGGATGACATCGTGTCGAAGCTTGAGGACGTCGTCGGCGCCCGGCAGATAAATACCGGCGCTGGCGTCAGAGATTTCGAATTTCCGTGGTCAACCCATCAGGCCTGCCTGGCCAGGGCTGTCGTGTATCCGCAATCCACCGCTGAAGTCGCCGAAATATTGCGTGTATGCAATGCGGCCGGGCAGTCAGTCGTGCCGTTTGGCGGTGCGACCAATCTAGTGCAAGGTTGTGCCACAACAGCTGACGACATCGTTTTGTCATTGCGAAAGATGAATCAGATCGAAGAGATCGATTCCGGGGGAAGAACGCTGACTGCTCAGGCTGGCGTGACGATGCGGCACGCGCAGATGGCCGCAGACGATGCCGGCCTGTTCTTTCCCGTGGACTTCGGTGCCCGGGATCATTGTCAACTCGGCGGCATCGTGTCGACCAACGCGGGCGGCAACAAGGTCATTCGCTACGGGATGACGCGGAACAGTGTGCTTGGGCTCGAAGCTGTGTTGGCGGACGGGACAATCATTTCGTCGATGAATCGTTATCTCAAAAACAATTCCGGCTTCGACCTGAAACAGTTGTTTGTTGGCAGCGAAGGCGTGCTCGGGATTATTACGCGTGTGGTTTTTCGTCTCGGCACAAAGGCGACGTCCCATAATACCGCGTTGCTTGCTTGCGAATCATTTGATGATGTCGTCGCAGTGCTGGGCTGCGCCAGAGACGCTATCCCCAATACCCTGACCGCATTCGAGGTCATGTGGAACGAGTTTTACGAACTTGCGGTGGAGCCGCTTGGCAGGCTCGCGGCGCCCGTGCAACCGGGCGCGAATTACTATGTGATTATTGAATCGATGGGCGTCGACGAGGAGCGTGACTCAAGCGCATTTCACGCTCTCATGGAATCGCTGGCCGAGCGGCAATTGTTCAGTGACGGGACGATGGCCAAGTCGGGCAGGGAAAGCGAGCAGATCTGGCAGATTCGTGATGAGGTCGAGCCTGTTATAGGTGGTGCTATTAATTTCGATGTCAGCCTCAAGAGCGCGGATATTGGCGACTACGTCAGTCGCGTCGATGCGGCGATTCACGAGCGATTTCCCGATGCCCGTGTGGTCGGTTTCGGGCATCTCGGGGACAATAATGTTCACATCTCTGTTGCAATCAAAGATTCTGAGGAGCAACAGGCGCTCGGCGTTGAGGAGATCGTCTACAATTGTCTGGCGGCATTCGATGGGGCGGTTTCGGCAGAACACGGAATCGGTCTTGCGAAGCGCAAATGGCTGCCGATAAGCCGTACGGCGGCCGAGATAGACTTGATGACTCGATTGAAGCGGATGCTCGACCCGAAAAATATTCTAAATCCGGGCAAAGTGGTCTCGCCGGACAGTAAACCTGAATCCCCGAACGGAGCTTAATCTTTGGAATCCATAGTTGTTAAGGGCGGCAGCCAGCTGCAGGGAACGGTCGCGACCAGCGGCTCAAAAAACGCAGCACTGCCGATATTGATCTCGGCATTACTCGCGGACGGCCGCCATGAGTTCAAGCGTGTCCCGGTGCTACGCGATATCGACTCAACCGAACAGCTGCTGACCGAGTTGGGTTGCAGGTTCGAATTCGAAGACAGCACGCTGACCGTGCATGTGGCGCCACCGAAAAGTCCGGTCGCTCCCTATGATCTGGTTCGGAAAATGCGTGCCAGCATTTTGTGCCTCGGCCCGTTGCTTGCGCGTTATGGCGAGGCTCGAGTCAGTTTGCCCGGCGGTTGTGCGATCGGCTCGCGGCCGGTCGACCTGCACGTGCAGACGATGCAGCGGCTGGGTGCAGAGATAAACATAGACGAGGGATACGTGGTCGCCAGGGCGAAGCGGCTTGTCGGCGACCGCATATTGTTTGAGCGCCTGACGGTCGGTGGCACTGAGAACGCGCTGATGGCCGCCACGCTCGCGAAGGGAACGACGGTGATAGAAAACGCGGCGAAGGAGCCGGAAGTTGTTGATTTAGCACGCTATCTGAAGACGATGGGGGCCCGCATTGAAGGCGAGGGCAGCAGCGTTATCACGATCGAGGGTGTCGATGAGCTCACGCCGGGAACACATACGATTGTGGCAGACCGTATCGAGGCGGGGACATTGCTGATTGCCGGCGCCATCACGGGTGGCGGCATCACAGTCGCCGATTGTGTGCCCGAGCATCTGCAGGCACTGATCGACAAAATGCGCGAGTGCGGTTTTTCCATAACGACCGACGCGTCCTCAATTACGCTGGATGCTATCGAATTATGGACGGGTACCGACATATCGACGGCGCCGTATCCCGGTTTTCCGACGGACCTGCAGGCGCAATTTATGGCACTGATGACGCAGGCCCACGGCACGTCGGTGATTACGGAAGGCATCTTCGAGAACCGCTTCATGCACGTTCAGGAACTGGTGCGGCTGGGCGCGGATATCACGCCGATGTCGCAGGTTGCCATCGTACGCGGCAAACCGGGCGGTCTCAGTGCTGCCGAGGTCATGGCGACCGACCTCAGGGCGAGTGCCTGCCTCGTTCTGGCAGGCCTTGTCGCCGAGGGTGCCACCCGGGTCAACCGCATCTATCATCTGGACAGAGGCTACGAAAAACTGGAGCACAAGCTGGCCTCGCTCGGCGCCGGTATCTCCCGAATGTAACTCGGCTATTGGCCTTGTGCGCTGTCTCAGATAGAATCCCCGGCCTTATTTGGTCGCGCGCTGGGCGCGCTCCTACAGGTAATAAAGACACAAACTTATGCTGCAACAAATTCGCGAGAAACTTACTGGCTGGGTCGCATTGGCGGTCCTCGGCACTATTGGCCTGTCATTCGTATTCGTCGGCGGCGCCAACTTCACCTCGATTGGCTCAAGTTATGCTGCCAAGGTGGACGGCGTCGACATCGGCATCAACCAGTTCGAGACGGCCTACCGGAACCAACTGCAGGACAACCCGCAATACGCGGCACTGCCGGATGAATTTCGATTGCAATTGCGCACCAATATTCTGGAGCAGCTGGTGCAGCAGCGAGTCATCGATAATTATCTCGAAGAGGCCGGGTTCAAGACGACTGACAAGCAGTTGACCGATATCGTGCACCGGTATCCGGAATTTCAGGTGGATGGCCGATTCGATCGCGACACCTACGAACGAATGTTGCTCATCGAAGGGATGACACCGACACAGTTTGAGATCACACAGAAACTCTCGATGCGTCGCACGCAATTACAACGTGCCATTCGTGGTTCATCGGTTGTGCCGCCGTCAAGCTATCGTCGCTTTTTAAACCTGGCGTTCGAAAACCGCGTTGTTACAACAGCGACGATTTCGGCGGAATCGGTTGTCAGTGGGATCAACGTAACGGACGAAATGGTCACTGCGTACTATGACGAGAATTCGTCTTTTTTCGACCTGCCCGAAACGGCTGATATTGAATACGTTGAGATTCTTCGCGACTCCGTCGTGTCAGGAGTCAGCATTACGGAACAACAGTTGCAGGAATACTACGAGCTGAACCAGGACCGGTTTCAGCAGGACGAGCAGCGGCAGGCGCGTCACATCCTGATTCTGTTCGATGATGATGAGAGCGGTTCCGAAGCTGTCGCCAATGAGATGCTCACACGTATTCGCTCCGGTGAATCGTTCGAACTCCTCGCAGGTCAGTATTCCAAGGACGGTGGTACCTCCGCCAATGGCGGCGATCTCGGCGCGAAGACCCGCGCACAGTTGCCGGACGCGCTCGGTGAGGCAGTCTTCTCCATGAACGAGGGTGACGTTCAGGGTCCTGTCAAGGGTGACTTCGGATTTCATATTGTGCGTCTCGACCGGATTGCCGATTCCGGGCCCCTGCCGTATGCGCAAGTGCGCGCCTCACTACTGACCGAGATGCAGGAAGAAGCAGCAGAGGGATTATTCCTGGCGCAGGAAAGAAGTCTGTCGGATGCGCTGTTCGATGCCGCCGACATTCGCGCATTGGCTGATGCGATCGGTGCTGAAGTACAGAGCGTCGCCGGATTCGCGCGCGACAGCGTCGCTCCGTTTGACGGCAATCAACGAGCCATCGACGCGATATTCGATGACCCGACCGTTCTAAGCGGTGCGCAATTGTCCGAGGTCATCGAGCTCGATGCCAATCGCACGGTTGTTTTTGGCGTCGCCAAACACAACGAAGCAATGCGCGACACGCTGGAAAATGTTCGTGATCAGGTTATCGCGGCGATAACAGTCGACCAGTCAGAAGATCTGATGGCTTCTCGAGCACAGCAAATGCTGGCGGCGATCAATGCAGGTGAAGAATTCGTGGCGGCTGCCGAGGCCGTGGGTGCTGTGGCTGCAGCACCGGTAATTATGACGCGCAACGCCGAAGGCGCGGATCAGTCTCTGGCGGTGGCGGTTTATACGTCGTTGAAGCCGACGCAGGGTAACCCGACATTGAGCAGCACACGCAATGATGCGGGCGGTTATACCGTGTTTAGCCTGGATGCCGTAATACCCGGTCAGCCGCAAAATATACCGTTAGCCGATCGCGATGCGGGCAGGAATCAGCTGGTTGATCAATTTGGAGTTGGTGACTTTGTCGCTTTCGTTCAGGCGTTACGCGCCGACGCAGAAGTTATCGTCAACGAGGACGCGCTGGCCGCACAAGACCTGTTCCAGTAAGCTTGCTCGTATAAGAAAAAACACCACAACGGCTCAAGCCGTACGGGGGAAATATGCGTAAGCTCGCTTTGCACTGGCAGATTTTGATCGCGATTGGTCTGGCGTTCGTTGCTGGGCTGTGGATGTTCAGCATTAAAGAGTCGACTGGCACACAGCCGGGGGTATTCGGTGTTGAATTCATCACGATGATGGACTACATCGGTCAGCTATTCCTGAACGCATTGAAGATGATCATCGTGCCGTTGATCACTTCCTCTATTATCGTTGGTGTTGCGGGTATCGGTTCGGGCGGAAACCTTGGTGCCTTGGGTGGCAAGACCCTGTTGTTCTACGCAACCACAACTCTGGCAGCTATCCTGATCGGATTGCTGGTCATCAACGTTATTCAGCCCGGCATCGTCGATGGCGAACCCGCCCGCGAGCTGTTGGCGCTGGAGGCGTCATCGGCTGACATCGCCGAGACAGTCGGTGGAAAGGGTGTCGGCGACGTTGCTGAGGTATTCCTGCGCATGATCCCACCGAACATCGTCAAAGCGGCAGCGGACGGTCAAATGTTGGGCCTGATTTTCTTCGCCATCCTGTTCGGCTACTTTATGACGCACCTCTCGCATGACTTTGCGGAGCCGTTATTCAAGTTCTGGAACGGCATTTTCCACGTCATGATGCGCATGACGGAATTCATCATGAAGTTTGCACCAATCGGTGTCTTCGGCCTGGTTGGCGCCGTTATCGCCGAAGCCGGATTACGTGCGACCGGGCCATTAGCGATGTTCGCATTTGCGGTTCTGCTGGCGTTGGTACTGCACGCGTTTGGAACCTTACTCCTGTTATTGAGATTCGTTGGTCGTGTGAAGCCGTTAAAGACGCTGGCAGGTGCGTCTCAGGCGATGTTGACGGCCTTTTCAACGGCATCGTCATCGGCGACCTTGCCGATCACAATAGAAAGCGTCGAGGAAAATATCGGCGTATCCAACAAGGTTTCGAGCTTCGTATTGCCGCTGGGTGCCACTGTTAATATGAACGGTACGGCCCTGTATGAATGTGCTGCAGCACTGTTTCTTGCGCAAGCCTACGGCCTGGATCTGACTTTCGGTGTGCAATTTGCGATTGTTGCGATCGCTCTGATGACATCTATTGGCGTCGCCGGCGTGCCATCGGCATCACTGGTCGCCATAGCGATTATTCTCGCCGCTATCGGAATCCCAATGGAAGCGATCGGCGTATTGATGGTGTTCGACCGCATCCTCGACATGTGCCGCACCAGCATCAACGTCTGGGGCGATTGCTGTTGCGCTACAATTGTCGCAAGACTGGAAGGCGAAAAAACCAACGTCGCGCTGGGCGAAGAACCGTAGGAGCGCGCCCTGCGCGCGACCTCGTGACGACCACCGCTTGTGACCCTTGTAATGAGGTCGCGCGCAAGGCGCGCTCCTACGAATCTTCGTCGAATACCATTCCCATGATGTTGGCGCCCGCATCGACAAAGGTCGTTTCGCCGGTGACGCCACTGGCGAGGTCCGAGCACAGGAATGCAGCGGTATTGCCGACTTCTTCAATGGTCACGGTGCGGCGCAATGGGGAAGCCTTTTCGGCGTAATTCAGCATTTTTCGGAAGCCGCTGATACCAGCCGCAGCCAGCGTTTTCACAGCGCCCGCCGAGATGGCATTGACCCGAATGCCCTTGGGCCCGAGATCGGCTGCCAGGAAGCGCACACAGGATTCGAGACTCGCTTTGGCAAGCCCCATGACATTGTAGTTCGGCACAACCTGGAGGGCCGCGTTATAGGTCAGCGTCAGGATTGCACCGTTACTGCCCTCCATCATCGGTAGTGCGGCCTTGGCGAGTGCAGCAAGGCTGTAAGCCGAGATGTCGTGCGAGATGGCAAAGCCCTCCCGGGTGATCGATTCAACAAAACCACCGGCAAGTTGCTCACGCGGCGCAAAGCCGACGGAGTGCACGAGAATATCGAATCCATCCCATTTTTTGCCAAGGCCTTCAAAAACAGCGTCAATTTGGTCGTCGGACGTAACATCGCACGGGAACAATAAATCGGTGTCTTGTCCGAGCCGCTCCGAGAGCTTCTGTACGCGGCTGAGGAGTTTTTCGTTCTGGTAGGTGAATGCAATCTCGCACCCCTCGCGGGCGAACGCATCCGCAATCCCTGAGGCGATAGAACGCTCACTAGCGACACCAACAATCAGCGCCTTTTTGCCGGCCATGAAGCCCATAATCTGTTCCTGCGTGCGAGTTAAGGCGGCCATTCTACTGTAGGAGCGCGCCCCGCGCGCGACAAAAACAGAGATAAGGTGACAGTGACCTTATCTCCAAAGAAAAGGTCACAGTCACCATATCTTTTTGAGATTTTCTGTACCGGGGTCGCGCGCGGGGCGCGCTCCTACGAGCTTTGGGCGGTGACGTCCACGTACATCGTGAGTTTTTGGCCTGGATGCAGGAGTTTGCTCTTGTCGATCTTGTTCCAGCGGGCGATCTGGTCGATGCCGACACGGAATCTCCTTGCGATGGTGTACAGGGAGTCGCCGTTTCTTACCGTGTAGCGGAGTTTGCGGGTTGTGTTGCCGAGCGCCTGTGTCGGCGACGTGCGGGGTGCCGTTGCAGCGTTGGTCCAGACGACGAGTTTCTTGCCAATCGACAAAGTATCTCTCGGGGCCATGCCGTTCCAGGCCGCCAACTGACGTGTCGTGACTTTGTAGCGTTGCGAAATCGTCCAGAATGATTCGCCACTTCTCACGGTGTGCGCAATTTTGTTGCCGGAGCGTGTCCGATTTTGCGTTTTGGCAAGTCGTGCATCTGCACTCTTGCTGTAAGCGCTCAACGGTTTCGTCGCGACCGGAATCATCAAATGATGCCCCGCGCGGATGGTATTGCCGCGAAGATTATTCGCCGATCGAATCGTTGAGACCGTTGTGTGGTACTTCTCGGCGATCTGCGAGATGGCCTCGCCGTTTTTTACCTTGTGCCGCTGCCAGCGCACACGCTCGGACTTTGGCACCTCATCGAGCGCCGTCACGAATTGTTGCGCAACATCGATGGGCATCACGAGGCGGTGGGGCCCTGAAGGATCAGTCGACCAGCGGTTGTACCCCGGGTTGTACTGATACACGGTGTCCACATCAACGCCAGCGAGTTCTGCCGCGAGGGCGAGATCCAGTTGCCCACCGATATCAGCGACCATAAATTGTGCCTCGTCAGCCACCACCGGCAGTGTCAGGTTGTATTTCGCCGGGTCGGCAACGATCTCAACCAGCGCCAGTAATTTCGGCACGTACATGCTGGTTTCTCTGGGCAGCCTGAGATTCCAGAAATCGGTGGCCTTTCTTGCATTGGTATTGCGCCGCACGGCACGTCGAACGTTGCCTTCACCGGAATTATACGACGCGATGGCATTCAGCCAGTTACCGTTGTTGAACTTGTAAAGGTACTCAAGGTAGTCGAGCGCGGCGCGCGTCGAGTCGACAACATCGCGACGACCGTCATACCACCAGTTCTGTTTGATGCCGAAGCGTTTCGCTGTACCCGGGATCATTTGCCAAAGACCGGCGGCGCGCCCGTGCGAATACGCGAACGGGTCGTAGGCGCTCTCCACGATCGGCAGCAGCGCGAGTTCGAGCGGCAGGTCGCGGCGCTCGAGCTCCGCGACGATATGGGGCAGGTAGCGTTGTGCCCGCGTGAAAACGCGGTCCATGTAATCCGGGTGCCTGACGAACCACTTTTTCTCGGCGGCCGTGCGGCGGTTATCGGCGTATTTGAGATTAAATCCGCGTCGTAACCGGGCCAGCACGTCATCCGGGCCTGCCGGCGTGGATTCAAATACAATTCCCGCGACGGGCGAGATCAGCGTCAGCGCTGGCTCGGCGTCCTCCCTCGCGACGCTGGTGACCTCCAGAGGGGCTGCCAGGCCCGATTGACCCGTCAATATCAAAAAGGTGACGCCGGCAGCGCCACCGACCGTGAATCTTTGCGAGAATATCTGCAATAATCGCCCGAGCGGCGCTGACAATACGTTAAGCATCGGGCCATCCTACTGAGGCAGCTGAGTTGTGCAAGTAGAACGATCACAAATGACACAGGACTGGCTGCAGACGCCACTCGGTGCGGCGTTGTTGAGGCGGGAAGTCCGGGTTATCGAGGAGGCGCTCGACGGCGTTTTCGGTGAGCAGTGCCTGCAACTGGGTCTGTGGGGCGATAATCGCACCTTTATGCGCTTCACGCGGACCCAGTGCTGCTCCGTCATTGCTGAATCCAGGACTACCGAGGCGAGTGCCAGCAAGCCTTGCGCAGTCGGCGATATGCATCGCCTGCCGCTCGAAAGCGATTCGGTTGACGCCATATTGCTACCGCATACGCTGGACTACAGCGACCGGCCACACGCCATATTGCGCGAGGTTGACCGGGTTCTGCGCCGCGATGGCCGCCTGATCGTGCTGGGTTTCAAGCCGATCGGTCTGTGGGGATTGCGGCGCCTGATCCCAGGCGCAGGCATACCACCGGGCGCGGATCACCTGATTTCGGAGCGGCGCCTGAAAGACTGGCTGCAGCTTCTGGATATGCGCATTGAGGGCACATCACGATATTTCTTCCGCTGGCCGTTGCCGGGCAACAAAGCGCGCGGATCGAGTAAGTGGGAACGACTCGGCCAGGCGTGGTGGCCGGAGCTCGCGGCTTGCTATATGCTTTCGGCGCAGAAACGGGTCAGCACGTTGACACCGGTGAAATCGCTTTGGCGGCTAAAACCGAAGGTCGTCGCAGGGCTCGCCGAACCATCAACCCGGGCCTCTCAGGCCTCCCGAATTTCGCGAATCCGATTTGACCCAAACCATTGAGATCTATACCGACGGCGCCTGCAGGGGAAATCCCGGTCCGGGCGGCTGGGGCGCGTTGCTAATAGCCGGAAAGCATCAGAAGACAATGCACGGCGGCGACCCCGAGACCACCAATAACCGCATGGAACTGACCGCGGCCATCGAAGCGCTGAACGCTTTAAAAGGGCACAGCAGCGTTATTGTTCATACGGACTCGAAATACGTCATGGACGGCATCAACGACTGGATGCCAAACTGGAAAAAACGTGGCTGGAAAACGGCGGCCAAAAAGCCGGTGAAAAATAAAGATCTTTGGCAGGCACTGGACACGGCAGTCGGTCGCCACAAAATCGACTGGCGCTGGGTAAAGGGCCACGATGGCAATCCCGGCAACGAGAGGGCGGATGAACTCGCAAATCAGGGCATCGATGAACTACCACCGTAGGAGCGCGCCCCGCGCGCGAAGCGAAGCGGCGGCCGAAAGGCCGCTACAAACCAAACGAACGGTCGCGCGCAGGGCGCGCTCCTACACGGCGCGTGCATGAGACAAATTGTCCTCGACACCGAAACCACCGGCCTCTCAACCGCGCAAGGCCACCGCATCATCGAGATCGGCTGCCTCGAGCTCGTGAACCGACGACTCACAGGCCGGGAATTTCACCGTTTCCTAAACCCGGAACGCGATATCGACGAGGGTGCCGAACGCGTCCATGGCATTAGCCGGGCGGACCTTGAAACCGAGCCGCGTTTCTCCGACATCGCGCACGAGTTTCTGGCCTTCATCAAAGACGCCGAGCTGATCATTCACAACGCGACTTTCGATGTGGGCTTTCTCGAACATGAGCTCAAGCTCATGAAACACAATGCGCCCAGAATTAAGGATCACGCAACGGTCCTCGATACCCTGCCGATGGCCCGCAAGATGCACCCGGGGCAACGCAATAGCCTGGATGCCCTTTGCAAACGCTACGAAGTGGATGCGACCAAGCGTGATGTGCATGGCGCGTTAATCGACTCGGAGCTACTGGCCAACGTCTACCTCGCCATGACAGGCGGCCAGACAGCGATGCTGCTGGATGAAGATGACGCGCACACTGTAGGAGCGCGCCCTGCGCGCGACCAGGAGGGCCATCGCGCGCAGGGCGCGCTCCTACAGGAGTCGGCGGCGCAAACCACGGACCTCCCTGTTATAAAAGCCTCTGCGGAAGAAACCACGGCCCACGAGGCCCTGCTCGAAAAAATCCGTAAATCCGGTGCGTGCGTCTGGGATATTGACTAGTATTAGCGGTTCGCATCGGGGACGGCCCCAGGAATAAGGATAAGAGATTCATGGCCCATACGCTGGCAGCATCATTACGTCAAAACTTCCTGGGAAATTCTCCCAGTTGGTACAAACTTTCGATCATTGGTTTCCTGATCATGAACCCGATCCTGGTATTGATGGATCCGCATTTCGCCAGCTGGGTGCTCGTCGCGGAGTTCATCTTTACTCTCGCCATGGCGCTGAAATGCTATCCGCTGCAACCGGGTGGCCTGCTTGCAATTCAGGCGATCCTCATGGGGCTGGCGTCGCCCGAGCACGTGCTGCACGAGGCGGAGGCCAACTTCGAAGTCATCATGCTGCTGATGTTCATGGTGGCGGGCATCTATTTTCTTCGCGAAATGTTGCTGTATACGTTTACCAAGATCCTGCTGGGCGTACGGTCAAAAGTTCTGTTGTCGGTTATGTTCTCGTTCGCGGCGGCATTCCTGTCCGCGTTCCTGGACGCACTGACTGTTACCGCCGTGATTATCACCGTGGCCGTCGGTTTTTACGGTGTCTACCACATGGTCGCGTCGGGCAAAAAGTTTGGCCACAGTCACGACCATGGCAGCGATGATGAAGTCCACGAGTTACATCGGGGAGACCTTGAGAACTTCCGCGCATTTCTACGCAGCCTGATGATGCACGGTGCGGTGGGTACAGCACTCGGTGGCGTAACGACGATGGTGGGTGAGCCGCAAAACCTGCTGATCGCTGAAAAAATGGGCTGGTCCTTCGTCGAGTTCTTCCTGCAGATGGCGCATATTTCGATGCCGGTGCTGGTGGTTGGTCTCATAACCTGCATGTTGCTGGAAGTGACAAAGAGTTTTGGCTACGGTGCGCAGTTGTCGTCCAAGGTTCGCGAAGTACTGGAAGACTATGACAGCCAGATGGAAAAGGATCGTACCAAGTCGGACGTGGTCACTATTATCGTGCAGGGCGTCGTCGCGCTGCTACTGATAATCGCGCTTGGATTCGGCCTGGCCGCGCCGGGCATAGTCGGGCTTATGGTCATCGTACTGGCAACAGCATTTAACGGCATCACAGAAGAGCACCGTATTGGTCATGCGTTCGAAGAGGCACTGCCTTTCACAGCGCTGCTGGTCGTATTCTTTGCGATCGTCGCGGTGATCGATCATCAGAAGCTGTTTACACCGGTCATTCAATGGGTGATGACCTACGACGGCAAGTTGCAGGAGGCCTTGTTCTATATGGCCAACGGCGTGCTGTCGATGATCAGTGACAACGTCTTTGTGGCGACCGTGTACATCGGTGAGGTCGAAGAGATGTTCCTGAATGGCGAAATCACTCGTACACAGTTTGATTCGCTGGCCGTCGCGATTAATACCGGCACGAATATTCCGTCCGTCGCAACACCAAACGGGCAGGCGGCGTTTTTGTTCCTCCTGACATCGGCACTGGCCCCCCTGATCCGCCTGTCCTACGGACGCATGGTGATCATGGCACTGCCCTACACAATCACGATGAGCATCACGGGCCTGCTGGCCCTCTGGTACGTGCCACACGTACTGTAGGAGCGCGCCCAGCGCGCGACCCTTGCGGCCGCTCCTACGGGTTGGCGCTCGACGTCACAGAAATCCTTCGCCAAATATGCTATTTAAGCCCCTGATTCATAACGAGACTCTCAATGTCCTTTGACATCAACAAGCTCCGCATCGGCATTATTGGCCTGGGCTACGTTGGTCTGCCGCTGGCCGTGGAATTTGGCAAGCAGTATCCGACCGTTGGTTTTGACATCAAAACCGATCGGATCGCTGAGCTCGAAAGCGGGCTGGACTCGACGCTGGAGTGTTCAGGTGAGGAATTGGCGGAAGCCACGCAATTGACGTTCACGTCAAACGGCGCTGACCTTGAAGCCTGTAACTTCTACATCGTGACCGTGCCGACGCCAATCGGGGACAGTAATCGACCGTTGCTAACGCCACTCAAAGCCGCCAGCAGGATTATCGGGGAGGTGATCGCCAAAGGCGACATCGTTGTGTACGAGTCAACGGTTTATCCGGGTGCAACGGAAGAATTCTGTGTGCCATTTATCGAGCAGGTATCCGGCTTGAAGATGAACGACGATTTCTTCGTCGGTTACAGCCCGGAGCGCATCAACCCGGGCGACAAGGAACATCGATTACCGTCCATCCTGAAAGTGACTTCCGGATCGACCGAAGAGTCCGCCGAATTCGTCGATTCAGTTTATGCATCGATCATCACAGCCGGAACGCACAAGGCATCCAGTATCAAAGTTGCCGAGGCGGCGAAGGTTATTGAGAACACGCAGCGCGATGTGAACATCGCCTTGATCAACGAGCTCGCGATGATTTTTGACAGAGTCGGAATCGATACCGAAGAGGTACTGGAAGCGGCGGGCACAAAATGGAATTTCCTGCCATTTCGCCCCGGACTCGTTGGCGGGCATTGTATCGGCGTTGATCCTTACTACCTGACCTACAAAGCACAGCAACTCGGCTACCACCCGCAGATGATTCTTGCGGGACGCCGTATCAACGACAATATGTCGCTGTACATCGTCTCGCAGATAGTCAAGCTGATGTTGACGAAGGGCATCCAACCGTCAAACGCCAGGGCACTGGTGCTTGGACTGGCCTTCAAGGAAAACTGCCCGGATGTTCGCAACACGAAAGTCGTCGACATCGTCAGCGAACTTTCGTCATACGGTGCAAGCGTGGACGTGCACGATCCGTGGTGCGATGTGGGTGAGGCAAAAACCGAATACGACCTGGACCTCGTCGCCGACCCTGAGAAAGGGGCGTATGATGTGGTCGTCATCGCGGTCGCACATGACGAGTTCCGGGCTATGGGCGCAGACGGACTAAGGTCCTTCGGCAAAAAATCATCGATACTTTACGACATAAAATACGTACTACCCTCCGACCAGGTAGACGACCGCCTGTAGGAAAGCGAGTGGCGAACTGTAGGAGCGCGCCTTGCGCGCGACAAAGGGTCGGCCGTATGACGGCCTCGTACAAGCGGCCCATGCGCCGCGACAAGTGAGAAAAGATTGAAAATATTAGTAACAGGCGCCGCCGGATTCATCGGCTTCCACACCTCCAGAAAACTGCTGGACCGCGGCGACACCGTCGTCGGCCTCGACAACTTCAACGACTACTACGACGTTGCACTGAAGGAAGGCCGCGCAGAAATGCTCGCCGATTACGACAACTTCAAACTGGTACGTATCGATCTCGCAGATCGCAGCGCCATGGAAGCGCTCTTCGCCGAAGAGAAATTCGACAAGGTCGTCAACCTCGCCGCTCAGGCCGGTGTACGTTATTCCATCGAAAACCCGCATTCGTACATCGATAGCAACGTCGTCGGATTCGTCAATATCCTCGAAGGCTGCAGACACAACGATGTAAAGCACCTGGTGTACGCATCATCCAGTTCAGTGTACGGCGCCAATACAACCATGCCGTTTTCCGTTCACCAAAACGTCGATCACCCGCTGGCGTTGTACGGCGCGACCAAGAAAGCCAACGAACTAATGGCGCACACGTACTCGAATCTCTACAACCTGCCGACAACCGGCCTGCGATTCTTCACGGTTTACGGCCCCTACGGCCGTCCGGACATGGCGCTGTTCCTGTTCACCAAAAACATCATCGAAGACAAGCCGATCGACGTGTTCAATTTCGGCAAGCACCGACGCGATTTCACCTATATCGATGACATCGTTGAAGGCGTTGTTCGCACGATGGATCACACCGCAGAGCCCAACGAAGACTGGGATCCCGCAAAGCCCGATCCCGGCACCAGCAAGGCGCCGTATCGCCTCTACAACATCGGTAACCAGCAGCCCGTCGAATTGATGGACTACATTGGTGCGATCGAAAAAACGCTGGGCAAGAAAGCCGAGATGAACCTGCTGCCATTGCAACCCGGTGATGTGCCCGACACCTGGGCCGATACCGATGACCTTGCGAACGATGTTGGTTACCAACCCAGCACCCCTATCGAAGTCGGTGTGAAGAATTTCGTCGAGTGGTATCTTGAGTTCTACCAATAAGAGAGAACTCGTGGCCAACGCCTACACAAACAGAAAACTCTCCGCACGATACCCAACTGACTTGCCGGCCTGGAAAAAGCTGGAAAAACATTTTGGTGACGATATGCGCGAGCGCCAGTTACGCGACCTGTTTTTGCGTGACAAAAAACGTGCGCAAAAACTCAAGCTGCAAGCTGGCGACCTCGCTCTGGATTACTCGAAGAATCACCTCAACAGCACAACAACGAAATTGCTTGCGCAGCTAGCGAAGCAGGCCGACGTGCCCGCGGCGATCGAAGCCATGTTTGCAGGCGATGAAATCAACAAGACGGAAGGGCGGTCGGTCTTGCACGTTGCACTGCGCGCCAAAATTGCCGATTCCGTCGCGCACGACACGCCCGGCATCACTGAGGTCTGGGAAGTGCTGACAAAAATGGAGTCCTTCGTCGAGGACGTACACAGCGGCAGGATCAAGGGCAGCACCGGCAAAAGACTGACCGACATCGTCAATATCGGCATCGGGGGTTCGGATCTCGGTCCGGTCATGGCGAGTCGCGCACTGCGAACGTACTGGAAAGAGGACATGCGCTTTCACAGCGTCTCAAATGTGGATGGCACACAACTAGCTGACCTGACACGCGAGCTCGATGCCGAAACGACGCTGTTCGTTATTTGCTCCAAGACCTTTACGACACTTGAAACAATGACCAATGCCAGGGCGGCCCGCGCCTGGGTGGTTGAGCAGCTCGATGAGGTGGCGGTGCAGTACCACTTTGTGGCGGCATCAACCAATCATGAAGCGATGGACGAGTTCGGTATTCGAACAGACTTCCGTTTTGGCTTTTGGAACTGGGTCGGCGGTCGTTATTCGCTTTGGTCTGCCGTGGGTTTGTCGCTCGCGCTGGTCGTCGGCATGGATGTATTTAAAGCGGTCCTGTCAGGCGGTCGCAGGATGGACCTGCATTTCCGGCAGGCACCGCTCGGTGAAAACATGCCGGTGCTGCTGGCGTTGATCGGCATCTGGTACAACAATTTCTTCAGCGCAAAAAGTCAGGCGATATTGCCGTACGACAATCGACTGGACCGTTTCCCGGCCTACCTGCAGCAGCTACAAATGGAGTCAAGCGGCAAGAGCGTACGTATGGACGGTAAGAAGGTGCGTTGCGATACCGGCATGGTCATCTGGGGCGAGGCCGGCAATAACGCACAGCATTCGTTCTACCAGTTGTTGCATCAGGGAACACGGCTCGTGCCGGTGGACTTCCTCTTGTCCGAATCGTCAGATCTGGCCACGGCCAATTGCGAAGCGCAGGCAGAGGCATTGATGGCCGGAACGACGGACGAAGACATCGAGCCGCACCGAGTTCACGCCGGCAACAAACCCAGCAACACAATCCACTACGAAAATCTCACCCCGGAAGTCCTCGGCCAACTCATCGCCCTTTACGAACACAAAGTTTTCGCAGAAGGCGTCATCTGGGGCATCAACTCGTTCGACCAGTGGGGCGTAGAACTCGGCAAGAAACTGGCCGCCGCCCGCCTCCCGTAGGAGCGCGCCCAGCGCGCGACCCCACCCGTACGAGCGCGCCCAGAGAGTAAGTGCCGGTGTTCACTTATTTACTTATTTTGAGCTCCGTCGCAGCTGGCTAATCGCTCGCGACATTCCAGACTGATTTCGATTGAAGTATCTCGCGAGTTTAGCATTTGACGCTACACCTTGCTCGACAGCAGCCAACCCGACTTCGGCCCGAATTGCAGCGTAGCGCCGTTCCCGGGATGGGGATTTTAGTTCGGCAACAGTTACATCGTGTTTCTGGCAAACAAACCGGACCAGCTCCTCCAGGGTCTGCTGTGCTTTCGGTGAAGTTGCAGGAAGTTTGAGCGAAGCAAAGAAACCATCGTCGCCGAGAATGCGGTGATCCTTATCCGATCCAGCGCTGAATTTTTCCGAAATCGAAGTCGGACATTCAGTTTGCACGAAGCGTGCATATTGGCGACGGGCATCGTGGAGCGAATCGCCGAAAGTCGCCAAAGCCCACTCCAGCGTCAGCCAGACCGGGGAGTTGCCGCTCAGGTACGCGTGATGGCTGCACCACGGATAGTCCTCGATTGCGTCGACTATTCCGGCACGTATCGGATTCAGATGAATGTAACGAATGAGCTCCAACAAGTACGAATCGGCTTGCACGAGAATTGCGCGGTGCCTTCTTTCGAACAGATGCCCCGTACGATACATTTTCTTATTGGTCGCCCTCGAGTACTGACTCGCGACGAAGCGCATGAAGCCGGATAGAGGTCGTTCATGGCACTGAATCGCCATGTGCACATGGTTCGTCATCCAGCAATAGGCGTGGATACGGTGCAAATATCGGTCGATTCCAACCTCGATCAATGATTCCCAGCGGCGCCGGTCCTCGCTATCAAAGAATATGGCTTGACGGTTATTTCCGTGTGAATACGCCTGTACGAGTGCGCCTTGCGCGCGACAACCTATGCGGGCGACAATCCACCGATGCATCCCGTCCGCACTATCCAGTTAATTCTCGGCCTAGGTCTGCTGTTTCCGGCGCTAAGTAATTCGGCACCACTGGCTGCCCCGGGCGAAATGGCTTTGCGCCACGACATCCAGGTCCTCGCCGACTACGGCGCCATTAGCGGTCCGGTTACCACATGGCCACTGTCCTGGGATGCGTTACTTGCCGACCTTGAAAAGACAAGAGCGGATAATGTCGTTCTGCCCAATGCGGTGGTGCCGACTTTCGAGCGCGTCCTGACGAGAGCGCAACATGAAGCGAAGCGGGGCCAGCATTCACTCACCGGCCACCTTTCCGTGGGGGAGGATCCAACACAGATTCGTGGATTCTCCGATACACCACGCGAAAAGGGCGAGATTGGTGCCGGCTACTCGTGGTTCAGCAAGCACCTGACAATCGACCTAAACGCGTCATACGTTGATCAGCCGGTGGATGGCGAAGACTTTCGCGGAGACGGCAGTCAGATCGGGGTGGATTTGGGTAACTGGTCAGTTGCGGCTAGCACGATGGATCGTTGGTGGGGGCCAGGATGGGACGGCAGTCTCATCCTGTCGAACAATGCCCGGCCCATTCCTTCGTTGACGCTCGGTCGCAATCGAACGAACGCCTTTAAATCGAAATGGTTGAGCTGGATCGGCCCGTGGGATATGAACCTCATGTTTGGCCAGCTCGAAGCAGAGCGCGCCGTTCCCAATGCGCAGTTCTTTGGCATGCGTATCAACTTCCGGCCGTCGAAGTCGCTTGAGATCGGCATATCCCGAACAGCGCAGTGGTGTGGTGATGGTCGTCCGTGTGGTTTGGGTATCTTCACGGACCTGCTGCTGGGCAAAGACAATATCGGTGACGCCGGAACGAATATAGACAACGAGCCCGGTAATCAGATGGCAGGCTTCGACGCTCGCTGGACCAACCTCTGGTTTGGCACTCCCGTCTCCGTGTACGGTCAAATGATCGGCGAAGACGAGGCGGGCGGTTTTCCGAGCCGGTATCTGGCGCAAGTCGGTATAGAGGCCAGTGGTATTACACGCGGCCAGTATTCGTACCGCTGGTTTGCGGAAGTCGCGGGCACGAGCTGCGATATCGTCAAAAGCACCGTCCTCTATAACTGCGGGTATCGGCAGCGTATCTATTTGTCGGGCTACACTTATCGCGGGCGTATAATTGGCCACGGACTGGATAACGACGGGCTCGTAGTTAGCTCGGGTGTAGTCGTCGTTAGCGAAGAGGGGAATTCCTGGCAGGTGCTCGGGCGATTTGGTGATCTGAATCGAGTAGGCCCCGAATTACAGCATAGCGTTGCGCAGGTGCCTACCGAGATGGCGAGTATCGATATTCAACACACGCGAACGACCAGCTTCGGCCGGTTCGATATCGGTCTGGGTTTTGAGCGGCGCGAGGACATGGCGACAGGCGCGAATACGCGGGATGCAAGGGGTTTCCTGCGCTGGACCAGTCCTTAGGTCGACACCAGCATGCTACTGACTGACCAGGCGCAATTCGACGCGCCGATTCACGGCCCTGCCATCCGCACTTGAGTTATCTACAATGGGCTGAGATTCTCCATAGCCTCTGAAAGTAAGTCTGCTCTCAGCGACGCCGTAGCGTATGAGGAAGGCGTGCACGGTTTCCGCGCGGCGTTCCGACAATCCCTCATTTGCCTCCGCATTGCCCACGTCATCGGTATGACCCGCAACCTCGATTCGTATTTCCGGATGCTTGTTTAGCGTGTCAGCAGCTTCTTGCAGCAAATACTCGGTCCCGCTGATCAATGAGTCCGCGCCGGTTTCGAAGCTGATGCCGGGCAAACTGATAATCTCTCTGATCTCGCAACCTCTGACGTCGGTTCGTACGCCAGGTCTGGTAGATGGACAACTGTCGCGGTGGTCGGGCACTCCGTCTTTGTCTTCATCGTTCTCGCAGCCGTATCTATCGACGTCGGCACCCAGCCGAGAACCGGGGCAACGGTCTTTATCAGTGGTGACGCCGTCCATGTCACTGTCTTGTGGGCAGCCAAATCGGTCGACCGGAACGCCGATCGGCGTGTCCGGGCACCTGTCGATGCGGTCGCCTACATGGTCATTGTCACTATCAGTATCGATATCGCGAAATATGGATTGTGTTTCCGGTTCGGCTTTGGGAAGGCGCCAGCCGAAGTCATATTGCAGGCCTATTGTCGTAAGCTGATCCATCACGTTGCTGGTATCAAACACGAAACGAGCGCGTTGCTCGAGACGGAGCGAATACTTGCTTTGGCCCATACGCCACTTGAAGCCGAGCCCGATCGACGTCGTTGCGCCGCCGTCTCCAGCGACTCCTACAAACTGTGGTCCGTCATCCGCCCCGACGCCAAGGTATCCCACTCCGACCAGAAGATAGGGCACGAAACGGCGGTCGCGATCTCTGGAGATCAGCATATTAGCTGCCACATCAATGTGTCTTTGGTCGGGATTGCAATTCCCCGGCTCGCAAAAAGCGCTGATGTCGGAATAGCCCAGCAGGCCCTCAAGCGAAACGTAACGATTGATATCCTGGCCTGCGCTAATCTGAAATCCCGAGAGCGAATCGTCGAGCGCGCGGTCCGGATGGTTGTTGTTGAGCACGATCGATGCTGCGACATACCAATCATCAGAAAACCCCTGTGCCAATGCAGAGGCAGACAGGCTCATGAAGATTATGGTAAATCGCGTTAGAAATCTTGTCATCGTGCAGTCTCGTCACGCCCAGCGTCATTGCGGGTCACTTGTTGGGGAGATTAGCAGGTCAGCTGCCGACTTTATGTGAAGTAGGTCATTTTGGGAGACGCTACTCAGCGACGGGAATACCATACTTGTCGCCGGCTGGACCCCGTTTCCTCAAAACGTTAGCTACCTCACACAACGGCATCCTTATTTTCCATAAGATTGCCGGGTTGGGTGGACTTTGCGCCCTGGGAAATGACGGTTTATGTGGAAAAACGATGAATCAATGATGGGATTCGGGCTTCTACCAGCTCTCTTGTGTGCGATCACTTTGGTCGGCCGGGCTGCGGCTGCTGCCGAAACTGACCCATACGCGGACGAGACAGAGAGCTCGGCGGTCGCCCAGAGCGAGACCGACATTTCCAGCGCTTACAGCGACGTTTATCTGTTGGACAGCGATTCACTGCCGGACGACAGCTACTCTGACGAAAATGAGAATTTGACCGGCCGGCGGTTCTTCGCGGCCGAAGCCGTTATCTACCACAATGATACGAGTAGTTTTGGCGAAGAGCTCGAGCAGGGACTTCGCATGCGATGGCGCCGCGAAACAATGCGCCTGGGTTTGATTGAAGCCGACGTGGTGGTCAGTAATATCGATCGTCAATTCACTATCGATCAACGCAATAGCGCCGACGCAATGATAACGCTGCGGCAAAGTTTCGTACCAATTTCCGATACCTTGCTCATGAACAATACGATCGGTAACCACCGCACCGTGACGGACGGCCAGCTGGGCGGCGGCTATCGCGTACGGCTGCCCAGTTCGCCGTTGCTGGGTGTCACCAGCGAAGTTGGCGATTCTACCCAGAGTGCTCAGTTATTCGCAGGGCGCACAGGACGCGTAGTCGGTATTGCTTTGAACCAATTTGAAGACGACGGTGGCACATTGTTCGGCGGCTCCTTCAAAAAGGACTTCTCGCCTCGGCTATCTGCATTCGGCGAAATTGTGTCATACAGCGGCAACGAGTTCATACGCGAGCATTCGAGCATGCTTGCCGCGCTGGGCATCACCAACGAGGCGCAGACGAGCTTCCTCGACCTCAGCATTCTTGCCGACGATGACGCGAATTTTGGAGCATGGGCTGACGCCGAGCGCGTTCTCGGCAGCAATACCCGATTGCGCTTCGGTGCCTTCGTGCTGGATGAGGAGCTGGCGTGGATGGACAAACCCATCGCTAACGACGAATTTGGCGCTTATCTCCGGACTGACAGGCAATCCGAGTCGTACCAGGTGTCCGTCGGATACGATTACGTGAAGACCGGGATTGGTTCCAGTGCATTGGGCAGCTCCGAGGTGCACAACGTCTATTTCAACGGCAGTTTCCGGTTTACCAGAAATCTGAGCTTGGGTAGCTCGGGTACAATAGGTAGTCGCAGTCGTGACGATACTCAAAACGATGATGACCTGACCTGGCGATTGAATAACTTCGCTTTCTACCGGTCCCCTTTCGGCACGAGTCGCCTGGAGTATTTCTTCGGTGAGATCGACAGAGGGTCGGATTCTGAGCTTCGCCGTACGCTCGGGTTTCTTATCAATCACAATTGGCGCATGCCGCAAAGCATGCGTCTGTCGACCGAGCTCAGGTTGGAAGAGGAAGAGGGTGATTTGTTCACCACGCTTGAACGTGAAGCCAATGTTAACTTCCGTTTGGACTTGAGCGACGAATTGTCCTGGGGCATGAATGCCAGTTATTTCAGCAATACCAGCGACCAGATCGAGACACAGGACGGAATGAGTGCGAACGTGGATCTCCTTTGGGAATTCACACCCAACTGGTCGGCCTCATTGGTCATGAGTCGCAATGCAGCTCGATTCGATCCCGCCACCAACGTCCCTTCACCAACGCCGCTGGTCGACAGCGAAACGACCGGTAATACTTTCTGGCTAACGGTTGGATACAGGAAGTCTGGCGGACAGTCGATACAAGCGCTAGGCAACGGCCAGGGCCTCGGTACGGCACGCATCCAGGGCGAAGTATTCTTTGACGAGAACGGAGATTTTGTCCGTCAGCCGAACGAGGCTCCCGTCGTTGGAGCGGTCGTGTTATTGGATGGTCGCTACGAGACCAGGACTGACGCGCGGGGCAGGTACCTGTTCGAACCGGTTCGCGCAGGATCTCACTACGTCAACCTCGTGGTCTCGGAACTGCCTTTACCGTGGGGGCTACGTGACGAAACGCCACAGATGATGAACGTCGGGCTTAGACGTTACGGTGAAGTGAACTTCGCCGTCGTACGTCTCGACGAGACCATTGCGATGAATTGGTAAGCGGCAGCGACTATAGACTATCGGAACTGTTCTTCTACAGAAAACCGCTGACCACCAATTTCGAACGTGCCCTTCAACTGCAGTGGATATTGCATGGCAACTTCGGCCGCCTGGCCATTTTCTGCGGCTTCAGGTACGAGCAGGATTTCCTCACTGTGATCCGGCAAGACAGGGAAAGACGACGGAACCAGTACGAAACGTTCACCGCTTGCATCCGTTGCAGAAATGCGCCCGAAAACCCTGTCATAGGTGTTGCCACTATTGTGCAGCTTGAGTGAGGGCAGCGACAGCCCAGACATTTCACCGCGACCGAGACCCGCGTATTCAATGATTGCCTTCGCGTCCCCAATGGTCACATAGATGATGACGGCATAGCGGCCGAGTACTGGAAAGCGAATAGGCTGATCGCCGCTTATGGTCGCAACTGCCGGAGCAGCGGGCTCGATGAGTAAGGCGAATTTGCACAGCCCAACCGGTGCATCCTCTGGAACGTGAATCTCAAAGCGGTAGCGTTTCTGACCACTGGGCCGAATCGTTAGGTCGCGCCTTTCGAGTTTGACCCAGGGGCGGCAACTTCCTTCAACCAGATCATCTTCGCTGTATTCCAGACCCTGGTTATCGGTGATAATCCAGTCGGCGGTCCTCAGTGAAAATCCGGAACTCTTGTTACCGGCATTCATTATCAACACTGTGTCACGGATAACATCACCAGGCTTTGCGGCTAGTTCGAACTTGGACGGCGCGATTCCTGCACTAAATCCCTGAGCGACAGCCGTGCCGGACAGCATCGTGAGAATAACGGCGATCAGTCCGGGGTTAATTGATAACTTCAAGTTCATAGGTAAGCTCAAAACTGAATGAATCGGTTACGCCCGCGCTGGACGCGGTTATCGCGAAGTCGAACGTGCCACTCGTAATCGGTTCTTCAAGCAGTCCTTCGAAAATGAGTACCGCTTGTCCGGGACGTGCGCTACCCGATTCGAACACGCCGCGAGCCTGCCACGCTACCTCCAGCGTGCCGCCAGTGGTGTCACCGGCGATGCCGGCCGGGACCAGCAGAAATATCCTGGCGCGCTGGCCAACAAACTTGCTCGTATCCAGGCGTACTTCCACTCCGCTCAAGTACCCGGACACTGGCGGCAACAGGGAATTTTGATCTGTAAAAAGTGCGCCCAACGCCTGCTGAACGTCCTGCGGGCCCCACTTCAGGTCGAGCGAGAAGTTCTGGCGCGGTGACAGGGAATCATCCAATACGACTCGCTGAGCGAAAGCAGCCGGGCTGCTGGAAAGGGCCAGCAATCCAAACACAAGAACACTGATCGTCTTCATAACTGTGCGATCGTGTATACGACCCGGCCGGTATAATTGCCAGCCGGATAAACCGTATCGTTATCGTAACGAAACGTCATGTAATCGATAACCCCACGACCCCTGGGGTGGGCGATATTCATGCTGAACAACGTTTGGGCTCCGCCCTGATTAAACGTGCCGCCGGCAATATCACCATCCCGGGTTGTCCAACTGATCTCATTGAACGGAAGAGGGTCACCATTACCGTTAACCAGTGGCACCGAAGAGTTCATTGTGACTGTAAATCGCGCGCGGCGTCCGCCGCGATAACCAAGCACGGCGATAGGTATCTCGGGAGTACCGACAATAGGGGTCCCGTCACCGGGGAGCACCCCGGCCGGGAAAGCAAACGTGACCTCGTTGACCTGGCCGATTGGCGGGCCGAACAATCCGAAAACGCCGAACTGTCCGTTGCCGATCTGGATATAGACGAAGGGCCGCGTAATTCCAATTTGCACCTGCAGTGCGCTCGTTAGTGAGGGCAGAAAAAAGAGGAAAAGCAAAAAAGAGAGGCGAATCGAGCGCATCGTCAACAAAAAAACCCGGGCAGACAATACTAGAACATATTGCCTGACCGGGATAGTTTCATTGTGCTTAGGGTGTTGCGGCAGTGTAAACCGAGGTACCGTTATACACGCCGGCAGCGTAATTCGAGCTGTCGCTGTAGTTGTACGTCCAGTTGTCGGTTTGGTTGTAAACACCACCTGTTGCGATCACGGTATTTCCGTCGAATGCCGGTGCGGTAATCGTGCCACCATCTGCAACCGTAATTTCCGTAAACGGAATCGTGTTGCCACCGCCGTCGTCCAGGTTGCCGCCGCCAGTGTTGGAGGCAATCGTGACTGTTGCCGCATTGGTTATCAGCGTAATACTGAGAACACCGTCAGCACCGTCACCGGTACCACCCGTCGCAGCCAGGGGCACTCCTTGCCCTGGCTGTACAGCTGACAGATCCCAATCGACGCGATCGACGTTGCCGTTACCGGCTGTACCGACCTGAAAATAGACGAATTGGGGAATCGTGATTTGAAAATCGAGGCTGGCTGTTGCAGTCGCGCCGCCGCCGAATTGAAGGTCCGAGTCGGCTACAGCGAACTGCGAAAGCAGAAGTCCAAGCCCGGTTGTCGTGGTTAATAGCAGTTTGTTCAGGTTCATTCCATCCCATCCTTATGTTTAATTACATGCGAGCGTATAAATCGGTTTCTCGAAAAAGTGAGGAGGCAACTTTAGGGAAGTATTCGTCCAGCGAGCGTGATTGCCTTCACAATGTGACAAAATACTTCAGCGGCCAACAGGGGTAGGGTTGGCTTGCCGAGAGCGGCCAACGAGGTCCAAAATGACCAGACTCGGGCGATGCCCGGTAGCAAAGGTCAAATATGGTAGTTATGTAATATATGAATCAGATTCAACGATCGTCAACCGGCGCCGCCATTTGATAAGCACAGGTTTCAGGCAGCTACAGGGGCGTCGTTGCGCCAGATAGACAGCTCTTCGGGAGCGTCCACGCCCATCTTCACGCGGATGTTATCCGTTGTGAAAATCGTTATTTCAATAGGACCATCCTGGAACAGGTCAGCGAGTGTCATTGAAGTATCGATGTCCTCCCCAGGCCTGATAAGAATAGATTCGGCATCACGTCGGATTGTTATCAGCATTGTTCAGTCTCCTCGTTGTTGCTGAGATTCATATCGGCAGTTTGGCCCGATCCTTTAGGCTCGATCGCAGCACCTCAGCATGTCTCGGGGCGGACAATGCCCTCAAGAATTCGAAGTGATCGCCGATAACCGCAGTAACGCAGCACGAGCAGTTATTGAAATTTCGAGCCCTTCGGAAAAGAGACATGACGAATTCAGTGAAAGTTTTGCTACTGTTGGCCGCTGTGTTACAGCAGCCGGGCTGCGTCGCCTCTCGCGCTCCGCATGAACCCTACAGGCCACCGATTATCGAACCGTTTCTCTATCAGCCAGAGCCGCGCACGACTTATACGGCCGGCACCGACGTGTGCTTGTGGGAGTGCCGCGGCGACCTGGTGGCCGCCAGGACAACAGTTGCCCTAAACTAACGATTCGTAAGAACAAACCTCCTGCTCAATGCGCTGCAGACCACGATCCTTCGCGACTTCGAGATCGTAGCGACTTTGCAAATTCATCCACGAATCCGGAGATGTTCCGAAAAAACGGGCAAGACGTTTGGCGTGCAGCTTCGCTTCGAATTGTGTTCGAGTAACGCCGTGGCCGCCCCGTTCCATGTAGGTGGCGAATATCTCCACGATTGCGTCCGGATCGCTTGCCGGGTCATCCAGCGCTACCGCCAAATCAAACAAGTCGCGCCCTTACGTCCATGATTGGACCGGCAGGCTCCGCCTTCACCTGCACGAGATCGATGTCTTCCGAGTAGCGAGCGGGTGGTGTGACATGCAGCCTGTACAGGGCAGTGCCGCCGCGTTTCTCCACTCGGTAATGTAGTCGCGCGGAATCATGATTCCGGTGCTAACTCAGTGTTGACTATGATTTTCCAATTCCGATCTCTTTGCGAATTTTCCTGCGGGATATCAGGAATCAGCGGCGTGTACGTACGTCTGTTGTCACGAACGAACGTTCTTAAACGTTGTTTCACTCGCATAAAGCATCATAAAAAGATACTTTATGACAGTATTATCGTGATCGTGAAGATGTGTACCCCAGCCGAAAATACCTACCCAACAACCCTGATATGTTGCGGCATCGAAGTCGTGTCTGAATAAGAATCCTCCACCAATCCCTCCACAGCCAAATCAACATCACCCAAATGTCGCGTCTGCCACTTGTCCAGCCAGTCGGTCACTGCGTCCATCTGCACAATGTCTTTTTTCACCTGGTAGGCCGGCAGCTCATAAATACACAAACCGCTCGCCGCTGCCCGAATGTAGTTCTGGCTGTCGCGAAGCGAGGTCAGCAGCGGTATTTTCAGACTGGTCAGAAAACGCATCAATGCGGTGTAGCTGTTGGTGTTTTCCCGCGTACGATTCGCCACCACGGCCAATTGACAATCACGCCGGTCCAGCTGCGCATTGAGCAGCAATTCGGCGATGAACCGTGAGGCGCAGTAGATATCGATGGGCGAGGGCAGGACCGGGATCAGGATGCTGTTGGCATCGTAGGTGACATAGCGTATGTCGTCATTCGTGACGCCGGCCGGCATGTCGACGATCACCGTTTCGGTTTCCGGGCGGGTCTCTATGTTGACCGTGCGAAATCCCGCGATCGATTCCTCAAAAGCCGCGACACCGTGAACCTCGGATTTATTATCGGGCCGCTTGTCGACCCAGCGCGTACTGAATCCCTGCGGGTCACAGTCCACCAGCATGGGAGGCGGGCCGAGGATTGAGTAATACCCGGCGATGTTGGTGGCGAGTGTGGTTTTGCCAGAGCCCCCTTTGGGGTTTAGCACGACGATCTTGTGCAGATCGTCTCGATCCAGTGATATCAACATAAGTTCTCCCGGGGTTTCCCCCTCTCCGTAGGCGAACGTTAAATTTGAGCTACCACTGTCACAGACTTATTGTTGTTTTTCCGATTTCGCGGAATCTCAACCTTGTCTTACCAGTGCAATCGTACACCGGTGCAGAAGACCTGTCGACTTTTACACGGTTGTTTTTAAAGGAAAAACGCGTCAATAAATTGACGCTTGATTCAATCGCCACTTGTAGGAGCCCGCCATGCGGGCGACAATCCACCCATGATTTTTCACGCCCACATATGGCTCGGATTTGTTCTGGGCTGTACCGTCTTAACGAATGCCTGGGCGAACCCGGTTCTTCCGCCGGGCGATATGCAGCTTAGGTCTGATTTACAGCTCTTAAACGACAGCGGCATAACCAACATCCCGTTGACTGCCTGGCCAGTTGCAACAGGCGACCTTCAGCTGGCACTCAGTGATGTCGATTCCCGATCACTTGGCGGACCGGCAAAGTCTGCTTACCAGCGAGTGACAGATCGTCTCAGACTGGAGACAAACACCGCTCGCGTCCGAATCGGATTTTCGGGCGCCGACAATCCCAGAATAATTCGTACTTTTGAAAATACACCACGCGATGAGGGCGAGGTTCGAGCAGAGCTAAGCTGGCTCGGCGAGCGCTTTACCGTAAATCTTTCTGCCTCGTACGTCGCGAACCCTTTCGATGACGATGAAATCAGACCTGACGGAACCTACGTCGGCGTTGCGTTGGGAAACTGGATGGTGACGGCCGGCTGGCAGGAGCGCTGGTGGGGACCAGGCCGGGACGGTAGCTTGATTTTATCAACGAACGCGAGGCCAATGCCGGGAGTTGCCGTTCAAAGAGTGATCAGCAAACCCTACCGGTCGAAATGGCTCAGCTGGATGGGTCCCTGGACGTTCACGAGTTTCATGAACGTTCTCGATGACGAGCGGGTGATAAATGATGGCTGGCTGTTTGGTATGCGCGGCAGCTTTCGCCCGACACGAGGACTTGAGATAGGGATTTCACGTACGGCACAGTGGTGTGGGGACGGCCGCCGCTGCGATCTACAGACGTTTCTCAGATTGTTAAACGGCAACGATAATCGAGGTGCAAACGTTGACCCGGACGATGAGCCGGGTAATCAACTCGGTGGATTCGATATTCGCTGGACACTGCCTCGGCAGATACCCCTGGCGCTCTACATGCAGTGGATTGCTGAAGATACCCGGAAGACCGGGGCTCAACTTCGTCTTTGGTTGCAACAGGTCGGCGTGGAATATTGGGGTAGCGTTGGAGGCGTAGCGCACCGAACGCATTTCGAATTCGTGAATTCGAGTACCCACCTTGGGGCGTTGGGCGAAGGCTCGGCGGTTTCAAATTCTGCCTACGAACACTCTATCTTCCAAACCGGCTATCGCTACGGCGGGCGTGCGCTGGGATTTTCAGGCGACGGTGACACCTTGTCCTTCTCAATGGGCTCAACATTGGTACAGTCTGCGGGTCATTCATGGAATATCTCGTTGCGGTACATGGAAATAAATCGAATAGGTGCGCCGAATCCACGGCATACGTTGACACCGACCCCACAGGAACTGGTCGATCTGCAAATTTCGCATGAGCGCCACACGCGATATGGGCGATTTCACGTCGGCCTCGGCTACGGCTGGCTTGAAGATGAAGTGACAGACTCTGATGTCGCTGGCTTCATCCGATGGACGTCACAATGAAATTTGTCGAAACCAGCCTTCCGGAGGTCATGAGGATTGATCCCGTCGTTCATGTCGATGAACGAGGGTTTTTCATGGAGACGTGGCAAGCAAGAAAATTTGGCGACGCCGGCATTGATGCAGATTTTGTGCAGGACAATACAAGCCGTTCATCCAAAGGCACTTTGCGTGGCTTGCACTATCAGATAAAGAACCCGCAAGGAAAGATGGTGAGAGTCATTTCTGGCGAGGTGTTTGATGTTGCGGTTGATATGCGTCGGTCATCACCCAATTTTGGTCGCTGGACAGGACAGATATTGTCCGATCAAAACAAGCATCAATTGTGGATACCCGCAGGATTTGCACACGGATTCCTGGTGCTCAGCGATGTCGCAGACATTGAGTACAAGTGTACGGATTATTACGTGCCCGAGTTCGAGAGGGCGATTCGTTGGGATGATTCTGAGATCGGTATTGAATGGCCGTTATCGCCCGGTGAACAACCGTGTTTGTCGTCGAAAGATGCAACAGCACCGACTCTTCAGAACGCCGAAACCTACGCATGAAAGTTCTGGTCCTTGGGTGCGATGGGCAGCTTGGCGTCGAGTTGGCCGGCTCAGTACCGGAAAATGTCGAATTTATCGGCCTCGATCTTCCGATTCTGGACATTACCGATGCGCATAAAGTGCTCGAGTGTTGTCGTAAAGCGAGGCCGGATGTCATCGTTAATGCAGCGGCCTATACCGCGGTCGACAAGGCTGAGGCGGACGTGCAAGGAGCGACCGCTGTTAATGTCGAGGGCGCACGAAACATTGCCGTCGCTGCGCGGGGTGTTGCCGCCCGGTTGATCCATATTTCGACCGACTACGTGTTTGATGGCACAAGGTCAACGCCGTACGAAGTCGGCTCGATGACCAATCCGTTAGGTGTCTATGGGCGCACAAAGCGTGACGGGGAACTGGCGGTACTTGAGGAGTCCCCGGGTGCGGCCGTTGTAATACGCACGGCATGGCTGTACAGCAAGACGGGTAGCAACTTTGTCAAAACAATGCTGCGATTGATGAATGACCGGGATGAAATTCAAGTTGTGAGCGACCAGTTCGGGACCCCAACCTGGGCGGCCTCGTTAGCTGCTGCCATCTGGGCTTTTGTCGACTCCCCGGCACATAGCGGCATTTTTCACTGGACTGACGGCGGGCAAACCAGCTGGCTGGAGTTTGCGGTCGCTATTCAACAGGAGGCGTTGGCACTTGGCTTGATAAGCAGGAAAATCCCAATTCGAGCGGTCGAAACGAAAGATTATCCGACTGCTACCAGGCGGCCGCGTTATAGCGTATTGGATTGTTCCTCAACGCAGGCCGCGCTCGGCCTGAAACCGGAACCGTGGCGCAATAATCTTTGTGAAATGCTAAAAAGAGCGAGCCCTGGATAGCGAGGTCAACATCATCATTGACCCTCGTCGCAACACAAATGTTTATGTAGAATCCACCCGTAGGAGCGGCCCCAAGGCCGCGACCACCACCAACACACAAATGGCCCCCAAATCCCAGATACCGCCACCACCAACCCGGCGCCCAGCCCCCCAAACAGCTGTGGCCAAACCGTATATAGACAAGAATCAATAACTTAGGCATTATTATGTTCAATCCACGCGAAAATCATGATTAAACGCATTCTCGTGGTTTGCGTGGGCAATATTTGCCGCAGCCCAATGGCAGAAGGGTTGCTAAAAAGTGCCTTGGGCGGACAAGACGAATACACGGTTGAATCAGCAGGTTTGGGTGCGCTCGTCGGCTATCCCGCGGCTGAGTTTTCGCTCGAACTGATGGATGAGTTGGGTGAAGATATCAGCGGGCACCGGGCAAGGCAGATTCATCCGGACATGGTGAGAGATGCAGACCTAGTGCTCGTCATGGAAGCAGGACACAAACGAGCGATAGACGATGCGGATGCAACAGCCCGCGGCAAGGTTTATCGGCTCGGCGAGTGGCAGGACAGAGACATCGATGATCCATACCGACAGCCAAAGGCTGCGTTTCAGGATGCATTGGAAGAAATTCAGGAGGGTGTTGCCTCCTGGGTTGAAAGGATAAGGACGTAATCAGAAGAATGAAAAAAGCTTGGGGGAAAACAGCAATCGTCCTGTCGGTGGTACTGCTGGGTGGCTGCGGCATGGCACCCGGTATGAAAATGGACGAGCCTGCAAAGATTTCAGGCGGGCAGGTTGTAAGAGTTACGCCCATCACCATGGATCTTCTGAATAGCCTGGAAGCCGCACATCAGACTCAGGTGCGTGAAGTTGCCGAAGAGTTTGCTGTGCAGACGACGCAATATCTAATCGGCCCTGGCGACGTGTTGCAGATTACCGTTTGGGACCACCCCGAACTTACCATTCCGGCCGGTTCGTTTCGTGACCCGGCATCATCCGGCCAACAAATCGGTGATGACGGCTATCTGTTTTATCCTTACGTCGGGCTCATCAAAGCCACAGGTATGAACATCGCGGCGCTACGAGATGTACTGACGGAAAAGTTAAGTACCTACATCAACGATCCACAGCTCGACGTGCGTGTTGTCGCCTATCGAAGCAAGCGAGTTTATGTTGTGGGTGAAGTGAACAAGCCTGGTGTGTTGCCGCTCGATGATGTGCCGCTAACCATCGCAGATGCGATTAGCCTGTCGGGCGGGCTCACACCCATGGCTCACAAGAGCGGCGTGAACGTTTCACGTGATGGCATCGTCCACGAGATCGATCTAAAAGCTTTGTACGACTTTGCGGATGCGAGTCAGAATTTGATGCTGAAACACGGCGATATTGTGAACGTGCTTGATAGAAGCCAGCAAAAAGTCTTTGTCATGGGCGAGGTTAAGACACCGGGTTCGGTAGATATCGTTAATAGTGAGCTGTCTCTCGCGGGAGCGCTTGGCGAGGTCGGTGGAGTGAATCAACTCTCGGCGAATTCGGGTGCTATCTACGTCATTCGTGGAACGGACAAAGACAAGCCGGAAATCTTCCACCTCGATGCACGCTATGCCTCGGGCCTGATTCTCGGTGAGCGGTTCGAAATGAAGGCTCAGGACGTCGTCTTTGTCGATGCGGCCGGTGTCTCGAAATGGAATCGTGTGATCAGCCAGTTGTTGCCGTCGATTAGCATCATCGGGATTGCTGACGGGTTGGGTACGAACTGATGACTTCGGCTCCGCATGATGTAAGAACCTACGCGCCGGCACCCGAAGTCTATGATGATGAGATTGATCTTGGCGATTTAGTTGGCGTATTGATCGAGAATCGCTGGTTGATCCTGGCAATTACGTTTCTTGCAGTTCTTCTCGGCCTGACCTACACATTCGTTGCCACGCCCATCTACAAAGCGGACGCACTCATCCAGGTTGAAGAAAAAAAATCCGGTCTCGGTGATCTCGACATCAACACCCTCTTCGAAGGCGACACATCAACCACCGCAGAAATCGAAATCCTCCGCTCCCGCCTGGTACTGGGCGAAGTAGTCGACAACCTGAACCTGGACATCACCACCGAACCAAACCACTTCCCAATCTTCGGCGCAGCCCTGGCCCGTCGCGCATGCGGTGACACTCGTAGGAGCGCGCCCTGCGCGCGACAACAGATTCAAGTCGACACCCTAAACCTGCCGACCCCACTAATCGGTCAACAACTAACCCTAATCGCTGGCCCAACCAACAACTTCGAACTCCAGGACCCAGAAAACAACCACCTACTAACCGGCAAAGTAGGCGTACTAAACCAGACAATCGCATTGGGTGAACCACTATCCATCTTCGTTGCCAAACTTCAGGCCGATGAAGGCGACGAATTCCACGTAGCGCGACAGTCCAAACTGGAAACGATTGAAGACCTGCAAGCATTACTGGGCATCAGCGAGAAGGGAAAGGGCTCCGGCATTCTGGCAATCAGCCTGCAAGGTAAAAACCCAGAAGACGTCCGTCAGAAAGTTAACGAAATCGCGAACGTCTACGTTCGTCAAAATGTTGACCAGAAGTCAGCCGAAGCACAAAAGACCCTCGCCTTTCTCGACGAGCAACTCCCCGTCGTCAAGCGAGAAATGGAGATAGCTGAAGTCGCATTGAATGCGTATCGTCTCGAGAAAGGCTCAGTTGATTTGCCGCTAGAGACACAGGCCATTCTCGAAACAATCGTCGCGATTGAAAGTCAGTTGAACGGTTTGCAACAAGAACGTGACAAGGTTATGCAAGGGTTCACGTCTGCGCACCCGATGGTTATAGCATTGGATGCGCAGATAGAACGATGGAACGGCGAGTTGAGCGAACTCAACGAACAAGTTCGTGAGCTTCCAAACACACAACAGGAGGTGTTGAGATTAGTTCGGGACACAGAGGTAAATACTGTTCTCTATACGTCGCTTCTGAATACTGCGCAGGAGCTTCGAGTGGTCAAGGCTGGCACGGTCGGAAATGTGCGCGTAGTAGATTACGCGGTAACGCCTTACGAATCTGTTAAGCCGAAGAAAATAGTTATTCTTGTATGGTCAATTTTGCTTGGTGGATTCGTAGGTGTTGTTGCAGCATTTTTGAGGAAAGCATTGCAAAGTGGCGTCGACGATCCGGAGTTGATCGAAAAACAAATTAACGTTCCAGTTTATGCAACTATCTTGCATAGCAAGAATCAGGATCGGATTTCTGCAAATCTAAAATCTAACAAAGCGATAGGTGGGATACTCGCTGTTGAAAATCCAGACGATATGGCAATCGAGAGCTTACGAAACCTAAGAACCGCGTTGCACTTTGGCATGATGGATGTGAAGAATAATTGCATCATGATTGCGGGTCCTAGTCCATCTGTTGGCAAGTCGTTTGTTAGTGTAAATCTTGCGGCAATCATGGCTAGCACTGGTAAGAAAGTCCTGGTAATAGATGGGGACATGCGCAGAGGCCACTTGCACCAGTATTTAGGGCTGGAGCGACGGGTCGGGCTATCTGACTTCATCAGTGGTGAAGTTCCGATTGGAAAGGTACTGTATGCAACCACCATCCCGGGACTCACGCTTATTCCGACCGGTTACATTCCGCCGAACCCATCAGAGCTGCTCTTACACAAACGGTTTAATAACTGTTTGAGTGTTCTTACTTCGAGGTTTGACCACATCATCATAGACTCCCCACCAATTCTCGCAGTTACTGACGCAACGATAATTGGTCAGCTAGCCGGCGCTTGCCTGATGGTATTGAATGCTAGTCGACACCCAATGCGAGAAATTGAGCTCTCCGCACAGAGACTGAGACAGGCCGATGTAAATCTCAGGGGGGTGATAATTAACGATTTAGAAACTCAAGGTAGACAGCAAGGTGCGGGAAAGTACAACTACCAGTATTCCTATGCCAAGACTTAGCCGAGTATTGGAACAGCACATAAGCTGCTACCACCCAAATTGATCTACATGATGGAGCCCTGTTTATGAAATGGCTTATAACCGGTGGTTGCGGCTTTGTAGGCCGATCATTCGCTGCTCGCTTGTTGGGTGAACAAGGGCACGCTGTTCGTGTGTTTGACAATCTTTCTACGGGGAAGCGCTCAGACCTTGCGACCGTAGGTGCATTCTCTGAAATCAATGTTGGTGACGACTCGAGCATTTGGCAAGAGGGGCTCTCCCTACAAGAAGGAGATATCCTCGACGAATGCGCCGCTAACCGGGCGGTGGTTGGGGCAGATGTTGTTGTTCATCTTGCTGCGAATACGGGTGTTCCGCAATCGGTGGAGGATCCAATGGCCGATTGCAGAACAAATATCATTGGAATTGTTAACATGCTTGAGGCATGTCGAAAAGCCAATGTCCCCCGATTCGTTTTTGCGTCCTCCGGAGCGCCTCTGGGCGTACAAATTCCGCCATTGCACGAAGAGCTCGCACCGCATCCAGCTTCGCCGTACGGAGCTTCGAAATTGGCTGGGGAAGGCTACTGTTCGGCCTACTTTCATTGCTTTGGAATTGACACGGTGACCCTCAGATTTGGAAACGTATATGGGGAAGGATCCGGGCGTAAAGATTCGGTGGTTGCCAAATTCATAAAACTGGCGATGGCTGGAGAAGTGTTAGAAATATATGGGAACGGCGCCCAAACTCGTGATTTTGTCCATATTACCGATCTTGTTCAGGCTATTCGTTGTGCGGCTGAGACGGCCAACATAGGAGGCGAGACGTTTCAAATCGCTTCGGCCAAGGAAACTACCGTGTCACACTTGACCGACGTGTTATTGATAGCGATGAGAAAAGAGGGGATGGAAGAGCCAAAGGTTGTTCACGGCTCGCACCGCCAAGGCGACGTTGCTCGAAATTTCTCGGATACAACGAAAGCGAAGAATCAATTGGGTTGGACATCGAAAATTTCACTTGAGGACGGACTCAGAGACACAATTCGGTATTTCTTGAATCGTTCGAATAGGTAGCCAAACGGAGAATTGCATGCGTGTCTTGATACTTGGAGGTGATGGTTACCTTGGCTGGCCTACCGCAATGGACCTTTCTTCAGCTGGGCATGATGTGGTTGTAGTTGATAATTACCTTCGCCGACGAATCGCAGAAGCGACTGACAGTGATGCGCTAATGGTCGCGCCGAGCCTTTCAGAGCGCGCACAAATATTTAAGGGAGTAAGCGGGCACGAAATAGACGTCCGAATTGGTGACCTCTCAGACTCCGACATAATATTCGGGATTGTTCGGGCTTTCATGCCTGACACGATAGTGCATTACGCCGAACAGCCGTCTGCCCCGTACTCGATGCGCGGATTCTCAGAGGCGCGAGAGACATTTCAAAATAATTTGGACGTCACATTTAATTGTATTTGGGCGGTGAAAGAGCTGGCTCCGGACTGCCAGATCGTGAAACTTGGAACGATGGGGGAGTACGGCACTCCGGACATCGATATTGAGGAAGGCTGGATCGATATCGAGCATAAGGGTCGGAAGGATAGGTTTTTGTATCCCCGCGCCGCGGGCTCGCTCTATCATACGACCAAAGTACTCGATACAGATTTGCTTTGGTTCTACGTGAGAACTTATGGGATAAGAGTGACTGACTTGATGCAGGGACCCGTTTACGGAATATCAACAGAGGGAGCGGATCTGGATGAGAAGTTATGTCCAAACTTTCATTACGACGATATTTTCGGAACGCTTGTAAATCGATTTCTTGTACAAGCTGTAGCAGGGATCCCTCTTACCGTCTATGGACAGGGTGGCCAAACTCGCGGCTACTTGAACTTGCGTGACACGTTGCAATGTGTCCGGCTCGCGACTGAAAATCCAGCTGATGCTGGGGAATTACGGATATTTAACCAGCTGACAGAGACGTTTTGTGTAAACGAAGTCGCTGATCGAATCAAGGCCGTTGGAGATAGTATTGGACTGGATGTTTCGATCCAGCCGATACAGAATCCTCGAAAAGAAAAGGAAGAGCACTACTATAATCCGGTGCACTCCGGGCTCATCGACCTAGGCCTCGAACCCACCTATATGACCGATGATGTAATTGCTGCAATGCTTGAACGGGTCATCTCAAATAAGGAACGAATTGTGACTAGGCGAATAATGCCCCGCGTTCGGTGGAACTGATGAGGCTTAAGAAGTTTTCAGACAAAACGGTCCTTGTTACTGGAGCTTGTGGCACCATTGGGTCTGAGCTAATTCGGCAGCTTATAGAAGATTCGACCGCAAACGTGGTTTGTGTTGACAACAACGAATCTGAGCTGTTTTTCATGATGGAGCTCTATCGGCTCACAAATCGCGTACGCTGTTATCTTGCGGATATTCGCGATATAGATGGTCTAAAACTCCGCATGCAAGGTGTCGACATAGTCCTCCATACAGCTGCCTTGAAACACGTCGGTTTATGCGAAGACAGCCCAAACCAGGCTATACAGACGAATATCATTGGCACCCAGAATGTAATCGATGCCGCAATATCAAACCGCGTCGAAAGGGTAATATTCAGCTCGTCGGACAAGGCTGTCAACCCAACAAATGTTATGGGGACTTCAAAACTAATGGGCGAACGCTTGATGACCGCTGCCTCTGAAAGCAACCAAGAAGGTTCGACTGTTTTCGCGTCAACGCGATTTGGGAATGTCTTAGGATCTAGGGGGTCAGTGGTACCGTTATTCCGGCGTCAAATCGAGAGCGGTGGACCCATAACTCTGACCGATCCTCAAATGACGCGATTCATAATGACGCTAAACGAAGCCGCGGCGTTAGTACTCGAATCCGTTTGGCTCGCCCGTGGCGGTGAAGTAATGGTCACCAAAATGCCGGTAGCGCAAATCGTTGATATCGCAAATATCTTGCGCGACGAAATTGCAGGCGAACGGGAAATCGAAATTTCAATAATAGGTTCGCAACCGGGCGAAAAAATGTATGAAGAGTTGATGAACGATGAAGAGGTTCGCCGAACTTGGGAGCACGGAGAGTTTTTTGTAATTCTTTCGGCGTTCGCAGATTATTCTAGCAGTGAATATGTTCATCTCGCGGATTCACTACAACCAGATCGGCCATACAATTCAGCTCATGAATCGTCGATGAGCCGGGAGATGGTCCGAGACTATTTTAGAGCACGCGGGTTACTTGAATAAAAGACCGTAAATATGACCTCACTACTCGCGAGGATCGTCGGGTGCTTCCTCGTCTTTCGATCTCCGAATAAATTTAGATGCGCAGCGAGATGAAGTCGGCTCTGGAATTGGCGGCGGTATTTGTTGCACGTGGTGCGGGAGCCGCAGGCGGAATACTGTTGAGTATTCTCGTTGCTCGGATATCTGGGGTCAAGGGGCTAGGTGATTTCGCGGTCCTAATCAGCTTTGTAGGAATAGCGGCGATACTGGCTCGCCGTGGCCTCGATACGATATTGATACGTTTGGTCGCAGTGTCGCAATTTCCCCGTCGATCGCTGCGCGACTGGTCCCTACTCCTTAATGGATTGCGAACTGTCGCCTTGACCAGCGGATTACTTGCAATCTTAGGATTCGGTATTTTTGAGTCCAATGTACTCGGTGTGTCTTTTGACGGGAGCTCGATTGTAGTAGCTGGCAGTATTCCGTTGATTGCGCTTTTGGCAGTCGTATCTGGTTATCTTAAGGGAATCGGCCGCCCATGGTTGGCGCCGTTTTTCGAGATCGGTGGTGTTTCGCTTTTGGCTGCTGCCTCAATTCTTGCGGCAATATCACTAGGGTATACGCCAGACCTAACTGGACTTTCGGCGCTCTTCGCAATGTCGGCTTTCTTGATGCTTGTCATTTCACTAGTCGTCTTACCAAGAGGCGTCACTATTATTGGGTTGTTCCGCCCGTCGAGTGGAACATCAATAATTGAGCGATTAGAGATACGGCGAGGCCAGTTCGCATTTACGGTAATAGCATTATCCGGTTTTCTGATGCAAGCAGGCTCATTTACGATTGTTGCGCCGTTTCTTTCGGACCAGGAATTGGGGTTGACTCGTGCTGCTGAGCGACTTGCGATCGTGATAAGTTTCCCAATCCTCGCGATAGAACCATTCATTGCCTCGCGTGTAGCGCGCTCATTGGACATTGGAGATATTTCGCGAACCACGAAATTGGTGCTGTCTTCAAGCTTCATTGGCGCCGCTATGTCAGCACTACCACTGGCATGTTTTCTAGCTTTGCCTGAGTTTTTCCTCGGTCTCCTCGGACCTGAGTTTATCGAGGCTACTCCATATCTACGCAAATTGGCTGTAACTCATTTCGGGATCGTTATGCTCGGCCCGTTCATAGTAGTACTCTCAATGGGCGGCGGTGAACGAGCGTTGATGTGGGTTTCTGGTGTCTCGCTAATTGTGGCCGCAATCAGTTTTCCGTTGCTTTCAATGTTTTATGGTGTGAATGGGTTTCTTTTCGGCTATGTAGTCTTCGCGCTCGGTAGGGGATTTATTACTTGTTTCCTCGCATTGCATCGGATGTTTGTTAAGCCGATGACTGAAAGCACACCCGGTTCGCATCTTGTATGAAAAAGACCAACCTCATTTTCTATCTTTCCCTGAACATGATCGTCTTTTTTTTCGTGCCGTATCTAATCCTTTCGCCAAATGTAGGTGTGTATTTTTGGGCGTCAGTTGCGATAATAAACGTGGGACTTGTGTTGTCCATCTTACAAAGGGGGCACGCATTACCTTACTACTTCCTGTTCCTGTTGTTTGTTGTGTGTTTTGGCTATTATATTCAGTCATCAATAGGTGTACGGTTTCTGGCAAACGCCTCTCACCCGCCGCAGCTCACCGCCGAGTCATTTCTAGTTTTTTCAGTTCATGTTGTTGGAGTCTTGGTGGGCGCATACGCGTTCCACCATGTAAAGGTCAAGAGAGTGCAACGTGCGTATACCGAGCAACAGAGTATCTCGAGGGGAAACATCTTATTCTGTGGTTTGATATCTGTCATCGTTATTGTAGTTATCATCTTGTTAAATGACACAGCAGTATTTTTCGTGTCGCGAAGTGTGCGCTATTTAGATAGAGAGATCAGTTCGGGTTCCTTATTTGCGACCAATGTAGCAAAATCGATATTGTTCTTCGTAGCTGCGTTTTGGCTGCAGGGATTGTTGCAGAAGCGAAGGCCGGCGCGGGCGTGGGTGGCATTTTCGATACTTATCGTAGCTGCGGTTCTCTTTTCTAACCCAGCAAACACACCTCGTTTCATATCGCTATCAACGCTTTCATTCGCGTTCGCTTTCGCAATTTCTAGCATGGCAAGAACTAGGAAGCTCATGCCGCTTCTATTTCTTTTCCCTCTGATTTCATCATTACTGCTACCGATTACATCTCAGCTACGGTTCGGCCTACCATCGATAAACGTTGGTTCGATTGTACGGGCGTACTCATCCCTTGAATTTTCAAGCATGCAAATGCTGAATGATGCGTTGCAATTGAGCGATGAACTTTCTAACTCGAACTACACGATATCAGGAGTTTTTATTGTGATTCCACGAGCTATTTGGCCGAGCAAGGCTAATTCATTAGGCGTCGAAATAGCGGAGTCAAGTGGATACATTTATTCTAATTCGGCCGTGCCCTCGCTAATATCATCTTATGTTGACATGGGTTACCTTGGGTTGTTGTTGTTTAGTATTTTTCTTGGCGCAATATTATCGTGGTCGCGCCTCCACAATAATATGGATTGGCGTCGCAGGAAAGATATATACAGGATCATTGTCTTCGCACTAGTCCCGATCCTTGCTCGTGGTGATTGGTCGACTTGCATGATTTCGTTCTATGCATTGGCCTCTGCGTACGAGGTGTGCCGATTCGCATCCAAATTTACATTAAAGGTAGGCCCGATACATAAAACATCGGTCCGGACATGAAGCCGACATGTCGAAAGTATTTCGATGAGGGGGTTGACGTCCTTCGGGTTGCAAACATCATTGAAGAAGCAAAAGTAGGCGGCCCCCAAATCAGGATGGTGCGAGTTGCAAAGCAACTCACCGCGAACGTGTATACACACATAATAATGCCGCGCGAAAATTCTGAAATGTTTCGAAAAATGTGCGAAGAAGAAGGCATTCGCTACTCTACCCTAGCGCTTTCTCGAATTACGAAGCGTTTGACTGTAGCATTACGCTACGTTTTCAATTTTCCGGCTGAGGTGGTCCGTTTACGACGAGAATTCTTGCGATTCAGGATAGATCTTGTGCATATCAGCGGAGGAAGTTGGCAATACAAAGGTTTCTTCGCAGCAAAGCTAACCGGGATACCGGTAATTTGGCACCTTAATGATACGTTTATGCCGGCTATTCTTCGTACGATCTTTCGGTTTTTATCACGGTTTGCCGATGGGTTTATTTTCTCTTCGTATCGAACGCGGAAGTATTATGGATCTAAACACATTCTAAGTTCGCCTAATCGAGTTATCCCGGCGCCAGTTGATGCCAGCCACTTCGATCCAAACACTAGATATGAAGGGGATGAAGATCTAATCGAATCGTGGGACGATGACATAATAGTTGGCACCGTCGCAAATATTAATCCGATCAAAGATTTGGAAACGCTTATTCACGCCGCGACATCCATCGTGAGTTCCGATACAAGAATTCGATTTGTCGTATTAGGCCGAGTTTTTGAAAATCAACAGTCTTATCATCGGCAGCTACTAAGTATTATTCAGGATATGAATATCGACAACGTAGAATTTGTGGGTGCACGGTCAGACGTTCGACCGGTATTGGCTAGATTTGACATTTACGTGTGCTGTTCGCGCGCGGAGTCATCGCCGGTTTCGGTTTGGGAAGCGATGTCGATGGGTAAGCCGGTTGTGTCTACTGACGTAGGAGACGTTGCACGGCACATTCAATGCGGCGAAAGTGGCTATATTGGTGCCGTTGGCGATTACTCAAATATGGCGGTTCAAATCGAAAAGCTCGCCGCAGATGAGGGATTGCGATTGAGGCTTGGTAAGACGGCGCGACTCAAGTCACATAGCTTTGCACCTGAAAAGATATCCTCCCTCACCTCTGATTTGTATCGTGAAGTATTGCGAGTTAATAAATGAGATTTCCTCAGCGTATCGCGGTATTGAACAGACAATTACGGATAATCACAATAGTATGACCGGCGACTTGGAATTTCGTGAGTTGCACGCGAAAATCAGCAAGATGAGTACGAAATATCTTTGAATATCTAGGGAAGCTCTGATTTATTCGATGAACGGTCATAATACAGATTATTGTTTCAAGCAGCACGGAGTGCACATCGATGCGCCAGAAAACACTCGCCGATAACGGCTTAGAACGTTTTCGTAAGCAAACGCGTCGGGAGACGTTTTTGTTGGAGATGGATCAGATCATTCCCTGGCGCGATCTGTGCAAAGTGATCAAGCCGTTCTATCCCAAGGTAAAGAGGAAAGGCGCAGGCCGCCCTCCGGTTGGCCTGGAGCGAATGCTGCGTATTCATTTCCTGCAACATTGGTTCAACCTCTCCGATCCGGCGATTGAAGAGGCGCTGTACGACTCGCGCGCGATGCGCAACTTTGTCGGCATTGACCTGGGTCGCGAACCGGCACCGGATGAAACGACGGTGTGTAAGTTCCGCCATTTGCTGGAAGCCCATAATCTGGGAGGTCAGCTGTTTTGCTTGATTAACGACTATCTTGAAGAGAACGGCCTGAAGGTCAGTACCGGCACGATAGTGGATGCCACCATCATTGATGCACCGACTTCGACCAAAGACAAGGATAAAAAGCGCGACCCGGAGATGCACCAGACCAAGAAGGGCAACGAGTGGTACTTTGGCATGAAGGGCCATATTGGTGTTGATTCTCAGAGCAAGCTGACCCATTCGGTGGCCGCCACCGCGGCAAACGTCCACGACAGTCAGTTACTGGGGGATTTGTTGCACGGCGGTGAAACCCGGGTATGGGGAGATTCCGCCTATTCGGGCCAGGGCGCTGTGATTGCCGAGCACGCACCACGTGCGCAAGACTTTACCAACAAGAAAGGGGCCCGCAACCGGCCACTGACGACGGAAGAAAAGGCGAAGAACCGAACCAAGTCGAAGGTCCGGGCGAAAGGCGAGCATCCTTTCCTGATTCTGAAGCGAATCTTTGGCTTCAACAAGGTTCGTTATCGGGGCCTGGACAAGAACGCCAACCGACTATTTGTTGCTTGCGGATTAGTGAATTTGTACATGGCTCGCAGACGATTATTGCGACCAACATAGGACAGCTGCGTCTGAAATTTGCCGTTGACTGCGAAAACAGGAATTAACGGTAAAGCGAACGGATAAATAGCGTCGAATACCGAACGCTTTCTAACTTTTGAGAGATATTCTGGAAAATCGCATCAACACATTTGAAAATACGAATTGATCAGACATTCCCTAGCATGCTCTGGATTGGTACTAGGTGTTGCCCACGAAAAATCATTTAGCTAGCCAAAGTGCAAGGAAAGTAGATTGACTATCATAATCGGAATTAATGCATATCATGGAGATTCTGCCGCAGCAATTATTGTCGACGGAAAATTAATCGCAGCGGTTGAGGAAGAGCGATTTCGTCGAATCAAGCACTGGGCGGGATTTCCAAGCGACGCAGTCAAATTCTGCCTAGAAGAGGCAGCGGTGAGCGTAGACGGATTGGATCATATTGCGGTTAATAGTGATCCAAAGGCCAACCTACTTAAGAAAGCAACATACGCAGTTAGATCCCGCCCAAAGCCAGGTCTCATATTTGATCGAATCAAGAACAAACGTGAGCGGGCGGATGTGGCCTCTGAATTGGCGAAGATGTTTCCGGGTTCGAAAATTCAAGCCAAGGTCCACCAAATTGAACATCATATTTCCCATTTGGCTTCAGCCCATCTTGTATCGCCATTCGACGAATCGGTGACTGTGTCGGTGGATGGCTTCGGTGATTTTTCGAGCGGTGCGTGGGGTGTAGGCAGGGGTTCCAGAATTGACGTGGACAATCGAATCTTCTTCCCCCATTCACTCGGAATTTTCTATCAAGCGATGACACAGTTCATTGGATTTCCGCATTACGGGGATGAGTATAAAGTCATGGGCTTGGCGCCGTTTGGTAAGCCTACATATATGGAGCAGATGAGGGAAATCGTCAAATTAAAATCAGACGGCGGATATTCCCTAAATCTTGATTTCTTCCGTCACCATAAAGAGAAGGTAGATTACGAGTGGTCGGGTGGATTACCGGTGGTTGGTAAGCTTTTCAGCGACGATGTGGAGGGGTTGTTTGGACTACCGGCGCGTGGCAAATCAACCTCCATCGATCAGCGGCATTGGGATATAGCACACTCGGTCCAGGCAATGTACGAGGAGGCTTTTTTTAACCTCCTTGAAAGTACCCACTCAATGTATGGTATCGATAATCTCACTCTGGCGGGCGGTTGCGCCATGAATTCAGTTGCCAATGGCAAGGTATATCGACGTTCGCCTTTCAAGAATATGTATATTCAATCGGCTGCTGGCGATGCAGGTGGTGCCATCGGCAGTGCCTACGCCGTGGCCAGTGAGTTGGGACATGCGGCCGAGCGTTTTCATATGAGCCATGCGTACTGGGGACCGTCCTATAGTAATGACTATCACGAAAAGGTGCTGGATCACCGCAAGGATGAGTTGGCGTCTGCCGGTTGCACCGTGGACCGTATTAAGGACGAGGGTGAGTTATGTTTGCTTACAGCGGATGCTATTGGTGAGGGGTTGGTCATTGGTTGGTTTCAAGGTCGGATGGAATGGGGTCCGCGTGCACTAGGAAATCGATCAATTCTTTGTGATCCCAGGCGGGCGGACATGAAGGACATATTGAACTCCAAGATCAAACGTCGTGAATCTTTCCGACCATTTGCACCGTCAATTCTTCGCGAGAACGTGATCGAGTGGTTTGAAGAAGAAGATGATGTTCCATTTATGATGCAGGTGTTTCAGATCAGGGAATCGAAGCGTGCGGAGATTCCAGCCGTGACCCATGTTGACGGTTCAGGTCGGCTACAGACTGTTAGCAAGGATTGCAATCCCAGATACTACCGATTGATCAAAACCTATGGAAATCGAACTGGCGTGCCTATCCTGCTCAATACATCATTTAATGAGAATGAGCCGGTTGTGTGCAGGCCTGAGGAGGCACTCGATTGTTTCTTGAGGACAAGTATGGATGTGTTGGTATTGGGTGATTTCTTTGTACACCGCCATCTCGCAGAAGATGGCGCAGGCGACTAGGATGAGTAATATTGAGCACCCGATATGTTGGCATTGGTAACCGCGACGCGCGATTCAATGGCTACGTTGCCTGATGCCTTAGAAAGCGTCAAGGGGATTGGTGATCGGGTCAAATCGTTTTTCGTAGATGGTGGATCTTCCGACGGAACATTGAATTGCATTCAGTCTTATGTGGGAGCAGGAGCGGATGCCGTTCTTCTTTCGCAGAAGGGTGCCGGTCTGTATCAGGCATTGAACCAGGGAGTACAGGCTGCATTGCTGGATCCGGAGGTAACGAACATCGGCATGTTGCACAGCGATGACTATCTTATTACGAGCGCGTTTGAGAGATACCTGTCAGTCATCGAAGCTAAGCAATCGCCGGTCCTTTACTCCGGAATTGAGTTTCACGATATTTCGGGAAGACGAGTAAGATCATGGGAATCAGGCAGGTTTTCTAGATTCAAATTGATAACGGGTTGGATGCCTCCGCATACAAGCATAATTGTCGCGAAAGAGGTTTATCAGAAAATCGGTCTCTACAATCCAGACTTCGGAACAGCGGCCGATTACGAATGGGTGGTCCGAGTATTATCCGAGTATGGTGGAGAATCGCGGTATTTTCCGGAGAGAACTCTATCCATGCTGGTTGGCGGAGCAAGTAGCTCAAGCCTGCAAGCCAGACTTCGTGCGAATGCAATGGATGGTAGAGTGTGGGCCGACAAGTCGAAGCTTCAGTCCATGCTTGTACGGGTCTGTAAGCCTTTACGAAAAATTGGCCAGTTTAAGTTGATCTAAGGGTATTAATGAAAGCGTTGATAACGGGCATCACTGGTCAGGACGGTTCTTATCTAACCGAGCTTCTGCTCAAGAGGGGTCACGAAGTCCACGGCATAAAACGCCGCGCCTCATCGTTCAACACAGATCGAATTGACCACCTCTACGAGGACCCACACGAACAGGGTGTGAAAATGCACCTTCACTACGGCGACATGACCGACGCCACCAACCTAATCCGAATCATCCAGGAAGTTCAACCAGACGAAATCTACAATCTGGCCGCCCAAAGCCACGTTCAAGTGTCCTTCGAGCTACCCGAATACACAGCCAACTGCGACGCGCTCGGCACCTTGCGACTGCTTGAGGCCGTTCGAATCCTGGGCATGGAAAAAAAGACCCGAATCTACCAAGCATCGACATCCGAGATGTTCGGCAATGTCCAGGAGGTTCCGCAGAAAGAGACAACGCCCTTTTACCCAAGGTCACCGTACGGCGCTGCGAAAGTCTACGCATACTGGATCACCGTTAACTATCGCGAAGCGTATGGCATGCACGCGTCCAACGGCATTCTTTTTAATCACGAGTCACCCGTTCGTGGTGAAACGTTTGTAACCCGAAAAATTACCCGCGCGTTGTGTCGCATCAAGGAAGGCATGCAGGACAGCTTATTCATCGGAAATCTTGAGTCGATGAGAGATTGGGGCCATGCACGCGATTTCGTCGAGGCAATGTGGCTCATCCTGCAACAGGATGAGCCTGACGACTATGTGATCGCCACGGGTAAGCAGTACTCGGTTCGCCAATTCATTGAGGCGGCGAGTAGTGAGCTGGAAATGGATATCGAGTGGCAGGGTGACGGTATCGATGAGGTTGGTATTGATCGTAGTACAGGGCAACAGGTTATCGCTATTGATTCCCGCTACTTTCGCCCGACCGAAGTTGAAACCTTACTCGGAGATTCCTCCAAGGCGAAAAAGCTATTGGGTTGGGAGGCGACGACACCGTTTTCCGATCTTGTCAAGGAAATGGTCGCCACCGACCACGAGGCGGCCAAGCGAGATGCTTTGGTCAAAGAGGCTGGCTATCAAACTTTCAATTATCACGAATAAGGCAGCTTTTCGGTGATTAATATATTTGTTGCCGGTCACAGCGGCCTGGTTGGCTCCGCGATATGTCGGCGGCTTGAGTCGGATGGTGTTGAGGCGCTTGTCGCTGCTCATAGCGAGGTTGACCTCACCGATCAAAATGAAGTCGATTCCTGGTTCTCGAGCAATCCGATAGACCTGGTCTACCTTGCAGCGGCGAAAGTCGGCGGTATTCACGCGAACGAGACTTACCCGGCTGAATTCATACGCGACAATCTGGCTATTCAGACCAACATCATCCACTCGGCGTGGAAGTCGGGCGTGAAGAAGCTTCTTTTTCTTGGATCGTCCTGTATCTATCCGAAGCTCGCGGCTCAACCGATGACTGAGGACAGTCTGCTTACGGGGGAGCTGGAGCCAACCAATGAGTGGTATGCAGTCGCCAAGATCGCTGGCATCAAAATGTGCCAGGCCTACCGCAAGCAGTACGGTTTTGATGCCATCTCAGTAATGCCGACCAACCTCTACGGGCCCGGCGATAATTTCGACCTCGAGACCTCGCATGTTCTACCGGCATTGATTCGCAAGTTTCACGAGGCGAAGGAAGCGGGCGACGCCAGCGTATCGGTTTGGGGCAGCGGCAAGCCCTGTCGGGAGTTTCTTCATGTCGATGACCTGGCCGATGCCTGCGTTCATCTCATGGAAAATTACAGCAGTGCCGACATCATCAACGTTGGTTGGGGCAGGGACATCAGCATTCTTGAATTGGCCAAATTGATTCAGGACGTTGTGGGGTATCAAGGCGACATCGAGCTGGATCCGAGCAAACCTGACGGTACTCCTCGCAAACTCATGGACACGTCCAGGCTGACTTCATTTGGGTGGACGCCGTCTATTTCCCTCGAGAAAGGCATCAAACAAACCTACGATTGGTATTGTACCGAACACCGCTGATTCTGGAGAAATTCGCCACAATTGGCCACTGTTTACCAGAAGAGGATAGGTTGTTAGAATAAACAAGTGGTTAAAGCGATAAATACGATTTATTCGGATTCCAACTGAAATTAACGGATTTTGCTGGCGTTAGAGCGATGCGAGCAGGGAAGAGCGATGTCACTTAACCAGGTTTTGCCGTCAATAGCGGTCGCGTTGATCGTTACGATCGCGTTTATGTTTGCGTTTCGTCCAGTTGCGAAGCGTGTCGGCCTTGTTGATAAACCCGGTGGTCGGAAATTGCACGAAGGTGATGTACCGATCATCGGCGGCCTTGCCATGTTTGTTGGCATTCTCTCGGGTCTGTCCATATTGGGTCTGGACTTGAATTTTCTTCTCAGCATCTTTGTCGCCTCGCTGTTGCTGGTCGCTATCGGGGTGATCGACGACAAATACCCGCTGCCTGCGGCCGCACGTATGACGACACAAGTTGCCGTCGTCCTCATCATGATCTACGGCGCTGATCTCTATCTCGCAGACATGGGTAACCCCTTCGGTTTCGGACCGATCACTACGGGTCCGTTCATGCTGATGTTCACGGTCCTCGTTACGCTCACGATGATCAATGCCTACAACATGGTTGATGGCATCGATGGTCTTGCCGGTTCGCTCACAATGGTCGCGATGGTAGCGGTCGCGGCTGTTGCCGGAGCCAATAATGCGTTCGGTGCTATCGCGCTGGTCATTGTGGCATCGGTTTTCGGTTTCCTGCTCTTCAATTTCCCCGTCAAGTGGAATCGACCCGTCCGTTCTTTTATGGGGGATGCCGGCAGCACATTACTCGGTTTTGCGATCGTGTGGGTAACGCTTGGCGTTGCGCAGGGCGAAGCGCGTGTGATTTCACCGGTGCATGCGCTTTGGTTCGCTGCGCTGCCCATATTTGATTGCCTGACTTGTTTCGTCAGGCGCGCGCTGCAGGGTAAGTCGCCATTCACGCCCGGTCGTGACCATTTTCACCACACTCTGAGGCGGGGAGGTCTCGGTGTGCGGCAAAAGCTGGGTATCCTGACCGGGATGCAATTGATCTATGCCATGGTTGGACTAACGGGTCATTTCGCTGGCGTGCCGGATTACGTGATGTTTGCGGCGTGGTCGGCTCTTGGCTTGTCGCAGCGAGTGATTATTTGCCGGATTGCCGATTCGCGTAGTTTGCGGCGCTGGACTCAGGCTAATCCGAATAAGGTGGTGGAGTAGGGCTGTAACTAGAATCGGTATACCGGTTCGTTGACTCTATTTTAGGATCATGATCTAATTTTTCCAACAACTGACCTGGTCTGACTGTTTCGACAAGAACGAATCGGTGGCCAGGGGTAAAAGCCGCCGCAAGGCGGTTTTTGCGTTTTGGGTCCATTATTGCTACGTACTGCATTGAGAATGGTCTTGCTCTTTTGTATTCCGACAAGGATTTTCAGCCGTTTCGGCAGCATTTGAACTTGCAGAGCGCTCTGTGAACCGTTTTGGCGGACTGGCGAAGACAAGCTTTGGCGTGATGGACCGTAGTTTTTTTCATCGACTTCAATCATAGTGTCTTATATAATAAACAATTAATCGTTCTATTGATCAATATATAAGACATTATATGAAGACCCCTGCTCATAACTCGTTGCCCAGATCCGCCCGATCCGCACTGCTGAAGCTCGGCGAGGACATTGCTATCGCGCGTAAAAAGCGCCGTATTTCGACCGTTTCGATGGCCGAACGGGCCTTCATCAGCCGCGGCACGCTGTACAAGGTCGAAAAAGGCGACCCATCGGTGTCCCTGGGCATTTATGCCACCGTGCTCTCGATATTGGGCCTGGCGGATGGTCTTGCCGCCGTCGCCGATCGCCGCGGCGATTCGCTGGGTCTGGACATCGAAGAAGATCGCCTGCCGAAGAAAGTCCAGCCTCGACGTAGAAAGTGGACCGGATCATGACCGATACCGTGGAAGTCTATGCCGATCAGGGCGATGAGACGTTGCTGGTCGCGCGCTGTCGCTACGTCGCGAAACGAAGCAGCCAGAGTTCGGTCTTCGAATACACCGACGAATGGATCGACCACCCCAGCGCCTATGCGTTGGATCCGGCAAATCTGCCACTCCTCCGACAACCGTTCTACACAAACACGGAGAAATCAGCCCTGCCCGGCGCGTTACGAGATACCGCGCCGGACCGTTGGGGCCAGCGGCTGATCAGGCGCGCGTTTCGCAAGACCGGGGCGGATCGTACGCTGTCCGAAATAGACTACTTGTTGGCGATTAACGATCGCACCCGCATTGGTGCGCTTCGATACAAGCGCGAAGATGAAGACGCATTTGATCACGATATTGGGGAATACCGGGTGCCGCCGCTGATTCAGTTGCCGGCGCTTGTGGATGCGGCTAATGCCGTCCAGTCGAACACCGAAACCGCCGAGGACCTGAAACTGTTACTCAATGAAGGCTCACCGCTCGGTGGTGCACGCCCGAAATCGGCCGTCGTCGACAACGACGGCACAATGGCCATTGCCAAATTTCCGAAGCCCGATGATGATCGCAGCATTCCCCATGGTGAAGTCCTGGCCATGACGCTCGCCGATCGTGCCGGTATCAATGCCGCAGTTGCACGAGTGGTGGACGTTGCCGGGCGCCCGGTGGCGCTTATTACCCGTTTCGATCGGCACGATGGCCGGCGGATTCCATTTCTTTCCGCCATGAGTTTGCTGGGTCTGGAAGACGGTGATGAGGCGACCCACACTGACATCGCCGATGTCATTCGCAGCTACTCCAGCGCGCCGACCGAAGATTTACACGAATTGTGGCGCCGCATCGTCTTTAACGTTCTCATAGGTAATCTGGACGACCACTTGCGTAACCACGGTTTCCTGTACGATCACAACAACCAGTGGCGCCTTGCCCCGGCATACGATCTAAACCCCGTGCCTCGTGAGGACAAAGTCCGCGAGTTAAGCACATGGATTTCGGAGGAGGGCCCCGAGGCCGATCTGAGCCTGGCACGGCGGGCGGCGCCGTATTTCGCACTAAGGGACGATCGTGCTGAGAGCATTATTAGCGAAGTGTCAGACCGCCTGAGCGGTTGGCAGGACACAGCCCGTCAATTGGGAATGAGCGCCACCGATATCGGGGTTTATGCGACGGCCTTCCTGGTGAAGTAATTGGGCGGGGTGCCGGTCTTCAGTTATTCACTTAGCCGGTACCCATAAGGTTTTCGAACGGGATATTCAGGCCGTCGTGCAACTTTCGAATCTGCGTCATTGACAGATTACGTTTCTTATTCAGAACTTCCGAGACTCGGAGCTGGCCTCAATTTCGTCCTTGAATATATCCTGTTAACCAGCACATTTTATGTCTAGCACAGTTTTTGTGCTAAATTCTTCATATGGAAAAATCGACGAATATAACCATCAAAGTCAATACCAGCCTGGCCAGGGACGCAAAAGTCCTTGCAGCCCGTCGCGGTACCTCGCTCAGTCGGCTGGTTGCTGATCAGTTGGAGGCTTTGGTGCAGGGCGATCAGGTATACGCGGCTGCCAGGCGGCGTGCGCTACGCCGGTTGAAACGCGGCTACGATCTGGGCTGGCAGACACCGACGGATCGCGAGGAACTGCACGACCGTGAAAGCCTTCGTTGATACCAATATTCTCGTTTATGCCTACGATCGTGGGGCGGGCGACAAACACGTGCAGGCGCAACGTACAGTCAGTCAGCTTTGGGAAGAAAGCACTGGGGTTTTAAGTACGCAGGTATTGCAGGAGTTTTATGTCAACGTTCGGCGCAAAGCCAGCAGACCAATTTCGATCACGTCTGCGAGGTCGCTGGTTGCGGACTATATGGCATGGGATCCGGTGGTGAATGACGGCACCTCTATTCTGGAGGCGATGGATGCGGAGCGGCATTACAAGATTTCGTTCTGGGATGCCCTTATTGTGGTCGCCGCGCAGAAATGTGAGGCAGACGTGATTTTGTCTGAGGACTTCAGTCACGGGCAGATGTACGGGTCAGTACTGGTGCATAATCCGTTTGAGGTCGAATCGTAGGAAACATAACTGCGTGCCAAATAAGTAAATAAGTGAACACCGGCACCACAGAACAGACTCCCGCACACTTATGGATGATAAGTCTGTCACGAAAGGAATTTATTCTGTCTGTATAATCTCTGCTCTGATCCTTTTCAGCGAGTCTTTCAGGTAATGAAACTAACGATTTTCGGCTCTGGTTATGTCGGCCTTGTTACGGGCGCGTGCATGGCCGAGATGGGCAACCACGTTGTCTGCTATGACATTGATGAAAGCAAGATTGAGCGGCTGAACAACGGCGAGGTGCCTATTTATGAGCCTGGGCTTGATGCTTATTTAGCGCGCAATATGGAATCGGGCCGGCTTGAGTTTACGACCGATGTAAAGAAGGCGGTTGACCACGGTCTTTTCCAATTCATTTCCGTCGGCACGCCACCGGATGAAGACGGTTCTGCTGACCTGAAGCATGTTCTGGCAGTCGCCAAAGCGATTGGCGAGAACATGGACGAGTATCGGATCGTCGTCGATAAGTCGACGGTTCCGGTGGGCACAGCGGACAAAGTCTCTGCGGAAATCAAGAAAGCGCTAACGGCGCGTAGCAGGTCCATTGAATTTGACGTCGTTTCGAACCCCGAGTTTCTGAAAGAAGGCGCTGCCATCAGTGATTTCATGAAGCCGGATCGGATCGTCATCGGTACGGATAACCCGCGCACCACCGAGTTGTTGAAGTCTTTGTACGAGCCTTTTAATCGCAGTCATGATCGCGTCATCGGTATGGACATACGCTCTGCCGAACTAACCAAGTATGCAGCGAACGCGATGCTCGCGACCAAGATCAGTTTCATGAACGAGCTGGCCAATCTTGCCGAACGATTCGGCGCCGACATCGAAAATGTCCGGCTCGGCATCGGTTCAGATCCACGCATTGGTTATCACTTTATTTATCCCGGCGCCGGATACGGCGGTTCGTGCTTTCCGAAGGATGTCAGGGCGCTGGCAAAATCGTCTGCCGACACAGGCTATGACGCAGCGCTTTTGAATGCGGTCGATGATGTTAATTCGCGTCAAAAATACAGGATTTCCAAAAAGCTGCTGGACCATTACGAGGGTGATTTGACGGGGAAAACCATCGCCTTGTGGGGGCTTTCTTTCAAGCCGCTCACCGACGATATGCGTGAAGCACCGAGCCGCATCATCATGGAAGAGCTTTGGGAAGCCGGCGCAAGCGTCAGGGCCTACGATCCTGAAGCAATGCAAGAGGCCGCAAGGCTCTATCCCGAACAGGCCGGACTCGAACTGTGCGATTCGGCGTACGTTGCACTCGAGGGTAGCGATACGTTGGTGATCATTACCGAATGGCAGGAGTTTCGCAGCCCGGACTTCGAACGCATCAAGAATGCGCTCGCCGACCCCGTCATTTTCGACGGCCGTAACCTTTATGACCCGGCGATACTTGAAGCACTGGGTATCACTTACTACGGCATCGGCCGCGGTAATGCCGACTCGTATTCGAAGTCGCTCTACGGTCGGCGCAAGACCGATCAATGACTAACATCCTCCCCGTTATTCTGTCCGGTGGCTCCGGCACACGGCTGTGGCCAGCCTCGCGCGCCATGTATCCGAAGCAACTTCTCCCTCTGACGGGTGAGAAAACCATGCTGCAACAGACCGCGCAGCGTTTGCAGGGAATGCGAGACACATCTGGCCAATGCATGGTTATCTGCAATGAAGCGCACCGTTTTCTGGTCGCCGAGCAATTGCGATCGATCGATGCGGCAGCGCAGATCGTCCTCGAGCCTGAAGGCCGCAACACGGCGCCGGCTGTGGCTCTCGCGGCGCTGCTTGCTGCGGAGCAGGGCAAGGATTCGATACTGCTCATCATGCCTGCAGATCACGTTATCGTTGATATCGATGCGTTTCAGTCTGCAGTTGCCAATGGCGTGGAAGCTGCGGTAACGGGCAAATTGGTCACATTCGGAATCGTGCCAACCGGGCCGGAAACCGGCTACGGATACGTCAAAGCCGAGCCGACGGGTCCAGCGGCTGTACCTGTGGAATCGTTCGTGGAAAAACCGGATATTGATACGGCGAAAAGGTACATAGCGGGTGGTCACCATTTCTGGAACAGCGGCATGTTCCTGTTCAATGCGAGTTCGTATTGCGCAGCGCTGGAACAGTTCGAGCCCGAAATGTTCGCTGCGTGCAAAGCCGCGATTGATGGCAAGTCTGTTGCCGAGGACTTTATCCGGCCAGACCTGGAGTCATTCTTAAGTTGCCCGGCGAACTCTATCGACTATGCCGTCATGGAAAAAACAGACGATGCCGTAATGGTACCGCTCGATGCGGGATGGAGCGACGTTGGATCGTGGACAGCGCTGCACGATGTTCGTGACCAGGATAATGATGGCAATACCATTGACGGTGATGTTTATACGCACGACTGCAAAGGCGTTTTTATCCAGGCCGAAAGCCGCCTGGTAACGGCTGTTGGACTCGAAGACGTTGTGATCGTTGAAACAAAAGATTCCACGCTGGTCGTCAGCAAAGACAAAGCGCAGGACGTGAAGATGATTGTCGATCAACTGGTTGTGGCGGAGCGTGCCGAGACCCGCCTGCACCGCCAGGTATTTCGGCCCTGGGGAAGCTACGACAGCCTTGAGAATGCGGACGGTTTCCAGGTAAAGCGATTAATTGTTAGTCCCGGAGCGATTCTGTCGCTGCAGAAGCATGCACATCGTGCTGAACACTGGGTGGTCGTTCGGGGTACAGCGCGCATTACGAAAAACGATGACGAGTTTGATCTCGGGGTAAATGAGTCGGTGTACATTGCGATTGGTGACGTTCATCGGATCGCGAATCCGTTTGATGAACCGGTGCATATCATAGAAGTGCAGTGCGGTGATTACCTGGGTGAAGATGACATCGTACGTCTTGAAGATAATTACGGCCGCGAAGGAACCAACACGTAGGAGCGCGCCATGCGCGCGACCAGCGCATGGGTCGGGGTTAAACCCCTCGCGCGCATGGCGCGCTCCTAACTGGGAGTTATATGTCCAA
>JAJFKR010000014.1 GCA_021773095.1 Woeseiaceae bacterium | reverse complement strand
CGCGCCCTGCGCGCGACCTCGTCACAATGGTCACAATCGGCGGTCGATGATCTTAACGAGGTCGCGCGCAGGGCGCGCTCCTACGGTTGGCTGCGTTTACTACGAAGCCAGGCTGTTAGTGGCTCCCATTCATCCCAGTCTGGCCACGCGAGATATTCGGGTAGCTCGAAGATACCGAGACCGCGCGTGTAGGCACGTACGTAGTTTTGCGCTTCTCGTAGTGCGGCGACGTAGGGAACGCGTGCTTTGGTGAGGTACTCGTCGAGATCGTCAAAAATAAGGGTGTTGTCACGGACACGATTCGCGACCACAGCGACCTTCGCCTGTTTCCTGGCGATCTTGCCGACGTTCTTGAGCTCTTCCAGAAAAGTCGTCGTCGCCTGCATATCAATCGTTGAGGGCAAAACCGGAACCACGATGGTTTCGGCGTGTTTGACAAGGTCTACCAGCTCGGCACCGTGCGACCGGGCCGGCGCGTCAATAATCAAAAAATCAGCGTTGCGTGGCGCATGCCTCAGCCCGTCCTCGTAAGCAGCAACGCCCGCAATTTTTGCGCGGTTCTCCGGGCGTCTTGCCAGCCAGTCGAGGCTGGAGCGTTGAGGATCGTAATCGGCCAGGGCGACAGCGGCCCCCTCCGTTGCAAAATAAGATGCTATGTTTGTCGCGAGGGTGCTCTTACCGCAGCCGCCCTTCGCATTCAGTACCATTATGTGCCGCATGTCACTCTCCAAGGGCAGTTTGTTAGTTTGGTTGGCAGTTTATGTAAACTACAGCGGCGAGATTATAAAGTCCATTGAGCACTATTGCGACGATAGAAAAACAAATGCGAGTCCCCTACCTAAAAATGCACGGCACAGGAAACCTGATTTTGCTGGTCGATCAGCGTGCTGAAAACCTGCCGCCGCCGGTCGCCGCATCGATTCGCAAACTCGGTGATCAGGATACCGGCCCGGGTTTCGACCAGATGATGTGGATGGGTCCTTCCGGTGATGATGCAAGCGTCGCCAGCTACCGGGTTTTTAACGCCGATGGCTCCGAAGTAGAACAGTGTGGCAACGGCGTGCGCTGTGTGGCGAAATACCTGGCCGGTGTTGGTGACGCTGGTACGCAGTTTTCTTTGCAAAGTCCCGCCGGACCCATCGCGGCTCACGTTCATGACGATGGCCGGGTCGCCGTCAGTATGGGTGTCCCGAAATTCGAGCCTGAACGCGTTCCCTTTATCGCCGCGTCCATGCGTGATTCCTACACGTTGACTGTCGCTGGCGATGACGTCGAATTCTGCGTTGTTTCCATGGGCAATCCGCACGCTGTAATAGAGGTGGCCGATATCGCAACGGCCGCCGTCAGTGATCTGGGGCCAAAACTCGAGCATCATGAGCGCTTTCCGGAATTGACGAATGTTGGCTTCATGCATATCCGTGACCGGCAGACTATAGACCTAAGAGTGCACGAGCGTGGCGTCGGCGAAACTGCGGCGTGTGGTACGGGTGCGTGCGCCGCTGTGGTGACCAGCCAGAGACGTGGCCTGCTGGACGAAGCCGTACACGTTCATCTGCCCGGCGGTCAAGTCGTGGTAAGCTGGCAAGGCGGCGAAACAACGGCCTGGCTCACGGGCAACGCTGAATTGATCGATGAAGGAATAATGGATCTATAGGAATGGGCGAACCAGGATTGAGCGAATTATGAGCACGCAACCGGAAGTCGATTATGTCGACGAAGAATTGTCAGAGCAGGCCATCCATGACTACCTGGCCGCACATCCGGACTTTTTTGAGGGTCATGCAAACCTTCTGAACTCCCTGCAATTGCCACACGCAACGGGTGGCGCAGTGTCGCTGGTCGAGCGCCAGGTGTCGGTATTGCGGCAGAAAGACTTAAAGCTCGAGAAACAACTCAAGGAGCTGATCGAAGTAGCACGTGCCAACGACCTGTTGGCCGCCAAAATTCACGAGCTGACGATGCAGTTGTTCGCTGCCACCGAATTGAAAACAACCGTTATCGCCCTTGAAGAAGGAATGCGCAGCGGCTTTGATGCGGACCATGCTGTTCTGGTCGTCTTCGGCGACCCGGGCGCATTCGACGACATCGGCATCGGGCGATTCTTTCGCGTCGTTGAGAAAAACTCCGAGGCGCTCAGTCCGTTCAAGACATTTCTGGAGACCGCGTCCGCACGGTGCGGACAGATTCGCGACGCTCAACGCGACTTCCTGTTTCAGGAGGACGCCGACGAGATTGGCTCAGCAGCGCTGGTACCGCTCAACGATGGCTCGAAAATCGGCTTTCTCGCAATTGGTAGCGCCGACGCAAACCACTTTCACCCCGGCATGAGTATCGATTTCCTGACGCGACTTGGCGACCTTGTTACGGGTGCCCTGAAACGCTACTAGTGGTCCGACACGTGAATGATGCTGTCGACAATGCGGGCTGGATAGACAAATTTATTCGACACCTCGAATTCGAGCGCCGCTTATCGCCGGAAACCTGCAAGAACTACCGCCGCGACCTGCAATCCTTGCTTGCATTCCGTGAGTACTGTGGCGTGGAGTCCTGGGGTGGGATGGATAGCGAAGATTTTCGGGCCTTTTCTGCATCCAGCTACCGTAAGGGTTTAGGCGCCCGCAGCATTCAGCGCCGCCTGTCTGCCTGCCGCACGTTTTTTCGTTATCTCATCCGCGAAAAGCACATCGACAAAAATCCAGTCACGGATGTATCTGCACCAAAAGGCAAAAAACGACTCCCCGGGAATCTCGACGCAGATCGTATGGCCCACCTGCTGGACATTCCCGGCAAGGGCCCGCTCGTCGATCGTGATCGTGCGATCCTTGAGCTTTTGTACTCATCCGGCCTGCGGCTGTCCGAACTGACGGACCTGGATTGCGGTGATGTTGATCGACAGGATGCGACGGTGCGTGTAACCGGTAAGGGCAACAAGGACCGCATCATCCCCGTCGGTCGCAAAGCGCTGCAGGCACTTCGCCAATGGGATCAATCGCGCGTGCAACTCGCGAACGTTGACGAAAACGCGCTATTCGTCAGCAACCGGGGAACGCGCATCAGCCCGCGTTCCGTACAGGCACGGGTTACCCACTGGGCTCGTCGCCAGGGCATTGACGCCAACGTCTATCCCCACCTGTTCCGGCACTCATTCGCGACACATCTGCTTGAGTCGAGCCATGATTTGCGTGGTGTGCAGGAGCTTTTGGGGCATACCAACATCTCGACAACGCAGGTTTATACGCACCTTGATTTCCAGCATCTGGCCCAGATATACGACCAGACACATCCCCGGGCGCGAAAAAAAGACTAACGATCCAATCCGTTAATCGCGCCATTACAGGAAGAGAAATATGGAACAGTTTCGAGGGACGACCATTGTCTCCGTCCGCCGCAATGGCAAAGTCGCCATCGCCGGTGACGGCCAGGTCAGCATGGGTAACACCATTATGAAAGGTAATGCCCGCAAGGTCCGGCAGCTGGCCGATGGCCGCGTCATCGCGGGATTTGCCGGCGGCACGGCAGACGCATTTACGTTGTTTGAGTTATTCGAGAGCAAGCTCGAGCAATACGGCAATCTCACTCGAGCTGCGATTGAGCTCGCCAAAGAGTGGCGCATGGATCGGCGCCTGAGACGCCTCGAGGCGCTGCTATGTGTCGCGGATACCGAAGCCTCGTTCGTCATTTCAGGCAACGGCGATGTCATTGAACCGGAAGACGATTTGATGGCGATTGGCTCCGGCGGTCCTTTCGCGCAAGCGGCAGCTCTTGCACTGCTGCACAACACCGATCTCGAAGCGAAGGATATCGCAGAAAAAGCCCTGTTGATCGCCGGCGACATCTGCGTCTACACCAACCAGAACATCATCATCGAACAATTGTAGGAGCGCGCCCCGCGCGCGAAACGAAAAATGTCACAAATGACCCCAAGAGAAATCGTCCAGGAACTGGACAAACACATCGTTGGCCAGGACGAAGCGAAGCGCGCCGTTGCGATTGCCCTTCGCAATCGCTGGCGACGTGTGCAGGTGGATGAGCCGCTTCGCAGCGAGATAACGCCGAAAAACATTCTGATGATCGGCCCGACAGGCGTTGGAAAAACCGAAATCTCACGCCGGCTTGCGCGATTGGCGCGAGCGCCTTTTATCAAAGTCGAGGCGACGAAATTTACTGAAGTCGGTTACGTCGGCCGTGAAGTCGACAGCATCATTCGCGATCTTATGGACGTGTCCATCAAGATGATTCGAGAAGACGCCATGGCGAAAGTCAGCCATCGTGCCGAAGACGCGGCTGAAGAGCGCGTACTCGATGCCTTGCTGCCGCCACCATCGTCCGGCGTTGGCTTTACATCCGATGCCGAACCCGTCGACAGCGACACTCGCCAGAAATTTCGCAAGATGTTGCGTGAGGGCAAGCTCGACGACAAGGAAATCGAAATTGATATCCAGGCGATGCCGGTCGGTGTAGAGATCATGGCGCCTCCTGGAATGGAAGAGATGACCAGCCAGTTGCAGGGCATGTTCCAGAATCTGGGCAATAACCGCAGCAGGACCCGCAAGCTTAAGGTCAAAGAGGCGTTTCGGCTTTTGACGGACGAAGAAGCCGCCAAAATGGTCGATGAGGAAGAACTCAAGACACAGGCACTGGAAGCGGTCGAACAACACGGCATCGTTTTTCTCGACGAACTCGATAAGGTCACGCGAAGTTCTGGCACACAAGGTGCGGACGTTTCACGTGAGGGTGTGCAGCGAGACCTGTTGCCGCTGGTGGAGGGTTCTACCGTCAACACCAAATACGGAATGGTGAAAACAGATCATATTTTGTTTATCGCCTCGGGCGCTTTTCACGTTTCAAAACCCTCGGACCTGATTCCGGAACTGCAGGGACGTTTTCCGATTCGCGTCGAGCTGAAGTCGCTCACAACCGGGGACTTTGTGCGAATTCTGACCGAACCCGACGCGTCTTTGACCTCTCAATACGGGGCGTTGTTGAATACCGAGGAAGTGCAGCTCGAATTTACCGAGAGCGGCGTTCGCCGCATCGCCGAGGTGGCCTTTCAGGTTAACGAAAATACTGAGAACATTGGCGCACGGCGTCTGCACACGGTGATGGAACGCCTTCTGGAGACTGTTTCCTTCGGGGCATCAGACAAGAGCGGTATGAAATTGAAGGTGGATGCCGGCTACGTAAACGATCACCTTGCGGAATTGGCTCAAGACGAAGACCTGAGCCGCTACATACTGTAGGAGCGCGCCTTGCGCGCGACTAGCTACACATGTAACCCACAGGTATCCTCACGTCATGAATTCACCGAACGACGATACAACGCACTTCGGCTACAAGACGGTCGCAGCCGGCGACAAGGCTGATATGGTGCGTGGCGTGTTCGATTCGGTTGCCAGCCGTTACGACCTCATGAACGATCTGATGTCCGCCGGGCTGCATCGTCTGTGGAAGCGCTACACGATTGATCAGGCCGCGCTAAGGCCCGGAAATATCGTTCTCGATCTGGCTGGCGGTACCGGCGATCTTGCACGCGTGTTCGCAGCCAAGGTAGGCGACCAGGGTCATGTCGTCCTCGCGGACATCAATGCGGCAATGTTGCAGCAGGGCCGCCGGCGTCTGGTCGATGCCGGTATTACAGGTAACGTCACGATCGCTCAGGTCGATGCGCAGAAGCTGCCATTTGAGGATTCTACATTCGACTGCATCACGATGGCTTTCGGTCTCAGAAACGTGACAGACAAGGATGCGGCGCTCGCCTCCATGTTCCGCGTCCTCAGACCAGGCGGCAAAGCGATGATCCTGGAGTTTTCGAGGCCCGCCGAGGCCATACAGCCCGCCTACGACCTGTACTCGTTCAAGGTGCTGCCAACACTCGGACGCTTCATCGCCGATGATCCGGACAGCTACCAGTACCTGGCTGAATCCATCCGTATGCATCCGGATCAGGAAACGCTCAAATCAATGATGGAAGCTGCCGGGTTTGAACGCTGCCGATTCCGCAATATGGCCGCGGGCATTGTCGCCCTGCACATCGGCCACCGGATCTAGTTATCTATGAATGCCCTCGAAACCGCATTGCGCCCGGTCGCAAAACTACTTAACCGAAACATTTCCGCGTCGACGCCCGCACGCGAACTCTGTACCAAACTGTCCGGGTCTGTCGTTGCCGTTCGTGTTTCCGATACCGCGTTAGCTGCTTATTTTGTCGTTGGCGACGACGCTCTGAATATCGTCACGGCTGCGACAAATGATCCCGATGTGATTATCTCCGGCTCACTGGTAACGCTGGCGCGTATGGCGGGGCAATCCGGAACGGCTGCAATCCGCGACGGCTCACTGGACCTGTCGGGCGATGCGGAACTAGCGGGACAGTTCCAGCTGCTGCTGTCCCTGGCCAAACCCGATATTGAGGAAGAGCTTTCGACTGTTGTTGGCGATGTTGCCGCACATCGCCTTGGCGAATTCGCCCGCGGGCTCGGACGTTGGGGGCGGGACGCGCGCGCAACCATGGGGGCCAATGTTCGCGAATACCTGCAGGAGGAAAGTCGTGACGTACCAAGCCGGTATGAGCTTGAGAAGTTTAACGCCAACGTCAGCACATTGCGTGACGATGTCGACCGCATCGAAGCACGGCTGAATCGATTACAGGACAGTAACTAATATGGCGCGCCGCAGCACAGTCTTTCGTATGATCGCGATACAGCGCGTGCTGGTGAAGTACGGTCTGAACGACATTATCAAGCAAACGCACTTGCTACGCCCATTGCGATTTCTTTTTTATCTTGCACCGCGAAGACGCAATAGCTCAACGCCGATCGGCGAAAGAATTCGACTCGCGCTGGAAGAGTTGGGACCGATATTCGTCAAGTTTGGACAGGCCATTTCGACACGACGCGACCTGCTCCCGCCCGACATCGCCGATGAACTCGCCAAGCTCCAGGACGCGGTACCGCCATTCCCGGTTGATCAGGCCGTTGCGATTATCGAAGGCGCCTACGACGGCAGAACGGTCGAGGAAGTATTCGAACGCTTCGATACCGAACCGCTGGCTGCAGCGTCGATAGCCCAGGTACACACGGCGAAACTAACAGCGGGCCATGAAGTGATCGTCAAGGTTCTGCGCCCCGGCGTGCAGGAGCAAATCGAGAGTGATCTCGCCGTATTACGCGTGCTTGCCGGACTGGCGGACCGTTACTGGGAACATGGCAAGCGGTTGCGGCCTCTGGAGATTGTTGACGAGTACGAGCACACAATTCTTGATGAGTTGGACTTGATGCGTGAGGCCGCAAATACGGCACAGCTAAAGCGAAATTTTCAAGGCTCGGACAAGTTGTACGTACCTGACGTTTACTGGGATTACTGCCGGCCCGAGGTGCTCGTTCAGGAACGAATATACGGCACACCGATCAGCGATATGGAAACCCTGCTAAAAGCAGGCACCAATATTCAGATGCTGGCAGAAAACGGCGTCGAAATTTTCTTCACGCAGGTTTTTCGCCACAACTTTTTTCACGCTGACATGCACCCGGGAAATATTTTCGTTATCACGACGGATCCGGCGCGGCCAAAATACGCTGCAGTCGATTTCGGCATTGTTGGCACATTAAGCCCCGAAGATCAGCGCTACCTTGCTGAGAATTTCCTCGCGTTTTTTGATCGCGACTACCACCGCATCGCAGAACTGCATCTCGATAGCGGGTGGGTACCGGCCGGCACGCGTGTCGACCAGCTCGAAACCGCAATTCGTACCGTGTGTGAACCGATCTTCAACAAGCCGCTGGCAGAGATATCGTTTGCACAATTGTTAATGCGCCTGTTCCGTGTCGCGCAACGATTCAATGTCGAAATCCAGCCGCAGATGATCTTGCTGCACAAGACATTGTTCAATATCGAAGGACTGGGAAGACAGTTGTATCCGCAGCTCGATTTGTGGAAAACCGCTCATCCTGTGCTTAAACAATGGATGGACGAGCAAGTTGGCGGTCGCGCATTGCTAAAGGATTTGCGACAAAATCTGCCGCAGTTCCGGGATGCGATGCGCGAACTTCCCGGTATCATTCACCATCTTGGTGAGCAAGCCACTGAGGGCCGCATCAAATTCAATTTGCAGTCGCCAGAGCTGCGCGGAATTCGCGAACAACTGGTAAAACAGCAGCAGCAAAGATACTGGCTCACCGCCGCGGCAACCGCGATCGTTTCAGGTGTGCTGGTAATGACACTCGGCTCGTTACCTGAACTCGCATGGACATTACTTGCGGTCGGCGCGATTGCTGCATTTTCCGCGCTCCCTTGATATCCCGGTTCCGCCTGCTCTGGCTCGTCGCGGGGCTCGGTTTTTTGGCGATCGGCGCGGTGGGTATCGTCCTCCCACTACTCCCGACTACGCCGTTCTTGCTTTTGGCAGCATACTGTTTCGCCCGCTCGTCGCCGCAGTTACATAAATGGCTGCACAACCATCCAACATTTGGCCCACTTATCAATAACTGGAATCAGTACGGTAGTATTGACCGGCGCTCAAAACACATCGCGATAATCATCATCCTACTTACACCGATTGCTACCGTGGTCATCGGAGTTCCCTGGTGGTCCCTCGCATCCCAATTGCTCATTTTGGGCGTCGCCGCAACATTTGTCCTCACGCGACCCGATCCACCGCGAAAACTTTAGGCGTCGACCAATATGAAGCCGATCTCGCGACCGGTTTCCGATACATCAAATATCTTGTAGCCGAGTTTCTTAAGATCCCTGATAGCGGCAGCCGTCCGCGCTTTGCCTATCCCCGGAAAGCGGTGATGAAATTCAACTAACAACTGTTTTGGCGGATGGGAAGCGTGTTGAAGTCCGTCAAGGATATCGTACTCCGCACCCTCGACATCCATCTTCAACAGGTCGACCTTCTCATGCGCCAGCATCTGCATAATCGTATTTACGGTATAAGCCGGCGCATCAATGAAGTCGTTTGAATCGCCCGCTTCATCCTCGGCGGTCCACATCACTTTCGCTCGTTTCCTACGTTTGCTAACTCGCCTAAACAGGCGCAGTGTTCCGTCTTCACCAGCTACGGCCCAGGGATTGAACACGAACTCGCCCGGTAACTCCTGTTCATCAACCCAGTCTTTGGCATAGGGGGTCGGGTCAAACGCGTGCACTTTGGCGCCGAATTTCTCAATGACACCAAGATCAAAACCAATGTCGTCGCCGACGCCCAGTGAGTACACCACAGAATTGGCGCCCAGCTCCTTGTGCGCGAACGTCCACTCTGCGATCTTGATCGTTTCGAACTTCACGTCAGGCTTTAGCCACAACTCCTTGCCACTTAGCCGTTTCAAAAACCTTTTTGCGGGCCAAAACCACGGTTGCCGCTTCATCCACCCGGAGGTTCTCACGTCGTTCGCTGCCTTTTTGAAATGGATCGTCAGTTAGCACAGCATAAAGGCGCGTTTACCATTTGTACAAGAGCTGCCCCTTGCGTAATCTGCGTGCGATGGCGGTTGCAAACTAATGCTCAAACGTTTCGCCCGACTGATACTGTGGCTGGGCGGATGGGAGCCTGTCGGTAAAATACCCGAAGAGCCCAGGGCGATATTTATAGTAGCGCCACACACCTCAAACTGGGATGGTCTCTGGGCGCTGGCCTACAAGACCGCCATCGGCATTGACGTCAGATTCTTCGCCAAACATTCGCTGTTTTGGTTCCCGCTGGGTACCTTGTTGCGTTGGCTGGGCGGCATTCCACTGGATCGATCGCGCGCCATGTCTGCCGTTTCACAGGCCGTTGCAATGTTTGCTGCCGAGGATACTTTCTATTTCGGCCTCGCGCCCGAGGGGACTCGCGCGTTGCGCGAGTCCTGGAAAACCGGTTTTTATCGCATTGCTGAAGGCGCCCAGGTTCCCGTCTTTTTCGCGGTTCTTGACTATCGCCGTAAACAGATCGGCATAGCCGGCCGGCTCGAAATCACGGGCGACAGCCGGGCTGATCTTGAAAAGTGCGCTGACTTTTATCGTGATATCGAGGGTCGCTGGCCCGAGAAAGCAACACCGGTTCGTTTCGCGGAATAAATCGGGTCAGTTCGTCATTAGCGGTCCATCGAACACGATTGCGTCGGCAGGTTGTTCGACATTTTCGTATTCAAACGGTGTCGAAACATCAACATTCAGGATGACATGGTTACCGACGATACGCTCATCCGGGCCGGGCATCGTACGCCAGGCCGTCGGGAACAGCAGGCCATCGACTTCCTCGAACCTCGTTATGAGGCGCCACAGCGGGCCGAACACGTCTTTACCTTCCGGCATATTCATGACCTCGAGCAACGGCTGATAGCCGTTCGCGTACTGATAGCCCACCAGGCGCTTCGAGTTTGGATCCAGGTAAAGAATGTAAAAGTCTTTGTTCGACTTGCCTATAGCGGCGGCCTCCTCGTATCGCATCTCGATGCGAATCAACTCTTCGTCAAAACCCGGCCATGCGAAACGGGTTGCCTCCGACAACAGGACGCCATCATCCTGAGTCAGCCATGGCAGATTCAGGAAGTAGTAAAAGAAGTGCACCATGTGCGGCGGCGGATTACCTTTGCTCCAGTTCGTTGACCAGACCTTCTCGCCGTCATAGCCGATTCGAGCGTCATCCATCGGCCAGTCCTGCCAGGCTTGCCGGGTCTTTTGATCGATAACTTCATGCACTACCCACCAGGCAAAGTTTTCCTTTTGTGCATAGGTGTTGTACATGATGTTGTCGAAACGAATCGACGGTGCCGCTTCCCAGCGTTCGAGGCCACCATGTGCTTCCAGCATTGCCTCGATTAGCTCACGTGTCTCATCGTTAGCGTACTGCGGTGCGGCGTAAACCAAAGGAGAAGAAAAAAAGCCAAATACAAGAGCTATGAGTATTCGTTTGTTCTGGGAAATCATTATTTTTCTCCGCTGGTGGACTGGTTGGAGGATTGCCACCAGTCGATGGAAACCCTGTCGAGTTGTGCGCTCTTATCGAATCGCATATGGGATTCGTCAAACGGCTGGTCGAGCTGCATATTCCAGACGAAATGGTACGCATTGCTCCTGTTGCCGTTGCCGCTACCCTGACCGTAGGATTTGTAGAAGGTGGGAAATACCAGCCCGTCGAACACTCGATAATCACCGAATACGTGGTAATTGGGTCCCAATGGTTGATTCGGATTTGCCGCCATGCCCGGGTGGTTGATGTCGAAGCGGATAGCCGTCATAAGCCGGGTTTCCGGGTGAACAAATACGTCGTAGAAAGTACCGGGGATGCCGGGGTTTCGGTTATCAAAGGTGACGCGCAGTACGTCGTAAATCGTCTCATCCTCAGGTAGTCGATCCTCGCTGACGGGCCCCACGTTGGCATTATCGGCGTGTAGCTGCCACGGAAGACTCAGAAAGCTCGACGTCAGACGCACGAAAAAGCCAGCAGGTAATGGCATTGGCCAGTCCTGTGTCCAAAGCATTTCATTGTTCCAGGCGATGCTCGCATCCCAAAACGGCCATTCGATATAAGCGCTCCCGTTTTGTGTATTGAGGGCCTCGTGCGAATAGAATGGTGTGGGATTACCCAGCATTTTCGTGAAGAATCGAAATTGCAGACTCGTCGCCTCGCGCATCGGCTGCATACCACCGTGTGCATTCAGCAATTCCGTCGCCAGATCTTCACTCGCGGAATCGGTGAAATCGGGGTTTCCATCGAACCAGGGGCCAGCGCTCGCCGCAAATGGCGAGAGTAGTAAAAACGTCAATATTATTCGTAACATAGGTTTCTCCAGCATCTCCATTGACTGCAGCCACGAGCATGCGATCATCGACCTGTATAGTCCTGAGAGAATCTTGCGAGAAAGTTTCCGTTTGTGAGTGACCGCCCAGAAAAACCAGATTTCCGGAGCTTCCGCGCTGGTCGGGAGCCGGTTCGCATCGGTGAATGGGTGCTGCACGCGGATATTGGCGTTTTGCGCCGTGATGACGACGAAGTTCGGCTGACCGCCAAGATGTTGCATGCGCTTTTAGTGCTGCTTGATGCAGGAGACCGCGGCGTATCGCGCGATGAGTTACTCAGTGCCGTTTGGGGTGACAGTTACCCAACCGACTCGGTTATTTCCCGTGCTATGGCGGACCTTCGAGCTGCCTTTGGGGAGAAGGCGGGCGAAGAACGATACATACGAACACTGCCGAAATTCGGTTATCAGCTGGTCGCCACGATCGCTGTTCCGGGCGCAGAGAAAAGCAGGTCACGGTATCGTTACCTGCCCGGTATCGCCGCGGCAACGCTTGTGGTTTTGCTGCTTGTTGTTTACATCGCGCAAGACGATGACGACCTGCCGCTACCGTCTGTACTGATCTCTCTTCCAGAGTCCATACCTCTGACCACCGCTCCTGGCCTCGAGCATCAGGCCCGAATATCGCCGACGGATGACTGGGTCGTCTACGCGGCGCTGCGGCCCGAGCATGCCGACTGGGATCTGTTTCGCATCTCGCTGGACGACTACACTTCGCAGCCGGTTGCCGTAACCGCCGGAGTTCAGGAACACGGGCCCGCAGTTTCCCCGGACGGCGGGCAGGTTGCTTATGTGCGTATTGACGACTCCGGATGTGAGGTTGTCACGCAATCCATAACCGTCGGTGTGCCGCTGCCAGTCGCTCGCTGCACGGGCAAGTTCGCCACTCTGGTCGACTGGTCACCTGACGGCAGCACTTTGGTATTCACGGGTGAAGAATCTGCGGACGAGCAGGCGTATCGACGCCTTTACACGGTTGGAATCAAGGGTACTGACCTGCGCCGGCTAAGCAACGCAGTATCGCCCACAGGCACGGACTACTATCCGCGTTATTCGCCCACCGGCCGAAAAGTTGCGTTCCTGCGCGGTGAGCCGCAACCGGACCATCGCGCCAGTGTCTGGGTCGTCGACACCGAATCCGGTGCAGAGCAGAGGCTGACACCACAGCCATCGCAGATCGGTGGTATCACCTGGGTAGACGACGAAACGATCATCTACGGCTATCTGGATGCCGGCCGCATCGAAAGCCGCCTGCTTGATCTCAACACTCTGACAGAAGCGCGCATGGACCGGGTCAATCTGATTCATGCCGATTACCGGCCGCGCGACGGGCTGCTGGTAACGACCCGCATGCGCCATGAACGCGACCTGTTGCTGCTCTCAGCCGACGGCGAGTCGCGCCGCATAGCCAGCTCGACCAGCGATGACCACCACGGCCGCCTCTCACCCGGTGAGGAATGGATCGTTTTTGTATCACGGCGTTCCGGTTATGACGAAATCTGGCTGACATCCACAGACACGGATGTCACACGCCGGCTGACTCGTTACGACGGTGCCAGTGTCCGTTACCCGGACTGGCATCCGAACGGCCAGCGAATCCTTTTTACGGTTCAGACCGACGCGGGCGAACGACTCTATGAAACTGACGTAATCAGCGGCGCAGTGAGACCGCTGGGACAGCCTGTCTCCGCGACTACTCCCAGGTGGATGCCCGACGGAAAACACTGGGTATACGGTTGCCTCGAAAACCAGCTGCCCGGAATTTGTATTGCCGATACCGAGTCGTCAACGCGATTGGCCGAACGACTTTATCGCCCGGTGCCGATATCGGATAACGCTGTCGCTGTGGTTGACGACGATGGACGAATTCAGAGAATTTCGACAGACGATGGTCGAGTGCAGGAATTGTTCCCTGGCGCGCCTGCGTACGGGCAATTTTCCTGGACTGTTCGAGCTGATTCGATCATCTATCTGGCGCCCGGTGCAGCAGGCGAAGCCACGAAAATAATGCGTCGGGACTTCACAGGTAGCAAGGACGAGGTGCTTTACGAAGGCGACCTGCAGATCGCAAATGCCACACTCAGCGTGGGTTCGTCGAGCGGTGCTGTACTGCTTGACCAGCAGCAAGGCGCAAGTGATGATCTGATCGTATTTGTGGATGCATTGAAATGAGCGACACGCTGACGGGCGCACCGGGAATCTTCCCGATGCAGCCGTCAGTAATCGCGATAATCAATAGTCGAACGTCACCTCTAGTCCGACCACTCGTCCTTTGGCCAGTGGCGAAAACGTGCCGCCCGTCGGAACCGGCCCAAGAACGTCCGGCAACTGCGTATCACCGCCATGCTTGACTTCGTTCAGAAGGTTTCTGCCGTAAAGTGAGAATGCCCATTGGCCACCTCCTGTCCGGTAGTCAATACCCGCATCCAGCATTTCCTGCTCCAGGATAAATCCCCGGTTGTTATCTGTGTATGCGGAATCGTCCCGGTAAGCGTAATTAATGCGGGTGCTCACATAACCTGAATCACCAACCGGGAAATCGTGTGTGAGGCCGATGCCGTAAGTCCACTTGGCAGATCGCGGCAAATCGAGATCTTCGTCAGCAGCGTCGATGTCGCCATCACCGTCCAGATCAAACCGAACCGAATCGTACTCGGCATCAACCCAGCCGAGCGAGGCCATCAGAACGGTGTTCTCACCCAATCCGAAAGTTCCTTCAATCTCGTAACCAAAAATATTCGTATCGGCCGTATTCTTGATGATTTGAACGACGCCGGCGATCGGGTCGGAGAGGTTGATCTCGCGTTGCATGTCGTCAATCTGATTGTAGAAAACTGCGGCATTCAGTCGACCTCCACCGCCCAGTTCTGACTTGAATCCCACTTCATAGTTGTTAACGGTCTCCTCGTCGAACGGACCGGGCCCCAGGTTGACTGTGTCGATCGCCGTGTTGCGAAGATTGTAGCCTCCGGAACGCTGCGCCCGGGAAAAGTGTGTATAGAGACGTTTGTCGTCTGAGATAGCGTAACTCAGTCCAACTTTGCCCGATACGGCGTTCCAGGTCTTGCTGTCGCTGAAGTCAAATGCACAGGTTCCCTCCGTAACGTTGCAGGTACTGTTGACGTTTAGTACCAGAGAAGCAATTTCGACCTTTTTTTCCTCTCGCGTATATCGGAGACCAGCGTTAAGCGTCCAGTCATCATTCAGCGCGTAATCAACTGACGCGAATGCGGCGACCGAGTCTACCTCGTAATTGCCACCCCCATCCTGCGTAAGAGCAGGTGCGACCCCACCCGTCGCGATACCCAGCAGGTTGCGTCGCTCGTGGTAATTAACTTCGTTCGTAAACCAGAACGTGCCGACCGTTACATTCGATTCGCCGAAATTACCGTTGTAACGGAGCTCGTTACTCGTTTGCTCGGAGAAATTCCAGAACGGTGCGTGAAACAACCAAACGGGCTGAGCATCGATATCGCTTTCCCCATTTGCGGCGTAATCACGCCAACCGAAGATATTGGTGATCGTGCCCTCGCCAAAATCCACATCCCAGTTAATCTCCGCAGTGAAAAAGTCGTTTTCGATATCAACGAATCCCGGATTATCGATTGAGAAGTCAAAGCTGTTGCGATCAAAATTCACGAATGCTCCGGGTACGCCTGACCCATTGGTGTGAGTCTGCGACGCAGGCCCCTGACCGTTGGACTCCAAGTGTTCCCAGCGCAACGATAGTTCGACGTTCTCGTTGGGTTGCCAGGTTATGACCGGCCGGATGATCGTTGTATCGGACTTGCCGAAATCCTGGCCATCAAACTGGTTCACAAACCAGCCATCGTCACTATTGCTGTAGACGCTCAGCCTGGCACCCAGATTTTCACTGATGGGTCCGGAAATACTGCCCATGATGTAAGTACTGGTTCCACCATCGCCATTCGGGTTGCCATCGATAGCCGCCCGCGCCGAGAACTCCAGGTCCTGGGTTGGCCGCTTGGTGTTAACCAACACTGCGCCACCGGTCACGTTTCGACCAAACAGCGTGCCTTGGGGTCCGCGCAGTATCTCGATGCTGCGGATGTCGAACATATCGAGGATTACGCCCGAATTCTGACCGATATAGACGCCATCTATAAAGACGCCAACTGTGGGGTCGATTGATGGAATCGAGCTGTTAATGCCCAGACCACGGATGGAAAAGTTCGCTGTGCTGCGAAAAGTGCCGATGTCATCCATTGCAACGTTCGGCATTGCGACGGCCAGATTCTGGAGGTCGCGGATCTTGAGAGCTTCGAGCTGGTCCGCTCCGTATGCTGCCACTGAGATGGGAATCTCCTGTGCCGATTCCTCGCGCTTTCGCGCTGTAACCGTGATCTCTTCGAGCAGTATGGCCGACCGGCCGACCGACGTACTATCCTGGCCCAGTGCCGGTGACGCTGCGCCCAGGAATACGATAAAGGCAGCGGCGCTGCAAGCGCTCGCAAGCCGAACCACTAGAGTGGTGCTATTTATTTTTGACATGAGACAATCCCCCTGACTCTTTCTGATTCTGAACAGATTGTACGCGCAAGAGCCTGTAAAGACACGGGTTGGTAATATGCAAGCACCAGACCACCACAAGAGATCCATTCGCAGCTTCGTCAAGCGAGCGGGACGACTGACGCCCTCGCAGCAAAAAGCGCTTGCAGAGCTCTGGCCAACACTGGGCATTGGATACGGGCCCGAGCTGCTCAACCTCGACAAAGTATTCGCCCGAGCAGCACCGGCTGTGCTTGAGATCGGATTTGGCAATGGTGAAACACTGGTGCAACAGGCGGTCGAAAATCAGGACAAGAACTACATCGGCATTGAGGTGCACGAGCCCGGTGTCGGCCACTGCCTGTTACAGGCTCGCGATGCGGGCATCGATAATTTGCGCCTGCTGATGCACGACGCAATAGAGGTGCTTAACGCTCAGATCCCGCTTGAGTCGCTGGCTCGTGTGAATCTTTACTTCCCCGACCCCTGGCCAAAGAAACGTCATCACAAACGTCGCATTGTGCAACATGACTTTTTGGATTTGATCGCGGATCGACTTGCTGCAAATGGCACCCTGAACATCGCGACAGACTGGGCGGCTTATGCGGAGCATATTGACGAGATTCTTTCCCGGTCGGATCGTTTCACGTGTACCGAACGACGCGAACACGATGGAGAGAACCCGCTTGATCGGCCACGCACCAAGTTTGAACGACGCGGCCTGAAAAAAGGCCACCGCATTTGGGACGGGTGCTTCATTAAGACGCCTGATCACTAAATTCGCTTGCGCTTGCCCGCAGTTGGTCTATAACTAGTAGAAGGACATAAACTTTCGTGAGGGCGTTTTCAAGTGGCCATGCAATATCCCACCATTGGCAGCTGGTATCGCAGGCCAAACGGGACGTTGTTCGAGGTCGTCGCTGTCGACGAGGAAGACGGTACCGTCGAGATTCAGCAGTTCGATGGCACCATTGGCGAAATAGACATTGAAAACTGGCCACGACTGTTGCTGGTCGAGGTCAGTGCTCCGGAGGACTGGTCTGGTTCTGTTGACATGGACCCGGATGACTACGTTGGCCGCAAGACCGGCGACATGCCCGGCGGTTTTCATGACCCACTGGCGTTTCTCGACAAGGGCTAACCCTTAGCTACATGCTATCCGGGCCCGTAACGAATACGACCCCATCCCGCACCGATACGTCTACCGATCGCAAGGTCTTTCCAGCCCCCGGGCCCGCAAAGCAATTACCGGATTCTATTTCGTAAGTCGCGCCATGTGATGCACAAATAATCGCTTTCTTGTCTTTGGTCAGAAATTTGTTCGGCGACCAGTTGAGCGGGTGGCCGACGTGCACACAGAAGTTCTGGTAGGCGAATACTTCGTCACCCTGCCGCACCACGAAGCCCCGAAACGGCCAGTCACCTTCTCCAATCGCAAACTCGCGGCAGCCCGGGTTTTCCAGTTCAGCGAGGCAACCAACGACTATTTCAACATTACTCATTCCAGGGCGCTACTTTGAATAACAACAACATTCCCGGGACCGCCAAAGCCGTGCACAGAAGAAAAAAGTTCGTCCAGCCAGTTTGCTCGACAATGAGCCCCGTTGATGCACTCGCGAGCACTCGCGGCACGGACGCGAGTGCGGTAAACAACGCAAACTGCGTCGCAGCGAACGCAACGTTTGTCGATTTTGCAATAAATGCTGTTAGCGCGACCGTTCCCAATCCCACGCCCAGGTATTCGAATGCCATTGCGAGTGCAAGCGCCCAGGGGTTCGCGCCGACTAAAGATAGCATCGCAAATCCGAGAATACTCGTGATCTGAACAAAGCCGAACAACCACAGCGCTCGATTGATCGGAAGCTTGACCATGATAAGCCCGCCAACCATGGCGCCGACAATTGCCGACGTCGTTCCGACCAGCTTCGCGATCGTTCCGATCTGCGTTCCCGTAAACCCGACGTCGTGAAAAAACGCCGTCTGCAACGCCGTCGCCATATTGTCGCCGAGTTTGTAGAAAAACAGAAACGCGAGTACCAGCAAGGCCGGCCCCAGCCCCGATCGACCGATAAACTCACGAAACGGCTCGATTACCGACGCCTTTAGCGTCCGCGGTGGCGACGGCTCCTTTATTGCCTCGTCAATCACCCACGTCATTGCGATGCCGACCAGCATGAACGCCGCTACAATAATAAAAACCATAGGCCACGGCATGTGGTCGGAAAGAATCAGCGCAAGACCGCCCGGGATCAGCCCGGATAGCCGGTAGGCCTGCACGTGAATCGAATTACCGAGCCCGAGCTCAACATCCGGGAGTAGCTCACGTCGATAGGCATCCAGAACAATATCCTGGCCCGAGCTGAAGAATGCGACGGCAGCGGAAAGATAGGCGATCGTTAGAAACGATATTTCGGGCTTGAGAAAACCCAGCATGCCCATTGATACAAGCAGTGCCAGTTGCGTCAGGAGGATCCAGCCGCGCCGATGACCGAGGAACGGCAGTGTATAGCGGTCCATGATCGGCGCCCATAAAAACTTCCAGGCGTACGGAAACTGGATCAGTGCAAAAAAACCGATCTCCGCCAGACCAATACCTTCTTTTCGAAGCCAGTACGGAACCAGCTGAAATAGCAGGTACAGAGGCAATCCCGACGAGAACCCCGTAAAAACGCAAATCAACATGCGTCGGTTCAGGATCGCCTCTTTGAAGCCCTCCTGTCGGGTCCTGTTTTGCGGCACGTCAGTCGTCATGGATCCAATCGTAGTCCATGGTTATCGGTGCGTGGTCGGAAAATCGCTCATCACGGTAAATGGCCGTTTTCCTAACCTTGTCCCTGAGACCGGTTGTTACCACCTGGTAGTCGAGTCGCCATCCGACGTTCTTGTCCCAGGCCTGTCCGCGGTTTGACCACCATGTGTATTGTTCAGGCTCCTGTTCGATTGTTCGAAATGCGTCCGTATAGCGATACTCACCAAACACTTTGTCCAGCCATGCGCGTTCTTCGGGCAGGCAGCCGGAGTTCTTCTGGTTCTGCTTCCAGTTTCGTATGTCGCCTTCCTTGTGCACGATATTCCAGTCGCCACAGATAATGGTTTCCGATCGCCGCCGCTGCACCTTCTGCATATGCTCACCGAACGAATCAAGGCAGCGGTATTTTGCTTCCTGGCGAACCTCGCCCGACGAACCTGATGGCAGGTACAAAGAGACGATACTGATCCCCCCCAACTGCACTTCGAGATACCGTCCTTCATTGTCGAACTCGGCGTCACCGTAACCGCGAACGACCTTTTTGGGTTTATGCCGCGTATAGATCGCGGTACCGCTGTAGCCCTTTTTTTCGGCATCCTCGTAATAGCAATGATAGCCCGCCGGCGAAAACTGATCGTCGGTCAATTGATGAACCTGCGCTTTGGTTTCCTGGATACAAACGACATCGGCTCTTTGGCGGGCCATCCAATCGAAAAATCCCTTGCGAGCAGCTGCCCGAATACCATTGGCGTTGAGACTGATAACGCGAAACAAGACCTCACTCCTGTGTCATAATCCGATCCGAAATCAAACCGGCCGCGGTCATCATACAGAAGCCCTTAAGAAGGCCAAGGAAAGACGAAGAGCATGCGCGGATACAAGAGGGAATTCATCGAGTTGGCGCTGGAGCTAGGGGTGCTTCGCTTCGGGGAGTTCACTCTCAAATCCGGCCGCCTCAGTCCATACTTTTTTAACGCCGGTTTATTCAACACCGGCTACGCAGCCGCAAAACTTGGGCGCTTTTACGCCGAGGCCATCGCGGAATCCGATGTGCGCTTCGATATGCTTTTTGGCCCTGCATACAAGGGTATTCCACTAGCAACGCTCGCCGCAGCCTCGCTCGCTGAACAGCACGACATCGATGTCCCATACGCGTTCAATCGAAAAGAAGCGAAAGCGCATGGTGAGGGCGGCAGCATCGTCGGTGCACAGCTCTCTGGCCGCGCGCTGATCGTCGATGACGTCATCACGGCTGGCACTGCGGTTCGCGAGGCCTATCAGATAATTTCGGCCGCGGGTGCCGAGGTAGCAGGACTGATCATTTCCCTGGATCGACAGGAGCGCGGGCAGGGGCCGTATTCCGCGGTACAGGAACTACAGCAATCGCTGGGCGTGCCAGTCATCAGCATCGTCCAATTGGACGATTTGATAAACATTCTCGAAGAATCAAGCGAGTATGAGGAGTTTTTGGAACCCGTTCTGAGCTATCGCAAGCAATACGGTGTGCTCGCTTAAGTTCTTGATAATTGGGATCCTGAGCGCGGTTTACAGAATCGGCTGCAAAGATTAAGCTGTAATAACGAGAACCAGTCCCATGTCCGGGGCGGGTATTGGTGGCATATTCGTTCCATGCGAAAATTAATCATTGGCTGTTTGATAGCGCTCTGGGCTCCTTTGGTAGTTGGTGCTCAGGAGACCAAGGTCTATCGATGGGTAGATGCTGACGGCGTTGTGCATTACGGCGACAGCATTCCAGCCGAATACGCAGAATATCCAAAAGCAGTATTGAATGATCGTGCCGTAACCATCGGCAACCTCGCTGGTAAAAAGACCGACGAACAGCGTGAGGCCGAAAGAATTGCAGCTGAGCGGCTCGCCGCGCGGGAACGGCAGCAACGCGCGGATCAGGCCTTACTGGCGACCTACCTGTCAGTAGAAGAAATTCTCCTGCACCGCGATCGCCGCGTAGAACTTTTCCAGGCGCAATCGCGCGTTACCGAGCTTTATCTCAGTAATCTGACAACCCGACTCGCCATGCTGCGCAACGATGCAGCGAAATACCAGCCTTACAGCGATGATTCACAAGCACCGATGATTCCTGAGGAACTCGCCAAAGACTTGCGTCGAACCAAAGACACGATCGATCGCCACGAACGCAATTTGAAGAAATTTCAGACTGACGAGCAGCAGATTATTGAGCGATTCGACGGCGACATTTCTCGCTTCAAAGTACTCAAGGGCCTCGTCGATACCTAGAGCGCATTGTCGGGCTCAGTTCTTTCCGGAATGCCCAAACCCGCCGGCACCTCGTTCGCTGGCATCGAACTCTTCTACCACCCGCAGCTCTACCTGCTCGACGGGTACGAAAACCATCTGTGCTATCCGCTCACCAGGCTGTACTTCGTAACTCGCTGCACTTCGATTCCAGCACGAGATGAAAACCTGGCCCTGGTAGTCTGAGTCAATCAGGCCGGTCAGGTTGCCCAGTACCAGTCCGTGTTTATGGCCCAGACCGGAGCGCGGTAACAGGACTGCCGCCAGCGCAGGATTGGCTACGTGGATCGCGAGTCCGGTCGGCACCAGCACTGTCTCACCGGGCGCCACGCTCAGTGGCTCGTCGATGCAGGCGCGCATATCCATGCCGGCAGACCCATCGGTTGCATAATGAGGCAGTGGAATGGTGTCCCCGACTCGTGCATCAAGAATTTTCAATTCAATGGATCGCAAGTGCCGAAGTCCTTCAGTCGTTGTTTGAAATAACGGTCAATCTGGATTGGGTTTCGGAACCGCGTTTCGCAAAAAAATGTTCCGCTACAAGCTCGATAACATCGTGAGCAAGCTCAACTTTTGAAGATGTTGGAAAAGACTTCTCACCGTCGGACCAGAGTACGGTCACGGCATTGTCGTCTCGGTCGAAGCCACAATCCCGCCCCACGCGGTTTGCCACGATCATGTCGAGTTTCTTTTTCTCGAGCTTGCCACGAGCGTGTTTGATGAGGTTTTCTGTTTCGGCCGCGAATCCCACGGTAAAAGGAGCGGCGTCGAGATCAGCAACGGAAGCAAGAATATCCGGGCAGCGCGTGAGCTCCAGGCTCATCGACTCGCTTTTCTTCTTTATCTTTTGTTCGACAATGGCAACGGGGCGGTAATCGGCAACCGCAGCCGCGGCAATGAAAATATGGGCGGCATCGATTGCTTCATGAGTCGCCGCATGCATGTCCATTGCCGACTCGACCTTGATAACTTCGAGGCCCGGTGGCTCTGCCAGACTAACCGGACCGCTTATGAGTACAACATCGGCTCCCTGCGCGGCGGCGGCAGTCGCGACTGCATAACCCATTTTTCCGGAGCTTCGATTGGTGATGTAGCGAACCGGGTCGATCGCCTCGCGAGTCGGGCCAGCCGTAACGACGACCTTGCGTCCCTCCAGCAGTCCCTCACCTTTGCCACCCGTGAGATTGAATACTGTAATTGCTATCAGGTCGGGCTCGAGCATACGGCCGGCCCCCTCTTCGCCGCACGCCTGTGAGCCGATGCCGGGACCAATGATATGAATACCGCGCTCCTCAAGCACCTCGCGATTCGCCTGCGTTGCCGGGTTATTCCACATGACGTGATTCATCGCCGGTGCCAGCGCGATCGGCGCCTCTGTCGCCAGGCATATCGTCGTCAGCAGATCGGGCGCGCCGCCGCTGACAATCCGCGCCATCACCTCGGCCGTTGCCGGCGCTATTAACACCACATCAGCCCAGCGAGCGAGCTCTATATGGCTCATCGCCGCTTCGGCCTCCTTGTCCCAGAGATTGGAGCGAATCGGCTTGCCGGACACGGCCTGCAACGCCGTGCCGGTTACAAACTCTTCGGCCGAAGCCGTCATCACTATTTGTACTTCGGCCCCTCGCTCGCGCAGGCGTCGGACAATATCCGGTGCTTTGTACGCGGCAATTCCGCCAGTGATTCCCAAAACAATATTCATTAAACAAGCTTAGCCCGTAGCCGCCGGTGAGTTCCAGCGAATCGGGACATCCTGGGCAGATTGATTGGTTGTAAGTATATGGCTTTGGGTCGCCGGAACTACCTTTCCTTGGCGGCGACCGCCGCCGTAAACACCACATCCGTCGAGCTGTTCAAGGCGGTTTCTGCCGAATCCTGCAGGATGCTGATCACAAACCCGACCGCAACGACCTGCATCGCGATGTCGTTGGGTATGCCAAACAGGCTGCAACTCAGGGGAATGAGCAACAGCGACCCGCCCGCAACGCCTGAAGCGCCACACGCCGATAGTGCCGCGACCAGGCTCAGGAGCAAGGCCGTAGCCAAGTCCACCTGGATGCCGAGCGTGTGTGTCGCCGCAAGCGTCAGCACGGTTATTGTGATGGCCGCGCCACCCATGTTGATAGTGGCACCTAGTGGAATAGAAACCGCGTAGGTGTCTTTTTCCAGATCCAGGCGTTCGCACAACGCCAGGTTAACCGGAATGTTTGCAGCCGAACTTCGTGTGAAAAACGCCGTGACGCCACTCTCGCGGAGTGCCGTTAGAACGATCGGATAAGGATTTCGCCGCATCTTGACCCAGACAATCAACGGGTTAAGCAGCAATGCCATGATCAGCATGCTGCCGAGTAATACGGACAGAATCTGGGCGTAGCCGCCGAGTACCGACAAGCCTTTTTCGGCGAGATTTCCGGCAACCAGGCCAAAAATACCGATGGGTGCCAGCCTTATGACGAGACGAACGATGTGTGTCACTGCGTCCGCGGTATCGGCGAGCATCTGCCTCGTGCTGTCTTTCGCATGGTGCAGGAATATTCCCAACAACACACCCCAGACCAGAATACCTATGAAGTTGCCGGTCAAAATGGCATTGACCGGGTTGTCGACCAGTTTGTTGAGTAATCCACCGAGAACCTCGGCGATGCCCTGTGGTGCCACCGTTGTGACTTCGGTGACCTGTAGAGCCAGGGTCGTCGGGAACACCGTGCTCATCGTTACAGCCAGCAAAGCCGCACTGGCCGTGCCAACGAGGTACATGAAAACGATAGGCCGCATCTGGGAGGTATGACTGACACGCCGATTCGCTATCGCCGAGGCAACCAGCACCAGAACCAATACAGGCGCGACCGCTTTCAACGCGCGCACGAACAGATCGCCGAGTAGCATTGACGCTTTAGCCGCATCCGGTGCGACCTGCGACAGGGCGACTCCGGCGACGATACCAATCCCGATCTGCATCACCAGGCTGCCAGACATTACGCGGTCGATTATTGATTTTCCTGCCATCAGATCATCCTGTCGTTGGGTTAATTGCGAGTCGTAGCCTATCATTGTCCTGAAGTGAATCAGGACATCTGCGGCAAATTGAGTCGTTGCGGGGAGTTGCCGGCAGGGATCAACATGGCGTCGTGAAAAACGTCACGAACAGGGAAAGTACGGACGTCCAGCTACTCGCTGCGATCATTGGCGCGGGCAGCGGCATTGAATCCGGGCAGCAAGCCGCCATGCGCCTCTTGCATTGCTTTGGCAGTCTGAGATCCCTGCTGCATGCCAATAACAACGATCTGCTGGCGTGCCGCGGCATTGGCCGCGCTCGCCTCTCTGCCCTGCGGGCATTGCCGGAGCTGGCGCGCCGCTACTTCGAGGAGTCGCTGCCCTCCGGGGAGGCCATTCGCAGCCCCGCCGACACCGAGTCGTTTCTAAAGGCGCGCATGCAACACCTCGACCACGAGCTTTTCTGTTGTCTGTATCTGGACAACCGGCACCGCGTGCTTCGCTTTGATGAATTATTCAGGGGTACGATTGATGGTACGTCGGTCTATCCGCGGGAAGTGGTGAAGGAAGCGCTGAGCGTTAATGCGGCCGCGGTTATACTGGCGCACAATCACCCATCCGGCGTTGCTGAGCCCAGTCAGGCTGACGAGCGCATCACGCGGCGGATAAAATCAGCCCTCGAGCTGGTCGATATCCGGCTGCTGGATCACCTGATTGTCGGCGACGGTGCGGCGACTTCTCTGGCTAGCCGCGGGCTGCTCTAAAAGGGCGCAGCAAAAGGCCCGAATGAGCGCTTGTATTGCGCCGATTACACTGGTATAAAGTTCCGCTCTCTGCCTGCCAAGCGTGGGCAACTATTAGTAAAATCAGAGACTTACCCATGTCCAAGGTATGCCAAGTGACGGGGAAACGGCCGCAAAGCGGCAATAACGTTTCTCACGCACATAATAAAACTCGTCGCCGCTTCCTGCCAAACCTGCAGAACAAGCGTTTTTGGGTCGAATCCGAGAAGCGTTTCGTGCGCCTGCGCATTTCTCATAAGGGCCTTCGCATCATCGACAAGCACGGTATCGAGAAGGTTCTCGCCGACCTGCGTGCCGACGGCCAACGCGTTTAATCGCCGGAGGAGCCCGCCATGCGTGAAAAAATCAAACTCGTTTCCAGCGCCGGATCTGGCCATTACTACACAGTGACCAAGAACAAGCGTCTGCATCCTGAAAAGATGGAAACCAAGAAGTACGACCCGACTATTCGCAAGCACGTGCTTTACAAAGAATCGAAGATTAAGTAAACAGGTTTCAGATAGTCGTTCGTCAAACGAATCGCTAATGAAAGGCCCGGTATTTCCGGGCCTTTTTTATGAGGCACAATACCGGATGCCTGAATTACCTGAAGTTGAAACCAGCCGCCGAGGCATCGAGCCACATATCATCGATACGCGCGTCTCTCGTGTCGTCATCCGTAATCGAAATTTACGCTGGCCCGTCTCAAGAACTGTTGAGCGTAAGCTCGTCGGCGAGACGATTACGTCCGTCACGCGGCGCGCCAAATATCTACTGATCAATACCGATAGCGGCTCCGCAATATTGCATCTGGGTATGTCCGGCAGCGTCACTATCGTCGATCGCAACACGCCGGCGGGCGTTCATGATCACGTGGATATCGACTTCGTCTCCGGCAAGACCCTGCGATTTCGCGATCCACGACGATTCGGGTCATTGCACTGGAGCAAGACCCCACTCCAGCACAAGCTACTAAAGTCTCTCGGGCCTGAGCCACTCGCTGATGACTTTGATGCCAGATACCTGTGGGAGAAATCGCGCGGCCGGCGCGTCAGCATCAAGCAATTCATAATGAACGCACAGATTGTTGTCGGTGTCGGCAACATCTACGCGAGTGAAGCCCTTTTCCTGGCCTGCATCAATCCTCGTCGCGCTGCGGGCCAAATCTCGTTGCAGCGCTATGAATTGCTCGTCACGGCCATCAAAGATGTACTCGCCAACGCCATTAAGGCGGGAGGTACAACGCTACGCGACTTTTACGGCGGCGACGGTGAGGCTGGTCATTTTCAGCAGCGGCTGGAGGCTTATGGCCGGGACGGCGAACCCTGCCGGCGCTGCGACGCGCCTATTACCGCCATCGTGCAGGGCCAACGGTCAACCTATTACTGCAAACAATGCCAGACCTGATCAGGCCCGTCCGACCTTCTTAAGCAGAGCTTCCCTTACCGTTGGTGAAACGAATTCGGCAATATCGCCGCCAAGGGTCGCCACTTCCCGGACCAGTGTTGAAGAGATAAAAGTGAACTTGTCCGTTGGTGTCAGGAAGGCCGTTTCGACCTCCTGAGTCAGATGCCGGTTCATACTCGCCAACTGAAACTCGTACTCAAAATCGGATATTGCTCGCAATCCACGGACAATGACCGCCAGACCATTATCCTGGGCAAAATCGATCGTGAGCCCTTCGTAACCGGCAACTTCTACATTATCGATATCGGCGAGCACCGCTTGCGCGAGTTCGACTCTCTCGTCAAAGGAAAACATTGTGGTTTTTGTACCGGTATCCGCCGCGACCGCGACGATAACCTTGTCGTATAGCCTGGCCGCACGTCGAACAAAATCTTCGTGCCCCAGCGTGATCGGGTCGAACGTACCCGGATACATTGCAGAAACTGTCATGCCTACAGACCCCCTCAGACCCTAATTTTTTGCCAGGATATAGCGAACATTCCCAGCTGTCTTATTCTTCATTGCCTGCCAGCTTTCAGGCAGAAGCAGCTCCGGCTGATCTTCGCCCATCTCTACGTAGATTCTGGCATCGTCAGCCAGCCAAGGCTGCTCATACAACAGTCTACACAATTCGTGCTGCAGGTCGGTCGCAAAGGGCGGATCAATAAATACAATATCAAAAGGCTCGACGTTCGATCCTGCAAGATACGTCTGCGCGTCGACATTTAAGACCTTGGCATCAGCGGCTGAGAGCGAGGCGATATTGCTCTTTAGTATCGTCGTTGCGACGGTTGAGCGCTCGACAAACACTACGCGCGATGCGCCTCGGGATAATGCCTCTATTCCCAGCGCGCCGGTCCCTGCGCACAGATCCAGACACCTTGCGCCATTAATTCGGGGCGCCAGCCAGTTAAACAGTGTCTCTCGAATGCGCTCGGATGTCGGTCGAAGTCCGGGTACATCCGCAATCTGTAAAAGGCGGCTGCGCCAGATTCCCGCTACAATACGCAGCTGTCCCGTGCGGGATTTTTTCTTATCTGCTTTATTGCGAATCGCCATAGCCTGTGAACGTATAACGATGTTTGGAAAAAAAGAAAAGCCCGAAGAGCAAGAAGGCTTCATCAAGCGGCTTCGCGCCCGCATCAATAAGGGCGATAACTGGCTAAGCTATGACCTCGCGAATCTCGTTCCAGGGGGCGAAATCTCCGCAGACGTGCTTGAAGAGCTGGAATCGCTGCTGGTCATGGCGGATGTCGGCGTTGACACGACGGAACGGATTATCGCTGATCTGAAAAAGAGTCTCGCGCGCAGCGAATTGAAGGATCTGGACGCGCTTCGAGCGGGACTAGAGCATTCATTGCTTGGCATCCTTGCACCCGTTGAAAGTCCACTCATCATCCAAAAGCCCGATGGGCCATTCGTTATTTTCATGGTCGGCGTTAACGGTGCCGGCAAGACGACGACGATCGGGAAGCTGGCGCGCCGCCTTAAGAATGATGGCTACACGGTCATGCTGGCAGCCGGCGATACTTTTCGCGCAGCGGCCGTGGAACAGTTGCAGGAATGGGGCAATCGCAATGATGTTCCGGTGATTGCGCAACAAGCCGGTGCTGACCCCGCTGCCGTTATTTACGATGCCTGGCAGGCCGCCAGCGCTCGCGATATTGATGTACTGCTTGCCGATACGGCCGGACGCCTGCAAAACCAGGTCGGCCTTATGGACGAACTTAAGAAAATGCAGCGAGTCGTTGCCCGCCACGATGAATCCGCGCCGCACGAAATCATGCTGGTACTCGATTCAAGCCAGGGGCAGAACGCGCTCGTGCAGGCGGAAAAATTTCACGAGGCGCTTGGGCTCACCGGCATTACGGTAACAAAGTTGGACGGCAGCGCGAAGGGTGGCATTCTGCTCGCCATAGCGAATCGCTTGCGGTTGCCCGTGCGATTCATCGGAATCGGCGAAGCAGTCGATGACATGCGGCCTTTCAACGCTAGAGAGTTTGTTGACGCTTTGCTTCAGTCAGGTAGAAAGAGACAGTAAATCAGATGATCCATCTCGATAATGTGACGAAACGATTTCCCGGCGGGCAGGAAGCGCTTTCGGGGCTAAGTATTGAGGTTCAAAAGGGTGAAATGGTCTTCGTAACCGGTCATTCGGGGGCAGGTAAAAGTACCTTGCTAAGACTGATCGCTGTTATTGAGCGGCCGACGAGTGGGCAGGTCATAGTCGATAAACAGAATACCCGGCGCGTGAAGCGCCGCAAGATTCCTGCGTACCGACGACAGATCGGCATGGTTTTTCAGGATCACAAGCTGCTCTACGATCGTCCGGTCTTTGATAATGTCGCGTTGCCACTGATTATCGCGGGCGTCAGTCATCGCGATGCGGGTCGCCGGGTCAGGGCGGCGCTCGATCAGGTCGGCCTGCTGCATAAGGAAAAGCAAAATCCTCAAACCTGTTCGGCGGGTGAGCAACAACGTGTGGGTATTGCGCGTGCGATTGTGACGCGGCCGAAGGTGTTGATCGCCGATGAGCCGACCGGCAATCTGGACCCGGAATTGTCACTGGAAGTCATGCGCATTTTTCGGCGCTTTAACGAAGTAGGTGTAACGCTGCTGATAGCGAGCCACGACATCTCCCTGATCGACCGCCTGGGCTGTCGGCGCATTGCTCTTGAAGACGGCCGACTCCGGCAGGAGGTCGATCCATGGCAGTGACCCGCAATTCCGATGCCGTAACACCGGTCCGTTCTTCGAGTGCGTTCTCGATCTGGTTGACGCGTCATGCAAACTCTTCGGTCGGCGCATTAGGGCACTTGTCCCGGCAGCCGTTTTCGAGCCTGATGATTGTACTGGTCATCGCCGTTACGCTTGCACTGCCCGCTGCGATCAATGTTGTCGTTAAAAATGCGCAATCGATCAGCGGTGGTTGGGAAAACGCCCTCGATTTTTCCGTCTACCTGAGACTCGATGTTTCAGTCAGCGAAGCCGAAGGCATTGCGCGTCTGATCGGTCAGCGCGCAGACGTTGAGTCCGTCAATCTGGTCACGGCTGAGGCTGCGCTGACTGAGTTCAAGGATCAATCAGGATTTGGAGCAGCGCTGGACCAGCTCGGCGATAACCCGCTGCCGCATGCGCTCGTGGTGCGACCGAGTCCCGGAAACACCGACGCTTCACTGACGTTGTTGCAGGAGGAAATCGGCAATCTGCCGGAGTCGGAATTGGTACAGGTCGATACTGAGTGGGTGCAGCGATTTCAAGCCATCCTCGACATCGTGCGACAAGCGATCGCCATTGGCTCTGCGCTGCTCGGTATCGCGATCGTCGTTGTCATTGGCAATACCATTCGGCTCGACATCGAAAATCGCCGCGAGGAGATCGAGGTGACCAAGCTCATCGGTGCGAGCAATGCGTTTGTTCGCCGGCCTTTCCTGTGGACCGGCTTCTGGTATGGGCTGCTTGGCGGATCGCTGGCTTTAGTATTGGTGCAATACGGGCTGTACCTGCTGAAGGACCCGCTAGCCCGCCTCGCGGGGCTTTATCAGGGCAATATCACCGTCGCAGCGCTCGACCTTAACGAAAGCTCGGTCATTATCGGTGCTGCCGTATTTTTGGGCCTGTTCGCCTCCTGGATCACAGCCGCGCGTCATATGCGTCGTATCGAGCCGCGGTAGTTTTACATAATATTGCGCGTCAGGTTGGCTAAATAACTGGTTTCCATAACAATATTCCCTGTTTCTGTTAGGAACTTACTCCGACTGTTAGCACTCTAACCTCCCGAGTGCTAAAATCGTCAGCCACAACGGAGGTATTACATGACAACCGCTTTAGCGAAATCCAACTACGAACTCGCCCTGGCAGGACCTGTCGGTAGCCTGGATGGCTATATACAGGCGGTCGGCGGCATTGATGTTCTGAGCAAGGAAGACGAGCAGGCACTGGCGCATCGTTTACGCGACGACGAGGACCTCGACGCCGCGCGCGATCTGGTCATGGCGCATCTGCGCTTTGTAGTACATATCGCCAAAGGCTACACAGGCTACGGCCTGCCACTGAACGATCTGATTCAGGAAGGAAACGTCGGTCTTATGAAAGCCGTCAAACGCTTTGACCCCGACTACGATGTTCGCCTGGTGTCATTTGCCGTTCACTGGATCCGCGCTGAAATTCATGAGTTCGTACTCAAGAACTGGCGCATTGTTAAAGTTGCGACCACCAAAGCACAGCGCAAGCTGTTCTTTAATCTTCGCAAGAAGAAAAAGACGCTGGCCTGGTTAACGGATGCTGAGACAAAGGCGGTCGCCAAGGACCTTGGCGTCAAGCCTCAAGAGGTTACGGAAATGGAGAAGCGCCTGCACTCTCGCGACGCGATCTTCGATCCGACACCCGACCTTGACGACGACCGCAACTTTACGCCAGCGGCTTACCTGCCCAGCCCGGATGCTGATCCCGCCAAACAGGTTGAAGCAACCGACTGGAAAGACGATGCGACCACTCGCATGACGGCCGCACTGGATATTCTTGACGACCGCAGCCGCCGCATTCTCGAAGAGCGTTGGCTAACAGAAGACAAGATGACCTTGCACGAGCTTGCCGCCGAGTACGGCATCTCAGCCGAACGCATCCGCCAACTGGAAGTCAACGCCATCAAAAAACTAAGAACCGCGATGGCCCTGTAGCGCGCCCAGCGCGCGACCCAGAGCTCGCCCAAAAGGCCGCCCTCAGAGCGGCCTTTTCATTTATACATCCGACCGCGATAACGAACAAAACCACCGTCCTCAACACCATGAGGATCATCATGCGTCCAATGCACCAGCCCTCCCAGATCATTCCACTCGTACATACCACGCACGAATACTCTGTCGCCCATGCCGAGCGGAACACGCTGCGCCAGGTCAATATTGTGCGCGATCAGCAGTGTCTGGCGGTCGCCAATATCGATAATGAATCGCTGGTGGCGTGAGCCATCATCATCATCGGACAGGAGCCGCTTCGCGAAGCCTGTGACTTCGATCCAGCTGCCATCATCGCTTTTCTTAAAGCGTTCGCTCATCAGATGCCCTTTATGTTGTTATTGGGCAGAAAGACCAGAGTGCCACAAAAAACGCGGCAAGCCATCTCTGGCCGCCGCGTTCTTGATTTTCCAGAAACGTTTTAGCCCTGCGTAACAGGCACCATCGTAATCTCAACGCGGCGATTGGCCTGACGACCGGCTGTCGAGCCGTTGTCCGCGACAGGACGCGCCTCACCCATTCCCAGCGTTATCATGCGCTGATTGATGACTCCCTGAGCCGACAAATACGCTGATACCGATGACGCGCGCCGCTGTGACAATCCCTGATTGTAGGAATCGCTGCCGGTGCTGTCCGTATGCCCAGCCACCTCAACTACGGTTTGCTCGTAGCGGGCAAGCACCTTACCGACTGAATTCAGCACATTGTAGAACGCCGGACTCAAGTCTGAACTGTCTGTCGCAAACGTTACGTTGCCGGGCATGTTCAGCGTGATGTTGTCGCCATTACGAACTACGCTAACACCGGTACCTTCAAGTTCTGCACGCAGCTCAGCTTCCTGCTTATCCATGTAATAGCCAATCGTACCGCCCGCCAATGCGCCGATACCTGCGCCAATCAGCGCGTGCTGACGACGTTCAACGGCATCATCACCGGAGATCAGGCCCGCAACAACACCGGCCGCCGCACCAATCAGCGCGCCCTTGGTGGCGGAACTGGTTTTCTCGTCACGCGTGTACGCGTCGAGCGTTTTACAACCACTCACAAAAACCGTCATGACGGTCATTGCAAGTATCAATCTTTGCGATCTGATGTTCATGATCTTTCCTTTGGTATCTTGAATATACGGATGCATTGTATGCGTTTGTTACCTGAACACAGACTTAACTGACCCCTTTTTGTTCAGAAAGCTCACTCGGATCATCCATAATGAGCACTGCGTCACAAGTCGTTCTCTCACCATGTAGAATAACGAACCCGGCACACGAGAAAATACCGTGACAGAAATAGACGAATGGCTGCCTCGTTACGAGCAATCTCACCAAGACCTCCATAAACCGGTCGTTTACTGGGCCGCTGTACCTATGGTCGTCGTGGGAATGACCGGATTGCTATGGGCGCTGCCAATTCCCGCCGAATTTTTTGAGATTTCGCCGCTCCTGAACTGGGGAAGTGCGTTCTTGATGGTTACAGCCATTTACTACTTTATCATTTCGTTATCGCTGGCAATCGGCCTGCTGCCGTTTCTTCTTGGCCTTGCAGCGATCCAGCTATGGCAGGACAATTCCGGCTACCCGGTTGTCGCGATAAGCGCCGGTTTGCTAATTGCCGGGGTCGTTGGACTGGCTCTCGGCAGGAACGGCTCGCCGCGAGCAGTAGCCGAGGATCTGCAGCTCATGATGCTGGGCCCCGCCTGGCTCTTGTCCGTCATTTATAAGCGTTTCGGAATACCGTTCTAGCGGTTAGAATCGACGCCATAGCCGACCATAAACCTCAGGAAAACGCCCGTGAGTACCAAACTCGATCCTATGGATCTCTACGACCTTCGTTCAGAATTAGCAGAAGACGAGGTCATGGTTAAAGACAGTGTCAGCCGATTTGTCGACGACAAAGTCATTCCCTTAATGCGTGAGGCATTCGAGAAACACGAATTTCCGCGCCATTTGATCAGCGAAGTCGCAGAGCTGGGACTACTCGGCAGCTCGATCGAAGGCTATGACTGCGCCGGACTGAACAGCGTGAGCTATGGGCTGATCTGTCAGGAGCTCGAGCGTGGCGATAGCGGATTGCGCAGTTTCGTATCCGTACAAAGCAGCCTCGTAATGTTCCCAATTCACGCTTACGGCTCCGAAGAACAAAAGCAACGCTGGTTGCCTGCAATGGCACGGGGCGAGGCGATCGGCTGTTTCGGTCTCACCGAACCGCAGGGCGGGTCAGACCCCAGCAACATGAAAACTCACGCGAAGCGGGATGGTGACGACTGGATTCTCAATGGCTCCAAGATGTGGATTACGAACGCTACCATCGCGGATGCGGCGATCGTTTGGGCCAAAACGGATGAGGGTGTCAAGGGTTTCATCGTCGAAAAAGATATGCCCGGCTACGAAACTCAGGAAATTGAGGACAAGTTTTCGCTTCGTGCATCCGTAACCGGCGCATTGTTCTTTGATAATGTTCGTGTACCCGAGGCGAATGTACTGCCCGGCGTCTCCAGCCTGAAGGGCCCGCTCAGTTGCCTGACTCAGGCGCGTTACGGCATCACCTGGGGCGTGATTGGTGCCGCTCAGGCCTGCCTCAATGAAGTGCTTGATTACACACAGGATCGCATTCTTTTCGGTCGACCACTCGCAAACACACAGACGATTCAGATTCGCATGGCCGAAATGAGCCGCCAGATCACAACAGCACAATTGCTGTCGCTGCGACTTGGCAGAATCAAGGACAAGGGCCAGCTGAGCCCGACACAGGTTTCATTGGCGAAATGGAATAACTGCCGGGCCGCGATTGATATCGCGCGTGACGCGCGTGACATACTCGGCGGGGCCGGCATCAGCGCCGAATACGTTCCTATTCGTCACATGTTGAACCTCGAAAGTGTCATCACCTACGAAGGCACCGAAACCGTGCATCAGCTTGTCGTCGGTAAGGAACTCACCGGAGTGAATGCCTTCTAACGATGCGCTCCGATGACCTTCCCTGACAACCGAGCCCCGCCACTTTGGCGGGACTCTGTTCGCAGTTTGCTGACTGTTATCAGTTACAACTTGGGGCACGAACACCGACCGCCAGGTCAGCGCCGAACCAGTCGCCACTATTGTCAGATGCGCGATCGAACTCCGCGAGTGACAAGATAATCACATTACTGTCCGGCGTTATCAGGAGGGTGTCCTGGATCAGGTCAGGGAAGGTAATGGTTACAACATGGCCAACCTGGGTCCAGGTTGCACTCTCAGAACCAAGTGGATCGCTTGAATCCAACAGTCGGTTCGACGGCCCCAGCGCTTCATAGAATGAGTCGGCTATCGACGTCAGAGTCACTTGACCTGCGGTGAAGGTAACCTCAAAAATTGCGGCACCTGCAGACGCGCCCATCCAGTTACCATCGCCAGTTACCGGGTCGGGATCGCTTGCGCCGACACCGGCTGACAGGTCGTATACGCAATAGGTGCTGCCTTCGACGCTGGCTGGCACCAGCCTTGATTGTTCTGTCTCGACGGCAGCGATACGCGCCGCGTTGTCATCAATCGCTACGATTAGCGCCTGCAGAGTACTATTGACCTCGCCTGCAAATGCCGGGGTGCCACTTTGAAATGTAGTGACATTGGCAGGGTTAACGGGATCGGCTGCAGCATATCCGAAGCCGGTGATCGTAAGAGTGGCTATTGCCAGTTGGAAAATTTTCATAATCAATATCCTTCGATATGTATTGCTAGTCAAAATTAAACGTCCAGATTACTGCCAATTGGCACTGTCCCAGTTGAAGTTGTCCCACAACGTAGATCCCGAGCAGGCATCGCCCACCCCGTCTCCATCGGTGTCTTGTTGATCTGTATTTGCGGTCGTTGGGCAGTTGTCGATGTCATCGGCAACACCGTCGTCGTCGTCGTCTGTATCGGCGTTGTCGCCCACGCCATCACCGTCTGCGTCTGTTGTCTCATTCGGATCAAGTGGGAAAATGTCCGCTGAATCGGGGACGCCATCGTTATCATCGTCATCATCGGCGTTGTTTCCTATACCGTCGTTATCAGTGTCAACTGACTCGGCGGGATCAAGCGGAAACGCGTCATTTGTATCATCCGTACCATCACCATCGTCATCGGTGTCGGCGTTGTTGCCAACACCGTCAGCATCGGTATCAACAGATTCGCTGGCGTCGAGCGGAAACGCATCCAGAACGTCATCTACGCCATCGCCGTCGTCATCAGTATCCGCATTGTTGCCTACACCATCGCTATCGGTGTCCACCGATTCAGCGGGATCGAGCGGAAACGCGTCATCTGCGTCGAGAACCTGATCATTGTCATCGTCGTCATCGCAGACGTTTCCGTCCGTATCGGAGTCAGTGTCAAGTTGATCGGTGTTCGCATCAGCAACGCAGTTGTCGAGATCGTCTTTGATGGTATCGCCGTCGGAATCGGGAACTGTGGATGCCGGCATCGGATCAGCGCTCGCCGAACCATCGGTCAGGGGTGTTGTATCAACGACAGCGCCAGTAATTGTAATCTCGTCGGCGAGCACCGTTTCTACATCTCCTACCAAAATGCTGGTGCCGGGGATCGTTAGCAGAAGCGGGTCCTGCGTAATCGTCGTTGCGACGTCCGTAACGTCTGCCAAATCGGCTAGTGGTACGCCATTTGCGTTGCCATCGATGGCACCGTCTGCCAGATCTTCTGCGAGTGCCGCGAGTACCAGATCGTTGCTTACGGTGGACGCTGAATTGTTGGCGAGACTCTCGTCAGTCACCGCTTGTATCAACGCAGTAGCCGCTTCTATCGCTGTTCGATAACCCGCGACAGCGGTCTGTTCACCGGCCAGATCCGTATCCACCGTCAACAACGGTGGTGTTGAAAATATGTCGACGCCATCCAGCAGGGAAAACCCGAACGTTGTGGCAACTTGCTGTCCAGCTGCAGCAACTGCAGAAAATACCTCTGCATTACTTGTCGTACCGTCTCCGTTGCCGCCGAAGACGCCAGTAGTATCAGCGTTCGCAATCGCCACGGCGATCGCCAGGGTGGTGAGTGGAGACGCGTAGATCGAGTCACCACCGGTCACTCGGCTTGCATCGACAACTGTACGCATGACCGTCAATACAGGAGCTGCGCCTGTAGTTATGTCGACAGTATCCGCGTCTGCGGCAAACTCAAGCAATACGGGTCCGCCGGTTGTCTCGGGAATTTCCAGGCCAATTATTGCGGCGGAAGCGTCGGTTTCCCCTGAGTCAATTTGCGAGCCCTTCCAGTCTCCGGCCGTTGCATCAATGGAAAAAACCGTAACTTGCGCGTTGGCCAACGGTCCTTTGACGCCACCACCGAGTAAGGGTATTTGTGTGACTGGTGGAGGAGGCACGACCGGGGGCTGAGTCGGTGTGCTTGAGCCGCCGCCACATCCGGCAACCAGGAGTAGTGGCAGCACCACGCTAATAATTTTGGCAAATGGGTGGTACATGTGTTTCTCCTTAAACCAAGACGTGAGTCGCCAATCTGAATTGGCATATCGACTGTTTCGTTATCGCGGAAGGATTTTATGAACCGTCTGTCCTGCGATGCATTACCCATATGGGCTAAATTCGCTTGGAATCACCGAGAGAATGTTTAAACTGTGACCGGGTTCTCGCAGGCACTAACTGAAATTCAAATTAGAGGTACTGATTTTGTCGCGATCCATGCATGAACTGATCTCGAGAACCTACGATCTCGCTTCTTTACAAATTTCAAAACATGAGTTGATGAGTGAGGTTGCCGAATTTTTTTCCGCACGCGCCGCAGTGCTGATTGCAGGCGCTACCGCGAGCTCACCAGACCTGATCTGTTGCGGTGCGAGCAGAAAAATCGCTGGCGGTGATCACTTTATTCGCGTTTTAGAATCAAGCTTGTCCCGGGCAGGTGTTGACCGTCTGGTCGCGTCCAACCTCAATGCAAGTCTGGATGAGCACGACGGCCGCCAATACACATTGTTGTTTGATACGGACACGGCATTGATTGGCGGTCTCGATACGTCCTTTGCCAGAGCAAAAGCGTTACTTCCGCACATTGTGAGATCGATGAACGTATCCGATTGGAGCGATAGGGCGGCCCGCGCTGCCAAGCGGGCTGTCGGCGATTTAAGTCAGGAAATAACTCCCGCTACGCTCATCCTGGATGAGACAGGTCGTATTGTGGACATCAATACCAAAGCAAGTTTGTTACTTCAGTCTTGTAACAGCATCAAGGAGGTTGGTGGTCGCCTGGAATTGTCGATGCCTTCGATGGCGGGTCGGTTAAAGGCACTCCTTAGATCGCAACTAGACGACCCCCGGGCCGACCCGGTCTTTCTGAACGTTAACGAACCGGGTAGATCCGAGAGTTTGACGCTGCTACTGAAACGCCGCGAAAACCCGACACGCGGAGTAATAATCTACATTCGTCGCCTGCGCAGCACCTGTCCGGTCTTACCCGCACATATAATTCAGAAATTCGGTTTATCGCCTAAGGAAGTTCGCTTGACCACCGGGCTTCTTCAAGGCGAGTCGCTCGGAGACCTGGCGAGTAAATTCAACGTCAGCAGGCATACCCTCAGAGCGCAAACGAAGTCAGTATTCAGGAAAACCAACGTTCGCTCGCAGGCGGCACTTATCTTGTTGGTGTTCGATGACCAATTGTCGGTATTCGACCAATGATGCTCGTCGGGGTGATATGAGTTTCGATCAATTCTCGGCGGATACGGACAGCCAGGGTCATTGGGGATTGATCGACCGAATCTATGAGACCGGACAAAGCCCCAAGTCCTGGCCCCTGTTGCTGGACAGTCTTTTCAACAGTTTCAGTTTCGATGAGAATGCCGATTCTGCCGCAAGCAATGGGCATGGAACATCATTGCAGGATTTGTGGCCGCATTTCGAACGTGCCCTATCGTTGAATACTTACATCGATGATGTCACCAGCAATACAGCAAAAATGGCACACGCGGATTTTCCCTACCCCCTGGTCCTGATCAATGACGCACTCGAAATTGTCTATCGAAACGCTGAGGGTGTTCGGCTATTTCCGCCGCAATCAGGCATCGAAGTCAATGGCCAGAAAGTTACTATTACCAATAGTGACGTTGCCAATCGATTGTCGACCTTCGTACGCGCATCTCAGGGGGACAAACCCGACCGGTCCATTTCTCCACTGTGTCATGATGAGCAGTCAAACAACCATTTAGTTGCAATTTCCTTGCCTCGGGAGTCGAGTAGTAACCTGGTGGCATTGGGCTGGCTTGACCCGGTCGATCAGGGCCGGTTGACGACCGGACATTTTCGCCAGCTATACGATTTGACGGACGCAGAGTCCAGGGTTCTGGACCTCATCCTTCGTGGACACGAGACTGATGAGGTGGCGTGTTCGCTTTCGATCGCGTCACCAACAGTCAGAGCACATCTTAAGAACATCTATAGAAAAACCGCCACCGCGGGAAAAAATGATTTGATTCAAACGATCCGCTGCGGCCCGGCGCTACTGCGCCGTTTCCTGGCACCGCGGACTGAGATGTATACCGACACGGCCGATGCTGAAGACCGCCGCAATCAGATCATGGCTTTATCCGACGGACGCCAACTTGGGTTTGCAGAATTCGGCTCACGCAATGGAACACCCATTTTACTGGTACACAATCTAATCGGGTCGCGCCTGCAATTGCCAACCAGTGAGGAAAACCTCGTTGCCCAGGGGTTGCGGCTGATTGTTCCGGATCGTCCGGGAGTGGGCCTTTCGGATGTCCAGCACCGTCCTTCATTTCGACTGTGGGGAAATGATATTGGCGAGCTCGCTGATCATCTCTGCCTGGACAGATTCGACATGGTGGGGTCATCAATGGGTGCGATCTACGGGTTGGCGTTAGTACACAATCAGCCCAATCGAATTAGACGATTCGCGATGGTCAGCTGTTTGCCAGAAATTGCAGACGGCGGAATGGCACGAAATCTCTTGCCGAGTACACGCCGCTTGTTTCAGCTCGCGCGCTACGCACCCGCTTTACTCAAAACTATTTTGAAGTTTATCGTTCGTAAAGGACCGGATGCCTATCTTGATGAACTTGTCTGCGATCTGCCACAGCTCGATCAACGACTTTACGAAGACCCGGCCTTTCACCGCATGATGGTTCGTGCGATTAGTGAAACCCTGCGCCAGGGAACGGCCGCTATTTTCGACGACATACGAGTGATGGCAAACCCGTGGGGGTTTACCCCAGAATCGATTCGGGTCCCAGTTCACTACTGGCACGGTCAGGATGACACAATGGCACCCCATTCGATGGTGCGGGAATTTGCGGACAGGATTCCGGACTGCACGCAACACCTCGTCGAAAAGGAATCTCATTGGCTCTTGTTTCGACAATGGAATGCGATTGTCGCTGAGTTGCTTCGCTAGACGATTCGTATTCGATGCTAAGAGTGCAATGGAACTGTCAACCGTCGGGTTCTCTGGCTTGAACTCACCACACCTGCCGCAGAATAAAGACATGTGGCGCATCGCTGCGCCCATGATCATCTCCAATGTGTCGGTGCCGCTGCTCGGTATGGTCGACACCGGTGTTACGGGCCATCTCGAGAACTCGGCCTATCTCGGTGCTGTAGCCATTGGCGCTACAATATTCACGTTCATTTACATGGGCATGAATTTCCTGCGTATGGGCACGACAGGAATCGCGGCGCAAAGCTTCGGTGCTGGCGATAATGACGGCTTGCGTGCAGCGCTGGGGCAGGCTCTCATTGTAGGTTCTTTCATTGCGCTGGCACTGATGGTATTTCAGGCGCCGATCGGTGAGCTAGCATTGAAGTTACTGGGTGGCGATGCCGAAACGCAGCGCTACGCTGGCGAATATTTCTCGATTCGTATCTGGAGCGCTCCGGGAACACTCGCAGACTACGCGCTAATTGGCTGGTTTATTGGCCTGCAGAACGCACGCATACCATTACTGATTTTCCTGACGATCAATATCACGAATATTGCTCTCGATCTGTTCTTCGTCGTTATCCTGGGTATGAAAGTCGACGGTGTCGCACTGGCTTCAGTCATCGCCGAGTATTCCGGCTTTCTCGTCGGTGCGGCCTTCGCCGTCTCTATTTTGAAAACCCGCGCGGGTCACTGGCCGATTGGCCGGCTTACGAGTGTTACAGCCTACAAGGCATTTTTCTCAGTCAATGCCAATATCTTCGTTCGCACGATGGCGCTCATGTTCACCCTGTCGTTCATCACCGCACAGAGCGCTCGCCTGGGCGCGCAGATTCTGGCGGCGAATGCTTTGCTCCTGAACTTTCAGCATCTGACGGCCTTCGGTCTGGACGGAATAGCACACGCCGCTGAAGCAATGGTTGGCAAAGCCATTGGCGAGAAAAGCCGCGAGGCGCTTGTGCACTCTGTTCGCCTGACTCTCAAGTGGTCGGTGATTTTTGCGGCAGGATTTACAGCCGTTTACGTTTTCGCAGGACCGACGATCATTTCGATTCTGACTGATTTGCCAGACGTCAGGGAAGCCGCCCGACGCTACCTTCCCTGGATGATCGCATCACCACTGGTCTCCGTCTGGTGCTTTCTCTACGACGGCGTTTATATCGGCGCAACACGCGCAAGAGACATGCGCAACATCATGGTGCTCTCGGCACTCTGCGTTTTTCTACCAGCCTGGTATTTCCTGCAACCGCTGGGCAACGACGGCTTGTGGCTGGCATTTCTCCTGTTCATGGCGAGCCGTGGTATCGGCATGCATGTAGGCTATCGAAAAAGGGTTCTACACTCTCTTTTATGACTGACAAGATCTCATTGCCGTTTTTCACACTAACTGACGACAACCTGTTCGTCGGCAACGATTCTGCGCGCGGTCCGTGGTCGGCCGATGCCTGCCATGCCGGACCATTTTCAGGCTTGCTTGCCCGCGCTGCCGAAAAGGCTGTTGCCGACAAGCAAATGGTCAGACTAACTGCCAGCTTTATTCGGCCGATACCCATGGACGGTTTTCGCATCGAGTGCGACATTGCTCAGAATGGTCGCGTGGCTGCAAGCACCACGTTGACGACCTATGATCGCGACGACAAAGTCTGCGCAACGGCGACGACAACTCACATTGTCGCCGCGGATGTCGGTGGCCTCACAACACCTGAAGCTCCACCACCACCGACCAGCGATGATGAGGGTGAAGACTTTTTCATCTCAACAGCACCGCACGGTCAGCCGTTCATATCCAACTTTCTCGAAGCGCGTTATCCGCCTGGCACCGATCAATCGCCCGGCCCCAATACAATTTGGTTGCGCGCACCCGCATTGGTCGTTGGTGAGGTCTCGTCACCTTTTCAACGCATTTGTCCGATCGGCGATTGCGGTAACGCAATATCGCGCAATCATGAGTTTGACGAGTTTTCTTTCGTCAATGCGGACATCACCATCGCGTTGCATCGACTGCCAGAGTCCGAGTGGTTGGCATCCAGCGCGATTTCTCACTGGCAAAGCAACGGCATCGGTCTTTCGCACGCCACATTGTTCGACGAAGAGGGCGCTGTTGGAGTCGCGCTGCAGTCGCTCGTATTGCGACCTGTCGGGAGCTAGGAAGACACGTCGCACATATTGTGTGCTGTCCGTCGCGCCCACACGTAACTCAGCAAGCCCGTTAACAGGTTTGCCGCTGCATAGGCGCCGAAAATGCCGGCAATACCAAACCAATGTCTGCCGATAACAGCCAGAGGCAAGTACAAGAGCATCATCCTTGTGACGCTAATATAAACCGCAGGCATGGGTTGCCCGAGGCCGTTGAATGCCGCATTCATTACCATCACCACGCCGTAGGCGCCGTAACTGAGTGGTGCGATCCAGAGAAACAACTTCGTGACACCGGTTACGTCCGGATTCTGGCTGAATAGAGTTGGCAGCGCATCGCCGGTAACCGCCAACAAAAGTGCAATGACCAGGCCACTCCCCATGCAAAATAATGCGGTCAGCCTGAGTGACTCGAGAATACGCCGCTCCTTTCCAGCCGACAGGTTTTGCCCGACGAAAGGCCCGATCACCGATGACAGCGCATAGAAAATAACCAGCACCAGCGACTCAATACGGCTGGCAACACCGAAGCCTGCAACCGCGTCCGGTCCGTAGCGCGCAATCATTGCGGTTATCAAAGTCATTGCTACCGGAATAATGGCATTCGTTCCGGCGGCAGGCAGACCAACGTGCAGAATGTCCCGCCACGACTTCTTGAGTTCGTCGAGATCAGGTTTATTGAAGCTGACCATGTCGAGTCGATGCACCAGGAAGTAAATGGTTCCGACGAACATTGCGCCTCTGGCTAATAAGGCAGCGATCGCTGCGCCATTCAGTCCCATCGCCGGAATGGGCCCGACCCCAAAAATAAAAATCGGGTCCAGAATGACGTTCAGCATCGCACCGGCGATCATCAGTTTGCCGGGCAAGAGCGTGTCACCGGTTGCTCGCATATTGCTCGTGCCCACCATGCCGACGACTAAAAACGGTATGCCGGTGTAGAGAATAGTCATGAATTCACGAATCATCGGAATCATGTCGAGCGGTGCGCCCAACGCTTTGAACAGCGGGTCAATGGTCAATATGCCAATGCCTGCAAGCGTAGCGGTGACGATAAAAGAGAGTATCAGGCTGTCCGTAGCCAGTCGTTTGGCGCGACTGTGATCGTTGGCGCCAATGGCGCGGGCAACAACGGATGACGTGCCGGCACTCAGCCCGATCGCAACACTTGTGATGATCATCAGAATCGGAAAGCCGAAACTGAATGCCGCCAGCGCACTGTCACCGACCTTACCGAGAAACCACGCATCGATAATGGACTGCGCCATCATCATGGTAATGCCGAGCAACATGGGCACGGTCATCTTTACGAGGTGGCGTCCAACCGGCCCCTCGGTGAGTTTGGCTTTTCGGGATTCCATTAAGAGTCTTGAGCTTGTGAGATACGGGCCAGAGTGTAATGGCTCAGATTTAAGCAGACAATCATTGTCGTAAATGGTTCGGGTTGGGCGATTGAAGGGGGGCTTAAAAACTGTGCCGAGTGGCTAGCCTGGCGTTGTCACCCGGTGGTCGCGCGCAAGGCGCGCTCCTACGCACGCGTAGCGAATCGAGGTAACGAGGAGGACTTACTGGCATTAACCCGAATGGATCATCCGCGCGGTCACAACGTATCGCAATGGCCCACCAGCGTCCCGGGCATCGAACGGGTAGCAGGTAACAAGACTCAGCATCGCATCGTCTGTATCAAGTAACAGACTGCCGCTGCGCGAATCAACAATGTCGATACCGACTACTGTGTATAGATGCTCCACGCCCTCGCTCGACTCAAGCTTCAACTGCTCGCCAGGCTCTACATGCTTCAGAAATTGAAAATGAGTGTCGCGGTGGCCAGCGATGACTGCATTGCCTGTCATACCGGGCATCGCGCTGGCACTCAGATGCCCAGGACCGAATGCCAGGGTCCGCCCGGAGCCCCCGGCAAGAACTATAAGATCGACGTCACCCGATTGGGCTGTCAGTCTCGCAACCGGCCACGTGTCGGCCCAAGGCCAGGGTGTTGCCCTGACTTCACCGCTGCCAGCACGTGTCCACGCGCGTTGCATCAACTCCTGGGCCAGCCAGGCCTTGGCCGGTATGTACGCACCTTGTCCCAGCTGCCAAAAGCCAAAGCACAACAGACAAGCCATCAATAGTCGACCCGGTTTCCTAGCTACCGCGAACACGAGGCATTCTTCCTGCACCGGACTGCACGGCGAGTAACAACAAGGCAGCGAGCAGAGACACGATCCCCAGCAAACGCAGTGCCGGCCCATTGGTCGCGGTCGCTGGAAAACCAAAGATCGCATTGGTGCTTTGACCGTAGGGCATCAGGTTGGGAATCTGTTCGCTATCCAGTGCATCACCAGCCGGGCGCGCCGGTGTTTTGTCGACAGCGACGAGGCTCGTGTATTTACTGACAAGGTGGTGCGTTAAGGCCGTTCCCACTATCGCCGACCGAATCTCACCAGCATAGGTACTTGTACTTCGCCGTTCAATATCGACCAGCTCCCCGATCCGAGCACGGGCCCAGAGTGCCGCAACTCCCGGACTCTCTGACGCCGCACTAACCGGCAGGTCGGCCGTCCAGCCACCACTGATGGAGTTGCCGCTCACGAGAACACGATCGCCCGGTCGAAACTCACCGCTCGCCTGAAC
>JAJFKR010000013.1 GCA_021773095.1 Woeseiaceae bacterium | reverse complement strand
AGTTTCGACAGGTCCGCCCTGATAGATCGGCAACCGGAGAATGATCCGATCCGGGACGGTGAGGTTGCCGGCAGCACCCGACTCCTGGCTTTCGTCCTCGGTGAACGTGATGCGCCGGTTGCCGTTGCCGAGATTGATCGCTGACGCGAACCTCACCGCCGTGTTCGTGTCGAACGTGGTGATGACATCGAGCAGGAGTGCCCCAGCCGGCTCGGCGATCGTGTCGAGACGGTCATCGATCAGCTCAGCGAACTCGCGCTGAGAGACCTGACCGGCCCGGATCGCGTCCATCCACGCCGCGAAGCGTTCATCAGCGGCCGGTTCGAGGCGAAGGCGCCAGTCGCCATGACCGGGGCCTTCGTCGTCGTTGTCGTTGAGAACAGCGACCACCTTCGAAAGAGCACCACTTGCCGCCGATGACGCGTAGACGTTGACTGCCTCTGGGCCGACCGCCCACCGATCGAGCAGCACTGGGATGTGATCGACGTGATCGATCGCCGTGCCGCCCGACGGACGGCGGGGCCGGTCCTGAAACGACTCGAGGTCAACTGTGTGAAGCCGAGAAGCATGGCCGACCAGCAGGCCGTCATGCTCTTCGATCTCAGCGGCGAGCAACGCCAGCTCGGCGACCGCGTCGGTCTCGGTGCCTTCAACTACTTCGGTAGGGAGGTTCATGGCTATCTGTTCCTTGTCAGTTTTCGAGAGTGGGAAGCTGCGGCTGGCGGGGATCGCGTTTGGACAGGCCGCCATCGCCGGTCGGGTAGTAGAACGTCACCGGTGGCGGCGGCTCCGGGAGCTTCACCGAGACGACGTCTTTGACGACGATGCCTGCGCCCTCCGGAGCGACCTTGATCGTCAACACCAGCTCGCCGCCCTTATCGAGCGACGAGACCTCAGCGACCAGATCAGCCAACGCGTCAGTCAGCTCGGTGTTGAGCTCGCCGTACCGGTGATCCGACAAAAACGCGGTGAACGGAATCCGATCCGCTGACACGGCAGCCTCGGTCTCGGTCGTGTTCTCAGGGTCAGTGGTAGTCATGTCGTCCTTCGGGTTGAGGGTTTGCAGCCGTGGGCCTGGCGAAGATGGCGCACCACACCCGCCGGCGACGTCTGTTCTTGATGGCACCATTGACAGGTCCGCAACAGCCGCTCGATCGTCTGGCGATCGCCAACCTCGACAGGGTCGGACAGGCGGGCACCAGTCCACTGAGGCAGACGCATCTGACGGGCCAGGCTGATCCCGGCATGGGTGACCTGATAGACACCCGCAGGGGTCTCGTCGCGGGTGTCTCTCAGGATCGGTGTAGGTTCGAGCAAATCGATGTCGACCGGGCCGTTCTTGGTATGAAGCACGATCAGATCAAGACGCCGTTTCGTGATCGAACCCTGGTTGTGCTCCGGTAACAGCCGCTTGAGTTCGTCATCGATCAGCCCGTCCGGGTGATCGAGATGACACCGCAGAATCAGCTCACGAAGCCGCGAGTTGCCGACCGCTTTGCGGGCCGCTGCCCACGACGTCGCCGGATCAGACCGACGCACCGACCCCAACGGATCCGGCACGGGGAGAGTCAACGTCTGCTGCCCGCCGCTCATGCCGCGGCCTTGAGTGCGGCGGTGACCCGGTCGACGAGCAGCTGCATGACGGGCGGGGTGACCGCGCCGCCGTAGAGACGCATGCGGTCTTTCTTGGTGCCTTCGACCAGGTAGGAGTCGGGGAACGCCATCGCCCGTCCGGCTTCGTGGGGTTCGAGCATGCGAAACGTGCAGTCGTCGATGTCGAGGGCGACTTGGTCGACGAGGCCGTGGCGGTCACGGGTGGTGACGGTCGACGCAGGATCGGTGAGGGGCTCGGCTCGGCCGGTAGAGGTATAGCCAACGAGGAACCCGGCAGCCTTTGTGGCTACGGAAGGCGCTGGGTTGTTGGTGGGTCGGCCCTTGCCGCCGGACTGCGGGGCGAACACGAGATGCATACCACCGCCACCGTTGCCAGCAGTGACCGTTGGGGTCGGGTCGGTGGTCGGACGACCACGGCCGTTGGTACGCATCGGGATCACCAGGGCGTGTTCCTGGCGCGTGGTCTGAGTGGGGTGCGGAGTGTGGGTGGTGCGGGCGGGTGGGCCTGTTGCTCCGTGGTGGAGCGGCACGATCAAGGCGTGTTGGCCGGTGGTGGTCTGAGTCGGCGCGGACGAGTTGAGTGGCCATGCCCGCAGGTAGCCCGATCCGGGTCGTTCGTAGGTGTTGCCAGCGGCGGCAACCAGGGATGGGCCGTACCGGTCGAGTGCGCGGCGGATGCGGTTCAGGGTGTTCTCAGCGAGCGGTCGTTTCCGGTCGCCGATACGGGTGCCGGGGAGGTCCCAGTCGATGATCGACGCCGATGGTGGGGCCGGGGGTGCGACGACTTCGAGACATGCCGGGCATCGCCAGTCGTACTGCTGGCGCCACTTGCCGATCTTCTTCGTCGGGTTCTTCCAGGCCTGGCGACCAGAGACGACGGCTTCACACCTCAAGCACCACGACTCCGGTCGCAGCTCGAGATCGGGACGGACCCCCTTGCGGGTCGCCACGACGTAGATCCGGTCGCGCCACTGCGGTACCGATCCGGTATGCGCCGAGTTCCATGACACCACGGTCGTGTCATAGCCAGCGTCATCCCATGCTGCCCTCCACGACGGCCAGTACACCCAGCGGGCCGCGTCGACGACGTTCTCGACAATCACCGCGTCGTAACGGTGATGCTCGACAAACCGGTGAACGTCCCACATCGTCGCCCGCGACCGCTCCGCGGACAGATCCGGAGAGTCGAACAGCGACGGGTCCTGCGCCTTGCGAGAGATCCCCTTGGCCGACGAATGGTTCGTGCATTCCGGCGAGGCCAACAGAATGTCGGTGCGCTGGTAGCGGCGAGGGTCGACCTGAGAGATATCGGCGCAGTCGTGGCCGGCATCGGGGAAGTTGGCCTGATGCGTCTCGATCGCTTTCGGCCAGTGGTTCGCGCCGAGCACCAGCCGAGCGCCGGCGTTCTCGGCACCCAACGACGAACCGCCAGCACCACAGAAGAGATCGGTCACGGTCGCGGTCATGGCATCGCCGCCGCGACCCAAAACCCGACACCGGTAAACATCAACACCAACGACACCGACAAAGCAACCGCCGACACGATGTTCGAGACGTCCGGGTTCCAATCGACCAAGCCGATCAGACCAGCCGACAAAACCAACAACACGACACCGGTGAGGATCACGCCGCCGACTCCGACATCAAAGCCCGCCGCCGATCGAACCTCGGCCTGTCGATCTGCACCGTGGCCACCATCCGACCCAACGACGCCGCAACCAGCCGCAACAAATCATCACGCCACTCCGGCGCAATGTCCTCGCCATCGACAATCCGGACGAGCTCGTCATGAACCTCCGCCAACGACAACTCGAGCGGCACCCGGCGAGGAACCGGACCAGCCGTCGCCACCGTCACCGACGGCTCACGCACAACGTGACTCATCGGGCCACCGCCTCATCGACAATGACGACCGCTGAACGGAACTGATCGAAGATTGCGGTGGCGTCAATCTCGAAGGCAGACTGCGAACCGTGGCGGACTTCAGTAGTGCTATGACCAAACTCGGCCGTGCCCGCGAACATCTCGACCTTCTCGAAGAACAGCTCGGGGACTTCCACGAACCCAACGGTCTGGCCCTCCGCATGGACAACGATTTCGATACCGCCGACAAGCTCGTACGAAGGTTCGTCGTCGCAGACTTTGTCCCGCCGCCCGATAGCTGGGGGCCGCTCATCGGAGACGCTGTTGCCAACATGCGAGCAGCGTTGGATCACGCGGTCTGGGCACTGGTAGTCGGCGATCGCAGAGACAGCCTTTCTGAGGCCGACGCTCGAAAGGTCCAGTTCCCCATCTATGACGACCTCGCAGCCTTCCTCAAGGACCGTCTGGTGCAAGTAGCTGACCAGGCCGTCATCGACGCAGTCGAGCAATGCCAGCCGTACAACAACGAAGACGACCGCATGACCGAGGGGCATCCCCTGAAGACCCTCCGGGCCTTGTCCAACATCGATAAGCACCGCGTCTTGCACGTCGTGTCTCTCACCCCGGCTCACCTCGAGATCACGGCAACCCCGCGCCTCCCCCAGGAGCCGACAGTGAAGTTCCTGGGTGGGGAGCTGCACAAAGGCGCAGAACTGGCGACATGGAGCGCCCGCCGACCCAGCAGAGGCGCCGAAGTGAAGGTGGAAGCCAAGGCGACTGCCTGGGTCGCGGTCAGAGCCACTCCCCCGGTGCTGGCGCTCCCGGTGGTGCTTGGAGTCATCTATGGGCCCGTCTTCGACGCCGTTGGCGAGTGCATCGACCGGCTTCGTGGCTGACGAACTCACCGAACCCACCGGCCCAACGACAGCGCAGCAACGACGATCGCGGGGATCACCGTGGCGCCGTTCAACAGAGCGATCATCACGAGAACGACTCCCCCGCTTGAGCGGTGATCCGGACCGGCCGAGCAATCAACTCGTCCACGGCCCAACGCGGGCAAAGCACGCGGCTGCCGGTATGCGGGACCCGCGGCAGATCACCGCCACGATCGGAGAGCATCTTGCGAGCACGCGCCTCCGAGATGCCCAGCACCTCGGCCATCTCCGCCAACGAGTACGTGCGGACGGTCATGCCGCTGCCGGGATCGTGGTGGGCAGTGGGAAGAGAATGCTCGGAGCCAGACCAAGCGCTGAGGCGAGTTGGATCTTGCGGAACAACATGGGCTCCGCTTTTCCCTGCTCCCATCGACTGACAGAGCCTTTGTCAACTGGAGGGTCGAGCCGGTCGCCGAGTGCCTCCTGGCTCATCTGTCGCGACTCTCGTTGAATCCGAATGGCCGTTCCCCAGTTCGAAAGGGTCTGTTGTTCAGCGATGGTTCTGTTGCGCACGGCGCGAGTGTCGCGCATCATGCGCAACCACGTCAAGGACTTCATCGCCGTAATTACAAGGTTGGGTAAAAAGCAACTAGCGTGCTTGTGCGCACCACCCGCAACAGCGCATCATCATCACCATGACGTCGACCCCAATCGCAAAGTTGCTCACTGACCGACAAGCAGCCCTCGCTGTCAGTCAGAAAGAGGCAGCAGGTCGGTGCGGTGTTTCGGGTTCCACGTTCGGAAGGTGGGCACGAGGCGAGATAGTCCCAGATCCCGACAAGTATCGAGCGATCGCTGAATTCTTAGACGTCCCGATCAGTGTCGTCGTCAACGCCATTGGCGGTTCGACTGCGACCACAACGGACCCTGTCGCCGAGTTGATCAGCGTCTATCGTGGATTGCGGCAGGCCGCCGACCACCTAGAGGAACGGATGGCGACCATGGACGCTGGGGAGCTCCGACTCGCCAGCCACACCTTCAGCGAGGTCCAAAAGACGGTCACCGAGCTGGGAGAGATCCTCTCCGACTTCGGCGATGGGATCATCGACACACTCGCCTCCGAGGCGAACTAGCCGCATCCCCAACTGCCGTAGTCGCTCTTGTGTCACCCGATCGAAGTTACGCCCCTCATGTGACACTCTCGACCGTGAGAGTTCCGCCATCGAACATCGCCACCTTCTGCTCCCAACCGCGCTGCTCACCCTGCCTGTGAACTGAACGAGCATCGCACACAGCGTGGCGTTATTGACCGCGGACCGTCAGGTGTCAGAAGAAGAGATCTGCCAAGTGGTAGACCAGCAGGGACTGAGTTTGAAAGGCGGAACCATGGCCAAACGAATGGCAGCGGCCCTGCTAGTAGTCGTTCTCCTCGCTACCTCCTGTGGTGAGGATGAAGACCAGCTCGAGCAGTTCCAGTCAATGATCGATGTGGGGTTCTCGTGTAACTCCCTCTTCGACGTTCGAAATGAGATGAGCGGGGATGACCCGTCCCTGGCGGAACCTCTCAACGACGCACTCAGGTTGATCGGTTGTTTCTCGTCGACAAGTGAGCGGACGGACTGATGAGGTTTAGTCTGCGGTACTGCCAGACGAAGCTCGAGCAGGCTGTGGACATGCTCGATGGAGAGGGCGACCCTCGAGAACGTGTGCTCGCAGCGGCTCGGTCCAACCTGGTGGGACTCAGCGAGCATCTCCCCCCGGAGGATGCACGCGAGCGTGAGCTTTGGGAGAAGGTGCAGGGGATCGTGGGTCGACTGTCGACGATGCCGCCCGCCGGCGACGAAGGCCTCCTCGCAGCGGCTGCCCACCTGCTCCCCGAGTCCGAGGTCGAACAGCTCGCCGCTGACATTCGTGCAGCCCACGCACTGGCGCGGGAGATCCTGGAATGAGCGACGACGATCCCCCGGATCGGCGTACCCGCTACTTGGAGATGTCGGATGCCGACTTCGTAGAGGGGCTCCGTCGCGGTCTACCAGATCGGTCGTGGACGATCGGGCAGATGGTCGAGCTCGAGCGGCGGGGGCTCGGCGTGACAGAGTCCGACCCGGAGCTACACGCAGCGTTGACAGAGTCTCTCGAAGCGATCGGTGCGGCGATGGAGCCAATCATTGAACGGCTCACCGAGCAGCTTGCACCCCTACAAAAGGTGTTCAGGACCATCTCGGCCGGCGTCCCCCACCTCTCGGTGAAGCTCCCAAAACTCGACGTGGAACGGATGACGCTGCCGACACAGGAATGGTCGGACGCCACGTTCCGTCCGGTCGGCGCCGGACTTGTACCGAGCCAGGCAGCTCCGACAGCGCAATCGTCGGCCGGCGATGGCATCGGGCAGATCATCGAAGGCGAGGCCTCTCGACTCGCCAAGCGAGCCGCACTCGAGGAGGCTCAGTTGGGAACGGCCACCGCCACCCTCGCCATGGAGGGCCATCTCGACAAGCTGGTCAAAGCGCACCAGCGCGACTGGATCTTCTGGCTGATGTTCTGCTTCGCCGCCGTCGCTGCTGTCGGTGTGGTCGTGACGATCATCCTTCAGCTGGGCTGAGCTGCGCTGACGCCCCCGCTGGCATCGTTGCGATCAAGGTGCAGTCGAAGAAGGTCGCCGAACAGACACCTGACTGAATCGACGTCAGCCGGTTGCGGTTGCGGCCCGTGTCGACAGGCGACAAGTGGATCAAGCGAGAGTCAGGTGGTACAACCGTCACCAACGAGCGGAAGGCGGAATCGTGAAGCATCGGACACTGGCACTGGTGGCGCTAGTTGGCTTTCTGGCGGGGGCGTGCGGCGACGACGGCGGGGCCAGCAGCGAAGCCACCACCACGACAACAACAACCGAAGCCGCAGCGGAGGACGGGGTTGATGCGGCCGTCCAGGCGATCTGCGACGAGTTCAACGCTCCCGGCCTGACAGTCGCCCAGGCTGGTGCGCTCGCGGCAGAGCTCATTCGAACCGCCCCCTCCGCCGTGGGCCTCGTGGAGGAGGCGTGCGGCAACATCGCCACGCTCGCACTCGGCACGATCGGCGAAGGTGCATTCGCTGACGCCATCGACTTGAAGCTCGACGGCTGTCAGCGGGAAGGCGACATCAGCGGAACGCTTACCAACGGCAACAGCTTCACTGCTGACGTAACCCTTCGCTATGAGTTGACCAACGACGCTGGGGCGAGGGTGGGCGACGGGTTCGTATTCGTCGACCGCGTGGACCCTGGCCAGAAGGTGCTGTGGGACGAGTTCTTGTTCGATGACTTCGCCCGGTGCACGATTGCTGTCGACCGCGTGGCGCCGTCCTAATTGATCGCGGACCGTCGCCAGTGTGGATTAGGGATTGTGAGCCAGCTCGGCAACCTGATCGTCGAGGAGCTACCTGAGCCCGTCGGCGATGACTTGAGCGGCGTGGCCGTCGGTGGCTGGCATTGCGTGGGAGTACCTGTTGAGAAATGTGTCGCGGCGGGAGTGGCCGAGCCGGGATGCTCCGGTGACGACGTCGACGCCGGCGGCCATCATCGCGGTCGCTGCGGCGTGGCGTAGATCGTGGAGTCTGATGCCGGTCAGTTTCGAGGCTTTGCAGCAGCGGGCGAAGTCGCGTGACACGGCATCGGGCCGCCATGGCATTCCCGCGTCCATGGCGTCGGAGAACAAGAAGTGACCGTCGACGAGCTGGGTCTTGCAGGCGTCGGCTCGTTCGGTCAGCACGGCGATTTGAGCGGCCAGGATGGTGACGGTGTCGGTGTCGATGGTGATGCGGCGGATGTTGCGGGTCTTTGTTTCTTTCTCGACGAGGCTTGTCCCGACGCCGTGGTCGCCGGCCGCGACCGAAACGGATCGGGCGATGATCAGCGTGTCGGCGGCCAGGTCGTCGATTCGGAGAGCGATCAGTTCGCCGCGTCGTGCGCCGGTCACCGCTGCCAGCCGGAGAAACGCCGCGAACCCTGGCCGGATCTTGTGAGCATGCTCGAGTAGTTGGCGGATCTGTTCAGCGTCGGGCGGGTCGATGGGTTTCTCGATGACGCGGGGCGGGTCGGCTTTCGCTACGGGTGACGTGGGGATGAGGTCGGCTTTGACGGCGTGGCCGCAGATGACCGACATCACGCCGTGGACCCGTCTGATCCGGGCCGGTCCGATCCCGTCGGCAAGCATGGTGTCGTAGAGCCGGTTCAGGTCCGTCTGGTGCAGATCGCCGATGCGGATGTCGCCGAGGTTGGGGAGGATGAACTTGTCGATGACGCGGCGGTAGTCGATGCGGGTCGAGTCGGCGAGACGCCGCGAGTGCCGCGGCCACCACTCCCCCACCACCGCCTCGACAGTTTCAGACGAAGGCCGACGGACGGGCGCATCGTCGGCGTGTTCGAGCTCGAGGTCGGCGACAGCGAGACGGGCGGCCTGTTTGGTACGGCGGGTGACCGAGTAGGTGCGGCCGGCGATCATCACCCGGGCCCGCCATCGCCCGTTGGGTTGCTTCACGTAGCTGCCGCCGGCCATCGCCAGACGGTAGTACAACCCGTTTCGATTTGACAATCGGCCCGGATTTGACCCAACCAATTTCGGGTCTTTCTGTCAGAAACACCCTCTGACCTGGGCTTTTACTGGTACCCCGTACGGGATTTGAACCCGTGCTACCACCTTGAGAGAGTAACCAGTACTGCCTCCTGCAGTGCCCCACAACGCTCTGACCAGGTCCTTTACGGTAGTTCTAGTCATCTGTGGTGCCCTAGAGGTGCCTGAGCTCG
>JAJFKR010000012.1 GCA_021773095.1 Woeseiaceae bacterium | reverse complement strand
GACGGACGTCACGGGTGCTTGTGAGTTGCCGGAAGGCACCGAGATGGTGATGCCGGGTGATAACGTGCAGATGGTTGTAGAGCTGATTGCACCGATTGCCATGGAGGATGGCTTGCGCTTCGCGATTCGCGAAGGTGGTCGAACCGTGGGTGCCGGCGTCGTAGCGAAGGTAATTGAATAAACAACAGTAGGAGGCCGCCCAGCGGCCGAGCGATAGCGGCGGTCGATAGACCGCCAATGTCGAGCGAACAAAGGAAAGTAAATGACTGCAAACCAAAACATACGTATCCGCCTGAAAGCGTTCGATCACCGTTTGATCGACACCTCAGCACGGGAAATCGTCGAAACCGCCAAGCGCACTGGTGCCACGGTCAAGGGTCCTATTCCTTTGCCGATGCGAAAGGAGCGTTTTACGATCCTGATATCTCCGCACGTGAATAAGGATGCTCGTGATCAATACGAGATTCGGACGCACAAACGTTTGATGGATATTGTTGATCCTACCGATAAGACGGTTGATGCCTTGATGAAGCTTGAGCTTCCCGCCGGTGTTGACGTTCAGATCAAGCTGAATTAATCGTTCTGATAACGATCGGCCCGTCGCCGAGATATACGTGACTCGGAATGGCTCGCTGCGCTGCGCTTTATTTCCGGTCACGTATATCTCGCCGACGTGCCTGACAATTAGTCAGGACGCTTTGGCAGCATTTCAGGTTTACCACGGCGTTTGCCAAGATCCTTCAACATTTTCCGAAGCCAAAAGGGCGGTCGGGTGAGTGTTGACAGGAAATAAAGCGGACCGAAGGGAGCCATTCCAGTCAACACTCACCCGACCGCCCTAATTCGTTCGGCTAAGTTGTTGATTCTATTGGCACAAGATCACAAGATCAAAATCCGTAAAAAAGGCTCAAAACCGCTTGTAATAAGGGTTAGGAGTCGTATAATTGCGGGCTCGCTAGATTTGGCCGGACCGGGAGTCGGCCAATAGCAAGACAGCGAAGAACCAGTCGCCAGGAAATCGAGGGTGACACGGCAAATCCCGGAACTGCCGAGCCGGCTATATGGCCGGATCGGAGCTTGGGTCAGCCCCAGAGCAACGAGGACGAGGTCCTCAGCGATGGCTGGCCCTTTCGTATGTCTGGATGTTGCGCCCATAGGGTGAGCTCCGAAAGCAGCAGTCGCCAATCGAAGTGACTGCAGTGAAGATTTTGAATTTAGAGATTGTCACTGACCAAACGAAGTCGGTGCGAGGTTTTGAACATGACAATGGGTCTTGTTGGCCGCAAATGCGGCATGACACGTGTCTTTACGGAAGATGGGGATTCAATTCCAGTCACCGTTATTGAGGCACAGCCAAACCGAATTACTCAGGTGAAAACCGTTGAGAATGATGGCTATCGCGCGCTGCAAGTAGCAGCCGGCAGCCGTCGTGCTTCTCGTGTGCGAAAACCTGCAGCCGGCCACTTTGCAGCAGCAAAGGTAGAAGCCGGCGACTTATTGATGGAGTTTCGACTCGAAGACACGGACGACGGCGAGTTTGCAGCCGGGAATGAACTTAAAGTCGACCTGTTTGAAGAGGGTCAAAAAGTTGATGTCGTCGGTACTTCAATCGGTAAGGGTTTCGCGGGCGCGATAAAACGCCATAACTTCAGCATGCAGGATGCGACGCACGGCAACTCGCTGGCGCATCGGGCACCTGGTTCCATCGGTCAAAACCAGACACCCGGCCGCGTTTTCAAAGGCAAGAAGATGGCTGGCCATATGGGCAATGTTCGCCGCACCGTACAAAATCTTGAGGTTGTACGTGTTGATGCAGAGCGCAACCTTCTCCTGATCAAGGGCGCTGTCCCGGGTCACCGCGGCGGAAGCGTAGTTGTTCGTCCCGCCATTAAGACCAGGAAGTAAGGGGCGATCCGATGAAATTGAAACTGCAGGACAAGGGATCGGTTGAGGTCGCAGAAGCGGCATTCGGCGCGAAGTACAACGAAGCTCTTATTCACCAGGTGGTGACGGCATATCTCGCAGGCAGCCGTGCTGGAACGAAGGCACAAAAGAACAGGGCTGCGGTTCGCGGTGGTGGCGCCAAGCCCTGGAACCAAAAAGGTACTGGCCGCGCACGTGCCGGTACGATTCGCAGCCCGATCTGGGTTGGTGGTGGCCGCACGTTTGCTGCACAGCCGCGTAACTTTGATCAAAAAGTTAATAAGAAAATGTATCGCGCTGCAATTCGCTCGGTACTTTCAGAGCTGATTCGTCAGGATCGCATGGTTATCGTCAACGAGCTCACGCTCGAGGCGCCGAAAACCAAACTGCTGGCCGCGAAACTCAAAGAATACGATCTGGACAATGTTCTGATTCTGAATGAGGCGTTTGATGAAAAAGTATTCCTGGCTGCGCGCAACCTGTCGAATGTCGGTATTTGCGATGTCGCATCCATGGACCCCGTCGTTTTGATTCGTTTCGACAAGGTTTTGGTTACTGTGCCAGCGTTGAAGCTGATCGAGGAGCGTTTGTCATGAGTCGTGCTCTGCATCAGGAAAGATTATTGACGGTTATTCAGGGCCCGCATCTGTCGGAAAAGGCACACATTGCGGCTGAAAATAATCAGGTTGTTTTGAAAGTTCGTACCGACGCGACCAAGAAAGAAATTGCTCAGGCAGTTGAGTTGCTGTTCGAGGTCAAGGCTGATTCGGTTCAGGTTGTAAACGTCAAAGGCAAGGCCAAGCGATTTCAGCAGACCAAGGGCCGTCGTCCGAACTGGAAAAAAGCCTACGTGAAGCTTCCCGATGGTACGTCCATCGAAGAGCATTTCGGCGCAGAATAAAGGTTACCCAGCATGTCACTACATAAAGCCAAACCGACATCAGCAGGACGCCGTTTTGTCGTCGCTGTTAAAACGCCGGAGTTGCACAAAGGCAAGCCACACGCGCCTCTTCTTGAGAAAAAGTCGGGTAAGGGTGGTCGCAACAACAATGGGCGTATTACGGTTCGTCATCAGGGCGGAGGTCATAAGCAGCATTACCGCGTAATCGACTTCAAGCGAGACAAAGACGGAATTTCAGGCGTTGTAGAGCGCCTCGAGTACGATCCGAATCGCAGCGCACACATTGCCCTGATCAAGTACGCCGACGGTGAGCGTCGCTACATACTGGCACCGAAGGGTGTTCGTGCCGGTGCACCCATCATCAGCGGCGAAGATGCGCCAATCAAGCCGGGCAACGCCCTGCCGATTCGTGCAATTCCGGTTGGCACAACGGTCCACAACATTGAAATGAAGCCTGGCAAAGGCGGACAGTTGATTCGCTCGGCGGGTGGCTCTGCAATGTTGGCTGCTCGCGAGGGTGCCTACGCAACCATCCGACTTCGATCCGGTGAAGTTCGAAAAATTCACATCAACTGCCGCGCAACGATTGGCGAAGTGGGTCATGGCGAACACAACCTGAGGAAACTCGGTAAAGCCGGCGCTACTCGTTGGCGGGGTGTACGGCCGACGGTTCGTGGCGTTGCCATGAATCCGGTTGATCACCCACATGGTGGTGGTGAAGGCCGCACCTCGGGTGGTCGCCATCCGGTTAGCCCCTGGGGCACACCGACGAAGGGCGCGAAGACGCGCTCAAACAAGCGGACGGACAGCATGATTGTTCGCCGTCGCAACAAGAAGCGTAAGTAAAGGATTTCGATAATGCCGCGTAGTGTAAGAAAAGGCCCGTTCGTCGATAACCATCTGGCGAAAAAGGTTGCCGTAGCAGCTAAAGCGAACGATCGTCGCCCGATCAAGACATGGTCGCGTCGGTCAATGGTATTGCCGGACATGGTTGGCCTGACAATTGCAGTGCATAACGGCCGTCAGCACATACCTGTACTGATTTCTGAAAACATGGTTGGTCACAAACTCGGTGAGTTTGCGATGACACGTACATTTCGCGGTCACTCCGGTGATCGGAAAACGAAGTAGAGGAGCCGGTTGATGCAGGTTGCAGCAACACTTAGATACGCACGTATATCACCGCAGAAATGCCGCCTGGTGGCTGACGTCATCCGTGGCAAGTCTGTTGATGACGCATTGCGTGTTTTGACTTTCTCGCCAAAGAAGAGTGCTCGTATCGTTAAGAAAATTCTGGAGTCGGCAGTGGCCAACGCAGAACATAATCACGGTGCGGACATCGATGAATTGAAAATTGCGACTATCGAAGTCAACGAAGCGCCGACATTCCGACGCTTTCGCGCTCGTGCAAAAGGTCGTGGTGCAAGGATAATCAAGCGCAACAGTCACATCACAATCCGCGTTGCGGACGAGAAGTAATATGGGCCAGAAAGTACATCCAACAGGCATACGTCTCGGCATAGTCAAGGACTGGGCATCGAAATGGTATGCCGATTCCAAGATGTTCCCGGAGTACATCCGAGCGGATCATCAGGTGCGTGTTTTCATCAAGAAAAAACTGAAAGACGCATCGGTAAGTCGCATAACGATCGAGCGTCCTTCGAACAAGATCAATATTACGATTCATACGGCACGCCCGGGTATCGTGATCGGCAAGAAGGGCGAAGACATTGAAAAACTGCGCTCTGAAGTAGCATCGATGATCGGCATGAATATTGGCGAAGTGCGTATCAATATCAATGAAATCCGCAAGCCTGAGCTCGATGCACAATTGGTTGCGGAAGGCATCGCACAGCAACTCGAGCGACGTGTAATGTTTCGTCGCGCCATGAAGCGCGCAGTTACCAATACGATGCGTGTTGGTGCGGAAGGTATCAAAGTAAAGGTTGGTGGTCGTTTGAACGGTGCTGAAATTGCTCGTTCGGAGTGGTATCGCGAAGGCCGTGTTCCGCTGCACACCTTGCGTGCGGACATTGATTATGGAACGGCTGAAGCGAATACGACTTACGGCCTGATCGGCGTGAAGGTATGGATTTTCAAGGGCGAAGTGTTTGATAAGCCCGAAGTAATTCCGGCAGAGCCAGCGGACGCTAATAAAGCGAAGGCATTGTAGGAGCGACCCCAGGCCGCGACAACGGAGATCGGTAGAACAAAATGTTACAGCCAAAACGTACAAAATTTCGCAAGCAGTTTAAGGGACGCAATCGCGGCCTGGCTTTGCGCGGAAGCAATGTTTCGTTCGGTGATTTCGGACTCAAAGCGACCGGTCGCGGTCGTCTGACAGCTCGTCAGATTGAGGCCGCGCGCCGTGCAATGACGCGTTACATCAAGCGAGGTGGGAAGATCTGGATCCGGGTTTTTCCCGACAAGCCGATCTCCAAGAAGCCGCTGGAAGTGCGCCAGGGTAAGGGCAAGGGCAACGTTGAGTACTGGGTATGCCAGGTTCAGCCGGGTCGCGTTCTTTATGAAATGGAAGGTGTTACCGAAGAGATCGCTCGAGAAGCGTTCCGTCTGGCTGCTGCGAAGCTGCCATTTGGTACCACATTTGTGAAACGGCAGGTGATGTGATGAATGCAGCTGACCTTCGGAGCAAGTCGGTCGATGAGCTCAACGATGAACTCGTTGCGCTGCGTCGCGAACAGTTCAACCTGCGTATGCAACAGGCAACTGGAGAGCTGGCACAGGTGCATCAGCATGGCCGCGTCAGAAAAGATATCGCACGCGTTAAGACGGTTCTCGGTGAGCTATCGCGTGCAGCGGGTGAAGCCAAATGAGTGAAGAGAAAAAGGTACAACGCACGATCACTGGCCGTGTTGTTAGCGACAAGATGGACAAGAGTGTTTCCGTTGCTATCGAGCGCCTGATCAAGCACCCGGTTTATGGCAAATACATTCGTCGTACAAGCAAGGTGATGGCACACGATGAGACAAACGAGTGCAAGGCGGGCGATCGTGTTCAGATTTCTGAGGGTCGCCCGATTTCGAAAAACAAATCCTGGTCAGTCGTCAACGTTGTTGAACGCGCGGCAGACAAGCAATAACACTTAGGATGCAGTCATGATACAGATGCAGACAGTTCTGGATGCGGCCGATAACTCCGGTGCCCGTCGCGTGCAGTGCATCAAGGTGCTCGGCGGCTCGAAGCGTCGTTATGCCGGTGTGGGTGATGTCATCAAGGTAAGCGTCAAAGACGCCATTCCTCGTGGCAAGGTTAAAAAAGGCGAGGTTTACAATGCCGTCGTTGTTCGTACGCGTAAGGGCGTACGCCGCAAAGACGGTTCGTTGATTCGCTTCGACGGCAACGCAGCAGTTTTGTTGAATGCCCGTCTTGAACCCATCGGCACACGTATTTTTGGACCGGTTACGCGCGAGCTGCGCACTAACCAGTTCATGAAAATTATTTCTTTAGCACCAGAGGTGCTGTAGGAGCGCGCCCGGCGCGCGAAACGAACAACAGTAGGAGCGCGTCTCACGCGCGAAATGAACAACAGTAGGAGCGCGTCTCACGCGCGAATTGAAGATATGAACAAGATAAGAAAAGGCGACGAAATCATCGTAAAAACCGGTAAAGACAAGGGCCGTCGCGGCACCGTGCTTGAGGTTTTTGCAGATAATCGCGTGCTGGTTGAGGGCATTAACCTTGCGAAGAAGCACGTGAAGCCGAACCCGAATATTGGTGAAGCCGGTGGCATCAAAGACCACGCGATGCCGATGGATATTTCGAACGTGCTCGTGTTCAACCCAAAAGCAAAAAAGGGTGAACGAGTTGGTTTCCGCGTCGAGAAAGACGGCAAGAAAGTCCGCGTTTTCAAAAGCGGCGAAGTAGTAGACATATAACCGTAGGAGCGCGCCCTGCGCGCGATTACAGAGACGAACAGAATGGCCAGATTACACGAAAAATATCAAAGCGAACTTGCGGGTCAGATCCAGAAGAAGCTGGGTCTTGAAAATCCGATGCAAGTGCCGAAGATCACCAAGATCACCATTAACATGGGTGTAGGTGAAGCGGTGGCTGACAAAAAGATCATGGAAAAAGCACGTGCTGATATGGAAAAGATCGCGGGCCAAAAGCCAGTGACGACGATTGCGCGTAAATCGGTTGCTGGTTTCAAGATTCGTGACGGCATGCCGATTGGCTGCAAGGTTACGCTGCGCCGTGAACGTATGTATGAATTCCTCGATCGCCTCGTGAATATTGCGATTCCGCGTATTCGTGACTTTCGCGGTTTGAATCCCAAATCATTTGATCGGCAGGGTAATTACAGTATGGGTGTCCAGGAACAGATTATTTTCCCGGAGATCAACTACGACGAGATTGATGTACTGCGCGGAATGGACATCATCATTACCACGACAGCACGTAATCCCGAGGAAGGCAAAGCGCTTCTGGAAGCGTTTAACTTCCCCTTCAAGAAATAAGGAATCGCGGCCTAAGGGCCGCTCGTACGAGCGCGTCATACGCGCGATTGCGAAAACAGGAAAAGAGATATGGCAAAGACATCGATGATCATGCGCGAAAAAAAGCGCGCCAAGCTAGTAGCCAGGCATGCTGAAAAGCGTAAGGCACTAAAAGCGATCGTTCGCAGCATCCACAGCTCGGATGATGAGCGTGCTGTTGCACAGGCGAAGCTGAACAGCCTGCCGCGTGATGGCAGCCCGACACGTCAGCGGGCTCGTTGTTCGGTTACGGGGCGCCCACACGGTGTTTATCGGAAATTCGGCCTGGGCCGTAACAAGCTGCGCGAAGCCGCCATGAACGGCGAAATTCCCGGCCTGACAAAAGCCAGCTGGTAGGCGGAGATAAGAATATGAGTATGACGGATCCAATCGCAGATATGCTGACCCGTATTCGTAATGGACAAGGCGCACGCAAAGTCAGTGTGTCGATGCCCGCGTCGAAAGCGAAGGAAGCAGTAGCGAAAGTACTGCAGGACGAGGGCTACATCGTGGGTTTCGCAACCGATGGTGAGGGCGCTTCAAAAGAGCTTACCGTTGAGCTCAAGTATTTCGAAGGTGTGCCCGTGATCGAGCACATCCAGCGTGCGAGCAAGCCAGGTCTGCGGGTTTACCGTGGCACCGATGAGCTGCCGAAAGTACTGGGTGGTTTGGGCGTGGCTATTGTTTCAACGTCGGCCGGCGTCATGAGTGATCGTCAAGCCCGCGCAGAAGGGATTGGTGGTGAGGTTATCTGCGTCGTTTCGTAGACGCTTTGACCCCATTAAGAAGAGACAGGACTATGTCAAGAATTGCAAAATCACCGGTTGAGCTGCCAAAAGGCGTCGAGTTCAAGCAAGAAGGCAACGTCGTCACCCTGAAAGGTGGCAAGGGCGAATTGTCGATGGAGCTGAACTCAGAAGTCGAACTGACTCAGGAAGACGGCGAGCTGAAATTGTCGCCACGATCAGGATCGCGCTTCGCGATGGCTGTAACGGGAACGATGCGTTCGTTGCTGGCCAATATGGCGCAGGGAGTCACTGAAGGCTATGAGCGCAAGCTCGAACTGGTCGGTGTTGGTTATCGCGCACAGGCACAGGGTAAGAATCTGAACCTGACGCTCGGTTTCTCGCATCCGGTTGTTTATGCAGCACCGGAAGGTATCAGCATCGAAACGCCGAGCCAGACCGAGGTCGTAATTAAAGGCACTGACAAACAGGCAGTGGGTCAGGTTGCCGCAGAAATTCGCCGCTTCCGTCCGCCTGAGCCTTATAAGGGCAAGGGTGTTCGATACGCCGATGAGCGTGTCGTTCTCAAAGAAGCGAAGAAGAAATAATCAGGTAAGTCACAATGAAGTTGAACAAAAAAGATAATCGTCTACGTCGCGCTCGCCGCGGTCGTTCAAAGATTCGTGAGCTCGAGGCAACTCGTCTCAGCGTTCATCGTACGCCACAGCATATCTATGCGCAGGTGATCGGTGCTGATGGCAACAAGATTTTGGCATCCGCCTCGACCGTTGAGGCTGAAGTTCGCAAAGGAATCAAGAATGGCGGCAACGTCGAAGCAGCGGCCATCGTGGGGGCCCGCATCGCTGAGAAGGCGAAAGCGGCAGGCATCGATACCGTTGCGTTCGATCGTTCCGGTTACCGTTACCACGGCCGTGTAAAAGCACTGGCTGATGCGGCTCGCGAAGCCGGACTGAAGTTTTAGAGAGACTAATAATGGCTAGAAACGATCACAATCAACCGAACGATGACCTCATTGAAAAGCTGGTTACCGTTAACCGTGTCGCCAAGGTAGTAAAGGGCGGCCGTCAATTTGGGTTCACAGCACTCACCGTTGTTGGTGATGGTGCGGGCCAGGTTGGGTTTGGCTATGGCAAGGCCCGCGAGGTGCCGATCGCGATTCAAAAAGCGATGCAAGCGGCTCGCAAGAACATGATCAGTATCAATCTGAATAACGATACGCTTGTGTACGCCAAGAAGGGTCGCCACGGTGCGACGCTGGTATACATGCAGCCGGCGTCAGATGGTACGGGTGTAATCGCTGGTGGTGCGATGCGAGCTGTGTTCGAAGCAGCCGGTGTGCGAAACGTACTGGCCAAGAGCTACGGTTCACGTAACCCGATCAACGTTGTTCGCGCAACGATCAAGGGTTTGTCGGAAATTCACTCTCCGCAGTCGATCGCAGCGAAGCGTGGCAAAAAAGTTAAAGAGATTCTGGCGTAAAGGGCCGGAAACCTTGTAGGAGCGGCTCATAAGCCGCGAATAGGAAATAAGATCATGGCGAAGTCCAAAGAACTAAAGGTCACGCTGCTGAAGAGCAAATTCGGGCGGCTGAAAAGCCACAGAGCCTGTGTTGCGGGATTGGGATTGCGAAAGATCCGTCAGACAGTGACGGTCGTCGATACGCCCGAGAATCGCGGCATGATTAATCGTATTTCGTACATGGTATCGGTAGAGGAAGTTTGACATGCGTCTGAACGATCTGTCGCCCGGCAACGGTGCGAAAAAAGTGGGCAAGCGACTGGGCCGTGGTCATTCTGCCGGACAGGGCAAGACCAGTGGTCGTGGCCAGAAAGGGCAGAAGGCCCGTTCAGGTGGTTTCCACAAGGTCGGGTTTGAAGGTGGCCAAATGCCGCTGCAACGTCGACTGCCAAAGGTGGGTTTTCGTTCACGTATGGCGCGTCTGACAGCAGAGCTGCGTTTGCACGAGCTGGACATCCCGACAGCCGATGTCATCGATATGGATGTATTGAAGGCGCTGAACCTGGTGCCGGCATTCGTGACCAAAGTAAAGGTCATCAAGTCCGGCGAAATAAAAAAAGCAGTCAAGCTCAAAGGTCTTAAGGTCACCAAAGGTGCCCGCGAAGAGATCGAAAAAGCTGGCGGCTCAATAGAAGACTAGTAGGAGCGCGTCCAACGCGCGAATCAAGCATCGTAGGAGCGCGTCCAACGCGCGATAAACCAAGACAGGAAGCATAGGAAATAACGTGGCAAAGAAGCCCCAACAAAGTCCGGCAGATGTAGCGAAGCAAGCGAGCAAATTAGGCGAACTAAAAATTCGTCTTCTGTTCCTCGTTGGCGCGCTGATCGTCTATCGCTGTGGTACCTATATTCCGGTACCGGGCGTTAATCCGGTTGCGTTGAATGAATTCTTCCAGAACCAGTCGGGCGGATTGCTGGCGACGTTTAACCTGTTTTCCGGCGGTGCGTTGTCTCGATTTGGTATTTTTGCGCTCGGCATCGTGCCCTATATTTCGTCATCCATCATCATGCAGATGGCCAGTCGTATCGTGCCGAGCCTTGAGCAACTCCGAAAAGAAGGGGAGCACGGTCGTCGCCAGATAGTTAAGTACACACGCTACGGCACGGTTGCCTTAGCGAGCTTTCAGTCAATAGCCGCGGCATCCTGGTTGCAGGGTCAGCCGCAGTTGGTAATTAACCCGGGCCCATCATTCCTGATCACAGCCTGCATTACGCTGGTGACAGGCACGGTATTCCTGATGTGGCTGGGTGAGCAAATCACTGAACGTGGTATCGGCAACGGTATTTCAATGATCATTTTGGCCAGTATTGTAGCCGGATTGCCGGGCGCCATTGCTGGAACAGCGGAGCTGGTGAGTACCGGTGAAATGTCTTCAATCACGGCGATCATGATGTTGCTCGGCGGTATCGCAGCGATCATCTTCGTCGTCTACATGGAGCGGGCACAGCGCCGCATCACCGTCAACTACGCCCGGCGACAGCAGGGCCGCAAGATGATGCAGGCGCAGAGTACGCACCTGCCGTTCAAGATCAACATGGCAGGTGTCATTCCGCCGATTTTTGCTTCGAGCATCTTGATGTTCCCGGCGACGATTGCCCAGTTTTTCGGCCAGGCGGCCGACCCAACTGTCGTACAACGTGCGCTACAGACGATCGGTGCCAACCTTGGACCCGGTCAGCCTGTTTACGTTTTGATGTACGCAGCTTTGATTATTTTCTTCTGCTTCTTCTACACAGCGCTGCAATACAACTCGAAAGAGACCGCAGATCAGTTGAAGAAGGGTGGTGCATTCCTGCCGGGTATCCGGCCCGGTGCGCACACGGCAGAATATATTGACCGAGTGCTGACTCGACTGACCTTCTGGGGCGCGTTGTACATCGCTGGTGTATGTCTGCTGCCTGAGTTGGTTCGCATGTTCTACCCGAGCATGCCGTTCAGTTTTGGTGGCACGTCGCTACTGATTCTGGTCGTGGTCACGATGGACTTCATGTCACAAATGCAGGCACATGCAATGAGTCACCAGTACGAAGGCATGATGCAAAAAGCCAACCTGCGTAATTACGGTCGCGGGGGGCAAACTCGCTGATTCGTCAGCGTTTTGGAGAGCAGCTCATGAAAGTAAGAGCATCAGTTAAAAAGATCTGCAGAAATTGCAAGATCGTTCGCCGCAAGGGTGTCGTGCGAGTGATCTGCACAGACGCACGGCATAAGCAGCGCCAGGGTTAGTCCCGGGTCTATTGATAAGGATAGGTTAAGTGGCACGTATAGCAGGCATAAACATTCCGTTGACGAAGCACGTCGTGATTGCACTGACGTCGATCTTCGGCATTGGGGACACGCGCGCGAAGCAAATTTGCGAAGCGGCCGGTGTTGCTCCGGAGACAAAGGTAAAAGATCTGGCTGAGCCGGAAGTTGCGAAGCTGCGTACAGCAGTCGCGATTTTCACGGTTGAAGGTGATCTGCGTCGTGAGACGTCAATGAATATCAAACGCTTGATGGATCTCGGTTCTTACCGAGGAATCCGTCACCGACGTGGTTTGCCGCTTCGCGGCCAACGCACTCGAACGAATGCGCGCACCCGAAAAGGTCCGCGTCGTCCGATAAAACGTTAGGGAATCGCGCGTAAGACGCGCTCCTACACACTGGAATTGATAATGGCAGAAGTAAAGAAAAAGAAGGTCAAAAAGCACGTGGTTGATGCGGTCGCGCACATCCATGCTTCCTTCAACAACACGATCATCACGATCACCGATCGCCAGGGCAATGCGCTTTCATGGGCAACGGCCGGCGGTTGTGGTTTTCGTGGATCTCGTAAATCCACCCCGTTCGCAGCACAGGTTGCATCGGACAAAGCGGGCCGTGCGGCTCTCGAGTTCGGTGTGAAGAATGTTGATGTGCGAGTTCGTGGGCCGGGCCCGGGTCGCGAGTCTGCAGTACGCGCCCTGAACGCCTTGGGATTCCGTATTCAAAATATTGAGGATGTCACACCGATTCCTCATAACGGCTGTCGTCCGCCGAAAAAACGCCGCGTGTAGAGGCTGAACAATGGCAAGATATTTAGGACCAAAATGTAAACTGTCCCGCCGCGAAGGCACGGATCTGTTTCTTAAAAGTGGCGTACGGCCGCTTGAATCGAAGTGCAAGCTGGATGTTCCTCCAGGCGGTGCGGCCCAACGTCGCCCACGTCTGTCGGAATACGGCATGCAGCTCAGAGAGAAGCAGAAGTTGCGTCGTATGTACGGCGTGCTCGAGCGTCAGTTTCGTAACTACTACAAACGTTCCGCACAGCTGAAAGGATCGACGGGCGAGAACCTGTTGCGACTGCTGGAAGGACGTCTGGATAACGTTGTGTATCGTATGGGTTTCGCGTCAACGCGCGCAGAAGCACGCCAGCTTGTGAGTCATAAGAGCATAGAAGTTAACGGCAAGATCGTTAATATTCCGTCCGCGCAACTCAAGGCGGGCGATGCAATTACGATTCGCGAGAAGGCGAAGAAGCAACTCCGTATCCAGAGCGCAATGGAAATAGCAGGACAGGTCGGCTTGCCTGAGTGGGTAAATGTCGACACCAAGAAGATGGCGGGCACTTTGACGTCGTTGCCGGATCGGGAAGACATTCTCCCCGATATCAACGAAAACCTAGTCGTCGAGCTGTACTCGAAGTAGTCAGGAGGGTTAATTCCCATGCAGGAATCAGTACACGAATTTCTAAAGCCGCGCGTAGTAAAAGTATCGCCGGTCAACGATTTGCAGGCAAAAGTCACCATCGAGCCATTCGAACGTGGTTTCGGACACACGCTTGGCAATGCATTGCGTCGCATCCTGTTGTCGTCCATGCCGGGGGCAGCGATAACCGAAGCAGAAATCGAGGGCGTACTTCACGAGTACACCAGCATCGAAGGCGTCCAGGAAGATGTCGTCGACATTCTCCTGAGTCTGAAGCAGGTCGCTGTCACGATGAACACTCGTGATACGGCTGAGCTAAGGGTATCGAAGAAGGGCCCGGGTCCGGTGACGGCTGGCGACATACAGCTCGATCACGATGTCGAAATCAAGAACCCGGATCTGGTTATCGCGAATTTGACCAAGGCCGGTGAGCTGAACATGATTCTGAAAGTCGAGCGCGGTCGTGGTTACCGTCCAGCGACACAGCGTCCGTCGTTCGAAGAGCAGGGCGGGCCGATTGGCAGCCTGAATCTCGATGCGTCGTTTAGCCCGATTGTCCGCGTAACCTACAACGTTGAGTCCGCTCGCGTGGAACAGCGGACTGATCTCGACAAGTTACTCATTGAAATCGAGACGAATGGCACGATCGATCCTGAAGAAGCCATCCGTCGTGCGGGCAGTATTCTTAAAGATCAGCTGTCAGTTTTCGTTGACCTGCAAGGTCAGGAAGAAGGCATTGGTGCGCAGGCAGAGAATCAGGTTGATCCGATTCTGCTGCGCCCGGTTGACGAGCTCGAGCTCACGGTACGCTCTGCGAACTGCCTCAAGGCAGAAAACATCATGTACATCGGTGATCTTGTACAACGAACCGAAGTCGAACTTCTGCGTACGCCAAATCTCGGCAAGAAGTCTCTTACGGAGATCAAGGAAGTTCTGGAAGGTCATGGTCTGGGTCTGGGTATGCATCTGGACAACTGGCCGCCTGCCTCCCTGCGTCCCGAGCACGAGCTTGTGATGTAAAGCATCCCGGGTTCGAGCCCGCGGTGTAAATTGGATAAATTTTAGGATAGAGAACAATGCGCCATAGAAAATCCGGTCGTAAACTGGGTCGTAACAGCTCTCATCGCAAGGCAATGTTTCGCAACATGGCCGCGTCGATGATCAAGCATGAAACGATCCGAACGACAGTACCCAAAGCAAAAGAGCTGCGCCGTGTCGTAGAACCTCTGATTACGCTTGCGAAGGAAGACAGTGTTGCGAATCGCCGCCTGGCCTTTGACCGTCTGCGTGACAAAGAAGTCGTCGGCAAGCTGTTCAGTGAGATTGGCCCGCGTTGCAAAGAACGTCCGGGCGGCTATTTGCGAATTCTGAAGACCGGACCACGTCCAGGTGATAATGCGCCGATGGCAATTGTCATGCTGACTGACCAGGTTCCGGAGGCCGTAGCAGACGAATAGGTCAGATTTTCACCGTGTTGCCATATAAAAAACCGGGTCAATCCCGGTTTTTTTGTGCAAGAGACACTGAAAACGTCGTAACATCCTGAAAAATAACATATAAACGAAAGCTCGCAATTGTGAGTCGGCTCACAGCGACGGCTGACGATTACTTCTAGAGTTATGACTGCAGCGGACACCAGAGACAGGGCCATTAGCAACGACAAAGCCTTTGATGATTGCGTCATCCTGACCAAGGAAACGTTCGATCCGGACGCTGTTTTCCTTGACGATATTGTCGATGACGAAGTGCTGCCGTACCTGAGCCTGGCGGTTGACGGATTGACCGAACCCGGCGAAGGCAAGAAGGGCCGGCTCGAGCTGCGCCCCGAAGATGTTGCCGCAAATGAAGTCATTCAAGCGGATACCACGATGCCTGTCGCGATACTCGACCCGGATCAGCTCGATGTTTATGGTTGGGAATCGAGCTTGTGGAAGAAGATCAAGGGCTACCTGGGCCTCTGATCACGCGCAAGGCGCGCTCCTACGGTGGTAAGCTCCACCCATGATATTTAACGACAAGACCGTGATCATCACGGGCGGATCCGAGGGTGTCGGTGCAGCGACCGCACGTATGTTTGCGGAAGCGGGCGCCAACCTGATGCTGGTCGCACGGAACAAGAAAAACCTTGATGCGATAGCCGAAGAACTGCGTGCCAAGACCAAAGTGGAAGTGTTCGCGATGGACGTCTCGGATGCAGAGGCTTGCGTTGACGTATTCAAAAAGGCAGCTTTCGAGTTCGGTCGAGTCGACGTGCTTGTCAATAATGCGGGCTACCATAAACGAGGCAATATCGAAGACGTCGAAGCCACTGATCTCGGCAAGATGATCGACGTAAATCTGAAAGCTCCCCTCATGCTTAGTCGAATTGCTCTACCCTATCTGCGCGAGGCGGGCGGTGGCGCAATAATCAATGTAGGTTCGCTGGCAGGTCGTGCACCGATTCCCGGGAGTGCCGGTTACGCGGCAAGTAAAGCGGGCCTGAGATCGTTCACCTACGCATTGGGAATGGAGTTGGCCGACAGCAATATCAAACTCGCTGTCGTGTCTCCCGGGCCAATCGATACCGGGTTTATAATGGCCGATATCGACGCAACATCGGACCTGACTTTTTCGCAACCGATTAGTACGGCCGAAGAAGTTGCTCAGGCCGTTCTGGACTTGTGCGGCAATAATTTGCGCGAGTTGTCGATGCCGAAACTCAGCGGCTTTCTGACAACGATCATGTACTTGTTCCCAGGTTTGAATCGTCTGGTTCGACCGACGCTGGAGAGCAAGGGCGCGAAGGTTAAGGCAAAATTGAAAGCACAGCGCAAGACGGAAGCACAGTAGGAGCGCGTCTCACGCGCGACACCCATTCGGCCGTAAGACGGCCTCCTACAGGGCGAATGCGTCGCGAGTCAAATTCTCCCGATCATTAACCAGCACGCGGACGTTATCTTCAATACGAATTCCGCCAAACGGTCGTAACCATTCGACCGTAGCCCAGTTCACATGAGACTCGGCAGGTGTTCCGCGCAGATTCTCGAGCAGCATGTCGATTGCGTACAGGCCGGGCTCGATGGTTAACACCATGTTTTCGTCAAGCACCCGCGTCAGCCTCAGAAAGGGGTGACCGCTCGGTGGATCGACCGTCGTTCCCGATTCGCCCTCCATGAAACCGCCGACATCATGAACCTGGATGCCGAGCAAATGCCCAAGACCGTGCGGGAAGAAAGCACTGGTTACCCCTGTCTCGAGCAAGGTGTCCGGATTGCCAGTGGCAAGCTCAGCCTCAACCAGCACAGCGGCCAGCATTTTGTGCGTAGCAATATGGAGCTCTCGATAATCGACACCAGCACGGACCTGACTGACAATATCCTGCTGCATCGACTCCATACGATCGATAAGGGCCTGAAACCGTTCGTCGCTGCTCGCATACGTACGAGTAATATCCGACGCATAACCATGTACCTGTGCGCCAGCATCGATCAGGAATGACCGCGAGTCGGCTGGCGGCCGGCGGTCAAGGTCTGTGTAGTGCAAAACGGCACCGTGCTCGTTTAGCGCAACAATGTTGCCATAGGGGAGCTCCTGATCGGTATGACTAACTGCTTTGCAGTACGCTCGGTGAATCTCGAACTCCGACTCGCCGTTACGAAACGCCGCCTCGGCTGCAATATGACCGCTTGCTCCACGTTGTGATGCGAGCCGCAGGGTCGCGAGTTCGTATTGCGTCTTCGCGCCACGAGCGTAATGCAGAATACTCACTGCCGTTGTCGGGTTCACGCGTTCGATGTCGAATGCCAAAGCATCGTCATCGATTTCGCCGATGGCAATGCATTTCTGTCGATCGGCGGGCAGGTGTGCTGCGACGTCGTCGACGCTATGCACGATGCGGATATCAAACTCGCTGGTCCAGAAACCGTCCGGCGCGCCCGGAACGACATGCCAGTAGTCGTGCGGCTGGCAGTAAATCAGAATCGGCGTCTCGCCGGGTGTGTAGACAATGTACGAGAATGGCAGGCGTGCAAGCGGCACCCAGCTAATGAAATGCGGGTTCGGTTTGAACGGCATTTGATAGTCGTCAAGGAATGCGATTTTCGGATTGCCGGAATAGATGACGGCGTGGCTGGCGCCGGCCTGTTCGAGCGCATGATCGTGGCGCGCGGTAAGGGCCTCAATGTGCTCAGCATAGAGTGCACCGAGCGCTGGATTCTTATCGGTGTAATCGCTGTTCATGGGCAAATCATACCCTGTTGCTGCGGTCGCCGCCGAATGCCATCATTAGCGCCTCGCGCAGGCGGGACCTGAGAAAGCCCAGTAACGGAGCAGAGGATGAAACAGTCGATATGGATTGCCAGTATCGCAATGCTAGTGACCGGAGCCGCAGCTGTGGCGGCCTCTGATCCCGGCTACGACCGGGTTGCGGGGCGTGCTCATGCATCGCGATCCGAGGTGATCGCACCCCACGCAATGGCGGCAACAAGCCAGCCATTGGCGACTCAGGTTGCGCTGGATATCCTGAAGGCCGGTGGCAGTGCTGTGGACGCAGCGATTGCAGCCAATGCCACATTGGGTCTGATGGAGCCAACCGGTAACGGAATCGGCGGGGATCTGTTCGCGATCGTCTGGGACGCGGAGAAAAAAGAGCTCGTCGGCTTGAATGCGTCCGGGCGCGCGCCGCAGGCGATGACGCTGGAGTATTTCCAGGAGAAGGGCTTCGAAAAGATTCCGCCGTTCGGCCCTCTGCCGGTTAGTGTACCGGGTACGGTAGACGGCTGGTTTCAGCTACACGGTCGTTACGGGCGTCTGGATATGAAAGATATTCTGGCGCCGGCAATCGCTTATGCCCGCGAAGGGTTTCCGGTTTCGGAAGTTATCGCTCATTATTTCCAGTCAAACAAGGCTCGCATCGGCCATTTCCCCGGATTTTCCGAAACGTACATGCCGAACGGTGACGTTCCGAGGAAGGGCGAGATGTTCAGGAACCCTCGCCTGGCCAATACCCTCGAAGCAATAGGCGAGAAGGGACGCGACGAATTTTACAAAGGTGACATTGCGAAGCGTATCGACGCCTACATGGCTGAGCAGGGTGGCTTGTTGAATTATGATGACCTCGCCGCGCATGAGTCCGAATGGGTAACGCCTGTATCGACCAATTATCGTGGCTGGGACGTCTACGAACTACCGCCCAATGGCCAGGGTATTGCTGCGCTGCAGATTCTGAACTTGCTGGAGGGCTATGATCTTGCCGCAATGGGATTTGGCAGCGCGGAATACATCCACACACTGGTTGAAGCGAAAAAGCTTGCGTTTGAGGACCGTGCAAAATTTTATGCGGATATGGATTTTGTTGATGTACCCGTCGAAACACTGATTTCCAAGGATTACGCAGATGATCGCCGTACACTGATTGACGCAGATAAGGCATCGACCTCGTTACCGGCGGGCGATGCGAAACTTGAAAACGGTGACACGATCTATCTCACGGTTGCGGATGCAGACGGCAATATGGTGTCGTTGATTCAGAGTAATTACCGCGGCATGGGTTCAGGGATGACGCCCGGTGACCTTGGATTCATACTGCAGGATCGTGCCGAGTTGTTTGCTCTTGATGCCAGTCATGCGAATGTCGTTGCCGGCGGCAAGCGGCCGTTTCATACCATCATTCCGGCCTTTGTCATGAAGGACGGCGAACCGCTGATCAGCTTCGGAGTGATGGGTGGCGCGATGCAGCCGCAGGCGCATGCACAAATCGTCATTAATATGATCGACTTCGGAATGAATCTGCAGGAAGCAGGCGATGCCGCCCGTATCAACCACACGGGCTCGTCACAACCAACGGGGTCTGCGATGACAGACGGTGGCGTCGTGCATCTTGAAACTACATTTAGTACTGAAACTCGCGAGGCGCTTGAAGCAATGGGACACAGGCTGGGCAACAGTAATGGTAGTTTCGGCGGCTACCAGGCGATCATGTGGGACAAGGAGCAGGGTGTGTATTATGGCGCCTCGGAAGTCAGGAAAGACGGACAGGCAGCAGGCTACTAAATGCAGGAAATCTATCTCACCGGAATTACAACGACGGGCACGCCGCATATCGGAAACTATGTTGGTGCAATTCGCCCCAGCATCGCCGCGAGCAGGGACGCGAAAAAAAAGAACTACTACTTTCTTGCCGATTTTCATGCGCTGGCGAAAAACGAAGACCCGGACAGGATCAGTCAGTCGACGCTGGAGATCGCAGCGGCGTGGCTGGCGCTTGGAATGGACACGCAAAACTCAGTTTTTTACCGGCAGTCGGATATTCCGGAAATTCCTGAGCTGACGTGGATACTCACCAGCATGACCGCGAAGGGTCTCATGAACCGCGCACATTCATACAAGGCCGCTGTGCAGGCCAACGTCGAGGGTGACAACAATGATCCTGACAAGGGCATCACGATGGCCTTGTACAGCTATCCGGTCCTGATGGCGGCGGATATTCTGATGTTTAGAGCGACCAAAGTTCCTGTTGGCAAAGACCAGAAGCAACACGTCGAGATGGCGCGCGATATCGCACAGCGATTCAATCATCACTATGGCGATGTACTGGTGCTACCCGATCCGGTTATAGACGATCATACGGCTGTGCTTGCCGGACTCGATGGCCGCAAGATGTCGAAGAGTTACAACAATACGATTCCGTTATTCGCACCGGAGAAACAGTTCCGCAAGCTCATTATGAAGATAAAAACGAACAGTCTTGAGCCGGGTGAGCCGAAAGACATCGAAGGCAGCACGTTGTACGACATTTACAAGGCGTTCGCGACGCCCGAGGAAACCGCGGCCGTCGAAAAACAGTATGCGGAGGGTGTTGCATGGGGTGCGATGAAGCAGCAGTTGTTCGAGTATATCAATGACCATATTGGACCGGCGCGCGAAGAGTACGATCGTTTGATGGCCGATCCATCAATCGTGGAAGCGGAACTGCGAGTGGGAGCGACCAGAGCACGAGAAGTCGCCGCGCCGCATCTGGATCAGATACGGAGTGCGATCGGAATTCGCAAGCTGGGTTGAGGATCATTCAGTGCTTATCAAATCGCTTATGGTCATTTGTTCATTGTTCGTCGGTGAACTTGCTTTCGCCGAGACAATTTTCTATTTGCACGGCCGAATAATCGAAGCAGAAGGCGTGCAACCCGTTCACCGGCGATTCGGGCTGTACGATTATTACGGGATAGTCGAAGCGCTGCAGGCAAACGGTGCGACGGTCGTTTCCGAGGTGCGAAAAGTCGACACGAAGGCGGTGCAGTATGCACGCAAGCTTGTCGATCAAATCGAGGAGCTCATCAAGACCGGTGAGCGGGCTAGCGACATTACGATAGTGGGGTTTTCCAAAGGCGGTGGGATAGCGATATACGCGTCCAGTTTGCTGAATAATTCAGAGGTCAATTTCGTTTTTCTGGCCGCATGCGGTGGTTGGGTGTCATCAGATCCCGAATTGACTGTTAATGGAAACATACTGTCGATCTACGAAGAATCAGACACGATGGGCAGGTCTTGCGAGAATTTTGTGCGTCGAAATGACGAGATCAGTTCATTTCAGGAAATCGAGCTTTCGACGGGTAAAGAGCACGGCGCGTTCTATTTGCCAAGAGATGTTTGGACAAAACCCCTTCTGGCCTGGATTGCAGACATCGCCAGGCCATGACCGACTGGCTGATGGAAACCGAACGAATGCGCCTTCGGCCTGTAACCGTTGACGATACGGAACTGATGCTGGCGGTCTGGAATGATCCGGCATTCATACGCAATGTGTCGGACCGCGGCATTCGCACCATTGGCCAGGCACGGGCAGCGATCGAAAGTGGTGCGCAGAAATTATTTGAGGACTGCGGCTACGGCCCGTATTGTCTGTCATTGAAATCGGACGGCACGATGATTGGGATTTGTGGATTATTCAAACGTGAGAATCTCTCCGATCCAGACATTGGCTTCAGCGTGTTACCGGATTACTGTGGCAAGGGCTTTGCGAGTGAGGCCTCCGTAGCGGTAGTCGACTACGCACGTGATTGGCTCGGCATACGTATTCTTACCGCGATCGTTTCCCCAACGAATGCGCCGTCGATCAGACTCATCGAAAAACTCGGCCTGACGTTCGAGCAAATGATTACAATGCCAGGCGATGATGGTGCCATTTGCCTCTACAGCAAGGCGCTCACGGACTAGGGCAATACGATGAAATTTTTCAAAAGTGACGGCGCGCGCACCGGCCTGTTTTTCGGTGCAACCTCGGGTGTCATCACAACACTGGGTTTGATAACGGGCCTGAATGCCGGAACTCAATCGATCACGGCCGTATTGGGCGGCATCCTCGTAATAGCCGTCGCAGACTCCATGTCCGACGCGCTCGGCATTCACCTGGCCGAGGAAGCGGATCCGAAAACCGATCACGAGCACGTCTGGCAGGCGACTATTACAACTTTCCTGACCAAGCTTGTTTTTGCGTTGAGCTTCGCCGTGCCCTTGTTACTGTTGCCGCTGGGACCTGCTGTGATGGCGTCCATAGCCTGGGGTATGTTGGTCATTATCGTGCTGAGCTACTTCCTCGCGCGATCGCAAAATGAGTCCCCCTGGCTAATCATCCTCGAACATCTCGGAATCGCAATTCTTGTCGTGGTCCTTTCGCACTTTATCGGTGTCTGGGTCGCGAGGACATTCGGTTAAGCTATAATCGCTGTTGATAATCACGATTAGTCTGTGCGAGGTGACGGTTAGACAATGGTTGATACGACTGCACCGACCGATTGGCGAAAGCTGCGTGAATTCTCTGCGATTGACCTGACCCGATCTTTCGTTCTTTCGTGGCACGCCGAGCCCGAGACCTTGTTGATTGATATCGACGTCTATTTGACTGACGAACACCCGTTTTATGAAAAACCCCGGCCGGCCGAAAAGGTCTGCATTCGTCCGGCAATCATCGAGTTTCCGTTTTGTGAGGGTGTTGCGATCGGTGATGACGCGCCGGGTTCTGTTGCAGAAGCCATTGAGAGCCTCGGGCACGGGGCCATCGAGGGCATTTGTCGGCACGACGATGGCCGATACGAAATAAATGGTGACTTTGGTACGGTGTTTGTGGCGGCCGAGCGGCCGTTGCTACGCCTCAAAGGACCCTAGACCGTCAAAGTGAGCGAGGCAATCTGATGAGCACAGAAAATCGTATCGATTATGTCGAAATTCCTGTCACGGACCTCAAGAAAGCGCGCGACTTTTTTAGCGCATTGTTTGGCTGGTCATTCCAGGAATGGGGCGACGATTACATGAGTTTCAACGACGGTCGGCTCGCAGGAGGATTTCGTCGTGCGACAGAACCGGCGCCGGCGACAGGTGTTCTGCTTGTTTTTTATAGCACAGATCTTGAGCGCGATTTTGATCGTGTGCAGGAACTTGGAGCGACGATTTCCGAGCCTGTATTTGCATTTCCTGGCGGCCGGCGATTTCATTTCGTTGATCCGGCAGGTACCGAATTCGCAATATGGTCGGCTCCGGAGTAGCTGATAAATGGAGAAGTGGTAATGGCTGAACTAATCGATCATCCCTGTGTGCAACATAAACTTGCGATCATTCGCGATATCGATACAGGACATAAACGTTTTCGTGAGCTGGCGACTGAGATCACAAAATTCATTTGCTACGAAGCGTTGAAGAATATTCAAACCAGGGAAGTCACCGTTCAAACTCCCGTTGCCGAGGCGACTTGCCGCAAGCTGGATACGGACCTGGTTGTTGTCCCGATTCTTCGCGCGGGCGTGGGTATGCTGGAAGGGATACTCGAGCTGGTACCAACAGCTCGTGTTGGCTTTGTTGGATTGTATCGGGACGAAGATACGAAGTTGCCCGTCACGTACTACGAGCGATTCCCGACGCAAATCAAGGGTGGCACCTGCATTATTATTGATCCGATGATTGCGACGGGCGGTTCAACAGCCGCAGCGATTGATAAACTCAAAGAAAATGGTGCTGCGAATATCGTCGTCATTTGCATAGTGACTTGCCCGGAAGGTATCGCGTTGGTCGAAGCGGAGCATCCGGATGTTCCAATTTACGCGGCAGCGATCGATAAAGGACTCAATGAGAAGAAGTACATAGTGCCGGGGCTGGGTGACGCCGGAGACCGTTTGTTCGGAACCTCGCACTAGAGGATTTGGATATGGCGAAGAACAAGACACAGCCTACGAAAGAAAGTGTCACGGCGTTCATCAATAGCATCGAAGACAAGCAAAAACGTGCCGATGTCAGGAAAATAGCTGCCATGATGCGAAAGGCAACCGGCGCAAAGGCTACAATGTGGGGAGCCGCAATTGTTGGCTACGGTCAGTATCACTACAAGTACACCAGCGGCCGGGAAGGTGATTTCATGCTGACGGGCTATTCGCCACGAAAACAGGCATTGACGGTTTACATCATCCCTGGATTCTCAAAGTTCAATGCGCTTATGCGGAAATTAGGCAAATACAAAACCGGAAAATCGTGCCTCTATATCAAGCGTCTGTCAGACGTCGATGAGACAATTTTGGAGCGACTGATTATTGACTCCGTAAAAAGCATGCGCAAGAACTACGAGACGAAGTGAGGCGCTCATGAGTGACGACATCATGAAATCGTGGCTCGAGGGCGGTAAGCTCATTGTCGAAACGGCAGACGGAACTGAAGAATACGATTCGCAGTTTCTGGTCGCAGCCTTGCTAGTCTTCATCGCTCGTGGCGATGGCGAGATCACGCCCGGGGAATCTGCTCGGATGATCGAACTTATTGAGGAGCGCTTTAGTCTACAAGGTGCGAAGTCACTGGAGCTGATAACGCGGGCAATGAACGAGACGGTGGACAAACCGGAACTCGGGCTATTGCTAACCAATCTGGCCTCGATGCTGTCGGACCCAGAGAAAGAAGATATCGCTCTCATGGCCTTAAAAGTTATTGCGACAGACGGGCATCGGGATTTCGCCGAGATGGAGCAATTCAATCAAGCCATGGAGGCTGCTGGTGTTGCGCCGAAAATTGTCCACCGGGCATTAAAGGCCTTGGGCTCCCTGAACGTGACCTTGCCGAAGTCTGCGTAATGCCATGGTCGCTCGACGCCGCCTGCGAATCGGATATCGACGAACTCATGACGTGGTTTCCCGACCGTCATTCAGTGGATATCTGGGGCGGACCGGGATTTCGTTTTCCTTTCACTCACAAGACGTTCTATGCAGATTGCCGATGGCAGGATTTTTCGTCGTTTTGCTTGCGGAATTCAGAAAACGAATTCACCGCGTTCGGCCAACTGGGTGAGCGTTACCACCGATCGCATCTGGCACGCCTCATCGTAAACCCGCGTATGCGCGGTCAGGGTGTCGGTAGAAAATTGCTGGAAATGATGATCGCTGTGGCGCGCAGGGAACAGGATTACGCGGAGATTGCATTGTTTGTGTACAAAGACAATGAACCGGCCTATCGGTGCTACCTGGCGTTAGGATTTGAGGTGCAGGATTATCCTGATGATGCTCCAATGCCGGATAAATGCGTTTATCTGACTCAGCCGAGATGATTGGGGTGAAGCGACTGCATGCACAGAAAGCGGTCGCTCAAATGACACGAAACAGGACTGTTTGACAGGCAGAAATTGTTAAGGATTATCAGATGCCTATTGTTAAGGATTATCAGATGCCTGCCATTGAGCAAAGCGTCACCGCTTGCACCGGTGTTTAGGGCAGGCGTCTGATAATCCTTAACACAAGCGGAAATTATAGCGCAATCAACACGACCGGCGGCTATGCAAAGTAAAGCGGCCAGTTAACCTCCCGTGGGATGATCACTACGCGTGCAACTTAAAGTAGATTCGAGCAAATCCTCGACGTGGAGGATTATTGGTCGCCTGGAAAATTAATTTTCACGGTAACGCGAGGTGGTCGCAGTCAACTGCAGCCCGTTAGTAATTCGTTGATCGTAGCATGTGGAGGACCGTCTGTTATTGAACTCACTACTTTGAAATTATCGACCGTGCACCCGTTTCAGGGTCCACAATCAGAAGCGCTCCGGAACTATCGAGCGCAAAAACCCGGCCGTCTGAAGTTACTTCAATCGCGTTAGGAACAAGAAACGGTGTTCCGCTGGCGTCGGTCCCCAGCGCCTCTGCTACACCGGCTCCGAGGTTGACACTTGCGTAGGGAATATCGGCGTTTCCGTTAACCGGGATGTACAAAGTTCCGCCGTCTGCGCTGAGGCTCATTTGTGTCATCGAAGTGCCAGGCGCAGTCGATGCAACGCGCGGCAATTCAACCGCTGCGAGCGTCGCGAGCAAGGTGGACTGGAAACTCACGAGGTCCAACGCGTAGATCGACGGCTCGACGCTGGAGACAGGCGACAACGGCGCAATGTTTAACAGCAGTCGATTGGCAGTAGTGTCCAGAACCAGTGACCTGATTTCGCTTTGCAGCAATTCGGCGGGCAGCGAAGCCAGTTCACTACGATCACCGCTAACCAGATCGATACGCAGAATGCGTTGCGAAAATCGATCGGCAACGTATGCGACGCTATTCGCAGTATTTACCGCGATACTCGAAATGAGATTCGGTAGCGGGCCGGCACCGACAGTCGGGCCCGATACGGTCGAGATATCGCCGCTGTTGAGATCAATCTCAATAATCCTCTGGTTCAACGTGTCCGATACCCAGGCGCGCGTGCCACCCTGAGACAGAACAAGCCCATTCGCGAGGACCAAATTCGACTGCATCGGGGGTTGTGCAGGGTCGATCAGGTCAGCAAGCAGCGACCTCGAACCGGTGCTCGGATCGATGGCGATGACGCGTGAGTCGGCTATCGCGACAAATCGCTGTGCCGTGTCGTCGTAGCGTCCCACCAGCATCGGCCCGGGTGCAACGCCATCACCTATTCCTGAACTCGCCACAACGACCTGGGTACCGGTCGTCCTGTCTATGCTGCGTAACTCGCCTGGAATGGGTGCCACGGTCCAAAATTTATCGCTACCGATGCTCAAGCCCCGGAGGGAAACGGGCGTATTCGGTGTGGGTGGAGGGGAGAGCAGCAGACTACTGTTTTGTGTCATTGGATCCAATGAAAGAACCGCACCTGAACTACCAAGAACCAGAATTTGTGAACTGACGTTGTCGTAGTCAACGCCAATTGTCGGCGTTACTGCCCCACCGAAATCGAGCAAGATCGAACTTGAGTCGCCGGTGGCGGCATCGATTTCGCTGACATCGATTGTCGTGGCGCTCACGGCGTAAACAGCATCACTTGATGATACGAATGCGCCATCGGATGGACCACTGCCGAAGATGCCGATGGGTGGAAGCGGTTTGATTGTCGTCGCGGAAATGGGTGGTGCAAGTGAAAGGTCTGCCGCATAGAGGTCGCCGAAGAAGCCAACCGCGAATAGCCTGCCAAGCTGCTGGTCGACTGCGAGCGTCGAGATCGGCCCTGCACCGACGGGGAGGGTAATGAATTCACTTCTGTCGCCGGTCGTCGGGTCTACCCTTTGAATATCACGCAGGTTGGCGACCAAGACAGCCCCGTCCGTATTCAGAGCGAAGTGACGTGCGAAGCCGAAGTCAGCTCCAATACCGACGTTAGTCGCACTCAGTATTTCCAGCTCACTTGTCGTCAGGTCAAACGAGAGCAACTGCTTGGGATCAAGCATCAATACTCGCGCGTTGAGCGCGTCGAAAAGCACGGCCGTTGGATTGGAGAGAACGGGTGACGAGTGAACGGTCGATATCGGAAGCTCAGTGACCTGGCCGTTGTTCTCCGTTAGTTTGACCGTTAGTGGATTGTCGCCAGGTGAAAGCGGAACATCACTCGCACGCCAGCGTCCGGCGCTGTCCTGGGTTGCTGAGACCTCGCTGTTGCCGTTCTTGACGGTTACGGACATCAGACGACTGGCATCAGCCAGACCAACGAGAGAGATCTGATCAGCATCAGTCAGGCTGGCTTCCCCTGGGAAAACAAGTTGAAACGTGATTGGGACCGGCGCCGGTGGAGGCACCGGTTGCCCGGCGCTGCCTCCTCCACCGCAGCCCGTCAATAAGATACCGGGCAACAAGAATACCGCAGCAACACGAGCCGATTTGTCAGTGAATATCCTCATGGCCTTATCCTAATCAAGGATTGGCCATATGGCTACTCGCTCGATTGAAATGAGTCCTGCATGTTTTCGAGTTCGCCCCAACGCTCTATGCGCTGTTCAAGTGATGACTCTGCCGTACCGAGTTCCTGCAATTTTTCTTGTACGACCGCATTATTTTGTTCATAGAAATCCCCGCTGGCGATTTCGTTTTGTAGCGCTGATACAGCCGATTCCAGTCGTTCGATTTCCGCCGGAAGTTGATCAAGCTCGCGTTGCTCCTTGTAAGCAAGTTTCGTTTTGGTCTTCTTATTGCGACGTTCGGCCGCTTCCCGTTTTTTCGCGTCGGCGGCTGCGATGTTTTCTGTCTCGGCCAGTTGATGGCCGTACCGCACCCAGTCAGAGTAGCCACCGACATATTCCTTCGCGCGACCATCGGCCTCGAATACGACGGTGCTGGTGACGACATTGTCGAGGAACTCGCGATCATGGCTGACGACTATCAATGTGCCAGTGTAGTCGCAAAGCCGCTTCTCAAGGACTTCCAGAGTTTCAATGTCGAGATCGTTGGTCGGCTCGTCGAGCACCAGCAGATTGGCCGGACGCGTGAACAGTTTGGCGAGAATGACGCGATTACGCTCGCCACCGGACAATGCTTTCACCGGCATGCCTGATCGCTTGGGTGTAAACAGGAATCCTTTCAGATAACCAACGATGTGCCGTTCCTTGCCATTGAGATTGATGTACGTGCGGCCTTCGCCCACGTTATAGGCAACCGACTTTTCGAGATCAAGCGTCTGGCGCAACTGATCGAAGTAGCCGACTTCGATGTTGGCACCGCGTTTGATGGTTCCGCTTTGCGCTTCGAGTTGTTCAAGCAATAGACGCAGCAGCGTGGTTTTTCCGACACCATTATTACCGATCAAGCCGATGCGGTCGCCGCGCATGATCTTGATTGAAAAGTCCTGGATGACTTTTTCATCACCGTATCGGTAACTGATGTTCTTCGCGCGAATCACTTTACGACCCGATTGCTCGGCCTCTTCGATGTGAATGCGCGCCTTGTCATCCTGCTTGATGCGACCGGCGAACTCCTCGCGCATTTTTTCGAGTGAGCGAACGCGACCTTCATTGCGGGTGCGTCGTGCCTTAATTCCTTGCCGGACCCACACTTCTTCCTGGCCGAGTTTCTTGTCAAAGCGCGCATTGGCGGCGTCTTCGTCCTCCAGCGCTTTTTCCTTTCGTTTCAGGAAGTTACTGTAGTCGCCAGGCCAGCTCGTCAGCTTGCCGCGGTCAATTTCGACAATGCGTGTCGCGAGGCGTTGCAGAAACGCGCGGTCATGCGTGATGAACAGGACGGCACCGGAGAAGGAGTAGATGCGATCCTCAAGCCATTTTATCGTCGCGATATCGAGATGGTTCGTGGGCTCGTCGAGCAGCAGCAGATCGGGCTTTTGAACGAGCGCTCGCGCCAGCGCGACGCGTCGGCGCCATCCACCGGACAGTTCGCTCATCATTTTTTCAGTCGGTAAATTCAGGTCGGTCATCGTCGCATCGACGCGCTGGTCAATATGCCAGCCATCATGCGCGTCGATTTTCGCGTGCAGCGCTTCGAGCTCAGCGAGCCCGTGCTTGTCGAGATCCTGGCTCGACATCGTCTTGTATTGCTGCAGTAGTTGATCGATTTCTTTCAAGCCGGATAGAATGACGTCGCGTACCGGCAACTCCATTCCGTCGGGGAGGTTCTGACGTAGCTGACTAACAATCATGCCAGCCCTGGGAATGATCTCGCCCTGGTCGGGTTCCATTTCGCCCATGATGAGCTTCAAAGTCGTCGACTTGCCTGCGCCGTTACGACCAATCAGACAGATGCGCTCACCCGGCTCAATGGAAAACTCGGCGTCGCGCAGTATGACCTGCTCGCCAAATTCCAGCCTGATATCTTCGAAACGAAGCAACGACATTGAGTATTCCTGGGAAGTAACCCGTGTATCCTATTACGAATCGCAACTGTGGCGCAGAGGATGTTTATGAGCGAGGAAAGATTTGTCGATCTTGAGACCCGGCTGACCCATCAGGATCAGCTGCTAAACGAGCTCAATGATGTCGTAACAGCACAGCAGGCGAAAATCATGCAGCTTGAGGAATTATGCAAGGCCTTGACCCAGCGTGTCCGTGCTGCGAGTGATGGATTGTCGGAAAATGATCCTGGCGATGAGCGGCCACCGCATTATTAAGACGCAAAGACCGTAACCCGGAACGAGTTGCCGGCACGTTGAAGTATAGTGTCCATCAATGCTCTGCGGAGAGATGTTATGTCATCGAAGCTCAGGTTAGCGACCTTGTGTTTGTTCCTTGTTTCGACGGTCTCGGTTGCCGAAACCTACGTTCCCGACGATCTGAAAGACTGGCAACAATGGGTTCTTAAAGACAAGGAGTATCGTCACTGCCCGTTCTTTTTTGATCGTGCCGAAGCTCGGCGCGACACCTTCGTATGCTCGTGGCCGGGGCAGATGCGATTGACCGTCACGGCATCAGGTGCGAGTTTTTTGCAGCAATGGACGGTGTACGCGAAAGAGCAATGGATAGTATTGCCCGGAGGCGCTGACTACTGGCCGGACAAGGTCACAGTCAACGATCGCCCGGTCGAAGTTATCGCCCATAACAACAACCCAAGCATCAAGCTGGCGCCCGGAACCTGGCGCGTCGGCGGAGGGTTCGAGTGGGATGAGCGCCCTGGTGTGCTGCGGATATCGCCTCGCAGTGGATTGGTTTCGCTGACCGTCGACGGAAAGCTCGTCGCGCGGCCGGAATTGAATCGTGCGGGGGTATTTCTGGGCGAACGCCAGCGCGATTCACGCGCCCGGGATACCGTGCGTACGATCGTGCATCGGCTGGTCGCTGACAATGTACCAACACGCCTCATTACAAGGTTGCAGATCGACGTGTCCGGCAGCGTGCGTGAAGAAATCTTCGGACCTATTCTTCCGGAAGGCTTCGTGCCGTTAAGTATCGATAGCCCATTGCCCGCCAAACTTGAGGCAGACGGGAATTTGCATTTGCAGGTACGCCCAGGGCGCTGGACGATTTCGCTGCTTGCGCGCGGCGCCGGTGTTGAAGACTCAATCATGAGGCCATCCGCAGGCAGCAATCTGGCCGACGATGAGATCTGGAGTTATCAATCGAATGATCGACTGCGGGTTACAGCCGTTGAGGGAGTGCCGCCCGTCGATCCGACGCAAGTCGAGGTGCCGGGTCAATGGCAGTCGTTGCCTGCGTTTCGCATGGGTGCCGATGCCAGCTTCGCCGTCATCGAGCGCAGTCGCGGTATCGTTTCTGCGAAAAACGACCTTGCACTGAGCCGCACAATGTGGCTCGACTTCGATGGTGACGGGTTTGTTGTCAAAGACTGGATAGCAGGAACCATGCGCGCCGATTGGCGGCTGGATATGGGTGGTCCGTATGCGTTACTCAGTGCAACGGAGTACGACGAAAACCTGCTGATTACTGCAGGTCAGGGTGATGGCCGAACCGGTATTGAGGTCCGTCAGTCCGAAGTCGATATTGAGACGATCGGTCGAGCCGACGAGCGCGGCAGCCTGCCGGTTACCGGCTGGGACAAGCGCTTCGTAGACGTTGAGGCTACACTGAACTTGCCTCCAGGCCACAAATTGCTTATGGCGCCGGGTGTTGACCACGCGGCCGGGAGCTGGATGAGTCAATGGCAATTGCTGGATTTCTTTCTCGTGTTGATCATCACTATCGCGGTCTGGCGTCTATTCGGACGTGGCGCCGGCGTCGTTGCTTTGGGTGCGTTGGTGCTGAGCTTCCATGAGCTTAACGCACCGTCGTGGCTCTGGTTAAACCTGCTGGTCGTTATCGCATTGATGCGTGTCGCGCCGGTCGGGCGTCTGCGGCAAATTGTGTCGGGCTATCAGGTGCTCAGCGCGCTGGCGCTTGTTGCGGTGCTTGTTCCGTTCATTGCGGGCCAGCTAAGTGTTGCTATTTATCCGCAACTCGAATCGCAGTCCGGTTCGTTCAGGTTGTTCGCCGAGACGCCTGGCGCCGTCGAAGTAAAATCCAACCAGCCGACGAGAGGACGCGCGGCCGATGTTGCTGCACTCAAATCGAGGTCGACGCCCGAGCAAGACAGGATTGGATTGGAGGAGGTCGTCGTAACAGCGAGCAAGGCGAGGCGGCAATTCTCCCGTTATGCACCGAACGCCATCGTGCAGGCCGGGCCCGGTATTCCGTCCTGGCGCTGGAATACCTACGCACTGACCTGGAGCGGACCCGTCGATGCAGAACAGTCGATGCGACTCGTAGTGATGCCCAGATGGCTGGTTAGCGTGATGCGCGTCGCGGCGGTCACATTGTTGCTGTTATTTGCCGCCGTGCTCGCCGCCGAGGTCATGAAACGCAAGTGGCAGTTGCCGGGCGGTTTGACGCTTGGCACAAGTCAGTCAGCGGGCATTGTCGTGGCTGGATTGCTGACGGGCATGCTGGCTGTCAGCCCGCAAGCGAAGGCGGAGCTACCTGACGCGAATCTGTTACAGCAGCTCGAGCAGCGCTTGCTCGAGGCGCCGGATTGCGTGCCGCGCTGTGCTGAGATTGTATCGGCAGAGGTACAGGTCGGATCTGAGACGATCAGCATGACGTTATCGGTGCACGCAATGGAGAACGTTGCCATACCTTTGCCCGGATCCATTCAGGGTTGGCGCCCTGAGCTTGTGTCGCTGGACGGGTCCGGCAATGTCCGAATACTCAAGGCGCCCAATAATTCGCTCTGGATGCACGTTGGACCGGGCCAACACACCGTCGCTTTGCGCGGTTCGGTACCTGCGGTCGATAGTCTCGAGATTCCATTCCCGACACCGCCGCGAGTTATTGAGGTTAGCAGCGATGCCTGGTTTATTGCCGGCACAAAAGACAGGCGACTGACATCGGGTTCGTTACAGCTCACGCGGCTGCAGTCTGCCGGTAATGGTGACGGCACTGTGCGCTGGGAGAGCAGCCGTTTTCCGGTATTTGCCCGCGTCGAACGGCTTATCGAACTGGATCTGGACTGGCGAGTAAGGACGACTGTCTACCGCGTCGCACCGACACAAGGCGCGTTGACATTGGACATTCCGTTGCTTGCCGGAGAGACGATCGTAAGTGGTGATTTTACGGTTACGGACAATCGTGTCCGCGTTTCCATGAATCCGCAGCAACACTCCCTCACATGGACCTCGAACCTGCCGTTGCAATCACCCTTGAATCTGCAAGCCGCGGATAGCGCGTCCTGGCAGGAGGTTTGGCGCTTCGCGGTCGGCAACGTCTGGAACGCAGCGTTTGACGGTATTTCCGAGAGCAATATGAGCAATGAGGCCGGCGGTGTCCGAGTCGCCGTATTTCACCCGCGGGGAGGGGAGAGCCTGACCCTGGCAGCGACCCGGCCCGCCGCAAGTGCGGGTTCTACGCTGGCTTTCGATTCGGTGCACCTCGGCGTGAAAGAAGGCAGCAGAACGCGTGATGTCAGCTTGCAGTTGAGCTACCGCAGTACGCGTGGATCGCAGCATGTCGTGCGTCTACCGCCCGCAGCAGAAGTGACGTCGGTATTGATTGATGATCGGGAGCAAACTCTGCGTGCCGAGGACGGTCAGCTAACGTTGCCGATCCTGCCGGGAAATCACTCCATCGTGGTCAACTGGCGTGAGATGGGCAGTATGGGACTCATTTCCGCTACTCCGGAGGTCGATATTGGCGCGCCAGCAAGCAACATCAGTATGACGGTGAGCAAGTCGCAGGATCGCTGGCTACTGGCTACAAGCGGACCGAAAATGGGACCGGCGGTATTGTACTGGTCGGAACTGGCAGCATTGATTATCGCCGCCCTGATTCTCGGCCGCATCAAGCTCACGCCGCTGGCGACCCGGCACTGGCTGTTGCTGGGGTTGGGGTTCAGTACCTTTAGCTGGTCTGTACTGGGCCTGGTCATTATCTGGTTGATGCTCTGCGGCGCACGGGAAAAATCTGAACTGACCCTCGACGGGTGGCGATTCAATCTGGTGCAGGTGGTGATTGCCGGCATAACGGTTCTCGCACTCTTGAGTGTTGTGATGTCGCTGCCGGCGGGACTGCTAGGCACGCCGGACATGCATGTTGCCGGAAACAATTCCTACGGCAATGTGTTGAACTGGTTCGCCGACGGTAGCGACTCGGTCTTGCCGATAGCATCGGTCGTAACCGTGCCAATGTGGGTATACAAGGCGTTGATCCTGAGCTGGTCGTTATGGTTGAGTTTTGCGTTTTTGCGCTGGTTGCCGTGGGTGTGGCAGTGCTTTAGCAGCGAAGGATTCTGGCGCTCGAGAAAAGCCCTGAACGCGGGTTCGTCTGAGCGGTCCAATCTCGCATGAAACAAGTTATGGTCACTGTCACCTTATCTCTGCTGCTGGGCAATGCGGCATCAGCTAGCGAATGCGTGGTGCTGCTGCACGGGTTGGCCCGAACTTCCATGTCGCTGAGCAAAATGCAGGATGCACTGGAAGAAGACGGCTACCGCACGGCTAATATCGATTACCCGTCGCGCGAACACGAGATAGCGGAGCTTGCCAGCATTGCGGTCGAAGAAGGATTGACGAACTGTCGGGCTGACGAGGATGTCGAAAAAATTCATTTCGTCACGCATTCGCTCGGCGGCATCCTGGTACGCCAGTATCTGAGTACTCAATCGATCGATGAATTGGGTCGTGTGGTGATGCTGGGCCCGCCGAACCAGGGCAGCGACGCGGTGGACGACCTCGATGGCATGCCGGGTTTCGACTGGTTGAATGGCCCGGCCGGTCATCAGTTGGGTAAGGGCGAGGCCAGCGTACCGCTTGCACTTGGGCCTGTTGACTTCGAGTTAGGCGTGATTGCGGGCAATCGAACGATAGATCCGATCACATCCGCAGTGCTGGAAAACCCGGATGACGGACGGGTATCTCTTGAAGATACGAAAGTCGAAGGTATGGACGATTTCGTTGTGGTCGAGCACTCGCACGCATTCATGATGCGCATGAGGCGACCCATCGAGCTTACAAAGACGTTTCTACGCACCGGTAGTTTCGAGCAATAGCTAGGTAGCGACTGCGGCTGCGTGGCGCGGTTTGTGCGTGCGCTCGAGCAGCGGTTTCAGGAACTCACCTGTAAACGAACCCATGGTAGCCGCGATTTGCTCGGGCGTTCCCGTGGCCATGACCCGACCACCACCATCGCCGCCTTCAGGACCCAAATCAATTACCCAGTCTGCTGTCTTGATGACATCCAGATTGTGTTCAATGACAACGACGGTATTGCCGCGGTCACGCAGGCGATGCAGGACATGCAACAAATGTTCGATGTCGAAAAAATGCAGACCGGTCGTGGGTTCATCAAGGATGTAAAGCGTGTTGCCGGTGTCGCGCTTCGAGAGTTCTTTCGCGAGCTTGACGCGCTGAGCTTCACCGCCCGATAAGGTTGTCGCGTTCTGGCCAAGCCGCACATAGCTCAAGCCGACATCCTTTAATGTCGTCAGCTTTTTCGCAACGACAGGCACGTTACGGAAAAATTCAGCCGCATCCTCTACGGTCATATCGAGGACTTCGTGGATGTTTTTGCCTTTGTAGCGAATCTCGAGTGTCTCGCGGTTGTAACGTTTGCTACGGCACGTGTCGCACGGGACGTAGACGTCCGGCAGGAAATGCATCTCGACCTTTATCACGCCGTCGCCCTGACAGGGCTCGCAGCGACCACCCTTGACGTTAAAGCTGAAGCGTCCGGGCATATAGCCGCGTGAGCGGGCTTCCTGTGTGCCGGCGAATAATTCCCGAATCGGCGTGAACAACCCGCTGTAGGTCGCCGGGTTGGAGCGCGGTGTGCGGCCGATCGGGCTCTGACTGATATCGATGACACGATCGACATTCTCAAGGCCTGTGATTTTCTTGTGCGGTGCCGGATTGCGATTGGACCGGTTGAGTTCGTCCGCGACGGCTTTGTACAAAGTGTCATTGACGAGTGTGGACTTGCCTGAGCCTGAAACGCCGGTTATGCAGGTCATAAGCCCGACCGGAATGGATGCTTCGACATTTTTCAGATTGTTACCGCTTGCGCCGATTATTCTGATCTGACGCTGCGGATCATTCGGCGAGCGCTCCTTGGGCAACGCGATGACGCGTTTGCCCGACAAATACTGCCCCGTCAACGACTGCGGGTCGTTTTTTACTTCCAGAGGTGTACCTTGTGAGACGACTCGACCGCCATGCACGCCGGCGCCCGGGCCGAGATCGACGACGTGGTCTGCGGCGAGAATCGCCTCCTCGTCGTGTTCGACAACGATGACCGTGTTGCCGATATCGCGAAGATGAACGAGCGTACTCAGCAGTCGCTGATTATCACGTTGATGCAGTCCGATCGAGGGCTCATCGAGGATGTACATGACGCCAACAAGCCCGGAGCCAATCTGGCTGGCGAGACGGATACGTTGTGCTTCACCGCCGGACAGTGTGTCGGCGCTACGATCAAGCGACAGGTAATCGAGGCCGACGTCGGACAGAAAGCTGAGACGATCGTTAATTTCCTTGACGATCTTTTCAGCGATCGTGGCGCGCCACCCGTCGATTTCCATGCAGTCGAAAAATTCCCGTGCATGGCCAACGGATAGATGCGTGATCTCAGGTAACGAGCGCTCGCAAATAAAGACGTGCCGCGCTGCACGATTAAGTCGCGTGCCGCCGCAGTCCGGGCAGGCCTGACTATTCAGAAATCTGGTGAGTTCCTCGCGTACTGCATTTGACTCGGTCTCATGATAGCGACGTTCGAGATTCGGAAGTACACCCTCGAAGCGATGCAGTTTCTTGATCTGCATGCCGCGAGTGTTCTCGTAAAAGAAATTGATCTTTTCCTTGCCGCTGCCGTAAAGGACAACCTGTTGCAGTTTCTCTGACAACTCATCGAATGGCGTTTCGATATCGAACCCGTAGTGTGATGCCAGGCTTTGAATCATCTGGTAGTAATAGGTCGTTTTTCGATCCCAGCCGCGAATCGCGCCACCGGCCAATGACAGGCCGGGGTTAACGACGACTCGATCGGGATCGAAGAATTGCTTTACGCCGAGACCATCGCAGGTGGGGCAGGCACCGGTCGGGTTGTTGAATGAGAACAGGCGTGGCTCGAGTTCGGTCAGGCTGTAGCCACAGTGATTGCAGGCGAAGCGGTCCGAGAAGATTAATTCCGCAGCGCTCCTGTCTTCCATGTACGCAATACGGGCACTGCCGTCGGCAAGACGCAGCGCTGTCTCAAACGATTCTGCGAGGCGCAGGCGCAGGCCATCCTCGGCCTTGGCGGAATCAACGATAAACCGATCAACGATTGCGTCGATGTTGTGTTTCTTGCGCAGGTCGAGAGCCGGTGGCTGATCGAGCTCATAAATCTCGCCGTCTATTCGGGCACGGATGAAGCCCTGTGCCTGTAGATCCGCCATCAGCTGGACGTGCTCGCCTTTGCGATCCGCAACCACCGGCGCGAGCAACATCAATTTGCTGCCCTTCGGCAAAGCCATAACCTGATCGACCATCTGGGCGATGGTCTGCGCCTCGAGCGGCAGGTCATGGTCCGGGCACTTCGGTGTGCCGGCGCGTGCGTACAAGAGTCGCAGGTAGTCATAAATCTCGGTGACCGTGCCAACCGTCGAGCGCGGATTGTGCGAGGTCGATTTCTGCTCAATCGAGATCGCCGGTGAAAGACCTTCGATGTGGTCGATGTCGGGCTTTTCCATCATCGACAGGAATTGTCTTGCGTACGCCGACAAAGATTCGACGTAACGGCGCTGACCCTCCGCGTAAATGGTATCGAACGCGAGCGAAGACTTGCCCGACCCGGACAATCCGGTAAAGACGATCAATTGGTCACGTGGCAACTCGAGGTCAATATTGCAGAGGTTGTGCGTTCTCGCGCCACGGATATTTATGGTTTTCATAAAACGAGTGTTTTCATTGGAAGCGTGCAGTCATTTCCGGCCAACCTGCTAATATACGCCGCCGCGCATCTGCGGCGCAAAGGAACATTACGAATGAGTTCAGAAAACCCCGCTACGAGCATCCCGATGGACGCCTCTGAACGTCGCTCGGTCGGCGTTATTGCGCTCATCTCGATGATTCGCATGTTCGGGCTTTTCGCGTTGCTGCCGGTACTTTCTCTTTACGCCTACGATCTTGAGCACGCCACTCCGCTGTTGGTTGGACTCGCTGTGGGTGCCTACGGGCTGACTCAGGCCGGCTTCCAGATACCACTGGGCGCGCTGTCGGATCGAGTGGGCCGTATCCCGGTGATTCTGCTGGGTCTGGGCATATTTGCGGCAGGAAGTGCGCTGGCAGCGGTCAGTGATTCAATTTACGGAATTATTGCGGGCCGACTGTTGCAGGGTGCGGGTGCGATTTCAGCAACACTGACGGCGCTGATAACAGACGCGACCCGCGAGGAGGTGCGCACTAAATCGATGGCTGTATTCGGCATTGGTATCGGCCTCTCGTTCATGATCGCAATGGTAGGCGGTCCCCTGATTGCAGCAAAATTCGGTGTTCAATCGCTGTTTTGGGCGGCGGCGTTGCTCGCTGTCGTGGCGGGATTTTTGTTGCTGCTGTTACCGGAAATTCCGCGGGTTAGCAGGAAGACAAACTGGAACTTCCGCCCGGCAGTGGGCCCGGATCTCTTGCGCGTCGACTTTTACGTCTTCCTTTTGCACACCATCATGACCGCCACATTCGTGGCACTGCCTTTTCTTCTGACTCGACGCCTCGGACTTGAGCTAACCGATCACTGGAAAATGTACGTCGGCGCATTGCTGCTGTCATTGCTTATTACCATCCCGCTGATCATGAAGGACCACCGCCAGGGGCAGGGCCGACTGATCGGTATTGCGGTGAGTATGATTCTGATCGCACAGCTCTCGCTAACGTTCTTCAGTTTCTCGATCGTGCCGGTTTTTCTCTCGCTTGTCGTATATTTCGGCGGCTTCAATTTCCTCGAAGCCGGATTACCAGCGAGGCTGTCGGTGCTGGCGGATACTGACATCCGCGGCGCCGCTTTGGGCGTCTTCTCAAGCGCCCAATTCCTCGGCGCCTTCATCGGCGGACTCATCGGCGGTCGGTTCCTGGGCCAGGGCCGCCCGGCTGACGTTTTCTTTGTCTGCGCACTGTTGGCCGGTATCTGGCTGGCACTACAAAGCTTCGGCCGATTCCGGCGCCCGTAGGAGCGCGCCTTGCGCGCTCCTACGGGCGAGAATTCAGGTATCGAAGCCAGAAATCTTACTGGTAATTACCCAAACAGGCACTACAATAGTTCCCCCTCGCCAGACCACGGCGAGTCACATTAACCACATACATAAGACAGGGGATCCGTAAATGGCCCGCGGAATAAATAAAGTCATCATTGTTGGAAACGTCGGCGGGGATCCCGAGACACGTTATATGCCAAGCGGTTCTGCGGTAACCAACCTTACGGTCGCGACCAACGAGTCGTGGAAAGACAAGCAGACCGGTGAGCAAAAAGAGCGTACCGAGTGGCATCGCGTGGCGATGTTCAATCGGCTGGCCGAAATTGCGGCCGAATATCTTCGCAAAGGCTCACAGGTTTACATCGAGGGTAAGCTGCGGACGCGCAAGTGGCAGGACAAGTCTGGCAATGATCGTTACACGACCGAGATCATCGCTGACGAAATGCAGATGCTGGGTGGTCGTGGTGGCTCTGGCGGTGGCGGTAACTTCGGCGGCCAGGGCGGCCAGGGCGGCAGTCAGGGTGGTGACCAAGGTGGTGGTAACGCGCCGCCGCAGCCGGGACCGGATGACTTCGACGACGATATTCCGTTCTAGGAGGTCGTAGCCGCGGCGGCGGTGCCGCTCCTAAAAGTCAGTATGAAGCTCTATATCAAAACGATGGGCTGCCAGATGAACGAGTACGACTCGGACAAGATGGCAGACGTATTGCGTGAGTCGCACGGTTATGAGTTAACGGATGCGCCGGAAGAGGCCGATCTGTTACTGGTGAATACGTGCTCAATCCGCGAGAAGGCCCAGGAAAAGGTTTTCTCCCAACTGGGTCGGTGGCGCAAACTCAAAGATAAGAATCCCAACGTCAAGATCGGAGTTGGTGGCTGTGTTGCGAGTCAGGAAGGCGAGGGCATCATAAAACGTGCGCCGTTCGTCGATGTCGTCTTCGGACCACAGACCCTGCATCGCCTGCCCGAGCTAATTAACAGCGCTGGAAAAAAAGGCGGTTCAGTTGTCGATATTTCCTTCCCCGAGATCGAAAAGTTTGACCGGCTACCCGAGCCCCGCGCTGAGGGACCGACTGCGTTTGTTTCCATCATGGAAGGCTGCAGCAAATATTGCAGTTTCTGCGTTGTGCCGTACACGCGCGGCGAGGAAATCAGCCGGCCGTTCGACGATGTGATCGCCGAAGTCGTGACCCTTGCTGGCCAGGGTGTCCGCGAGGTCAATTTGTTGGGGCAGAACGTCAACGCATATCGGGGACCCATGCACGATGGGCAAATTGCGGATCTGGCGACGATGATTTATTACGTCGCCGAGATCGAAGGTATCGGTCGTATTCGATTTACGACTTCGCATCCCGTCGAATTTACCGACAGTCTGATCCAGGCATATGCCGAAGTGCCGAAGCTGGCTGGCTATTTACACCTGCCGGTGCAACATGGGTCTGATCGCGTGCTGGCAGCGATGAAGCGAGGCCACACAATTCTCGAATACAAGCAAAAGATTCGCAAACTACGTGCGGCACGCCCCGACTTTTCCCTGTCGTCAGACTTCATTATTGGCTTCCCCAGCGAGACGGATCACGACTTTGAAGTCCTGATGAACCTGATCGCAGAGATGGGCTTCGATCAATCCTTCAGTTTCATATACAGTGCGCGTCCCGGCACGCCCGCCGCGAGTCTGGCGGACGACACGCCGATGGAAATCAAAAAACAACGACTCCAGTTGTTGCAGGCACGAATTAACCAACAGGCGATGGATATCAGCCGCACGATGGTTGGGACGACACAGCGCGTGTTGGTTGAGAAGGTCTCCAGGAAAAGCGCCAGTCAGGTATCCGGTCGTACGGAAAATAATCGCTGGGTCAATTTCGACGCCGATACGTCGTCGATTGGCCAATTCGTCGACGTGGTTATCACCGAGGCGTTGCCGAATTCCCTGCGCGGACGCCTTGCGAACGAAACAGCGGCGGCGTAGTCTATTAAGCAATGATCTATTGTCTTGATAGATTTCTCGTCATCGTCTGTTTCAGGCATGACATTGCCCCTGTCTCCCTGGCAGGTGGCTTTCTACGCAGAGGTTTTGAATACAGATTTTGAATGCTGTCCAGATTTCTCGGGACGTCGTTCTCGAACCCGCCGATAACAACCGCCTGGCCAATCTTTGCGGCCAGTTTGATGAGCACTTACGACAGATTGAACGCCGCCTGGATGTGGAAATCGCCAGTCGTGGCAACCGCTTTCGTGTCACAGGACGCCCGGGCGCCGCAGAGGTTGGTGGTGACGTCCTGTTGGCTTTGTTTTCAATGACGGATCAGGAGCGACTGGATCCCGAGCGCGTGCACATGATGTTGCAGGAGTCATTTATGGAAAATGCAGAATTAAGGCCGGACGATGATGTGTCCGAGGTGGCGAATGATGATGTCATTAGCATTCAGACCCGTCGAAAGTTGATACGCCCACGCGGTGCGAATCAGACCGCCTATATGCGAAGAATTCGCGATCATGACCTGGCATTTGGAATTGGACCTGCCGGCACCGGCAAGACTTACCTGGCGGTCGCGAGCGCGGTGGATGCTTTAGAATCCGAACAAGTGCGGCGCATCGTACTTGTGCGCCCGGCGGTCGAGGCCGGTGAAAGGCTCGGTTTCTTGCCCGGGGATTTATCGCAGAAAGTTGATCCATACTTGCGTCCGATGTACGACGCGCTATACGACATGATTGGTGCAGAACGGGTGACTCAGTTGATCGATCGCAACGTCATCGAAGTTGCGCCATTGGCATTCATGCGTGGCCGCTCGCTGAACGAATCAGTCGTCATTCTTGACGAAGCACAAAACACGAGCATCGAACAGATGAAGATGTTTCTAACGCGCATTGGTTTCGGCTCACGTGCGGTAGTGACTGGCGATATCACGCAAATCGATCTGCCGTCCGGCCAAATGTCCGGGCTGAAGAATGCGGCCGACGTTTTGAAAGACGTCAACGGTGTTTCGTTTACCTACTTCTCGCCGAAGGACGTTGTACGTCACGAACTTGTGCAGCGCATTGTCGAAGCCTACGAGAAAGATGACCGTTCAGGTTGACGTTCAGCTCGCTTCCGACCACGGGTCTGTTCCCGATTCCGACGAAATAGCTGCGTGGGTTTGTCGCGCTATCGGCGCTACTGGTCATCCGGGTGCGAGGGAGGTTTCGATACGAGTAGTTGATGCGGCCGAAATGCAGCAACTGAATTTCGAATATCGTGACCAGGACAAACCGACAAACGTTCTGTCTTTCCCGGCAGGCGACCTTGATGGTTTGCCGGATGAAGCGGAATCGCCGCTTGGTGACATTGTGGTCTGCGCAACGGTCGTTGCCGATGAGGCGGGGCAGCAAGGTAAGTCGGTCGCAGATCACTGGGCTCACATGATCGTTCACGGCACCTTGCACTTGCTGGGTTTCGACCATGAAAATGATAGCGACGCCGCTGAGATGGAATGTCTTGAGATACAAATTATGACCGACCATGGGATCGCGAACCCCTATGGGGAGTCTCCCGAAGAGAACTGATACACTAATTGCTTATGAACGAAAAACCCCCAAGTACCAGCGGCTCGGGTACACCCGGACTGGTGGCACGCGTGATGCGTGCGATCAGGGGCGAACCCTGGAGCCGCGACGAAATTCAGACCTTTATTCAATCCGATGTCGACCTCGATGCTGAAGAAAAAAGCATGCTTTCCGGCGTACTCGAAGTATCCGAGATTCAGGTTCGTGACGTCATGGTACCGCGGTCGCAGATGGTCGTTATCGATATTGAAGATCAATTCGACGACACGCTAATGCTGATCGTCGAGTCGGGTCATTCTCGTTTTCCCGTCATCGGTGAAGACCGTGACGAGGTGCTCGGCATATTGCTGGCTAAAGACCTGCTGCGTCACTACGGTAGCGATGACGCCAAAGGCCTTACCATCAAGAAGTTGTTACGACCGGCCACGGTCATCCCGGAATCGAAGCGCCTCAACGCATTACTAAAAGAATTTCGCGCCAGCCACAATCACATGGCGATCGTTGTCGACGAATACGGCGGTGTTGCCGGGTTGTTGACGATCGAAGATGTGCTCGAAGAAATTGTCGGCGAAATAGACGACGAACACGATCACGAAGAAGCCGAGTTCATCCGGCCGGATGGGGACCGCAATGGCAAACCGTGTTTCGCTGTGCGCGCGCTAACTCGCATCGAAGATTTTAACGAGTTCTTTGAGTGCCAGCTTGAGGACGAAGATTACGATACGATCGGCGGTCTTGTATTGCATGAATTGGGGCGCTTGCCACGACGTGGAGAGAAGGTGGAATTCGGTGGCTTCCAGATTGCAGTCATCAATGTTGATGAGCGGCGTATTGACGCCTTGCAGGTGCAACGTACCGATGGTTGATGCTTGTGGCCAATAAGAAGAATCAGAGCTTTGTGTATTCCCTGACGGCTGACCGGCCGAAGTTGAGTCGCGGTCTGGCATTCGTCATCGGTTGCGCGACGACACTGGTTTTTGCACCGGCCCATTGGTCGATTCTGGCACCGATTCTTATTTTGCCGCTGTTGTTCGTAGCGCTAACTGTTTCCCCAAAAGATGCGGCTGCACATTTTTTTTGGTTCGGCTTCGGGTTGTTCCTTACCGGCACGTACTGGATCTATATATCGGTGCATGTGTTCGGTCATGCGGCGTTGTGGATAGCATTACTGCTAATGATCGGGTTGTCGCTGATTATGGCGACATTTTTATGGCTTGCTGGCTGGCTGACGTCGCGTTTGTCACACGGTGAGCCCTGGCGCCTGTTCTTTGTGGCACCAGCGGCATGGGTAGTGGTCGAATGGTTACGCGGCTGGATTCTGACTGGATTCCCATGGCTGGCACAGGGCTACGGGCAAATTGATTCAGCACTGGCTGGGTGGGCGCCGATCCTCGGAATTTACGGTGTGTCGCTCATGCTGTTGTTCAGTACCGCGTCGATCCTCGTAGCGATTATGACCAACGGCAAAGAAAGGATAATTGCGATTCCGCTTATCCTCTTGCCCTGGCTTGCTGGCGGTCTGTTGGGTGCCATCGAATGGACAGAGCCGTACGGCAAGGCGATTCGTACCACAATTGTTCAGGGTGGTGTGCCGCAGGATCAAAAATGGCTGCCAGAGCAACGGCAACAGACGCTGGACTTCTATCGCAGCGCGACTTTAAGCGTGCCAGAGAGTGAGCTCATTATCTGGCCGGAAGTCGCAATACCCTCGTTGCAGGTCCATGTGGCTAATTATCTCGACATCGTTGACGGCGATGCCAGGCGCAACGGTCAGACTGTGCTGCTGGGTATCCTCGAAAATAACACCGAGCGCAGCCCCCAGGCACGAATATTCAACAGCGTCCTGATACTCGGTAGTACCGAGCGACAGTTTTATCGAAAACGTCACCTGGTGCCTTTTGGTGAATATTTTCCGGTCCCGGCGAGCGTGCGAGAGTGGATGAAGATGCAAAATCTTCCTTACTCCGATCTGGCGGCCGGTAGCGAGAATCAAGCCTTGTTGATGACAGCCAATGGCGTGAAACTCGCAGTCGCGGTGTGCTACGAAGATGCTTATGGAGCGGAACAGCTGTATGCATTTCCAGATGCAGATATTCTTATAAACGTCAGCAACGATGCATGGTTTGGTGATTCGATCGCACCTCACCAGCACCTTCAGATCGCGCGGATGCGGGCGCTTGAGGTTGGCCGCTATGCTGTCAGGTCGACCAATACGGGCATCAGCGCATTTATCGGGCCAGAGGGTGAGTTGCTGAAAACCGGCAAGCAGTTTGCGGAAGTCATCATGACAGCCGACATTCGCTCCCATCGGGGGACAACCGTATACGCTGACTGGGGCAATCTGCCCATCGTCGGTATTTGTTTCGCACTGCTCGGTTTCTTCTGGATACGGAGTCGGGCCGGGTTCTAGAGTGGTGTAACGACTGCTGCGAATTGCTGTGGGTTCCTGTAGGCTTCTGTTTTTTCACGATAGCGAAGACACAGAGCCTTCATGAGCACCCCCTACAATCCCGAAACCGTAGAGCTGGCGGCCCAGAAACACTGGACCGATGCCCGCAGTTTTGAGGTCGGCGAAGATCCCGATAAGGACAAATATTATTGCCTGACCATGTTTCCGTATCCCAGCGGAAAACTGCACATGGGTCATGTACGTGTCTTCACCATCAACGACGTCATCGCACGTTATCACCGCCTGCAAGGGATGCACGTCCTGCAACCGATGGGCTGGGACGCATTCGGCATGCCGGCCGAGAATGCAGCAATCAAGCGAGGCGTTCCGCCGGCAAAATGGACCTATAGCAACATTGCGGACATGCGCAGCCAGTTTAAACGACTGGGTTACGCGTACGACTGGACGCGTGAAATCACTACCTGCAAGCCCGAGTATTACCGCTGGGAACAGTGGCTGTTTACGAAAATGTTCAAAAAGGGACTCGTTTATCGCAAGAATTCGGTTGTTAACTGGGATCCTGTTGACCAGACCGTGCTTGCGAATGAGCAGGTGATCGATGGCCGCGGATGGCGCTCAGATGCACTGGTCGAACGTCGCGAGATTCCGCAATGGTTCATGAAAATCACGGCATACGCGGACGAGTTGCTCGATGAGCTGGACCGCATGCCGGGCTGGCCCGACTCGGTCAAGACCATGCAGCGCAACTGGATCGGCCGCTCCGAAGGTGTCGAACTGTCTTTCGATGTCGTTGATGAAGTTGAGCCGCTGACTGTGTACACGACTCGGCCCGACACGCTGATGGGTGTGACCTACATGGCTGTCGCCGCGGAGCATCCACTGGCCAGCAAGTCGGCCGCGACAAATCCTGACATCGCGACCTTTATACAAGAATGCAGGCAGACCGATGCCCAGGAAGCGACGCTTGAGACGATGGAGAAAAAGGGCATGGCGCTCGGTATCTCCGCGATCCATCCGCTGACCGGTGAGGAAGTACCGCTGTGGGTGGCCAACTTCGTGCTCATGAGCTACGGCACTGGCGCGGTCATGGCCGTGCCCGGACATGACGCACGCGACTGGGAGTTTGCGAAAAAACACGACTTGCCGATCAGGCAGGTTATCGCGCCGACCGATGGCACAGAAATTGACATCGAGGAGGCCGTGTATCTGGAACGCGGCGTGCTCGTGAATTCGGGTGACTACAATGGACTTGATTTCGACGGCGCGTTTAATGCGATCGCCGACCACTTTGAAAAGACGGGCCGTGGCAGCCGCAAGGTAAATTATCGCTTGCGTGACTGGGGCGTGTCTCGCCAGCGTTACTGGGGTACACCAATCCCGATTATCTATTGCGACGAATGTGATGCGGTACCCGTGCCGGAGGATCAATTGCCGGTCGTGTTACCCGAGCACGTGGAGGTCAAAGGATGTGGGTCACCGCTAAAGGACATGCCGGAATTCGTCAACGCGCCCTGTCCGAAGTGTGGCAAAGACGCGCGTCGTGAAACGGATACGTTCGACACATTTGTTGAGTCGTCCTGGTATTTTGCACGCTATGCGTGTCCGGATAGCGATGATGCGATGCTTGATGATCGCACGAAGTACTGGACGCCGGTCGATCAATACACCGGTGGTATTGAGCACGCGATCCTGCACCTCTTGTATTCGCGGTTTTTCCAGCGCGTCATGCGGGACGAAGGGCTTACCGATGTATCGGAACCGTTCACCAATTTGCTGACGCAGGGCATGGTGCTGAAAGACGGTGCGAAGATGTCCAAGGCTAAGGGCAACACCGTTGATCCGGCCGAACTGATTGAAAAATACGGTGCCGACACGGTGCGCCTGTTCATGATGTTTGCTGCGCCACCGGAGCAGGCGCTGGAGTGGTCGGACGAAGGCGTACAGGGGAGCTTCCGGTTTCTGAAGCGTTTCTGGAGCGCGGTTGTCGGGCACGCTGGCACCGGTCCGGCGGGTGATGTCGATGTCAATGTGCTGAACGATTCGCAAAAGGACTTGCGCAGAAAGACGCATCAGACCATTGCGAAAATAGGCGACGATATTGGACGCCGACGGAGCTTCAATACAGCCGTCGCCGCAGCAATGGAATTGTTGAATGCAATCAATAAACTCGCCGATGGTTCAGAAGCGGGGCGTGCCGTCGAGCGCGAGGCGCTGGAAGCGGTGGTCGTGATGTTGTCGCCCATGGTGCCGCATATTTGCCATGCGTTGTGGCAGGAACTGGGTCACGAGTCAGCGCTGATCGACCAACGCTGGCCGGATGTTGACGAGAATGCACTGGCACTTGATCTGGTCGAGATGGTGGTGCAGGTCAACGGCAAATTACGTGGTCGAATTTCGGTCGCAGTTGATGCGGCCAAAGACGCTATAGAAGCCGACGCACTTGCCGATGAAAACGTGCAACGCTTCATTTCCGGCAATGACGTTCGTAAAGTGATCGTCGTACCGGGCCGACTGGTGAATATCGTTGTTTAGGGTCATTCGCCCATCGCTCGCAATCCTGTGCGCGGCCAGTCTGGTGGCCTGCGGATTTCACCTGCAGGGTGCTTTCTTGCCGCCGGCGGGAATGGAGCGGACCTTCATTGCGAGCAGCGATCGCTATAGCCTGTTTCTGCGCGAGTTCGAAGCACGCCTGCGTGATGCTGGCGTCGAACTAAGCGATTCCGCAACAGACGCAACGGCGATTTTCACGATCTCTTTTGATGACACGGCACAACGCGTATTGTCAGTTTCGGCACGCAACGTACCAACCGAATACGAGGTGTACTACTCGCTTACCTATAGTCTTGACAGCGGAGCAATCAACCTGTTGCCGCAGCAAACGCTGACTCTCACAAGAGATTACACGTACGACTCGACGCTGGTGCTGGGAAAGGCTCGCGAGGAAGAATTGCTGCGCGAAGCAATTGTTCAGGATCTTGTGCGCATTGTCATGAAGCAGATTTCCACGCTTTAAGATCCGATGTTGCTCGTTTCTGACGTTGCGAAGAGAACCCTTAATTCGTTCCTGCGACGATACGATCTGGAATTTATCGAACAGGGTGCTGATGTCGAAATTACCGGCAGCTACTGGGGCGAATCGGAAGCGGGCATAGTAGGTCGCGCCGTGTACGCGCGTGCTGATACTCCAATACATTCATTGCTTCACGAAACCTGTCACGTCATTTGCATGACGGACGAAAGACGGACTAGCCTTGATTGCGATGCTGGTGGAAGCGACCTTGAAGAGGCGGCCGTTTGTTATCTGCAGGTCGTACTGGCTGGCAACATTGATGGCGTGGGGCGAGACCAACTGATGCTGGATATGGATACCTGGGGTTACAGTTTTCGCCTCGGAAATACCCGCGACTGGTTCGAAAACGATGCCGAAGACGCCGCAGAGTTTCTTATGAATCATGGACTTCTGAATACGGCTGGCGAGGCGACCTTCAGACTGCGTCAATAATGCTGTAGCGGTGTATAGTTTGGTATGCCTTGGCCACGCTACCTCCTGTATTTCATCGTTATCGCGTTCATAACGTGGGCGTTAACGCAGATGGAAATTGCGTCACCTGGCAGCCTGAAACTGCACGTCCTGCTGAGCGAAAGCGATCACTTCGGAACCAGCGAATTTTCCCCCGTCGAAATTATTCAGGCCATCATTCTTGCCACCTGTGGTGTGATCATGGGGTGGGTGGCCCGCTACTGCCCAAGCCAACGACCTGTCGCAATTCCGTTCACCGGTATGGCGCTGGCATTTCTTGTCCGCGAGCTCGATTATTACCTGGATCGCTATATCGTCGATAGCCTGTGGCAGGTGATTATCGTCATTGTCGGGGCACTGGTAATCGTCTACACAGTCAGAAACCGCAAACGCCTGCAGATCGCGCTAGCCCGACTCTGGCCATCGCCGGGCCTGACCCTGCTATTCGCGGGCGCCGTCATCCTGTTCGCGTTCGTGAGATTCGTCGGCCACGAACCGCTGTGGACGTCGATACTCGACGAAGATTACCGCCGTGTTATCAAACTTGCGGTCGAGGAGTTCATCGAACTGATGGGTTATTTCCTGTGGATGACCGGTACGATTGAGTATGCATTTCAGGCGCGCGCTATTGCGATGGCTGAGCCACAGCCGGCAGCGCGAAGACGACGCGTGAAACGGCGACATGATGCTGAGGGCCGGTTCTGACGAGCGAGGAACCGACCCATTCCAGTACCGAATATGTCGGCCGTCGGCTGTGTGACGCACAAGGTCGCGCGCAGGGCGCGCTTGTATGGTAACTCCCACCTGAAATCAGGATGATGGAAGGTGCCGGGATGGGAGGGACATTTCGCGCGCTTCTGACCTGTTGGTACAGACCGTAGGAGACTTCGTCCCCATCCCCTCACCATT
>JAJFKR010000011.1 GCA_021773095.1 Woeseiaceae bacterium | reverse complement strand
CCTATTGAAAAGGAGGTAATTGTTTACTCGTTATGAACCGGCCCTTTGGGCCAACTGGTGGTCCCCGACTGAACTCAAAAGAGATCGTCGGCGAACCTGATTGAGGCTTCAGGCCTAAAGGGACTGGTGTCCCGTGACCTTTTTCCGATCTTTGATCGGACCTCGTACGCCTAACGGCTGCGAGCAGGTCATCCAAACTCACCAACGAGGTAATACGCACCATGAAAGACCTGAACTACCAGTTAAGCGAAATGTGTCGAGACAACCGTGATGGCAGTTTTTCAACACAAGCGACCCGGTCGAGAATATTGGACCTGATCGCCAGTCAATTATTGGAGATAGGATTTCGGCGCATGCAGCCCAGATCATTAAAGCCCAAACACGTGACTGCATTGGTTGCTCATTGGCAGGAACAGGACATCGGCGTCGGGACGTTGAAGAATCGTTTGTCGGCACTTCGGTGGTGGGCAAAGAAAATCAACAAGCCGAGCATCATCGCCGGGGACAACAGCGCGTACGGCATCGGTAAGCGAGCGTATGTCGCCAAAGTATCCAAGGCACAGGAACTGGATGAGAAAAAACTGTCATTGATCTCTGACAAACACATTTTCCTGAGTATTCGTTTGCAAGCGGCCTTTGGGTTGCGCCGTGAAGAATCTATCAAGTTCAGTCCTTCCTACGCAGTACAGGACGATCACATCAAACTTAAACCCAGCTGGACCAAGGGCGGACGAGCGAGATCGGTACCGATTACAAATGAAGGCCAACGCCGGTTACTGGAAGAGGTTAAAGCGTTGGCCAGGGGCGGTGCACTAATACCGCCCCACCTGAACTATGTAAAGCAGCTTCATCGGTACGAGAAACGAACTGCAAAAGCAGGGCTGTCTCAGCTTCACGGATTGCGGCACGGCTATGCTCAGCGACGTTATTTCGAGCTCACCGAACGGGTTTGTCCAGTGGCGGGTGGATTGCCATCGAAGGATCTTAATCCTGCACAACGAGCGCTCGACCATGAGGCGCGAGCCATCATCAGCAGCGAACTTGGCCACGCTCGGGTGGAAATAGCGTCTGTGTATCTCGGTCGATGAAACCAACGAATACAAACGTCGTTTTGTTACCGCGGCTCGTACGCCTTCGCGATGCGCCCGCGTATCTCGGCATGGACCGCAACCGCTTCAACAGCGAAGTGCGGCCTCATCTCACAAGAATTCCTATCGGCCAGCAAGGCATTGCTTTTGACCGGCTTGAACTGGACGCCTGGGTGGAGGACTATATCTCCTGCAACGGGCGTCCCGGTCGATTGCAAGGAGAACGACTATGGGACGCAGAAAAACGTCCGGTCTCTTTAAGAGAGCGGGCATTTGGCACATCGACAAACGGATCGAAGGGCAACGCGTTTGCAAAAGCACTGGCACGTCTGAACAGGTAGAAGCCGATCGGTATCTGGCGAGACTTGCGGAGACTATACGCCAGGCAAAGATTTACGGTGTCAGACCGGAGCGGAGTTTCGAAGAAGCAGCGATAAGGTTCGTTCGCGAGAACCAACACAAACGCTCGCTCGACAGAGACATCTGTCTGCTCAAGCAACTGATGCCGTGGATCGGAAAGCTGCCTTTGCAGCGCATCCATCGGGGCGCACTGGATCCGTGGATCGATAACAAAAGAAAGGAGGGAAGAACACCTGGAACGATAAACCACGGGCTCAAGGTTGTACGACGCATCCTGAACCTCGCGAAAGATGAGTGGATGGATGAGTACGGCCTGACCTGGCTGGACCGGGCACCGAGAATCAAGCTGTTACCCGATACCAATAAACGGCAACCTTATCCGTTGAACTGGGACGAGCAACAGCAACTGTTTTCGGCGCTGCCACCGCATCTTGCAAAGATGGCGTTGTTCGCAGTCAACACAGGCTGCCGCGACGCCGAAATCTGCAGATTGCAGTGGGCCTGGGAGGTCAAGGTTCCAGAGCTTGAGACTTTCGTGTTTATTGTGCCGGGGTCATTCGTCAAGAACGGTGACGACAGACTGATTGTCCTGAATGACATTGCACGCTCAGTAGTGGATTCACGTCGCGGCAAACACCGTACGCATGTTTTCACCTACCGGGGCAAACCGGTTTCAAGGATGCTGAACAGCTCCTGGTGCCGGGTGAGAAAGGTCATCGGTCTGCCACAAGTTCGTGTTCATGACTTGAAGCACACGTTTGGTCGACGCTTGCGAGCGGCCGGTGTGAGTTTCGAGGACCGACAGGACCTGTTGGGACACCGCTCGGGCAGAATGACCACACATTATTCGGCAGCGGAACTGACGAAACTCATTGATGCCGCCAATGCTGTGTGTGAAAGAAACGGTAACAGGCCCGAGTTAGTGGTTTTGCGACGAATTAGCGTGAGTTAGGCCTCCCGCAAAATTACGCAAAACTTACGCAAAATGGATTGCTTCGCTACACTCGCAATTGGGGTGAGTGAGCAATAACGAGGGTTTTCAAAACGTTAGAATGGTGGCCAGGGGCGGAATCGAACCACCGACACGCGGATTTTCAGTCCGCTGCTCTACCAACTGAGCTACCTGGCCAATGTGCGGTCGCGCGCGAGGCGCGCTCCTACAGGGTCAAACGAGCGGGGTATTAGACCGACGCCGGGAGCCTGAGTCAAGACGAATCATGACTTTCCTTTCATTCGGTTCCCAAACAGAGCGGATCGCTCTCAACGGTGGCGGCGATCTTGGCTGCCAGCGTGCCCAGTGATTGCCGCAGAGTCTCTACTGCATGCCCGTATCCGTCCGCGGACAAGCTGTTGGCAATGTGAAATTCGCGGCCGATACTGGCCTCCGACGATGCGACCCAATATCGACCACTACTGACAACACTCGACTCATCGGTCGCGTGAAACCGGTCAAACTCAAGGCGCAGGCGGCAATCACCCGCGGCCGTCCAGCGGCCGGTATCACGCTCCACCACCACGTTATCGAGCAAGCGGGAGATGTCCAGAACCAGTACTTTGGAAATCGCTTCGTCCAGGGGCTCAGCCCAAAAATGATGGTTTGCCGTACGTATTTGATTCGCACCCACCGCAATGCCCAGGCCTCGGTTGTTCAAGTAGGCCGGAAGATGTACCGGGCCGACGATCAGGTGAGCCCCTGCGTTATCGTCTTTAACCGTTGTGCCGGCCTGATCGGCCGCTAAGACCAGGCTGTAGTAGTGCTCCTCAACCGGCTTTGAGGCGCACGCCACCAAAGCGAAAAACACAAGAGCTACGAAACTGTTACGGGTATGGTTCATTCTCGCGCTCCTTTGGGTTCCAGATCTTCGTCGTCACCGCCACCGAAGATCAGGCTGTTCGGTTGCCGCCTGAGGATTTTGAGGACTGGTTCCAGCTCCTGCAAAGTCTGACCCAGCGACCGCAGGCTGTTTTGCAATTCCGCGTGTGTCGCGGAACCCTCGGAAAAGTCCAGTGCCAATTGCTGAAAACTGATGAGCGTCTTGTTGAGTGATCCGATCAATTCGTGACTTGCGGGGTCTGTCAGGATTTCATCGAGCTCGGTGGCGGATTTGCGAAACTCAGCAAGTGTTGCGGCAATTTCGTCCAACGCTGTTTGTGCGCTGTCGAGAACCTCATCGAGCGGTAACTTGTTGATCACCTCCAGAGTACGACTTGCGTTGTCGAGCAGTTGCCCAAGCTGACCATCGATGGTCGGGATGACTTTGTACCCGGCAAATACCTCGACATCACCGCCAGCATCGCCACCCAAATCACGATCGTACTGAAGTTCGATGTATTTCCTACCGGTCAGGAGACTACCGGTCGCCAGTCCGGCACGAAGACCCACACCGACTAAGTCGACAAGGCGGCCATCGACTTCGGGCAGGATCGCCTCCTCGTCGGGAAAACCAAAACGCGCCGGAATAATTTCGATAAGCACCGGGATCCGTGCGCGTGGCATCAGCATATTTTCGATTTCCGGATAAACGATATCCGTTCGTATGACGTTGCCAACTTTTACGCCTCGATACTCTACGGGCGCGCCGGGCTTGAGACCTCGAATCGAATCATCAAACATCACCATGTAGGAGAGTGCATGCTCATACTGTGCTTCATGAATGTCACTCTCGCGTGGATAGATCGTGAAAAATGCGCGCTCTGTGATGTGCTCACCCTCCGGCTGGCCGACAGGCACATCGAACGAGACACCTCCTGATATCACAGTCGTAAGCGACGCCATTTCGAGTCGAATGCCATCGGCGGACAAATCAACGCTCAGGCCGCTGCTAAACCAGAATCGTGTATTGGTCGTAATCAGCCGATCATACGGAGCGGCAACAAAAGCATTGTAATAAGTGCGTCGCTCATCGCTATTGAAATGAACGTATTCGATCTTGCCGACCTCAATTCCATGGAACAGCACCGGATCACCCTCACCGAGTGGCCGATTGCCGTCGCTGTCCAGGGTAATGTGCAATCCCGGCGTTCCTGGCGGTGTAAAAGGCGGTGTCTCCAGGCCTGTAAACTGGTGTGCCGGGCCTTCCCCGGAGCCAGGAGATAACACTATGTACGCGCCCGACAAGAGCGTATTCAGTCCCGATATGCCGCCCTTGCCGACGCGCGGCCTGACGACCCAGAACTGACTGTCTTCGCGCAGCAAACGCGCTTCTTGTTTGTTGATACGAACCGACAGTACAACGCGCTCGGCGTCATCCGATAAACGCAGCTCCAATACCTCACCCACCGGCACGTTTTTCCTTTTGATCTTGGTCTTACCTGCCTCTATGCCCTCGCCGCTCACGAAAGTAATTTCGATGAGCGGCCCCAGGCTGGACCAGTGCGCGTAGACCATCCAGGCTCCGATAACAATCGCTGCAGCCGGAACCAGCCAGATTGTTGAGATTCCTGGACCACGCCCCACTCGCGCGATAACCTTCTTAGCCCCTTCGCTCATACCCGATCGCCCTTATCTGCCGACACCCAAAGCAAGCGCGGATCAAATGCCAGTGCCGCGAGCATCGTCGTCACCACCATGGCTGCAAAAGCCAGCGCCGCTACACCTGGAAGTATAGTCATCACATTGCCCAGTTGAATGAGCGCCACCAGTATGCTGACAACAAAAACGTCAATCATGGACCAGCGGCCGACAAATTCCGTAATGCGATAAAGCCTTGTTTTTTGTGGCAGGAGGAAGTTACTGCCGAACTGCACCGAAAGGCACAGCCACGCCAGCACCAACATCTTGCTCAGTGGTACCAGCACACTGGCGACGAAAATAATAACCGCTATGGGCTCCGATCCATGCTCCCACAAAGTCACGACGCCTCCCAATATCGTGCTCTCGGTTTCCTTGCCGAGAAAGCGCGTGTACGTGATTGGCAGGAAATTAGCGGGCAAGTACAGGACAACTGATGTCGCCAGCCAAGCCCACGTATGCTGAATACTATTCGCCCAGCCGGCGTGCAGCTTCGATCCGCAGCGATTGCAGTGGGTCTTTTCAGCGGATCCCACCGAGGTACAAATCGGACAGCCCTGAAGTCCTTGCTCCATGGCCGATATTTGCATTACTTCAGTCATGCCTTAGTAACTCCACGTGCTCCCATAGTTCGCGCTTGTCGAGGTGCAGCACAACGACCGTTATGCAAATCGTGAAGAGCACGTATGACCAAAACGACGCGCCAAGTGCGACATCGGCAATAGTCACAATCTTGGTAAAACTGACCAGGATGCCGATAAGAAATATCTCTGCCATGCTCCAGGGTAATAACAACACTGCCCACCGAAGCGTCTTCCTGGTGCCGGGATATGAGCGCTCATTCGCGAGCGAAAAGGAAACATAAATAATGCTGATCAAAAACATGGCCGGAATAGCAATGATCGATGCGAACACAACTGCCGCCAGCAACGGCAAGTTTTCAGTAACCAGGATGCCGACACTTTGCAACAAGGTCACGGTTCGCTCCTGACCCTTCGCGCTGAAGCCGAGAAACGGAAATGCGTTCGCCAATACCAGGAACAATAATCCGGAAGTGGCGAACGCGAATACCACGCGCTTTGCGTAGGGTCGGTTTGCGGCCAATAGGTAATTACAGCGTGGACAATAGGCTTTTTGACGGATCTCAAGGCGCGGCACTTCAACCAACAGGTCGCACTCATGACACACCATTGATGATTCAGCGACCATATCCCGTTCCTGGCTATCCGTCTTTGCGTGATTTGAGCGTAGCGGCGTAATCCACATCTTACTTGAGATGTTGCGTCAGTGGTTATCCTCACCCATGCGGATAGGGTGAGAATATTGCCGCGGATGATATGCTGCGTGACTGGGTCTCCTATGGGGGAACACATTGAATTCCGGGCTGTTACAGGGTTTTTATCTCGGTGACCTGCTGATTGAGCCACTCAAAGGACGGGTGACCGATCAACACGGGTCACGGCACCTGCCGCCAAAAGGGGTAGAAGTACTGTTATGCCTGGCCGAATCGCCTGGTGAGCTGGTGACCCGGGAGGCGCTCCTCGAAGCCGTGTGGGGTCCGGGCCAGGGGAGTCAGGAATCGCTGGGGCATGCCGTCAGCGAAATTCGGCATGCTCTTGATGACCACCCTGACAATCCCGGCTTTATCCAGACGCTGCCAAAACGAGGTTATCGCCTGCTGGTTGACCCCGTTCGGGAGCAACCAGCCACTCCGATGAACATGAACCACTCTGGCGTCTGGCAATCCCTGCTACGTCACGGAGTCGTGCAGGCAAGCGCCGCTTACCTGATTGCCGGGTGGTTACTCATTCAGGTCGCCGATGCAACCTTTGGTGATCTGGGTCTGCCCGCCTGGTCCGGGATGTTTGTCACTTTCACTGTCATCGGCGGCTTTCCGATACTTTTGCTGTTGACCTGGTTTTTCGATTTCATCGGCGGACGAATTGAACACGACGTGGGTCAGCAACCCAGCGGTTTCCTTTACGGGCTGGAGCGCAATTACATTGCCATTTTCATCGCCTATGTTATCGCGGCCGGATGTTCAGCATCCTATCAGGCGCTTGTTGGTTTTGAAGTGTCTCAGACAGAAACGACAACGCTCACGGCGAAGACTGAAAATCAGGATTTAGTTCCAATTGTCGAGAATTCGCTCGCCATTCTGCAGCTATTGAACATCGATGGCGATGTGAAAACCCAGGCCTTTAGTGACGGCCTTAGCGAAGACATACTCGACAGACTGGCGAGAATTCCAGGCTTGCGCGTTTCTGCGCGGGGTGACTCCTGGTCGCTACCTCCCAATGCCGCCTCCAATGTTGTACGTCGCCGTCTGCGCGTCGCAAATTACATTGAAGGCAGTGTCCGGTTTCTCGATGACAAGCTGCGGGTTGTCATCCAACTGATCGACAGCGAATCCGGCTTCCACCTGTTCTCCAGGAGCTTCGAGCTGAAGACGGGTGATATCGATGATATGCAGAAGACGGTTACGAACCTGGTCGTCGCCAATCTAAAGTTGGCGGTCGACTCCTCGACGCTCGACAACCACGCAAGTTATTCAAGCAATGAAGATGAGGATGCTTACTACAATTTCCTGCTCGGTCGCGAGGCGTTGAACCGGCCACGTTCCGCCAAGAATATTGCTGACGCGATTCGATTCTACGATCAGGCGCTGTCAATTGATGAACACTACCCGGCGGCTCATGCGGGGCGCTGTGCTGCATTCGTCGCGCTCTACGTCCTGCAGCAGGACACCAGCAACATCGCGTTGGCGGAATCCTCCTGCGCCAGGGCACGTAATATCGCGCCGAGATTAACCTGGGTTCTCAACTCTGTTGCAAACCTGTACCGCCGCACGGGAAGAATTGCAGATGCCGAAGCAGCGTACCTGGATGTACTACAGATCGACGAGCAAAACGCCATCGCCTTGCAGGGACTGGCGCTCATCCGCCGCCGCGAACAGAGGTTCGACGAAGCAGAGCGACTTATGCACAAATCGATCGAATTGCAACCTGGCAACTGGACAATAATCAACACACTCGGAAATATGTACTTTCGAATGGGCCGCTACGTTGAAGCCGTAGCCGAGTATCGCAAGGTCGTATTTCTCGATCCGGAAAACTTTGTAACGCTCGGCAACCTTGCCAGCGTCAACCTGATGATTGGTGACTTCGCTGCTGCACGTGATGCACTCGAGCAGACGGTTGCTATCGAGGAAAACGATACCTTTTATGCGAATCTCGGCGTCGCTCATTATTATCTGGGCAATTTCCTTGAGGCCATCGCTGCTCATCGCCGCGCGGTAGAACTCGCACCGAAATCCAACGGCGGATGGTTGGGCCTCGCCGATGCGTTGTACTTCGCCGGTGAGCACGAGCAGGCCGAAAGTGCCTACCAAGAGGTGATCGTTTTGTCGAAACAACAGCTCGTTGTGAATGCCGAAGATATTGAGAGCATGACATTTCTTGCCTGGGCATTCGCTATGACGGGCTCGTTTGAAACAGCGACAACACTCATTGACCAGGCTGTTGCGCTCGACCCGGCAGACTCGTACTCGCATTACTTTCGCGCTCTGGTGTTGTTACGACAGGGCGACGCGGACAACGCATTAGAATCAATCAAAGACGCGCTGAATTATGGCTATCCGGTGGCGATGCTCGGATCAGAACCTATACTGAAGGAACTACGGCAAGACTCTCGATTCGTCAGCCTGCTGGCGACCACCAATAATTAGGAGAGGACCGATGACCAAGACCTTAACTTTGGGTGTTTTTTCCGCGTTTGCCCTGATATCGATACAATCCGCCTGTGCTCTACCACCAGACTGCCCAGCCCCGGATCGGTTGATATTGCATGTCGCGAAATACGAACTGGGTTTCAACGAAAAAAAGCCAGTCTGCGTGACAACATCTGATAATTTCAAGATCAAAATTGTCGGTCCCGGGAGCCGGCCCGCAGGAATTGCGGCGGGAGATGTGGTTGTCGAAGGGAAAAAGTGCGATGGACTGACCATTACCGGCAATAACTCTGCGAACAAGAATAAGATTACTGTCGAGGTTGATGGCAACGCTGCAATCAATTACGAGTGTGAGTTTTTGATAAGAGTTGAAGGTGTCGGAATACTCGACCCCAAAGTCCGTGTCGTTGACAATGAAACGATAATGAACCTTCAGTATGTGACGCTGCACGACTTCCTCGACACCCTGGATATCAGCCTGGATGACGCCAACAAACTCCGCCCACCGCCGGATACTGAGAAGTAAAAAAGCCGGGGAAGAGGAGGTCAGGCTGCTTTCAGTGCGTCCGCGGCCGACTGGTAGTCGTAACCGAGATCACGGGCGACAGCCTCGTGATTGACCCGCCCTGAATGAACGTTCAGGCCGTTGGCCAGGTGTGGATCGTGTGCGAGCGCTTCGACCCAGCCAAGATTGGCCAGTGATTTCACGAACGGCAGTGTCGCGTTCGTGAGTGCATAAGTACTCGTGCGAGGCACCGCGCCCGGCATATTCGTTACACAGTAATGAACAACGTCGTCAACAACGTAGGTCGGTTCGGCGTGCGAAGTCGGCTTGCTGGTTTCGAAGCAGCCGCCCTGGTCGATAGAGATATCAACCATGACAGATCCCGGCTGCATGTCTCTAACGTTTTGCGCCGAGACAAGTTTTGGTGCCGCTGCGCCGGCGATCAGAACTGCGCCGATTATGAGATCGGCTTTAGGCGCCAACTCATCGATAGCGTGCCTGGTCGAGTACACCGTATGTACACGTCCACCCCAGATGTCGTCGAGCTCGCGCAGGCGCGGCAATGAACGATCGAGGATCGTGACGTTGGCACCAAGACCAACCGCCATGTCCGCCGCATTCGCACCCGAGACACCACCACCGATAACAAGAACGTTGGCAGGTTGTACTCCCGGCACGCCGCCAAGCAATTTGCCGCAACCGCCGTTGGACTTTTGCAATGCAAATGCACCGGCCTGGATGGACAAACGACCGGCAACCTCTGACATAGGTGTCAGCAGCGGTAGCGACCCGTCAGCAGCCGTGACCGTTTCATACGCGATCGCTGTGGAACCGGACTTGATGAGCGCTTCGGTTTGAGCGGCGTCTGCTGCGAGGTGCAGATAGGTGAAGAGCACCTGGCCAGGACGCAACATCGCACATTCGTGTAATTGCGGCTCTTTGACTTTCACAATCATTTCGGCCGCGGCAAATACCTCTTCCGGCGTTGCAACAACCGTTGCGCCGACAGCCTCATAAGCCGCATCCGTTTCACCAATGCCTTCACCGGCCTTCGTCTCAACGATCACTTCATGACCTTCGCTGACAAGCTCATGAACGCCTGCCGGTGTCATGCCGACGCGAAACTCGAGGGTTTTGATTTCTTTGGGTACACCAACCTTCATGGTCTCTCTCCAAACCGGAAATAATCAGTTTCTGGGGCAACAATACGCGCTGAACAATGGCGTTGGCTTGCGAAAGGTGTGACAAAATGACCAAAGTGTGGCATTTTCTGCGGTAATTCTGTTGTTTAGCACAATTTTCTGCGATGTCATTGGATAGATTCGACAAATTAATTCTCAACGCGCTGCAAAAAGACGGTCGCATCAGCAATGTTCAGCTCGCCGGTCTCGTCAGCCTGTCCGAGTCCGCGTGCCTGCGGCGTGTCCGGTCGCTGGAGGAATCCGGGATGATCGACCGCTATGCGGCCCTGGTCAGCCAGCAGAAAGTCGGCTTGCCTGGCAACGTTTTTGTCCACATCGGCCTGCACCGCGAGGAAGAAAGCGAACTGGCAGCCTTTGAGGACGCCGTGAAGAACATCCCCGAGGTCATGGAGTGTTATCTCATGACTGGCGAGTTCGACTATCTCTTGCGCGTTGTCGTGTCGGATATGGCCGACTTCGAGCGGCTGCATCGGGATTCACTCACCCGACTGCCCGGCGTCGCGCGCGTCAATTCCAGCGTGACCATTCGCACCGTGCAGGAAAAGACCGAGCTGCCGTTGCACTAGCAGCACGCCCTGCTGCTGAAACAATGCAGCGACTGGTGAGCTCTTGCTGATTACGGTACGGTATTTCCACTGCACCAAACTCGTCTTCAGGAAACACAGATGGTTACACACGAGGCCGAAATCATGGCCGCTGCCTTGTCCGGCAGGTATCGAAAAATCCGAGCTCAGTCACTGGCTTTGACTGCCGGGCTGCAGCCGGAGGACACGGTCGTGCAATCCATGCCGGACGTCAGCCCAACGAAATGGCACCTTGCGCATGTCACCTGGTTTTTTGAGCGCTTTGTACTCGAACCCGGCCTGCGTGGCTACACGCGCTTTGACGATCAGTATCACTATCTGTTCAATTCTTATTACTACACGGCCGGACAAATGCATGCGCGACCGAAACGCGGTTTGTTGTCTCGACCGACGCTTGCCCGGGTGCTCGACTATCGCTCACACGTCGATACAGCGATGCAACAAATGCTGCAAAGCGGTGCCTCTGACGAGCACTTTACACAGGTCATCAACATTGGTCTGAATCACGAACAACAGCATCAGGAATTATTGCTGACCGATATCAAGCATGTGTTTTCCTGCAATCCGTTGCGCCCGCCCGTATCGCAGACACTCAATGTCGCGGTAACAAAGATCGCCGCTGCGTATGCTTACAGCACGGGCGAGAAGGGTATTCACCTGGTTGGCCATTGCGGAGATGGTTTCTCGTTTGACAACGAAACGCCGCGGCACGATGCGCTGTTACACGACCACCGTATCGGCGATCGCCTCGTGACTAATAGCGAGTATCGCGAATTTATTCTGGATGGCGGGTATGACACCAGTGAGCTGTGGTTATCCGACGGCTGGGCGACGATCAACGAACGCGGTTGGCGACGTCCGCTGTATTGGGACGATGCGCTGGAACAGGAATTTACATTGCGCGGCGATATTGAGATCGATGACAACGCGCCGGTTTGTCATGTCAGCTTTTACGAAGCTGATGCTTACGCCCGCTGGGCCGGTGCACGTCTGCCGACGGAATTTGAGTGGGAGATCGCTGCCGGAAAACAAAGGGCTGACGGCAACCTGATGGACAGCAATTATTGGCATCCGGTCGCATCGGACGGCACACAGTATTTTGGCGACGTCTGGGAATGGACATCTTCTTCTTACGCTTCCTACCCGGGCTTTAAACCACTGGACGGGACTCTTGGTGAATACAACGGCAAGTTCATGTGTAATCAAATGACGGTTCGCGGTGGCTCGTGCGTAACGGCGCGCGACCACATTCGCGCCAGTTATCGCAGCTTCTTCTACCCGGATGCCCGTTGGCAGTTTCTGGGAATTCGACTCGCAAAGGATGGCCATGACCGTTAGCAGTGTAGAAGTTTCGGAAATCGTCGACGGACTGTCAGCGGACCAAAAGCAAATCTCCCCAAAGTATTTCTATGACGAACGCGGCTCGCAACTGTTCGACGAAATCACTCGGCTGCCGGAGTATTATCTGACCAACACCGAGCTTGGCATCATGCGAGACAACATCGATGAAATTGCTGCGATGGTCGGCAAACAGGCGAGTCTGATCGAATTCGGCAGCGGTTCCAGCCTTAAGACACGTGTGTTACTCGAGCATCTTTCAGAACTTGCCGCCTACGTGCCCGTAGATATTTCAGAAGAACACCTCTGCGTGTCGGCAGACGAGATTCGCAGCGAGTTTCCCCATGTCGATATTCTTCCTGTCGTCGCCGACTTCACACGACAATTCGCCTTACCAGCACCGATGGTCATGCCGATACGCAACGTGGTCTATTTCCCGGGCTCTACTATCGGCAATTTCGAATACGATATGGCGATAGAATTGCTGCGCGTGATGTATCACGAAGCTGGCAGGAATGGTGCTCTGATAATTGGCGTCGACCTGCAGAAAGACCGACAGACTATCGAGAACGCCTACAACGATTCGGCCGGCGTGACCGCTGAGTTCAACCTCAATATGCTGCGACATCTGAATCGCGACTACGGCGCCAATTTTGACGTTGAAGAATTCACGCATAGCGCGAGCTACGACGAAGACAAGGGCCGCGTGGTTATTGAGCTGGTCAGCCAGACCGACCAGGTATTCGAGGTGGCAGATACTGTCTTCGATATTGCCGATGGTGAGGCCATTCTTACGGAGTACTCACACAAGTACACACTCGATGGCTTTGCAGCAATGGCAAGTGCAACTGGCTTCAAAGTTGAAAAAGTCTGGACAGACGCAAATCAACTCTTCAGCGTACAATTCCTTACCCGCCAGTAGGAGCGCGCCCTGCGCGCGAACCCACTACAAGTGGTCACAAGCGTCGGTCGTAACGAGGTCGCGCGCGGGGCGCGCTCCTACTGTTCGGGCGGTACGAATTCTTTTGGTGCTGCCGAGCCTTCGCCGAAGAAGAATTTCTCCATCTCCGACTCCAGGAATTTTCGGGCCTCGGGTTCGATCGGTGTTAGCCGGTACTCGTTGATGAGCATGGTCTGGTGTCCGACCCAGCGCTGCCATGCTTCTTTTGACACATTGTCGTAGATTCGTTGGCCGAGATCACCGGGATACGGTGAGTAATCGAGACCTTCGGCCTCCTGGCCCAACATGACGCAATTAACTGTGCGCGACATCTTCACTCTTCTCTAGTTGATTAATAAGTTTTTGGACTGGCGTCGCTATTCCACCCGGCGGTGCTTCGTTCAATCTGTGCCAGATTCTCCTGTCGCCGTCGGCCACTTTACCTCCCTCGGAACCAATACGCACAAGTATTGGCTGAATATCTAGATTGTAGTGACTAAAACTGTGTCGCAGCACATCCCAGCTTTGAGTTTCGATCACCTCATGCCCAAACGTTTTGCAACACCACTCATTTAAAGACTGCTCACCCAGCTCCGGGAGGCTCCAAAGTCCACCCCAAATTCCGGATTCGGGGCGACGCTCCAGATACACCTGACCGTCCAGACTCGCCAAGATCATCGTCTTGGTCCGTAACGGCTTACTCACCCTGGGCTTTCGCGCGGGAAAGTCTTCAACACTATTCAACCGCCTTGCGCGACAGTCGCCGCGCACAGGACAGCGGTCGCACGATGGTTTGTTTCGCGTGCAGAGCGTTGCGCCGAGATCCATGATCGCCTGTGTGTATTCGGCAACTTTCCGCTGCGGCGTGTAACGCTCCGCTGCGGCCCAAAAATCGCGGGCAACGGCGGGTTTCCCCGGCCAGCCGGCTATCGCCGCGTGCCTTGCGAGGACGCGCTTGACGTTACCATCGAGTATTGCGTGCCGTTGACCTTTCGCCAGCGACAATACGGCGCCCGCTGTCGAGCGACCAATGCCGGGCAATTCGACGACATCATCGAATGCTGTTGGAAACTGTCCGCCATGCTCAGCACAGATAGATTGCGCCGCCTTGTGCAGATTGCGGGCCCTCGTGTAGTAACCGAGGCCCGACCATTGTGAAAGCACGTCGTCCAGGTCCGCATCCGCCAGCGATGCAAGATCCGGGAATCGATCAATAAAGCGGCTGAAGTACGGGATAACCGTTTGCACCTGCGTTTGTTGCAACATGATCTCCGACACCCACACCCGGTATGCCGTGATATTTTGCTGCCAGGGCAAGTCCTTTCTGCCATGCTCCTCGAACCACGCAAGCAGGCGAGCCGAGAAGTCACTCACTGCCGATCGCCTGCGCAAGAACCTCGATACGATCTATAGCCGCCTCGCTGTTATTTCTGAGCTTGCGTTTGATCAGAAAGGGGCCTATGCCCGGCGGTATCCAGAATTTTGGCTGCATTTGCATGTCGTAGGTGACGACCGTACCGCCGTCCTGTTCGGCGAATGTCCAGCTCTCATTGCTGAGATGAAAGTCGCTGGTCTCCGGATCTACGAATGCGAATATGACTTTGTTACGTTCCGACTCAACGTGCCCCTGTCGTACGAAAGATGTGCAGAAAAACAGCACGCAACCTTTATTACGTACGTAGAATTGCGGGCGGCCCTCAGCATCCGGCTCGACATCGCGCGATTCAACAATTGCACTCGAGAATTTTGTCGAATAATCCCAGGATCGAAAAATTTCGTAGACCTGTTCGACCGTCGCGTCAAACCAGACGGCCGAGCGCATCGTGTATACGCCCTTTTCATAATCAACTTCGATGCTGAGCATTTGTGCTGCGTTAGCCGTCGATAGAAATACCACGACTAGCAACAAGCAGCAGCGGCGTATCATCAGTTGAACAAGTCCTTCAATTTGTCCTTGAGCTTGTCCTTAATCTCTTCCTCAACTCGGTTCTTCAGAAGCTTTTCAAGGTCAGGTTGTATGCTGGGCGAGGCGATCGGCCCGGTGATTTTCAATGGAATAACGGCCTCTGTAAATTCATCAAGCTCTTCAGCGCTGGCATCGCGCAAGAACTCCGGTCGCTCAAGAATCCGGGCTGTTAATCCATAGTCGACCGTAGCAGCCGGAATATCAACCTGCCCCCCTCCGGTCAGTTGCATAAACGGCAACTCCGCGAAGAGGTCGTTACTACGCATAATTCCGTCCGTCACAACCGCACTCATGCGCACCGTGCTGAACTCTGTTTTTGCCGGTAACACGGCCTCTGGTGGCTGCTCCCCTTTCAACAAAGCCCGGGCGCGCCGTATTTCGTACCAGATATCGGTGCCCGCGTAGGTACCGTCTTTTAACTCCAGCGACATATTGCCTGACAGGTCACGTTGGATCGTATCCATGTCATTGCCTCTGCCCGCCAATACGAACGAGCCATCGACTCCGCCCGTAACGTTGTCCTGCTCAAACATCGCCCTGGCGAGTTTCGCGAGGTCAACACCTGAAATTCTTTCGTTCAACGACAGGGCGGGAATTGCGCCGGACACATCGATTCGCACGTCGCCGTTATACGTTCCGCCGAACAGCTGTGAGGAAATCGGGAAAATTCGCATTTTTCCCTGGCTCGAATTCAATCCAAGGTCGACGTTTTCGAGGATGATGTTGCCCAGCGTTGCTTTCTGCAGTACGAACTTGCCGCGAGCGTTTAGTGGTTTGATGAGATCCGCCGGAATTTCGATTGGTGTCGTTTCAGAGCCCACAGTCTCTTGACTTGTAACCGCTGGCTCCATGTAGCGGGACAGGTCGATCGAATCCCCCGCCAGATCAAATTGGTAGAAACCTGTAGCTGTTGTGGGAACAGAAAGTTCGCCGGTAAATGACGTGTCGTCCAACTTGATGGCTACGTTGCTTAGCTCAATGGCGGCCGCTGTTACCTCTGCCGTGGCATCAATAGTGACTCGACTCAACACGGCCGGATCTGCTGTTTCGGGCGGTGGTACATCGAAGAGCTGCATAAGGCTGCGCGGTGAAAATGTCTCAACGGCAATTTGAGCCCGCGGCTCAACCCGGTCCTTGAAAGAAAACGGCTCTACGTCCGCAACAATCTGCATATCAAGCATTGTCAGGTCGAGGGCTTGCAGGGACATTCGCGATTCGTTTGTTAATACCTCTATACCGTCAGTTCGCAGGCCAACCGTTGTTGGGATTGCGGCGATACCTGCAATGGTCCCGTCGAGCGTTACACCGTCCAGACGCAGTGCACCGGCCGTCGCATCAAAAGAAAATGTCGTATCGAATTCGAGGGCACCCGCGAGGCCCGAAGGTTGTACATCGAACTGCAGGGTTGCCTGAACGGGCACTTCCGAACCGTCATCGGTCACACGACCAGTGTTGAGGTTAAGCTCGTTAATTGCAATTGTGTCGCCGGATTCACTGTCTACGTACCGAACCGTCGCATCGATGATGTCGATCGAGTTGATGTTGATGCCGCTGCCAGCCTCCGGTGTCGCTTCGGTGGCATCACCACTTCCCTCCGCAACCAGGTCATCCCAATTAGTGACCCCGCTTTTATTAACCTTCAGGTTGAGTTGCAAAGACTCGATGTCGGCAGCACCAACCACAACCTCCTGTCGCAGAATCGCCGGTAACAGGCGAACGCTGAAACTGGCCCTCTCAAACCTCACCATCGGCTCATCACCAAACCCGGGTGCATCGCCGAGGCTAACCCTGCCAACCTCCACGGCCAGCCAGGGAAAAATATCCAGCGATATGTCGCCCTCAATGGTCAGGTCCCGGCCTGTCTGATTCTTGACCGAATTCGAGATTTCCGACCGAAAATCGTTCGGATCGAAAAACAGGTACAGCGCGACGGCCGCCAAAACAAACAGTGTGAGGAAACCACCCACTATAAAGAGTAAATATTTGATTACGCGACCCATTTGAACACCTCGTTAGCAGGTGGCAAGCGTATCAAAATCGGACACTAAAAGGCCGGACTGCTTACACAATCCGGCCGGTTTTTTAGCACGTTTTCGACTAACTACTTGTCGCAGATATCGACTCCACCGTTCAAAGTCGAGATCTCTACACGACCATCCCCGGCGCCCTCCGTGAACGAAAGCTCCCAGCCCGGAGTGTATCTGCTCGTGCGCTCGGCCTCTGGTCCGAAGCAATTACGAATATCGCCGTTAAAGGTATCGACATCAAACCTGGCTGACAGGTTGCCGGAAAATGTAATGTCGACATCGCCATTAACCGATTCAGCGCTCAGCCTGCCGCCTTTCTCAAGCTCACCCCGAAACACGATCTCACCGTTGACGGTCTCGAGTACAGTCCGCCTGAATGACCCCTCATCAACAACGATCTCGCCGCTGACTGACTCAGCATGAACTTCCCCGCCAACTCTGAAAAGGGTCACGTCGCCCGACACCGAGCTCGCGCTAACGTCGCCCTCAGCCTTATTGCCCGACACCTCGACGTCGCCGCTCACCGACTCGGCGGACAGTGTGCCACCCGTGTATTCTGTGTTCACGTCACCACTGACGGTGTGCAGACCCTGCTCACCGCTAATCCCTTCTACATCAATGTCAGCACTAACTGAGCCGATATCGATCGAGCTTTTCTGCGGCACATTAATGTGCAATTCGCTGTCGATACCGCGACCGCCTCTCCTCGGCACCTTAACTTTGATGATGACCTTGTCGCCGTCACGCTCAACCAGGAGCTCTTTAACATTACGCCCCAAAGTACCGGTTACCTCAACTTCGTTACGCTTCCAGCCACGGACCGTGATGGAGCCGGCAATATTCGAAACATCGACATGTCCGTCTGCGGCAGCATCGACCTTGCGGTCAACGTCTTCGGCAAACGCTGTTAGTGAAATCAGGCAGGCCAGGATTGTGCTTGGTAGTCTCTTCATCATTTTCTCTCTCGGTCATCAATTGGCACGTGGCCAAATACGAGTGCCGCTTAAATATCATTTCTCAGCATTACATTTCTGGTAAGTCCGCCCACGCGACGCAGTAGCATCAATTCTTCGCGGTACGTTCTTAGCAGTCGTTCCTGCAAAAACAGATTTTCCGGATCCTCTTCGAGCGCCATGTTCATGTCAAAAATTGCGTCGCGGATCAATTTCAAATTCGTTTCGATATCCTGCTGTGATTCTGCCGGCAGTTTTTCCAGCGCAGCATCGAACTCTGCGGCCAGTGCATTTCGCGCATCCTGAAAACCGGGGCCCAGACTGTATCGATTAGCAAACGACGCTTGTTCAAAGATCATCTCCGGCGATGCAATAACAGGTCTCTGATCGCCGTCTTTCATCGTCACGTAAGTCACCACCGATGACGCACCAACTAACAATACGATTGCGGCCACCTGCGCCAACATCGGCGTCCACCTCCGCGGCAGAGGTTTATCAATCGCATCGCTGATGTCTGCCCACAGATCGCGCTCTGGATTAATCTCCGTCGACAGCTGCCCCGCGGCTTTCATTAATTTGTCGTCGTTCATGCCTCAAATCCCTGTTGCTTCAATTGCTGCACCAATAGTCGTTTTGCCCGGTGCAGTTGTGCCTTGCTCGTTCCCGCCGCGATCCCCAGCATGTCGCCAGTCTCATCGTGGCTGTATCCGTACACAGCGTGCAGTACAAAGACGTGTCGAGCGCCTTGCGGAAGTCTGTTGATCGCCTCCGACAGGTCCCTCATTTCACCCGAGTCTCCCGTCTCAAAAGTCGGAGCCGCAATGTCTGAGACCGCTGTTATCCGATCCTGCTCACGTTTCGACTTTCGCATGCGGCCCAAAACGGAGTTGACAGCGATTCGGTGCAGCCAGGTCGAAAACGCGCTATCGCCACGAAACTTGTCCAGCTTGTTCCAGGCCTGAATAAACGCCTCCTGGGCACAATCTTCTGCTTCACTGACATTGCCCGTCATGCGTAGACATATACCGTAAACCTTGTCGACGTGCAGCCTGTACAGAGCCTCGAATGCTCCGGCATCAGAACGCTGCGCCTGCTTTATCAGCGCTCTTTCGTCTGCAATTGCTGCTGTACCAGCGGTAACCATGATCTGACTATAATCGCTGCTTGTTGCTGTCAAAAGAGCTGCCAAAGCTTAATTCTCCCCTTTTAGTGACATTTGGATGCCCGGCCACCCCGAATGGTTTGAATTCAGAAGGCTATTAGGGCGCAAAAGGTGGCGTAAGCGCCTGTCTTTACATATGATTCCCCTCCATGGGAAAGACAGTCGCTGCACCGGTTACAGAAAACTAATGTCCGGACATTCCATTCTTTATCTCGGACGTGGAGAGTTTGCCGCAGATTATCTCGGTGAGCTGGAAACCCTACCCTGCTGTACTTACCTCACTCGATCCAAAGCGTTCGAACTTCCGGAAGATGCCTCTTACATTGTCGACCTCGTGCTTCTCGAAGCCGGGCCGATGATCGCGCAGTCCGGCCGGTCGCTGACCGACCTGATTAACCACCTGTCACCCTACCCGGTTGTCGCACTGACACAGAAAAAGCACGAGAATCGCGGTATTGCGGCCGTGCAAGCGGGCGCTCAGGGTTATGTCTGTGTCGATGATATTTCCGTAGAAGATCAGGATGCGACGTTTGATAGAGCGGTGCGGCGCGGACGAATGCAGTCGCGGCTGTCAGGCACGGACGTGTCCGTCCTGTCGATATTGAACAGCATCAACGATGGCGTCATCGTTGTTGACGATGCCGGCCATGTCCTCGACATAAATCAGGCGGCGCGAACGCTGCTGGGGATCAGCCCACGCATGCAGCCCGATCCAACCTGGGAGCAAACCTTCTGCTGCGTTGATGAGAATGGCGAAAGCTATCGCAACTCGGCTGATCTGCCGTTGGTGCGAGCTCGAGCCGGTGAGAAATATTCCGATCAGGTGGCCATATACAGAACTCCGGATCAGCCGGACATTGTGTTGAGCATTAACGGCCAGGGTTTGTTTGATGGCAGGCAACAGTTGATTGGCGGCGTCATCACTTTCCGGGACATCACCGAGTCGCGGCGCAAGACAACAGAACTTGAAAAGCGCGCCCAGTTCGATGAGCTCACCGGACTCGCAAATCGCAGCTTGTTTGCCGAACAGATCACTCGCGCGATCGGCCGCAGCCAAAGAAAATCCGCGCCGCTCGCTGCCTTGTTTATTGACCTCGACCGATTCAAGTCGGTTAACGACACGTTGGGACACGATATTGGGGACGCCCTGCTCTGCCAGGTCGCTGAAAGACTGCAAAGCAATCTGCGTGTGGGTGACTTCAGTGGTCGTTGGGGTGGTGATGAGTTTGTCGTTTGTCTGGAAGACTTCGGCGAGGAAGCTAACGCTGCAGCCGCAGCACAGAAACTACTGCTGGTGCTATCCGAGAAATACGAAATTGGGAGCAGTGAAGTATATGCAACTCCGAGTATTGGTATCGCCATGTATCCCGAATCAGGGAACAGCGCCGCACAATTAATTAAAGCGGCTGACGTCGCAATGTTTGAGGCCAAGAAACGCGGCGGGGGTCGATTCCAGCATTACTCGAGCGCCCTGAATGCACAGCTTGAACAGCGTGAAGAGCTCGAAGCCGGGTTGCGTCATGCGCTCGTCCGCAACGAATTTGCACTGCACTATCAGCCACGCATTGATCTGACCAGCAATCGACTCATTGGCCTCGAGGCACTGCTGCGCTGGCAGCATCCGCGTTTCGGACTGTTGCCACCCGCACGATTTCTACCCATTCTCGAAAGCAGTGGTCTCATACACTCAGCGGGTGAGTGGGTCATTGAGACCGCCTGTCGCCAGCTCAGCTCATGGCAAAAGCGTTTTGAACTCCCAGACCTGTCGATCGCGATCAATTTGTCACCACAACAATTACTGCACAAGCGACTCGTTGATGTTGTTGCGAAGGCCCTGGCAGACACAGCGCTCGATCCGGGTTGCATTGAGCTCGAAATCTGTGATGGCGAAATGCTGCAGAAGCGCGAAACCGAACACGATACATTGCGGAAACTGCGAAAACTTGGCGTGCGGCTTTCGCTCGATCATTTCGGAACCCGCGATGTTTCATTCGAGTCCATAGATAGCGGCTTCATCGACAGCTTCGTGCTGGATCAGGCCCTGATTGCGGACGTAGAAGACAACAACAGCCACCAACGCATTGTGCGCGCAGCGATTGCCATGGCACAGGGGCTGGATATCGAGGTCACCGCGGAAGGCGTTGAAACCGTCAAGCAACTTGAGTTTCTCAAGAGCTGCAACTGCGACCTCGCTCAGGGGTTTTTGATCAGTCGTCCGATGCAACCCGACAAAGTCGCCGCGATTCTGCGTTCCGAGATCGCGGGCACCTCGCTGCTTGCCCGAGGGATGCCCTAGCGCGCTGTCAAAAGGCGATCAACGAATTCAGGAACGGTTTCGGGTCTTCGCTGCGCTCGAGCAACTCCACAAGAGCCGAACCAACTATCGCTCCTGCCGCGTGTTTGCCCACTGCAGCAACATCTTCGGGCGATCTGATTCCAAAGCCGGAGCACACGGGTATTGGGGAAAAGGATGCGACTTTGTCGAGGTATTCGGTCAGGTCCGCTGGCAGCCCGGCGTCGCCGCCCGTAATTCCGGTAATGGTCACCGCATAAACGAAACCACGAGACGCCTCGCAAAGCCTCTTGAGGCGTGCATCCGGTGTTGCCGGCGTCACGAGCTGGATCAAGCCCAGCCCCTTCGCTTCCAGTGCCTGACGAATCTCGTCACTTTCCTCAAACGGCAGGTCGGGCACAATAAAGCCACAAACGCCGGCCGCCACCGCTCGCTCAGCCAGGGCATCATAGCCGAACGCGAGCAGCGGATTCAGGTACGACATCATTACGAGTGGTGCATCGATTTCGCCCTGCACAGAATCGAGCTGTTCAAATATCCACTTGAGGCTCACACCTTTTTGCAAAGCGACGAAGCTGGAGCGCTGAATTGTCATGCCATCCGCCATGGGATCCGAGAATGGGATGCCGAGCTCGACAGCATCACCGACTGACGCAACGTCTTTCAGCGTGGCAATAAAATCTTTGGGCTCGGGATAACCGGCGGTGATAAACGGCACCAGTGCGGGACGACCTGAATCTTTTGCGGCACTGATCGCAGCGCTCAATCGCTCATGTGGGTTCATGAGCGGATCCTCGCAGGGAGTCGGGTCAGCGTTGGCATGTCTTTGTCACCGCGACCCGAGTTGCTGATGAGAATGCGAGTGCCAGGGTTCTGCTTCGCATAATCTCTGGCAGCCGCATACGCGTGGGCCGTTTCGAGCGCGGTCAGGATGCCTTCTGTCGCACACAGCTCTTCAAGTGCCTCAAGCGCTTCGTCATCTCTCGCCGAAATATATTTCACTCGACCCGTCGCCTGCAGAAACGCATGTTCCGGCCCGACACCGGAGTAGTCAAGACCAGCCGATATTGAATGTGTCTCCTGCACCTGGCCATCATCATCTTGCAAAATAATGGTGTAGGAGCCCTGCAGAACACCGGGCGTACCCGTGGCAAGTGTCGCAGCGTTTTCGCCCAGGCCATCGCCCGTTCCGCCCGCTTCAACACCGATCAATTCGATGTCGTCACCGAGCAGCGGATAAAACAAACCGATGGCATTGGAGCCGCCTCCGACACAGGCAAAAGCAACATCGGGCAGCGCGCCCGCCTGATCCAGCATCTGCTGTCGTGATTCCTGTCCAATTACTGATTGCAGCTCACGCACGAGATACGGATAGGGATGTGCGCCAACGGCAGAGCCCAGCAGGTAGTAGATACCATCAGGATCCGTTACCCACTCTCGCATCGCCTCATCAATCGCCGCTCGCAATGTCTTGTCGCCTGTCTCGACAGCAACGACTTCGGCACCGAGTCTCCGAATGCGATCAACATTCGGTGCCTGGCGTTGCATGTCGACCGCACCCATGTACACACTGCAGGAAAGACCCACTCGCGCGCACGCAGCGGCTGATGCAACACCGTGTTGACCGGCACCTGTTTCGGCGATGACGCGTTTTGCACCCAGCCGCTTGGCGAGTAGCGCCTGGCCGATCGCATTGTTAATTTTGTGTGCGCCCGTGTGCGCAAGATCTTCTCGCTTGATCCAAACCTCGGCACCCCAGGCCTTGCTGAGCTGCGGAGCAAAGCTCAGCGCCGTTGGCCGGCCAACCCATTCGCGCAGCTCTCTCTGAAATTCGGCCTGAAACGCCGGGTCATGCAGATGTTCTTCGATTCCGGCTTCCAGCCGATCGAATGCCGGTACCAGCGTTTCCGGAACATAGCGACCACCGAACGGACCGAAGCGACCTCTTGTGTCGGGCATCTCGCCTCTGATAGCTGCATCGAGAAGCAGTTTGGCTTCATCTGCCGCAAACGATGTACTCATGAGCTCCTCTCCGCAGCTTTCGCCGCACTAACAAATTCTCTAATGAACAAAGCGTCCTTTTGCCCGGGCGCCGATTCAACCGCACTGGATACATCGACTCCGAACGGTCGAACGACGGCTATTGCTTCGGCGACGTTGGTCGCCGCAAGCCCGCCAGCCAAAATCATCCTGCCCTCACCCGCAATAGTTGCAGCGCGTGACCAGTCGACGGTCTCGCCCTTGCCGCTCTTCTGTCCTTCGTAGATATACGTGTCGCGAACTTCCGGTTGGTCTCGGCCCTCTCGGTACACCGGCCATTGTTCAACTGACGCGGGAACATCGAGCGTCGCGAAATCCTCCGCATCCGTTTGCAGCACGTCGGGCACGAATTCGCTCAGGACTTCCTGCCACTCAGCATTCGTCGGGTGCAACATCACTGCAACACGTTTGATATGGGACGGTACGTCGGCGCTGATCGCATTCGCTTTTGCCGGCGTTACACGACGCACTGACTCTGCAAATACAAATCCAATCGCATCGGCACCGGCATCGACGGCTGCGTGCACGTGCTCGGATTTCCGCACACCACAAATTTTGACGAAGACGCTCATGCCGCTCCGGCCCCTCGCATAGCGGCGATTAAAGCGGCCGGATCATCGCTGCGCATTAGTGCCGTACCGACAAGCGCTATTCGATAGCCCCACGCAACGACTCGCGCAGCGTCTTCCGGAAGCAGCAAGCCGCTTTCGGCGACGCATCTTGCGTTGGGCAGGTCCGGTGAAAGACCTTCCAGTCTGCCCGGGTCGACCTCCAGTGTTCTCAGGTCTCGAGTATTCACGCCGACGAGCAACTGCCCGGCTTCGGCTTTATCCTGGTCGACAGAATTATCCAGCAATGCCGATGTACGCCGCAGGTCTTCTCGATCGAACGACTCCAGCAACACGAACAAATCGTGTTCCCAGGCACAGTCCAGCATTTCGCGCAACTTCGTGTCATTCAACATCGTAGCGATCAGCAACAGACCACTCGCCCCCGCTTTTCGTGCCTCAAGAATCTGCACCGGCTCAACCAGAAAATCCTTTCGCATGACCGGCGTATCGGGAACAGCCGCAACGATAGCTTCGAGATGCGCCAGCTCGCCATCAAATCGACTGGGCTCCGTGAGCACCGAGATCGCGGCGGCGCCGCCAGCAGCATAGGCTCTTGCGCGGGAGATATGGTCACTGTCATCGTAACTATTGGTTGCTTTCAGGACACCTTCGGCGGGAGAGCGGTCTTTGATTTCGGCGATCACGTCGAATGTGCCGAGGGTCAGCGGCACAACCGGCTTGTCGAAATCCGCGGATGAGAAGGCGGTCGAAATAGCGGCCGCTCTTGCCGCGCTGTGATTCGCCATGGCTTGCAGGAAATCGCTCATTGACTCTCGAAATGCTCGCGTAGCAGGCCCAGGAATGCTTCCGCCCGGCCATCATCGATCGCGGCCGCGGCTTTGACCATACCGTCCTTCGCATCCTTCGCTTCGCCCTGCACTTCCAGGACCAGTGACGTGCCCATCAGTAATGCATCCCGATGTGCGCCCTTGTCCTCGCCGGTAAATACTCGTACCAGCTCTTTAGCATTGTGCTCGGCATCGCCACCTTCGAGATCCTGCGGCTGGCAGCGCCTCAGCCCGTAGTCCTCCGGACTGCGCTTCGTTTCGCTGACCTTGCCCGGCGTCACATCGTAGAGCCAGAAATCACCCACCGGGGTTGCCTCGTCCCAGCCCGGATCACCGTGCACAACGAATGCGCGCTCCAATGGCATACCGGACAAGGTTTCGGCCATTAGTCTTGCGGCGTCCTTGCTGTATGCGCCGATCAACTGGAATGGTGGCGCGGCCGGATTGGTCAGTGGTCCGAGAACGTTAAAAACTGTACGTACCGAAAGCGCACCACGAATGGGAACGACAGCCTTCATCGCCGGGTGATACGCGGGTGCGAACAGGAATGTAAAGTTCGTCGCACGCAGGCAGTCCACAGCCTGTGACTCCAGCAGCGGCAGCGGCATACCCAGGCTCTCGAGCATATCGGCACTGCCGGAGCGACTCGATACCGAACGATTGCCGTGCTTGACCACGCGCGAACCACAGGCCGCCGCGAGCAAGCCCGTCCCGGTCGAAAGATTTAGGCTGCCCGAGCCGTCGCCACCCGTTCCGACGGTATCGACAGTGGGTGCGCCTTCCGGAATGTTCGGGTGCACAGCAAGCTCGCGCATGGCCGTTGCAAATCCGCGAATTTCATCGGCGGTTTCGCCTTTCGCTCGCAGACCCGCCAACAGTGCGCCGGCCAATGCTGCCGGCAACTCACCTTCTGCCAGTTTGTGCATCAACTCGTAAGCTTGCCGCTCGGCGAGATCCTCACCATTGAGCAGCTTATTCAATAGTGTGCTGTATGCCTTGCTCATGATCCCTCCATACCCATGAAGTTGGTCATCAGGGTTTCACCCTCCGGCGTCAGGACACTCTCCGGATGAAATTGCACACCCTCGATCTGCAGCGATTTGTGGCGCACACCCATAATCACACCGTCATCGGTCTTTGCTGTCACGTCCAGGGTTTCGGGCAGTGACTCGGTCTCAGCACACAAAGAGTGGTAGCGCCCAACTTCGAATGGCTGCGAGATACCGGCGAAAATCGTTTCGCCATCGTGTTGAATCTCAGATGTCTTGCCGTGCATCAAGTGCTTTGCACGAACAATCTCACCACCTTGTTGTTGCACGATGCTCTGATGCCCCAGGCACACACCCAGCACCGGCACCTTGCCTGCAAACGCCGCGATCATTTGCAGCGATACGCCCGCATCGACCGGTCTGCCGGGGCCCGGCGAGATCACGAGATGAGTCGGCTCAAGTGCAAGGCCTTCATCGACGGTGATCTGGTCGTTTCGATAGACCATCACGTCCGCACCGTGTGCGGCGAACGCCTGCACCAGGTTGTAGGTAAATGAGTCGTAATTATCGATCAGCAACATGCGTACGTGATCAAATGCCTTCGTTGCCATTACAGCCCCCCTTCTGCGATCTCGAGGGCACGTCTCAATATGGCGCTCTTTGCCAGCACTTCCTGATATTCCCGGGCAGGTACGGAATCGGCAACAATACCGGCCCCGGCCTGAAAACTGTACTCACCGTCCGCAAAAACCAGCGTCCGAATCGTAATCGCCTGATCCATGTCACCGCTGAGGCCAAAGTAGCCGGCAGTACCGGCATACAAACCACGACCCACCTGTTCCATCTCCTCGATAATCTGCATCGCACGGACTTTGGGAGCGCCGACCAGCGTACCGGCAGGAAAGCTCGCAGCAAACAGGTCGAATTGATCAAATCCGGGTGCCAGCACACCCTGCACACCACTGACGATGTGCATGACATGACTGTAGCGCTCAATGGCGCGATAAGGATCCACGTGTACTGTTCCGGCACCTGCTACGCGCCCGAGATCATTGCGAGCGAGGTCTACAAGCATGACGTGCTCCGCTGCTTCTTTGGGGTCGGCGAGTAACGTCTTTTCGTTGGCATCATCTTCGTCGGGCGTCGCCCCCCGCGGCAGCGTTCCGGCGATCGGCCGCAACGATGCGGCATCGCCGTTTAGCTTCACGAGCGCCTCCGGTGAAGAGCCAACGACCTGCAGATCTTCGAAGTCAAAAAAGAACATGTACGGCGACGGGTTCAGCAATCGCAGCGCCCGGTAAACCTCGAACGGTGGCACGTCAGTTTTGCCTTTGAACAATACCGATAAAACGATTTGATAAATGTCGCCTGACGCTATGTACTCTTTACAGGCGCGTACGCGCTCGGAATACTCTTCCTCGGTGAGGCTCGCCTCTGCCGGGGCGACCGAAACGTTGTCCGGTGCCGCCGGTATGGCTCCGCGTAATAATTGAATGACCTCAGCACGCAGCTGTTGCCGCCCGTCTTCGGGACCATCGTGCAACAACGCCACCCGGCGCGTCAGGTGATCAAACACCAGCATGGAGGCCGGCGCGACAAACGCAGCGTCGGGCACACCGGACTGCTTCTGCGTGTCCGCCGGCAGTCGTTCGAACAAGCGCACAACGTCATAGCCCGACACGCCAACCAGGCCACCCGCAAATGGCAGACGATCATCGGGCTGTGGCCGTGGCGCGATCTCAAGTGCACGGCGCAACGCGTCAAGATACTGCTGCTGGTTCTCCGGGCGGGCCTCTTCGGTGCCGTCTATTCGAAATGATTCCGCGTCCATGCGAACCTCGACGGCATCGCCGAAACCCAGAAATGAATAGCGCGCCAGTCGCTCGCCGCCTTCGACACTTTCGAGAAGAAAGCGTGGCTTCAGCGAAGTGAGCTTCAGGTAGGCGGATACTGGTGTGTCCAGATCAGCGGCTATGTCGAATGGTGCTTGCATCGCTTATTGTCCAACAGGTTTTTCGCGCGCAAGGCGCGCTCCTACAGTGGTTTTTGCATAAAAAAACCCATCCCTGATTTCGGCAGAGATGGGCTTTCGATATTCTTTGCTCAGCTAATAGTCAGCCAGCAGCCCCTCTTGTGCGGACTGCCACCACCAGTTGTTGATAGCTGACGTATTCATGCGCTTGAGTATTACCGCCGCTATCGTCAGCGTCAAGCACCGCAACAGTTACAGTTGATACAACACGGGCAGGATGAGAGAAAACCCGACCCACATGATGATGGTCAGCGGAATGCCGACGCGCAGGAAGTCTGCGAATTTGTACCCGCCGGCGCTCATTACGAGCAGGTTGGTCTGGTAGCCGTACGGCGTTGCAAAGCTCATATTTGCGCCGAATAAAACAGCGAGAATAAACGGTTCTGGACTGACTCCGAGTTGTTGCGCAATACTGATGGCGATCGGTGTACCAATAGCCGCCGCCGCATTATTTGATACAACGTTGGTCATGATCGTCATTAACAGCATGAAGGCGCTCAATATTATCGGCGTCGGCAAGCCTGACGCGGCGTTAACAAAGCTGACGGCCAGGTAGCCCGCCATGCCCGTCTTCGTCAAGGCCGTACCCAATGCCAGTGCCGCGACGATAATCATGATGACCGGTATGGATAAAGCGCTCACGGCATCGCGCCACGCCAGACACCCGGTGGCGATCATGACGCCCAGACCCAAAATTGCGCTGACGGAAATCGGCATGATGCCGAATGCCGCCAGCAATACGACGCCGCCCATGACGAACAGTGCACGCTTGGCGTGGTGGGTTTGCGGCAGATTAGTGGTGCCATCGAGCACCAGCATCGAACCGCTTTCCTTGAGGTTCGCGATCGCCTCCCTGGAACCCTGAACCAGCAATACATCGCCGGCGCGCAGTCGAATCAGATTCAGATCGCCCGTCACTTGCGAACTCGGCGCTCGTGCCCGGTGCAATGCCAGCGGCAGCAGACCGTAGCTGTTGCTGAATCGAGCCGCGGCGAGACTGCGCAGATGTAGTGGTGATCCTCGAGTGACAACAACTTCCGCGAGCTGTTGTCCTTCCGCCGTTAACGGGGTCTGATCATCAATGGGATGTTCGCTGTCGGATATGTTGAACAGCGTTGCGCCCAACAACTGTTCGTAGAGCTTCAGGTTCTCGGGTGAGTCCTTTACGAACAGCCGGTCGCCTGGCTGTATCACGACCGAGGGCAGCTTCGCGAGAAACAACGACTCGGTCCGCTGAATCTTGTCGATACGCAGATTGCCATCCGCCTTGGCCAGGACCTCGGACAGCGATTTACCGTCTGCAAACCCTCCTTCCCTGACGTGCAATTGTGCGCTGAAAATACGCGGCGACGTGTCGGCCATCGGCGGCGTGCGGTCGGGTAGCAATCTGGGCGCAACCAGCCACAGGAAGAGCAGGGCGACACCGCCAACAATGGCCACGGGCAGCACCCACTCAAACAGGCTGAACTCATGTTGACCCATGTCGTGAGCAATACCGACTACCAGCAGATTTGTTGACGTACCAATGGTCGTCGACATACCGCCAATGATCGTAGCCAGCCCCATCGGCAGCATGACGCCTGACACTGGAAATTTGGCTCGCAGGGACGCACCAACCAGTATCGGCATGAGCAGCACGACGATCGGAGTGTTGTTCATAAACGCGCTGAGAATCGCGCCGGCCACCAGTGTGATTGCGAGCGCAAGCACAGGCCGGGATGACCAGGCTCTGCTGACGATGTTTGCCAGTGGCTGCAGTGCGCCGGTTGTCTCCAGCGCTTTGCCGACCATCATGAGCGCGCAAATTGCGATTAGGGCTTCGTTGCCAAAGCCCGCGAAGAAGTCGATCGGGCCCAGCAGAACTTCGCCGGCTTTTTCATAGGGTACAAGCTGGAATCCGGCGACCAGGATTATCAGAATGGCGAGCGAGGACGACTCGAGCGGAATGTTGTCACGCGTAAACAGAAACAGCGCGACCGCCGTCAGAATGAGTACGGCAATGCCGTGTGCATCAGGTGTGATTGCTTGCAATACGTCTTCTCACTAAGCCTTCGCCGATCCGGACGACGGCTCTGAACGGTATCCTAGATCACACCTGCTTCGCAATGAGTGCAGCGCCGCGACTGCATCGCACGATTGCCGCCACTCGCTCGTAGAAGCCCTTGAAATCATTAACATTCCAATGTGAAATGCTCACGTCTCGCTGGAATGACAGTGAATCGGCGAATCGCGTCAACGGCAGGAGGTCCGCATAGCGCAAATCCGCCTGTTTTTGCCGCGGAAAAACATCCCACGGCGATATCGTCGTGAGGTTTCGATGCCGAACAGCAACGTCCTGAACGGCCTTTTTCCAGCGACGCTGCCACGCACGGGATTGCTCTTTTTGCATGACAAGCGCGCCCGCTTCGTCGAGCGCAGGACACCAGTTGTTGTGCAGCGCCAGGTGGCGTGAACGATTGTGCAACGTCAGGCACGCCCACTCGGCGAGCTCCTCCATCTCTCTCAAAGTCTGCAACGAAAACGGGTCCGAGCCCTTTTTGCAGACGATATCGCCCCAACCGCGCAGCGCAATCGCGAGACGGCGATTCAGCCAGCTATCGTATTCGATCTGCGGCTCGGCCCACTGGGTCTGGTCATGCAGGCGATCGCCATCGTCAACACAGGCGATCAGCGCACTCTCGAGCTCCGTCATGGACAGGTCGCCGTTCGGGCCCGCATAGGCCGAAAGATCGAGCTCCAATGGTATCCATGCAGAGTGACTGGGTACCTGCATACAGACCTGTGGCGAGAACTCGTCAGCCGCCTCGGCCGGTAGCAATGGACAAGGTGAAGTAACGACTGCGGGTGCCAAATCGAGGTACATGGGGCTATCTTGCGTCGGCAGGTCCTCGCTGACCGCAGCCGTTACTCGGCAACTTGTACAGATTCCAGATTCGTAATGCCTTACAGGTCTGGTGCGAACATCAAAGCGGGTGTACCTTTCGACCCACGTTGGTGCACGAAAGGTTGGATTTGATATGCCCTCTTTTGACGTTGTTAGTGACTTCGATTCGCATGAGGCCAATAACGGAGTTGATCAGGCGAATCGCGAGGTCAACACGCGTTTTGATTTCAAGGGAACCGGATCAAAGTACGAAGTCGACGGTGAGGTCATTTCCCTGACAACGCAGTCCGATTTTCAGCTTAAGCAGATGATCGATATCCTGCACCAGAAACTGTCCAGGCGTGGCATCAACATCGCCTGTCTGGAAGAGCAGGATGCTGAGATAAGTAATAACGGAGCGCAGCAAAAGATTATCCTGCGTCGTGGCATTGATGCGGATCGCGCGAGAAAACTCGTTAAGCAAATCAAGACCGAAAAACTGAAAGTACAAACGGCCATTCAGGGCGACAAGTTACGGGTAAGCGGGAAAAAGCGTGACGACCTGCAAAATGTCATCGCCATGCTGAAGGAGTTCGACATCGGCTTACCTCTGCAGTACGAAAATTTCCGCGACTGACACGAAATCACCGCACCATGGAAAACGGTAATTACAATTCGCTGCGCCGGCAGGACATAACCTTCGAAGACAAGGACCAGGCACTGCGTGACGACGTACGCACGCTGGGCGCCATGGTCGGCGACCTGATCTGCGAGCAGAGTGGCGAAGAACTTTACGAATTTGTCGAGAACGCACGTCTTCGAGCCATTCGCAGACGCGAAGGCAACGAAAAACCGGGAGAGGAACTCGCCGCCCTTGTCGATGGGTTGGACGCCAAAGAGGCGCTACAGGTTATACGCAGTTTCTCTACCTATTTTCAAATGGTGAACACGGCGGAAAAAGTGCATCGCATTCGGCGGCGGCGCGATTACCTGCGCGATGTTGTTCACTATCAGCCGGGGGGCCTTGAAGACACATTTATCAAGTTGAAAGCATCCGGTATGGACGCCGCTGGCCTCAGCGACTTGCTCGCCTCCCTGTCAATCGAACCCGTTTTTACCGCTCATCCAACGGAGCCGACAAGACGAACGATGCTTCGCAAGGAGCAAAACATCGTCAGGCACCTCATCGACCTGCTGAATCCATCGATGACACCGCAGGAAACCGATGCCGCGCTGCAAAATATCCGGATGCTGGCGACAGCCGGTTGGCAAACCGACGAGCATCCCTCCGAACAAATGACGGTGGCAGACGAACTTGAGCACGTGCTGTTCTTTGTTACCGATGTCCTTTATCGCGCAATTCCACCGTTCTACGAGGACATAGAAAGTGCGATCACCCGAATATACGGTGATGAAGGGCATGCGGTTTCCGTGCCGAACCTTCTGCATTTCGGTTCGTGGGTCGGCGGTGACATGGACGGCAACCCGAACGTCAACGCGAAAACGATTCGGGAAACGCTTGCTCGTCAGCGTTCGCTGATCCTTGACTTGTACTACAAGGAATGTGCATCAATTGCGGCAAAACTCAGCCAGTCAGAGGGCCGGGTGGGATTTGGTCAGGGCATGCTCGACAAGATTGATGAATACCGTGGCGTGTTTCCCAATGCTTACCATGCGGTGCCCGCTCGTCACCGCGATATGCCGTACCGCGTGTTCTTGCGGCTCGTACAGCAACGCCTGCAAAACACCTACGACGATGACATTTTACCTTATGAAAAAGTCGGGCAGCTGATCGAAGACATAGAGCTGATAGCGGACAGCCTCGCGCAAAACACGGGTGCGCAGGCCGGACTGTTTGCGGTACGGCGCTTGTTGCGGCGCATCAGGACGTTCGGGTTTCACATGGTGACGCTTGATATCCGCCAGGACGCAGAAGTGCACCGTAGTGTTATCGGCGAGTGCCTTGGTGAAGATGACTGGTCCGAGATGTCGGCGGAAGATCGGACCGAGCGCCTTACCGAGGCCATTTCGAGCCGCGAAAGCGCGCCAACAACGTTGACCACACAGGCGCGGAAAACCATTGCTGTATTTCAGGCAATTGCGTTCTGCCGCAGAAAGTACGGCCCTGAGGCGATAGGGCCGTTTATCGTCAGCATGACACAGGGTGCCGACGACATTCTTTCAGTCATTCTGTTGGCGCAGTGGAGCGAGCTACACAATAAGCGCGGCGAGGTACCACTCGATATCGCACCGTTGCTGGAAACGGTCGACGACTTGCAGAATGGCCCGGCCATTCTGCAATCTCTGGTGTCCAGCGGTTTGTATCGTGAACACGTCAGGCGCCGCGCTGACCGTCAGATGATCATGATCGGCTATTCCGACAGCAACAAAGATGGCGGTCTGGCCTCGGCTCGTTGGGCACTGCAAAACGCTCAGGAGGCGATCGTCGGGGCCGCCACGGAGCAGGGCATCGAATTGACCCTGTTCCATGGGCGCGGCGGCACCATCAGTCGCGGTGGCAGCAAGACACATGTTGCCGTTCTGGGTGCGCCGCCCGGAACAGTTAACGGTCGATTGCGGGTCACCGAGCAAGGCGAAATCATCAACGAAAAATACGGTCTGCGCGGAATCGCACTCCGTACACTCGAGCAGATGACGGGTTCGGTCGCGCTGGCAACCGCAATGCCAAGACATCGAGGTAACGACCAGCCCGAGTGGCACGAAATGATGGATGTCATCGCCACAGAAAGTCGCCGCGCCTATCGCAAGCTGATTTATGAGACGCCGAATTTCTATGAGTATTTTCGAAAAGCAACGCCCATTGACCTCATCGAGCGCATGCGTATTGGTTCACGGCCTTCATCCCGCCGCCGTCAGGCAGGCATTGAAGATCTCCGTGCGATTCCGTGGGTGTTCGCCTGGACACAGGCCCGCTTCGTTCTGCCCGGCTGGTACGGAATCGGTAGTGGCCTCAGAAAGGCCATTCACCAGTTCGGTGACGAGGAAATCGGTCAGATGCTAAGAGAGTGGTATTTCCACCGCTCGCTCACCGCGGATACCGAAATGGTTCTCGCGAAATCCGATCTTGGTATCGCCGAGCTGTATTCGGAGCTTGCGGGCGATGAATTGCACCACGAATTTTTCCCAATCATCAAGACTGAATTCAATCTGACGCGTGATCTGCTGCTGAGTTATTCGGAACACGACGAGCTGCTGGAGGGCGACCTCACTTTGCAGCGCGCGATCATGCTGCGAAATCCCTACGTTGATCCGATGAGCCTGATGCAGGTTGATCTGTTGTCGAGATGGCGCGAGTCAGATTGCCAGGACGAGGATATCTTCAGTGCACTGCTGGCATCCGTAAATGGTATCGCGCAGGCACTGCAGAATACTGGCTAACGCGACCTTCCCATAAAGAGTCACATCAGCTCCTTTTTTGCAAAACGCTCCATTCGTCTGTATCCCTCTCCGAGACCGCTCGTCCGAGCACCGAGATGCCCGCTTCGTGAACACTGTCTGGACAGCCTGAAACCAGCGGATGCCAGGACGGCAAATCGTCACCCTCTGCCACAAGCCGGTACGCACAAGTCGCCGGTAACCAGTGAAAGGCCTCCGGCTCATCCAGCGTCAGCGTAAGGCACTCGGTGACCTTTTTCGCACGGCCTGCGTAGTCTGAACAACGACAGGTATCAATATCAAGAAGCCGGCACGCCACATCCGTGTAAAACACCTCTCCCGTATCCTCATCCTCAACCTTGTGCATGCAACACAACGCACAGCCGTCGCACAAGGACTCCCACTCGACACGCGACATTTGCGACAGTGATTTGCGTTTCCAAAAGCGATCGTTCATCGTCCGATACTCTGCGCTACTACACGTCCAATAGCCATATGAAAGCAGTGTTTCTTGATTTCGCCACGATGGGACCCGGCCTTGATGTCAGTGCGATGCGGGCGCTGCTTCCGGAGCTTGAGATATTCGATGTCACTGAAGAAGGTCAGGTTGCCGAACGCATTCAAGATGCAGAATTCGTACTGGCCAATAAATCGTGGTTCACCGATTCGCTGCTGCGCAGTTGTCCGAAGCTGCGCTTCATCGGACTAACGGCAACCGGGACAGACAACATTGACCTGGTGGCCGCAAAACAAAATAACGTCGCCGTTTCCAATATTCGAGCCTACTGCACCGAGTCAATCGCCGAACACGTTTTCGGATGCCTGCTAGGGCTCGCGCGCAACCTCGAACAATACAATGCCGCCGTACGAGCCGGCCGATGGCAAGCCGCCGAGGATTTTTGCCTGCTGTCGTTTCCAATCCGCGAACTGTCCGCAATGACACTAGGCATTGTCGGCTACGGGAATCTTGGTAAAGGCGTCGCGAATATTGCCGGGGCCTTTGGTATGAATGTGCTCATTTCTGCCCGACCTGGTACCGAATGTATTGCAGACGGGCGGGTCGGTTTTGATGAGTTGCTGCAGCGCTCCGACGTCGTTTCTCTACACTGTCCATTGACCCACGCGACGACCGGACTCTTCGGCGAAGCCGAATTCAGGAAAATGAAATCGGATGCCATCCTTATCAACACGGCCAGAGGGGGGCTGATTGATTCGGCCGCTCTTGTCACGGCTTTGGAAAATGGTGAGATTGGTGCCGCCGCGCTCGACGTGCTGCCAAAGGAGCCCCCGGTGGATGGAGACCCGTTGCTCGATTACGACGGGCCCAACCTGATGATCACACCCCATGTCGCGTGGGGATCCAACGAAGCCAGGCAAGCCGCTATTGACGAACTCGTCGCTAATATCGCGGCATTTCTTGAGGGTAAGGAGCGAAATCGGGTTGTCTGATCAAGCGCCAACCACCTGCCTCGCCCACTGCACGATGCCGCGAACTCGCGGTGAACCCAGATCATAAGCTTCGTCAAAGCTTACCCAGCGCCATTCGTGATGCTCGGGTTCGCCGGTCTCCGGCGAATCCCCCATAACGATGTCTGCTTGCCCGGTGGTCGCCAGATAATAGCGCGCCACCTTGCCCTTGCTGTAGGGCCCCGTCTCGAAAAAACGATCGCCCCACTCAAAAGACAGATCGTCAATACCGGTTTCTTCGCGGATTTCACGGAGTGCGGCTTGCAACGGCTCCTCGCCGGGCTCTCGAATGCCTTTCGGAAAATCCCAGTGATGAAACGCACGCAACAAGATCGTCACCCATCCATCGTCTGTCCTGCGAACGATCACTGCACCGCAGGACAGCTTGTGTTCCATCAGGCGTTGACCCCTCTGAGGACATCGGCCGGGCGCGCGTTTACGGCGCCGCGCGCCGCGAAATAGCCACTCAAACACACAACAACGACACCGGCCGACACGCCAGCCAGCCACAAGGCCGGACTAAACTCGTACGGCAACTCAAACAATTGAGTAGCCACCAGATACGCCAGTACCGAAGCACCGGCCGAGGCCAGCACGCCGGCTGCCGTACCCAGCGCCGCGAATTCCGCCATGACTCCGGAAAACACGATACGACGTCTTGCGCCCAGCGCGCGCAACATCGCGCTTTCAAAGCGCCGTTCATCGATGGTCGACTGCACGGCGGCAAACAATACAGCGATACCGGCCGCCAGCGTAAATATGAACACCGCTTGCACTGCGAGACTTGCCTTTTCGATGATGCCGCGCACCTGCTCGAGAATCGCGCCGAGGTCGATAACCGAGATACTGGGGTGCGCCCGAATCAGATCAACGAGCATGGGCTGACTCTCGTCGGCAATGCGCATGCTTGATATGTAGGTCGTCGGCATGCCGTCCAGAGCGCCGGGCGATAAAACGATAAAAAAGTTCGGTTGAAACGAATCCCAGTTGATCTTTCTTGTGCTCGCGATTTCAGCTTCAACTTCGCGGCCTGCGACAAAGAAATTCAATCGGTCGCCAATGACCAGCCCGGCATTAGCTGCGGCCTCCTGTTCGATGGAAACAAGCGGTGGGCCAGCATAATTCGCTGGCCACCATTCACCTTCAACCAGCTCGTTACTCGCGCTCATTTCTGCCGCCCACGACAGGTTGGCTTCACGATTCGCAAGCCACCGGCCATCCTCATTCGGATACTCCCGATCTTTAACCGACTCGTCGTTGATCGTCGTCATGCGGGCGCGCACCAACGGCGTGAAGACGGGGGTTTCAATTCCATTTCTCTCAAACAAGGCTGCAACTGGCTCTGTTTCATGCGGCTGGATATTGATGAGAAAGTGATTCGGTGCGTCATCGCCGATGGTTTGCCGCCAGCCTTCCAGTAGGTCGGTTCTCACCAGCGTCAGTAACAACAGCACCGTAATTCCAAGTCCGAATGCGACTACCTGCACCGCACTGTCGCGACCACGCCGGGCCACATTCGCGAGTCCATAGCGCCACGCAACACCCACGCCTGTACGAGCACGACCAATCAGCGCAACCAGCGCCCGGCCAACCAGGTAAAGCGAAGCCGCTATCACAATGATCCCGCCAATCAAAATGAGCAGCATGCGTGCGTCGCCGACAGAGCGATAAAGCAAGGCAGCAACCGATGCGAGCGCGAGTCCGGCGACAAAAATGCGTGACGGTGCGGGCGGCATCGCATCGTGGCGCAGAACACGCAGTGGTGGCGTATTGCGAAGTTGAATCAGCGATGGCAGCGCGAACCCCAGCAGCAAGACCATTGCGCTCGTGCTCGCGAGAATGATCGGGCGTATACCCGTTCCGGGCAAGTCCGACTGCTGCATCAAATCGATAAGAATACGCGACAATATCTCCTGAGCCGCAAAGCCGACAGCGCTGCCCGCGACAATACCCAGTATGCCAAGCAAGGTGAGTTGTACTAACGCGACGGAAATAACAAAGCCTTGCGTAGCACCGAGACTTTTCATTAAAGCAACCGTGTCCATGCGTCGATGGGCGAATCGCCGCGCAGACATGGCTACCGCGACAGCACTGAGTAATAAACTGATTACTGCCGTCAGTGAAAGAAATCGTTGCGCCCTGTCGGCGGCGTTGTACGCCCGCTCACTACTGTCTTCCTGGCTGCGCACACGAATGGACTCCGGCAAGAGATCCTGGATCGCTTCATTGAAGGCCGCAACCGCGGATTCATCACCGGCCACCAATAGTGCGTAGGCGACGCGGCTGCCCTCGCCGATCAGTCCACTGCGTGAAATGTCCCCGATATTGAGTAACAACGACGGTGCCAGCGATGCGAAGCCGATAGACTGGTCGGGCCGATAGGTGAGTACCGCTGTAACGCGTAAATTCAGTTCGCCAACAGCAAGCGAGTCACCAACATCCGCGCCGACACGAGCCAGCAGCGCGCCGTCCGCCCACACCTCACCCGGTGCCGGTATGCCGTCCACGACACGCTGCTCGGAGAATAACGCGTCCGAAACTCGTACACTGCCGCGCAACGGGTATTGCTCGCTGACGACCTTTATCGTGGCAAGCGCGTTTTCATCGCCGGCGAAAACGACCGAAGGAAAGGACAACGTCTCTGCTGTTTCGAGACCGTATTCCAGCGCGAGATCGCTCCACTCCTGTGGAACAGGCTCCTGCGAGCGCAAACGAAGGTCAGCGGCCAGAACCTCGTTGGCCTGTCGCGAAACGGCTTTACCGATACGGTCGGTCAGAAACCCAACCGCCGTTAAAGCGCTGACTGCAAGCCCGACGGCCGCCAACAGGACCAGCACTTCGCCCGAGCGAAGTTCGCGTCCGAAGCTTCTCAATGCGAATACGAGTGCCTTCACCCGGTGACCCTTTCGTCACTGACCAGTTTGCCAACATCCAGCGAAATAATCCGATCGCAGCGCTTCGCGAGATTTTGATCATGAGTCACCAGAACAAGTGTTGTCGACGAGTTACGATTGAGCTCGAACATCAGCTCCATGATGTTCGAGCCGGTCCGACTGTCCAGGTTCCCAGTCGGCTCATCCGCAAACAAAACCGCCGGCTCCGTTGCGAAAGCGCGCGCGATAGCGACACGCTGCTTCTCACCCCCCGACAATTGCGCCGGATAATGACTCCAGCGCTCGGCCAGCCCCACCTTTTCGATAATCTCCCGTGCCGCGTAACGCGCATCGCCATGGCCGGCGAGCTCGAGTGGCAGCATGACGTTTTCCAGTGCATTCAATGACGGCACCAGGTGAAAAGACTGAAAGACAAATCCAACACTTTCTGCCCTGAGTTGTGCACGGCCATCTTCATCAAGCTCTGACAGATTGGCGTCATTCAAAACCACATGCCCGTCCGTTGGCAGGTCAAGCCCGGCCAATAACGCCAGCAGCGTCGACTTGCCCGCGCCCGAGGGGCCGACAACAGCAACCGACTCACCGGCTGAAATTGTAAAACTGACGTCCGAAAGAATGGTCAGAGCCCCTTCAGGGCTGCTAACCTGCTTACCCAGCTCATGAGCTTGCAGAACACTGATACCGTTTGATAATTGATCCGACATGCGAATATTTATATCCCTTCTCTTGCTGCTGACAGCCGCAAATGCGGCAGGCACCGAGTCACCAACTATCGTCATTTTCGGTGATAGCCTGAGTGCCGGCTATGGCCTTGAAGTTGACCAATCCTGGGCCGCTTTGTTGCAAGCGCGGCTAATAGATGAAGGGTACGAACATCAGGTCGTGAACGCCAGTATCAGCGGCGAAACGACAGAGGGTGGGGCGACCCGCATAGACCTGGCCCTGCAGGATTTTTCTCCCGACCTGATCATCCTCGAATTGGGCGGTAATGATGGCCTGCGCGGCTTTCCGGCAGCGAGGATGAAGGCTAATCTGGAAAAAATAGTCACTCGCGCGAAAGCGACCGGTGCAGCTGTCGTGTTGTTGGGCATACGCATTCCGACGAACTACGGTCCCCGTTATTCCGCTGAGTTTGAGGGCGTTTTTCGCCAGGTCTCGGAAGACCTGGAGGTGCAATGGATCGAGTTTTTCATGGCGGGAATCGCGCTGAACGACGAGCTGTTACAAGATGACCGTATTCACCCGAACGCCGAGGCGCAGCCAATTTTACTGGATAACGCCTGGCCGATCATCAGCGCTACACTGGCTAACTAGCCGGCACACACAAGAATTACGAGGGAAGTATTTTGGAAAAAGCGTGGCTCAACTCCTATCCACCCGGCATGCCCGAAGAGGTTCCCGACCCGCCGTTTCGCTCTATTCGCGATCTATTCGAACAGTCGTTTGAGAAATATCCGGACAATGCCGCCTACACCAATATGGGCAGGACCATCAATTATGCGGAGCTCGACCGGCTGTCGATGAAATTTGCGTGCTACCTGCAGAAAACACTCGGTCTCACTCGCGGCGAACGTGTGGCGATCATGCTGCCGAACGTTCTGCAATACCCGGTGGCGATGTGCGGTATCTTCCGCGCCGGTCTGGTTGTCGTAAACGTGAACCCGCTCTATACGGCGCGCGAACTCCAGCACCAGCTAGAAGACTCGGGCGCGAAATGCATCGTCATTCTTGAGAACTTTGCGCACACACTTGAGGACGTACTGGCTGATACTGACGTTACCCACATCGTGACCACCGGCATCGGTGATTTGTTGAGCTGGCCGAAAAGCACGCTTACCAATTTCGTACTGCGCTACGTCAAGAGGTCGGTACCGGCCTACCAATTCAACAACAGCATCACATTTGCACGGGCATTGCGGGAAGGGTCTGGAAAAGTACTGGATGAGGTTGATATCGGGTATGCGGACATTGCTTACCTGCAATATACGGGCGGCACTACCGGTGTCTCGAAAGGCGCCATGCTGAGCCACCGCAACATGATCTACAACGTACAACAAACCATCACCTGGCAGTCGGACTCGTACGACAACCTCGACTCGATCATTATCATTACAGCGCTTCCGCTGTATCACATTTTTTCATTGCAGGGCAATTGCCTCACCGGTATGGCGCAGGGTGGCGAAAATATACTCATCACCAACCCACGTGACTTTGAAGGTTTCGCCAGGGAAATGGCGAAATTCAACTTCAACATGTTCACGGCCGTGAACACAATGTTCGCCGCACTCATGGATACGCCGGGATTTTCCGAAATAGACTTTAGTCACCTGCGTGTTTGCATCGGCGGCGGCATGGCCGTGCAGCCTGCGATCGCCAAAGAGTGGAAAGAAAAGACCGGAAATACGATCTTGCAGGGCTACGGACTCACTGAAACCTCTCCTGCAGCCATCGTTTGCCGCATAGACGAGGAGTTTACCGGCACGATAGGCCTGCCCTTACCATCCACTGAGGTGATCATCGCCGGCGATGACGGTAACTCCCTGCCCATCGGTGAGATAGGTGAGATTTGCATTCGAGGCCCGCAAGTAATGGAGGGCTATTGGCAACGCCCCGCAGAAACCGCCGAGGTGATGCTGCCAGGAGGCTGGCTTCGAACCGGCGACGTCGGGCGCATGGATGAGGGTGGTTACCTGTTCATCGAGGATCGCAAGAAGGACATGATCCTGGTCTCCGGTTTCAATGTGTACCCAAACGAAATTGAAAACGTGATCGTTGAAATGGACGGCGTCCTCGAAGCGGCGGCGATTGGCCTGCCGGATGAGCGCTCCGGGGAAATCGTGAAAATATTCGTCGTGCGCAAAGACGACAGCATCACGGAACAGGACATCATCGATCATTGCAAAGAAAACCTGACAAACTACAAACGCCCACGAGTCGTCGAGTTCAGGGACGACCTGCCCAAGACGAATGTCGGCAAGATTCTTAGAAGAGCATTACGTGATTCGTAGGAGCGCGCCCAGCGCGTTAATGCCCTTGTGGGTGCGAAGCGAAGCGGCGGCCAAACGGCCGCAATAAAGGAGGCTCCAATGCTGCCGACTCGAATAATATCGACATTGCCCTTAATACTACTGGCGGCGGTTGTTGCTGCCGCGGTCCCGGCCCCACTGGATCCGATCAAAGTCGCACCGCACATCTATCAACTCGAGTTCGAAAATGAACGCGTGCGGGTTATTAAACAGACGGTCCGCAACGGCGAAACCCAACCGTTGCACGCGCACCCGGACCGTTTACTAGTCTACCTGCAAACCTGCGCGTGGGTTGAAGACGACGGCAACGGTGGCAAACGCATGAGGTCCTTCAAGTACGGAGAGGTCGCATGGGCGGATGCCGAGACGCACGGTGGCGGGAACGCGTCTGTTGTTCAGGAGTGCAAGATTCTTGAGATTGAATTCCCGTAGGAGCGCGCCCTGCGCGCGACCTCCGTTAGTGACCGGTGCCAGCGTGGAGATCTCGAGCGGCCTATCGGCCGCCGCTGCGCTTCGCGCGCACGGCGCGCTTGTATGGTAACTCCCACCTGAAATCAGGATGATGGAAGGTGCCGGGATGGGAGGGACATTTCGCGCGCTTCTGACCTGTTGGTACAGACCGTAGGAGACTTCGTCCCCATCCCCTCACCATTGAACGCCTATT
>JAJFKR010000002.1 GCA_021773095.1 Woeseiaceae bacterium | reverse complement strand
TTCACACGTATACCGACACATCTCACTGGGTGCCCCACTAAAAAAGGGGTTGTGCGATGGGGTATGCGGAGGCCTAACCCGGAGAAATCGATATGGCAGACGTAACCATGCGCCAGATGCTAGAGGCTGGCGTGCATTTTGGTCATCAGACCCGTTACTGGAATCCGAAGATGTCACCCTACATCTTTGGCGAACGTAACAAAATCCACATTATTAACCTCGAAAAGAGCTTGCCGCTTGCGCGCGAGGCGTGTGCCTTTGTCAAAGGTACGGTCGCCGATGGCGGCAAGGTGCTGTTCGTCGGCACCAAGCGCGCTGCACGTGAGGCCGTACAAACGCACGCCAAGCGCTGTGAAATGCCATTTGTCAGCCAGCGCTGGCTCGGCGGCATGTTGACGAACTACAAGACGATTCGCCAGTCTGTAAAGCGTCTTGTTACGCTGCAGCAAATGGCCGAAGACGGTACTTTCGAAGGTCTTACGAAGAAAGAGGTGCTCGGCCTCAGTCGCGAGCAGGAAAAGCTTGAACGCAGCCTCGGTGGTATCAAGGAAATGCGCACGATTCCTGACGTGCTGTTCATCGTCGATGTCGATCATGAGGACATCGCTATTCGTGAAGCAAAGAAGCTGGGCATTCCGGTTGTCGCAATTGTCGATACCAATTGCTCGCCCGAAGGCGTCGACTACGTTATTCCTGGCAACGATGACGCGATGCGCGCCATTGAGCTCTATGCCGGATTGGTTGCCGATGCAGTGCTTGACGGCAAGGCGTCACTGCCTGAAGTTGCGCTTGGCGATGATGACTTCGTTGAGTTGGACGAAGACGGCAATGTGAAGAAGACGCGCGCGAAGAAGAAATCCGCGAAGAAGCCGGCCAGGAAAAAGGCAGCCAAAAAGGTAGCTGCGAAGGCATCACCGGATAAGAAAGCTCAAGCCAAGGAAGAGCCAAAGGCAGAGGCCAAGGAAGAGCCAAAGGCAGAGCCCAAAGTAGAAGCCAAGGCAGAAGCCAAGGCAGAGCCTAAAGTAGAAGCCAAGGCAGAAGCCAAGGCAGAGCCTAAGGCCGCCAAGAAAGTTGCCAAAAAAGCAGCAAAGAAGACAACAAAGAAGGTCACCAAAAAGGCCGAACCCAAAGCCGACGAAAAAGCTGAGGACTAAGCCATGTCTGTGACTGCATCGATGGTAAAAGAGCTGCGTGAGCGGACCGGCGCCGGCATGATGGAGTGTAAGAAAGCGCTCGTCGAAACCTCCGGTGATCTGGATGCCGCAGCCGAAGCGTTGCGTACGTCAGGTCAGGCCAAAGCGGATAAGAAAGCAAGTCGCGTTGCTGCAGACGGCAAGGTGATCATCGCTCGCGATGACAGCAAGGTCGTGATTGTCGAGATCAATTCTGAGACTGATTTTGTTGCCAAGGACGAGAACTTCATCGCATTTGCGGACGCCGTTGCGGCGGCGGCACTCGCTAATGGCACCACAGACGTGGAGGCACTTGCCACGCAGTCTGTTGGTGATGGCAAATCGGTTGAGGCAGCACGCACTGAACTCGTTGCCAAGGTTGGCGAAAACATCTCTGTGCGTCGCATCTCGATAGTCGAGAATGGCGGTCCGATCGGGTATTACACACACGGTGCCAGAATCGGTGCCATTGTAGCCCTTGAGGGTGGTGATGACGATCTTGCTCGCGATATCGCCATGCATGTCGCGGCCATCAACCCCGTTTGCATTGACGAGAGCGAGGTTCCGGAGGAAACACTGGAAACGGAACGTCGTATCTTTTCGGAGCAGGCAGCCGAGTCCGGCAAGCCGCCTGAAATCATCGAGAAGATGATCACCGGGCGAATTGCAAAGTTCTTAAATGAAATCACGCTCGTCGGTCAGCCGTTTGTTAAGGACTCTGATCAGACGGTCGGCAAGCTTCTCAAGGGAGCGGGTGCCAGCGTGTCATCTTTTGTTCGTTTCGAAGTCGGTGAAGGCATCGAGAAGAAAGACGAGAATTTTGCCGACGAGGTTATGCAACAAATCGAAGACGCGAAAAAAGATGACGACGACTAAGGTTAAGATTAGCTTTTAAGCCGTTGATTTTGGTAAGGACTCCTGCGAGGGAATACGCTAGAATCAGCGGCCAAATAAAGGATTTCGTATGAGTGACAATCCGGTTCAGTACCGTCGTGTACTGCTGAAACTCAGCGGTGAAGCGCTGATGGGGGACCTGGATTACGGTATCGAGCCGAAAGTCATTCAACGTATTGCGGCCGAGATCGCCACTGCCCGAAACGCAGGTGTCGAGATCGCCATCGTCATTGGTGGCGGCAACATCTTCCGCGGAGCGGGCCTCGCGCGATCCGGCATGGACAGAGTGACGGGCGACTACATGGGTATGCTCGCGACGGTCATGAACGCATTGGCTATTCAGGATGCGCTTGAGTCACTCGATGTTTTTGCACGTGTTATGTCTGCATTACAGATCAACGAGGTTTGTGAAGACTACATTCGTCGGCGTGCTGTGCGACATCTTGAAAAAGGCCGTGTTGTCATTCTTGCCGCAGGAACCGGTAATCCGTTTTTCACAACTGACACCGCGGCCAGTCTTCGCGCAATCGAAATTGGTGCCGACGTGCTATTGAAAGCGACAAAAGTGGATGGCGTTTACGATGCGGATCCATTGAACAACCCGGACGCGAAACGTTACAAGACTGTCTCTTATGATCAGGTCTTGTCGGACAAACTTTCCGTCATGGACGCGACCGCAATAGTCATGTGTCGTGATAACAATCTGCCGTTGCGAATATTTGATCTGACCCGGGCGAATGCGTTAGTACAGGCGATGTCTGGTGACGATATCGGAACGGTAGTCACTGCCTGACGGCAATAGACGAATAATGGGGGCTGCAAATAGTGTTGGATGAAATAAAAAAAGATGCCGCGAACCGGATGGCCAAGAGCGTGGCTTCTTTACAGCAAGAGCTGACGAAGATTCGGACGGGCCGCGCGCATACCAGTTTGTTGGACCACATCACTGTTGAATACTACGGCAGCCAGGTGCCGCTCAATCAGGTATCGAATGTCGGCGTCGAGGATTCTCGCACTTTGATCATTACGCCCTGGGAAAAAGACATGGTCCAGCCCATCGAAAAGGCGATCATGAATTCCGATCTGGGATTGAATCCGGCCACGGCCGGGACGGTCATCCGTGTTCCATTACCAGCACTGACGGAAGAGCGGCGCAAAGACATGATTCGTATTGTTCGCAATGAAGCTGAAGGCGGCCGCATCGCCATTCGAAACATTCGCCGCGACGCGATGCACGACGTGAAGGAACTGCTCAAAGAAAAGATGATCGGCGAGGACGACGAGCGTCGTGCTGAGGGAGAGGTACAGGACATTACGGACAAACACGTCGGTCAGATAGATGAAATTCTGGCGGGCAAAGAGTCCGAGTTGATGGAGATATAGGGAGTCGACTCCTTATCCATAAACTGATTTCATCATGAATGATCCATCGCCAAATCCAAAGAATGACAGCAGCGTGCCAAGGCATGTCGCCATCATCATGGATGGCAATGGTCGTTGGGCGAACAGTCGCAAGAAACCGCGGCATTCGGGTCACCGTGCCGGGGTCAAGTCCGTTCGATTATCGGTTGAATTCGCTGCACAGAGCGGTATTGAGTACCTCACCCTGTTCGCTTTTAGCAGCGAAAACTGGTCCAGACCCAAGGAAGAAGTCAGTTCTCTGATGAACTTATTCGTTGAGGCTTTGCGACGGGAAATCGACGAGCTGCATCGTAATAATGTGAGATTGAAATTCGTGGGGGCGCTCGACGAGTTGAACCCGGGACTTAAAGAAAAGATTACACAGTCCGAGCAAAAGACAGCTGCAAACTCGGGTCTGACTTTGACTGTGGCCATCGCGTACGGTGGCCGCTGGGACATTATCGAAGCGAGCAAGGCGCTGACGCGCCGGGTATCGGACGGGTCATTACAGATAGACGACATCGACGACGCAGAGTTCGCTGCTGAGCTGCAGATGTCGGACATACCGGATCCTGACTTGTTGATTCGCACGGGCGGTGAGCAACGCATCAGCAATTTTCTGTTGTGGAATCTCGCCTATGCAGAGCTTTGGTTCACGGATGTCTTGTGGCCGGAGTTTGACGAGGCGGTTTTTGATAGTGCCCTGTCTTTTTATGCCGGTAAGCAACGTCGTTTTGGACACACGGGAGACCAGGTGGAGGCTGTCAGATGCTAAGAACTCGCGTAATAACAGCCGTGATATCACTGCTTGTTCTGGGTGTTGTGTTGTATGTCCTGCCTGCGGTCGTCGCGAAGCTGGTCATTGCAGCGGTGATTCTCGCGGGTGCGTGGGAATGGGCCGGTTTCCTGAATCTCCCGGCAAAGTTCGCGCGCTGGTCGTTCGTCGCCTTAATAGCCGCGTTGATGGCCGTTATGATTTTTGTTGTACCTGATCGGTCTGATGTGTTGATGCAAATCGCGTTCGTCTGGTGGTTCGTGGCATTCCTTTGGACGTTCTTTTATCCGACGCCCATCCCCTCTGTAGTGCGTTGGATTTGCGGTGTCCTGGTGCTGGTCCCGATGTTCGTCGCATTGCTGTTCCTGTACAGCCTGTCACCGAATTCCCTCTTATTTGCACTGCTGATCGTTTGGGCCGCAGACATGGGTGCTTATTGTGCAGGCAAGCTGTTTGGCCGTGTCAAACTGGCGCCGAGCATCAGTCCCGGCAAGACCTGGGAGGGTGTCATCGGTGGGTTGCTGCTGGTCGTCATTCTGGCGCTCACCTGGGCGTATTATGCGAAGGTGCAGGTCGCCGTCTTATTACCGTTTTGCCTGGCGGTCGGTGCGCTGTCCATCGTTGGCGATCTGACGGTCAGTATGTTCAAGCGGACGGCCGGCGTGAAAGACAGTGGTGCGCTGTTTCCGGGCCATGGCGGTGTCCTCGATCGCGTGGACAGTGTGGCCGCAGCGGCGCCCCTGTTCGCACTGGGACTCAGCTGGCTCGGGTTGGGTGTATGAATCATTCAGCGGGTATTCATGTGAGTTCACATACTGTGGTCGGTCACTTACCGGGAACTGCGGCGAACGCCGTCAGTCCATTAGGGACTATGGCTATTTATGACTAGTTTCCTGACCAATTTGCTGGCATTTATTGCTTTGATCAGCATTCTTGTCGCTGTGCACGAATACGGGCATTACATTGTCGGTCGCTGGTCGGGCATGAAAGTGCTGCGTTTTTCAATTGGTTTTGGCCGACCGATCTGGACTCGCAAGAGCGGCAAAGACCAAACTGAATATTGTCTGTCCGCGATTCCGCTGGGCGGATACGTTCGCTTTCTTGACAGTCGTGAGGCGGCCATCGAGGCAGAGGATAAAGGCCGGGCATTCGATCAACGCCCCATACCCGCACGTATCGCAGTGCTGCTGGCCGGTCCGGCATTCAATTTTTTGTTCGCTATCCTTGCCTACTGGGTTCTGATGGCAGGCGGCGTTATGGTCATCAAGCCGGCCGTCGGTACGGTAGAGTCCGGCTCCTACGCCGATCAGGCAGGTCTCGAATTCGGCGACAAGATCGTTAACGTCGGTGATGCAGCCGTCACGCAATGGGAAGCGACGCTGGTCGCCATATTGGGCGAAATGGTCGATGACGGCCGCGTGCCACTGACGCTGGAGGATAGTGACGGTCGACTGCGAGAAGCGGTGCTGGATGTTGGCAACGACAAGACACGACTGACCGAACCGGGTGTATTATTCGATGGCCTCGGTTTCGTACCGTGGCAACCGCCCGCCATTATTGCAGAGCTGCCTGACGACGGTCCGGCCGTTGCCAGTGGTCTGGCCATCGGTGATCGCATTACGACGATTGCCGGTGAAGCCATTGCCAACTTCGAAGACCTGCGAAATGCGGTGCAACCGCGCGCCGGTCAGGATGTTGCGATCGAATACGTCAGATACGGGCAGGCGGCGTCCGTAGACGTTCAAATCGGTAAGCGGGTTCTCGACGGTGAAACCTTCGGCTACCTGGGTGTTGGCTGGACGACACAAGGCGGTGATTCCTATTATCAACGCCTGGTTTACACACCGCTGGAGTCTTTAAGCGCCGCCGCAGCCAGAACCTGGATGTCGACAGTTTTCACGGTCAACATGCTGGCAAGAATGGTCACGGGCGACGTTTCGATCAAGAATATCAGTGGACCGATCAATATCGCACAAATTGCGGGCGAATCGGCAGAGCGTGGCTGGCGCTATTTCCTGGGTATCTTGGCGATTATCAGTATTAGCCTCGGTGTTTTGAATTTGTTGCCGGTGCCGGTGTTGGACGGCGGTCAGATCGTGTACCAGGTGGTCGAAGCCCTGAAGGGTGGCCCGTTGACTGAACGCGCTCAGATTCTTGGACAACAGGTAGGCATAGTCGCGTTGCTGCTCTTGATGAGCTTCGCCTTTTATAACGACATAGCGAGACTATTCGGGTGAAAAAGACTTTATTAGCGTTGCTGGTACTGCTGCCTTTAACTTCGATGGCTGCCGCGAATTTCGTGGTCAAAGACATGCGGGTTGAAGGCCTGCAACGGATTTCCGAAGGAACCGTTTTCAACTATTTGCCGATAAACATCGGCGATACGGTTGACAACATTCGCGTTGGTGAAGCGATTCGCTCTTTGTACGGGCAAAACCTGTTCGACGATGTTCAAATGCGTCGTGACGAGGATACGCTCGTCATCGTCGTTAAAGAGCGTCCCTCGATCGAGAACTTCACCATAGACGGTAACAAGGACATCAAGACGGAAGACTTGATGGAGTCATTGCGAAACGTAGGTCTCGCGCGTGGTCGAACGTTTGACGAGTCTGTGCTTGATAATGTCGAGATGTTCCTGCGCGAGCAGTACTACGATCGTGGCAAGTACGGTGTCGAGATCACAACCGATGTTCAGGACCGTCCGAACAACACCGTGCGTATATCGATCGATGTCAAAGAGGGTGAGCGGGCAAAGATTCGGCAGGTAAACATAATCGGTAATGATTCGTTTGACGAAGATGATATTCGCGAGGACTTTACGCTCGACACCGCCAACTGGCTGTCCTGGATCCGGCAGGACGATCGTTACGCAAAAGAAGCGCTGGAAGGTGATCTCGAAATTCTACGGTCCTATTATATGGACCGTGGATACGCTGACTTCCGTGTCGAATCGACTCAGGTCGCGATCTCCCCAAACAAGAAAGATATTTTCGTCACTATCAACGTGCGCGAAGGTGATGTTTATACAATCTCCGACGTTAAGCTCGTCGGCGATATGGTCGTTCCGGAGGCGTATCTTCGTAGGCTGGTATTCATCCAGCCAGGCGCAGTCTTTAATCAGAATATTCTGACGCAGTCCGCCGAGTTCATGCAATTTCGGCTGGGTGAAGAGGGCTACGCCAATGCGGAAATTGAGCCGGTACCGGAGCTCGATCGCGAGACCAAAGAAGCCGCGATTACGTTTTATCTGAATCCGCAAAGTCGCGTTTACGTGCGCAACATCAAATTCAACGGTATCAGCGAAGTAGATGACGAGGTCTTACGTCGTGAGATGCGTCAGATGGAAGGCGCGTACTTGTCGAACTCGTTGATGGACCGCTCCAAAATTCTGTTGCAACGACTGCCCTACGTTGAGCCGGGTGTTGATTACCGTACAACGCCGGTTCCTGGTTCTCCGGACATGGTCGATGTAGACGTCGACCTGGAATATCGCATGCCCGGGCAATTCTCGGGCGGTGTCGGTTTTTCTGAATCGCAGGGATTACTACTCAACGGCAGCATCGTACACACTAATTTTCTTGGTACCGGCAACCGTGTCGCGCTCGAACTGAATTCGGGTCGCTTCCAAAAACTCTACAGTATTTCGCATACTGATCCGTACCGAACCATGGATGGCGTTCACCGCACATTGAGCGTTAACTTTCGCGACATCACGCAGTTTACTTCGGCGTCATCCGATTTCTCGACGACGAGTGCCGGTGCGACAGTTGACTATGGCTACCCGATTTCCGAATATCAACGTCTTTCGTTCGGACTGACTTTTCAGCATTCCGAACTCGTTTCGTCAACAAACAGCACGCAGCAGGCACAGGATTGGGTATTAAACAACGGCAGCCCATTCATCCAGGACCTCGGCAACGGAGCTGCTTTCTTTGGCTCAGAATTTGACACGCTCGAGCTGGTTGCAAGCTGGTCCTACGACAGTCGCAACCGGTCGTTATTCGCAACTCGCGGTACTCGCCAACAGTTGTTTCTGAGCGCGACAATACCCGGTAGTGACATTGAGTTCTATCAGGCGCGATACAATTTTACGAAATATTTTCCGATCACGTCGAGGTGGGCTATTCGCCTGAACACCGAACTGGGCATCACAGAGGCGCTGGGCGATACGACAGCCGCCCCGCCGTACAAGCAATTCTTCGGTGGCGGGCCGCAGTCCATTCGTGGATTTAAAGAGTCTTTTCTAGGACCCCGCGACAGCTTCGGGCGGCCATACGGTGGTAATGTGTTGGTTGCGAGCCAGCTAGAGCTTATAATCCCGCTGCCGGAGAAGTTTGCCAGTCAGGCTCGGGCTAGCCTCTTTTACGATGTCGGTAACGTATTCAATAGCGGCGAGGTCATTTTTACCGATAAGCTGGGTAGCCCGGTCGAATACAAACCGGATTTGGACGAATTACGCGCCTCCGTTGGCATCGGAATACAGTGGCTGGCGCCGCTGGGATTATTTAGATTCAGTTATGCTTTACCGCTGAATGAGTATGTAGGCAATGATAGATTTTTTGGGGACGAGATAGAAAGATTTCAGTTCTCGATTGGACAAGCGTTTTAAGGGAAAGGGATACATGAGTTTTATGAATAAGCAGTTGATAAGAGCAGTACTTGGCGTTGCATTGGTATTCGCTGTAGCGATGCCGGCATCTGCACAGGATACGAAAGTCGGTGTAGTGAGTTTGCAGGCTATCGTGGAACGTGCACCGCAAACGAAGGTTGTCATGGATGCATTACGCGAGGAGTTCGCGCCAGACGAGCGAGCAATCGTTGCAAAACAAAAAGAAATAGAAGACCTGCAAGCGAAGGTTCAGAAAGATCTGGCTGTAATGGGCGAGACTGAGCGCCGTAATGCTGAGAAAAATCTGCGTGAGCTGGGCCGTGAATTCGAGCGTATGCGCACGGAATTCCAGGAAGACAGCAATCTTCGGCAAAACGAAGAAATTGGACAGCTGCAGCGTACTATTCTGAAAGAAGTGCAGGACTATGCGCAGGCTCAGGGCTACGATCTCATCATCGGCGACGGTGTGCTGTACGCCAGCGCTGCGGCCAATATCACTGAAGATGTGCTGAACGCAGTTATCGCTAACCACGAAGCGGCGTCACAGTAGGCCGGCGTTAGGCGGCCCGAATGCCGATCAGTCTCGGAGAACTCGCAGTCAGTGTCGGCTGCGAGCTAATCGGCGATCCGGACACGACCGTAGACCGGGTGGCGTCACTACAGGGCGCAACTCCTGAGTCGCTAACCTTTTTGGCTAGCTCGTTGTACACCGCTCAGCTGCCTTCGACGAAGGCAGCTGTTGTTGTCTTGCGGGCGGAAGATGCTGCTTCCTGTCCGGTTGCGGCATTTATCAGCGACAATCCGTACGCGACTTATGCCCGGATGGCGGCTCTGGTATGTCCCGAACCCCTCTTTGCACCCGGTGTTCATGCGACGGCGGTGGTTGCGGATTCGGCGCGAGTCTCGGCCAGCGCACACATTGCGGCCAATGCCCTCATCGGTGAGCGTACCACTATTGGCGAGAATGTCGTTATCGGGCCCGGCTCTGTGATCGACTCTGACTGCAGCATTGGTGACTACTGTCGATTCGTCGCGAATGTCACGGTCTTGAAGAATGTAAGAATCGGCGTACGTGGCATTTTTCATCCAGGTGTCGTTATCGGCTCAGATGGTTTCGGTAATGCAATGTCGCCGGACGGTTGGGTGAAGGTTCCACAGCTCGGCGGGGTGCAAGTTGGCAGCGATGTGGAAATCGGCGCCAACACGACCATCGATCGCGGCGCAATCGGTGACACGGTCATTGAAGACGGTGTACGGATTGATAACCTGTGTATGATCGCGCACAACGTGCGCATCGGGGAGCATTCTGCTTTGGCGGCAATGACCGGCATTGCGGGCAGTACAACAATCGGCAAGCGGTGTTTGTTCGCCGGAAAATCAGGCACTGTAGGGCACATCACTGTTTGCGACGACGTTGTCGTGGCAGCGAAAACATTTCTCTCAAAAAATATCGTAAAGTCCGGTACCTACGCGGCCAGTTTTCCGGCGGATGACGCGAAGTCCTGGGCGAAGCAACTGGCGAGATTCCGCCGTCTTGGTAACCTGTTCGAACGCGTTAAGAAGCTTGAAAAATGATTCACTCGACAGCCATTATTTCTGAAACAGCGAACATCGCCGACGGAGTTGACGTTGGCCCGTATTCGGTAATCGGCGATCACGTAGAGATAAACTCGGGCACGAAAATTGACAGCCATGTTGTTATCAATGGCCCAACGCAAATTGGTAATGACAATCACATCTACCAATTCGCCTCAATCGGCGATGATCCACAGGACAAGAAATACGCCAACGAAGCGACGCGCCTCACCGTCGGTAACCGAAATACGATTCGTGAATTTTGCACGGTTAGTCGAGGTACGATCCAGGATGCGGGTGAGACGGTAATCGGTGACGACAACTGGATCATGGCCTATTGCCACATTGCGCATGATTGCGTTGTCGGAAATCAGACAATAATGGCGAATAACACCACGCTCGCAGGGCACGTACATGTCGGCGACTGGGCGATTTGCGCCGGATTTTCCGGCGTGCACCAGTTTTGCAAGATTGGCGCACATGCCTTTCTCGGTATGTATGCGGGCGCAAACCGTGACGTTCCTGCGTATACGATGGCGTCTGGCCAGCCGGCTGTACCAAAAGGTATCAACAGCGAAGGATTGAAGCGTCGTGACTTTTCCAGCGATCAGATTCGAAATATCAAAAACGCCTATCGTCTTGTATACAGGAAAGGTCTGAAACTCACAGAAGCGATCGGGCAGATAGAGGCGATAGTCGATGAGCAGCAGGAGCTGGTGCTGTTTCTTGAATCACTGCGTTCGGCCGAACGCGGCATCATTCGCTAGTGTGGTGTAACGAATAAATGGTACCTATCAGAGGCCCACAAATGATTCAAGACAAGGCGCAGTTTGCCGTTAATGGTTATTCCATTAACAAGGGCTGCAACACGGTATTGGATCATTTGTGGGCCTCCCTTCGGGCGTGGCGAGAAGCCGTCATCTGCGGTGTTGCGCTTCTTGAAAAGGACAAGCCATTCCCTGCGAAACGCGCCTTGCAGCTAACGGCTTCTCGCCACGCTGCTAGGTACCATTTGTTCGTTACACTACACTAGGTGTTCCGGCCGTGAAGATCGGGTTGGTTGCTGGCGAATCGTCCGGTGATCTGCTGGGTGCGGGATTGGTTCGCGCTCTCAAGCAACGCTATCCCCAAGCGACTTTCGAGGGCATAGCCGGTCCCGAAATGCTGGCGGCCGGATGCGAGCAGTGGGAGCCGTCGGAATCACTGGCAGTTTTTGGTCTGATCGAGCCACTTTCCCACCTGCCACGATTATTGAAACTTCGGAAAGACCTGGTTGAGCGCTGGAAGGCATCGCCGCCCGACGTTTTTGTTGGCATCGATGCGCCGGACTTTAATCTAGGCCTGGAAAAAAAACTGCGCGCCGCAGGTATTAAGACCGTTCATTACGTTAGCCCGTCGATTTGGGCCTGGCGAGCGGGGCGCATAAAGACCGTGAAAGCGGCCGCCGACAAAGTGCTCTGCATTCTGCCCTTTGAAGAGGCGCTGTACGACGGTGTGGGCGTGGATGCGACGTTCGTAGGCCATCCAAAGGCCGACAGCACGCCGGCAGACCCGGACGTGGCGGCGGCTCGGCAGGCGCTGGGTCTTGCCGCGGATGAGATTGTCGCGGTTCTGCCCGGAAGCAGGGCGAGCGAGATAGCCATGCTGGGTGAAATTTTTGTTAGCGCTGCCGCGCTTGTCGCCGGTGCGCGAAGTAGCGTGCAGTTTGTTACTCCGGTCGCAACACCGTCACTGAAGCCTGCGATCGAAGCACAGATCGCCGCCGCCGGGCTGAAAGAGCAATTCGTTTTGCTCGACGGCGATTCGGAAAACGCCATGATCGCCGCCGACGTCGTCTTGTTGGCATCAGGGACCGCCGCACTTGAGTCTGCGTTACTGGGAAAACCGACTGTTGCGGCGTATCGGGTCGGACGAATTACCTATGCGATTGTCAAGGGACTTAATCTTCTCAAGCTGACACACTTTACGCTCCCCAACCTGCTGACGGAGATGCCGCTGGTGCCCGAATTCATTCAGGGCGATGCGCGTCCGCCGGATATTGCCAGGGCGGTCATGGATTTACTCGATGATGCTGATCGAAGGCATTCCATCGGCGACAGATTTGCTAGACTGAGGGCCGAGCTGGCACAAAATACAGATCAGCGCGCGGCCGATGCGGTGGTTTCGCTTCTCAATTAAAAAACCTAAGATGCAGCAGGCAACATTTTTTAATAAAGACGGGCTAATGGCCGGCGTTGATGAGGCGGGCCGGGGCCCCCTTGCGGGCCCGGTCGTCGCGGCGGCTGTAGTCCTCAATCCGCGTGCACCGATCGAAGGACTGGCGGACTCGAAGAAACTGACGGAGAAACGCCGCGATGCGCTCGCTGGCGAGATCCGGCAATTTTCACTGGCCTGGTCCGTTGCGTGGGCAGATCCCCGGGAAATCGACACGATCAACATTCTCGCGGCGACTATGCTCGCCATGCGGCGCGCCCTGCTTGGCCTGTCAGTGATGCCCGCCAAGGTTCAGATTGATGGCAATCGATTGCCGAACCTGCGCTTTGATGGGGCAAGCATAGCGGGGGAAGCGATCATTGGCGGTGACGATATTGTGCCCGCGATCAGTGCTGCATCGATCATTGCGAAGACGACACGTGATCGTATGATGGTGGAGCTCGACAAGATTTATCCTTGTTACGCGTTCGCACGACATAAGGGTTATGGCACGGAAATACACCGCGAGAAACTGAAGGAATTCGGTCCTTGCGAACTGCATCGACAATCCTTTGCGCCGGTAAGGGCCGCTGCGCGATGAGTGCCGGATTTGTACATCTGCATGTACACACCGAATACTCGATGGTGGACAGTACCGTGCGAATTCCTGAATTGCTGACTCGCTGCAAAGAACAGCAGATGCCCGCGGTAGCATTGACGGATCAGAATAACCTGTTTGGTCTGGTCAAATTTTATCGTAAGGCGATTGCTACCGGTGTTAAACCCGTCATCGGTCTCGATCTGCGCATAGTGAACGACGAAGATCAGGAGAATCCGTTCACGCTGCTGTTACTGGTGCAAAATAACGAGGGCTATCGAAATCTCTCGGAGCTCGTTACTCGCAGTTACATTGAAGGCCAGATTCATGGCGAACCGATGGCGCGACGCGAATGGCTGACGCCGGAATCCTGCCATGGACTACTGGCGTTGTCCGGTGGCAGGGAGGGCGATATGGGTCGCGCGCTTCGAAGTGGCAATGCAGATCTCGCGACGGAGTGTCTGGACGGCTGGCTGGATGTTTTCGGCGATCGCTTTTACCTCGAGTTGATTCGAACGGGCCGCGCCGGCGAAGAGGACGTTGTCCGGGATAGCCTGAAGCTCGCCGCACAAAAGAATGTAGCGGTAGTCGCAAGCAACGATGTTCGTTTTCTCGACCCGGATGGCTTCAATTCCCATGAAGCCCGGGTTTGTATTCACGACGGACGAGGACTGGCCGACGTTGATCGCCCCAGAAATTACAGCGATCAGCAATACCTGCGCTCGCCGGACGAGATGTGCGAGCTGTTTGCGGACGTGCCGTCCGCGTTGCAGAACACGCTCGAGATTGCTCGCCGCTGCTCACTTGACCTCAGGCTCGGTGACAGTATCCTGCCGGAATTTCCGGTTCCAGACGGCGAAGCGGAATCCGGGTACCTGGAGTCCGAGGCGCGAAAGGGACTGGATGCCGCCCTTGCGATTAAGTTTGACGCCGAAAATATTGAGTCCAAAGGCCGCGCCGCGTACTCGGTACCGTACACCGAACGACTGGCAACAGAGCTCGGCGTTATCCAGTCCATGGGCTTTCCCGGCTACTTCCTGATTGTTGCGGATTTCATTCGCTGGGCACGCGAAAATGGCGTACCGGTAGGTCCTGGACGCGGCTCTGGCGCCGGGTCATTGGTCGCCTGGGTATTGGGCATTACCGATCTCGACCCCTTGCAGCATGAGTTGTTGTTCGAGCGTTTCCTGAATCCCGAGCGCGTCTCCATGCCGGATTTCGATGTCGACTTTTGCATGCAAGGCCGCGACCGCGTGATCGATTACGTTGCCGGGCAGTACGGGCGAGAGCGCGTTTCGCAGATTATTACTTTTGGCACCATGGCTGCAAAGGCCGTCATCCGTGATACGGGTCGTGTGCTGGGTCAGCCGTATGGCTTTGTCGACCGCATAGCAAAGCTGGTGCCCTTTGAGATCGGCATAACCCTTGAAAAAGCGCTGCAGGATTCCGATGAGCTTGCAGCAATGTACCGCGATGATGAGGAAGTCACGGCGATAATCGATCTTGCGAAATCCCTTGAGGGGCTGGTCCGCAATGCGGGGAAACACGCGGGTGGCGTCGTGATCTCCCCCGGCGCGCTCACCGACTTCGCACCGCTTTATTGTGAGGAGGGCGGTAGCAATGTCGTTACACAACTCGACAAGGACGATGTTGAAGCGGTTGGCCTTGTCAAATTCGATTTTCTTGGCCTCAAGACCTTAACCATCATCGACTGGGCCGTGCAGATAGTTAACGACACCAACCCGGGACTCGATCTTGCGATCGGACGCATACCGGAAAACGATCCCAAGACGTTCAGGATGCTAAGGAGCACGCATACGGCGGCTGTTTTTCAACTGGAATCCAGTGGTATGCGCGACCTCATCAAGCGTATGCGACCGAACCGGTTTGATGATCTCGTGGCACTCGTCGCGTTGTTTCGGCCGGGTCCGTTGCAGTCCGGCATGGTGGACGATTTCATCACGCGCAAACACGCCACGAATCAGGCGGACATCGATTATTTGCACCCGGAGCTAAAGCCGGTCCTGAAAGAAACCTATGGCGTCATTCTCTACCAGGAGCAGGTGATGCAAATCGCCCAGGTTCTGGCCGGCTATACCCTCGGCGGTGCCGACTTGCTGCGACGCGCAATGGGCAAGAAAAAAGCCGAGGATATGGCCGAACAACGCGAGGTATTCGTCAAAGGTGCGACCGGACGTGGCGTTGCCGACAAGACCGCAACACGTATCTTTGATTTGATGGAGAAATTTGCAGGGTACGGCTTTAACAAATCTCATTCCGCCGCCTATGCTGTGCTCTCCTACCAGACGGCCTATCTCAAAGCGAACTATCCGGGCGCATTCATGGCCGCGGTGATGAGCGCCGATTTACACAACACTGACCGCCTCGTGACGCTAAAAGACGATTGTCGGCAGTTGCATCTCAGCTTGCTGTCTCCGGATATCAATACCTCGGACTATCACTTCAGTGTGCCGAATGAAAACACGATTCTGTATGGTCTCGGCGCAATCAAGGGCGTCGGTCAGGCGGCCGTGGATTCGTTAATCGCAGAACGAGAGGAGCACGGCCCGTTCAACAGTCTGGTCGGGTTTTGCCGCCGTGTCGACCACGATAGAATCAATCGCCGTGCGCTCGAGGCGATGGTCAAGTCCGGCGCCATGGACAGTTTCGGACAATCGCGCCGGGGCATGATGCAGCAGGTTCCAGAGGCGTTAAAAAGTGCGGATCAGGAAGCGAAGGCCGCAGCCGCAGGACAAAACGATATGTTCGGGCTGGCAGAGCCGGTGGTTGAAGTCCCCGAAGACAAACCGCCGCGACTCGCCGAATGGCAGCAGCGACTGCTGCTTAATAATGAAAAAGAAGCGCTTGGGTTGTACCTGACCGGGCATCCGTTTGATGCGTATCGCTTCGATGCCCGATACCTTGCCGATGGAAAGCTGGGTGATATCACCGCGGAGCCGGCACCGCAATCGAGCAAAGGCACCCGCAAATACGCGCAGCCGAAACGAGAGGCAACGGTTGCCGGGCTGATCGTCGATGTACGCAAGCGAGGAAATCGGGTCAGTGTTGTCCTTGACGATGACACGGCCCGCATGGAAGTAAGTCTTTTTAGCGAAGCGTTTCAGGAATTTCGCCACTTGCTGGTAAAAGATGAGATCGTGATCGTCACGGGCGGTTTGCGCTACGACGATTTTGTCGGTAGCTGGACCGTCAACGCAAAGAATGTGCTGCACATTGACCGCGTCATCGAATCTCGCGCCAAAAGCATGGTTTTGTGCCTCGCACCCAACGGGCAGGGGGAAAATCTGCTGGTTAAGTTACACGACCTGTTGTTGCCGTTTCGTGAGGGTAATTGCGATGTCTCGGTGCGCTACATTGGCGATAAAGCGGCGGCCCGACTATCGTTGGGGCCGGAATGGGCCGTGCGTCCGAGTCGTGAATTACGCGATAAGTTGACGGAATTGCTCGGGAATAATAATGTCCGCCTTCTATATGCGCCCGGGCGTGAACTGAATTGACGCAGGAGTGGCCAAAGGCCGCGATTCCTTATGGATTTGAAATTTCTGGATTTTGAGCAGCCTATCGCCGAGCTGGAAGCGAAAATCGATGAGTTGCGCTATGTCGGTGATGATTCCGAGATCAATATCAACGATGAAGTTCTGCGCCTGAAAGAGAAAAGCGAGTCGCTCACGAAAAGCATTTTCTCCAAGCTTTCACCCTGGCAGGTGGCCCGTGTTGCACGACATGAGTCCCGACCTTATACACAGGATTACCTGGATATGATCGCGCCGGATTTCCAGGAATTGCACGGGGATCGCATGTACGCTGACGACCCAGCAATTGTCGGCGGCATTGGCCGCATCGATGGTCGAGCGGTAATGTTCATTGGTCATCAAAAAGGTCGCGATACCAAAGAGCGTGTCCGCCGCAATTACGGCATGCCCAAGCCAGAAGGCTATCGCAAAGCGCAGCGTCTGATGCGTATGGCAGAAAAATTCTCCATACCGGTTGTCACGTTTATTGATACACCGGGTGCCTATCCGGGCGTTGGTGCAGAAGAGCGCGGTCAAAGTGAAGCGATCGCGTACAGTTTGTACATGATGGCGGGTCTTAAAACACCCATCATCAGCGTCGTCATTGGCGAGGGTGGATCGGGCGGTGCGTTGGCGATCGGCGTTGGTGACAAATTATTAATGCTGGAATACAGCATCTATTCCGTAATCTCACCAGAGGGTTGCGCGTCCATTTTGTGGAAGAGTGCGGAAAAAGCGGAAGATGCGGCCGAGGCCATGCGAATTACCGCGTCAAGCCTGAATGATTTCGGGCTGGTGGACGAGGTACTGGCCGAACCGCTGGGCGGTGCTCACCGCAATCCCAAAGCAATGGCAGAAGTGATTCGCAACGCCTTGTTGAGCAGCCTGGAAGAGTTGGCCCAGCTGTCGACCGAGCAGTTGCTTGAGATGCGGCAGCTTAGGCTCGCGAGCTTCGGTCAGTTCAAAGAAGCGTGACCTTTAGTCCCGCGATTCTCGCGGAACACCTTGCAGCACTGGAAGTCGAGGCGGGCAAACCCGCTCGATATGTCATTGCATTCAGCGGTGGCCTGGATTCGACGGTGCTTGCGCACGCGCTTTCTCAAAATTCCGGAGTACCCGTGCTGGCTATCCATGTCGATCATCAAATGCAGTCGGATTCGGCCGACTGGAGTGAGCATTGCGCGCGAACGGCCACAGCACTTAATATCGATTTCCGGTCGCTGCGGGTCAACGTGCAGCTCGAGTCCGGAAAGGGCCCTGAGGCATCGGCCAGAGATGCGCGATATTCTGCGCTGCATGCACAATTAAGTAGCAACGACTGGTTGCTAAGCGCACATCATCGCGAAGATCAGGCGGAAACCCTGTTACTAAACCTGATTCGCGGTAGTGGCCCGGCCGGCGTCGCGGGCATCGGCGAGATCCGACGTTTCGGTCCCGGATGGCTGGTACGCCCCATGCTTAACGTCGATCGCGCCAATATTCTGCAGTACGCGACTGACCGGGGCCTTGAATGGGTGGAAGATCCGTCGAATACGGATCGCCGCTTTGATCGAAATTTTCTGCGACATGAAGTCCTGCCACGGCTTAAGTCGCGCTGGCCGGATATCGCGGCACGCTTGCAAAGAAGTGCCGGCCATGCAGGCGAAGCATCGCAGTTGCTCGTCGAGCTTGCCGCTATTGATCTTGAGTCTATCGGCTCACGCTCGGAGCGATTGCCGATCGACGGACTGTCGGGACTGTCGGCGGCACGGCGGCGCAATGTCATCCGCTATGCGCTACGGGACTGTGGACTCTCGACGCCGACCACCTTGCAGCTGGATCGCGTTCTGAAAGAAGTGATTTCGGCGCGTGTGGATGCGCAGCCACTCGTGAGTTGGCCGGGCGCGTCCGTTCGCCGCTATCGCAACGGTCTCTATCTGTTGCCGGAGACGCTGGCCGAGGTTGTTGCATCAGTACCTGTATCCGGTGAAAAACTTGAATTGGGAACTGGGCTCGGCACTCTACGCTTCGAACCAGGTGCTGATATTGGTATCGCAGCGCAGCTGTTTGGCGATGGGCTAACAGTCAGGCCGCGGGTCGGCGGGGAGGAAATTCAGCCACAAGGTCAATCACATACGCGCAAACTGAAGAAATTACTTCAAGAAGCAGGTGTGGTGCCCTGGATGCGCGATCGACTGCCGCTGCTTTATTCCGGCGAGCGGCTGGTTGCGGTTGGCGATCTCTGGCTGGCCGAGGATGCGGTAGCCAAACCAGGAGTTGCTGTGCGCTGGAGCGGGCGTCCCGCATTGCATTGACGTCCTCATTGCAAAAAAGAAGGCCGCCTGATAACGTTTAACACCGTCTCTAGTCCAACGACGGCGCGAAATTCGAAGGGTTGGAAGAAAGCATCCTGCTTTTGCTCCAGCCCTTTCTTGTTTCTCGCTCATAGCCAATCGTTGAACTATGGCAAAGAGCCTTAAAACACGGATCCTCACATGACATCGTATGTTTTTATCACCGGCGGTGTGGTTTCTTCCTTAGGGAAGGGAATCACCTCAGCTTGTCTTGGCGCGATCCTCGAAGCGCGCGGATTGACGATCAGCATGATCAAGCTTGATCCGTACATCAATGTTGATCCCGGCACGATGAGCCCGTTTCAACACGGTGAAGTGTTTGTCACCCATGACGGCACTGAGACAGACCTCGATCTGGGGCATTACGAGCGTTTCGTACGCACTGCCAAAGGCGGACGGCACAGCAATTACACGACGGGCCGAATTTACGAGAGCGTCATCGCCAAGGAGCGTCGCGGTGATTATCTGGGCGCGACGGTGCAGGTCATTCCGCACATCACCGACGAGATCAAACAGGGCGTGAAAAAAGGTGCAGGCGATGCCGATATATGTCTTGTTGAGATCGGTGGCACCGTCGGTGATATCGAGTCACTGCCATTTCTCGAAGCGATTCGTCAGATGGGCATCGAACTCGGTCATGATCGAGTCGTATATGTGCATCTGACATTGGTGCCCTACATTCCGACCTCGTCCGAGATCAAGACCAAGCCGACACAGCACTCGGTAAAAGAGCTGCGCTCGATTGGTATTCAGCCGGACATTCTGGTTTGCCGTTCCGAGAAGCCGCTACCAGATGATGAGCGGCGCAAGATCGCGTTATTCACGAACGTGCAGGAAAAAGCCGTCATTTCCGCCTGGGACGCTGATGATCTCTACAAGATTCCAGCGATGATGCACGAGCAGGGGCTGGATGGCATTGTCGCGCGTCAACTCGGGCTGGATCTTCCAAAGGCCGATCTGCACGAATGGGACGCCATTGTTGAGGCCAAGCAAAATCCTACTGCCGAGGTAAACGTCGCCATGGTCGGGAAGTATATGGATCTCAAAGATTCGTATATTTCGCTGGTAGAGGCACTGCAGCACGGCGGAATTCATACTCGTACGCGTGTCAGGATCCACTACATCGAATCAAACGACATTGAGGAGCAGGGAGTCGATTGCCTGCGCAATATGGATGGCATTGTTGTTCCCGGTGGATTCGGGGATCGCGGTATTGAGGGCAAAATCGAAACGGTCCGATTCGCGCGTGAAAACGGTATTCCGTATCTCGGAATTTGTCTCGGCATGCAGGTCGCCGTGATCGAGGCCGCGCGTCACCTGGCGGGTCTGGAAGGCGCTATGAGTACCGAGTTCAACAAAAAGACGCCGCACCCGGTCATTGCACTCATTACGGAATGGCAGGATCAGACCGGCGATACCGAAGAGCGTGATGAGCAGTCCGACATGGGTGGCACCATGCGACTCGGCGCGCAGGCCGTCACTTTGCAGAAAGGAACTCTCGCGGCGCAAAGTTACGGCAGGACAGAAATCGAGGAGCGGCATCGTCATCGATACGAGGTGAACAACAATTACAGAGATCAGCTATCGGCGGCCGGACTCGTGTTTTCAGGATTGTCCATTGACGATTTGGTGGAGATGATCGAGCTTCCCGACCATCCCTTTTTCCTTGCGAGCCAGTTTCACCCAGAGTTCACCTCGAACCCGCGTGATGGACACCCGTTGTTCAGGAGCTTTATCGCCGCCGTTCGTGAACACAGCGCCGGCGAATTGGCGGAGGCCAAAGAAGCGTGAACCTGTGCGGTTTCTCGGTTGGTAACGACCAGCCACTTTTCCTGATCGCCGGTACCTGCGTGGTCGAAAGTGAGCAGATGACCCTGGACACTGCCGGGGCACTGAAGGAAATCTGCACGACCCTCGGAATCGACTTCATCTACAAATCGTCGTTCGACAAGGCGAATCGCAGTTCGCGTGACGGATTTCGTGGTCCCGGTATGGAAGAAGGACTGCGCATACTCAGCGAAGTCAAAAAGCAACTCGATCTGCCGATATTGACCGACGTACATGAAGACACGCCGATGGATGAGGTGGCCGACGTCGTTGATGTCCTGCAAACTCCGGCTTTTCTATGCCGGCAAACAAACTTCATACTGCGTACCGCAGCGACCGGACTGCCGGTTAATATCAAGAAAGGTCAGTTTCTGTCGCCGTGGGAAATGCAGAATGTCGTCGACAAAGCGAAGTCCACCGGCAATGACAACATCATGGTTTGCGAGCGCGGATTCAGCTTTGGCTACAACAATCTGATTTCAGATATGCGCAGCCTTGCTGTAATGCGAGGTATCGGAGCGCCGGTCGTGTTCGACGCCACGCATTCGGTGCAGCAACCGGGCGGGCTGGGCTCGTCATCGGGCGGACGGCGTGAATTTATTCCGGTATTGGCGCGCTCGGCCGCTGCCGCTGGTGTCGCCGGATTTTTTATGGAGACGCACCCGGATCCTGCCAGGGCGCTCAGCGACGGGCCGAACGCCTGGCCACTGGATAAGATGCAACAACTTCTCGAAACGCTGATGTTGATCGACGGCAGCGTCAAACAGAGTGCCTACCTCGAAGCGGACTACGGTCTTGGGGTACCGGACTCGCCCGATAATATGGAATAACAATGATTAATATTAGTGAAATACGCGGTCGGGAGATTCTCGATTCGCGCGGTAACCCCACTGTGGAAGCGGACGTTACACTGGCCGACGGTAGCACGGCTCGTGCCGGGGTACCCTCGGGTGCGTCGACGGGTTCGCGAGAGGCTGTGGAACTTCGAGATGGCGACAAGTCTCGCTATCTCGGCAAAGGTGTCCAACAGGCCGTTGCGAACGTGAATGGCGCTCTTCGCGATGCACTCCTCGGTACTGAATTTGCAGATCAGCGTGCCGTCGATGAATGCATGACGGATCTTGATGGCACTGACAACAAAGGACGCCTCGGCGCGAATGCGCTGCTCGCTGTTTCGCTGGCCGTTGCGAAAGCGGAGGCGGCGTCAAAAGGTCTCTCATTGTTTCGCCACCTCGGTGATAACACGTTGATGCCGGTACCGATGATGAACATCATCAACGGCGGTGCCCATGCCAATAACAGCGTCGACATCCAGGAGTTCATGATTCTTCCGGTTGGAGCGCCTACATTTACCGAGGCGCTTCGCTACGGTGCGGAGATATTTCATAGTCTCAAGAGTGTTTTGAATAGTCAGGGTTTGAACACGGCCGTTGGTGACGAGGGCGGCTTTGCACCGGACCTGCCATCGAATCGCGCGGCACTCGATATCATTATGGTGGCCATCGAGAAAGCCGGCTTTACGGCGGGGGAGGACATTTTGCTGGGCCTCGATGTCGCCAGTTCCGAGTTCTATCAGGACGGGGTTTATGACCTGGAATCGGAAGGCCGGAAGTTCAACGCGGCTGAATTCAGCGCATATCTGGCGGAATTGGCCGATGCCTATCCCATTATTTCGATCGAAGATGGCATGGACGAGGCCGACTGGGAGGGCTGGCGACTGCTCACAGATGCGTTGGGTAGCCGTGTTCAGCTTGTCGGGGACGATCTGTTTGTCACCAATACCTCCATTTTGCAGCGCGGCATCGACGAAAAAATTGCCAATTCGATATTGATAAAACCTAACCAAATCGGTACCTTAAGCGAAACTCTTGATGCGATTACTATGGCTGATCGCGCAGGGTTCAGCGCGGTAATATCGCACCGCTCGGGGGAAACCTCGGACAGCACGATTGCCGACATCGCAGTGGGCACGACGGCGACACAAATCAAGACCGGTTCCCTGTCCCGGTCTGATCGAATCGCCAAGTACAACCAGCTACTGCGTATTGAAGAAGAATTGGGCGCAGATGCAGGGTATGCGGCTCGAGAGGCGTTTTCGGTAGCTTTATTGGGGTAGGCGTTTGTTCAGTTCACGCGGGCTATTGGTAGTACTTGCGATCGCGGGGCTCGGTCTTCAGGCCGAACTCTGGCTTTCCGACGACGGCTATCGAAAGACTCTTAAATTACGTGCGGCGGTTGCCGATCAGGTCGCCCTCAATGATTCCCTGCGTGAGCGCAACGCTTCGCTGGATGCCGAGGTGATCAATCTCAAGCAAGGCGCGGATGCGGCTGAAGAGCGCGCGCGTACCGATCTTGGCATGATTGGCGAAAGCGAGACGTTTTACCAGGTTGTGCCGGTCGCCAACACGACCGGGTAACTGACTCCCCCATGTCCTTGCCAGCCTGGGCCCGCGCGCACGGGTCGCCGTTATTTGCTGCAAGCATCCGAACGACGCCTGCTGAATTCGATGTTACCGAGGAGCTCGGCTTCGAGCTCTCGGGTGATGGTGAGCATGATTACCTGTATGTCGAGAAGACCGGTACCAACACGGAGTGGCTGGCTCGGCAACTGGCTGGTTTTGCCGATGTGCCGGCGAAAGACGTCGGTTATTCGGGGCTTAAGGACCGACATGCTGTAACTCGCCAGTGGTTCAGCGTTCCGAGGTGGAATCAGCCGGATTGGGCCGCGCTTGATGTCGACGGTGTCAGTATTCTGGAGGTGAATCGGAATGCTCGAAAATTGCGGCGCGGTGCACATCGTAGTAATCGCTTTCGAATCGTGCTACGCGGGGCAATCGCAGAACCGGATCAGGTGAGCGAACGCCTGCAGACAATCGCGCAAGAGGGCGTTCCAAACTATTTTGGCGAACAACGTTTCGGTCGCGGCGGCGCTAATGTTGAGCTGGCAAACAGTTGGGCTGCGGGCAAGCGGCTTCCCCGGCACAAACGCAGTTTTGCGATATCGAGTGCACGTTCTTACCTGTTCAATGAGCTGCTTGCCGCCCGTGTGGCTGATAATTCCTGGAATGAGTTTATTACTGGCGATGTTGCCAATCTGGATGGTTCTGGCAGCGTGTTTGATGTCGAAGACGTGGATGATGAGATACGAGAGCGCTGTGCCCGGCTGGATATTCATCCGACCGCGTTGTTGTGGGGCGATGGTGCTGCTGCGGAAGCGGCGCCGCCGGGTCATGACAATTGGTTACGAGCGCTCGACAAAGCAAGGGTGCAGCCTATGCGAAGAAGTCTGAGGCTTAAGGTCGTGGATTTGCAGTGGGAACTCGAAGACGATGCGTTGACGCTGACGTTTGGTCTGACTCGCGGTGCTTACGCGACATTGGTGCTGCGTGAGGTTGCGAGCGTCGTTCAAAAACGTGGTTTGGGATGAGGTATGTGGATGGTTAAGTCATTGATTTATAATTGATTATTGACTTAATTTCGTATATAATTACAGGTCTCATTCCTCCACAAGGAAGTGCCATGAAACCTGCAAATAACCTCCTTCCAATCGATGATCTCGACCGGGCCATCGTTAACCTTTCAGCTCGCATCAATGCTGAGACTTACGAGTTGCTCGTGCTCATTCGCGAGTTCGACGAACGCGCCGGCTGGCTGAAATGGGGCCTTGGTAATTGTGCCGAGTGGCTGCACTATCGTTGCGATTTCTCGATGAACGCTTCACGGGAGAAAGTGCGCGTGGCGCATGCGATGAAGACGCTGCCAGAAATTACGGCTGCTTTTTCATCGGGTGCCCTGTCGTACTCGAAAGTGCGGGCGATGACACGTGTGGCTGGTAGTCACAATGAAGCGGATCTCTTGTCGTTTGCTTTAAAGACAACGACGGCTCGTGTTGAAGAGCGTTGCCGGGAATTGCGTTGTGGAACGGTGGAGTCACTCGATGGCGCGCAGCGGGCTTTTGCTAACCGATCACTGCGAGTGAACCGGAATGCTGAACGGGGAACGATGAGCATTACGATCGAACTTCCGATGGAGACCGGCGAGCTGGTAGCAAAAGCCATCGACAAGGCACGCGATGATTCCACGCCAGGCGTTGAGTTTGTCGATGAGTCCTGGTCGGCCCGACAGGCCGATGCACTGGTATCGATGGCGAGTTCGTATCTGTCGGGCAACCAAGAGAATGTCCGCAATACTTCCGATGACTACTTAGTAACGATTCACGTCGATCAGTCCGCACTCGCCAACGGAGATGGTCGTTCAAGCCTCCCCATTGAAAGTGTCAAACGACTCTGCTGTGACGGTCAAACGGTTGTTATTGGTGAAAACGAAAGCGGTGAGCCGTTGAATATCGGTCGCAAGACCCGCACCGTGCCGAGGGCCATCAAACGCGCCCTCATGGCCCGGGACAAAGGCTGCTCATTTCCAGGTTGCCACCACACGCGCTTTGTTGATGCACATCATATTCAGCACTGGTCGGCCGGTGGTGAGACAAGCCTCGATAACCTGATGTTGTTGTGTTCACAGCATCATAAACTCATTCACGAGGGTGGATTTACGATCGAGCGTGACTACCAGGATAAATGGTTCTTCAAACGGCCGGACGGACGGGCCGTCCCGGCTTGCGGTTACAGCACAAAAGACACCATCGATGATGACGATGAAAACCTTTCCGAGCTGCTCAACAATCCCCCAGCGGGGGGATTGTTGACCGGGGTGAAAACTTTCGTCTCGGAGCCGGCGCCACCGGTTTATTGGCATTAACGCTAGCCAATCAGACCACGTTCTTTGAGATCCTGAACGTCCGAGTAGCAGTTGGTCGCCGCAGTTCGCGGGTTAGGCTTGATCACGGCCTGGACCCAAAGCGGACGTATGCAGCATATCGCCTTTGGCAAGTGATACGCTGTTAATTCGGAAGCTCGAGGCTGGTTAGGTGGCACGGTGGACTTAGAAGACCTAGCGCAGAAGGTTTCAGCTCTGTTTCACGACACGGTGATTCAACCGCTTTTGCAATTCTTCCTAAGCTTGAGACAAGACGACTGGATCGTTCTCATTAGTCTTCTCGGCGGCGCAATTGTGTTTGGTTATGTCTTGGGCCGTACACGTGCCTATCACACCACAGTGTTTCAGAATCGAGGCGAGGCGCTCGTGTCTCGCGTTGTTCTGAAGAATTTTGGTCCGCCAGATTACCACCTAATCAATCACGTCACGCTTCAAATGAAGGATGGCACAACCCAAGTCGATCATATCTTGGTTTCGAGATTCGGTGTGTTCGTTATCGAAACAAAGGATTACAAAGGGTGGATATTCGGGAGCGCGAAGCAGAGAAGTTGGACCCAAGTCCTGTTCAGGGTCAAGTACAGATTTCAGAATCCAATTCACCAGAACATGCGACACGTCCGTGCGGTACAAGATCTACTTCACTTCTTACCTCCCGGCGCCATCAAGTCAGTTGTCGTTTTCACTGGCGAAGCGGAGTTTAAAACTGACACCCCCTCTGGGGTGTTCTACATCTCTGGGCTGGTGGACTACCTGCGTGGCCAAATTGACGAGGTCATATCTCCTAACCAACTTCAATCATGCGTCGGACGGCTCGAAACAGAGCGGTTCGCTATTAGTGGAGAGACGGACATTGAGCACGTCCGGAGCCTCGAGCGGAGACACGGAAGTGCTTCCTAAGCCATCGGCTTCCTGATTTGCGAATGGCCGATTCCAGTCCTTAACAGAATGGTTTTCCACGCAGATTGAACGACTGCTTCTCGGGTCCCTAGAACAACGGCCAGAGATGAAAAATCGCAGTGCCGGCGAAGGTTCCCAACGCGTAGCCGAGTACGCCAACCAAAACACCCGGCGTGACCAGATCATGCCAACCGCGCGCAGCGGCTAGCGCGGGTGCCGTGGTCGCGCCGAGAACGGCTGCATTTGAGGCTATGATCAGCTCGGGGAGAGTTAGCCGAAACAGCCGGCCAACACTGAGCAGCACGAATAAATGGACGCCGAGCAGAATCACGACGACGACGATGAGTAGGGGAGCTATGTTCACCATGGCAACGAGATTGGCGCCGGCCGCGATCGCAGCAAAGAAAACGAACGCGAGGGCAACCCCAAGCTCGAAGCCGCCTTGCAAGCGTTCCATCCAGCGCGGGAAGGCGGTTGCGACGACAAGTACTAAAGTCGTAATGATCGCGTAACGAAGACTTGGCATGTCGAGGGCGCTGGTAATGGCATCGCCGATCGCGACGAAACTGATCGCAGCCGCAACGGCTAAAGTCAGACTGGTCGAAGTGATACGTTCGGGCGTGTCTTTCTCGACCTGTTTTTCGCCGTGCTCGTGAGGGGCAAATCGTCGTGCGAGCCACTGCCAGCCGGGCAGCAGAGCGAGAACGCTCAGGAATACAGCGCTGAACAGGTTATCGGTCGCAGTGGCAGCGGAAAAGAACGAGGCATCAGTGCGCAGGCCGGTGATCTCACCAAGGGCGGCGTAATTGACAGAGCCGCCAATGTAGGTCGACGCAAACAGGCCCGCGATACCGGCCTCGCGCATCGCGGGATCAATATCGGCCGCAGGCGCGAGTGAATTGAAATCCAGTAAGCCCACCGCAATAAGCACGCCGACGATTGTGCCAACACTCGCGACCAGGAATGCGATTGTCATGCGGGTCGTCTCGAACAGCATGTGCCGGAGATTTGCCTTGAAGAGGAACAGCGGAATTAGCACCGGCACGAAATAGCTAAACACGAAATCGTAGGCCGGTGCGGAGTGCGGGATCAGTCGCAGGTTTGCAGCCGCAATTGACAGCAATATCACGATCACAGCGCCGGTCAGGTGTGCACCGAGCCGAGTCTTCTCGCCCAGAAAGCCCGCACCAGCGATGACGAACAGCGCAGCAATCAGGGCGAAATCGTTGCCGGGACTTATCAGGGTCATGGTATCGGGTTCGCTCCAGAGAACGAGTCATTCAATTGATCAGCCTATACGGATGATAGCTCTCTGAGAAGCTCTTTATCGGGCGTAGACGAACACGACTAGTTATTCTGTGCGCCCTGATCGATCCACTTTTGAATGACCTCGATCTGGTGTTGTGATAATGGAGTTCCGCGACCGGCGGCCAGCGCGCTGTCGTGGTGGGGCGGCATATGGATTTCCGGACTCGTCTTGCCTGCTATCGTCAGGTACAGAGTGCTGGAAATGCTGCTACTGGCTATAACGACCGGACCGAATTTGGTTCCTTTCATGACGCTTTCATAGTCGCTCAGACTGAAGCCGCTGGCAGCATATCCTTCGGCGGAATTGTCGTGGCACTCGACACAACTAGCGAGAAAGATTGGCTGGACGTCATCGGCGAAACTTATTTGACGCTCGCAGCCACAAAGCACGAAAAAAAGTGCGAAGAAACTAATTCTATACAATTTATCAGATGCCATGATCAGCCCTCCTGTTCCCGGAGGGACGATAAGACTGTCAAATGTCGAGTGCAATCGTGGCTTGCCGCAGGCCGGCTACTCGCGCTGTAACAAGACATACACGGCGCCCGTTCCGCCATCGACCTGCCGTGTTGAGACAAAAGCGATTACATTTGGCCACCGCCTCAGCCAGGCATTGACGGCGCTCTTCAGCACGGGTCCGCGCTCGCCTGAGCCGAGCCCCTTGCCATGAACGACGCGAACACAAAGGCGATCCTGTTCGGCGCTGTATTGAATAAAGTCGCGCAACCGGGGCCTGGCTTCGGCGAGCGTCATACCGTGCAGGTCGATTTCCGCCTGTACGCTGTAGCCACCGCGGGCTAACTTGCGCAGGGTGCGACGACCGACATGTTGTCGATGAAAGCGCAGGGCGCCGCCGGAGTGCTGCTCGATGGTGTCGATATCGTCTTCGAGGCTTTCGGCCAGCGCGGCGGATTCATCAGCACGCCTGAATCTCGCTCTGGGTTTGGGTTTCGGATTCGTGACAGGTACGCGATCGTCAGTCTTTAGCGGTTTTGCTCCGGACATCGCTTTTCGAAATGCTTCACTGTCTTCGTCGGCCACGGTTACGCCTTTGAGGCTATGGTAGGAGGTGAACATTGAGTATAGTGAGCGCGTTCATAAATCACGAGCCCACCCGCCAAACACACAATGAAAATCCTCGTAAGTAACGATGACGGTTACCTTGCTACCGGCATAAACGTTTTAACAGCGGCGCTTGAGGAAGTCGCCGATGTCGTTGTTGTCGCGCCGGACCGGAATCGTTCCGCAGCCAGTAATTCGCTGACATTGAAGGTGCCGCTGCGCGTTTCGGAAGTGGCCCCGAATCGTTACAAGGTCGATGGTACGCCGTCAGACTGCGTACACCTGGCGCTCACGGGGTTTCTCGACTTTGAGCCCGACCTCGTTGTGTCAGGGATCAATCACGGTGCCAATCTGGGCGACGATGTCATCTACTCCGGTACGGTCGCGGCGGCGATGGAAGGGCGTTTTCTTGGCTTGCCAACCATCGCTGTGTCGCTGGTCGGCGATCAATTGCAACATTTCGAGACGGCAGCCGCTATCGCAAGCGAGCTAGTACAAAAAATTGAGCGTGCGCCGTTGGCATCCGATGTTGTGCTCAACGTCAATGTACCGAATATCGAGTTGAGCGAAATCAAGGGCGTACAGGCGACTCGCCTTGGGTTTCGTCACAAGTCCGAGCAGATCCTGAAGGACAAAGACCCCTATGGGCGACCGATTTACTGGGTTGGGCCCGCGGGCGAGAGCCAGGATGCCGGCGAGGGCACGGATTTTTTCGCAGTGCGGCAAGGTCTTGCCTCTGTCACGCCGTTAAAGGTCGATTTGACGAGGTACAGCGCTATCGAAGATCTGACTGACTGGCTGGGGTCGACCTAAGTGACATCATCCACATCACGGCAAGGCATAGGCATGACGTCCGCGCGAACTCGCGACCGCCTTGTGCAGCGCCTGATCGACCAGGGCATTCGATCGGAAGAGATACTTAATCAGATAAAAAACGTACCGCGTCATTTGTTTGTCGATGAAGCGCTGGCCAGTCGAGCGTACGAAGATACGGCGCTTCCGATTGGCCTCGGGCAGACGATCAGTCAGCCGTACATTGTTGCGCACATGACCGAGGCGTTACTCGCTGGCTTTAACGGTGAAAAGATTCTGGAAATCGGCACGGGCTGTGGCTACCAGACGGCAGTTCTGGCGCCCCTGGTGAAGAAGATATACACGGTGGAACGCATCCCGGAGCTTCTAAAGAAGACACGCCAGCGGCTGCGTGATCTTGATATTTACAACGTGCAATTTCGTCCCGGTGACGGCTGGGAGGGTTGGCCAAAGTACGGCCCTTACGACGGCATTATCGTGACCGCGGCAGCGCCATCGATGCCGAAAAAGCTGTTACAGCAGCTTGCGTCGGGTGGGCGGCTGGTTATTCCGGTGGGCCCTAAGGGTCATCAGGACCTGACGATGGTCGTAAATCACCCGGACCGCTTCGAGCAAGTGTCTCTGGGGCCGGTCAGTTTCGTACCGCTTGTGCAGGGAAAATAAAGAGTATGAAGCTGTTTGCACCCCTCTATGAACGTGTCCTCAAGTGGTCCCGTCATCGCCACGCCGAGCGTTATCTCGGTGCAATGAGTTTCGCTGAGTCGTCATTTTTCCCGATTCCCGTTGACGTCATGCTGGCGCCGATGGTTCTGGCCGCACGGGAACGCTGGGTACGACTGGCGACGATTGCGACCTTGTTTTCGGTGCTTGGAGGATTGGCAGGTTACGGCATTGGATACGGTCTGTTTGACGCCATCGAGCCGTGGCTACAGCAGTCACACTACTGGGGTGCTTATCAAACCAGCCGTGGCTGGTTCGACGAATACGGCGTGCTGGTTGTTTTTGTGGCGGGCTTTTCACCAATCCCTTACAAGGTTTTCACGATCGCCGCCGGCGTTGCGGCGCTCAGTCTTCCGGGCTTTCTGATTGCCTCACTGATTGGTCGGGCCGGGCGATTTTTTTTGGTCGGCGGATTGGTACGAGCGGGCGGGCAGAACCTCGAAGACGGATTGGCGAAGCACGTTGAGCGTGTTGGTTGGGCTGTAGTTATCATCTCGGCGCTACTGATCGCCTGGCTGATGATACGAGGACAATGACATTACGGGTCGGCACAAGGCTGTTTCTGCTGCTATTTCTGCTGCTGTTCGTGGCTGGCTGCAGCACGCACTCAACGTGGCAGGATAATCCCCGGACGCACATCGTAAGAAAGGGTGAGACGCTGTTCTCTATCGCCTGGCGCTACGGCAAGAGTACGCAGGATATTGCGCGCTGGAACCGTCTGGGTGACGGCTCCCTGATCTACCCGGGCCAGGTCCTGAGGTTGAACGGGTCTGCCTCCTCCAGTCACAGGACAACTGCAGGCACAAGCACAAACACAAACCGGCGCGGATCAAGGCCGCTGCCATCGATCCCGTCACAACCGGCGCCAAAATGGTCGTGGCCCACCAAGGGTCGAATCAATATCAATTTTGGCGCAAAACCGGGTACGGGTACCGGCGTTTTGATCAACGGCAAGGCCGGCCAGCCTATCTACGCCGCGGCATCCGGTCGCGTGGTCTATGCGGGTAGTGGACTGATAGGTTATGGCCAGCTTATTATTCTGAAACACAACGACACCTACCTGAGTGCCTACGGGTACAACGCGTCGCTACAGGTCAAAGAAAGCGATCAAATAAAAAAAGGCCAGAAGATTGCGACCATGGGTGAGGGGCCGGAACGCAAGCCGCGACTGCATTTTGAGATCAGACGCAACGGTAAGCCGGTGAACCCGCGACAGCTACTGCCCGCGAGATAAACCGAGTGGCCGTAATGCCTTGATGTCCTGACAGTCTTCCTTGCGATTGGGGGGAACAAGAAGTGGGACAACTACTCGACCCGACACGACAGTATCTTGACGAGATTGGCGGCTCGCCACTTTTGAGCGCGGACGAAGAAAAATACTTCGCGAGGCTGGCACAGAACGGCGACGAACCGGCGCGACAGCGCATGATCGAAAGTAATCTTCGACTCGTTGTTAGTATTTCCCGGCGCTACCTAAATCGGGGGTTACCGTTGCTTGACCTGATCGAAGAGGGGAATCTCGGTTTGATTCATGCTGTCAAAAAATTCGATCCTGAGCGTGGCTTTCGGTTCTCGACCTACGCCACGTGGTGGATACGTCAGACCATTGAGCGCGCGATCATGAATCAGTCGCGAACCATACGATTACCGATTCATATCATCAAAGACATCAATACCTGCCTGCGGGCCGCTCGACGTTTACATCAGAACAGGGAGGCAGCACCGAAAAATTCGGAAATCGCCAGCTACCTGAAGCGCGATGTGGCAGAAGTGGAGCGTTTGATGGGTTTGCATTATCGAGTTACTTTACGGGCCGGGCCAGTCGACGAAGAGGGTACTGAGCCGGTCGAGTTATTGCGCGCAACACGCGACGCTGAGCCCTCGCGTTGCGCGCAAAAAGCAGCGATGAACACCATCGTCGATCATTGGGTGTGCGAACTCAATGAAAAGCAGCGTGCCGTTGTTGAGCGACGTTTTGGATTACACGGTCATCGACGCGCAACGCTGGAGCAAATTGGCGATGAAATTGGTGTGACCCGAGAGCGAGTGCGCCAGATCCAGCTGGCCGCGCTGAAGAACCTGCGCTCGATGATGGAAAGCGATGGAATTTCGGGCGATACCGCCCTCGATTTGTAAGCGCTCCTACGTCAGTGGATACAAAACTGCCGCGACCTGCCGGTCTTCGCTGGCAAGAACGTTGAATGTTCTTGCGGCTGCGGCTGTGTCCATTACCTCAAGACCCACACCGCGTCTTGCAAAAGCGAACATGAGCTCCCGCGGCACAAATTCGCTTTTTGCACCGCTACCGACAATAACAAGCTCGATCGGATTCGCCAGCAACGGGGACAAGTCAATTTCCGTCAGTTCGGCCAGCGGCACTGAGTGCCAGGGATCGATGATTTCCTTTGTTGTCAAAGCGATCGTTTCCGTCCACAACCGGTCAGCGAAACGAATGCCTTCGATACCCACGCTGCGGATAGTCAGTGTTCCCGGTAATTCTCTTGTGAATTTCAACCGCGCTTCCCTTACCATCTGCGCTCATAAGTGAACGCATCATATGACAAAAATGGCGCAGTGGTTGTACTGCCCCCCGTCGCCGACGGTCGACTGCGGGACAGCTCCCTGAAAGCGTGGTTGCTGCAGTCCGATTTGACCCGTGAGCCCGGGCCGAAGGAATTGCTGGCGAAGGTCGCCCACGAGACAGGGCTGCCGTATCCGGAACAGGGATTTGCCGCTCTTAGAATGTGGGGACAAACCGCTGACCGGCCCACTAAATGGATAGCCGCCGCAGATCCTGTGTACCTCGAGCCGAGACTCGATTGTTTATATCTGCATGCGCTGCGCGGCACGGGTGTGGAGCCCAGCCAGATGCGTGCTTTGATCAATCATTTGCAGGATTCACTCGCCGGCGGAACGAGCTACGGGTTTACACGCCTGGCATCGTATGGCTATCTCAGTTCGAAAACTCCGGTCGCGACGGCATCAATGCCGGCCTACGTTGTTGACCAGCAGAAGCCAGACGACTTCCTCCCATCGGGCGATGATACGGCGACGTATCGGAATTTACTCAGTGAAATCGAAATGGCGTTGCACGAACACGAAGTGAATCTCGAGCGCGAAGCGACAGGGCAATTGCCCATAAACTCCTTGTGGTTGTGGGGTGGTGGCACCGCGCCCGAGAAAACCACTCGACCACAGCCGCCGTTATTTTCCGATGATGCCTTGCTGACAGGCTACTGGTATTCGGCAACGGGGGCTACCGGGCCCTGGCCCGGAAATATAACGGCTTGCATCGATCAGTCGGTCGCCGGCTTTGTGGCAGAGACGACCGAGTTTGACGATAGCCCCGAGCTTCTTGAGAGTTGCCTGCACGAGTTACGCGAGGCATTGCGATCCGGTCGTCTGGATAGCCTGACATTATTATTCCGGGATGGACTGCGTGCCCGTATACGCCGCTCGCACGCGATGCGTATCTGGCGCCGTGGTTCGCGGTTGCTTGAGGTGGCTCGCGACTCATGAGAGCAGTAAGGCCAATAGTCCGTCGGCCAGCGCCACCGCAATCCATGATCGAAGATCTCGGCAACATTGATCCGTTACATGCGAGGCTATATGCAACGCGCGGGCTGACAAAGGCCGGAGAGCTCAACTACGAACTGGCGCAACTTGCACCGGTCAGCGCACTCGAGAATATCGACGCCGCGGCAAGCCTTGTTATTGCCAATCGCGACGAGCGCGTAATCGTTGTCGGAGATTTCGATGTTGATGGTGCGACCAGTACGGCACTGATGTTGCGCTGCCTTCGCGAGTTCGGTTTCACGGACGTCGAATACCTGGTGCCCAATCGCTTTGAGTACGGTTATGGCTTGACGCCGGAGATCGTTGATGTCGCGGCAGGTCGCTCCCCGCGATTATTGATTACTGTCGATAACGGGGTGTCCAGTATCGAGGGCGTCGCAAGAGCGAATGAGCTGGGAATTCCGGTTTTGGTTACGGATCATCATTTGCCGGGCGATGAACTTCCGGCTGCGACTGTTATCGTTAATCCAAACCTCAAGGGCAGCAAATTTCCGAGTCGTAATCTTGCTGGCGTGGGAGTGGCCTTTTATCTGATGGCCCGCGTCGGGCGCATGCTCGAAGAGGCGGGACAAAATGGTGCGGCGAAGATTCCGGCGCGCTATCTGGATCTTGTCGCACTCGGCACGGTTGCCGACGTCGTGCCGCTTGATCACAACAACCGGGTGCTCGTGCAACAAGGTCTTAAACGCATGCGCGGCGGGCACGCCGTGCCCGGAATTGCGGCACTTCTGAAGCAGTCCGGCCGCTCGCAAGCTCGTTGCGTCAGTACGGATCTTGGCTTCGCCGTTGGGCCGCGCATTAATGCGTCAGGTCGACTTGAAGATATTTCTGTTGGCATCGAGTGCCTGTTGACCGACAGTGTCGAGACAGCCAGCGAGTACGCGCGCGTCCTGGATCAGATCAATAGTGAACGCCGGGATATCGAGGCGACAATGCGTGAGCAGGCGTTCAAATACGTCGATCAGCTGGGCGAACAACGCTGGCCAAGCTGCGTTTGTGTGTATGACAGCACGTGGCATCAGGGAATCGTTGGGCTGATCGCCGCGCGCGTGAAAGAGCGTTGTCACCGACCGGTGATCGCTTTTGCGCGTGAGAACGAGCATTTCCTGAAGGGCTCGGCACGGTCGATACAAGGTGTACATATTCGCGATTTGCTCGAGGCTGTTGCGACCGTCAAACCCGGCCTTATCGAAAAATTTGGCGGCCACGCGATGGCCGCAGGACTTACGATTGCGGAACCGGCGCTTAAGGAATTCGAAAAGGCGGTGGCTGTGCAAATGCAGCGCCTGTATCCCGGCGCGGACTTCAGTGGCGCAATAGTGACCGATGGGCCATTGCCGCAGTCGGCGCTCAACCTTGGGTTTGCTCGTTCGTTGCGCGACGCGGGGCCCTGGGGATCAGCATTTCCGGAGCCCGTATGGAATGGTGATTTTGCTGTTGTCGAGCAGCGTACCGTGGGGGAGAATCACGTTAAGCTGCGGGTACGGCCCGCGGAGGGTGGCAGCATCATGGATGCCATTGCGTTTAATCAGGCGGGACCTGTTTATCGGGGAGTTGTGCAACTGGCCTACAAGCTCGATGTGAACGAATTTCGCGGTATCGAAAACCCGCAACTGGTTGTTGAACAAATTGCTCCGCTCCACGATAACTCTGCGTGATAAGATCGCGCACTTTTCCGCTACTTTGATTTCTGGAAGCAATAATGGAAACCGGCCAGATCTTACAATCGATAGTCGACCTTACTGAACGCACTGATGCGTTGAGGAGGTATCTTTGACTATGAGGCCAGGGCGGAAAGACTGACGGAGGTTGAACGTGAGCTCGAGCAACCCGATGTCTGGAATGAACCCGACCGAGCCCAGGCTCTGGGGCAGGAGCGAGCGCAGCTGGAGCAGATAGTCGCGGGTCTTGACGGTCTCACAACCGGGCTTGCCGATGCCGACGAACTGCTGGCTCTCGCCGTCGAGGAAGATGACAGCGATACCGTTGACGAGGTCATCTCTGACCTCAAGGATCATGAAAAGACTGTTGCCGGTCTCGAGTTTCGCCGCATGTTCTCCGGTGAGATGGACACCAATAACGCCTATGTCGATATTCAGTCCGGCGCCGGTGGAACGGAAGCTCAGGACTGGTCCGAAATGATCCTGCGAATGTATTTGCGCTGGGCGGAGGCACACGGCTTCAAAGCCGCAGTCATCGAAGCATCAGCGGGTGAAGTTGCCGGCATCAAGAGTGCGACCGTGCACATCGTGGGTGAATACGCCTACGGATGGCTCAGGACAGAAACCGGTGTCCATCGCCTGGTCAGGAAGTCGCCGTTCGATTCGGGAAGTCGACGGCACACGTCGTTTGCGTCGGTATTCGTATCCCCCGAAGTGGATGATGATATCGATATTGAGATTGATCCCTCGGATCTCCGGATCGACGTGTACCGTGCCAGCGGTGCGGGTGGTCAGCACGTTAATCGCACCGAGTCGGCGGTGCGAATCACGCACTTGCCAACCAATACGGTGGTGCAGTGTCAAAACGACCGTTCGCAACACAAGAACAAGGCCACGGCGATGAATCAGCTGAAGGCCAAACTGTATGAGTTGGAGATGCAGGAGCGGCGGGCAGCCGCATCGATCGTCGAAGACAGCAAGGCCGATGTTGGATGGGGAAGCCAGATCCGAAATTACGTACTCGATCAAAGTCGCATCAAGGATTTGCGTACCGGTATCGAAACCGGTAACACTCAAGCGGTATTGGATGGCGGGCTGGATACTTTTATTGAAGCCAGTCTGAAGCAGGGACTGTAGGAAGACATGGAACACTTGTGAGCAACGGCAAAACTAAGGACCAGGGCGGCGAAGACGAGAACAAGCTGATTGCGGAGCGCCGCAGCAAGCTGAATGCTTTGCGCGAGAGTGGCAATGCTTACCCCAATGATTTTCGGCGGAATGCTTTGGCCAGCCAGCTGTACCAGACCTTCGAGTCGCACGAAGATGAGGCGCTGCGCGAAGAGCATGTCAGTGTTGCAGTATCCGGCCGCATGATGGCGAAGCGTGTCATGGGCAAGGCGAGCTTTATCAAATTGCAGGATCGTTCCGGCCAGATCCAGATACGTCTTGAGCGCGACCGCCTGCCGGAGGGTGTCTACCTGGCATTCAAGAAATGGGACGTCGGCGATATTCTCGGTACGACAGGCGAGTTATTTAGAACCAGGACCGGTGAACTTACAGTCATGGCGGACGAGGTTCATTTGTTGACCAAGTCGCTCAGGCCCTTGCCGGAGAAGTGGCATGGCCTGTCGGACCAGGAAACACGTTATCGACAGCGCTACGTTGACTTGATCATCAACGAAAGCAGTCGTGAAGTTTTTCGCAAGCGCTCGGAGATCATTACCTATATGCGCTCGTTCCTTGAGGCGGCGGACTTTATCGAAGTCGAAACGCCGATGATGCAGACGACGCCGGGTGGCGCCAATGCACGACCGTTCAAGACGCACCACAATGCGCTGGATATGCAGTTGTATATGCGGATCGCACCGGAGTTGAATCTGAAGCGACTCATCGTCGGTGGATTTGATCGTGTGTATGAGATCAATCGTAATTTCCGCAATGAAGGCGTCTCAACGCAGCACAATCCCGAGTTCACGATGATGGAGGCCTATCGCGCGTACGCTGACTACAACGACTGGATGGACATGACCGAGGCAATGCTGCACGGAATGTCCGAAACCATACTCGGTACGACCAAGGTGACCTACCAGGGCGAAACATTCGATTTTGGCAGGAAGTTCAAGCGCATGACGGTCGAAAATGCGATAGCGGCGTATAACCCCGAGTTCGATATGTCGAAGGTTCGCGACCGCGATTATTTGCTTGCGTATTGCGAAAAAATCGATGTTCCGGTGCAGGATAATTACGGCGCGGGCAAGCTGCAGATCGAGATTTTCGATGCGACGGGTGAAGAAAACCTGCGCGAACCGACGTTTATTACGCAGTATCCAACAGAAGTTTCGCCACTATCACGCAAGAATGACGAGGATCCATTTGTTGCGGATCGGTTCGAATTTTTTGTTGCGGGCCGAGAGATTGCCAATGGCTTTTCGGAGCTTAATGATCCTGAGGATCAGGCGGAACGATTCCGGGCCCAGGTCGAGAACAAGGCAGCGGGTGATGACGAAGCGATGGCCTACGACCACGACTACATACGTGCGCTCGAATACGGTATGCCGCCGACCACCGGCATCGGTATCGGTATCGACCGGCTGGTTATGCTGCTGACCGATTCGGCCTCAATCCGCGACGTACTACTATTCCCGCACATGCGCCCCGAAAATTTCGACCCGTAGGAGCGCGCCGTGCGCGCGACCAAAAGGTCAACCCTTCGCGCGAACAATCAGCCAAACAAGCCCGTGCTGCAGCGAAAATCTGAACGACTGATCCAGCACGCCGTTTCCAGCGTCCGTTTGCCACATCTGGAAATAGGCGCCGCCGATCGCGGAAAAAATTCCAAACCAGATGAAAACCGCAATGGCCGTTCCGGCCAGGGCGTATGTCTTCGCGTCATCAAAGTGGCCGCTATCTTCATTTCGCGCTTGCCACATATCGATCGCCCCTTTTCCAGCGAGTGCACCGGCGGCGAATTCGAGAACGATAATAATGACTAGCATCAGCCAGATGAGGATGGGCGAATGGATTGCTGGCCCGAAGTGGTCCGGATAGGCCGCGTGGCCTTCCATCCCGACCATTAGCTGCACAAAACCATAAGCGGCCTCGAGGTTGAATAAATTCTGTACGGCGTAGAAAAGACAAAATACGGATGATGACGCAACCAACGCGATCTTCGTTATGCGATTCATGACGTGCCCCTTAGTCTTTATTGTTATGTTTCAAGAGTAGTTGAGGATTACATGTACGGCAATGGAACTGGATGCAGTCTAATTCGTCCCACCGTCAGATTGCTCGACTGGAGCTCGACCGGTATGACGGCAAGCAGGTTGTTTCCCGACGCGTTTAGTACTTCGCCGATATTGCGATCATCGGCTGATACCTTGTCGCCAGCCGACACCGGCGTATCGCTCTCGAAACGGAACATGCGACGTTTCGACGCGCCTTTGTAGTGAGTTCGAGCGACGATTTCCTGGCCGGTGTAGCAGCCTTTGTCGAGACTGATGGCGCCCAGCAGATCGAGGTTCAACATGTGGGGCGTAAATTTTTCTGATTGTTCCCGGCCAATAAAGGGCACACCTCTGCCAAAAACAAACGTGTCGCACCTGTCTGAATTCTCAGCCGGGACGGAGAATTCGATCATTGAGCGAAAGCGAAACATCGTCAGTCTCTTGACGATGTCGTCAACAAGGTCGGTCGGCACGGTGCAAGCGTAACCGTTCTCAATTTTGGTGACGTCCATCAGGCATATGACGCGGCCTTTTGGATTGCACCAGGCAGCCAGGATCGCGTCTGTCGTCTGCAATTGTCGCAGATCGTTAGTCAGCTGCCCCTGTAGGAACTCAAATGCGTCCGGCCCGGAAACGTTTATGGTCGAAATCGTATACATAATTCTCTACGTCCTTACAGGTACTGCAGCGTTTGCGCGCCTCTGGCATACTCTCGCCATGCAAAGCGTTGATCCCGGAAATAAGGCCGATATTGCGGATTCCAATGAGGAATCCAGGGCAAGCGCCACGGTGGATGATACGCCGCTGGCGGAAGACGCGCCGCCCAAAGAGATCGGTGGGCGGGGCGGATTGAATCCCACCCGCTACGGCGACTGGGAAAAAGCGGGACGTTGCATCGATTTTTAAGGAGCATTCATGACTAATAACGGCAGGCCACTGTCGCCGCACATCTCTATCTATCGCTGGCCCATTACCATGACGATGTCGATCCTGCATCGGGCGACCGGTGTGGCAATGAGCCTCGGTTTTGTTGTGCTGGCCGGCTGGCTGTTTGATGCAGCAATGGGTGCTGAGACTTACGTGGCGATGCTGACCTACCTGGACACGATGGTCGGCAGGCTGCTGTTGATTGGCTGGAGTTTTGCCTTTTTCTTTCACCTCTGTAACGGCATCCGGCACTTTGTCTGGGATAGCGGCCGTGGTTTCGAAAAAACGACAGCCAACGCTTCGGCCTGGATTGTTCTGCTGTTGGCCATTGTGTCAACGGCGCTATTCTGGTGGGCAAGCTCATGAGTCTGCGTACACCGCTAGGCAACGTTCTGGGTCTGGGTAGTGCCAAAGACGGGACCGGGCACTTCTGGGGACAACGGCTCTCCGGCACAGGCCTCCTGATTCTCGGTCTTTGGTTCGTTTATGCCATTTTGACGATCCCCGGATTTGCACACGCGGATGCATTGAACTTCATCGGCGCGCCCCTGAACGGCGTCCTGTTGCTGATGCTGGTTGTGACGATGGCGTACCACTCGAATCTGGGTGTTCAGGTTGTTATTGAGGACTATGTCCACGGGCACGGACTAAAGCTCGCGTCACTGGTCATTTCCCGCTTTGCACACACATTTCTTGCGGTGGCGGCTGGCTACGCAATTATCAGGATCGGATTGGGCGCATGAGCGACTACGAATTTATTGATCACAGTTATGACGTAGTGGTCATCGGTGCAGGCGGAGCAGGTTTACGCGCAACATTTGGTCTCGCGGAAGCTGGCTTCAAGACAGCCTGCGTGACAAAAGTATTCCCCACGCGAAGTCATACCGTCGCGGCGCAGGGTGGTATTAGTGCCGCTCTGGGCAATATGGGCGAGGACGACTGGCGTTGGCATATGTACGACACCGTCAAAGGTTCCGACTGGCTCGGCGATCAGGATGCGATCGAGTACATGTGCAAAGAAGCACCGGATGCCGTTATCGAGCTCGAGCATTATGGCGTACCGTTTTCACGAACAGACGAAGGTCGAATCTACCAACGGCCATTCGGCGGCATGACAACCCGGTATGGCGAGGGTACGGCACAACGCACCTGTGCGGCAGCCGACAGGACCGGGCATGCGATGCTGCACACGCTGTACCAACAGTCGCTCAAGCACGATGCTGAATTTTATATTGAGTACTTCGCCATTGACTTGATCATGGAAGACGGTGCGTGCCGGGGTGTTATTGCCATTGACCTTGCCACAGGCAGATTGCACCGCTTCCGGTCACACCAGGTCATTCTCGCGACCGGCGGTTATGGCCGGGCATTTTTCTCCTGTACTTCAGCCCACACCTGCACGGGTGATGGCAGTGCAATGGCATTGCGTGCCGGACTGCCGGTACAGGACATGGAGTTTGTGCAATTCCATCCAACCGGAGTCTATGGTGCGGGCGTGCTGATTACGGAGGGTGTGCGTGGCGAGGGTGGTTATCTCACCAATTCGGATGGCGAGCGTTTCATGGAGCGTTATGCACCGAATGCCAAGGACCTGGCATCACGGGATGTAGTCAGCCGGTCAATGACCATCGAGATCAATGAAGGTCGTGGCGTGGGCGACGACGCTGATCATATATTCCTCCACCTTGAACACCTTGGCCGGGAGGTCATAGACGAACGCCTTCCCGGCATCGCCGAGTCGGCGCGGATTTTTGCGGGCGTTGATGTCACCAAAGCACCGATCCCCGTGTTACCGACGGTGCACTACAACATGGGTGGCATTCCGGCGAACTTTAACGGGCAGGTCGTGACGAAAGAAGGCGATGATCCCGAAACCGTTGTGCAAGGCCTGATGGCTGTCGGCGAGGCGGCTTGCGTATCCGTACACGGTGCGAATCGTCTGGGTTCGAACTCGCTGCTGGATCTGGTCGTCTTTGGTCGTGCGGCCGCACATTTTTGTACTGAGACGATGACACCGGGGACCGGTCATAAGTCACTGGCTGCCGACGCAGGTGAGAAGAGCGTTGCGAGGCTCGACAAGCTGCGCAATGCCGATGGCTCTCGCTCGACCGCAGAAATACGTCTTGAAATGCAAAAAGTCATGCAGGGTCACGCGGCTGTATTTCGTACCGGCGAATCAATGAACAAAGGCGTCGAGTTATTGCGAGAAACATTCAGAAGCTTTAGTGACGTCAGGGTTGCCGACCGGTCACTGGTCTGGAACACAGACCTCGTCGAAACCATGGAACTTGAAAACCTGTTACTCAATGCAACTGCGACGATTGAGTCGGCCGCAAACCGGCCGGAGAGCCGCGGTGCACATGCCCGTGAAGATTATCCGGATAGAGATGACGCAAACTGGATGAAGCATACGCTTGCATGGGTTAACGCCAGCGGCGATGTGTCGTTTGACTATCGCCCGGTGCACGAAAACACGTTGACTGACGAAGTCGACTACGTTGAACCGAAAGCGCGCGTTTACTAGGACTCATTTAGGATTTTTAACTGTGGCTGAATTCAGACTCCCCAAAAACTCGCGAATCAAGAAAGGTAAGCATTTTCCAGCGGCTGCGGGTGTCGGCAATATCCGGAAATACGCGGTTTATCGTTACGATCCGTCCAGCGACGAAAATCCGCGCGTTGATACCTACGATGTCGATATGGACAACTGCGGGCCGATGGTTCTCGACGCGCTAATTAAAATCAAAAACGAAATTGATCCAACATTGACCTTCAGGCGTTCATGCCGGGAAGGCATATGTGGCTCCTGCGCGATGAATATTGATGGTGGCAATTCGCTCGCGTGCACACGCGCAAACGAGGAGGTCAAAGGTGAGGTCAAAATTTACCCGTTACCGCACATGCCGGTCGTTAAAGACCTGGTAACAGACCTCACCAACTTCTACGCACAATACGCTTCGATCAAACCGTGGTTGCAGTCCCGTACGCCGCCACCACCGGATCGGGAGCGGCTGCAGAGTAAGGACGACCAGGAACTGATCAACGAGCCTGCCGCGTGCATTCTTTGCGCCTGTTGTTCCACCAGTTGCCCGAGTTATTGGTGGAACAGTGATCGCTACCTGGGACCTGCGGCGCTGCTGGCGTCCTACCGCTGGCTGGTTGACAGTCGTGATGACGCGACCGGCGAACGACTCGATGAACTTGAAGATCCATTCCGTCTGTACCGCTGCCACACGATCATGAATTGTACCCAGACCTGCCCGAAAGGACTGAACCCGGCACAGGCGATTGCCGAGACCAAAAAGATGCTGGTTGAACGCAAATACTAACAACCGTAGGAGCGCGCCCAGCGCGCGAGGTATGTCGCGGGTTGGTGTTCTTGGCAGCCTTACGGCCGCCGCTTCGCTTCGCGCGCAGGGCGCGCTCCTACAGGAGTGATATCTTGAGTGAAGAGTCGCGATTAAGATGGCAATGCCGGCGTGGTATGCGTGAACTCGATGAGCTCCTGGTTCGGTACCTCGAGTCACGTTATCCGGTCGCGGACGATGAAGAAAAAGAGGCGTTTCGAGCAGTTTTGGAACTTCCTGACCCGGAGCTAAACGGCTATCTGTTGCAGCGGCAATCGCCCACATCAGAGTCAGCCGCCGGTGTCATCAAACTCATACTCAACTTGCCTCGTACCTGATCCCTGGCTGCGGATAGCCGTACTGACTTCTGGCCGCTTGTTACTGGCCGCAGGGCTGATTCTAATTCTGACGCTGGAACTTGGGGTTGCGCTGCGAGCGGCAGCTTGCCTCGCCTGGTACCTGGCGGGTAGCCGCGAACTGGCCCGGATCGAGCGCGGCTTCGAATCCTGTCTTGCCATCCGTTTGTCTTCAGAGGGCGAAATCGCCGTACTTAATAGCGATCTGGAATGGCTGCCCGCTACCCTGCAAGACGGGAGCATGGTACTCAGAAACATCGCCTGGCTGCGCCTCAAGACGGCTGCTGGCGAAAATATTGTCGAGCTGCTGCGCGGTCAAACCCGTCAAAGCCAGAACTGGCGGCGCTTGCAGGTGATCTGGCGTCACATTGGAGCTGAGGGATGAAGCTGCTAACATGCCGTCCTTACTGCAATAATCGACAATGAAAGCATGGTATCGGCAGCGACTGCCAACCGCACATGGAACGGTGTCACAGAATTCAGATGAATAAGGCGGATATCCGAGAACTAATCGCTCTGCAGCCGGTCTATCCCGGTGTTGAATGCGTGTATGACCAGGCCCTTTATTGGCAGCGCGAGGGCCGTCGTTAAATGTCGAACCAGGCATCCGACAAGAAACTGGTCGAACGAGTCCAGAAAGGTGACAAGGGCGCGTTCGATTTGCTGGTACTCAAATACCAGCACAAAATTGTCAATCTGGTTATGCGATATGTGCGGGATCCTGAGCTTGCGCTGGATATTTCTCAGGAAGCATTTATCAAAGCCTACCGGGCATTGCCACGCTTTCGGGGTGACAGTGCGTTTTATACATGGATGTATCGTATCGCTGTGAATACGGCTAAGAATCATCTCGCGGCACAGAGGCGAAGACCGATGGATGTAGAACTTGATTTGCAGGATCCGGAACAATATGACCTGCATGCCAAGCTGAAGGAAACGGACACTCCTGAGGGAGTGACGCTCAGCAACGAGCTAAAGGAAACGGTTGGGCGGGCAATTGCAGCGCTTCCGGAGGATTTGCGCACTGCGATTATCCTGCGGGAGCTGGAAGGTATGAGTTACGAGGAGATTGCAGAGACGATGGAATGTCCCGTCGGCACAGTGCGATCGAGAATATTTAGAGCGCGCGATGCGATTGGCAAAAAGGTCGGCTCGCTAATACGCTAACTGGGCTACGGCCCGATGTTATACAGCAGAGGCCGGAGGCCTCACGTAGGTGGAGTATGAATGACGCAATAAGAGAGCAACTCTCTGCATTTGTTGACGGTGAGCTGCCGGAGAACGAGGCAGAATTGCTGCTGCGCCGGATGGGTCAGGACGCCCGGTTGCGGCAGGATGTTGCAGAGTATCTGGCGCTGGGCCGCTTGATACGGTCTGAGCCAGGGCTGGCCGGATCGGATCGCTTGCATGAGCAGATAGCCGCTGCGATCGACGACAATCAGGGCGATGCTGGCGAAGCTGTCCATGGTGCAAGTCCTTCTCGCGCGATTCGACCATTGGCGGGTGTTGCGATTGCTGCAACGGTGGCGCTGGTGGCGATAATTGCATTGCAACAAACTCCAGGGGGCAATGAGCTGCCCACCGACACTCCGTTGGCTGTAGCGAAAGATGTCGTTCCTGCGATTGATGCGCAGCGGGAACGGCAAAATCAGTATTTCCTGAGTCACAGTAATTCGTCTTCGCAGCTTGGTGCCAATGGAATGATTTCACGGGTTGTGACGTTGCGGTTCAGCGAGGACGTGGTCGTGGAGCGCGACCACGATGAGGCGGGTCTGGCGGACGAATCGATAGAGGCGGCTGCGCAACCGTAATGCGAATGGCTCAATCACAATTCAAAAGCGTATGGATGCTTGCCGTTAGTGCAGTATTTTTCAGTGCTCCGGTTGCGGCAGATCGTGAGCCAATGGACTGGTTGAGTCATATGGGTGCTGCCGTGCAGTCGACCAGTTACGAAGGCACTGTCATTCGAATGCAGGACGGTAACGCCGAAGCACTGAAAGTGGTGCGCACGATTGTCGATGGCGTCATTCTGGAAAAGGTTGTTGCTCAGGAAGGCAATGGGCTGGAGATTATTCGCAAGGGCAATGAAGTGCACTGCATATTGCCGGACCGTAAATCCGTGCTGGTTCAGGAGTGGGATGACCAGTCGACGTTGTTTTCCGCGCTGCCGAGCAGCGAAATTCGTTTTGGCAGCGAGTATGACGTTGCGATTGTCCGAAAGGAACGCGTCGCCGGTCGTGAAGCCGTCCTGTTAGCCATTCGACCTCATGACGGTTATCGCTATGGCCATCGGATCTGGCTGGATACGGAAACGAGTTTTCCACTGCAGACACAGTTGCTCGGCGACGGCCGGACGATCGAGCAAGTCAAGTTCGCCGACATCACTCTGAATCAGGAAATTCATGCGAGCGCGCTGGAGCCGTCCTACAGTACCGAGCATTACACCTGGTTGCGGCAGCCCTCGGGCCACGCGAGCACGCATATTGAAACGCCCTGGAAATCGGACCAGTTGCCGGCAGGATTTCGTGCTGTCGCCACGCACGAGGAGAGCATGGGTGGCAGCGATGAACCGATAATTCATATCCTCTATAGCGACGGGCTTACCAACGTGTCCGTATTTATTGCGGGCAGAAGCGGTGAGCTGGTTGCCGGACCGGCGCGTGTGGGCGGATCGAATTCGTTCAGTGTTGAGCGCGGCGATTATGAAATAACGGCTATCGGGCAGGTGCCGGCAATGACCGTTGAGCAGATCGCGACATCGATGCAGCAACCCTGAGTCCGGCGGCAGAGCGACTGTAAATCAGGGCACGCGGTCCTGTAAACTCCAATCATGGAAAATCCACAGGGTCAGATAATCGCCATGAGCGCGGCTCGTTCCGAGTGTCAGGTGGTTGTTGAGGTCGAATCTGTGATCGTCTGCGAACGCTGCGAATCGGGACAGGGCTGTGGTGCTGGATTGCTCGGAAAACAAGCGGGTGACAAATGCGTTGAGGCGGTTGTTGCGGCGGGTCTGGATGTCCGCTTGGGTGACCGTGTCAGCATTGCTCTAGCGCCACGCAATGTGTTGCGCGCCGCCATAATCGTCTACGGCTATCCGTTGTTGGGTGCCGTGTCGGCGGCCTTTGTGGCCTACAGAGTCGGACTGGGCGACGTGGCGGGGCCTTTGGCGGCTCTTTTGGGGCTGGTCAGCGGAATTTCTATCGCCAGAGTCCGACTACAGGGTGCACGATGCTTGCGTGACTTTACGCCGATAGTTGTCGATAGACTGGCTGCAACGAGACTCTAAATGGCTGTTATTCACTACTACACCCGCAGGGGCTGTCACCTGTGCGAAATAATGCTCGAAGAGCTGTTGCCGTTGATTCGCGGGAGAATTGAAGTCGAGTTACACGATATCGATTCACTCGCCGATTGGCGTGAGAAATACGATATCCGGGTACCGGTCATTGAATATGACGGTCAGTTGGTCAGCGAGTATCCACTCGACTATGGTGCAATTCGAGCCATCCTGGCGCAATTACCCGAGAACAGCACATAACATGCGAAATTCAGCGTGCGGAATCGGTATACTTCGCCGCTGCATTGGGCGTGCGCAATTCCGGGCAGCCTCAGAAACCTCCCTCAAATGAAACATATTCGCAATTTTTCAATCATCGCTCATATCGACCACGGCAAGTCGACTCTGGCGGATCGCTTTATCCACCACTGTGGTGGTTTGAGCGATCGTGAGATGGAAGAGCAGGTCCTCGATTCGATGGACCTCGAGCGAGAGCGCGGCATTACAATTAAAGCGCAAAGCGTATCCCTGGATTACACGAGTGAATCGGGACAGGTCTATCAGCTGAATTTTATTGATACGCCCGGACACGTGGATTTCTCCTACGAAGTTTCGCGATCGCTTGCGGCCTGTGAGGGTGCGCTACTCGTTGTCGATGCGGCACAAGGTGTCGAAGCGCAAAGCGTTGCCAATTGCATAACGGCTATCGATCAGGGACTTGAAGTGATGCCGGTGCTGAACAAAATCGACTTGCCTGCAGCAGATCCTGACAAAGTTGTCGCGGAAATCGAAGACATCATTGGTATCCACGCACAGGACGCCATCCACGTCAGTGCGAAGACGGGCCTTGGCGTACCGGAATTACTGGAACAAATTGTCGAAGTCATTCCGCCGCCGGAAGGCAGCCCCGATGGTGAGTTGCAGGCATTGATAATTGATTCCTGGTTCGACAATTATGTTGGTGTTGTATCACTGGTCCGAGTTGTCAACGGCAGCATCACCAAACGCAGCAAGATAAAGGTCATGTCGACCGGGATCAGCTACAACGCCGATCGCGTCGGTGTCTTTACACCGAAGATGGAAGATCGTGATGAGCTGAACACCGGTGAGGTCGGCTTCGTCATTGCCGGCATAAAGGACATTTACGGCGCGCCGGTTGGCGATACGTTCACCGCAACACACAAACCCTGTGAGCTGCCGCTGCCTGGATTCAAACAGGTTCAGCCACGAGTATTCGCCGGACTGTTTCCCATTAGTACGGATGATTACGAAGGTTTTCGTGAAGCGCTGCAGAAATTGCGCCTGAACGATGCAGCGTTACAGTTTGAACCGGAATCATCCGCGGCTCTGGGGTTCGGTTTTCGCTGCGGATTCCTTGGCATGTTGCACATGGAGATCGTGCAGGAACGTATTGAGCGCGAGTACAACATCGATCTCATCACAACCGCTCCGACCGTCATCTTCGAGGTTGTCACAAATTCCGGTGACGTATTGCACGTTGATAATCCGTCGAAACTGCCGCCGCCTAATGATATCGCCGAACTTCGTGAGCCCATCATCTCCGCTAATGTGCTGGTACCCGAGAAGTACGTTGGCGCTGTGATAAAACTTTGCATCGACAAACGTGGCGTACAGAAACAAATGCGTTATCTTGGCGGGCAGGTGTCGCTCGTGTACGAAATACCGCTGGCCGAAGTCGTATTGGACTTCTTCGATCGCTTGAAGTCCGTAAGTCGGGGTTTTGCATCATTCGATTATCATTTCGAGCGTTTCCAGGAAGCGCAGCTCGTGAGGCTGGACGTCCTGATCAACAAGGATCGGGTCGACGAGTTATCGATTATTGTGCACCGGGAAAACGTCAAAACACGTGGTCGTGACCTGGTCGAAAAAATGCGCGAGTTAATTCCCCGGCAAATGTTCGACGTCGCTATCCAGGCGGCCATTGGCAGTCAGGTCATTGCGCGCAGTAATGTGAAAGCCTTGCGCAAGAATGTAACGGCGAAGTGTTATGGTGGCGATATTTCGAGAAAACGAAAGCTGCTTGAAAAACAAAAAGCGGGTAAGAAGCGCATGAAACAGGTGGGCTCTGTTGAGATCCCTCAGGAAGCGTTTCTTGCCGTATTACGAGTTGAAAAGTGAGCCAATATTTTGGGTATTAATCTAGCACTGATTTTGACATTGCTGACGCTGTTAACCGGCCTTGTTGTGGCCATGGATAAACTGGTCTGGAAGACGGCTGATCAGGATAGCCGGACGCCAATGGGTGCCAAAGCTACGCTGGTCGAGTATTCGCGGTCGTTTTTTCCGGTGCTGATTTTTGTGCTGGTCATTCGCTCGTTCATTTTCGAGCCATTTCGTATCCCGTCGGGTTCGATGAAGCCGACGCTGGTTGTTGGTGACTTCATTTTCGTCAAGAAATTCAGTTACGGTTTGCGGTTACCGGTATCCGAAACGAAGATCATTGAAACGGGTAATCCGGAACGTGGCGATGTAATCGTTTTCCGATTACCGTCAGACCCGAGCATCAATTACATCAAGCGGGTTATCGGGTTACCGGGCGACGAGGTCTCTTTCGAGCGTCAGCGTCTGACTATAAACGGTTTGCAAATGGCACTCAGCGCCAATGGCGAGGTCTTCGAGCATGCACCGGTTTACGTAGAAACTCTGGACGGGCGCGAACACGAAACCCTGATCCATGACCCGGGTCATTCAAAACGTGATGGTGTGTATATCGTGCCTGAGGGCCATTATTTTGTAATGGGCGATAATCGTGACCGAAGTAAGGACAGCCGTTATATTGGCATGATTGCAGAGCGATACCTGGTTGGCGAGGCCGTTCGCGTCTGGATGCATTTCGTACCGTGGAACATGCCGGATTGGGACAGAATCGGTTCGAAAATCCAATAATGTGGCATCAGTCACTGATTTCAGGGCTGAAATTGCGCTACGCTGGCGCATGATATTGTTAAATACAGCGCACTAATTCGGAGATATCAGCATGGTCGTCAATTCCCGTTACAGACAGTGCAGCAAGCACCGTCAGGCCGGCATGACAACACTTGGACTTATCATCCTTGTGTCTTTCGTTGGCATCTTCGCATTTGCGGGAATACGCCTCACGCCGGTTTATCTCAATTACATGAAGGTCGCCGGCGTCATCTCGGGCGTTCACAAGGAATTCGATGGCGCCAATGCAACCCGTTCGTCAATTCGTAGTTCCATTTCACGTCGTTTTGACATTGAAAGTGTTGGTGAAATTACTGCCCGTGACGTTAAAGTGACCAAGGTAGAAGGCGGTCATGCAGTAGTTGCCGCGTATTCCCACAAAGCACCGTTCGTAGCCAATGTCTCTTTTGTAGTGGATTTCGACAAGCGAGTCCTGGTACGTCGATAGTTGTGCATCACCCAGCGGCCGGGTGAGCGATCCTGGCCTGTGAAGAGCGATTCCATTGAACAAAGCCGAGAGCTGGCTCAAAAAGACGCTGCGATATCGGTTTCAGAACGCTGAGCTGTTTGAGCAGGCGTTAACCCACAGAAGCGCGAGCAAAAGCAATAACGAACGCCTCGAGTTCCTCGGCGACGCGGTGCTCGATTTCGTTGTTTCCGAGGTGGTGTACCTCGCTCGCCCCGAAGCGCCCGAAGGCGATCTCAGCAAGCTGCGCGCGTCTTTGGTCAAAGACGAGTCGCTTGCGGAGTTGGCGCTCGAACTGGGTCTTGGTGAGCACCTGATTCTCGGCAGCGGTGAGCGCAAGACGGGAGGACACCGACGCGAATCAATACTGGCCGACGCAATGGAGGCCATCTTCGGTGCCGTATTTCTCGATGGGGGCTTCGATTCGGCCAAAGAAATTATCAACCGGGCCTATGAAGAACGATATCGTGAGCTGCCCGATGTGGGCGATCTCCGTGATCCAAAGACGCAATTGCAGGAATGGCTGCAAGCACGAAAATTCGCATTGCCGGAGTACGAGCTCGTCGACGTGTCCGGCCAGGAGCACAAGCGGAGATTCATTGTGACCTGCACGGTCGTTGAAGAGTCGGCGAAAACCGATGGTGAATCGACAACACGGCGAAAAGCTGAACAAAAAGCTGCCCGGAAGATGATCGAGTTGTTGATGGTGGACGAACAATGAGTATCGCGGACGATTATCGCTGCGGGCTGGTCGCCGTCATCGGCCGGCCGAATGTTGGTAAATCGACGTTCATCAATGCTGTCATGGGCCGTAAGGTGAGTATTGTAACTGCAAAACCACAAACAACGCGGCACAGGATTCTGGCTGTACATACGACGAAAAAGCAGCAGATAATTTTCGTCGATACTCCGGGGTTGCACCGAAAATCTGCCAAGGCGATGAATCGGCTGATGAACCGCACCGCATCGAACGCGCTGGCCGATGCGGATCTGGTTTTGTTTGTCAGCGACGCGACTTACTGGACAGCCGAAGACGACGATGTCCTCAAGCGCCTAAAGTCCTGTAAGGCCCCCGTCATCGCACTGTTGAACAAGACCGATAAAGTACATCCGAAAGAAAAGTTACTGGACGGACTGCAGTTGATGTCGGCGCGTTTCGATTTTGCCGAGATCGTTCCGGTTTCAGCAGCGAAACACGACAACCTGGATCACCTGCTTAAAATGATTCCGGAGTTCCTGCCGGAGTCACCGCCGCTATTTCCTGAAGACATGAAAACAGATCGCAGTGATGAATTTCACGTCGCCGAAATTATTCGCGAAAAGCTGACACTGATGTTGCACCAGGAAATGCCTTACGGACTGACGGTTCAGGTCGAGCGGATGGTTCAGGAAGAAAAAGGCATTGGCATTAACGCAGTGATCTGGGTTGAGCGAGACAGCCAAAAGGGCATCGCCGTTGGCAAGAACGGCAGTGTCCTGAAAAAAGTGGGTCGTTCCGCACGGCTGGAAATTGCGGAACTGCTGGGTCAGGCTGTGCATCTTGAGTTGTGGGTTAAAGTGAAGACGAATTGGGCCGACAACGAAAATGATCTGATAAACCTGGGCTACGAGGCACCGTAACAGGTGACGAGGGCATGAGATCGCAGCGGCGGGTCCATCAGCAGCCGGGTTATATTCTGCATCATCGTCCGTTTCGCGACACGAGCCAGATTCTCGATATCGTGACCCGGGATCACGGCAAGATCGCGGTCGTCGCACGCGGCAGTCGCAGCTCGAAGTCACGCCTTGCGGGTGTGTTGCGGCCGTTTCTACCCCTGAAGGTGTCTTGGGTAGCGAAGTCGGACCTCGGCACACTGACCGGCGCTGAGGCGGCCGGGCCGCCGGCCGGCATGATGGGCGATGCGTTGTTGTCGGCTTACTACGTCAATGAATTGTTGCTGCACTTTTTGCATCGCTCCGATCCGCAGCCGGAAATCTTTGCCTTGTACGAGGAGGTCATCAACGCGTTGGCCGGTACACTGGATGTCGCTGCCAGCCTGCGCTCATTTGAGCTCGAGTTTCTGAGCCTGCTCGGTTACGCCGTCAATTTGCAGCATGAATTTGACGGCCATGAGCCGTTACAGCCTGATCGCTATTACCAGTACCGCATGGAACAGGGTCCGGTCGCGGTTGAGCGCAGAGAGGGTGCTCTCGTATTCACGGGTTCCGTCCTGACCGGCGTTGCCGAACAACGCTTCAGTGACCCCGAAATATTACGAGCCGCGAACCGTCTGCTGCGTGAAATCATAGGGTTTCACCTGGGGGGGAAGGAACTTAAGAGCCGTAAGGTGCTGATGGAACTGCATCGGGGTAGAATCGCTTCCACTAAAACCCGGAATCAAAAAAGTGAACAATAGCGAGCCATTATTACTGGGCATCAATATCGACCACATTGCGACCTTGCGGCAAGCAAGGGGCACGAGTTACCCACGACCTGCCGATGCAGTTGTAATGGCGGAGCGGGCGGGTGCCGACAGCATAACCGTGCACCTTCGGGAAGACCGGCGCCATATTCAGGACGATGACCTAACGGCTATTAACGAAGTGATGCGCAGTCATATGAATCTGGAAATGGCGGTAACCGACGAAATGCTGGAGGTCGCATCACAAATCAAGCCGTCTGACGTCTGTCTCGTGCCGGAGAAACGCGAGGAACTGACGACTGAGGGTGGCCTTGATGTGAAAGGGCAGTTGGACAAAGTGAAGTCGGCCTGTGATCGACTGGCGGCTGAAAATATCCGTGCATCCCTGTTTATCGATCCGGACTCAGCACAACTGGATGCGGCGGTCGCCGCCGGCGCACCGGTTGTCGAGTTGCATACTGGTGCGTACGCTGACGCGACAGGCGATCAGCAATTGGCCGAATTGCAGCGCGTTGTCGACGCTGCAAAGTATGGACAGGAACTCGGATTGATTATTAACGCGGGGCATGGACTGCATTACCAGAACGTCAAAGAGATCGCTGAGATACCGGAAATTGTGGAGCTGAATATTGGTCACGCGATCATCTCCAGAGCAGTATTCGATGGACTCGTGATGGCTGTCAGTGAAATGAAACGCCTGATGGTAGAAGCGCGGGCGGGATGACGAGTCGATGATCTTCGGAATTGGTACCGACATTGTTGAGATGTCGCGTATGGAATCGACCTGGGAGCGATTCGGTGAGCATTTTGCGAAACGCATTCTTATGGACGAAGAAATGGATTTATTCACCCAGACAAAACAGCCGGCACGATTTCTCGCGATGCGCTTTGCCGGCAAGGAAGCGGCCGTCAAGGCAATGGGTACCGGATTCGCGCATGGCGTCTGGTTGCGCGATGTCGGCATCATCAACAATGAATGGGGCAGGCCGTTGATTATTTGGTCAGAGCGCGGACGAAAGGTGTGTGAGCAGTTGGGAATAGGAAAGGGGCACGTCAGCCTGACGGACGACGCAGGTTTGGTGCTGGCATTTGCAGTGGTTGAATCTGCAGGCTGCAGCTAATGAGTATGGAATTTGGCTATGCATTGTTTTTCATTTGATATAGAAACGGTTCCGGACGTTGAATTCGGACGTCGATTTTGGGATCTTGACGGCCTGCCGGACGATGAGGTCGCGACTGCGATGATGTTCAAGCGGCAGCAACAAACCGGGTCGGATTTTCTGCCGCTGCATCTGCAGCGAATCGTTGCGATCTCGGTGACATTTCGCACGGCCGATACGTTCAAGGTATGGACCCTGGGCGACGAGGAATCCGGTGAAGCCGAGATCGTGCAGCGCTTTTTCGACGGCATCGAAAAATACACGCCAGACCTCGTATCGTGGAATGGCAGTGGCTTCGATTTGCCGGTGCTGCATTATCGAGCCCTGAAGCACAATATTCAGGCACCGCGATACTGGGAAATGGGCGAAAACGACCGCGATTTCAAATGGAATAACTACATGAGCCGGTTCCACTGGCGACATGTCGATCTGATGGATGTGCTGGCGGGTTTTCAACCACGAGGGCGCGCGAGTCTGGATCAGATGGCCGTACTGCTTGGCTTCCCCGGGAAACTGGGCATGAGCGGTGACAAGGTGTGGGACAAGTTCAAGGCAGGCGGCATTCGCGAAATTCGTGACTACTGCGAGACGGATGTACTGAATACCTGGCTTTGCTTTCTGCGTTTCGAGTTCATGCGCGGCAATCTGGATCAGACTGAACTGGAGCGCGAGTACGAACTCGTGCGAAGCTCCCTGAAATCAATGCACCAGCCGCATCTGAATGAATTTCTCGAGGCCTGGGCTGAGTAGCGCTCCTAAATGGGCAGAACGAAGAAGAGAGAGCCGGAGACGGCAAGCATAGAATCTGCGACTCACGATGGCCGCGGTATCGCTGCGGTGAGCGGCAAAAAGGTCTTTGTTGCCGGTGCGTTGCCCGGAGAGACGGTCGAATTTATTCGTCGTAAGTCGCGCCGCAATTTCGATGAAGCGGAATTGCTGCAGGTCATCGAAGCGTCCGGCGATCGAATTGATGCGAAGTGCGAAGCTTTCGGGCGTTGTGGTGGTTGTTCGCTGCAGCACGTGAGCGAAGACTATCAACGCTCGATCAAGGAGCAAACACTAAGAGATAATCTGCAACGCATTGGCAAGGTCGAAGTGGATTCCTGGTTGGAGCCAATGACGGGTCCCGTCTGGGGCTATCGCCGGCGGGCGCGTTTGGCCGTAAAAGATGTGCCGGCAAAAGGGCGGGTGCTGGTCGGCTTCCGAGAGCGTCATGCGCCGTTTATCACTGACATGCATCGCTGCGAAGTACTCGCGAGTCCTGTCGACGGTTTGATTGACAAATTGAGCGAGTTGGTTGCGCGCTTGTCGATACGTGCACGACTGCCGCAAATCGAGGTCGCCGTCGCCGAAAACTCCATCGCGCTGGTATTCCGCGTTCTGGATGTACCAACCGATGCAGATAGCGAAGAACTGACCGCATTCGGAGTCGCTAATGACTGCAGAATCTATCTGCAGCCAGGCGGATTGGATTCGTTAGAGTTGATTCAGCCGATGACCCTCGATGAGTCACTTTTTTACACGCTGCCGGAGTTCGATATCCAAATTAATTTTGAGCCAATTGATTTTGTTCAGGTGAATAGCGAAATCAATGAGCGCATGGTGCATTTTGCCATTGAGCAACTGGATCCAGGCCCGGACGACAGGGTGCTGGATCTTTATTGCGGCATTGGTAATTTCTCGTTGCCGCTGGCGCAGAAATCCGGAACAGTACTGGGCATTGAGGGTGAGCAAAGCCTGGTCGCACGCGCTGCGGATAACGCGCGGTCAAATGGACTGAACAATGTCGAGTTTCGGGTCGCCGATCTCAGCAAGATTGACGGTTCCGAGTCCTGGGTAAAGGCGGGATGGGATCGTGTGCTGCTCGATCCCGCGCGCAGTGGCGCGGCCGAAATCGTGGAACGCATGAAGCTTTTGAATCCTCTGCGCATTGTCTATGTCTCGTGCCACCCGGGCACGTTGGCTCGAGATGCCGGGATTCTCGTGCACGATCAGGGCTACAAACTCGAAACTGCCGGAATCATTGATATGTTCCCGCACACAGCCCATGTAGAATCGATTGCGGTGTTTACACGAACGTGACAACAACACGTGAGGCGCAGCGGATGTCAATGGGACCCGTGATGCTCGATATTGAAGGACTTGCTCTGAGTCCGGCAGACCGCGATCTGCTGCGTGAGCCGGCTGTCGGCGGCGTCATTCTTTTCACACGTAATTTCGAATCGGTCGAACAGGTGACCGACCTGATTGCTGAGATTCGGGCACTTCGTAGTCCACCCCTGATGATAGCCGTCGATCACGAGGGGGGTCGGGTGCAGCGCTTTCGTGAAGGATTTACCGAAATGCCACCGATGCGCCACATCGGTCGCGAATACGATCGCAATAGTGAGTCTGGCCTCAGGATCGCCCGCCAGGCGGGTTGGCTGATCGCATCCGAGCTGCGGGCGGCTGGCATCGATCTTTGTTTTGCGCCTTGTGTTGATCTCGACTGGGGTATTAGCGAAATAATTGGCAACCGTTCGTTCCACCGCAAACCTGAGGCCGTAAGCGATTTGGCAGAAGCATTCGCGCGTGGACTACGAAGCGCGGGTATGGCAGCCGTAGCGAAACACTTTCCGGGGCACGGTGCTGTTGTCGCCGATTCACATCAGCGCCTGCCGGTCGACCGACGAGATTACGGTTTAGTACTCGATGATATGCGGCCGTACGAGCGTTTGATGAATACCGGGGTTGTCGCCGGTGTGATGCCGGCGCACATTGTGTATCAGGAAATTGACACAATGCCGGCGGGCTTTTCCGAATACTGGATTCAGCGAGAACTGCGCGAAAGGCTGGGTTTTGGTGGCGCGGTTTTCTGCGACGATCTGACCATGAAGGCGACGAGCAGCTATGGCCGTATGCGGGAACGCGCACAGCTCGCGCTCAAAGCGGGGTGTGACATGATCCTGGTCTGCAATGACCGCGATGCGGCACATGAGACAGTCAGCGCATTGAATGAGTACTCCAATCCTTTATCGCTTGTACGGCTGGCCAGATTGCACGGCACCGGGCAAGTGCAGCGCAAGACGTTGCGCGCAAGTGACGAGTGGCAGGAGGCCAACGCACTGTTTTCGAACTGGAGTTCCCGGCCGGAGCTGCAGCTGAATGCCTAAGATGAAGACCGTCAATCAGGAAATACTGGAGCAGGTTATCGCGGCGACATCCGAGCCGCTGTTGATCGCACACATCGGTCAACCCGACTGGCCCGTAGTGTTGGCCAACCCGGCTTTCGCGACGATCACGACTGATACAGTATTGAATAAACCCTTTGCCGACGTCATCGAAGAACTCGCCGGGCGTGATCTTGCGCTGGAAATCAGTGAGGCAGTCCGGGCGCAGCAGGAGACGAGCCTGCCGATCGAAGCAAACAACCGTGAGTACCTGCTCGCGCTGCGACCGCTGCAACTTCCTGATGAAAAAATGGCCGGATTCTACGTCGCTTACTGGCGTACAGGTACCGGTGCAGGAACGGCCGAAGGCGCGGAGACGCACCATGCACTGCTGAAAGCGAAGCGCCGAATTCGGGACTTGTCACGCGATGACCCGGTTACGGGCCTCCTGAACGGCGGCGCATTTGCGGATGTATTTGAGCACGATTGGGCGGTTGCCGAACGGGAGACTGGTAAATTATCGTTGGTGACATTCACGCTGGAAGAGTTCGCCGCCTACCTTGAGGTGTTCGGCCGGCACGCGGCCGATTCGTGTTTGCGTCGGGTAGGTCAGGCGATCAGGCGCTGCCTGCGGCGTGCCAGTGATGTCGTCGCACGTCCGGACGGACAGCGTTTCGTTGTTTTGTCGCATTCAACGGATGAGAACGGTGTGCGAGAATTTGCTGGAAAAATTTCCACGGCCGTGCGTGAACTTGGACTGCATCATCCGCGATCGATCTCGTCAAATTTCGTAACTGTGACCTACGAGGTAACGGTCGTGGATGTCAGCGCCGAAAAACGCGATGCGAAAGAGTTCCTAAGCGATTTACTCGACGTCGTCGCCCAGTAGTTCCATGTCACCGAGGAGCTCACCTTCTTCCTCTTCCTCAACGCGGGTGATTCTGGCCAACACACCGAATTTAGGATGGTCGAAATAACGAAGTTCGCCGTTGCGAAAGATACGATCCTCATCGATGCGGTAGTACACCGGATAACTGACAGGCGCTTCGTCGCTGAAATCGTAGAAACCGTCGTCGAAACTGCTGCGCATCAAAAACTCCTCGGCTTCATCGCCCGGGTCGTCATTTTCCCAAGACACGTTGTCCGGGAGTTCATCGCGAAACGCCTCGTCCAGTTGCAGTTTTACCGCCAGATGCAAGTAGCGGCTCAGGTACAACGTGAGGTCGCCCTCCAGGCCCCTGGGTGGAGTCACAAAGGAACTGAGCGGACGTGCTTCAACTTCCTCGTCCGGGTAGGTTGGTTGCGTCCAGCCGAAATGCAACAGCGGCTGATAAGCGTCGAGCAACTCCAGTTGTTCGTAGGCCTCCACCAGTCCGAAGTCCTCTTCCGCAAGCATGACCAGCTCGTATTTTTTGTCCTCAGGTAATGCGTCTTCCTCAATGACTTCGGGGACAGACTCAAGCGCGTCCTCAATGCCTCGATCATCGTCCAGATCCTCAAGCAGTTCTTCGTCCAGCGCTGCTTCAATGGCCGGCGGGATGTCGGGCGGGAAGACCTCCGACCCTACTGAAGATTCCTCTGCGTACGCGAATATGATGACCTCAACGGTATAACGTCGTATTTCCGGCTGAGCATCTTCGTCCGGGATATCCTGAGCGAGCGCGCCGGCAGCCAGTAATGGCAGCAGCAATAGAGAGACGCATTTTTTCATGCAGTAATTCATCCTGTAAGCTTCATTTGACCTTGAGGTGCTGCAAAAGGTCCTCAACCGTGCGGAACCGTTTTTCAATATTGACCAGTTCATCGGTGATTTGCAGTCGGTGTGATCCCTGCAGTCGATAACGACGACTGTCATTTTGCACTAATTGTACGAGAGCGACAGGGTCAATATGGCTTTCGGTGGCGAAAATCAGGTACCCGCCGCGATCGGCGGCGTCGATTTTCTCGACGCCGAGTGCGCGGGCTGATCTCTTTATCGAGGCGATCCGAATGAGGTTCTTGCTGGCATCCGGGAGCAGACCGAAGCGATCGATGAGTTCAACCTGCAGTTCCCGCAACTCGTCTGTGTTTTCGGCGGCGGAAATACGCTTGTAAAGCATCAGTCTGAGATGAACGTCGGGAACATAATCGTCGGGCAGCAGAGCCGGAATGTGCAGGTTGATATCAACGCCGGCATCTAACGGTGCATCCAGATTGACTTCATCGCCGGACTTCAGTGAGTCGACTGCCCGCCCCAGGAGCTCCGTGTACAACGAAAAGCCGATTTCCTGTATCTGCCCGCTTTGCGTGTCACCCAGTAGTTCTCCGGCACCACGGATCTCGAGATCGTGCGTAGCCAGCGTGAATCCGGAACCCAGATCTTCCAGCGAATCGATCGCCTCAAGGCGTTTGATTGCGTCGGCGGTCATGACGGCTTTCGGTGGTGCAACGAGATAGGCGTAGGCACGGTGATGCGAGCGACCAACTCGGCCGCGTAGTTGATGCAGTTGCGCGAGTCCGAAGCGATCCGCACGATTGATGATGATCGTGTTCGCCGTTGGTACGTCGATGCCGCTTTCGACGATGGTGGTGCACAACAGCACGTTGAAACGCCGGTGATAGAAGTCGAGCATCACCTGTTCCAGGTCACGCTCTCGCATCTGTCCGTGTCCGATTCTTATGTTGGCCTCAGGTACCAGCTTTTGTAGCTGTAGCTCGATGCGCTCGATGTCCTCGACACGGTTGTGAATGAAATACACCTGGCCACCGCGTTTGATTTCTCGCAAACAGGCTTCCCGAATGACAACGTCGTTCCATTCGGAGACGAAGGTCTTGACCGCGAGGCGATCGGCTGGAGGAGTCGTAATCAGGGACATTTCCCGAATACCGCCAAACGCCATATTCAGCGTTCGCGGTATCGGTGTCGCGGTCAGCGTCAGTACGTCAATTTCACTGCGTAAGGACTTGATGGCTTCCTTGTGGCGAACGCCAAAGCGGTGTTCTTCGTCCACGATAATGAGACCGACGTCGTGAAAGTCTTTTGTATGTCCGAGCAGGCGGTGTGTGCCGATGAGCACATCGACAGTGCCGGACTGCAATCCCCTGACGATGTCTTTCGCCTCTTTCGCGGTCTGGAAACGAGACAGAACCTCGACCCGGATGGGCCAATCCGCGAAACGGTCGCGAAAGGTCTGGCCATGTTGTTGCGCCAGTAGTGTTGTTGGCACCAGTACGGCGACTTGCTTGCCACCGTGAATCGCAGCAAATGTCGCACGCAATGCCACCTCAGTCTTGCCAAAACCGACATCTCCACAGACAACACGGTCCATGGGTTTGTCGGACGCGAGGTCTGCAAGGACCTCATCAATCGTCTGTGCCTGATCTTCGGTGAGCTCAAATGGGAAGCCGGATTCGAAGGATCGGTATTCGTTTTCGGGCCAGCGAAATCGATGTCCGACCCGCGCCGCACGGCGGGCGTAAATATCGAGTAATTCTGCGGCGACGTCGCGGATCTTCCTGATGGCACGCTTGCGCGCCTTTTCCCATTGATCACTGCCGAGGCGATGCAGCGGGGCGTTGTCGGGCGAGGCGCCGGTATAACGGGAAATCAGCTCCAAAGCGTGCACCGGCACATACAGCTTGTCGCCGTCCGCATATTGCAGATGCAGGAACTCAGCCTTTATGCCGCCGGTCTCGAGGGTAATCAGACCCAGATAGCGGCCGACGCCGTATTCTGCGTGCACGACCGGTGAGCCGTTCTGCAGGTCGTTAAGTTGTCGAATGATGGTTTCGGGATCACGGTCGCTGCGATGTTTGCGGCGGCGGCGCGTCGTTGAGCGTTCACCAAATAATTGCTGCTCGCTGACGATCGCGATTTTGGCGGTCGGCAGCAGGACGCCGTTATCGACGGGTGCAATAGTGACGCCGATGCGGTGACTGTCTTCACGAAACTGGCACCAGCCATCGACACGCGCCAAATCAAGACCCCGTCCCGACAAGAGGTCGTGTAATTGCTCGAGGCGGCCCGGCGAATCGGTACTGAAAAGCACGCGACCATCAAAGGATTGCAAAAACTGCATCAGCGAGGCGGCGGCATCTTCGTATCGCGCTTCAATTTTCATGGCGGGTGGCAGTCGAGTGTCGTAGTTGACCGCATGACCGCTGAGAGACTGCGCTGAGTAACGGATGCGGGAAAAAGCATTCAGTCGTGATGAGATTTTTTCAGGGCTTATGAACGTTTCTTCAGCATTCAGAACCGGACGCTCCGCGTCCAGACTGCACATCGCAAAACGTTGCCGCGCCTCGTCCCAGAATTGTTCGAGTAATGAATGCAGAGAATCCGGTGACAGAACAACGGTGTTGCCCGGTAAATAGTCAGCAAAAGACGCTGTAGTATCGAAGAACAGTGGCAGGTAATACTCTATACCGCCGTGCGCGATACCGTCAGATACATCACGGTACACGCGGGACTTGCCGGGCTGGCCGTCGAAACGTTCGCGATGGTTATGCCGAAATTCAGTAATGGCATCAGCATCCAGCGGGACCTCTCTCGCCGGCAGAATGCGAACAGCATCGACCCTGCCGCCGGACAGTTGACTGTCCGCAGAAAAATAGCGTAGCGACTCTATGTCATCGTCGAAAAAGTCTATTCGGACCGGCGTCTCGGTACCCATCGGGAAAATGTCGATCAATGAGCCCCTGACCGCGAACTCGCCATGCTCGGAAACCTGCGGTACGCGCAGGTATCCGGCCTCGACCAATGACCGCGTAAATTCCTCACGCGGTAATTGTTGGCCAACGCCGAGTGACAACGAACGAGCGGCGACGTAGTCGAGCGGTGGCAGGCGCTGATGCAAGATTCCGACGGTGGCAATGATGACGCCATTGGCCATTTTCGGCAGCGCTGCAAGTACTCGGAGCCGCTCTGAAATGATGTCCTGGTGAGGCGAAAAGTTGTCCCATGGCAAGGTTTCCCACTCGACGAAATGCTCGACCGGTACAGCCTCGTTTGTAAAGAAGCGAACCTCGGCTTCAAGTAGATCCGCATGCCTCGGATCTTCGGCCAATAACAGCAGCGGCCGCCGGCCGCCGGTCGCGAGATACTCGGCGAGTTCGGCCGCTGCCAGCGAGCTGCTGGCACCGATCAAACGGCCCCAGGCCGTATCGTCACCAGCCTGTGGAAGCTTGAAATTACCGGGAATGAGTAAAGCTTGGGTCAATGTGATATTCGGTCAGATAAGGTGTGCGGGACGCGATTATTACACAGTCATAAAAAAGCCCGGGTCGTTTCCGACCCGGGCTCCAGAGCTTGTAATCGATTAGCGCTTTACAACAGCGTGAATCACCCGGTCGTACTCGAAAAATACAACAAAATCGGAATAAACCCAACGCGTGATGGGCGGCTCACCAACCGGCGCCTCGACCGAAATCGGGCTGCCGTACCTGGATTCAACACTCGCCTGCGTCATTCCACGAGACGGGCGTCCGTCGTCCGATGCTGCCGTTGCACCGCTCATATTGACAGTTTCAGCGCTTGTCATTGCGCCGAAGGCTGCGAGCAAAGCGATTGCGGATAGAATTCGCAACTTGATCATTGGTACTACTCCCATGTGTGGTTCTGGAACTATATCACTGCTGACAGCAGTTCCCCATGCGAACTGCGTCACAAGACGTCGAATGTGGTTTAATGCGAGCCGATGCTAAATCCTGTCGAACTCTTCATTGGACTGCGTTATTTGCGGGCCAAACGGCGCACTCGTTTCGTGTCGTTTATCACCCTGATTTCCCTCATCGGGATATCTCTGGGCGTGGCTGCGCTCATAGTAATCCTGTCGGTGATGAACGGTTTTGAAGGTGAGTTGCGCAGCCGTTTGCTGAGCATGTCGGCGCATGGTTCCGTTGCGGCCGCCGATGGAAGAACGGAAGACTGGGAAACGCTGCTCGATCAGGTGGCGGCAGAGCCCGGCGTCGTAGCGGCAGCACCGTTCGTGCCAATGGAAGGCATGATTCAGTCGGGCCGCGACCTGGTCGCAGTGCTGGTGCACGGCGTAGAGCCAGACTATGAACGCCAGCTCTCGGGCGACATGATCAATATGATCGAAGGCGACCTCAACGATTTGCAACCGGGTGGACGCAATATCATCCTCGGTCGGATGCTTGCCTATGATTTGGGCGCGCGGGTTGGCGACAGTGTCGTGCTGCTGGTGCCAAAACCCGTCGGCGATGGCACGCTACAACCGGTCCTTGAGCGCTTTGTAACGCGCGGCATTTTTGAAGCTGGACTGCAGGACCACGATGCGGTGCTGGCACTGGTCCACGCGGACGATGTCGCGGCCATTCTGGGGCTCGGTACAGCGGTCGGCTCGATTCGCTTCCGGGCCAGTGATGTTATGGCTGCGCCGGCCATTTCCCGATCATTGCAGACAAAGTTGGGCAGCTACTTCGAAAGCAGCGACTGGACCATCGAAAACGGCAGTTACTTTCGGGCGATACGTCTCGAGAAGATGATGATGTCCTTGATCCTGTCGCTGATTATCGGTGTGGCCGCATTCAATATCGTTGCCAGCCTGGTCATGGTTGTGACCGACAAAACTACCGATATTGCCGTACTGCGGACTTTAGGCATGGGTCCGCAAGGTGTTGTACGGGTATTTTTTGTGCAGGGTGCCATCATCGGCTGGGCTGGTGTTGCGATTGGCGTGATTCTGGGCGTAATTCTTGCGATTAATGTGCCGACACTGGTGCCGGTATTGGAACAGTTCTTCGGTTTTCAGATCATGCCCGGGGATGTCTATTACGTTACGGACATCCCATCCGAGCTCGAATCCAACGATGTTCTGGCAATCGGTATCTCAGCGTTTGTCTTAACGTCGCTGGCAACACTGTATCCGGCGAGACGTGCCGCGCTGGTGAATCCGGCGGCCGCACTGCGATATGAGTAGCGGCTGATGGGCAAGCGCTTCGAATTCTGGATCGGCAGTCGCTACGTACGCTCGCGTAGTAACAACAGTTTTGTGTCGCTCATCTCTGCTATTTCCATGTTGGGAATAGCGATAGCGGTGACCGTGTTGATTGTCGTCATGTCCGTGGTCAACGGCTTTGAGCGTGAACTCAAGGACCGTTTGTTGGCGATGACAGCTCACGCAAGTATTGAGGGGACCGACGGTCAGTTGGCGAATTACGAGGAGCTAATCGCTGTCGCTGTTAGCAATTCGCGTGTGACTGCGGCGGCACCTTATGTTGCCGGACAGGCGCTACTCGTGTTCGAGAAACAAATCAGCGGCGCCGAGCTGCGAGGTATCGATCCACAGATGGAAGACGCCGTATCCGGTGTTGCTGGCGTCATGCAATCGGGTGAGCTCGGTGATCTTGTGAAAGGTGATTTCAATATTGTCCTGGGCGTTGAGCTGGCCGATGCATTGCAGGTCGAAGCGGGTGGCAAGGTGACCGTGACGCTGGCAGAGGGGAGAGTGACGCCGGCTGGCATTGTGCCGCGGACAAAACGGTTCACAGTCAGCGGTATCTACCGCGTCGGCATGTACGAATTTGATCGCCGTCTTGCGTTCATCAATATCGGCGATGCGCAGAAGTTATATCGCATGGGGGATTCGGTGAGCGGTGTTAGGCTGGCCGTAACGGAGATCTATGAGGCACCGGCGATCGTCCGTGAAGTCGCGCTTCAGAATGGCCAACTGGTACTGGTCAGCGACTGGACGCGCCGACACGTCAATTTCTTTCGATCCATTCAGATAACGAAATCGATCCTATTCGTGATCTTGATGATGGTCATCGCCGTAGCCGCGTTCAATATTGTGTCGACGCTGGTAATGGTCGTAAAAGACAAACAGGCGGATATCGCGATACTGCGCACTATTGGCGCGCGGCCAGCGAGCATACTCAAGATCTTCGTGACGCAAGGCAGCATTGTCGGTATTGCAGGCACGCTCGCGGGCGCTGGACTGGGCATGCTGCTGGCGCTAAATCTCGAATCCATCATCGGTTTTTTCGAGTCGGTATTCGGCATCAAGTTTCTTGCGGCCGACGTTTATTTCATCAGCGATCTGCCGTCGGAATTACAATATGCCGACGTGGCGCTGGTGGCGTTTATTGCACTTGTGCTTGCGTTGATTTCAACCATTTATCCGGCCTGGGTTGCTGCCAGGACAGCGCCGGCTGAGGCCCTCCGATATGACTAACCCTGTTCTGGACTGCCGTGGCGTTGTGCGACGATTTACTGAAGGCGCCTCAACGCTGGTGGTATTGCACGGTGTTGACCTGCAGGTTAAGCCGGCCGAACGGGTTGCCATCATTGGCACATCGGGATCTGGCAAAACAACTTTGCTGCAAATAATGGGCGGTCTTGATGAACCGGACGAGGGCGAGGTGTTCATCAATGGTGAGGCCATGCACGGCACCGACGAAGCGGCAAAGGGCGATTTACGCAATCGAAACGTTGGTTTCATTTACCAGTTTCATCATCTACTGCCGGAATTCACGGCCGAGGAAAACGTGGCGATGCCGCTGATGATCCGACGCGAACCGAGAGCTTCTGCCATCGAAAAAGCCCGCGTATTGCTCGGCCGTGTCGGACTTGGCGAGCGCTTGCATCACAAACCCGGTGAGTTATCGGGCGGTGAGCGTCAGCGTGCCGCTGTGGCTCGTGCGCTGATTACAAAACCGCAACTGGTGCTGGCGGATGAGCCGACCGGAAACCTGGATGCCGGTAACGGTGAGCATGTGCTGAAATTAATGCTCGAATTGAATCAGGAAATGAAAACCAGCCTGGTTATCGTGACGCACGATCATTCGATTGCTGCGCGCATGGATCGCATCCTAGTGCTCGAAGACGGTATTTTGCAGGCATCCGGTTAGAGCTTTCGATCGCGGCGACTCAATCGTTTGCGGGCCTTGTAACTGGCGATTGACGAGCGCCAGAACAAATCCAGAGTGATGTAGCCGACGACAGCGGCCAGAATGCCAAGAATGAGACACCCCAACAGCATCGGCTGCCAGATTGTTACGAATGTGTGGGTAACCCAGTCCCAGGACATCTCAAACTGAAATTCCTGCAGCGGTGTTTTGAGTAAATAACGCCCCAGTCGATACGCGAAATAATACATCGGTGCCATTGTCACCGGGTTACTAACCCAGGTCGCCAAAGCGGCCACCGGAATATTGACCCGGAAAGCCAACGCCAACAGGGCTCCCATAAGCGTATGTCCGGGGGTTGGCAGGAATGCGATGAAAACGCCGATAGCGAATGCCGGCACCACAGTCTGGCGACGTACACCCCAGAGGCGGTGGTCGTGCAGCAGATGCCGGAACGGCTTCATGAACCACTGCTTACTGACGTGGTGGCGTTTGAACGTGAATTTCCTGAAAAAGCGCCTTGGCATTGCCTTGCGGTCCGGTTTTGATGGATTGTGCCGATCTATGCGACAACGGTTGTTAAAGTGTGCCTGCTGGTGCTGGCAGGCGGCTTTGCGGCGCAGCATAGCAGGGTTCCAATAAACTCGGACCTTTGCACAGCACTTTTTGTTGCAGCTACTTTGTTGCTTCTGCTGCGGCGCTTGCGCGGCTTCGCTTTCCTACTGTTCGGTTTCACGTTTTTCGTAATGGCGGGGAATGCCGTTATCGATGCTCGCCTCGATGCAGGTTTCGCGGGTGACAGCCTGTTGACCCGGGTCAGAATCGCCGATTTCCCGAAACAGCGTGGTGCATCCGTCACGATGCTGGTCGAGGCGATTGACGACCAACGCTTGCCGCTGCGGTCACGCGTCGCCTGGTTTGAGCCTTCGCAACTCCCGGCATTCGGAGATGTATGGGAGTTTGAGCTGCGCTTGCGGCGACCACACGGTAATAGCAATCCAGGGGCATTCAGTCTCGAGAACTGGATGTTTCGCGAAAAACTGCATGCAGCCGGTTATGTTGTCACGGGTAAGCGCAATCGTTTATTGCAGGCCGGTGCGATGTCATCGGTGGAACGCTATCGGCAAAGTTTCGTCGCGCGGGCCAGATATATCGGCGGGACTGCTGCCTCGGTGCTCGCAGCGATCGGTGTTGGGTCGCGGCACCTGATAACTCGGGAGCAATGGGATCGTTACGCGATCACCGGCAGTAGTCACTTGATGGCGATATCGGGGCTGCACATCGGACTGGCAGCGGCCGCTGCCTTTTTTCTCATCGCATTATTATCCGGCGTTTGCCGGTTGCGTGGTAATCATCTCGATCATGCCACTATCGGAGGCGTGGGCATGGCCGCGATTTATGCACTGGTGTCCGGTCTCGCCGTGCCATCGCAACGAGCGACCGTCATGCTTGGATTGGCAGCATTCGCATTTGTGAGTCGCAGGCGGGCTGACCCCGGACGGATTGTTGCCGTTGTCGCTTTGCTCCTGTTTGTGCTTGATCCTGTGTCATTGATGATGCCCGGATTCAGCTTGTCGTTTGGCGCGGTCGTCGTATTGCTGTGGTTTGCACGGCGCTATTGGCGACCGCGTGTGGGTTTACGCAGTATTCAGTTGCTAGTGATGCAGTTCGTCCTGCTGCTGGGCCTGATGCCGATGACGGCCCTGATTTTTCAGCGCATAGCCATCGTGGCACCGCTCGTGAATCTCATCACCGTGCCCGTATTCAGTTTCGTTACGGTACCGGTGACGCTGGCCAGCATGGTGCTGGACCCGGTGTGGGCAGCCGCAAGCGATGTTCTGTTGCGGATTTCTGCCGCCAGCATCAACAGCATCGAATGGGTGATCGGCGAATTTGCAGAGCTGCCGATGACGGACATTCATATCGCCGGCATCGACGGACTGCAGGGCGCTCTCATGGGTGTGGTTTTTCTGCCAGCTCTATGGGTCTTATTGCCACGAGGATGGCCGGGTCGCTGGATCGCAATGCTGGCTGTGATCTCGTTGCTGCTCTACAAGCCCGCTGTTCCACGATACGGCTGTATCGACACACACGTTCTGGATGTTGGGCAGGGACTGGCTGTTGTTGTTCAAAGTCGAGGGCGTACCCTGATCTTTGATACGGGCGCGTCGTATCGGAGTGGCGGCAGTGCGGCGCAGCAGGTTGTCCTGCCGTTTCTGCGTTACAAGGGAATCGAGGTGGTCGACTGGCTCGTCGTGTCGCATGCAGATGACGATCATGCCGGCGGCACATCGGCAATCGTGGATCAGGTGGAAGTCGGTCGGATTCTCGCCGGTGAGACATTGCCGGATCTTGGCCGCGGGATTTCCACCTGCGAGGCAGGGCAGAGCTGGCGTGCCGATGGTATCGAATACCGCTTCTTGCACCCCGGGCCTGGTACTGCGTTCGGCGGTAATGACTCTTCATGTGTGATGGTTATCAGCGCGGGGGATCATCGCCTGGTACTGACTGGCGATATCGAGACGGAGGGCGAGAAAACCGTGCTCGCACGCCTGCCGCTCGATGCGGTGACTGTCGTCCTGATTCCGCATCACGGCAGCCTGACGTCATCCAGCCCGCCGTTCGTCAATCGTCTGAGGCCGAATCTCGCGATCGCATCGGCGGGTTACGCCAATCGCTGGGGTTTTCCGAAAGAGCGTATCATCAGGCGCTGGGAGGGCGCTGGTGCCCTCGTTCTCGATACTGCGAGCTCCGGTGCAATCAGTTTTCGCTTGTGTGAAAGAGGCGGTGTCAGCCAATTGCGTGAAGAGCGCTTGCGACAGCGCCGATTCTGGCACGATTAGGCACAGCTTTAGCGAGAATTTTCCGCGCTGTCACTGTATATTTCCATTTTCCCGATTAATCAGGTTGTCATGGTTGAGATAGTCAAATCCGGCGGCTGGCTGATGTTGCCGATTATCCTGTGCGCGATCATCGCCATGGGCATTATTCTTGAACGCTTCTGGACGCTGCGGCAAAAACGCGTCATTCCGGAAGACCTCACGAGCAAGGTTTGGGGATGGGTCAAGAAAGAGCAGCTGGATCAAAAGCAGATTCAGACGTTGCATCAGGGCTCCGCGCTGGGGCAGATCCTGGCTGCCGGTCTGATCAATCGAGATCGTGAAAGAGTGGTCTTGAAAGATGCGATACAAGACACCGGCCGTCACGTCGTCCATGAGCTTGAGCGATACCTTGAAACCCTGGGTACGGTCGCTGCGATCACGCCTTTGCTCGGCCTGCTGGGCACGGTAATCGGCATGGTCAAGGTGTTTGCGGCGATCACCACACACGGTGTCGGGAACCCGACGGTACTCGCCGGCGGCATCGCCGAAGCGCTGATCACAACGGCCGCCGGGCTGACGGTTGCCATTCCCGCATTGATTGGCTACCGCTATTACCGAACGCGTATCGACACACTGGTTGTCGATATGGAAAAAGAAGCCATCAAGCTGGTCGAAGCATTGCATCGGCGCGGTGCCAGGGAAAACAAGTGAAGCTCAGCTTGCGGGCACGAACGCAGCCGGAGGTCAATATGACTTCGCTGATCGACGTTGTGTTGCTGCTACTGATTTTCTTCATGGTGTCGACCAGTTTTGTGAAGCAATCGCAAATCAATATCAGCTTGCCGCAAGCCCAAAGCTCGGCATTTGTTGAAGAGCCCCCCGAACAACTGGATATCATGATAACCGCAACAGGTACTTACCTCGTTAATGGTCGGGCGCTCATTAATAATCGGCCCGAGACGATTCGCAATGCGTTGCAGAAAGTGTCGGCTGGCAACAGCCAAATGCCGTTGACGATCAGCGCGGACGCGAATGCCAAACACCAGCACGTTGTCACCGCAATGGACATCGCCGGGCGACTGGGCTTTACGCAAATCAGCATCGCAACTGTCAATGATCCAGGCGAGTAGCGAGGTCATCAGGCCAAGGTGAGTAAACGCATCGACCCTGAAGTCCGCGTTGTCTATGCCCGACTCTGGCACTATGTCACGCCGCACAAGCTCATCGGACTCATCGCCATCATCGGCATGGCGGCCATCGCGATGGTTGAGGCTGGCCTCGTCTACCTGCTACAGCCGCTTATGGACGAAACGCTGGTTGCCAAACAGGTTGAGTCCGGCCGGTGGATACCGGTCGCTTTCATGGGGATTTTCGTGCTGCGCGGTTTGGCAGGATTCGCCACCGAGGCGTCGCTTGGCTGGATAGGACGCAGTGTGATCAGTGACCTGCGTCGCGAGGTGTTCAATAAATTTCTAACCTTGCCGGTCAAATTTTTCGATTCACAGGCCGCGGGTCCGTTACTGACGCGACTAACGTACAACGTCGAGATGGTCGCGGAGTCCGTGACAAGCGTCGTTACGATCGCCGTTCGCGACACGTTGACTGTTATTGCAGCGTTGGGGGTCATGCTTTACCACAGCCCTACGCTGACAATATTCGTCGCCATACTCTTTCCGGTCGTCGGCACGCTTGTCTGGCTGCTCGGTATCGCGTTCCGACGGTACAGTGCTCGTATCCAGGATTCAGTCGGTGAGGTTACGCAGGTCACGGATGAAATTATTCGCGGCAACTCTGTTGTCAAAGCATTCGGTGGTTACGAATACGAGCGCGACCGGCTTGCCAAGGTGGATGAAGGCAATCGGAAACAGAATCTAAAACTGATTCGTGTGCGCTCGATGGGTGTCGCCGTTACACAGGTGGTGTTTGGTTTCGGCATCGCACTGGTCATCTACACGGCAGGACTGCAGTCAATCGAAGGCGTGCTTTCCCCCGGGCAATTCATATCGTTTTTCTCGGCGATGATGCTTATGCTGCAACCGGTCCGTCGCATCACCAACGTCAATGCAACCTTGCAACGCGGTGTCGCGGGTGCCGATAGTTTGTTCATGGTTATGGACGAGAAGGACGAAGTAGACACGGGCACTCTAGAAATTGATCGGGTTCGAGGTCACGTACGCTTCGATAATGTTGGTTTTTCATACGGTGACGATGATGGCCCGGTTGTCGAAAGCGTTAACATCTCCATCGGTGCCGGCAAAACACTGGCCATCGTGGGACATTCGGGTAGCGGCAAATCAACATTGGCCAGCTTGTTGCTGCGTTTTTATGAGCTGGATGAGGGTGACATCCAGATCGACGATGTATCGATTCGCGACTACACGCTCGACAGCCTGCGCAGCAACATCAGTCTGGTTAGCCAGGACGTCGTATTGTTCAACGATTCGATCCGCAATAATCTCGCGTACGGGCAACTAAACGAATGCTCCGATGATGAGTTGATGCAAGCTGCGGAGGCAGCACACATACTCGAATTTACAGATGACTTGCCGAATGGGCTGGAAACAACGGTCGGCGATCGTGGCGTATTGCTATCGGGTGGCCAGCGGCAACGTATTGCTATCGGGCGAGCGCTCCTGAAAAACGCGCCGGTCCTGATTCTGGATGAGGCAACGTCTGCACTCGATACACAATCGGAAAGACGCATTCAGGATGCCTTGAATACGCTGATGCAGGACAGAACGACCCTGGTTATCGCACATCGACTGTCAACCGTTGAAAAAGCCGATCGGATCATTGTTCTCGACGCAGGCCGAATTGTTGAATCGGGTACGCATGCCGGGCTCATTACGCAGGACGGTCACTACGCCGCTCTCTATCGCATGCAGTTTAGCGACGAGTAAGTATTATTGTGAGTGCCACCTACAAATGGATACATCGAGTCTGGTACGAAGGTGCGGTTTCAGGTTGGGTGTTGCTTCCATTAAGCGGGCTTTACTGGCTGCTCTCAAAATTGCGAGTGCTACTGTTTCGTTATGGCGTATTTCGTAGCTACAAAGCGCATGCGCCGGTCATCGTTGTTGGTAATATCACGGCCGGTGGCACCGGTAAGACTCCGACCGTAATCTGGCTGGTCAATGAATTACGTGAAAGAGGATTTACGCCCGGCATCGTCAGCCGTGGTTATGGTGGCAGTAAGTCGGGCACTTCCATGAGGGTTGACGCCGACAGTGAAGCGTCGGTTGTTGGTGATGAACCGGTGTTGCTGGCGCGACGAGGACTGTGTCCCGTCGCGGTTGATTCCGACCGGGTTCAGGCTGCGGCCATGCTCGTTGATGATGGTGTCGATGTCATCATTGCCGACGACGGATTGCAGCATCTTCGGCTGCAACGGGATTTTGAGATTTGTGTAATCGATGGTGAGCGTGGATTGGGCAATCGACGCTTGCTTCCGGCGGGACCGTTGCGCGAATCTCCGCAGCGGTTGCAGAGTGTTGATCAGGTGTTGGTCAACGGCGTTACTGAAATGCGCAATGCCATAGCATTCGAATTGCAGGCATTTGAAGCGAACCGTCTGAACGGTTCGTTGGCGCGGCCACTTCCGGGATTCAAAGATACGACGGTACACGCGGTTGCCGGAATCGGTAATCCGCAACGATTTTTCGATCTGTTACGTGCGCAGGGTATCCAGGTCATCGAACACAGTTTTCCCGATCATGCCGCGATATCACAGGCTGATTTGCAATTTGGCGATGATTTTGAAGTCTTCATGACAGAGAAAGATGCCGTCAAATTTGGCAAAAACCTGTCCGACAAATATTGGTCCGTACCCGTAGAATTCGAAATGGACGCGACAAAATCAGCCGCCTTTCTTGAGCAAATCGAGCTGCGTCTGCGATCATGCAGAATCTGACGTTACCCGGTCCGGTCCACTGACGGGACGGGACAGTAATGCGAGAGCACTAACTTGAAACAACTACATGACCGATTGTGTTTTTGTCGCGCGTTTCCGGGTTCGCTGCATGAGCGCCTTAAGGCTCAGAAGCAATTGCTTGAGTTTGAGAACCTTGTTCGGGATTTAAAGTCCTCTGAGCGTGGCAGGTTATCGGACACGGGCATTGCCGGTACACGCCTGCACTATCGATTTTCTTTCGATGTCGCAATATGGCTTGCTCGTAAGGCGCCGGGCTCCGTGTCGATTGATTGGCCGGAGATCGACGATTGCGAGCGTCTTGATGAGTTGTTGCGACCCATCTTGCAATCTGCAGAAGACGACTATTTCGATAGTGGATATGCGAGTAGCCAGGAGTGGATAGAGATCGCGAGCGCAGGGTATGCAGGAACCGATTTCGACTGGATTATGGCGCAAATTAAAGCCAAACGGTCACAAGTGGAGTGGACACATCTATACGATGCCGCGGACTTGCCATTGACCTGGGATCTCGGCGCAGGCGCACTTTCAAAATCGCGCAATGTCTTTCCGGTTCCGAAGTTGGTGATCAGGGAAACGGGATTGCGAGCTCGACCGGGCAACGTGAGGCAGGAAATAATGCGTCCTCTTCCGGCGATCCAAAAGTTACCAGGACGAACGGGCGGGAAATTAGTGGATGTTGCAATGGCATCGCTCGCAGCAAGACATCGAGAGACCAATCACTTCAATCATGCCAACCCCGATGAGGTCTACATGGCGGATGTCGGTGAGGGCGTGTCCGTCGCCGTTTTCGGCCTGAAAGCAGCGTACCGTTACCCACTTGAGTGCACGATGGGTTTTCTTATATTGTCGAATGGCGTACCGGTAGGCTATGGCGGTTCAAGCACGTTGTTCTTGCAGGTCAACACCGGAATAAACATTTTTGACGAATATCGGGGCAGCGAGGCCTCCTACCTCTGGGTGCAGGTGCTGCGTGTCTATCGTGCACTGGTGGCTTGTACACGCTTTGTCGTCAATCCGTACCAGTTCGGCGCCGAAAATAGCGAAGCGTTAAATAGTGGCGCGTTCTGGTTTTATTATCACCTGGGTTTTCGACCGGTAAGGCCGGATGTTCGTGCGCTCGCAGGAAAGGAGGTCGCACGAAGAAAACGTGATGGTAACTATCGTAGTAACAACAGGATATTACGCAAGCTGGCGAGTTGTGATTTGCATCTGACATTGCCGGGATCCCGGCAGAGCGAGTTTTTCGATGAGGACTGGCTTGCGACGGCTTCGATGCTCGCGACGCAGGAATTGGCGGCTGTCGGCGAATCGACGCGATCGAAATCCGCAAAACGTGTCGCAGCGAACGTTGCTCGGGATCTGCGAATGAGATCGGTGAGAAACTGGAGCAGAGATGAGCGGCGTGCATTCGAAAATATTGCACCGATTGTTGCGGCAACCCAACCGGCCAACTGGCCGGGAGATGCAAAAGCGTCCATGCGGAAGTTGCTGCGCGCCAAAGGTAGTTTGCTCGAGGCTTCCTACGCTCGTTTACTGGGTGAGCACGAGCATTTTCGCTCGGCTCTGCGAGCTATCTGCAAGCGCACAGAAAGCTAACGGGTATCACGCAGCTGTTTTCCGCCCGGCACCTGTAGTTTCCGGATTTAGCCTGTTTTCGATTCGAGTGACTCGTGCCGGCGGTCGGAACTGCAGCGCCGGCAGGCCGCTATTGCTGTCACGCTCTCAGGAACTTCATCGTTCACGATCCACTCGCCACAATGGTCAGCGGGATGCCTCATGCGTTCGACCCACGCCGCGACGTTTGGGGCATCGCGCCGCATCAGGCGGCCGGGATAGGGGTCGCGATTCAGATGCGCGTACAAAGGACCAATCATCCCGAAATCGCCAGTGGACGGACGTCCGCCGAGTCGCTTGCCAAGAATACGTCTTAAAAAGCGGGCCAGCGTGGGAACAAACTGCGGCCGAACTCATCATAGATAAAAGGAAAATTATCGAAGTTCCAGCGGTAGTGCATGGCCGGCATTAATAGCCATTCATCGCCATACAATTCGAGTAGAAACGTAGCCAGACGTTGACACGGGCTGTCAGGCATTACCGAACGTGCGGGGAACGACTTCTCCAATGAATCGATAATGTTCGAAGTATCCTGCAGAAAGCGCCCGTCGGGCGTCTCGACCACGGGTATGAATCGGACAGCGGGCTTTGCCACTGTACAGTGAGAATTCGGCGCCGTAGAGAATATGTTTGTCGATCATGCGAGTATTGTAGCCTGAAGTCAGCTTTCCGATAACTGCAACGCTAGGACATCAAAGTATGAATAGACTCAAATCGGTTTTTGTCACCACCTATATGATGGGGGCCATGGTGATTGCTGTGGTCGCAGGATGGTCGTGGTGGAATGGTGGTGACGCCATTAGCTGGGTCGGTGTCTTGCTCGCTACTGTCCCGTTCTTGCTGGTTCTCGGAAAAATAGCTGCTCTCAAGAATACTGCCAGGACCAGTGCTCACTTTCCAATCCTGACCGCCCTGGCAACTGCGGGCGTATTGCTGGCTGGCTGGGGATATTCACATGGCGGCAGTGTGAACGCGCCTGTTCTGGCAGTTGCCGCCTGGCTCGGGTTCATTGTCTATGTCTATTGGCACTCCAGCTTCGGACATCGTTCCAGCGAAAGCCTCAACGTTGGCCAGCGCCTGCCAGCATTTGATTTGATGAACGTCGCTGGCGAAACGATCAGCTCGAATTCATTGCTGGACAAGCCTACGGTCTGGATCTTCTATCGCGGTAACTGGTGTCCGCTTTGCATGGCACAAATTAAAGAGCTGGTTGGCGAGTATCAGGAAATACAGGAGCTCGGTGTGCGTGTCGCCCTAATCTCTCCCCAGCCGCACGAATTCACGATAGATTTGGCCAGGAAGTTTGACGTAACTTTCGATTTCCTGACGGACGAGGGTAACCGGGCGGCCCGTACGCTCGGGATCGAGAACGTCAACGGTCTACCTATGGGAATTCAGATGCTCGGCTACGACAGCGAAGCCGTGTTACCGACGGTAGTGATCACTGATACAACCGGCAAAATCCTGTGGGCACACCAGACGGATAATTGCAGGGTTCGTCCGGAGCCGTCCGTTTATCTGCAGGTACTTCGTGAGAGCGGAGTTGGCTAGGGGCGTAATACCATGATCCTGGTTGCCGGCTCGGCTAATCTCGATTTTGTCGTTCAAGTGAATCATATCCCGTCTCCGGGAGAGACCGTGCTTGGGCGGGACCTCAACCTATTCCCAGGTGGTAAAGGCGCCAACCAGGCGATAGCCTGCGCACGAGCAGGAGGCGTGCCCACGGAAATGCTTTTGGCGCTGGGCGATGACTGGTTTGCAGAGCCGATAAAGTCCTCCCTCGCCGAAGCGGAGATCCACCTTCACCAAAAAATCGTGCCTGACATGAGAACCGGCGCAGCATTCATAACGGTGTCCGACGATGCAGAAAACGCGATCACCGTGGCGCCAGGAGCGAATAATGGTCTGTCCGCCAGTGACCTGCCACCCATCGACAAGTACAGCCATCTCTTATTACAACTCGAAACTCCTGTTGCCGTTGTGGCCGAATACGCACGTGTCGCGAAGAAACAGGGTGTCAAGGTCGTATTGAATGCCGCGCCGGCGCAACGCCTGCCTGCGGAAATGTTGGCGATGATTGACATTCTGATTGTCAACGAAGGCGAGTTGGCCGTTGTCGCAGATCACGATGGCGACGTCGAGAGTTGTCTTGAACGAATCGACATAGCGTGTGTGATAGTAACTCTCGGTAGCCGGGGATGCTGTGCGAAAGAGGGCGGTGACCTGATCGTACAGGCAGGCCTACCGGTGGAAGCAGTCGATACAACGGCGGCAGGCGATACTTTTTGTGGCGTACTTGTGGCTGCGCTGAGTCAGGGTCAATCAATGCAACAGTCACTTGAATGGGCTAACGCCGCTGGCGCGCTTGCTTGTACACAGCTTGGTGCTCAGTCAAGCATCCCGACCTACGCCGACGTGCAGGCATTTCTGCAAGGCAACCAACGGTCATTGTGATTTTTAAGGCCAGCCGAACACGCCCCTAGTCCGCATCGGTAGCGAAATCCAAAAAGTTCGGCAAATCCGGGCTGTGTGTATGCTCGAACATCAGTCCTGTTTCGATGTGTGCGATTTCCTCGCGGGCAGTGAACGACGTCATGATGAGATCGCGCAAATGCTCCGGGTCTTTAGCCCAGACCTGGACCAGGAAGTCGTTAGCACCTGCGAGGTGATACAGCTGGCGCACCTCGGGCAGGGCAAGCGTGTGAGCCCGGAATGACTCGACAATGGACTTTGAGTGCCGTTGTAAACGAATCGAGATCATCGCCTGCAACCCAACGCCGAGAGACGTCGGATTGACCTCGGCATGATAGCCCTTAAGCACGTTATCCCGTTGCAATCCGCGCACCCGAACGAGGCAACTTGAGGGCGCCAGCCCGATCGACGCGGCGAGCTCTTTGTTGGACAGCCGGGCATTATTTTGCAGCTGCCGGACAATTTCGTAGTCAATTCGGTCGAGCGCCTCCATTGTACCTCCGGTACGAAGAAAATTCGTATATTGAAAGTGAGTACAAATAATATACTAAAATAGTGCTTTAAAATAGAATGAAGAGAGCTCCTGTCATGACAACACGTAATCCTGTCGAGCGCCTGGCCGAGGTGCGTCATGAGTTCGGCGAGCACGGCGGCGTCAATATGTCGGTTGAGGCCAGTACGACTTTTACGGTCATGAAACCGGGTACGATGCCGGAATTGTTCGCCGGCAGAAAGGCCGCGCCGGAGGGCTGTTACCTGTATGGGCGCCACTTCAATCCGACCGTCTATCAGCTGGGCCGGCAGCTCGCTGCGATCGAAGCTACTGAGGCGGCGTATTGCGCTGCCAGTGGCATGGCAGCGATCTCTGCCACAATATTGCAGCTGTGCAATTCGGGCGACCATGTCGTTGCGTCCAATACGGTTTACGGTGGCACCTACGCGTTGCTGCATGATTTCCTGCCGTCGAAAGCGAATATCAACACTACATTCGTCGACGCTACGGACCTTGCGGCGGTTGAAGCGTCAATCACGGACAAGACGCGGGTCATCTATGCCGAAAGTATTGCCAACCCGACCTTGCGAGTTGCGGATATTCCGCGACTTTCCGATTTGGCGCATGCGAACGATGTGCAGCTCGTTATCGACAACACATTCAGCCCGCTGCTACTCAGTCCCGGTTCGCTGGGTGCCGATGTCGTTGTGCACAGCATGACAAAATTCATCAACGGCGCTTCCGACATCATCGCTGGTGTGGTGTGTGGTTCTACGGAATTCGTCCAGGGCTTAATGGACTTACATCAGGGGCCGCTGATGATGCTCGGCCCCACCATGGACCCGACCATCGCCGCGAAAATCAGTTTACGAATACCTCATCTGGCTTTACGGGTCGCGGAACACGCTCGGCGAGCGGAGACATTTGCCGGGAGATTGCATGAACTGGGTGTTCCGGTGTCCTATCCCGGGCTGCCCACGCACCCGGACTATGATCTGATGCAAAAGCTTCGATGTGAAGAATACGGTTTTGGTGGAATACTGACACTGGATCTCGGTAGCGAACGACGTGCCAATGACTTGATGGACGCGTTGCAGAATAAATACGGTTTCGGCTTTATGGCCGTGAGTCTTGGCTACTTCGATACTCTCATGTCCTGCCCCGGCAGCAGCACGTCCAGTGAGATGACTGACGAGGATTTGTCTTCCGCCGGTATCAGTGAAGGTCTGGTCAGAATGTCTGTTGGTTACACCGGTACCGTCGAACAGCGCTGGCAGCAACTTGAAAGTGCATTGACGAATATTGGTGCAATCAGGGAATCGCATAACGAGTTTACTTAGAACCGCATGGAATAACGGCATAACCAATCAGCCTTCCCGGATCATTGCCTGTAATCGTTCGCCCTTTAAAATCGATTAACGATCAAATAACGGAACCAAGGCTATGAGTGCGCAGTTGCAAGAGAAAGTCGTCGATCTGCACGACGTCCCGGATCAACGAGAAAATCACGTCTACGATAGCATTGTGGAGCTCGCCCCCAGTCCCGACAATCCGACACCGATGGTCCGGCTCAGCGATCGTTCCAATCCGCAAGCAGATTACGACGTCCTGCTAAAGCTCGAAGGTATGAATCCGTTTGGCTCTATCAAGGATCGCACGGCCCTGTATATGTTGCAGGGTATGCAGCTTGAAGCGGACCAAATACTGGTTGAGCCGTCGGCTGGTAATACCGGAGTAGCGCTTGCTGCCATGGCCAATGCTCAGGATACGCGGATCGAGATTGCAGTTCCCGACGGCGCACCCGAAGAGCAGAAAACACTACTTCGAATTCTCGGTGCCGAGCTAATCGAAGTGGACGACGAACTTTGCCCGGTATTCCCGTCGGAAGGTGCTCGTGGTGTTGTCAAAAGTATGGTCGAAAGCGAGGCCTATGGCGGCAAGTATGTCAGCCCGAATCAATACGAGAATGAACTCAATGCGGAGGCACACTATCGCACAACGGGGCCGGAGATCTGGCAGCAGACGAACGGTGAAATTGATTATTTTTTCGCCGGAATCGGGACGGGTGGCACCATCAGCGGTGTTGGTCGTTATCTGAAGGAAAAGAATCCGAACATAAAAATCATCGGCGTCGAGCCGGCCAGCCGTCAACATCGCTTGTCAGGACTAAAACGCGTTACCGGATTGCCGGACGAACACTATCCAAAAATTCTTGATCCGAAGTTGCTGGACGGACTCATTTCGGTTACCGACGAAGAAGCATTCAAAGCCGGTATCGAAGTTGCCAGAAAGGAGGGCGTTATGGTGGGCCCGACCACCGGTGCCGTCCTGCATGCGGCACTGCACGCTGATATTCCGAAACACGGTAGAGCGGTTCTGATTTCCGCGGACAATGCGGCGAAATACGTCAGTGCCTACCGCGATTACCTCTGATTCGGGCTATCGGAATCAAACCGACTGTTTGGCCGTTTCCTGATCGCAACCTGAATGCGTCTGGACCAGCGACTCGAAGTCGGAAACCGTTAACGGTTTGCTAAAAATATAGCCCTGAATTTGATCACACTGGTGGCGCTTGAGAAAGGTGAGTTGCTCTTCGAGCTCAACGCCCTCGGCTATTACTTTGAGGTCAAGTTGGCGAGCCATCGCAATGATCGCAGCACAGATAGCCGCGTCGTCACTGTCGCGATGCAGATCCTGAACGAATGATCGGTCGATTTTCAAAATGTCGATCGGAAACCGCTTCAGATAACTCAGCGATGAATAGCCGGTGCCGAAATCGTCGATCGACAGACTTAGACCCAGGCTCTTCAAATACGTTAGTGATTCGACAGTCGCTTCAACATCGCGCATCAACAAGCCCTCCGTGATTTCGAGTTCAAGTCGGTCAGCCCGAGCCCCCGAATCGGTCAGGGCATTGCAAACAGCGGCGCCCAGATCATCCGAGTATATTTGCTGCGGTGAAACGTTTATCGATAAAGTCAGGTGGCCGAATGGAGTGTTTTGCCACTGCCGAAGCTGCTGGCAGGCGGTCCTTATTACCCATGTGCCCAGAGAAACAATTAATCCGGACTCCTCGGCGACCGGGATGAAATCTGCCGGTGATATCCAGCCGCGTTCCGCGTGATTCCACCGTAGCAACGCCTCAACACCAACAATCTCCCACGTTGAAAGATCGATTTTCGGTTGGTAATAAAGCTCGAATTGCTGTTCCTTGATCGCCTGGCGGAGCTCGTTTTCCAGGTCCAGTCGAAACAATGATCGTACCTTCATCGTGCCCGAGTAAAACTGAAAGTTGTTCCGTCCGGCAGCCTTCGCTTTGTACATCGCAGAGTCGGCATTCATCAGCAGTTCTTCCTGATTTTCGCCATCTTGTGGATACATCGCAATGCCAATACTGGGCGTAACAACGAACTGGTACCCATCACAGCTAAATGGCTGACTGAGTGAAGCCAAAATTCGTGACGCTATTGCCGAGGCGGATTCCTCGCACTCGACTTCTGGCAGAATTGCAATGAATTCGTCGCCCCCAAGCCTCGCAAGCCGGGCATCCTCCAGGCATCCCGGGTTAACGTGCAGGAGACGATCCGTTGATCGAGTACATTCCTCCAGGCGTTTTGAGACTGACTTGAGAAGATCGTCACCTATTGAATGACCCAGGGTATCGTTGATGCGCTTGAATCGATCGAGATCGATAAACAGAATTGCGAACTTGCTCTGATTTCGGTGTGCGGTTCGAATTGTTTGATCGACTGCCTTTGCAAAATGCTGTCGATTCGGGAGCCCGGTCAGCTTGTCGAAAAACGCGAGATCGTAGATCTGTGATTCGGAATTCTTGCGCTCGGTCACGTCCCTCACGATCGCGAGAACGGATTGTTCATCGCGAGCAATAAATCTGGTTTCGAAATGTATCGATTCATCTGTATTCGCGTGTTCAAGAACCTGTGGCTCCGAGGTCGCAAGTGTTCGTTTCACGTATTCACGCAGCTGATCGTCGCCTTCTTGTGGGAACATGTCTTCGAACGATAAATTGTGTCCCGGCAATGAAGTGGCACGGCCACCATGGCCGGCACCGATAGGGTGGCCATGCGACTGACCGTCTTTATTGAGGACATAAATGGTGTCAGGCAGCGCCGAAATCAGACCATTCATTTCATTAAAGGTGTCACTGGAACGCAGAATATAACGAACACGATGGCAGAGTATGGGCCACGCGATGGGTTTGCTAATGAAATCAGTCGCTCCGACTTCGTAGGCACGTTGGATCGACTTGTCATCATCTAATCCGGACACTATGCAGATCGGTGTGTTTCTCTTGCTTTCCTTTTCGCGAATTTTCTCGCAAACGGAGAAGCCGTCCAAATGAGGCATGTCCACATCGAGCAGAATCAGATCCGGACCGGTGCATTCGTAGCTTTGAATTGCGGCCTCGCCATCGCTCGCTTCAATGGTGTCGAAGCCGGCGTGCTCCAGGACCTCGCACATCATCGAACGTGTGGCCGAATCGCTGTCTGCAATTAGAATTAGCGGGTTGCCTTGCAGCTTTTCGTGCTGATTCATGCTGCTGCTGTCGGCAACGGGATGAGAATACCGAATGAGAAGCTCAATTCGAGCACAAGAAAAAGTCCGACAATTTTCTTTCCCAACGACATTGAAATTCCCGATCAACTGGCCAGCCTCACGGGTTTGCCTGGGCTATCGGTCAATCGATAGCCTGAAACCACTGCCGGAAGCGCCAAGACATGGATTACATGGGGAATTTATCGGCCGAAAGCGACAAAACCTTAGGTCACTACGCTCTCGTCATACCTGATAACCGGGATGTCGGCGTGATTCACGTGCGCGTGGGAATCTGGATCAGTACAGTTCCCGCGTATAGATTCGGCGATCCTGACCACGGAAGATTCCGAATACGGCGGTTCCTGCCGGGTCTTCGTTTCCCGCCGTGCTGGAATTCCAGTCATACTCCAGCCAGGCAGGTACGTCTGCGGTGGTGAGCGTACTGCCGTTGTTGCCAGCGCCGGGTGCCTGCAGATACAGGTTGAAGTCGCCGCCAATCGGCGGTTCGCTGTAGCGCATTGTCACGGGTGCTATCGCAGCACAACCTGCGCCACTGTTGCCCGGTGAACCACTGTCAAGTACGCAGGTCTCGCCGCTAGCCAGATTATCGGTGAAGTTGCTGAAACTGAGAGTTACTGCAGTGCTGCAGACGTCATCAACATTGTTTACGAATCCGGTATTGGCATCGACGTAATATTCAGCCCGCATGGGCAAAGCCAGATTCACAAGCTCGGAGCCAAACGCACCGCTGATCGCGATTCGTCCGTAGCGAATGGTGGTGGATCCAATACTTACCGGAGCACCTGCAAGTACGCTGACCTCGTCCGACACGCCGGTAATCCGGGCGGTGCTGTCAGCCGGCGCCTGTTGTGCCATATCCCAGCGTAGCTGCAGTGAAAACGATGCTTCGCCCGTAAGACCGGTATCAAAATCCTGTACGAAAGCCATTAGCTGGGCATCATAGGAAGCACCGGTTTGATCGTTAATCAAATCGAGTTCACTCTGCGGGTCCAGAGTGACGAAACCACCCCGATAGTTGACGGTTTTCTGATGACCACCAGCGGCTCCATTTTGAGCTTCGATCGTAAAAGTGCCATTGAACGGTTGCCGTGAGTAGCTAAATGTAGCCGCACAGGCCGGCACGATATTCGAGGCCGTCACCGCGTAGCGGGCCGGATTGAACCGGCCTGTATATCCGGAACGTCCGAGTATGGTGCTGGTGGCAGGTGCGCCGATACCGAGGTAGTCGCCGTCGGCAATTGTCGCCGCCATTTCAATGATGCCAACCTCGTCATAGCGCACGGCGGAGCTGCTGCCACTGCCGGTAACAAAGGCGCTGATTGTGGTCAAACCTGCCAGACCGGGGTCGCTCCCACCGGAAGGCTGATTGAGCGCAGCCGTTAGTGACACGGACTCCACAGATGACTCCTGGCCGAAGTTCGGCGCAACGGCATTGTTCGAAAGATCAACATTGTTGTTCGGCAAGGTGTCATCGTGGTTGTCTGCTATTCCGTTACCGTCTGCGTCATCGGCCGCGTCCCACAAAACCGCACTGACCGTGGCGCTAAAGTTAGTTCCTGCGCTCGTAAATACAGGACCGGCAGGACTGCTCGCCGCCGGGTTACCGGCCGCACTCACGTGCAGGGCGAAGGGGCGCACAACGAATGAGTTACTCGCGCCCAGCAGGGTTTCTCCCGATGGTGTTAGCGAGCGACGTGCGTGTAGTTGCAGCTGGCCGGTATCCGGATAGGAAAACGTGAAAGTCGCTGTGGTATCGGTGTCGTCGCCGAAGTCGAGGTTAGCGCTCGTATAGCTGACAACTGCGGCGTTTGAATTGCCCGCAATGTTGCTGCCGTTGATGGCAACCTGCCGGGTCGAGCAAGTGGCTGGGTTTTCGCACTCGAACGCGAGGTCCACAGTAATGACTCCGGTGAGCGCCGCTTCACAGGCACCTGTGTCGTCATTGGTTCGCACGGCTTCGAGTTCAAGCGTCTGAATTCCCACTGCCACATTCGAGCCTTTGCCCGCGATTTGTGTGGCAATCGCATTCTTGCTGGCATCCGCGAGAAAGTTGAAGCCTGTGCTGGCGTACACAAGATCGGCATCCTCACTGGCGGCTTCGACCGCGCTACCGTCCGTAACGTTGATGTTGGTCGTCTCTGCAAACGTATTTCGCAGCCCCAGCACTGCCGTTCCCGCATCTGACGAATGGAATGCATAGGTGCCCGCGCCATTGCCGGAGTTAATGAGCGTTCCTGCCCCGGTGATTAGAGACCAGTCACCGTGCGAAGTGGAAGTTGAGAGGCTGGCAACACCGGTGTAGCCACTCACAACATCGTCTGCTGCATTGTGGGCGGTTATGCTAACCGGTTCCGCCTGACAATTGACGCCGTTGCCATCGTGGCTTATCGAGAAGTGATTTGCGCCGCCGGAGCAACCGCCGGAGCCAGAGCTGGTGATGACTGTCAGTTTCGGGCGCTCGCTCGATGTGCTCCACTCTTTACTCGTGAATTTTGCCTCGGTGGAAGAGTTGGAATGCACCATGAAGCCATCGTTGTCGAAGTCTCCGCAAACCCAGGACTGCATTAGCGCAGTGATATCGATATTGACGAACTCATCGTCGTTTGGTGCAGTGAAACTGGCTGCTACCACAGAGTCAAAATCGCTGGCGGTGTTGTTCCATCTCACGCCGGGTTCGGTCCAGTTAGCCGTTACGCGGTGCAGGTCGAGGGCGTTTCCGGAGTCATCTTTTCCCGATACCCAAAGGGAAACAACGGCGGATGAAATTACCGCGTTTGCCGGCACTGCGGATAAGTCGAAGCGGTAGATTGCACGCATATCTTCGCCGCCCACACTTTTGGCGCTTAGCTCGGTGTCGCTGCCATGGTTCTCGGAAGGGTTCCCTTCTTTAAGCCAGGAGTCCCGATCGACCGACAGGTTGTAAGTTGCTGCCGCAGCGGGATTCGAAATTGCGATCGAAAACAGCGCGCCAATCGCAGCATTGCGCAAGGTCCTGGAACGCAATATCGAGCGACTATGGCGCATTGGTCAACGTCGCCTGCAATCGTCGGGACACGTAGTCTGGCGTACCGTAACTGCCCGTCCAGGCGAACGATTCAATCAAATAGACGTTCACCGTATCCGGCCCTTCTGTATGAGTTGTACTACTGCACGTTGTGCTTACCGAAAACCCCGACAGTCCTGCTTCGCTCATCATGAAAGTCGAGTTGCCACAAGTACTGTTAACGAGCGCCTGGTATGCAGCCCAGTCGACGCCGGTGCTGGCGGCCGCGAACGAACGCGCACTCTGCATACTGATCACCACTGTTTGCTGTTGCACGGCGTTGAGGCGCACTGCGACGATACCCAGGGCAGCAAGTACAATGAGCAGGAAAAGTGCAGAGATCAGGGAAAAGCCGGCTTGTGGTTTTCTGTTCATCACCATGGCCTACGGTACGTTGTCCACATGGACCTGGTGTAGCAGCGAGACTGATTCACCGGTGTCAGCCACAGACATTGCGAGTGTCATCAGTCCGGCCCGCTGGGAAGTACCGGGTGCATAGGCCATGCTGCAACTATCTACCCGATTTGCGATGAGGGTGGATGTGGCGCCGGCTGCCAGCAGTTCAGCATTGCTGTCGCGGGCCGTCTGGTCCGCTGTAATGGTGTACCCCGCGTAGCGAACCAGTGTCCCAGCTATCAGGTCACACAGGTAGCTTACGGCTGTGTCGACCAGGAACAGTCGTTTGCCGGGGGATGGGAAGGCAAATTTGAACGCAGGAGTTAAACGAATATTATCCTCGCCGCTTATCGTATCCGTATCAATGTCAATTCGGGTTCCTGGGGGAGTGATGACGTTGGCAAGCTCATAGGCACTCGCACCGGGAACGCCCACGTTAAATATGGAAAGGAAGTGCGTGCTGGACGAAAACGGTCGAGAGATATTGCTAAAGGTTCCGACACTATTAAACGCGTCGTCCGGTGCAGCGAATTGCAGGCGTTTGGATGGGTCTCCCGGTGGTGGCCGATCACGGTAGCGCACACCATCCAGAGTGTTCAGCATTTCCAGTGCGGTAACCGAGCCGGATGTGCGTATGCGGATACTGTTTGGCAGTGCGCGGTGTACGTCTCTGGAGATGCGGCGCAGAGAATTCTCAGCCAGGTCCACAAGTTCGGCTCGCCGTGCCATGTCCGTGTATGACCGCACCGGGCCCGAAATGAAGACGGCCATGAAAGACACAACAATAGTGCTCAAGGTCAGTGTAATGACGAGTTCAACGAGCGTGAATCCCTGACTGTGGTTTTTCCTCACACTAAAACCTCGTCCGGTAGCCGCTCAATGTAAAGTTGATATCCGCCCCTCGCGAAACAGTGACGTCGACGCGAACTGCATCGGCAAGTGGCACCGAGGGCAGAGCAGAGGAGGCGTTGACGCTGACCGCAACACTGTAAGCGCCCAGCCCGGCAATCAAGTTACCGAACTGATCACGCGCCGCCGCGTCCGCGAGACCGTCGTAGTCATCCAGGTCGTCGAAATTGGCACGACCTGCTTCACCATCCACGCCGTCGGGGTCAGTGATTGGCTTTAGCAGAATCTCCTGCAGATAGGCTTCCGCAATAGCAGCGGCCTGGTGCCGGATCATGGGGTCAGCGCTGCTTTGTGTGGTCATTGCGAGTACCCCGATAATAGCTGATGCGGCAACCGACACAATTACGATGGACACCAATAGCTCGATCAGCGTCACACCGGACTGGCTTTGAATAGTTCGCATCATTGGGAAAGCACCAGTCCACTTTCCGCTTGCACAGCCAATGTGCGGCTGCCGATCGTGATGGACTGATTTGTAGCAAGGTTGGTACGGCCCAACGCGTCATAAATGATGATGATTGTCGGGGCCGTCACAATGCCAGCAGGTGCTGTTCCACTCATTGTCTCTCCGCTGGACAAAAGGACGGCGAGCGGGAAACTGGCATCGGCAGGATTGCAGTGGCCGGCTTGTGAAGATTGTTGTGACAGTGAGTAACTATCCGCTGCGATGCTGACACGGACACGGCAACCACTGCCGACGGCAACTTTTTGCGCATAGCGTATCGAGGCAGCCAACTCGTCGGAGTAGGCGCGTTCGTCGAACGCTGAGTTATCGAAAAAACGTGGCCCGGCGATACTGCTAAGTATGGCAATGATTACGATGACCAGAATGAGCTCAACAAGCGTATAGCCGTGTTCTCGGTACCGGCACTGATGCCGGGCACTGCAAGACAATGTTTGTAGTTTCTCCGGACCCATACTTCAGCACCCGCTGACGTCCACCGTAATAGCTGGTGCGCTGCCGACGAGCGCATCGTTGTAGGTGATCTCGCAATTGCCACTCGTACCGACCTTGCTGAAGACAGCCTGGTCGGCTGCACCATTGACCATGACCGAGAAACTACTCAGGTCCGCTATCGTTACAGCGATGTCCGCCGCATCCGGATAGCCCGCGGTCAGGTTGATGATGTTGCCTTCCATGGTCACCGGGTTGATTTCTTGCGACAACCACAGGCTGTGTGCAAGTGTCGCCGTGCTGCGGATACTGCCGGAAACACCGAGCACCGTTGCAGTGCGAGCTTCACGTTCAAGTCCGACGAAGCGTGGTATGGCAAATGCTGCGAGGATACCGAGCAATGCGATAACGACAACGAGTTCGATCAACGTAAACCCACGTTGCTGCGATTCCCGGATTTCGATAATCACATTCATATAACTGTCTCCACCGCACTACCGGGCACAGGGTAAAGTCCCTGTCACCCGGTCCGTGCGGTACACGTCAGCACCCGGAGGTGTCGACAGATACAGACGGTGGATTGTTGACAAGTGCTTCGACGTAGACTGCTTCACAGGTACCACCTGCACCAGTTTTCGCGAACGTGGTCGTGTCGTTACCGGCATTGGTTGTCACGGTAAAGCCGGTTGAATCAGCTAGCGTACCGACGATAGCGGTGGCATCCGGGTAGCCGTTTGTAATCGCAATACTATTGCCTTCCATAACCACAGGCGCGACGCCTGTCGCGAGAAACAATCCGTGTGCCATCGCCGCTGCGCTGCGCACGCTGCCCGAAATTCCCTGCACGGTTGCAGAACGTGCCTCACGCTCCAAAGATGCGAATCGCGGTATCGCAAACGCCGCCAGTATGCCGAGCAGGGCGATGACCACCACTAACTCGATCAAGGTAAAACCACTTTGCTGTTTCGTTTTCATAGCTACTTCCTTTCCTTTTCTACTGTTGATACAAGCCGACTTGCGTCAGCAACTAAAAAATCCTGCGCATCAGTGCGCGCTACATCACTCCTGAGAGCCAGCGTTTGCCGGCGACCCGCATCAGTCGCACACCGTGTAACTCGTCCCTGGCGGCATCGAACGTGCCGCTGCCATCCTGATCCGCAAATTCGATGTGTACCGCAAATGCCAGGGTGTCTGTGAGTGTGTCGGGAGCGCGAAAAGCAAAGGGAAATCCCGGTTGATAAATAAGGAGTGCGCTGTGCCGGTCAAAATACCAATGCCGCGCAGGGACTTTTTCACTCTCTCCTATACTCAGTTCACCCAGGTAGTTTTTTGGTGGCTCCAGCAACAGCGTTATAGGATTGCTGCCCTCGAGTTCGGCGATGCTCGCTGAGCGGCCGCGAACGATGCGTTGTGCCGCTTCCAGCACCAGGCTGCTGCGCAGGGCTCCTTCCACACGCAGCACCGATATGCGTTCTGCTTCGTCGATATAGGGCAGCAGGCGATTTGCGGCGACGGCGACAAGGATTCCGATGATCGCGATGACGGCAATGAGCTCAAGCATGGAGAACCCGCGTGTCCGTTGCCTGCCCGATATGTGCAATCGATGCATCATTAGCCCGCCTTCGCCCGTGCAACCATGTCCCACATGGGCAGAAAAACACCGAGCGCGAGAATCAGTACGATCGCGCCAACGGATACGATCAGGATCGGTTCCAGTGCGGCGCTGAGGTTCTCCAGGTCATAGTCGACTTCACGCTTGTAATAATCAGACACCTCGTCCATGAGCTCCGGCAACGCACCGGTTTCCTCGCCCAGGGCGATCATCTGCAAGATCAGCGGTGTAAAAAGTCCGGTTGCCGCCGCCGTTGTTGAAAGGGATGCACCACGCTCTATGCCTTCACCAAGCTCTGACATTCTGCTGCCCAGCCACGTATTACCGATCGAGTCTGATACCGTGTTCAGGGTTTCATTGATCGGCATCCCCGCATCCAGTGATACGGCCAGTGATCGGGAAATTCTTGATAACGCGGCATTGCGTACGATGACACCGGTGACCGGTACTTTGAGTTTTAAGCGGTCCCAGTGAAGACGGCCAGCCACGGTCTTGATGTAGCTGGAAATACCGGCGTAAACGGCGATGGCCATACCGAGCATCAACATCCAGGAATTCACAACGAAGTTCGAGACACCGAGGATGATTTTCGTCGGTAACGGAATATTGTCGCCCAGGGCGCGGAATATGGGACTGAAATTCGGGATAACGAAAACGGTAATAATGCCCAAAGCGATCGCAACGGCGATAAGTACCAGGATCGGGTAACGGACCGCCGCCTTGACGCGGTCACGTACGTCCTGGTCCATGCTGAGGTATTCATACAAACGCTGAAATGCGACGTCCAGGGTACCTGTGGCCTCACCGATTTCGACGAGGCTCACGAACAGGCGCGAGAATATTTTCGGATGGGACGAAAGCGTATTGGCAAGCGCGCGACCGGATTCAAGACCGGCAATAATATCGATCAGTGCGTCCTTCAAACTTTCGTTATGCGTGGTTTGCATGAGTCCCGTCAGGCCGCGCAACAAGGGCAGGCCAGTGCGCGTGATCGTATGCATCTGGCGACAGAACAGGATCAGGTCTTTGCTGGACGGTTGTCCCCCACCCAGGCGTTTCCAGATATCCGCAACGGTCATTTCGGTGGCGTTGTTGGCATCCTTAATCTCGACCGGTGTGATGCCCAGCGACACCAGCCGACCGGCGATGGCATCGATGGAGGTGCCGAATAACCTGCCACTGACCAGATCACCGCTTTGCGATCGACCTTTGTAAGCGAATTCAGACATCGTGGGGCTCGCTGCTTTCGTCGTTGTGCATCTGTGTGTCATCCAGACCACCAGTTACGCGAATGACTTCCTCGACCGAGGTGATTCCTTTGATGGCGTAGTCCAGCGCACAATTGGCCAATGAGATGAAGTTGTCTTTCTTGTTAGCCAGGGAAATAAAGGCATCCAGATCGTCGTTTCGCAATGCTTCGGTGAGCTTGCTGTCCATTTCCAGTAACTCGTAAACACCGATACGGCCGCGATAGCCGGTGAGATGGCAGTAGTTGCAACCGCGTCCATGCACGAACTGAACCCCGTCTACGGGCAGGGATCCTGCCTGGCTTTTTAGCCAGGCTTTCTGTGCCGCGTTGAGTTCGATGGACTCGGCGCAGCTTTCGCAAACACGGCGCACGAGTCTTTGCGCGACGATCCCCTGCAGGGCGGCGGCAATAAGGTAGCCAGGTGCGCCCATGTCGAGTAGACGACTTGCCGTGCCGACAGCACTGGTCGTGTGCAGCGTTGAGAACACCAGGTGACCGGTCATTGCAGCGCGCAAGCCTATGTCCACTGTTTCTCGATCGCGCATTTCGCCGACCAGGATAATATCCGGGTCCTGACGCAGCGCCGTTCGTAGTACGCGTCCGAAATCCAGCCCGATGCGGGGATGAACCTGCACCTGGTTGATACGCTCAAGCCGATACTCGACTGGGTCTTCGACGGTAATGATTTTTGTCTCAGGCCGGTTGACATGATTCAATGCCGAATAAAGAGTTGTCGTTTTGCCGCTACCGGTTGGCCCGGTGACCAGGATCATGCCGCCAGTCCGCTCAAGCATGCGGTGGAAAGGTTTTAGAACATTCTCCGGCATGCCGAGTTTTTCCAGACTCAGGAGATTCGCGGAGTGGTCGAGCAATCGCATGACCACCGCTTCTCCATGTTGTATGGGCAGTGTGGATACACGAATGTCCAGGGTCGTATCGCGCAACTGAATCGAGAAGCGGCCGTCCTGCGGCAGGCGTTTCTCGGATATGTCGAGCCCGCTCATCAGCTTCAAGCGAGTCACCAGCGCGCCTGCAACGCCGCGGCCATCAATTACCTGCTCCTGCAATACGCCGTCGACCCGCTGACGAATTCTGAGTACGAACTCATCAGGTTCAATATGGATGTCGGAAGCATTGACTTGTGCGGCGTCCGTGAACATTGATTGCAGTAACTTGGATACCGGGGCTTCAGGGGTGTCTTCATCGACGGAAAGCTGATCGATGTCGATGCGGGACTCGTCAAGATCTTCTTTAACTTCGGCAGCGAGCGCACTGATTTCGTCAGTACGTCGATAAACGATATCCATTGTCCGCAGCAGTTCCGATTCGTTGACCAGTGCGACCGTCACAGGCTTCTTAAGCAGGCGGCTGACTTCGTCAAATACGAATATATCGGTAGGGTCGGCCATACCGACCAGCAGTCCACCGCGGTCTGGTTTCAAAACGATTGTGCGCAGACGTCGTGCCTGTACTTCGTCAAGCAACATCACGTGGTTGAGGTCCAGTTTGATACTGGTGAGGTCCAGATAATCAATATCCAGTTTCTTGGCCAGAAACTGGTGCAGTTCCTTTTCACCAATCGCGCCGACCTCAGTCAGCGCCCGGCCGAGTTTGTGGCCGCTGGTTTTTTGTAATGCCAGTGCCTGCTCCAGTTGGTCCGGACTTATCGCTCCGGCCTCCAGCAGCACTTCACCCAGGCGCAATTTCTTGCGGAGTTTCAGGTTCGAGACATTGGCCGTTGTGGTATTCATCGTCAGGGCCTGTGCTACCGTGCTGTGGATTGCTGAATGCGTTGCAGTGCGTCACCTGCAAGCGTGGTCCACACACTGTCGTTGCTGACGACGATGGGTTTGAGCAGGATGACCAGTTCCGTCTTTCGATCAGTCGTGCGCTTGCTCCTGAATAATCGACCGAGACCAGGAATCTTGCTGAGCACCGGAGTTGAGTAGCTCTCATCGTTGCTCGTGTTACGCATCAGTCCACCGATAACGATGATCTGCCCGCTGCGGGCTCTGACGATGCTGTCTGATTCCCGTATTTCGCTGACGGCAAGTGGCAGTGTGTCGGTCTCGCCCGAAACGGTCAGATTTTTTATCTGGTCAGTTACCTCACTAACAGTGGGATGGATGTGCAGCGTAACGTCGCCGTGGCTGCTGATCTGTGGTGTAACATCGAGCGCGATACCTGAGAAGAAGGGCGTTAGCTGGACATTTCGTGAGGTGCTGGATGATGTGCCCGTCACTGTATTGCTGGCAATGTCGGTGACAAAAAATTCATCAGTGCCGGCTTTGATTACCGCTTTTTGATTGTTCAAGGTGGATACACGAGGGCTGGAAAGAACACGGGTATCGCCCTGGACCGCCAGTAACTCCATAAACGAACTGAAATCACCGACGTCGAACGCCATGGTGAACGCGCCGCCGAGCGAGGTCAGATCAAACCCTGAAGTCGGGTTACCCGGCTCAAGCCTTGTTGCGAGGCCGCCAAGATCCGCAGGGTCGCCATTAAAGCCTGGCGGTGGTGCGAGCTGTCCGAAAGTGTATGTGTCACCACCGCTGTTTTCTGCGACAGCCACCCAATTGATGCCGGCTCGAAAAGCATCGTTCAGCTGAACTTCAATTATCTTCGCTTCGATCACTACCTGGCGTTGTGCGATTTCCTGAGTAGCTGCCAGGTACTCGCCGACCGTTCGCAATTTATCCGGCATTGCGCGGACAACAATGACGCCGGTCTGGGAGTTGACAATGACCTTATGATCCGGAACATCACCGATCATCATCTCAAGCGTTGTTCTCAACTCGGTCCAGAAGTCGGCTTCGTAATTGGTTTCGATGCGTGAGCCGCTGACCTGTTGCGGATCTTCTGCACTGCCAGTACTGGGTGTCGCAATGCCACCGCCACCGCCACCGTAAGCACCGCCGGACTGATTGCTACGAGTGCTTTCACTGACTTGCCCCGAACTCACGCGCGTACGTGATACACCGGAACGTTGTAAGTTCAGATAGTCGATCTGGAAGATGCGGCTTTGCAATGTCGCGGGAAAAATTGCGTAACCCGCTGCCGTCCGCTTGTAAACGTAGCCGTAGACATCACTGACGACATCCAGTACTTCGGCAACGGTGACTCTTTTCAGCAGTAGCGAAATCTGGCCGCGCACATCCGGGTGAACAATGATGTTGTGCGGTGTTTCGTCCACGAGTGCCATGAAGAAATCCCGAGCCGGGGTTGCCTCACTATTAACGTCGAATCGTTGTTCGCCGGTTCGCTTCGGTGCCTGGTCGAGAGGCTGGTTTTCCGGAACAGCAGCTGCAGGGTCAGGTTGTGGAACTGTAACGACCTCCTCAAGAGCAGCTTCGATGGCTGCCTGCGTTGCATCGCCATTGGCTGGCTGTGTTTCGTTAGCCGGTAACAAAGCGTTGCAACCGCAAACAAAGACAGCAGTCGCACACGCGAATGAAATATTTTTCAACATGAGTTCTTCGCTCCGGTAATCATCATTGTTGCGGCGCTCCATAAGTCAGTTTCGCAGTGATGCTCTTGTTACCAATCGTGAGCACCAGTTGATTCTTATCGATTGAAACAACAGTGGCGCCATCAACTCGCCCACCGACTCCGACACGTTGGCCGTTCACGATGGCCACTCGCCGCTCGGCGGAGGAAAAAATGGCGTTGACGGTGAATACAGGTGCGTTAAGTGTTCGCACCGCGCGGGCTGAATAGGGCCGGGTGGGGTCACGTAAGACCTCATCTGCGATGACAGGAGTTGAAACGCCGAGCAATAGCAGTCCAATCAGTAGGCTGATTACATGACGGCTAGGCACCGATCCACTCCTCATTCAGACTGAGTGTGCTGACCTCAATACGAATTCGATTGCGGGGATATTCGATGACGTCGAGGTCCAGCACTTGCCAGTACAGGCGCCAGGGCAAGGACTCGATCGCTTCGAGATACTGCAAACAGGCTGCGTAAGTACCCTCGACTTCAATTTGCAGACCGTGTCTGTACAAAACCGTCGCGTTTTCAGCATCGCTGGCAGAAAGGAGTTCGGGCGTTGTGTTCCTGATGCTGACGATGGTGATGTTGGACTGTTCGCGTAGCACGCCTGCCAGCACTTCGGCCATTTCTGCCGGGTCGATTAACTCCATAAGGTAATCGCCGAGTGTTGAGTTGACTTCGTCAATACGTCTTCGCAGTACGGCGATGCGCGCCCGGTCTCTTTCGCCTTCGCCGGCGAGCTGTAATACCTGGTCCTGCAGGTCAGTGTTGGCGGCGCGGATTTGCTCGTTGAGTGCGGCGAGGTCAGCACGGCTCTGGTCGGCCCGGACCGACAAAGGTGTAATGAGCAGTGAGAGCCAGAGCATCGATGCTGCGGTGAGAAATGTGATGACGATCAGCAGCCGCTCACGCGCCGTCAGGCCGGAAATCTTCGCCAGCAAAGGAGCCAGTTCTTCGTTGATCCTGGTGCGCAGGTTCATTGTGTAAATACCGCCGAGGCCGTGAGCGAATCCTCAGTATCCATGGAGAAATGGAGTGCCTGATCGGTGTCATCGGGTGGTGTATCGATGCGAAAATTATTAAAACGCTGCGTAGCAAAAGGAGGGTGATCGCTTAAGTCCTGCACATAAAGCGGAATTAGTTCTGCCCGGAGTGCGCGACCTTCCAAACTCGCCGTGTCTCCCATGGCGGATAACACGATGTGGGTTAGCCAAATTCCCTCGACGCGCTGACGTGCCAGAGCGCGCAGGTGTCGTGAAAACCCCTGTGTTTCGTCGATAGTCGCACCTTGCACAAGGCTGAGAACGGCCTGACGTTCCTGCAGGCTCTGGAGGGCGTCGTCAAGTTGTTCAGACCAACTGCGTTCGCCGGTTACGGCAGCGATCAGTGGTTTGAGGTTCTTCAGCCGCTCAATAGCAGCAGATTCCTGCAGCGCAACAATTTGCAATTCTGCTTCGGTGCTCGCGACGCGTTGCCAGGCAAATCCGTGGAGAACAGCCATCGCCAGCAGCGCGATTCCCGCAGCCCGAAACATGAAAGACGGTGAAAACAGGTGCGCCTGCGGGCGAAACTGAGCTTGGTAGAGGTTGATTTGCTGGGTCATGCTGACTGCACTCCCGCAGCAGTTTCCTCGACTCGCAGGGCAGCTCCGATAGCCAGCAGGCAGTGCCCTTCATCGGCCATCGAAATCTCATTCTCCAGGTGGAAAAAATCACCTAACTGAATCTGACTGACAACCAGACCCAGGTGCTCGGCCATAGCAGCAGGTAGTGTTTCCAGGTCCGCGCCTCTGCAAATGGCGAGATTGGCAATGGGCCGGTAATCAAAGTGGCTCTCGTAATAGTCGAGTGATCGCTGCACTTCGAGCGAAACTCCGGCGACACGTTCCTGAAACAGGAATTCGTCATCTGCAGCCTCTGCCAACGAATTTCTTCCTGTCTCGATGCGACGCATCAAATGCAGTACGCCCTTGCGTGTGATGGTCAGGTAGCCGCAGTTTTCGGCCAGATACAAGAGTGCAACCCCGTCTTTGTCTTGTGGCAACAACATCGCGATATTGCGCATGCATAATTCCGGAATATCGATAACGTCCATGCTGAGCCCGGCGTTCTCCATGCGCTCAATCTGATGCAGAATCTCGGTCCGTTGACTCACGACGGCATACGCACTTGGTTTGCTGCCAGCGTTGGAATGCAGTGGCATCTCGATGAGCTCGATCACTGCCTCATCCAGCGGATATTCGATCATGTCCTTGATACGCCAGCGTACGGCGTCGAGCATCTCCTCGGCCGGGACATTGGGTATCTCGACGTACTGCAACTGGTAGGCACCGGGACGAAGCACGGTGGAAACAGCTGTTGGCTGGGCTGTATCGTCTCCGATGCACGAACCCATGCGGTCGGACCAGTTGTCACTTTCTTCCGCCAGCCCGAAGGCACAGGCGGCCAGGCTCAGTTCGCCGTCAGCTAGCCGTTTTACCCGGGCCATACCAACCCAGGAGTCGTCCAGCGTTATGCCACCACGCGCATTTCCCATCAAGGGGTTCTTAAATAGTTGCAACACAGCCCGGTACCGTCCACCGTGCAAAAATACATAATGTAGATATCGGTCAAGCTGGTATTTTCTTTAGAGATTCAGCCGTTTAAGGCCTGTCTTTGACGAATTCGTGCTCAGGCCGCAACCGGGAGATGGTAATGGTTGCTTGCGGCTGGAATTTCACCCCGGTTATGGTTACAGAATGGCCGTGATATGGTGCCAGTTAATTCTTGTCGTAACGCAATAAAACAAGGACTTACGAGGCCTAAAATTGGTAAATAAGAGGCAGGTAAGAGGATCATAAGTGAGTGAAAAAAAAGAAAAAAATAGTGTCCTGTTTGTCTGCATGGGCAACATCTGCAGATCGCCTACAGCCGAAGCTGTGTTCAGGCACTTTGTTAGCGAAGCTGGCCTCGCCGACAGAATAGAAACCGACTCCGCGGGTACACATGCTTATCACGTTGGCGAACCGCCCGATCGACGGGCCTGCGCCGCTGCGGAACGTCGCGGCGTCTCACTGGCTGGTATTCGTGCACGACGTGTCAGCGACCAGGATTTCGAGCGGTTCGACTACATTCTGGCCATGGACGAATACAACCAGTCGCAGTTGCTGGATCAGGCACCGGACGAGCACCGTTCTAAAGTGCTCTTGTTCCTGAGTTTTTCACCCGAAGACGAGAATGAAGTGCCGGACCCCTACTACGGGGGCGCCGCGGGATTCGAGCGGGTGCTGGATCTTGTCGAATCAGCCTCCCGTGGATTGCTCGAGACCTGCCTCGGCCGGCGGTCATAGTTGGTATTTGAGGACCTCGGCCGCTTCCGCGGACAATGCTATTTGAGTTGTCATGGCGAAGACCACGATCCGGAGGATTACTGACCGTCGGAGGTGTGTTCAGGCACCTCGTCACCGAATCCGTCTCTCGCCGATTGCTCGAAATCTGCGATGGACGATAACGCTCTAATTTTTATATAGAAATTCTCCACTGACGCGCGACAAGCGATTCGTTGTCGAAATTCTGTGTTTGACAATATCTATGATTGGGGGTAGTTTACCCAACTATGACAAATGAAGGTAAATCCGTTGTGTATTACGTCTGCCGCCTGGTGCTGCGGCCGCTGGCCTCGATTTTTCTCAAATGTGGGCTGACCTGGAAGGAATTTTCAGATTTATCGAAATCCGTGTTTGTCGAGGCGGCCACACAGGAATTTGGTATCAAGGGTCGCCCGACCAACGTTTCACGGGTGTCGATATTGACTGGAATCAGCCGTAAGGAAGTCAAACGGCAACGGGACTTGCTGCTTAACGATGAACCTGCTGTTAAAGGTAAAACGACCGACGCGACACGTGTCTTGTCCGGTTGGTTTCAGGACAGGGAATTCCTCGATCAAAAAGGCGATCCGATGCTCCTTCAGGAGACCGGGCCCGCACCCAGTTTTGATGCGTTGTGCGATCGATACAGTGGTGACATCGCCACACAGACGATGCTCAAGGAGTTGTTGCAAACCGGCACCATTGAACGCACGAGGAGCGGTGAATTGAGAGTCATTCGGCGCTTTTATCAGCCGGCAAGGCACGATGATGAAAACCTTGCCTGGGGTGTCGCGTTTATCACTGATCTTGCGATGACGATGAACAACAACGTGTTCTTAAGTAACGCTGCCAGGCCGAGGTTCGGTCGCAAGGCCGAAAGCGTTCGGATATTACCCGGCAGCGTCAGCGAATTTCACACATTCCTGGACATACGCGGCCAGGCATTCCTCGAAGAGGTTGACGTCTGGCTGACCAATCGCGAAGCAACCGATGATGCTCAGGAGTCCGAGTTCTTGAGACTGGGAGTTGGGATGTTCGCGATCGAAGACAAATTAGATGAGGAGAGGGTTCGATGAAACAGCAAAGATTTATCGCAGTAATTTTCTGCGGAATGTTAGTGGCAGGAATTGCGAGCTGTGGCGGAGGAGGCGGTGGTGGCACCGTTGTGCAACCGCCAGCGGCACCGCCGCCAACAGGTGGCATTAGCGGTAATGGTATTGCGATTGGGCCGGTCAGTACGTTCGGTAGCATTGTCGTTAACGGCGTACGTTATGAAACCGACGCTGCGAGCTTTACGATCAATGACGTTGCAGGTGGCACACAAGCGGACCTCAAAGTTGGCCACATCGTTTCAGTCAGCGGCACTATCAATGATGACGGGAGTACCGGAACGGCAGATTCCGTCGAGTTCGATGACACTGTGAAAGGCCCGGTTCAGAGTATTGACCTCGTTGCAGGTCAATTGGTGGTCCTTGGGCAGACCGTACGTACCGGACCGGATACCTCATTTGATGACAGCTTCACACCGGCCACACTCGAGGGTGTAAGCGTTGGGCAGATAGTAGAAGTGAGCGGTCAGTTTGATGCGGACGGCAACATAGTTGCAACACGAATCGAACCGAAACCCGCTGGTACGCAATTCGAAGTGCATGGCACGGTCAGTTCGCTTGATACCACAATCATGAATTTCAACCTGAATACCCTTGTAGTCGACTACAGCTCGGCGATGCTGGATGATTTTGCTGGTGGCCCAATCAGTGATGGCGATTTTGTGGAGGCGAAGGGTACGACGCTGGGCCCTAATGGTGAACTTGTCGCGACGAATGTTGAGTTGGAAACGTTTTTGCCGGATGCAGCTGACGGAGATCGGCTGGAAATCGAAGGTTTCATAACAAGATTCGCATCAGCTCAGGATTTCGATGTTGCAGGAGTTCCTGTTACAACCAATGGCAGCACGGCATTTGAAGGCGGTGCTGCCATTGACCTGGGTCTGAACATCAAGGTTGAGGCAGAGGGTGATATCGATGCGAACGGAGTGCTCGTTGCAACAAAGATTGATATCCGCCGGGCAAAAGCGGTACGTGCTACGGCGAATGTTGACTCAGTTGATGCGGCGAATAATTCGCTGGTCGTACTCGGGATAACGATAACGGTGGACGCGTTGACTCGTCTTGAGGATAAGAGCGCCGCCGATGTTGATCCGCTTACATTGTCTGCGATCAACGCCGGAGATTATGTCGCGGTGCGCGGTGACGAGTTTCCTGCAGCGAGTGGAAATATGCAGGCGACGATACTTGAGCGCGACGATGCGGACACCGAGGTGATCCTGCAGGGATTCGTCGAAACCATAAGCGATCCGTCGTATACGGTGTTGGGTGTCACTATCGAAACCGATGGTGCGACGGTGTTTCGAGATGAAAACAACGTCATAATATTGGCAACCGATTTCTTTAATCGGGTCGCAGTAAACTCATTGGTAAAAGCGAAAGGTGCGGAGTCGTCCGATACGGTGATCATTGCAACAGAAGTGAAGTTCGAACTGGAATTCTAATCGGTTTTTGAGAATTCAAGGAGCGTCTCGGGCTTTGCACGAGACGCTCTCTTCAGTTCTGCGGTTGGCTAATCTTCGCCGTCCCACGGTAATAAGCGTGCAGCAGGCTTCGAATCGGGTTTCGACTCCGGTGTTGCTTCAGTTTTCTGCTCAACCGGAATTCTGTGAGACGCTGTGTCGTCTGGTTTGCCAGCATCTTCTGCCCGTTCGGCGTCGGTGCGCACTTTCGGCGGTCCATCTGCCTTTGGTTTGCGGCTGCGGGGCTTGGGTTTGCTTTCTGCTGGCGCCTGCTCTGTACCCGATGCTTGTTCTGCAGGTTTGCTGTCCTTAGGTTTCTGTTCCTTAGGTTTCTGCTCCTTAGGTTTCTGCTCCTTAGGTTTTTGCTCCTGAGCTGACGCATCAGAATTCTGCTGTTGTTGGTCAGTCACTTGCTCGGGATTATCGCCACTGCTACGCCGACGCCGGCGTCCGCCACGGCTACGCCGACTACGAGTCTTCTTTTGGTCGGTCTTCGCCTCGTCAGACGGCTCGTTTTGCGCCTGCTTTTGTTTTTGCTCAGATTGCTGCTTTGTATTTCTCGATTTCTGATCAGCATCTTTCGGTTGTTGCTTTTTGTTCTGCGGCTTCGCAGGTGTCTTTTTCGCCGTTTTCTTGCGCTGATTGCCACGACCGTCGCTACGTGAACGTGGTTCATTGCGACGGCGTGATTGTTTCTGAGGGCGCTTACCGCGATTGCCTTGTGTATTCCTGCCACGACGTTGCTGCGGTTTCTTTTTCCGCTTGTCGTCATCGCTCGTAAACCAGGAGATGATCGTTGCCCAGAACCCCTTACCAGCCGGTTTTGGGCGTTTTGGCGCGGGCGTCGTTGGTTTCAAAGTACCGACAGCGGCTGCTTCAACACCCTTGCGTTCGAGGATGGCCTGTGGCGACTCCGGTTCTACCGCATCGTTCACCAGCGCAAAACTGGCACCGATATTTTCCGGCAGATCCATTTGATCGTCGCGCACCCGGCGAACGTCATAATGTGGCGTTTCGAGATGTGAGTTGGCGACCAGTACAACCTGTGTTTCGTTGCGATCTTCCAGGTTTTGGACCCAGTCACGTTTTTCGTTCAGCAGGTAGGTCGCGACTTCTACCGGCAATTGAGCAATGACTTTCGAGGTACGTTCCTTGCGCGCCTCTTCGCCGATGATGCGCAAGATAGCGAGCGCCAGGGATTCGGTACCACGAATGGTGCCAAAGCCGGTACAGCGAGGGCAGGTCTTGTAGGCCGATTCGCCAATCGATGGACGCAGCCTTTGCCGAGACATTTCCAACAACCCGAAGCGGCTGATCTTGCCAATCTGTACGCGTGCCCGATCCTGGCGCACCGCGTCGCGCAAGCGGTTTTCAACTTCCCGCTGATTCTTCTGCGGACCCATATCAATAAAGTCGATGACGATCAGTCCGCCGAGATCACGAATTCGCAGTTGACGCGCTATTTCATCAGCGGCCTCGAGGTTGGTGTTGAAAGCTGTTGCTTCAATGTCACCACCCTTGGTCGCCCGAGCCGAGTTGATGTCGATCGAGACCATGGCCTCGGTGTGATCAATTACGATGCTGCCGCCTGATGGCAACGTCACGTTGTGGGCAAATGCCGATTCGATCTGCGTTTCGATCTGGAAACGTGTGAATAGAGGTACCGGATCGACGTAATGCTTTAGCTTTTTGAGGTTGTGCGGCATCGTCTGTTCGACGTGCTCATAGGCATCCTTATAGGTCGCCTCATCGTCGATCAGTATCTCGCCGATTTCGTTTGTCAGGTAATCACGCAATGCGCGAACGACTGAATCACTTTCACGATAGATCAGGAACGGTGATGTGCGTTCCAGTACAACATTAAGAATCGCAGTCCAGACGGTAAGGAGGTTTTCCAGATCCCAGGCAAGCTCCTCGGCGCTGCGATCGATGCCAGCCGTTCTTAGAATGACACTCATATTCTCGGGAATTTCGATCTCGTTCAGTGCTTTGCGAGCGAGGTCCCGATCTTCGCCCGTGATGCGACGGGATACGCCACCGGAACGATCTTTGTTGGGCTTCAATACAATGAAGCGCCCTGCAAGGCTGACGAAAGTAGTAAGTGCAGCGCCTTTATTGCCGCGCTCTTCCTTGTCGACCTGAACAACGATGTCCTGGCCTTCTTTGAGGACATCCCGGATATTGGGTTTGCCGCCACCCTTGTTTTCCTTGACAAAATACTCGCTGGAAACTTCTTTCAGCGGCAGGAAGCCGTGACGTTCTGCACCGTAATCGACAAACGCGGCCTCGAGACTGGGCTCGACGCGCGTGATTTTTCCTTTGTAAATATTGGCTTTTTTGCGTTCGCTAGCCGGTGCTTCGATATTGAGGTCGTACAGCAGTTGGCCGTCGACCATCGCCATGCGCAACTCTTCTTCCTGAGTTGCATTGATTAGCATTCTTTTCATGTTGCCCTACTTGAGTAATGGAGGGCAGCAAAACGGGGCGCAGCGCCTGGCGGGCGCAGGATAAGTCACGCAAAGGAACCTGGCGCCGGATTGCGCCATCGAAAAGCTTCGTTAGTTCAGTTTGGGGCTGACGCAAAATCGTCAGCATCCACAATAAAATCAGCATGATTTCCCTGCGGCTTTGCCGCTGCGGCGCGCGCCGGAATCCGGTGTTGCTGCCGTCTGAAATCAGGTCTCGCAGATCGCGGGACCAAAAAAAGTCATATTAAGCTGTGAGCACCGGTATGCCGGAACGTCACAGGGCGGTAATATAGCACACCGCAACAGCACTTCAAGTGATTGATCATGCAAGAAAAGCCGCCCAACGGCGCGAAAATACAGGATTTGGCCGGAACGACGCAAACAGCGGTCCGCAAAGTGGTGATCGATAGCGAGCGGTCCGGCCAGCGGATCGACAATTTCTTGCGTGGTGAACTGCCCGGTGTGCCCAAAGGACGGCTGTACCGGCTACTCAGGCGCGGCGAAGTTCGCGTCAATGGCGGTCGGGTACGGGCTGAATACAAGCTCAGTGAGGGTGACGAAGTTCGCATACCACCAGCGCGCATTCGCAGCGAAGGTGCGCCGCCGTCAGAGAAGATGGCAACCGCTATGCTCGACAAGGTGCTCTATGAAGACAAGCGGTTGCTGGTGCTCAACAAGCCAGCCGGTGTCGCGGTTCATGGAGGTAGCGGGATCAGTCACGGCGTAATCGAGCTATTGCGGCACGCCCGGCCGGATCTCAAGGATTTGGCACTCGCGCACCGTATCGACAGAGAGACATCCGGTTGCCTGGTCATGACCAAGCGTCGCAGCGCATTACGTGAGCTGCACGAGAAGTTTCGTGAAGGCAAGGTCGAGAAAAACTATCTGGCGCTGGTTCTTGGTGATTGGCAGCTTGGTGAGCAGTTAATCGACGCACCGCTGTACGTTCAAAACCGCAAGAATGGTGAGCGGCATGTCGTTGTAAGTGGCAAGCAGGGCAAGCGGGCGCAGACCCGGGTCAGCCTGTCTCGAACCTACGGCAGATACAGTTTGCTGCTTTGTGCGCCGTTAACCGGTCGTACGCACCAGATTCGGGTCCACCTGGATCACGCAGAGCACCCAATCATAGGTGACGAGCGTTATGGCGATGACGATGCCAATCGTAAGGCGAAGCAGTTCGGGCTAAGGAGGTTGTTCCTGCATGCACAGTCGATAGCATTCGTCGATGACAGAGGCAATGACCTGCATTTCACCGCACCGCTCGCCGATGATCTGGAGCGTTTCCTGACGGTAGGAATCATCGAGGCCCGCAGAAAAAGCCCGTAGGAGCGCGGCTTGCGCGCGACCTTGTGACGACCGACGCTTTTGACCCTTGTAGTGAGGTCGCGCGCAGGGCGCGCTCCTACGGTAGTAGATAGTCCAGTTGCAACAGGCGATCGGCCAGCCAGATCATGGGCAAGCCAATCAGTGCCGTCGGGTCATCGGTTTTTACTGACTCAAACAGCATGAACCCGGCGCCTTCCAGCTTGAAGCTGCCGGCGCAGTCGTAGGGCTCATCGTGCCGCAGGTATGCGTCTGCCAGTCGCCGGTCGAACTGCCGGAAACGCACGGTGGTTGCGTCCGTGTGCTCATAGCGCACGCGGTTGATCGGGTCAAGAATGCAGACCGCTGTCAGGAAGGTAACAGCTTTGCCAGAGGCGGCGAGCAGTTGTTCGACGGCTTTTTGATGGTCGCCGGGTTTGCCAAGTACCTGATCGTCAAGAACAGCCAGTTGGTCGGCTCCGATAATGAGCGCATCACGGGCATTAATGGCGATCGCTTCAGCCTTTTTTCGTGCCAGATAAGTAGCCAGTTCCGCGGGTGGCAGACCCTGATCGTTTGACTCATCCACATTGGGGGTGACTGCCTCGTAGGTATCGAGAAAACGATCCAGCAGCCCACGTCGATAGGACGAGGACGAGGCCAGCAGGATCGTCGGTGCGGATGGATTTTGCATAAACAAATCAAACTGTTAAAGCCAGAACCGGTCAGTTTACCGGGTTTCGCCAACGGCGCGGATGATTTTGTCACCACACCGGCTCAGAAGCCTTTGACAGCGGCCCTCAGGGTCCTTATCATGCGCGCGCCATGGGCAATCCGCTGCAAGACCGCCGCACCGCCGTAGAATTAGCGTCGGTCAAGCAAGTTGTTGAAATTGCTAATAAAGTTAGCGTTTTCGACGGTCTTGCGCGTATTGTCGAGGCCGATCTTGCTGCGCTCGATCCTGAAATAATTCCGTCCGGGTGGCGCGATAGCGCTGTTCTGGGTGAGCTACGATTCGGGTTTGCCGATGCAGAAAAACGCATTCCAATGGTTACAGGGAGTGCAACGGCCGATATTGGCGCGGTCTGCCAGCGTTGTCTGGAGCCGTTTCAGCTCAAGCTCGAAATCGAGCCCAAGCTGTTGCTGCTGGAGACGGAGCAATCCGCCGACGGGTTTAAGGACTTTGAAGTCTGGGAACTTGACGAGCAAACTGTGCGACCGCGGGATATTGTTGAAGAGATGTTGATCATGGCAATGCCATTGTCGGCGATGCATGACAACGTGGCAGACTGTAAGGAATTTACGGCAACTGAGCCGTCGGATAATGCCGAGGAATTGGTAAAACCGTTTGCGGCACTACGTGCGCAAATGATACGGAACGATAAGGACCCGGCCGAATAAGCGGGTTTAATTGGAGAAAGTTATGGCAGTTCAAAAAAGCCGCAGGACACCGGCAACACGCGGCGCACGTCGTTCACACGACAAGCTCAAGAACGCGGCGTTATCTGTTGACCCGACTTCCGGTGAAACTCACCTGCGCCATCGTGTAACGCCCGATGGTTTCTACCGCGGCGTCCAGGTTGTCAAGCAACCTGAAGTCGAAGCAGACGACGAGTAGATATTCCCGGGACTGGCCGGCGTTTGCGGCCGGTCTAACTGTTTGTGGGAACACACGCAACCCTATCCCTCGATGCGATGAGCGGCGATCTTGGTGCCGAGGCTGTTGTGCGCGCGGCTGCTGCGACACTTGAGAAGTATGAACACATAGAATTAGTGGTCGTTGGTGATCAGCCTGAACTCCAGGGTCTGGTCTCCCGTATCGTCGGTGACAACTCCCGGCTGAAAATCGTGCATGCATCCGAAGTCGTTGAAATGTCGGAGCCACCCGCTGATGCACTGCGTAAAAAGAAAGACTCCTCGATGCGCGTCGCGATTAACCTCGTTAAGGACGGCAGCGCGGACGCCTGTGTCAGTTCCGGTAATACCGGTGCATTGATGGCTACTGCGAAATTCGTACTCAAGATGCTGCCGGGCATAAACCGGCCAGCGTTTATTACCGAGCTTCCAGCAAAAGGTGGAACTTTGCATATGCTGGATCTGGGCGCGAATACGCATGCGACCGCCGAACAGCTTTTCCAATACGCGATGATGGGTTCCATCGTGGCGTCAGATATTGTCGGTATGGATCGTCCACGTGTTGCACTACTCAATATTGGTGTCGAAGATATCAAGGGCCACGATACCGTGCGTGACGCGGCGAGCCTGCTGAATGAAAGCACACTGAATTACGTTGGCTTCATCGAGGGAGATGATCTGTTCTCCGGCAAAGCAGATGTCGTCGTGACGGATGGGTTTACTGGAAACGTTGCGCTTAAAACTATTGAGGGCGCTGTTGGCCTGGTGCATCATTTTCTGAAACGTGCCTTTACTCGCAACTGGTTCGCCAGGCTGCAGGCCGCGCTCGCAAGTCGTGTGCTGAAAAATCTGGCGTTGGAAATGGACTCGCGAAACTACAACGGTGCGACTCTCGTGGGTCTAAATGGTATTGTTATCAAGAGCCATGGCAGCGCCGATTCTGTAGCATTTCAACATGCAATAGATACCGCTATTGTTGAGGTTCGGAATCAATTGCCCGAGCAAATTGGAACCCTGCTGCAAAAGGAAACTGCATGACCTATACGCGCATCGTTGGTACGGGACGTTATCTCCCGGAACGAATCATGACGAACACCGATCTTGAAGATATCGTCGACACGTCTGATGAGTGGATTCGCACGCGAACGGGTGTGGAGAGACGGCATGTTTGTGCTCCGGATCAAACGACGTCCGATATGTGTATCGAAGCCGCGAAAGTTGCGATGGATGCAGCCGGAGTCAAGCCCGAAGACATCGATCTCGTAATTACCGGCACGACGACGCCGGATCTGATCTTTCCTAATGTATCGACCATCATTCAGCATCAGCTCGGCATACCGGCTTGCACGGCCTTCAGTCTTGAGGCCGCCTGTACGAGCTTTATTTATGCGCTGACGACGGCTGATAAATTCATCAAGGCCGGTGAAGCGAAATGCGCTTTGGTCGTGGGTGCGGAATGTATTACGAAGCTCATCGACTGGAGTGATCGCAGCACGAGCGTATTGTTTGGAGATGGCGCTGGTGCAGTGATTCTCAAGCCGTCTGAAGAACAGGGAATTATCTCCTGCCATCTCGGTGCGGATGGTCAGTACAAGGATCTGCTCTATTACCCGGTAGGCGCATCCAAAAACCTCGCCGCGGCTGGTACCGACGCAGCCCGGATCATGATGACCGGAAACGATGTGTTCAAGGTCGCAGTGAAGACGCTGGGCAAGATAGCAGCCGAAACGCTTGAAGATGCCGGTGTTACCAAGGAAGAACTCGATTGGCTGGTGCCACATCAAGCGAACATTCGCATTATTCAGGCGATGGCGAAACGCCTCGGTATGCCGATGGAAAAAGTCATCCTGACAGTTCAGGATCACGGCAACACATCAGCCGCTTCAGTGCCAATGGCACTCGATGTCGGTATTCGTGATGGCCGACTTAAACCCGGGCAGTTGATCCTGATGGAAGCGTTCGGCGGTGGATTTACCTGGGGCTCGGTACTAATGCGTCTCTAAAAGATAAGGTGACAGTGACCTTATCTACTCTAAGAGATAAGGTCACTGTCACCTTATCTTTTTACCAGAGTTTACTTTTTTGTTGCTGCGCTGAGCGGCGCTGCATCCGTTGATGCATCTGTTGACGATGACGATCAATTCGGTCGCGTCGGATAACCGGATCGATATCCTTTCCCTTTTCATCGTCGTAGTCATCACGAAACTTGCAAAAATCTTCATAAGCGACGCGAACGTGGTGCAGTTCGCGCACCACGAGCTCGATGATGATGACGTCATCAAGGTAACCGATAACCGGAATATGATCGGGTAAAATATCTTCGGGATCAGCAAAGTAAATAAATGTGGCTAGCAGGCGTTCGCGATCGGCCTCCGGTAATTGCCATTCTTCGTCGGTCAGCATGCTGATCAAAGACTCAAGTTCGGGGATGCGCTTGCTGACAAAGTCGGGTAATGGCTCATTTTGACGAATCTCATCCAGCACGACGTTGATTGCGTCAATGATTTCGGACTCATCCGCATCGCGCACGGCGAGACGAGATTGTTTGAGCGCCTTGCGGAAGAAATTCAGGTCGCTATCGCTCAGTACAAAGGAAATTTCCATCGTCATGCTCGCAGGCTACCGGGAAGTCCCTATATCGGTCAATGCATGATGGTTTACCATATGGACAGGAAGACAGGCTTTAGACATGAAAACCAAACTTATCATTGGCAACAAAAACTACTCTTCGTGGTCCTTGCGTTCATGGTTGTTGCTCAAAGAAGCGGGAATCCCGTTTGAAGAGCATCGCATCGCGCTGGATACGCCAACGGCTACCAATGACATCAAATGTTTCTCCGCAGCTGCTTGTGTGCCCGTGTTGCAGATTGATGATCTGACCGTTTGGGACACGCTGGCTATCGCGGAAACAGTGGCAGAATACTGGCCAGAGAAAAATCTTTGGCCCACCGACGCAGCGCCCCGCGCGCACGCTCGTGCAATTTGCGCGGAAATGCACTCCGGATTTCCAAATCTACGATCCTGCATGCCTATGAATTGCCGCGCTATGGGCCGCAAAGTCCCACTGCCCGATGAGCTTGGAGATGATATCGATCGTATTATTTCGATATGGGCCGAATGTCATCGAAAATACGGTGACCTGGGCGGCTGGTTGTTTGGTGATTTCTCGGTTGCCGATGCAATGTTTGCGCCCGTAGTATTGCGTTTTAGAACCTACGGCACCAATCTTCCGGAGTCCGCTGGATTTTATCCGCAGCGCCTGCTTGAGAGTGAAGCGATGCAGGAGTGGCTGTTGGCGGCAGAATCCGAAACCGAAGTCATCGACAGAGAAGAAACAGGTCAGTGATACAACGTCTGCTCATCATTGCTGCATCCATTGCGGCCGTCGTTCCAATCCAGGCAGCAATTTATGAATTGCCGCCGGAAGGGCAGGACATTGTTGGTGAACTGTCGACGGTCCTCGCAACCTATGACGATACCCTGGTCGACATTGCCCGCCATCACGGTCTGGGTTATCAGGACATCGTACGCGCCAATCCTGGTGTGAATGTCTGGTTGCCGGGCGAAGGCACTGAAGTCGTTTTACCGAATCGATTCGTCTTACCGCCCGGGCCGCGGACGGGGCTCGTGCTGAACCTCGCCGAATATCGCATGTACTACTACCCGGATCCAAAGGCCGGAGAGACTCCGAAAGTACATACTTATCCAATGAGCATCGGTCGCATGGACTGGGAGACGCCACTGGGCCTGACACAAATCACGGCTATGGCAAAGAATCCGGCCTGGTATCCGCCGCAGTCAGTTCGCGATGAGCACGCTGCAGACGGGGACCCGTTGCCGCGAATCGTACCACCCGGACCCAAGAATCCGCTGGGTACGCGCGCGCTACGACTGGGAATACCCGGCTATCTGATACACGGCACCAATCGTCCGGCCGGTGTTGGAATGCGCGTCTCGCATGGCTGCATACGAATGTTTCCCGAGGACGTCGAATTTCTATTCGAAAGGATTCGTGTAAAAACCGCGGTACGTATTATCGATGTGCCGGTAAAAATGGGCTGGGATGGCGAAGCACTGGTTGCCGAAGTACATCCGTTGCTGGAAGTTCCGCAGCCGCTTGTGGAAGAGTCTCTCGAACAGATCGAACAGCTGGATGCCGACATTGAGATTCCGGAAGTGGAATTTGTCAGCAAGGATCCACTGACACACGTTACCGAACAATTTATTACGGTGACGGCCGTGAGGCCGGGTCAACTCGACTGGAATCTTGTTGAGGTATTGGTTGAGCGCTCGGACGGTATTCCGGTAGCCGTCGGCGTCAGCATAAAAAACGCCGCGACAAGCGCGGCGTCCGAATAGATGTTGTTAAGTAGCCGGGCTACTTGGACATCGATTTCTTGAACATACGCTCCATGCTTTCGCGGTTTGCCTCGCAGCAAGCCTGAGATTCTGTAGCAGCAGACAACGCCTGATCGGCAGTGCTTTGAGCAGCAGCAGCAGCCTGTCCAGCGCGATCAGCAGCAGCACGTGCAGCTTCAGCAGCAGAAGCTGCAGCAGCGGCATCAGCAGCAGCACGATCAGCTGTAGCCTTAACGTCGTCCAGGCCGGTTGTTGCACAGCCTGCGGCCAGTACGATGAAGAGTGCGAGTCCGCTTGCTCTGAGTGCGGTCTTTTTCATTTGGATGGTCCCTTAATAGTTGGATAAATCAGCAGGCGCATTATTTCCCAATCCGCCCTCTGCTGCAATGAAAATGCCTGTTTTTATTCAATATTGTCTGCGAAGAGCGACATTAAACAACCGTAGGAGCGCGCCCTGCGCGCGAAGCGCAGCGGCAGCCGCAGGCTGCAAAAAGCTTCAGTCCGCGGCACAACCTGAAAGAAGTCGCGCGCAGGGCGCGCTTGTATGGTAACTCCCACCTGAAATCAGGATGATGGAAGGTGCCGGGATGGGAGGGACATTTCGCGCGCTTCTGACCTGTTGGTACAGACCGTAGGAGACTTCGTCCCCATCCCCTCACCATT
>JAJFKR010000001.1 GCA_021773095.1 Woeseiaceae bacterium | reverse complement strand
CAAAGGGCTGCCAAAGATCGCTGCCAAGGTCGTTCTTGCCCGAAAAATAGTTAGAATCGCCTTCACACTGATGACCAATCAGCAATCCTTCATAAAAAAGGAGATCGCCTATCGCTAATCGCCATAGAATCTCCTACGGTTAGTCCTGTTCGCGGATGGAGCGTTCTATTGAGGTGATGGCTTCGAGCTTTTGTTCGGCGTCGTCCAGGGCTTCGCGCAGTTGGCGATTCTCGGCTTCTACGGTGGCCAGGCGTTGGCTCGTGGCCTGCTCTCGCGTTTGGGCTGCGCGGGATGATGAGGTGCGAAGACGGCGTGCCTCGACGTCGGCGACAATTTGCCGCTCCACGTTATTCAGGTGAATCACTGCCAGGGAAATTTCGGCGGGGGTCAGAAGCAGCGTTTGCGTCAGCACTTCGCGAAGCACGCTTTGTGCCTGTTCCGGATTCGATTCCGGGTGGCCCGGGATCGACAGCACGAGTCCAAGCCGCAGGTTGGTCGACGGTGAGGGCGTCAGTTTCGCTGCGGCCGTCGCATCTGCGAAAATTTCGGCCTGTGCGGCCGGATCGCCGCTGGCAATTCGACTGAGCTCCGCGACGTACACTTCGATTTCCGGAGCACCCAGTAACTCAGGATCACCGGAGACCGACGAGATGCGTCCCTTGATCCAGTCAGACGTCTGGCCGCAAGCCGACAGCGCCGCCGCAATCAGGGCAGTCATCGCAAAAGTGCGTAGTCTCGTTGTCAGTTGGCCGTTAACCATTGGCTGCCAGTTTTTGTTGCTCGACATTCCGCTTCTGCGGAATCTGTATCCTGAAATGCGCGCCCGGAAATTCTTCCGAGTCCACCAAATCCACCGAACCGTCGTGCGCCTGGACACACTCCAGAACCACCGACAGTCCAATACCCGTTCCGCCCACCTGTCCACTTTGCTCGCGACGTCCCTGAAAGAAAGCCTCGAATATTCGTGAGCGTTCTTCGCCCGGAACCCCGGGCCCGGTGTCACCAAACTCCACGACCAGGCTATCCGGCAGTCGATGTGCCCGAATCGTGATCAAACCGCCGCGTGGCGTGAACTTGACCGCATTCGACAGGAGATTATCAAGCACAGTACGGATTTTGTCCTGATCCGCGTTCACAATAATGTCATCGACTTCCAGTTTTAACTGGATATTGGCCGCTTTCAGGGCCAGTCGCTGGGCGCGGGCGATCGAAATGACCTGTTTTCGCAGTTCGAAATCGCTTAGGGTCAAAACCTCGCTCTTGGTCTGCCAGGCGCTGAAACTCAGGAGGTTTTCGATAAGCTGCTGCAGTTTCAGCCCGTTCATGCGCAGGATATCGGCGACTTCGCGCTGCGGACTCTGAAGTTCACCGACCGATCCGTCCAGCAATAATTCGGTGCCTTCGCGAATATTGGCCAGTGGTGTTTTCAGCTCGTGAGACATGTGGCGCAGGAATTTGTTCTTTTCCTGAGCCAGTTCCAGCAGGCGCACCCGCAGCCAGTCGAGCTGCCGTCCCAGGCGTTCCAGGTCGGTCGGGCCTTTGATCCTGATGGGTCGCGAAAAGCCGCTCTCGCCCAGTTGACCAATGGCGTGATCGATCTGGCGAATCGGACGAGCGACCAGCAGAGTGAAAATCAAGATCAATATCAATGTGCCTGGCACCAGCGCGGCGACCTGCCAGGCGGACACCCGTTGGGCATTACGTGCGGTCTCCTGCAGCGTCGACAATTTCGTATCAACGTGGGTGGTCAAAACGTCGGTCAATTCTGTGACGCGCTGGCGCAACGGCGCGAATCGAGCGATAGCCGTAACCAGTGCTGCGTCGTCGGCCTTTGTATTCGACAAGACAGCAATAATGCTGTGCGCTTCGGCGCCCAATGAATTGACAAGTTCAGTAGCGTCGACCTCTTCAAGCAGCGGTGCCATGTTCTGCAGCAATGTTTCAAAGGTCTGCAAGTCCAGAGTCATGAGTTGCAGGCTGTCGGGGTTCTTCAGGATCTGGTACTGCCGAGCGACGCGCTCAAGCGAACTCAATTGTTCGTTGATGCGGCGGCTGTTCTCGGCCGTTGCGACCCCGGTGGATACCAGTTGCTCGCTTTGCTCGGCAACCCGGTCGAGATTTACGAGTGCCCACACGACGGCAAGCAGCAGCGGCAGGGCAACCAGCCCGAAGCCGACCAGGATCAGTCCGTTAAGCGAGCGTGGGCGAGGAAATCTCATAGCGAAAGTCTAACACCGGGTAACGGCTATTGATCCTCAGTCCGCCCAATAGGCGCTGGGGTCACGGGAGGCAATTTTGCGCTCCCATGCAAGGCTGGTGCGCACAATGGTATCGAGGTCGTCAAACTTTGGCGTCCAGCCCAGCACTTTGCGAACGCGATTCGCGACCGCTATCAGTTCGGGCGGGTCGCCGGCACGGCGTGCTTCTTCGGTGATAACAAGTTTTTCACCGTTCGCCTTTTCAACCGCTGCCAGGACTTCGCGCACACTGTAGCCGTGTCCGTAACCGCAATTGAGCACGGTTGAGTTACCGCCATTGCGCAGATAGGTCAACGCATCAAGATGTGCCGTTGCCAGATCTTCGACATGAATGTAGTCACGCAGGCCGGTGCCATCCGGGGTCGGGAAGTCGGTCCCGAATATCGACACGCCGGGTCGGCTTCCGGTGGCCGCTTCGCAGGCCACTTTAACGAGCAGCGTTGCTTTCGGTGTGGACTGACCGATAGCGCCTGTGGGTTCGCAGCCGGCGACATTGAAGTAGCGTAACGCGACGTAGTTGGGTCCGCCGGCCGCTGACAGGTCACGCAGCATCCACTCGGTCATGAGTTTCGATGTGCCGTAAGGGTTGATGGGTTGTGTTGCTGATTCTTCCGACGCTTTGCCGCCTTCGGGGATACCGTAGACCGCCGCCGTGGACGAAAAGACGATATTGCTGACGCCGTGTTTGTGAGCCGCCTCGAGCAGGGTGCGGCTGGATGCCGTGTTATTGCGGTAGTACTTGAGCGGGTCGGAGACCGATTCCGGCACAATAGTATGCGCGGCAAAGTGCATGACAGTATCAATGTCGTGTTCGCTGAATATTTTTTCGAGCAGCACGGCATCGCCGGTATCGCCGGATACGAAGTCACCCGTTGTCACGGCTGCTGCAAAGCCTGTGGACAAATTATCCAGCGTTACAACGCTCTCGCCCGCCAAACCGAGCTGCCTGGCGACGTGGCTGCCGATATATCCGGCGCCGCCAGTGACGAGTATCTTATTGTTTTTAATCAAGTTTCTAGTATTCCTTGCAGCAAAGCGCAAGAATTGTGAACCGTGCGCTGTTTAAGGAGACAAAGTTTAACAATACTTGTCTACAGAATTCGGACCTGGATCGCACTCTCTCATGTGGTGTATTCAGTATCGGCGGGTATTATTGGCACACATCTGAGAAAGGGCGCATTAGGGCAATGAGTTCAATCAGTCGGTACAAGGGCACAGTTGTCTTGGCGGTTTCGGTATTGATCACTGCTTGCGGTGGCGGTGGCTCGGACGCGCCTGCGACGGGTGGCAACACAAACCGTGCGCCAAACGCCGTAGCAGGGGCGGATCAAACCGTCGATGAGTTGTCGGCTGTAGCACTGGATGGCAGCACGTCATCCGATCCGGATGCCGGAACAACGCTCACCTTTTCCTGGGTACAGACAGCCGGCACGACGGTTACGCTGAGCTCGACGACCGTCTCACAACCGACATTCGATGCGCCCGATGTAACCGCAGTTAACACACCGGATACGCTGACATTTCAACTCACTGTAAGCGACGGTTCGCTATCGGACACGGGCACCGTCAATGTAATTGTCAACGACATCGGCGTCGGTGTTAACAGCCCGCCAGCAGCAGACGCCGGACCCGATCAGACGGTCGTCGAATTGACGACAATTAATCTCGACGGCTCCGCCTCGATGGATCCGGACGGCGACATACTCTCCTTCACCTGGCTGCAAATGGCAGGGCCGAATGTTGTTCTTTCCGATGTTAATGCCGAACAGCCGACCTTCCCCGCGCCGGATGTCGCGACGCCGACGATCTTTACATTTCAGCTCACGGTCGATGATGGTGCTGATAGCACAACGGATAGCGTTGATATCACGGTGCAGGAGGGGCTGAGTCAGGTCAACATTTCCGGGATTTTGTTATTCGAATTCGCACTTCCCAAAAATAACTGTCGCGGACTGAATCTTGACAACCCGGAGGATCGCCCGATTCGCGGAGCTACGGTGCAGCTTCTCGATGGGGTAAGTGGCGCTATTCTTGGAGCAACCGTCTCGGGTATGGACGGTAGTTATTCGTTCAGTAGTATTGATGCAAACATGGACGTCGTAGTGCGTGTTCGCGCCGAACTGAACAGCTCGGGACCGGCCGTCTGGGACGTTGAAGTTCGTGATAACGTTGACACGTCGCCAACGCCACCACCGCTTGACCAGCGACCCATCTACGCCGTCGATTTCCAGCTTAATACCGGTAGCGCAAACATTACTAACGCCGACTTTAAAGCCATTACAGGTTGGGAGGGAAGTGCTTATTCAATCGATCCAAACGCTCGGCAAGCCGCGCCGTTCGCGATTCTCGATGCAATGATGGACGGCATTGAGATGATTACAGCGGTTGACCCGACAGCAAATTTCCCGCCGCTGGACGCCTTCTGGAGTGTGAACAACAAGCTCGTGGGAACTTCGACCAACACCGGAACTGAAATAGCTAACGGTGAGCTCAGCACGTCGTTTTACAGCGGGGGCCTTGATTCGTTGTTCCTGTTGGGCGATGCCGGAACAGATACCGAAGAGTTCGACGATCATGTATCCATGCACGAGTGGGGGCATTACTTCGAAGATAATTTCTCACGCTCTGATTCGACCGGTGGCCCACACTCCATTGGTCAGACTCTTGACCCGAGACTCGCGTTCGGCGAAGGATTCGCGACAGCACTGGCTGCTATCGCGTTGGAAAATCCCCAGTATTGCGACACTCGTGCACCATTGGAGAGCCAAGGCTTCAAACTGGATACGGAGGGCGATACCAGCGGCCCTCAGGGTTATTACAACGAAATGTCGGTGGCGACGCTGATCAACGATCTTTGGGACACGGCGGTAGACGGCACGGACAACTCCTCGATCGGATTCGGTCCGATTTACAGTGTGATGACAGGGCCCCAGGCAGGAACCGAGGCGTTCACTACCTTGTTTTCCTTTGCAACGGCGCTCAGGAACACGGTGCAGGTGGCGGACCTGGCGTTTGTCGATTCTCAGCTGTCTCGGGAAAACCTCGACCTTGGTGCTTTGGATATATACGGTGACGGTCAGACAACGATACCGACCTCTACTCCTTCTGGCGAGCCCGTGCGTGACATGTTGCCAATCTACACGGTCTTGCCGACGGACGGTACGGTACTCAACATTTGTACCAACAGCGATTTTGATTCCGCTCGCGGCGGCAACAAGATATCCGAACACCGGTTCTTGAAATTCACGACATCCAGCCAATCGACCTACAGCGTATCGGTCACAGCCAATCCGGCTCCACCACCGACAAGCGATGCGCCGGATCCCGATGATCCGACTCTGCCTCGCGACACCAGCGACCCGGACGTCTTTATCTCGCGCAACGGTCAATTGGTCGCGCTGGGTACCAGCGCAAGTGATGGCTCCGGGACAACGGTCGTGCATGCGGAAAGTTTCACGACGCAGTCGCTACCAGCGGATTCTTATGTGATGGACGTGCAAGAATGGCGGTTCTCTGACGATGACGCGTCGAGTGATTATCCGGAACAGGTTTGTTTCGACGTAACAATGAGTCCCTAACCACGGTTAATGAACGGGTGAACTAGATGAAACGAACGAATTCTTTAACAAAACTGGCTGTCGTTACTGTGGCATCGATCGCGCTGGTGGCGTGCGGCAGCGAGGAATCTGAAAAAGCGGTGGCGACCGAGTCTGTCGATGCAGTCGAAGTGGTAACTCAGGCACCCGACGACAACCCAAAATCAAGTCGCGACGAATCCTATGGAATGAACATAAAACCGGGCTCACCGTACAGTATTAGCTATCGCATTATCGGCACGCCCGTTATCGGTAGTCCGGTGATTGTGGACTTGCAGGTGGAATCCAATCAGGGTGCGCAGCCGCTGACCCTCGACTATCGATTTAAAGATGCAACAGCGATGGTGCTCGGTGAATCACAGCCCGCCCGCGTGCAGATGGAACTTGGGGCGAATGAAACGGAATTCTCACAGCAGGTGTCCGTTATCCCGCAACGAGAAGGTCGTTTTTATCTCAACGTGAGCGCTTCGTTTGAGTCACCGGATGGCACGATGTCCACGGTGACGGCAATACCAATCCAGGTGGGCACCGGTACACGCGAACTGCAACCACACGGCGAAGTACAAACGGACGAAAACGGCGACACGGTCCGCGTACTAACCGGAGACCCGCCGTAGGAGCGCGCCCGGCGCGCGACCGCCGCTTGTGACCCTTGTGGTGGGGTCGCGCGCTGGGCGCGCTCCTACGGGTGACGGGCGTCACAAACAGGGAAAAAATTCCCGATTTTTTTCTCAAAATTGAAGCTGCGTCACAGACCGGAGCTCGACACATATTTTAGAATCGTTGGCCATGCTGATGGACAAGCTGGCCAATGCAAAAGGATTTACGCGATAAAATAAGGGCTGCCACCGAGTCGTCCGGTATCACGAAGCCTGACTTTGTCGAACTCTTGTCATTGATCGACCAGCATTATGACAAAATGGAAGCGACCATCACGCAGTCGGTCAGGACGGCTACCCACGTCGATATCGCTGCCGAAACCGCAGCACCCATCGAAGCCATTTTTGACAGCGTGACCGAAGCGCTGTTGTCAGTCGGTGCCGACGGCATTATTCGCAATTGCAACAGAGTCTGTTCCCGCTATTTCAACCGGACGAAAACAGAGCTCATCGGCTCAAATATCGCAAGCTTGCTGCCGGGCGCGAAAAACCAGCCAATCACCGATTTTCTCAAGCCGTACCTGTCCAATCTCGAGGACACCAACATCGAACTCGCTGATGGTGAGGTCGATGCACAGCGTTCTGACGGCGAGCAATTCGTCGCCGAGATCAACGCGAGCGAGCTCGCGACTCGGGACGATGCGATTTTTGTAATCAGCTTGCGAGACGTCACGGACCGAAAACAATCAGAAAGCGCCTTGCGCGAAAACGAAGGTCGTTACCGTGCGCTCGTTGAGAATGCGCCCGAGGCCATTATCGTCCTGGACATGGAGACCAACCGCTTTACCGATGCGAACGATAACGCGTGTTCCCTGTTCAATTTGTCGCGTGCACGCTTGTTGAATATCGGCCCGGAAGGCATCAGCCCGAAAATGCAGCCGGATGGATTGCCATCGTTTGGTGTGCATCGGGGCCACATCGATCGCGCCTTCAACGGCGAGAGCCCTACTTTCGAGTGGCTGCACCAGGACTCAAACGGTCGACAGATTCCCTGCGAGGTTCGCTTCAGCATTTTGCCCTCTGACGAGCAGCGACTGCTGCGAGCCAGTATCACCGACATCTCCGAGCGCAAGCGCGACGAAGCGCTGACGTATGCACAAAACAAAGTGCTGGAAATGATTGCCGCCAGCACGCCACACGATCGCACACTGCGTGCCATATGCCGTTTTGCCGAGAAGCTCGGTGGCGACTTCAAGGCGGCGATCATGCAACTGGATACAAAAACTCAAACACTGTCGGTCGAACAGGCACCCAGCCTGCCGGATAAATTCAAACTCTGCCTCGACTTCGTCAAGGTAGGCCCTGACAGTCTCACTTGCGGGTCGGCTGTGCATAACACTCAGGATTGTTTCACGAGCAGCATTGCCAAAGAGTCGGGATGGCAAGGTAAGCGCAAAGTTGCAAAAGACAGCGGTATCTGTGCGGCCTGGTCATTCCTGATTCACGGTGCTGCCGGGCGCATTATCGGCACGCTCGATGTTTACATTGATGAGTCCCGTGCACCTACTACCGACGAATTCGACAAACTCAGCGGCATGGCGCGGCTGGCCGGTATCGCCATCAAACGCCAACAGGACGAGGACCAGTTGCGCAGCAGCGAGGCGCGCTACCGCGGTCTTTTCGAGAATGTCGTCGATGGCGTCTATATCGCGTCACGCGACGGCGACATCATCACGGTGAACCCCGCGCTCGTCGACATGCTGGGATACGACAGCGTCGAAGACCTCAAGTCGGCCGGTAAAACAACCGTGCTGTACGTCAATCCTATTGACCGTGAGCGCGTGTTTGCTCGCCTTGAGGCCGAGAGCGTCGTCAAGAATTTCGAGTATCGTTTGCGTTGCAAGGATGGCAGCCAGATTGTTGTGCTGGAAAACTCGCGCGCAATCATGGACGACGATGGACAGATTATCGCGCACGAAGGAACCATCACTGATATCACCGATCGCAAACGCGCGGAGACTCGAATATTCGAGGAGAAGGAGCGCGCGCAGGTAACATTGCAGTCTATTGGTGACGGCGTAATTACAACGGATGGCGACGGCAACGTCGACTACATTAATCCGGTGGCGCAGGATCTCACCGGCTGGGATATGCGCAGCGCACGCAATACGGCGGTCACTGACATCATGATGATCGTCAACGAACACACGCGCGCATCCGTAGAAAACCCGGTGATTCGCTGTCTTAAGGAAGGTCGCGTGATTACGCTTGCCGAGAATTCCGTCCTGATAACCAAAAACGGTGACGAGGTTCCAATCCAGGACTCCGCAGCACCTATTCGCGATCGTATCGGCAACATTATCGGCTCCGTCATGGTTTTCCATGACGTTAGTAAAGAAACGCGTCTGTTCCGACAGCTCAGCTATCAGGCATCGCACGATACTTTGACGGGTCTGATCAATCGGCGCGAATTTGAGAATCGTCTGATCGGTGCGCTGGAAGAGATCCGCAGTAATTCTGAAGAGATACATGCGCTGCTATATCTCGATCTCGATCAGTTCAAAGTCGTTAACGATACCTTTGGTCACACCGCGGGCGATGCGTTGCTAGGACAACTTTCCGAGCTTATTCAAACCAACATTCGTGCCACGGACCTGCTGGCCCGTCTGGGTGGTGACGAGTTCGGCATTCTCCTCGAACGCTGCAGTGAAGATCGCGCGATCGAGGTTGCCGAAGAAATTCGTGGTGCGATAGAAGGCTACCGGTTTGAGTGGCAGGACTCGTTTACGACGGTCCGTTGCTCCATCGGTGTTGTTATCGTCAACAGCGAAAATGCGGACGTCGCGGGTGTTATGAGTTCGGCCGACGTGGCGTGTTATTCAGCCAAGGACATGGGTCGGAATCAGGTTCACCTCTACCGGGATAGCGATGCCTCACTACGTCATGAAGAGATGAAATGGGTATCGCGAATTACGAGTGCTGTCGAAGAAGACCGTTTCGAGCTGTTCTTCCAGCCGATAATCGGTATTGGCAAGGGTAACGGTAAACAACGTGGCCATTACGAACTACTGCTACGAATGCGTGATGAAAACGGCGAGCTTGTTGGGCCCGATCAATTCATTCCGGCTGCAGAACGTTATAACCTGATGTCGACACTGGATCGCTGGGTGGTTCACGAGGCATTGACCGAACTTGCCGATCGCAATGATGACGGTGAGGCTCGTTACACGCTGGCCGTTAACCTTTCCGGCACATCGTTGAGCGAAGATCGTTTCCTTGATTTCGTCATCGACGAGCTCGGCAGGGAAAAGCTGCCGAAAGGCGCGATCTGCTTCGAGATCACCGAAACGGCGGCGATCTCCAATCTGTCGCGCGTCGTGCATTTCATGAAAGAGCTGAAGAAGCTCGGCTGCATGTTTTCACTGGACGATTTCGGTAGTGGATTGTCATCGTTCACCTACCTCAAAAACTTGCCCGTCGACTACCTCAAGATTGATGGCCAGTTTATTAGCAATGTTGCAGACGATGATGTCGACGAGAGCATGGTTAAGGCGATCAGCGATGTCGGTCATGCCATGGGCATTGAAACGATCGCGGAGCGCGTCGAGACCAAACAGGTTCTCGAAAAGCTGGGTGCGCTGGGCGTTGAATTCGCGCAGGGTTATTACATCGCCAAACCCGCGTCCGTGAAGTCGTTCGAACCCTGGGGTGAGAAAACAGGCCGGCGATTTGCTTAGCTAATATCCGCAATGTCCACGGGTGGCGTCCCGGCATTGTTACGGTACACTGCCTGAATGGTAGAAGGCCCCACCTCCGATAAACACACCAAAGAACCTCTGCAGCTACTGTCCGGAGATGAGCCGGGCCCATTCCAGGTATTGAATCCGTTGGCCGAATTTCCGGTGCTGCTGGTTTGCGATCACGCGAGCTGCAGGTTTCCAAAGTCACTGGGTGACATGGGACTCGATCCTTTTGCTCGCCGCTGCCACCTGGCCGTCGATATCGGCGCCGGGCCTCTAACCGAAAAACTGGCGGGCAGTCTCGGTGTAACGGCCGTACTGGCGCAATACTCACGCCTGGTTGTTGATTGTAATCGCGAGTTAATGGATCCCGGTGCATTTTTGCAATTCGGTGACGGGATACTGGTCCCTGGCAATCGAAATCTGCATCAGGCGGATAAAGACCTGCGTGCAGAAACGCTCTACCAGCCTTATCACGACGCGGTGGACAAGCAGGTCCGGCGATTGCGCAAACCGGGTCTCGCACCGTCATTCATCGCTGTACACAGTTTTACGCCCGTCATGAACGGTGAAGTGCGCCGCTGGGAAATGGGCGTGCTGTGGGATACGGATACCCGTCTGCGGGATATTTTCCTTGATGATTTCACTGCGGCGGGCTATTTCGTCGGCGATAACGAACCGTACTCCGGCAAAGCACCGCAAGACTACACCATCGACCACCACGCCGAAGCGATTGGCTTGCCGCATATCGGTATTGAGATTCGTCAGGACCTGATCGACGATGATGCCGGGGTTGAAGCGATCGCAAAGGTGATGCATAAAATCATCGCATCGATACCGCAACGATTAAACGGGAGCACGGGATGCACAGCAACGAGCCAGCTTTCACGATAGGCGTTGAAGAAGAGTATTTGCTCGTCGACACGGAGACGCGTGCTCTTGTCATTGATCCGCCGAAAACCATGATGGCCGAGGCCGAAGAGATGTGTGGCGCGCAGGTGACTTCCGAGTTGTTGCGCTCGCAAATCGAAGTGGGTAGCAAAGTTTGTCAGAACGTACAGGAAGTAAGACAAGACCTCGCGCGACTGCGCAGCAACATCATTGAAGTCGCTGGCAGGCACGGTCTTGCGCCGATCGCGGCTTCGACGCATCCGTTCTCGAAATGGACCGAGCAAAAACACACGGAGAAAGAACGCTACTTTGATCTGACGCACGAAATGCAGGGAGCCGCGCGACGGCTGGTTATCTGCGGCATGCACGTGCACGTCGGGATTGGGGACGACGAACTGCGTATCGACCTCATGAATCAGGTTTCCTATTTCCTGCCGCACTTACTCGCGTTGTCCTGTTCGTCGCCATTCTGGGCCGGCAGGAACACCGGCCTGAAGAGTTACCGCCTGACGATTTTTGACGCGTTGCCGCGCACCGGCCTGCCGGAACGATTCGCGAGTTGGGGTGAATATCAACGCCATATAAAAATCCTCATGGATGCCGGACTCATCCCGGATTCGACACGAATCTGGTGGGACCTGCGTCCGAGCGCACGTTTTCCGACGCTCGAGACGCGCATCATGGATGTTTGCACCCGGCTCGACGATACGATCGCACTGACAGCATTACTCGTTTGCACCCTGCGCATGTTGTATCGCCTGCGTACGCGCAATCAGCGCTGGCGTATTTACACGCCGATGCTGATTCGCGAGAACCGCTGGCGAGCGATGCGTTACAGCTTTGATGAGGGCATGATCGACCTCGCCAAAGGCGCCGTGGTGCCGTTTGAAGATCTCATCGATGAAATACTGTCACATGTGGCCGAAGACGCCGAAGCTCTGGGGTGCGAAAAAGAGCTCGCGGACGTGCGACGAATCCTTTCCCGCGGAACCAGTGCGCACCGCCAGCTGAAAGACTACGAGCTGGAAAGGGCGAACGGTGCGAGCGTTGAGGACAGTCTGAAGTCCGTCGTCGATACATTGATCACAGATACGGCGGAAGGCCTGAAAATGTGACCTGACGCACACCGGGGATAGCGGAATGCGGCCTGCGTCGCATTATGTTGTGCCGGACCCCGTTAGCATGGCCGTATGTCGATGCTTGATCCTTTAGTGACGCCATTTCTGGCGATTTTCGCGGTTCTGTACGCGGGTCTCGCAGTGCGCGTCTCACGCGCTGGCCCTCAATACGCAAGCAGCATGATCAGCTTCTTCTTTTTCCTGATTGCGGGCATGTTGGCGGGAGCGGCATTTTCCTACGGGGCGACGGCTGCCACCCTTTACGGAATCGGGCGAACCTTAAGCTTCTTTTCGGCGGGCTTTATTCCCGTCGTTTTCTACGTCATCTATCGCGAGTACACCGTCGGTGCGCCGAGCGCTATGATTATCGTGATGCTCAGCATTGTGCCGATGGCAACGACGGCACTGGCGCTAACCAATCCACTGCACAACCTGATTTGGGGCGTCAACGATGCCGCCAGCGGTCTTATTTTCACAGACATGACCCAACACTATTGGTACAACCGGGTTTACGCGCCATTTACTTACGGCCTTTTTGCCTACTCGGCGCTCGCGCTGGTGGGTCGGTTACCGAGTATCGCTCCGGCGCATCGCAGGCCGATCATACTGTTACTGTCGTGTGCCCTGATTCCCTTCGCCATTAGCGTTGCGAATACCTTCCTCGGCATGGGGTCGCCGGAATTTCCATTTACAGCAACGAGCCTGGCTCTGGTCTGGCCATTTTTCGCTTATGCCAGCCTGAAGATGCGAGTGCACGAGTTCAGCCCTGTTGCCTACCAGACGTTGTTTGATCATGTGCGTGATCCCATCTTCGTGGTCGATAACGAGCAATGCATTATTTGTGCTAACAAAGCCGCCCAACAATTACTGGAAGGCGAGGAAGAGGACTTAATTGGTCACAAATTGTGGGAAGACTTTCCAACCGCGCGCGCGATTCTCGAGCAGGCGAAAGAACTGGATCTGACGCAAACACTCAGGATGGATACGAACAATATTTACGAAGTAAGCGTTGGCCCCCTGACCGGGCCGAGAGGGCAGAACCTCGGAATGGTCGTCGTTTGTCGCGACGTGACCGAGCGCCGTACGGCGTTAAGCCAGCTGGCAGAAAGTGAACATCTGATCCGCACATTGATCGAGACATCTTCTAACGGCATTTTGCGATTCGCGCGTGACGATAACGACCCGGAAAGAAAATTCCGCTGCGTATTTGCAAATCGGGCGGCGGAGTCCTTCGCGGGCGAAGGTCTTGGAACGCTGGTGGGGATGCCGCTCGAAAAACTGCAACGGCTAAATAGTGACAAGCTTCTGCAACACTTTGACGGTAAGAAAAACGCGACATCCCAAGTTAGCTTTGAGATCGCTGCCAATACCGGCCGCGGTGACAAGTGGCTGCGTATTGTGGGCGAGCCCGTAGGAGACGATTTCTCAGTCACTCTGATCGATATTACGCAACGCAAGCGAAATGAAGACAAGATGCTTTCAGATGCACTGCGGGACCCGCTGACCGGTATTTTGAATCGTCGCGGATTCGAACAAGAGGGTGCCTCCTGTATTCGCCGCAGCAGCGTCGGCGCGGTGCTGTATCTCGATCTGAATCAATTCAAATCCATCAATGACCGGTTTGGTCACCAGGCGGGCGACGCACTCTTGAAAGCATTCGGTCATCGACTGGAGTTTTGCCTGCGGCCGGAGGATATTCTCGGTCGCTTGGGCGGTGATGAGTTTGCCATCGTATTGCCCGGCGTTCCTGTTGACGACGTCAAACATATTGCCGAGCGTCTCGTGCAGACCGCATCGGAGGCGTACATTATCCAGGGTCAGGAAATTACCTGCACGGCCAGTGTTGGTATCGCGCTGATGCCCAAGCACGGTGAAGAACTATGGCACCTGATCAGCGTCGCGGATGGCGCTATGTATAACGCCAAACGCATTCCCGAAGAGGAAGCAGCCAACGACCGTGCTGCCTACGTTGAAAAGGCGACAGCCAGGTAGGAGCGCGTCCCACGCGCGACCCCCCGTAGGAGCGCGTCCCACGCGCGACCCAGACCCAATCCAACCCCGCTCGAATCTCGCTCGCAGCCTTTCAGGCTGCCGCTGCGCTTCGGCCGCACGGCGGCCTCCTACGGGATCGGGTATACAACGATATCCATTACGGCTGGATCGATCGTGTCGAAGACAACCATGTCGACAACGTCTCCGTCAGCGACATCGAGGCGAAACGGTCCTGCGAGCACTTCTTTTTCCTGGAACGGCGTTACATAAAGATCATAGCTGCCCGGCACCACCGGGAGCGCCGGATTCGCGGCGTTCGATAGAGCCGCGGGAAAAAATGGAAGTTGCTCGTCAAGTACTGCGTCGGCGTCGATGAGATACAGGTCGGTAAAATCCTGATTATTGGACGCCACAAAATAGAGTAGCTTGCCCGCAGTATCGATAGATCGGTGATTCAGCGCCATCGTCGTGCCAAAATAGTTCCCGTCGCTGCCGAAGGCGATGAGTCTGAAGCGCAAGCCCGCGACAACACTTATCCCGGTTTCCAGCGATACCATGGTCGTGTCACCGGTCGGGGTGTAGAAAAATTGCGGCGTTCCCTGGGCAATGAGAATATTTGTAGTGAGGTCCTGGTAGGCGTGGCCCGTCTGTATCTGAGAGGTTAACGCCTCATCATCGAAAATATCCGATACACCCATGTCTATCGAAGTGTGCAGGAATTGCAGGGTCGATAACCCGAGTACCTCTTGAAAAGCAACGGCGCCGCCCGCCGCGTTAAATCCTCTTACTACGACCGGACCGACGTCGTTCGCATCACCGTCAAACGGTGTGATTATCAGATCACTGCGCGCCAGCAAGATGGCAGGCTTTGACGTGAAAATGACATCCAACGGGTCGCCGCTTGTCGTAATTGTGACGACGTAGTTATCGGCTTCAAAATCCAATGGGTTCGAAATATCGCCAAAGTTCAGCGTTGCCACTTCCGCACCGGCGACTGGTGCGACGCCTTCCAGCGCGAAATAAACATCGATCGCAGTCGTGTTGAGCGAGTTGCTGGTGTGCGCAAAACGTGCCTGAAAGATCGTATCGGTATCTGCGAATTCGCGTTCTGGCCACTCCCATACCGTAAGCTCGGGCGATGCAATCGATCCGGCTGCCAATATTGTGTAATGCTGGCCCGCAACGAAGTCGATGTTCTGACTGGCGAAACGGTTTGGCGTATTAGCGCCAACAACAAAGATGTCAAAATTGAAGGTGAAGTTCAGATCGTCGAAGCTTTGAGATCCTGTCGCTTCTTTGTACTGGATCTGGCCGAGCAGGTTTTCCTCGATCACGAAGTTAACAGTCGGTGATGCGAAGATTGCATTGATCGCCGAGATACTGGCTTTGCCGGTTGCGACGGGAAATTTCGAATCGCCCGTGCAGGCAACCAGCAAAGCTCCGGTCGCGAGCGTCAGTAATAATAAAATACGTTTCATTAAATAATTCACTTCTTTTTTGGACCACTATAGCCGTAAACCGACTTCGTCTCTAAAAACTCATGCATGCCGTGCACGCCCCATTCGCGTCCGTTACCCGACTGTTTGAAGCCGCCGAAAGGAGCCATTGCCTCAAGATTCGCACCATTAATATGCACCATACCGGTCCGCATGCGTGATGCGACTCGTCGTGCCCGCTCCAGGTTGCCCGAGGAGACATAGCCCGACAAACCGTAAGGCGTGTCGTTTGCGATGTGGATGGCCTCCGCTTCATCTTCGTAAGGAATGATCGACAGCACGGGCCCGAAGATTTCCTCGCGTGCGATTGCCATATCATTACTGACATCCGCAAACACGGTTGGTTTCACGTAGTAGCCCGTCTCAAGCCCGTCGGGACGTCCGGTGCCGCCGGCTGCCAGCGTTGCGCCCTCATCAATGCCTTGCTGGATCAGGTCCTGAATCCTGTTCCATTGTGCTTCAGATACGACCGGACCGACACGAGTGCCTTTTTCACGTGGATTGCCAACGGCTGTTTCCGCCGCAACTTTCGCAGCGATCGCGGCAGCTTCAATCATTTTGTCTTTCGGCACCAGCATTCGGGAGGGGGCGTCACAAGACTGCCCGGTGTTTTCGAACATACTGGCAGCACCTTTGGAAACCGCCGCGTTAAGATCCGCGTCATCGAGAATTATGTTAGCTGATTTACCGCCCAGTTCCTGGGCAACTCGCTTGACACTCGGTGCGGCATTTTGAGCTACCAGCACACCCGCACGCGTCGATCCGGTGAATGACACCATCGCAATGCCCGGGTGCTGACTCAAAGCGGTGCCGACGCCCGGGCCGTCACCATTGATAAGGTTGAATACGCCAGCGGGAACGCAGGCTTCGTCAAGTATCTCTGCGAACAGGATGGCATCGAACGGTGCTATTTCGCTGGGCTTTAATACCATCGTGCAGCCAGCCGCCAGAGCGGGTGCAACCTTCACCGCAATCTGGTTCATCGGCCAGTTCCACGGCGTAATGAGTCCACAGACGCCGATCGGTTCCTTGACGACGTTTGTTGTACCAATATTCTCCTCAAATTCGTAGTTTTTCAGTGCTTCCAGCGCAGCGCCAATGTGTTGCGTGCCACTGGCGGCCTGTGCGTATTTGGCAAGACCCCAGGGAGCACCCATTTCGTCCATGATGGCTTCGGCAACTTCGTCCGCTCGTCGAACGTAAACCTCGAGGATCGCCTGCAAGAGGTCGGTGCGCTCCTCGCGGCTGGATTGTGAGAAAGTCTCGAATGCCCGGGCTGCTGCAGCAACCGCTACATCGACGTCAGCGGCGGAGCCAATACTGATCTGGCCGTATATCTCTTCAGTTGCCGGATTAACAACGTCCATGCTGCAGGGCTCCTGGGGGTCAACCCATTGGCCATCGATATAAAACTGCAGTTTTTCGAGCACGCCGATCCTCCACAAACGAGCCGCGCATCATAGCGTAATTTCCGCGTTGCGGCTTGCCGAAAACAGGGGGGTGGGTCGCGCGTGGGACGCGCTCTTACACGGCCAGGAATCTTTGTCGGTACTCGGCCGGTGGAATGTCGTACCAGGACTTGAATGCGGTTGTGAAGGTGCTGATATTGGAATAGCCCAGCAACATTGCGACCTCGAGTGATTTCAGGCGCTCATCGCTCAGGTAGTTCACGGCCAGCACGGCCCGCACTTCCTGTAGAACTTTCTGGAAGCTGGTTTTCTCGGCTTTGAGGCGTCGTTGCAGCGTACGGCGACTGAGCTTCAGCGCCCGGCAGGCTGCATCGGCATTGGCTTCTCCGCACGCCATCAGGTCAGCAAGCTTGCGTTTCAGCTCACCTGCGATATCGTCCTGATTATAGAGAGACCGGAGATACATCTCGGCCTGCTCTGTGAGTTGGCGGTACATCCGCGCAGTATAACCCAGGAACGTTCAAAATTAAGGAATCAAGATGTCATCACCAGTGAGCTATGAGCTAGAGGGCAACATCGGCGTTATCAGCGTCGACAGCCCACCCGTCAATGCGTTGTCCCATGCTGTACGCCAGGGCCTGCTCGAAGCGATTACCACAGCCCAAAGCGATGCATCCGAGGCGATTGTCATAATCTGTGCAGGGCGAACCTTTATCGCTGGCGCTGATATCACCGAATTTGGCAAGCCGATGCAGTCTCCCTGGCTGCCGGAGCTGCTCGATACGATAGAGGCGTCGTCCAAGCTGGTGGTCGCGGCGATTCATGGCACAGCGCTTGGCGGCGGTTTTGAAACAGCACTCGCGGCGCATTATCGCTGCGCCTTGCCGTCCGCCAAAGTCGGTTTTCCGGAAGTGAAGCTCGGACTTCTCCCGGGTGCCGGTGGCACACAGCGAACGCCGCGACTCGCCGGAGTACAAGCGGCACTGGACCTGATTACGAGTGGCGCCCCGATTTCAGCCGGGCTGGCTGAGAAAGCGGGACTCATCGACAAGATGATCGACGGTGACTTGCGCGAAGCGGCTATCGGCTGGGCGGGCGAGCTCATCGCGGATGGCGCGCCGATTCGCCGCAGTAGTGAACAGGTGGTGCCCGAACACGAAGCGACGCTATTCGATGAGTATCGTGCCGGCCTGGCCAGGCGAACCCGCGGACAAATAGCGCCCGCAAACATCGTCTCTGCTGTAGAAGCCGCGGCAACGCTGCCGTTTGAGGAGGGCATGGCGGTTGAGCGGAAATTGTTCATGGAATGTATGGACAGCTCGCAGTCCGCGGGCATGCGACACATATTTTTTGCCGAACGGCAGGCATCGAAGATCGACGGTCTGGCGAAAGAGACACCAAAGCGAGCAGTGGCCAGCGTCGGCATCATTGGCGGCGGCACGATGGGCGGTGGTATCGCGATGAGCTTTGCCAATGCCGGTATTCCGGTCACCATGATCGAAATCAGTGACGAAGCCCTGCAACGCGGTTTGTCAATTATCGAGCGCAATTATGCCGGCAGCGTCAAGCGCGGCAAGCTCAGTGAAGAAAAGGCCGCCGCATGTCGCGCGTTAATTTCGGGGTCTGTGGATTATGCCGCGCTGGCGGATGTCGACCTGGTTGTGGAGGCCGTATTTGAAGATCCGGATCTGAAGAAGAAGATTTTCGGGTGGCTGGATACGGTTTGTAAGCCGGGTGCCATCCTTGCGACCAATACCTCGTATCAGGATGTGGATGAGATTGCTGCGGCGACCAGCCGCCCTGAAGATGTTATCGGCATGCATTTCTTCAGCCCGGCGCACATCATGAAACTGCTCGAAGTCGTGCGCGGTGAGAAGACCGCGGACGATGTGCTGGCAACGGTCATGGCGCTGGCTAAAAAGATCAGAAAGGTCGCGGTGGTATCCGGTGTTTGTTACGGATTTATCGGTAACCGGATGTTACGGCCCTACGCCAAAACGGCGCAGCTATTGTTACTGGAGGGCGCATCGCCACAACAAGTGGACTCGGCGATGGAGGCCTGGGGAATGGCGATGGGTCCGATGCGCGTGTTCGACCTTGCCGGCCTTGACATCGGTTATACGGCACGCAAAGCATTGTCCGATGAGCAGAAGGGAGATCCCAAATCTTACCGGGTGCCCGATCTGCTGGTCGAGGCAGGAAGGCTCGGGCAAAAGTCCGGAGCGGGCTTTTATGCTTACGACGATAATCGCAGGCCGAGCCCCGATCCAGCCGTCGACGAGATGATCGCAACGGCGGCAGCTGACCTGGGTGTGGAGAGACGTGAAGTCTCAGACGAGGAAATTGTCGAGCGACTGATTTCGTCGCTTGTCGATGAAGGACACAAGATTCTTGATGAGGGTATTGCACAGCGCTCAAGCGATATCGATATCGTCTATATTTACGGTTACGGTTTTCCGGCTTCGCGCGGTGGCCCGATGTTTTACGCAGACCAGCAATAGAGGAGTTGCGCCATGGAAACGGCATGGATTCAGATTTTCATACTGACGTTCGCCGAATGTGTCGCTCCGGCGGGCAAGACTGTCTGTCAGGAACAGCAATTCGAATTGCAATTTCTAAACAAGAGAGATTGTGAGTATGCGCTGGAGCAGCTAACCGCGATGAAGGATGAGGCAGAGCATGTCATCGTGAATCATCAAAAGTCCGGCTGTGCCCCGTCGGCAGTCGAGAGCAATGCATTCGCCAGTCTCGAGTCCATCAATGCGGCGTACGAAGATACGGCTGGCTGGCGAGTCCCGGGTGCCAGTGAAACGCAACGATCCGTGGCTAACAAAAATCACAGCGAGCGCCTTGATGCCTTGAAATCCTGCGAAGAGACCGCCGGTGCTGCGCCGTGCAGAATCGGCGATATCATCGTCGAAGATGCCACCAAGGACGGTGTCGAAGTCTGGAAGAGCGACTAGGCGCTTTTGGATTTCGACCTTGCTTCGTATTCGGCCGCCAACGCGGTATAGGTCTTCCAGAACGGCCGTGGTGTCTTTGCTTCCAGTACGTCGCCAAGAATATCCAGGTGCGCGTGCCAGCCACCGCTGACGCTTAGAGCTTCATCATCGCCCTGCAGGCGCCGGTGTGTCAGGACGAGCAGTACCTTGCCATCCTGTTCACTGAGTTCGTATCCGACCTCGGAAGGATCATCGCCAAACTCCCAGGTGTGGGTAAAAAAATGTGGCGGGTCACAACGAGTGACGCGACCTTGCCAGGAAACCTTGGCAGGCTCGTCGCAGTGTTGCGGTGGTGGCGTATCGTCGGGCAGCGGAGACAGGGAATTATTATCGAATTTCATTTCGACGCAACCGTCAACAACTCGCTCGGTCTTGCCGCCAGCGAGCCACTTCGCTCGTTTGTCACCGTCCGTAATGTGTTCCCAGACTCGCTCGATAGGCCCGGGGAGCAGGCGCTCAAATCGGACGGTTGTTTTGTCGAGCCTTTCACCAAATCTGTTCATTGTTTTTCTCCATCGGAGTGTGGTTCCTCGAGGACTCTTTCGAGTTCGTCCAGAGCGCTGGACCAGAACCGGCGTACCGACTTCACCCAGGTCTCCAGCTCATCGAGAGCGCCATCGTTCAATCGATAAACACGGCGCTGGGCGTCCGGTCGCGAATTGACGATGTCCGCATCTCTGAGAACCTTCAGATGCTGAGATACGGCGGGGCGACTCATCTCAAAGCGTTCTGCCAATTCGCCGAAGGTCTGTTCGCGTGCCGCCAGCAGCTCAATAATGTGGCGCCGGGTAGGGTCAGCCAGTGCGTTGAAGGTATCCATGGCCCTAATATAAGTGAAAACTTAAATAAGTCAATGCTTAATTAATAAACCACAGTCGTGCAGCGAGATATCGGCTGTAATTTATTGCTGGACGGAGATTGCGTCGCGAATATGAACGAGCGATGCGCTGTTGTCGAGGGTGACAGTGCCGTCATTTTGCACCGTAATACCGAGGTCGCCCAGTACCGGCGAGAAATCGGGAAAACCGTCTTCATTGGCGTATTGCGAGTAAAGTGGCATGAACACCGGCGTGTCGAGGAAGGTGTCGAGCTTCCTGAGTAGTCGCGGGCCGGACCATCGCCGTCTTGATGGCAAGCAACATTCCTGCAATTGCCCTAGTACAGAGTCGAGGGATTCTTTGCCGCCAGATCGTCTTCGTAGCTCGACGTCGGCGAGCAATGCTATCGCTGCGCCGCTCCAATAGACCTTCATTCTTGCATGGCGAATACCATTCGCAGCGGCTTCATTCAGGGAAAGCTCGGGCCGGGAGTCACGGCCGCGTTCGAGGCCTGCGATCAGGCGCTGCCAGGCCTGCTCCGGCGTGTAGTTCCCCGAGCGCGACATCAGCACGTTTTGATAATAAGACGCGAAACCTTCCGATATCCAGCGGTAACGCTGGCTTAGGAGCGGTAGCATCAGGTGGCTGAATTCGTGCGTTGCCGTCCAGTCCGCATAAAACTCCGCTATCGGGCGATCCGGATTGACGAACAGTTCGACGGTTTCGCCACGGCGGCGCGTGACGCGGCCAAATATTACCGCTGAGTCGCTGCCCCAGGAGTTTTCTGTTGTGGGAATAACGATGATTTTCGCGTCGGGATTGGGGAAACGACCGTAAGCAAGCCGGACGTTGTCGGCCGCGGAGTTAATCCATTCGATAATTTCCGCCGTCTTTTTGTCGTCAACGGGTTGTACGACTTCGATATTCAAAGTCGCTGTCAGAAGAGCGGCCGATACGAGGGAGTCCACGATCATCATCCGATTATGGACTCAATTCCTGCGCACAAGTTTCGCTTGAGTGGCCTTAGCCCGTTCCAGTCTGATAGTGATCCATCAAAATTTGCGCGACCTCGGGGCGGATAAGCTCGGGAGGCGGCACGTTGCCATCGCCTAACATCTCACGAAGCCGGGTGCCGGAGAGCGTCAAATAATCACTCATCTCGTGGTCCGGTGCTTCACGCATCATGACGACCTTATTGAGTTTCCTGGACCAGGCCGTGTGGTCGGCGCCGAATATTTCGATATCTAGCGCGCCTTTCGGAATTTGGTCGAAAACATCCTGTGCATCGAACGGGCCATAGAAATCGCCGACGCCCGCATGGTCTCGGCCCACAATCAGGTGGGTGGCACCCATGTTCTGGCGAAATATGGCATGCAGTACAGCTTCTCGCGGACCGGCGTACAGCATGTCGAAGCCGTACCCGGAAACCAGCACGGTGTTAGCGGGGAAATACAGGTCCACCATCTTGCGGATGCAGGCATCCCGAACTGATGCCGGAATGTCGCCCGCTTTGAGTTTGCCCAGCAGCATATGGATGACAATTCCATCAGCCTCAAGGCGCTCCATGGCGATGCGACACAGTTCTTCATGTGCGAGATGCATTGGATTTCGAGTCTGGAAGGCAACCACCTTTTCCCAGCCGCGGGCCGCGATGTCAGCCCGTATTTCGACCGCCGATTGAAATGTGCCGCTGAACTCGGTTTCGAAGTAACTCAGATTCAAAACCTGTATTGGGCCGGATACGCAGTGACTACCCTGTGCCCGAAAAGCAGCAACACCCGGGTGCGATGAATCAAGAGTGCCGTAGACCTGCTCCGTAATAGTGTCTTTTTGTTGCGACGATAGTTCTTCAATCGCGTCGACGTCCATGATCGCGATGACCGGTTCACCGTCGACATTCGGGTCGCGCAATGCAATGCGGCTTGCGCCCTCAATTTCGCTGACATCATCGGTCATATTCAGTACTGGCACCGGCCAGAACAACCCATCCACCGTATGCATTTTTTGTGTGACGCTGAGCGCGTCGGCGACGTTCATGTACCCGGACAGCGGTGTGAAGTAGCCACCTCCCAACATGACCGCATTGGCGGAGGCCGCCGAGCTGAGCAGCATTGAGGGCAGGGTAGTTGCCTCAGCGACCAGGCGTTCGTGTTCTGCCGTATCGGTTACCAGCAAGGGAATAAGGGCGTCAGCACCGTGTGGCTTGATCATGATGCTGCTCCAGCCTCGAGATTATCGTCGGCACGAGTGAAATGTTGTTGCAAAATCAGGCCGTTTTTCTTCAGATGCTCGAGCACGATTCGCACCTCCTTTTCCACTGTCATCTCGTCCGTTTGCAAATGGATCTCCGGCTTAACCGGTGCTTCATACGGATCATCGATACCGGTGAAATTCTTGATTTCACCGGCACGCGCTTTTTTATACAGGCCTTTTGGGTCACGCTCTTCAGCCACGGCGAGTGAGCAGTCTACAAATACCTCGATAAAATCAAGCCCAGCTTGTTCGTGTAATGCCCGTACCTCATCCCGGTCGCCTTTGTACGGGCTGATGAAACTCGACAGCGAAATAATGCCGGCATCGCCGAACAGTTTTGCCACCTCGCCGATCCGGCGAATATTCTCTTTGCGATCGGCCTCGGAAAAACCAAGATTCTTGTTGATTCCAAGGCGGACATTGTCGCCGTCCAGCCGGTAGGATAGTTTTCCGATCTCGTAGAGCGCGTTTTCCAGCGCAACGGCGATTGTACTCTTGCCACTGCCCGATAGTCCTGTAAACCAGATGGTTGCGCCGCGTTGGCGGAGAATGCTGCTCCGGTCTTCGCGCGATATTTCGCCTTCCTGCCACGTTACGTTGGTTGCTTTTTGATTTGCCACTTGATTATCCTGGTAAGCCTAAGGTTTTTTTGTAAATCCATTTATCAACAGATCGGTGCACTTCTGAATGACCATAAACAGGTCGAGATCGGGGTCGCGGACGATCAGGTCGCCCCACGCATTGCACATGCCGATGACGGCCTGCGCCGCGAAATGACAATCAACGGATTGTCGGACCGCGCCGTTTGCTTTGCCTTCTTCGAATATTCCTTCAAGCCGCTGCCGGTAGTCGCTGCCCAGTTCTTTGAGCCGGCTGCGTCGTGCCTTGGGGAGATACAGTCGTTCGTCGTTGTAAACCTTTAAGGCTTCGTTTCTCTCACGGTAACTACTCAGATGGGAAGTGACCGTAGCAACGAGTTTCGCTTCGAACGGCTGCTCACCGTCGGCGATCGTCGCCATGTGTTCGACGTATTCCTGGATGCCGTAAAGGCAAACCTCACCCAGTGCTTCTTCTTTGGACTTGAAGTAGTAGTAGAGGCTGCCTTGCTTGATCCCCATGCGCTCGGCGATATCTTTTGTGCCGGCACCGTGAAAGCCTTTCTCCGCGAATACGGCTGCTGCCGCCCGAACGGCCGCCTGCCGTTGTTGCGAGTATTTTTTTGTGCCGGCTTCCTGCATGCAAAAGAATTCTATAGAACTATAGAAATAGAATCAATTATAAAAATATATAATTAAATATCAAATAGTTATTTACTTACATAATCTATAACCACTTCGAACGCCCAGGATTGAGTGGCCGTAACTTCGCACCATAGGTCCCGGGCGGGGTACTCGCCATACGTAAAAAATACGGCCATTGCACTCAGAATGGCAGTTTTTGGCGTAGCCGTGTTGTTGTATCAGCGACCCTCAAGCCAAGATTCAGCCCCAACCCCAGTGCCGGTTGCAGCGGCAAGGTCTCGATGCTGATGCCTTCCAGAAAGTTTTTGATGAACAGGCCGAGTTCAGTATCGCCCGTCATTTTAAGGTCACGACGGAAGAACAAAGTATCGGAGTCCTCGGTGCCAGTCGCGAGCTGCATGAGCGCATAAATCGTACTCTGGATATGCAGTTCGGGCTCCGGGAGGGCGGGTGCAACGATCAGTTCGCCCTCTGACACCGTTAGCGAAAACTCAAGGTGTGCATCACTGACAGCGACGGTTATGCGACGCTCCTCAAGGAATTCCAATTCATTGTCGGCGAGCTGAGCCGCAAACACGGTATTCAGGAATCTCTGCAACGGCGCTGTTTTCAATGTCTGTGGCAGAATTCGGAGTGGCGTCTGTAGTAGCACGGGTAACTCGGGGGTTGTGCTTTTGGTCGTCGAATCATTCATAGTCAGTCAATTCCCAACGTGTTCCAGATGGCGTCCAGGCGTTTCTCCACATCCTCTGACATACTGATGGGCCGTCCCCATTCGCGATCCGTTTCACCGCGCCATTTGTTGGTTGCGTCCAGCCCGATTTTCGAACCGAGGCCCGATGTGCGACTGGCGAAATCCAGATAATCGACGGGCGTGTTGTCCAGTATCGTGGTGTCTCTCGCCGGATCCATGCGCGTTGATATGGCCCATAAGACCTCGTCCCAGGAGCGGATATCAATGTCATCGTCCGTCACGATGACCATTTTAGTGTACGTAAACTGGCGCAGGTACGACCATATGCCCATCATGATGCGTTGCGCGTGGCCGCGATACGCTTTGCGAATGCTGACCACCGCAACTCGATACGAACACGCTGCGGGTGGCAGATAAAAGTCGACGATTTCCGGGAATTGTTCCTGTAGCAATGGAATGAACAATTCATTCAGCGACTTCGCGAGCACCGATGGCTCGTCATAAGGCGGCTTGCCCATATAGGTCGCCTGGTAGAGCGGACTGCGACGGTGGGTGATTCTCAGAACGGTGAATACCGGAAATTGTTCGACCGAGTTGTAGTAACCGGTGTGGTCGCCGAACGGTCCCTCGGCATGGGTCTGGTCCGGCTCGACAAAGCCCTCGAGAATAATTTCTGCAGTTGCCGGTACCAACAAGTCGTGAGACAGGCAGCGGGCGACGCGCGTTTTTGCGTTACGCAGGAGCCCTGCGAACTGGAACTCCGAAAGGGTATCGGGCACCGGTGAAACGGCGGCCAGTGTGGTCGCCGGATCGGCGCCTATCGCGACGGCGACAGGAAAGCGGCGGCCGGGGTTGGCGGCGCAGAACTCGGCAAAGTCGATCGCACCACCGCGATGCGGCAGCCAGCGCATGATGAGCTGATTTTTATCGATGACCTGTTGCCGGTAAATACCGACGTTGAGGCGTTCTTTGTGTGGACCTTTGGTCACGACAAGCCCGAACGTAATCAGCTTGCCTGCGTCATCGGGCCAGCACTGCTGAATCGGCAGGTTGGCAAGGTCGATGTCATCCTTTTCTATAACCACTTCCTGACAGGGTGGATTATCGTCGATCAATGGATTGATATTGGCCAGGCGGCCGAATTTCGACAGGCTGCCAATTGCATCACCAATATTACCCGGCAGTTGCGGAGACTTTAGCCACGCCAGGTCCTTACCGAAGTTGCGAAATTCCTGGGGATCGTCAAGGCCAATCGCGGCAGCGACGCGGCGCTCGGACCCGAAGACATTGCCAATCACCGGGATATCGCTTCCTACGGGTGACTCGAAAAAGAGTGCAGGACCATCGCGCTTGATGGACCGCAGGCACAGCTCGGTCACTTCGAGTTCGGGATCGACGGGTTCCGCGACGCGCACGATATCTTTGTGTTGCTCAAGAGACGCGGCGAAGTCTCTGAGACTATCGTGGGTAATGCGATTGCCCTGGGTCAGAGAGGCAATTCGACGACCGATGAAATGCTCGGATCTGCTGCTCATTGGTTCAGAACCTCATCGCGGTAAGTCATACCTGGCGCGCCATACCAGTAGCCGTTACAAAGGCCGCCCGGAGCGAATTTCGCCATCTCGTCGGTTATCGTTGCGGCATTCGCAGATTCGTTTCTGAGTTGGTCCAGCAATTCGATGATGCTGCTCGTGCCGGTTGCCTGCGGGTTGATGCGCAGTATGTCAGCGCCGTGTTCGCCGTATTGAAATTCTCGCGCGAGACAGGTCGTTTTCGCCGACATTGTCTGTATACCGTTGATGACAAGAAACTCCTCATCCTCACGCGTCGAGAGCAGCAGTCCGTCTTCGTATTGTATGCAGCAGTTTTTACACCGGTCTTTCGGAATATCCAGCGCACGGGTGGTGTAACAGCGTGCGGAGTACGCCATCGGCATACGTCCCCAGCCAAAGACTTCACACTCGATTTCGTCCGGCGATTTGGCCGCAACGGCAGTCATTACCGAGGCCGGCATTTCATGTGGAGCTACCCAGCGCTTAAGGCCGTGATCGACCAGGATTTTCAGTGAGTTCTGGTTTTGAATATTGAGTGTTGCGCCACCAACGAATGCCGTTTCGCCATCCAGCATCCGGACCGCCGACATGTCGTTGGCCTCGATCATGAATAACCCGTTGTCGCACAGCCTTTTTATAGTTCCCATTTCCGACCGCGCCTCGACCAGTGCAAGCGTTGAGAGGACGACCTCCTTACCGTTGTCGAGCAGCCGTTCGCCGACATTCATCCAGTCGCTGTACCCGAATTCCCTGCGTTTGGAGCAAACGGTCTCGCCGAGGTACACGATATCGACAGGGGTCGACTCGACTTCGCGGTAAAAATCCAGCATCGCCTGTTTCGGCCAGTGAAATTGCAGTGGGCCCAGAGAAAGTCGATACGCGGGTGTGGCGATACTCATTGCCAACCCCGGTTGTAGGCACCCAATGTTGTCTGACTGCCTTCGGAAAGAGACTGCAGTCGTGCAAGCCATGCATCGTCGGCAACAAAGTCGTCAGGATTCTGCTGGCAGGCATCAATGGCCTGTCGAAATACGGAGGTCACCTGCGCGACATAGGCCGGGCTCCGTTGCCGGCCTTCGATTTTGACCGCGGCGACACCCATACGTATCAGTTCCGGCAATATCGGCAGCACGTTCAAACTGGTGGGTTCTTCGATGGCGTAACTTGTTTCGCCATTGACCTGAAATCGACCTTTGCAGATCGTCGGGTAACCGGCATTCTCGTCGGGACCAAACCGATCGATCAGTAAATCGTTGACGCGTGTCTCGAGCTCGTTTTCGGTTTCTGTCCAGCGGACAAACTGTGCCGGCGAGCAGGCGCCGAATGTGTTCGGACCCAGTCCCGTAACATAGGATGAAAGGTAACAGCGACCTTCCACCATGACACAGAGGCTGCCAAATCCGAATACTTCGACAGGCGTTTCACAGGTCTCGATCAATGCAGCAACCTGGCGAACAGATAGTACCCGTGGCAGAACGGCGCGTCGGATGTCAAATTTTTCGGCGTAAAAGTCGATCGCCGCTGACGTCGTGGCGGAGCCTTGCACTGACAGGTGCAGCCGGAGGTCCGGCCACTTCGCTCGGGCGTATTCCATGATGCCGAGATCGGCAAGAATAAGAGCATCGACACCGAGCCTGGCGGCTCGATCCACAGCCGCCTGCCATTGTGCGATGTTGTCGGGCTGCGGATAGGTATTGATCGCGACAAAGACCTTCACACCGCGCTCGTGTGCGTATTGCACACCGGTCTCGATTTGCTGATCCTTGAAATTCAGGCCGGCAAAGTGGCGCGCGTTGGTTTCGTCCCTGAAACCGACATAGACCGCATTGGCGCCATTATCGACAGCCGCTTTTAGAGACGGCAGGTTACCAGCCGGGCAGACGAGATCCATAGAGCAATATTCTGAGTCAGAATTGCACGAGTATGTCTGCGTTGCCGCCGTCGTGCGATAGATACTTTCCCTTACTTTTCCATTCTTCGCAGAGTGACTTCGACGCTGAAGCCGGGTGCGCGGGCAAAGCGGCAGACATCCTGGTGCCTGAGCGCGCATCAAGTAGATGCATTCGCGTTTTTGATCTCGTATGGTGGTGCGTCCATTGATCTGTGAGGACGCCATGAAGGGCAAGAAAATGCCGTTGGACCAGCGTGAGGTCGCCGAGGAGAACATCCACTGGGATCAGGACCTGAGTTATGGCAGCTACCTGTCACTGGATGAATTGCTGAGCTGCTAGAACCTTGTAACCGATGCTCATGACGAAATGATGTTCATGGTGATTCACCAGGCATCCGAGTTGTGGATGAAGCTCTGTCTTCATGAACTGACCGCGGCCATGCATGAGATCGGGAATGGCAAACTCGGTGCGGCATTCAAGATGTTGTCGCGTGTTTCACGTATCCAGGGCCAGCTGCGGCAAAGCTGGTCCGTATTATCGACGATGACGCCTGCCGACTACCTGGCATTTCGGGATGACCTGGGCGAGAGCTCCGGTTTTCAATCTTTCCAATACCGTGCAATCGAATACGCACTCGGCAACAAGAATGCGGCGCTGGCGGAGGTACATCGCAAGAATCCGCGGCGCTACGAAGCATTGCAGGCGGTATTGCATGCGCCCAGTTTCTACGATCTTTGTCTGCGTCACCTCGCCAGCAGGGGATTCGAGTTGCCCGAGGCGTGTCTCGAGCGCGACTGGTCGCAGCCCTATGTACCGAACGCTGCGGTTGAGGCCGCGTGGGCTGAGGTTTACGCGGGAACCGGCGAGCACTGGGAGTTGTACGAACTGGCGGAAAAACTGGTCGACATCGAACAGGAGTTTTCGATGTGGCGCTTCAGTCACATGAAAACCGTTGAACGGATTATCGGTTACCGTCAAGGTACCGGTGGTACGAGCGGCGTCGCGTTCCTCGAAAAAGCCCTGAAGTTGCGATTCTTTCCTGAGGTATGGACCGTCAGGTCAGAGCTCACGGGTGCGTAATGGCTGATACAGCCAGGAGCGATCGCATCGAATTACAAAGCCTGCAAGCGCTGGACGATGCGGATCCGCTTGCTGCGATGCGCGAGCGCTTCCTGTTACCGAAGAACACCGTCTACATGAACGGCAACTCACTGGGTCCGTTGTGCCGCGATGCACGAGAAAGAATGAGCACGGTCGTCGATTCCGAGTGGGGAAAAGAACTTATACGCGGCTGGAACACAGCGGGCTGGTACGAAATAGCCGGTCGTCTTGGCGACAAAATCGGCCGGCTGATCGGTGCGGCGCCCGGTCAGACCGTTGTCTCTGACAGTACCTCCGTAAATCTCTTCAAAACGCTTGCCGCGGCAGTCGCATTGCGCCCGGAACGGCGCAGGATTGTCACCGAGGCGGGCAATTTTCCAACGGACCTGTACATACTCGATGGCCTGAGCCGGCAAATGGGGCAGGACTTCGACGTCGATATTCGTCGACGAGACGATGTATTCGATTCGATCGACGAGCAGACGGCGGTGGTCGTTTTGACGCACGTGCATTACCTGAGTGGTGCAATATTCCCCATGGCCGAGATTAATCAACGGGCACACGATGTGGGCGCGATTGTGGTTTGGGACCTGAGTCACTCGGTCGCTGCGGTGCCAACGGAGCTGGATGCGACCGCTGCCGATTTCGCCGTGGGGTGCGGTTACAAGCACTTGAATGGTGGCCCGGGCGCGCCGGCCTTTACCTACGCCGCTGCCCGGCACCACCGGGAAATGCGGCAGCCTTTGAGTGGCTGGTTCGGGCACGCCGAGCCGTTCGTGTTCGACGACGACTTCGTTCCCGCGCAAGGTATCCGCCGAATGTTGTGTGGAACCACACCGGTGCTCGGTGCCAGTGCGCTCGAAGCGAGTGTGGATCTCTTGCTCGAGGTCGATCCTTCGGCAAGGCATAGCAAGGCGAAAAAACTAAGCCGGATTTTCCAGGAATTAATCGAGCAGCACTGTGCAGGGCTCGGACTGCGGCTAGTGTCTCCCGCCGATACTGAACAGCGCGGCGCGCACATCTCCTATGCTCACGAGCACGGCTACGCGGTCATGCAGAATCTTATCGCGAAAGGTGTAGTCGGCGATTTTCGAGCGCCGCGCGGCATGCGTTTTGGTTTTTCACCGCTTTTCATGCGCTACACGGACCTGCACAAAGCGGTACGGACGATTTTTGAAATCCTCGATTCCAGGTCCTATCTGGATTCGACATACCAGCGAAAACAGGCGGTAACCTGAGGGAGGTGCCTGACGCCAGCACTCCGAAATTCAGCCGGTGTGCGATCAGATCCATACCGACCGAGTTCGTCCTGTAGCCCTGCGGATACAAACAAGCAATCTCACCACTAACATAATAAGCTTGGCACAGGGGGGCTACACAATTTTCAACTCATCCGGGAAGTTACATCGTTTTCTGTTCATGCTGGGCCTCATCCTTGCCGGTGAGGCTGTATTTGCATTGCCGTTTCATGTGGCGCGCTTTTTTCGTCCGACCGTCCTCGAAGTGTTTTCGATCTCCGCCACCGAACTCGGTGCAGCGCAGGGCGTATACGGCATCGTAGCGATGCTGGCCTATTTCCCGGGCGGGCCGCTCGCCGACCGTTTTTCGGCGCGCAAGTTGCTCGCAATGTCGTTGTGGATAACGGCTGCGGGCGGTTTCTACATGGCAACCTTTCCGGGCTACCGTGGCTCACTGCTACTGTGGGGTTTCTTCGGCTTCAGCACGATCATGTTGTTCTGGGCGGCGCTGATACGAGCGACGAGGGACTGGGGTGGTCACGATGAGCAGGGACGTGCCTATGGCCTGCTGGATGGCGGCCGCGGCGTTCTTGCGGCGGGACTGGCGTCCATCGGTGTGATGATGTTCAGCCTTGCGTTTCCCGAAGGTTACGGTGCTGCAAGCTTTGCGGAGAAGCAGGCCGCATTACGGCTGATTATCTATGGCTACACGGCTGTGACGGCATTTGCGGGCGTATTCGTCTGGTTTGTGCTCAGCGATGGTCGTCCCGCGGGCGAGCCGGAGCTCAAGGAGTGGAAGCCGCATTCGGAAAGTGTATGGGTTCACATTGGTCATGTGCTGCGCATTCCGGCTGTCTGGTTACAGGCTGTGATCATCATATGCGCCTACGTGGCCTACAAAGGTTTCGACAACTATTCGCTGTTCGCAGTGGAAGCGTATGGCCTTGATGAGGTTGAAGCCGCGCGAATTGTCGCTATAGGCTCCTGGATGCGGCCTGTTGCGGCCCTTGGTGCCGGCTTACTTGGCGATCGCTTCAATGTCTCGCGCGTGACGATGCTGGCGTTCCTGCTGTTGCTTGTCTCCGATCTGTTTTTCGCGGTGTCAACGCCCATAGCCGGCGCCGCGTATGTATTGCTTGGCAACACATTACTCGGCGCCGCGGCTTTCTTTGGTCTCAGGGGACTGTACTTTGCCTTGTTCGAGGAGGCCAGGGTGCCGGCAGCCCTGACCGGTACGGCAGTAGGCTTTGTCTCGGTGATCGGCTACACGCCCGATATTTTTGTGACGTTTGTCGCGGGCGTACTCATTGACCGCACACCCGGTGTCGCGGGTCACCAGCACTTCTTCTGGTTCCTTTCGGTATTTGCCCTGATCGGTGTCATCGCCAGTTTCGCCCTGACGCGCCTGTTGCACCCGGGCAAGTTACAAGTGAGTGATGAGCGTTGAAAGATGACGTGTAATCTGCCATCGTCGTGCTGAAGCCGATGGCCAGTGCAAAAATATATACCCAATAATAATCCTGCCACACGAGATCGCCCGTGACTCCGGAAGTTACGTGCAAAAAATCGGGGTCAGTCAGTTGTTGTGCCATCAGGCGACCAAAAGGAAACAGGGTCTGCTCCAGTCCCGCCAGAAAAAAAACCAGGCCTGCAACAACGAAGGCGAATCCAACTGCGCTCTTTCTCCAGTTCTTAATGCGTTCCCCGGTTACAAAAACCTGGAACACAAACAGGAAGACAACAACGGGCAGCACATCAATCGCACTACTGGCCACAAATTGAATAACGCCATTTATCATGCTCATTGTGTGAGCAGTCCAAAAATCAATACAAACAGAATCGGCGTTAGCGATGCCAGGGCGATTAGACCGAAGCCATCGGTCATCGGGTTTCTGCCTTTGACGGAACTTGCCAGACCGATACCCAGCGCTGTGACCAGTGGAACGGTTACCGTTGATGTGGTCACGCCACCCGAATCGTACGCGATACTGACAATCTCCCCGGGTGAAATCGCCGTGATGGCGATAATCAGGAGGTATCCGCCGATGATCAGCAACGGTAAAGACCAGTTCATCAGAATTCTCAGGACACCGAGGACCAGGGCCGTGCCCACGGCAAAGGCCACTGTCATTCGCAGCCCGGAAGAATAGTCCACCTGCGCTGCGGCCGTTGCTGCGATCACTTCAGCACCTGATGCGACGCGGGCAGCCTCATTGGCAACAGCGATCAGTGCCGGTTCAGCAATCGTCGTGCCGAAGCCCAGCAGGAATGCGAACACCAGCAGCCATACAAGACTTCCCTTGCGCGCCAGTGAGTGCGCCAGATCTTCCCCAACCGGAAATAGTGCGAGCCGCAGACCGAAAATAAAAAAGCCAAGCCCGACAACGACCAACAGACCGCCCGGGACCATTGACAGCAGGTTGCTCGCCGGCTGCCGGAATACAAGGATCTGAAAGACGCTAATGACAAGAATTATCGGCAGCAGATCCCGAAAACTATCGAGAGTATCCTTGCCGAGCATAATCATAGAATTTTTCATGATGCCGCAGGCAGCTTAACTTAATTTGAGACCTCTTTCGGGTCCAGATATAACAGTCGAATCGTTGCCTGACCTGCAGCCCGTTGTTCGACGCAAGTTACCAGAATATTCACTTTGTCAGCGTACTCGACAATTCCCGGAATGTTAAAAATCCAGTCCCCGGTATCGTTGCTGGTGAAAATATTCAGATCCTGTTTGCCTGCCAGCTTCGCTGCGATCCGGTTCAAGTGGGCCGCCAGGGCATTACGAAACTGGGTAAAGGTCAGGCTGCCATCATGCTGAGTCTGGTCCAGCGCCAGTTCGAAAGCGATCTCGCCCTGGTCACGGGTAGCCAGAGTCATGAATGCGAACGGCTTGCCGGTCACGAGTAGTCGATAGCGTTGCTTGGCGTCATACTTCGCGGCCGTAAAGAAACATTTGTTCAGGTTTTCGTAAATCGCCTTTAGCAATTCGGCCGGCTTGAGATCAACCTGGCCGTTACTCATTGCCGGTTTTCATCGTACAAGCCCTTGATAAGTCCAACGCACATCATGAGAAGTACAACACAGAACGGCAGTCCGATCGAAATAGTCATGGCCTGCAACGAACTCATGCCGCCACCAAGCAACAGCGCCACGGCCAAAAGACCCGTCAGCAAACACCAGAACACACGTTGTCGTACAGGCGCATCCATTTTTCCACCCGCAGTAATTGTGTCGATTACGAGCGAGCCGGAGTCCGCCGAGGTTACGAAGAAAAGCGCTATCAGTAAAATGCTCAGTGCCGATACGACATTGGTAAACGGCAGTCCTTCCAGCATCTTGAACAACGCAAGTTCGGGAACGGAGTCGGCGACGCCCCGGTAGCCGTCGGTGAGCAATTGCTCGAGCGCCGTTCCTCCGAATGTGGACATCCAGACAATACTGATTATTGTTGGAACGATGAGAACCCAGATCATGAACTCACGCACGGTGCGACCGTAGCTGACGCGGGCAATAAACATGCCGACAAAAGGCGACCATGCGATCCACCACGCCCAATAGAACGTCGTCCAGCCATGCAGGAACGCGAGGTCGCTGCGCCCGACCCAGTTGCTGAGCTGTGGCAGGTAATAGACGTAGTTGACAGCTGATTCGAGAATCGTTCGCAGGATGACAACGGTCGGGCCAGCGATTAGCACGAATAACAGTAACGCCGCCGCCATGCTGAGATTCAGCTCACTCAGGCGTTTGACGCCTTTGTCCAGGCCAGCTACGACGGAACCCAAAGCGATGCTGATGATGAACAGGATCAATAGAATTTTGGTCGTTGTGCTCGCAGGAAGACCGAAAAGATAATGCAGACCGGCCGCGACCTGTTCTGCGCCGTAGCCCAATGACGTCGCGAGACCAAAAAGAGTGGCAAGGACTGCAACCGTGTCAACCACATGGCCCAGGGGGCCCCATACGGCCTTACCAAAAAGCGGGTAAAACGCAGAGCGTAGCGTTAAGGGCATGCCATGATTAAAGCTGAAAAAGGCAAGTGACAGGCCGACCACTGCGTAAATAGCCCAGGCATGCAGGCCCCAGTGGTTAATTGCCGCTGCCATGCCAGCGGCAGTAGCTGTCGCGGTATCAGATGGATCAATACCCAGCGGCGGATTTAACGAATGAGTCACCGGCTCGAGTACACCGAAAAACATCAGACCGATACCAACGCCGGCGGCGAACAACATGGCCAGCCAGGCTGGGTAGGTGTATTTGGGGAGTGCCTCGTTGCCGCCAAGACGTACGTGGCCGAGTCTGGAAAAAGCGACTGCAAAACAAAAAATTACAAATAGATTCGAGGCAATGATGAAAAACCAGTCAAATGTGGTCGTCGCCCAGACGCGCAGGTCGCTGAATGCAGTCGTCGCCGTTTCTCTAAACAGCAGCGTGCCGACAACGAGGGCGACGGCCAGCAATGCTGAAACAACAAATACCGGGTTGTGGATGTCGAGCCCAAAACCGCGCACATTGTGTTCACCGATTGTGTGGCCGATGTCGGAATCGCCATTGTCTGCTGTGTTGTGTTCGGTCAATTTCAATCCTTAATTGGAGGGTGCCACGGGTCCCAGTGCATTTTTGAGACGGTCAAGCCACGGTTCGTAATTTTTCCATTGCTCCAGTCCACTCGTATAAATCGGCTGTCGAACCTGTTCGGAACTGGGCGTACGAACCGATCGTTCGGTCTTGTGATAATTAATACAGGCGTCCTCAAGCGGCAGGCCACAATATTTGAGAATACGCTCGACTTGTGCGCCCAGGTCCGAGACAACGTCTTCATATTGTACTCGCAGGATCTTTCCAGGCAGGGCCCGGTCCCAGTGATCCATGAGTTCGACATAGTCCCGATAATACCGACCGAGGTCGTGCAGGTCGTAGGTAAATTCCTGGCCTTCTGCGAACAGTTGCTTGTAGCCACTAAAGCAGCAGGCCAGCGGGTGTCTGCGCGCATCGATGATTTTTGCATTGGGCAGTATCAGGTGAATGAGCCCGATGTGGCGAAAATTGTTCGGCATCTTGTCAACGAAAAACGCCGCGCTCTGCCGATGAATACGGGTGTCATCAATGTACTGCCGGCCAAACGCCTCGAATTCCTTGTCATCAATATCATCCAGAATATCGGGATACTTGCTTGTATTTGTTTGGCGGCCTCGCCGGCGCAGGCGCTGTGACAAAGCGGGGACGTGCGGTAATTCCAGCGTCCCGTCGATCTCGGAATGGGACGACAGGATTTGCTCCAGCAGGGTCGAGCCGGCCCGCGGCAGGCCGACAACAAAAATCGGGTCGGGAGCGCTGTGACCCGCACCCGATTTTCGGTTGAGCATTTCCGCCGTGCAGATATCGCTTTGTGCCTTCAGGTCCGCATTCATTTGCTCGTCATTGTAACGGCCCTGGGATTTCTTCAGAGCGTTGCCCCGTTCGTAGTGAGCGAATGACGTTTCATAATCGGCCCGGTCTTCGTATGCTTTGCCCAGCGCAAAGTTCAGATACACCCGGTTGAGATGCGACAGATTGGCGTTTTCCGCGAGGGCAAGCATATTGTCGATCTCATCGTCGCTGAATTCATAAACCTTGAGATTTGCCAGCGAGTAATATGCCTCGCCATACTGCGGCTGGTTGCCAATGGCATCCTGATAGGCGCTGACCGCAGATTCGTATTGCCCACATGTTTTGTAGACATGGCCCTTGGAAGTCAGCGTAATTGAGTCACCGGGCAGGCGTTGCAATACCTTGTCAAAGGCTTCCAGTGCGGTATCGTAATCACCGGTTTGCATGCTCTCGACGGCGAACAGGGATTGAAACTGTGGATTTTCCGGGGCACTACTCAAGAGACGTTTGGCTTGCTCCAGTGCCTGCTGAAATTTTTGCCGCTTGCGCAGCGCCTGGATGTAGTCGATACGAACCTGCACGTTGTCCGGATCGAATTTCGAGGCACTTTCGAGCAGGAATTCGGCATCGTCGAGGACGCCCAGGCGTATGCCGATGTCGGCCAGCAGCCGCATGCCCTCCACATGATGCGGGACTTTTCGTAAGAACTGCCGGCAAAGATCCTCCGCCTTCAGTAGTCGTCCCTGGGCAATGAGATCGGTGACGCCGACCAGAGCGGGCGGCAGCGTCTTCAGTCGTTCCAGTTGGACGCTAACTTGCAGCAGTGGCCCTTCGGCGTCCCTTTCCTTCAGGATATTGTATTGGCCGCGCCAGCTGGCTTCGAGGGCAGGGTTGAAGCGACAGGCTCTCGAGTAGGCGAGCAGCGCCGCATCGGTCTGGCCCATGTCACGGTAGGTGTGACCTTCCTCCTGGTGAGCGCGCCCGTGTTCGGGAACCAATTCCTTGAGCTGCGTAAGAATCTCGAGGGCCGTCGTAAAATCAGACTTGTATCGTCGGCAGACGGCGCTCATGTAGAGCGCTTCCGGGTTCTTCGGATCGGTTGCCAGCAAGTGAGAGAGCTCGGTCAAAGCATCATCGAACCGCCTGGCTACTACCTTGTCCTGAATCGAAGCCAGGTCGGGAGTGGTTTGACCTTCCTGCATACTAAATCGAACGGCGCCCCTCAAAAGGGGCGCCTCGCCTTATGAATACAAGCATTGGCAATTCGTTAAAAATCGAAGCTTAATCGTACTCCGACGGTTAGCGGTTGGACGTAGGTCACAGCCCTTCGGTCGAACACAAAATTACGTGCAACCTCCGCTCGTTCATCCGTCAGGTTTTCGACGTACAGTTCGGCCGACCACGTATCAGCGCTAACACCTGCAGAGATGTTGGCCATGAACCAGCTGTCGATCTCGTCACGATTGATCGTAATGATGTCACTGAATGACTCGGACGACCATGAGATGCCGGGCATGACATGAGCCGTCCAGCCCCTGCCACCAAGCTCCCATTCGTACCGGGCACGCAGGTTACCCTGGAATTCCGGCGCAAAGGCCAGTTCGTCACCCCGTATCACATCGTTGGTCGGGGTCAGGACACTGGTGATTTCGGTATCCAGAATGGAAAACGCACCGGTCACGGTGAGTCCGTCCGAAAAGTCAGGCAACCAGACGAAATCGCCTTCGAATCCCAGTACCTCGGCGTCGGCCGCATTGTCAGAGAAGAACAGATTGGTGATGCTGGGATCAAAAATCGTTGTCTGCAGGTCTTGAATGTCAACAAAGAATATCGCGCCGTTAAATCTGAACGTGTTATCCAGGTAGCTGGACTTGATACCGATTTCGATATTGGTGATGTCATCGGTGTCCAGCGCGAAGGGCACGGTGAAGGTACCGGCACCGTTCTGTGCGCCACCCGGGCGGTTCAGGAGTCCCGGACGAAACCCTTCAGACCAGGTCAGGTAGTACATCTGATCGTCGTTGGGTCTCCAGTTGGTGGTTACCTTGAATATGACACCGTCGGTGGCGGCAACATCCGGTGCGCCCACCGTGTTATCCGGAGCAAATTGCGCCGAAATATTAGTGCCGAAAGCCTGGAAATCAGCACCGGCCGGTCCGGTGAAGTTGAAGAAGGACGAATTTGCACTGCCCTCAAAATCCACCTCGATGTCGTAGTAGCGTGCGCCAACGGTCACTGAGAAGGCATCGTTGATGTCAAAGGTTGCCTCACCGAATACACCGACCTGCTCGTCGGTTCGTTTGATATCGTTGCGGAAAATGACGCCAGCAGGAAACGGCCCCGGATCGCTAAAGTAGCCGGCTGCTGCATTACCAATCTCGCCCGTAACTGCAATATTCGTCAATGGATAGTTGGGTGCAAAGCCCGGCGTCGGACCACCCCAGCCAACCACGTTCTGGGACCCGGGGTAGGTGAAGTCATTGATTTCTTTCAGCTCAAGGTCTTGATAGAAGGCGCCGGCCGTTACGCGGAATGATCTCGATGGATCGGTTGCAACGCGAAATTCGTGCGTTGAAACCTCGGTTTGCGTCCCGCTGTCCACGAACAGGTTTGGAGATTCACAGGTGCCGGCCGGTGCCGCAGCGCCCGGATAGGTGACCGTATAATCGCAAATGTAATAGGGCAGATACTGTCCGACAAACAGGTAGTCCGTGTAATCGATAACCTGATCGGTTTCGCGGTCGGTGAACGCCCCCGTGTAGACGAGCTCAAGGTCGCCAATCAGTCCTGTCAGCGTCCAGCTGAAGTTGTCGAAGTCGTCCTGCATGGTGTCCGGGCTGAAGCGTTCAACCTTGAGATCGCCGACATTCGGGTCTGAGAAAAACACGCCGTCGGTCTCGAGTTCCTGGTGCTGCTGGCTAAACTGCAGGCTCCAGTTGTCGTTAATGTCCCAATGCGCGCTGATACGCTCACCGGTGTAGGTCGCCTCGTTGAAATCTTCCTCGACCAGAGCACTGTTGTCGGCCTGCAGGAAGGTGACAGCGCTCAGGTCAGCAGCGGCCTGAAAGCCTGCGCGGGCCGCGTTGACCGGTACCCCATTGGCACGCACGGTGCCCGCTGACCTGAAGCGTGCACTCTGGCTCGCATCCCGGGTGCCGGCCACGTTGTCGATCCAGCCACCCTGGTTGTCAGCATAAAAAACACCGCGCAACGCAAATGTTTCGCTTACCGGAACATTGAGCATGACTTCGATATTCGAGCTGACATCGCCATCTTTAATGGAACCGGCGCCAACCTTGAGTTTGCCGTAGAACTCGCCGAAATCGGGCTTGTTGGTGATCAGGCGCACAGTGCCCGCTTGTGAGCTCGCACCAAACAGTGTGCCCTGTGGTCCCGACAGGACCTCAACACGCTGCATATCGGCCGCGTACACATCGAGATTTCGGCCCGGTTGCGCGAGCGGTTGTTCGTCGAGGTAAAAAGCGACATTGGGTGCCAGCCCGGCAACGCCGGCCGTGGTCAAATTAGGGGTTGTCGATGCCACGCCACGAATGTAAATCGTGTTCTGGCCGGGGCCACTGCCGCCAGCGGTGACGCCCGGCAGCTGCAGTACATAATCGGCAAAGTTGGTGATACCCAGTTCTTCAATCGAGTCGCCGGTCAGGGCCGTTACCGCAATCGGCACGTCCTGCAGTGACTCCTCGCGCTTGGTGGCGGTCACGGTGATTTCTTCTATCGAGCGAGCCCCTTGTTCCTGGGCTTGTGCCGCACCGCTGGCGGCTCCGGCGGTCAGTGCCAGCAGTACTGCCTGGTGTACCTTGTTCTTGCGCAACATACGTATTTCCCCCGTCGGTAATCCGACTCTGCCAAATCAAATATGCCTGTACGGTGCCTAACAGTATTACGCAGGCGGCAGGCCAAGAATTTATTGTCATGAAATTGGTGCGACCCATTATTGCGTCTCACCCTGCTGGTTTCGTGTCTGTATGCGACAATCATAGCGCCAATTACGACGCGCCGTCATCAATCTCGGATTGCAGACGGCGAATTTCGGCATCCAGCTCGAAAATCAACTTCGCAGATTCCTGGTGCAGTTCCAATAATCGCTCGACTCGTTCTGTGAGCTGTGCCGTTTCATTAAGGCGAACTTCGAAATCAACCTCTGCATCGGCCCGACTGCCGCTGAGCAACCACAGCGGCGGCACTTTCAGAGCGCCGGCGAGTATTTGCAGCTTATTGGCTCGTGGTTCGGAGCGATCCAGCTCCCAGTTTCGCAGCGTATCCGATACGACACCGACGCGGCGCGCCAACTGGACTCTCGAGAGTCCGTGCGCGGCACGAAGCAGCTGAATTCGGCCACCCAGCGTCTCTTCCGGGGCCTCCTGCTGACCAGCCATTTCACTATTCATAACCTGAACCTGAAACATGCAATGAATTTACCGCCAATCATCAGCAATACGGCACAAAATGGCAAACTCGCCAGTCAGGCCGTTTTACGGGCCGGCGCCCGGGTTTGCTTTGCTCTGACAAGAGCTGAAGGCTGGCTGCGCCGGGCGCGCGGTGTGTGACTATGTCGTATTTCATCCAATGCATGTCGCGTCGAAAAAAGCGCCTACGCTGAATCTAGCCCAAACTTGCGTAATTACAACCGCTTATTTGGGTTGTTTCGGAGATCCGGATGGACAGCAATCGGCGGCAAAGAAAATCAGGTGGGCGTAGCGCGCGGCGCGCTGCACGGCAGCATCCCGCTATTGCCAGCGCTCCTTATATCGATCGCGTTATCCCGTATTACGAAATGCTCGATGAAGCGGCGCTCGAGCTGATTGAGAAGAATGCGGATACGGTGCTCGAAGAGATCGGTATTGAATTCACCGATTTTCCTGAGGCACTGGAATTGCTCGGCAAGGCCGGCGCGGACGTCGACGGCGAACGAGTACGTTTTCCGCGCGGTATGTGCCGCTCGGTTATTCAGGCTTCGGCGCCCACCGAATATACTCAGTGTGCGAGAAACCCGCAGCGAAACGTTGTTATTGGCGGCAGACGCAGCGTATTGGCGCCCGCCTACGGTTCACCGTTTGTTCGTGATCTGGACCAGGGCCGGCGTTATGCGACCATCGAAGACTTCCGAAATTTTGTAAAGCTGGCCTATATGAGCCCGGGCCTGCATCACTCGGGTGGCACGGTTTGTGAGCCGGTCGATCTTCCCGTGAATAAACGTCACTTCGATATGGTTTACAGTCATATCAAATACAGTGATAAGCCCTTCATGGGTTCCGTGACCGCCCCGGAACGGGCTCAAGACACGGTGGACATGGCGAAGCTTGTGTTTGGCGACTCTTTTGTAGAGGAAAACACTGTCATTACCAGCCTCATCAATGCGAATTCTCCGCTGACATTCGACGCTACCATGCTGGGTGCTGCAACGGTTTATGCCCGGCACAATCAGGCAACGGTCATTTCGCCTTTTATTCTTGCCGGGGCGATGTCACCCGTAACCGCTGTCGGTACGGTGACGCAAATCCTGGCCGAAGCGCTGGCCGGAATGACCTATGTCCAGTTAGTGAAGCCGGGCGCACCCGTTGTATTTGGCACCTTTGCAGCCTCGATTTCCATGCAAACGGGCGCGCCGACGTTCGGTACGCCAGAGCCCAGCCTGGTGTTGTATGCGGCGGCCTCGCTTGCACGTCGTCTTGGTGTGCCGTTTCGAAGTGGTGGTGGACTGTGTGGAGCAAAGATTCCCGACGCGCAAGCGGCCTACGAATCGGCCAATACCCTGCAGACAGCGGCGTTGGCAGGGGTGAATTTCATGCTGCATGCGGCAGGCTGGCTGGAAGGCGGCCTGTGCATGGGCTACGAGAAATTCATCATGGACGTTGACCAGGCGAATATGATCGCTGTGTTGTTGGGCGGGGTGGATTTGTCCGAAAACGGTCAGGCAATGGATGCGCTGAGAGAAGTGGGGCCGGGCGCTCATTTTCTGGGTGCTGCGCATACACTGGCCAATGTAGAAACAGCGTTTTACCGCTCGACGCATGCAGACAGCAACAGCTTTGAGCAATGGGTGGAAGAGGGGCTGCTGGACACGCCCCAACGCGCCAATACAATCTGGAAACAAATGCTCAATGAGTACGAGGCGCCTGCACTGGACTCGTCCATCGATGATGCGCTGCAGGATTTTATGGCGCGCCGAAAAGCAGAGTTTGCGGACCGTGACTATTAGCCTTATCGACTGAACGAGAATACTGAATGAATGACAATGAGAAGACGCCAGCCGTTGCCGATGGCGACGACGAGCTAATCCTGTCCGAGCTCTCCGACGCAGAGCTCGTCGAGCAGATGCACGACGATCTTTACGACGGTTTGCAAGAAGAAATAGTGGAGGGCACGAGTATTCTCCTTGAGCGCGGCTGGACGGCTGAAACAGTTCTGAACAAGGCGCTGGTGGGCGGCATGCAAATCGTCGGAGTCGATTTTCGCGATGGCATTCTGTTCGTCCCGGAGGTCTTGCTGGCCGCGAATGCCATGAAAGGCGGCATGGGAATTTTGCAACCGTTACTGGCGGAAAGCGGCGTCGAGCCTATTGGCAAGATGGTGATCGGTACTGTGAAAGGCGATATTCACGACATTGGCAAGAATCTGGTCGCAATGATGATGGAGGGCGCCGGCTTTGAAGTGATCGATATCGGCATCAACAATTCAGTGGAAGAGTATTTCGCGGCGCTGGAAGAGCACCAACCCGATATCCTCGGCATGTCTGCGTTGCTAACGACAACGATGCCCTACATGAAGGTAGTCATCGATGAGATGGTTTCACAAGGCATCCGTGACGATTATATTGTCATGGTCGGTGGCGCCCCGCTAAACGAGGAATTTGGCGCTGCTGTTGGGGCCAATCAATACTGCCGGGATGCTGCACAGACGGCTGACCTTGCACCAAAAATGGTGTTGGCCCAGCGCGACACGGTCCGTGTCTGAAAGTCACTGAGCATGTACCGTATGCGATCCTGGTCGGTGCGCCATGCACGTGGCTTGACGACGATTTATGCGGGCGTCGAGGCGATATTGGTCAAATTACATCCATTGCTGCGGCGCATCGGCTATGCGCGACTTGAAAAGCCGGTTTTTGCGGTGGAAAAGCTGGCCAAGGGATTCTTGTTCGATTCGCAAAGTTGCGGCCAGTGCGTTGTTGGCTCAACCGGTCTGTCCTGCCCGATGAACTGCCCCAAGAAACTGCGCAACGGCCCCTGCGGTGGCGTCCGCATGAACGGCAAGTGTGAGATCTATGCGGATATCGATTGCGTCTGGGTGCTGGCCTGGGAAGGTAACAAGCGCCTGAAGTCGAGTGAATATCCCATTCAATTCGTACAACCAGCCATCGACAATCGCCTGGCGGGGAGCTCAGCGTGGTTGCGTGAAGTGCGATCGAAGGTCGGGAGCGTCAGTAATGAAATTTGATGACGAGCCATTAATCAGCGGTGAAAATCTGCCGATCCGGCCACAACACGCATCGCCCGGTCGACTGGAGCGCGTATTGCGAGCGGGTGGTTTTGCCGTTACGGCTGAAATTGCACCGCCGGACTCTGCAGATCCTTTGGAAGTGTATGAGCGCGCAGCGTTGTTCGATGGTTATGTTGATGCAATTAATGCAACGGACGGCTCCGGCGCGCATTGCCACATGTCCAGTGTGGGTATGTGCTCATTACTCACGCGGCGCGGTTATGCGATGGTAATGCAGGTTTCATGTCGCGACAGAAATCGCATTGCGATCCAGGGTGATGTGCTGGGAGCAGCGGCCATGGGCGTATCCAACATACTGTGCCTCACGGGCGATGGCGTACAGGCGGGTGATCACCCGGAAGCAAAACCCGTGTTCGATCTGGATAGCATGTCGACCCTGAATATGTTGCGGGGCATGCGTGATGACCACCAGTTTTTAAGCGGACGCCAGTTAACGAGTCCGCCGCGTGTATTTCTCGGTGCGGCTGCAAACCCTTTTGCGCCACCGCTCGACTACCGGCCATTGCGCCTGGCCAAAAAAATCGAGGCGGGTGCACAGTTCATACAGACGCAATACTGTTTTGATATTGAGCGGTTCAGGAACTACATGGACGCGGTGCGTGATGCGGGCTCACATGAAAAGGTATTTATTCTCGCGGGCGTTGGGCCGCTTGCATCGGCGCGTTCGGCGGAGTGGATTCGCAACAATGTACCCGGTGTACACATACCCGATACAGTTGTTAGACGCCTGCGGGCTGCGGATGATCAGAAAGAGGAAGGTGTGCAGATCTGTGTTGACCTGATCCAGGAAATGCAGGAGATAGAAGGTGTGCACGGTGTCCATATCATGGCGTTTCGGCAGGAACATCGTGTTGCTGAGATTGTAGAACGATCCGGAGTACTGGGCGGTCGTGTGCCCTGGCATCCCGGGGCAGCACTAAATAATTAATGCGTGGCAGACGCCGCGCCGGAGAGGAAAAATGAGCGATACGTTGCTTAGCTCGGCCAGTAAAGAAGTGATTATTGGTTTTGATCGTCCTTTCGTCATCATAGGCGAACGCATCAATCCAACAGGCCGCAAGCTTCTCGCTGAGGAGATGAAACAGGGCGATTTCAGCCGTGTTGAGGCGGATGCCGTCGCTCAGGTTGAAGCCGGGGCGCAAATGCTGGATGTCAACGCGGGTATTCCACTGGCCGACGAGCCGGCGATTCTCGCACAGGCGATCAAGCTCGTGCAGTCGGTGACGGATGTGCCGATTTGCATCGATTCATCCATCGTTGAGGCGCTCGAATCCGGATTGTCCGTTTACGAGGGCAAAGCACTGGTTAATTCAGTGACCGGTGAGGATGAGCAGATGGAGCGCGTGTTGCCGCTGGTGGCCAAATACGGCGCGGCTGTCGTCGCTATTTCCAATGACGAGACCGGTATCTCAGAAGACCCGGATGTGCGCTTTGAGGTTGCGAAAAAGATTGTCCAGCGTGCTGCCGATCATGGCATCCCGCACAGCGATGTCGTTGTCGATCCACTGGTAATGCCGATAGGTGCCATAAACTCCTCTGGCAAACAGGTCATGCACCTGGTGCGCCGATTGCACGATGAGCTGGACGTTAATACAACCTGTGGCGCATCCAATGTCAGCTTTGGCTTGCCCAATCGCAACGGCATTAACAGCGCGTTCCTGACCATGGCCATCGCAGCGGGCATGACCTCTGCCATTACGAGTCCGCTGCATGCTGAAGTCATGCAGGCCGTGCTCGGTGCCGACGTCATGATGGGGCACGACCCGGATTGCAGGAACTGGATTCGCAAGTATCGTGAACCGGCTACCACTGGCGAGGGGGGGCGTGCTGGCCGCCGTCGCCGCCGCAGTTCGCCGTAGTTTGGTCTGCAGGCGGCGTAGTGGTGGGCGGAAGCAAGCAGTCCTCTGTAAGCACGGGAGCAGAAGCGCTCGAGGTGCAATGGGCGGACGGCAGAGTTACCGTACTGCCAAATTTGTGGCTAAGAGATAATTGCGCTTGTGCCGAATGTCGGCTGCCACAAACCGGTGAGAAAATATTCCGTATCGGCAATGTAGCCGTCGATCTGCAGCCCGCCGATGCGATATTTGTCGGTGCCCAGCTGCAAGTAACATGGCTGGATGGTCATGTATCGAATTTCACAGCTGCCGACATCGGCGCGTTTGCCGGGCGCGTCCTTGCGAAATGGGTCCCCTGGGGCGACGGGTTCCTGCCGCGTCGATTCGACTATCAGTCCTTTCTCCACGATGACCGCATGGCCGTCGGAGTGATCGAAGCGTTTTTGCAGGACGGAGTATGTATTCTGGAAAATTCGCCCGTGCAACCCGGAACACTGGAAGAATTGGCGCCGCGGCTCGGGCCCGTGCGCGAAGTCCTGTTCGATCGCATACACAATGTTGAGGTCTATGCAGACGGTTACAACGTCGCTCACACGGCTCTTGATTTACCTCCGCACAATGACTTTCCAAGTTATAGCTGGTCACCCAGTGTGCAGGCACTACACATGCTGATTAACGATACACCGGGCGGAGAGTCGACCATCGTTGATGGCTGGCAACTGTTACGAAAGTTTCGGCAAGAACACCCTGTCTTTTTTGAATCTCTTTGCACAATGCCGGTCGCGTTTCGCCAATTCGATGCAGACCATGAGACCTACGCAGTATCGCCGCTGGTACGCTGTAACCTGGATGGCGAAATTAATGAACTCCGCTTTTCAAATCAGCTCATGCAGCGTATGGACCCCGCCAGACCGGGCGTTGGTCTTTTTTACAGGGCCTACCACGAGTTATGCCGACGCATCACAGATCCGGCCAACAGTGTGTGTTTCCGCCTTGAGTCAGGCGAGGTGCTGTTGCTAGCCGCGCATCGTGTGTTGCACGGCAGAAAGAAATTTACACCGGTCGCCAAACGGCATCTGCAGGATGCCTATTTCGAGTTGGACAACATTAAAGGCCACCTGGTCGTACTACGACGAGGTACGGGTGAATAATATGCAGCGAAAAGCAAAATTTACAGCCATGGAGCACGCTACGAGGGCGGATTTTGACCTGGTGTTTGCGCACGAAGCCGAAAATGCAGCGGGTCTGGCGGATCGCGTGCTCGGCTGGTTGCAGTCCATGGACGGCGATTCGCCGTATCAGGTTAGCCGTCTCGAACATTGCCTGCAGGTGGCAACACGCGCGGAACAGGACGGCGCAGATGAAGAAACCATTGTGTGTGCTTTATTGCATGACATTGGCGACGTTCTCGCGCCGGCCAATCACTCGCAGATTGCAGCGGCTCTGCTCGCGCCCTATGTCAGTGAGAAAAATCACTGGATAGTCAAGTACCATGGCTTGTTTCAAGGCTACTACTGGTTCGGCCATTACGATCTGGATCGCGATGCGCGCGACAAACATCGTGACCATGAACATTACCGGGCATGTGTCGATTTTTGCGAACGTTGGGACCAGGTCTCGTTCGACCCGGACTTCGTTGCGATGCCGCTGGAACATTTCGCGCCAATGGTCCGCAGTGTATTTGCGAAAACGCCGGCCAGTCGTTATTGACGAAATGAGTATGGCGCGATTCAAACAGTCACGGTCGTAAATGGGCTAATTGAGCGACCGCTGCTAAATTAAGATGTCAGTTTACGCTCCCGCTCCGCGGGTAAATGGATCAAGGCAGGAAGAGGCACAATGAAATCTGAAGCTCGAGTGGTCGTAATTGGTGGCGGCGTCGTTGGCGTCAGTGCACTTTATCATCTGGCCAAAAAGGGCTGGGGTGACGATGTCGTGTTACTTGAAAAAGCGGAGCTGACATCGGGCTCAACCTGGCATGCTGCAGGTTTGTTGCCGTTGTTCAATATGAGTTACAGCGTCGGCCAGATTCACAAGTATTCCGTGAATCTGTACCGGGAACTTGAAGAGGAAACCGGTCAGCCGGTTGGCTTCAGCCAGGTCGGTAATTTGCGCCTCGCTATGAACGACGACCGCATGGATGAGTATTATCAATACGCAGCCACAGCGAGAACGATCGGCATTGATGTCCGCTTCCTGACGCCGGCAGAGATAGGAAAAATCTGGCCGATGTGTAATATCGATGGCCTTGTTGGCGGTATTCTGCACCCGGACGACGGTTATATTCAGCCGGCGGATCTGACCCAGGCACTGGCCAAAGGAGCGCGTAGTCGAGGCGCGAACATTTATCGCAATACCATGGTGCTGGATATTGAGCAGGGACCGTCCGGGAACTGGCTTGTCAAGACAGACAAAGGCGATATCCGTTGCGAGCATATTGTCTCTGCCACCGGTAACTACGCACGGCAAACCGGTGCAATGGTCGGTCTCGATATTCCGGTCATTCCGGTCGAGCATCAGTTCATCGTGACCGAGCCACACCCGGAGCTGGTCGCCCGACACAATAATGGTGATCCCGAAATGGCGGTGCTGCGCGAATCCGATGGCTCCTGGTACCTGCGGGAGGAGGCGGGCGGATTTATTCTTGGACCCTACGAAAAAGGCGCCCCCTGTTGTTATGTGGATGGCCCGGACCCGCGCGCGGAATACGAGCTATTCCAGGAGGACATTGACCGGCTGGCGCCGCATATCGAAGCCGCCATGGCGCGTGTCCCGGCGTTCGGTGAAGTCGGCATGAAAAAGGTCTACAACGGCGCGATCGCTTATACACCGGACGGCAATCCCATCGTCGGCCCCGCCTGGGACATCGATAATTTCTGGTTGAACGAAGGCCACAGTTTTGGCATTACTGCAGCCGGCGGTGCAGGCTGGCAACTGGCAGAATGGATTGTCGACGGTGAGCCGACGATCGATATGCTCGGCGTGGAGCCGCGGCGTTTCGGCGACTATGCGGACAAGAAATACCTTGTTGAAAAGAATGAGGAAGCGTATAGCCACGTTTTCGTTATCCACTATCCCGATGAAGAACGCCCGGCTGCCCGGCCGCTGAAAACAGCGCCGTGTTATGAGCGACTGCGGGACATGGGTGCTGTGTTTGGTCAGCGATTCGGCTGGGAGCGTGCCAACTGGTTTGCGGTCGATGGTATGGCGCAGGAGGATGACTGGTCATTTCGCCGTTCCAAATGGTTCGAGGCGATTCGATTGGAAGTGGCCAACACGACCAGCAACGTCGGATTGCTCGACATGACGGCGTTTGCCAAGTGCCAGGTCTCGGGTCCCGGCGCCGAAGCCTTTCTCGACTACCTCGTTGCCAACAGGTTACCGAAAAAAATCGGCGGAATCGGTCTGTGTCATGCATTGAATCAAACCGGTGGTGTGCATTCAGAATTTACGATTCGCCGCGACGCGGACAATTCGTTCTACCTGGTGTCAGCAGGTGCCCTGCAACGGCTCGATCACGACTATCTCAAAAAACACATGCCGGATGACGGCTCGGTGGAGTTCCGGCAGCTGACTGATGACAACGGTGTACTGGTATTGGCGGGTCCGAAATCACGGCAGTTGTTGCAGCGTGTAACAGACGCGGATCTTTCCAACGAAGCGTTTCGCTGGCTGACGGCCCAGGAGATTGTCGTTGCCGGTGAACCGCTCAATGCAATGCGCGTGAATTATGTGGGCGAACTGGGCTGGGAGCTGCATCATCCGCTGGGATCGCAAAACGCTGTTTTCGATGCGCTGTTCGAGGCGGGAGAAGACCTCGGTCTCAAACCATTCGGCATACGCGCAATGGATTCGATGCGACTCGAGAAATCCTACCGGATGGTGGGTACCGAGCTGTCGATCGAATACACAGCCTTTGAATCGGCGATGGACCGTTTCGTCTATCCCGATAAAGGTGACTTTCTCGGCCGCGATGCTTTGCTGAGGCGCAATGAAGCCGGGCTAAAAAGTCTTCTTGTTACACTTCAAGTCAACGATGTCGAAGATGCCGATGCGCTGGGCAACAACGCACTCCTTAAGGAGGGTGCAGTGATCGGTCGTGCGACCGGTGGTGGTTATGGATTCCGGGTCAATCAGTCACTGGCGCTCGGTATGGTGCAACCTGAATACGCCACAGTGGGCACCACGTTGGAAATAGATATTCTGGGCAAGGTCTATCCGGCGGTCGTTGTAGCCGATAGTCCGTTTGATCCTAAAAACGAACGCTTGCGGGACGTCGGTGGAGTCAATGCATAAGTCGACTGGAGGCTGCCTTTGCGGCGGTGTTCGATACGAGGTGAGGGGCAAAATGCGTCCGGTCAGTTACTGTCATTGTGAGCAATGCCGCAAGACCAGTGGCCATTTCGTTGCGGCCACAGCTTGTGACATCGAAGACCTGACGGTATTGAACGATGCGAGTCTGCGCTGGTATCGGTCTTCGTCGTATGCCAGTCGTGGCTTTTGTAATGTTTGCGGCGCCAGTATTTTCTGGCGGCCGGAGCGCGGCGAACAAATGAGCATCATGGCCGGAACCGTCGATATGCCAACCGGGTTGCGAGCCGAGGAACACATATTTGTTGCAGATGCGTCCGACTACTACGCAATCAACGACGGCTTGCCGCAATACCCCCAATACGATCCGGCGCACGGCGACGCATGAAGCGCTATTCAGCATTAAGCCTCGTTCGCAATGCCCTGGGTTCCAACAAGCAGTGGGACCGGGCATGGCGCAGCCCGGAGCCCAAGCGCAAGTACGACGTCGTGATTGTCGGTGGTGGCGGGCACGGTCTTGCAACCGCTTATTACCTGGCCAAAGAGCACGGTGTTCGCAACATCGCGGTATTGGAGAAAGGCTGGATTGGTGGTGGCAACACCGGTCGTAATACGACCATCGTTCGTTCCAATTATCTATGGACCGAATCATCGCTCCTGTACGAAAAATCGCTGCAACTCTGGGAAGACCTCAGCCAGGAGTTGAATTACAACGTCATGTTTTCGCAGCGTGGTGTTTATAACCTCGGTCACAGTCTGCAGGATATGCGTGACATCGAACGGCGTGTAAGCGCCAATCGGCTCAACGGTATCGATGCGGTGGTCGTCGATACGGCACAAATCAAGCAGGCGATTCCGCTCATCAACACGTCGGCTACGGCCCGCTATCCCATTCTCGGCGCGTCTTACCAGGCACGCGGCGGCGTAGCGCGACACGATGCGGTTGCATGGGGATTTGCCCGTGCTGCGGATGACTACGGTGTGGATATTATCGAGCAATGTGAGGTTACCGGGCTGAATCGTGATAATGGCCGCATAAAGGGTGTCGAAACCACGCGTGGCCGTATTGAAGCAGACAAAGTGGGTGTTGTGGTGGCGGGCAATGCGAGCGTACTGGCGACGATGGCAGGGCTGCGTTTTCCCGTAGAAAGTCATCCGCTACAGGCCTTCGTATCCGAACCCATGAAGCCGGTGCTCGATACCGTCGTCATGTCGAACGCAGTACATGGTTATATCAGTCAATCGGATAAGGGTGAGCTCGTTATCGGTGCGGGTATCGATGCCTACAACGGCTACGGCCAGCGCGGCAGTTTCCACACGATCGAACATGCAATGGCGGCGATCATTGAGTTGTTTCCCATGTTCAGCCGCGTCCGCATGTTGCGTATGTGGGGCGGTATCGTCGATGTTTGTCCGGACGCCTGTCCGATCGTCAGCAAGACACCGGTGGCTGGTCTGTATTTCAATTGTGGCTGGGGTACGGGTGGTTTCAAAGCGACGCCGGGCTCGGGCTGGGCCTTCGCACATACTATTGCAGAGGACAGACCGCATGAACTGAATGCTGCCTTTGACCTGGAACGATTCACGACAGGTGCGCTGATCGATGAGCACGGCGCGGCCGGGGTAGCACACTGATGTTTCTGATCAGGTGTCCCTGGTGCGGAGAGCGTGCTGAAACTGAATTCAGCTATGGTGGCGAGGGTGAAATATCGCGTCCCCTCGATCCCGACGCGCTTAATGATGCAGAGTGGGCCGACTACTTGTTCTTGCGCAGCAATCCACGCGGCGCACACAAGGAACTGTGGAATCACAGCCAGGGGTGCCGCCGCTGGTTCGGTGTTAATCGCGATACGGTGAGTTACAAAATCGACAGTACCTATCCACTTCACGCCAGCGAAGAGGACGGCCAGTGACTCAGGTAAACAGGCTCGATACCGGTGGGCGCATTGATCGCTCGCAACCATTGAGTTTTAGCTTCAACGGGAAGCAATATCAGGGCTATGCGGGCGATACGCTGGCATCGGCATTGCTGGCTAACGGTGTATCCGTCGTCAGCCGGAGTTTCAAGCTACACCGGCCGCGGGGCATCGTCGGTTCCGGGGCGGAGGAGCCCAACGCGATTCTGCAAATTGGTGCCGGTGCGGCGACCTTGCCCAACCAAAGGGCAACGCAGGTTGAACTGTTTGAGGGCTTGCAAGCGCGCTCGACCAAGGGTTGGCCGAGTGTCGGATTTGATATCGCCGCCATTAACGACTGGTTTAGCCCGTTGCTGGGTGCCGGTTTTTACTACAAGACATTTTTGCGTCCAAAGTTCCTCTGGAAATTCTACGAGCGTTTCATTCGGCGCTCGGCAGGTATCGGGAAATCGCCACGCGAGGCTGACCCGGATCACTACGAACATTTCAATGCGCATTGTGATGTGCTGGTGGTCGGGGCAGGTCCTGCCGGACTGATGGCCGCGTTGCTTGCAGCACGCTCGGGAGCGCGCGTCATAATTGCCGATGAGCAAAACGAACCGGGTGGTAGCCTGCTGTCTTTGGCGCAATCCGATAAAGGGCCGGGACTCACAAGCTGGTTTGAAGAAACGCTTGCCGTCTTGGCGAATCTGGACAACGTCACGTTGCTGCCTCGCAGCACCGTCTTCGGCTATTTTGACCAGAATTTCCTGGCGATTGCCGAGCGTTGTACGGATCACATGGGCTTGCATTGCCAGGATCAGGTACGGCAGCGCCTTTGGCGCGTGCGTGCGAAACAGGTTGTGCTGGCGCAGGGTGCGATTGAGCGGCCTCTCGCGTTTTGCAACAACGACCGGCCGGGCGTCATGCTGGCCTCTGCACTTTCAAGTTATCTCAATCGCTACGCAGTGTTGCCCGGTAGTCGCGTTGTTGTATTCACCAACAACGATTCGGCTTACCGGACAGCGATCGATTTGTCCAAAAACGGCGCTACCCTCGCCGCTATTATCGACAGTCGCGCGGACGGTGCTGCCGGTCTCGATGACAAGGCGGTCGCGCTGGGTATCCCGGTTTTCCGGGGACACATTGTGACGGATATTATCGGCCGGCGTCGTGTGACAGGCGTCCGCATTGCCAAATGGGACGGCGATGTGTCGGCGACTGTCGAAAACTCGATCATTATTGACTGCGATATTGTCGCGATGTCGGGTGGCTGGAGCCCGGCCGTGCATTTGCACTCGCAGTCCGGTGGCAAGAACAAATGGGATGATGATCTGCAATGTTTCGTACCGGACAGCGCGGCACAAGCCTGTAATTCGGCCGGCGCCGGCAACGGCCGTTGGTCACTGGCAGATTGCCTGCAGGAAGGCGCCGATGCCGGCAGCGCCGCCGCCAGTCTTTGTGGTTTCGCGGTTGCCGAGTATGAGCTACCCGGTACCGATGAGGTTGTGTCAAATCCACTTGAGCCGTTGTGGCGGGTGCCGGCCACGAAGAACCCGGATGCCTGTCCGAAACAGTTTCTTGATTTCCAGAACGATACCAGCGTTGCCGATGTGCGCCTGGCGGTCCGGGAGGGTTATCGCAATGTGGAACACGTCAAGCGCTATACCGCGCTGGGCTTTGGTACCGACCAGGGCAAGCTGGGCAACATTAACGGCATGGCCGTGCTGGCCGAGTGTCTGCAAGCCTCCATAGCGGATGTTGGCACAACGACATTCCGGCCGGCCTATACGCCGGTGACATTTGGCACCTGTGCAGGCGAGGGAGTGGGCGAGCTCTACGATCCGGTTCGGAAAACTGCAATTCACGAGTGGCACGAAGCAGCAGGTGCGCCGATGGAAGTGGTTGGCCAGTGGTTGCGGCCCTGGTATTTCCCACAAGGCGAAGAAGGACGGCAGGAGGCAATTGCCAGAGAATGTCTCGCGACGCGAGATTCTGTCGGCATCATGGATGCATCGACCTTGGGAAAAATCGATGTGCAGGGCGCGGATGCCGTCGAATTTCTGGAGCGCATCTACACACACAAAGTTGGCAATATGAAAATCGGCCGCTGCGCCTATGGAATTATGCTCGGTGAAGACGGCATGGTGATGGATGATGGCGTGATGGCCAGGATTGGCGAGCAGCAGTTCTACCTGACTACGACGACCGGCGGTGCAGCACATGTGCTGGCGTGGCTTGAGGCCTGGTTGCAAACGGAATGGCCGGAGCTCGACGTGTACCTGACCTCGGTGACCGATCATTTTTCGACTATTGCGGTTGTTGGTCCGAATAGCCGCCGGGTCTTGCAAAAGCTCGATTGCAACATCGACCTTGAGCGAGAGAAATTTCCGTTCATGTCGGTCAAGTCTGCCGAGCTGGCTGGCATGCCAGTGCAGTTATTCCGTGTGAGTTTCAGCGGCGAACTGGCGTTCGAAGTGAACGTCGACAGCAATAACGCGCTGGCAATGTGGCGATCGATAATGGCAGCCGGTGCTGAATTCAATATCACGCCCTACGGTACGGATACGATGCACGTGTTGCGGGCCGAAAAAGGATTCGTCATTCTCGGACAGGACACGGACGGTTCTGTGACTCCGGTCGATCTGGGGATGAACTGGTTGTTGTCCGCGGACAAGGATTACCTGGGTAAGCGCTCGTTGTCGCGACCGGACTGCCTGCGTGACGACCGTAAGCAGCTGGTCGGTCTGTTGTCAGGCGATGGCAAAACGGTTCTTACAGAAGGTGCCCAGTTGGTCGAAAATGCGGAGGCTGTGCGGCCTGTGCCGATGCTCGGGCATGTGACATCGAGTTACGACAGTGCATGCCTCGGGCACCCGGTCGCTTTGGCGCTTCTCGAGGGCGGGCGGGCGCGCAAGGGAGATGAGCTGATCGCTGTCGCGGCAGACGGGTCGGCGGTACCGGCGATCGTGGTCTCGCCGGTCTTCTACGATCCGAAAGGAGAGCGGCAGAATGTCTGAGTTTGCTTACCTCAATTTACGCGGCGATCAGGGAAAGGCCGGCTTTGTCGCCGCTGTTGAGTCGGTGTTGGGTCAGAGTCTGCCTGTCCTTGCCAATACGATGAGTATCGATAAGCATCGCATTTATTGGCGCGGGCCGGATGAATGGCTGGTTGTGGCCAAGAGCGAAGGTCTGCAGGCTCTACTGGCCGAAATTCGTCAAGAGCTGCAAGACCATCAGGCGGCGGTAACAGACGTCAGTGGTGGTGAAGTCTTGTTACGTCTCAAGGGGGAAAATGTACGAAAGGTACTCGCCAGTGGCAGTACCCTCGATTTTCATCCGGATGTATTTCGAGTTGGCCAGTGCGCGCAAAGTGGACTGGCCAGGGCGGTCGTGCTAATCGGGCATATTGACGACCAGCCGAGCTACGAAATCATTGTGCGGCGCAGCTTTTCGGAGTATCTGATGCTCTGGTTGCGTGCACCTTGCCAAAAGTACTCGGTGCAGCTGTCCGTTATTTAGGCGGGGGTCGATTTTTGCATTGTTATCCCTGCAGACGGGATACATACTGCAACTACGCCCTAGTAACGCCGTAGCTTATGACGACCCGAAGACAAACCCCTACGCGCTTCGGCTTCTTGCTGGTGAATGACTTCACATTGATCTCGTTCTCATCCGCCATTGAACCACTGCGGATGGCTAACCGGATTTGCAACAGCGACGTCTTTTCGTGGCAGACGATATCTGCAAGCGGAGAGCAAGTATCGGCCAGCAATGGCCTCTGCGTTAACGTCGACTACGCCATTGAAGATGCACGCTCATTGCAGTCTGTTGATGCGCTTATCGTGTGTGGCGGCAAGCGTATAGAAAAAAATATCAGCAAGCCGCTTGTAAAATTCCTGCGCTCCGCAAAGCGGATGGATATTGATCTCGGGGCTATTTGCACCGGTAGCTACCTGCTGGCCGATGCCGGCCTGCTGGAGGGATTCCGTTGCAGTATCCACTGGGAAAACATGGCGACGCTGTCCGATTCCTTTCCGGACGTTGCAGTGACCCGTAGTATTTTTACGATCGACAGAGGTCGTTATACAAGCTCTGGTGGTACCACGCCTGTCGATATGATGTTGTATTTCATCAAGAAAAAATGTGGGGCACAGGTCAGTACGAAAGTTGCCGAGCAGTTTATTTACGAGAGAATCCAGCGTGCGGAAGATGAACAGCGGATACCGTTGCAACACGTTATCGGTTATCAGTCTGAAAAACTCATTGTTGCAGCTGATCTGATGGAGGCCAACGTAAAGGAGCCAATCAGTCAGGAAGACCTGGCAGCGTATGTTGGTCTCTCAAGAAGGCAACTGCAAAGACTGTTTCAGCGCTATCTGTCTTGCACGCCCTCTCGCTACTACCTGCAAATTCGCCTGAAACGAGCGCGGCAGCTGTTGCGTCAGACCAGTATGAGTCTTGTGCGGATATCGGCGTCTACCGGATTTGTCTCAAGTTCTCACTTCAGCAAGAGTTACAAGGAGTATTACGGACATCCGCCAAGTTTTGAACGCAGCATGGACAGAACCTGAATTCAGTCTTCGCACTCAGTTAGGTGCTGGATTTCTTCTTCGTAGATTTGTGACGCTGTGTGCGCCGTTGCCAATGCATCACCGAAGGCTATGTGCTGATCGGCCGGTGCACTTGTACGGCAGAAGATGCGATAAATTGCGTACACGGTGAGCAGCGAGTGGACAATACCGGTGAACGCATACAACCCCGTTGCGCTTGTCATCGTCATCAATGCTGAGGCGACAAAAGGGCCGATAACCGCGCCGACTCCATACATCAGGAGCAGGCCGCTCGACACCATGACGTATTCGCTGGGTTCGGCATAATCGTTGGTATGTGCTACCGACAGTGCGTAAAGCGGAAACGCCGCAGCGCCCCAGGCAGCGGCAAGTAAGAGCATGCCGGTAAAGTTCAGGTCCTCGGCCGACGTAATGAAAAACACGCTTGCCGCGGCGCCGGCAGTTGCCGCCGCTATCAGCACCTTGTCCCGGCCGATTTTGTCGGACAGGTAGCCGAGCGGCCATTGCGCGATCGCACCACCGAGCACTGCGGAGCTCATAAACCACGCTGCGAGTGATTGATTATCGGAATAGGCCGCCGTGAATACCGGTGCCAGTGACCAGAATGACCCGTTCGCGAATCCGGTTGCCAGGCAGGCGATCGTTCCGGAAGGGGAGATTCTGAATAACCGCTGCAGGTTTAGTTCTACTGAATGGGGCTGCTCAGGTGATGGTGTCACCGACAAAACAACAGGGATAGCGGCGACCGATACCAATACCGACGCGATGGCAAAAAGCGCCATTTCCAGGGGGTCGTACAATAAGGTCATCATCTGTCCGGCCGCGAGGACGGTCAGCGTGATCATTACGTAAGTGGAAAAAACGACACCGCGATTTTCATTGGTCGATCGCTCGTTTAACCAGCTTTCAATTACGACGTACAGGACAGCAAAACAAAATCCGGAGATCAGGCGCAATAAACTCCATACCCACGGGCTCAAGACCAGCCCATGTAACAAGGGTGTCGCAGAACCCAGGGCAGTCATCGCAGCGAAAACCCGAATGTGTCCAACGCGCTGTACGAGATCGCCGCCTTTCAGGCAGCCGAGCGTAAATCCGAGGAAGTATGCGGCGCCGATAACGCCGATTGAAAAAGTCGAGAACGCCTCCATCGAGGCGCGTACCGGCAGCAAAGTACCTTGCAGGCCCTGGCCGGTAAGCAATATTGCGACACCGATGAGGAGGGCCGCGACGGGTGCTAGGGCGTTTTTCATGACCAGGATCAGCCCTGTTACTCGTTGTTATGAATTCACATTTTAGAATGGCGTGGCGCTGTTGTTCAACCGCGGCCCGGTATCAGGTTCGTCAAGAGACTTTCTGCGATTGATGCTTCGACAAAGGCACGGGCTGTATCGAACATCTTGATCCCGATCAGGAAGCGGTCCTCAGCACTCATCGAGGCATATCGTTTGCGCACATAGTCGGACACTTCTGGCGCGGTGTCATTCACTCAGACAGTTACCGGTCGAATATCAGCTGGAACTTCATTTGTATCGGTGTTCATAAGGACTACGTGGACTCAGATTAAGGCAGTAGATAACGAATTGGTGGCAACTGAACAGTGAAAATCCAGGCACATTGGTGAAGGGCTTTCGTATCTGATCGCATCGTACAGGCCGATTACATCAGTTTCCATATGTAGTCAGAATAGACCAAATATTATAACGCACCGTTATTGAGCCGGTGACGGTCCCATAGTGTCCATTGCCGTATCGGTCTCTCAGTGCCTGCTTGCCTGCCCACTCCATTTGTTTGCCGTAACCAAAGTTACGATGACCTCCTGCTTTCTTCATGACGTTCTCCTAAATCCAAATCCGGTTTCTCACAGCGATTCCTGAACTCCGGTGAGTGATAAACCGCGGATAAGCTGGCGGTCTCAGCGTAAGTGCCCCATTGCAGGACTTAAGCAGCGCGAAGCGCTGTTGGTTCAATCCCCCTGGTCCTCGCACCCCAGAACGACCCAAAGGGCCGCGGAATCGGATGTGGGCTGCGCCAGGGCGCTCACAAAGACGGGCTGGATTGCAACAGGGGTTCAACACAGGACATCACTGGGTCACGCTTCCGGCATGACGGCAGACAAGACAGCGTCGCGTTGTTGCGGCGTACTGAGGAGTTGCGCCAGGAGTTGGCGCAATGGAGGAGGCTGGCGCAGATGCGCCGCCTAATGGGGAGATCGACGGCTGTCGCCGTTGCACCTGTTTGACGATCTCTTAAGGCGCGGGGTGCTCCGGTGCTCAGGAAAGTCCGTACCATGTTCCCCGGCCCGCTCCGTGCTGCTGCAAATGCCCGGCACGGGTGAGTGCTTTGAGATGATCCTTGATCGTGTTCCGGTTCGCACCGGTCGCTTTAGCTGCTTCGGATACGGTCACGCGTCCGCGCTCGCGGCACAGTTCGAGAATTCTCAGCGACAGCTCGGGCAAATCACCAAGAATCAAACGCTCGCGCTCAATCGTCTTTTCCAGCCGTGCCTTTTGCCGTTGCAGCGATTTCAGGAAGAAGACGAGCCAGGGCTGCCAATCCGGCTCGGCGGAACGGATCGTGCCCTGTGTCTGCCGAAGCGCGAGATAGTATGCGTCCTTGCTCTGCTCAATGACGCTTTCCAGCGAACTGTAAGGTACATAGGTATAGCCAGTGCGCAGCAGCAGGAGCGTTGTCAGGATACGGGACAAGCGCCCGTTGCCGTCCTGAAACGGGTGAATCTCCAGGAACACGACAATGAAAACGCTGATCACGATAAGCGGGTGTAAATCCTGTGCGGCGAGTTTTTCTCGCATCCACTCAGCTAGCTCAGCCATCAGGCGTGGCGTATCGAACGGGCTCGCAGTCTGAAAGACCACGCCCAGATTTGTCCCATCCGGCCCGATCGCTTCAACGTGGTTATTGAGGGTCTTGTACTCACCGCGATGCCGCTCATCTTTTGATGAATATTGGAGCAGGTCGCGATGCAGCTGCTTGATGTGATTTTCGGTCAGCGGAATTTTTTGCAAATGGGCGAAGACGGTTTCCATGACGTCTGCGTAGCCGGCGACTTCCTCTTCGTCCCGGGAGGCGAAGGCCTTCACGTCGAGTCCAGCCAGCAGGCGTTCGACCTCCCGGTCGCTCAACTTTGCCCCTTCGATGCGGGTCGACGAACCGATACTTTCGATCGTGGCGACCCGTCGCAGGGAGGTCAGCCGGTCGGGCGATATTCGACCGATCGCCGCCCAGGCGCCCTTGAATTCATCGATTTCAGCAATCAGCCTGAGAATTTCCGGCGTGATCGCAAGCGTGCCTGTTTGAATGCTGCCACCCATTTCTGCCTCCAATTCCATCCGTTTCTAGCATGGCACAGGCGCATCCGATTGTCCATCCAATTCCATCCATTAAAGCGTCCCTCGACCACGATATTGAATATGTGGCCGGATTGTCGCTGCTGATGCTGACAAGTGGGTGGGCACTTAGAAACCGCTGAGTCAGTCACTCAGAAATCCACCAACATGCCCGGAGTGGCTGCGACGGTGTTGTCTGAGAGTTGGAGTATGTGCACTCGGGATATCGACCGGACCACCAGACTCTTGGCAATATGCGCGTTGTGTAAAGGGCGGTGAGGTCGTCGTCGGCAGATTTAGACACGTTTCACGCAAGAATTGGTGACGCCAGTTCCCATTTACAGGCAAACTCCTTTATCTGTGAATTGGTTGTCGGAGATACTCAATCCCGCAAATATCACACTGCACGATCTGCGCTGCTTAGGGTTGCTTGGACGGCGACTTAGCGCGGATAGAGTGAGCCACAAAGATCCCAATCGCTACCGTATTTTGAAGTGGGGTCTTCAAGTCGGAGGCGAACGCGATACGGGTTCGTGCGGGCATTTTGCGTGATTGAGTTGTGCGTCGTTGTGCATTGTTGGGCAAATCGTGCAACGAGCGCCCCAACGACTTCTCTTCTATAACAACAAGTTACGTAACATTTGCCTAACTACGAACCGAGCGGTCGGGAGTTCGAGCCGAGGAATGCGTAGCGTTCCGACAGACGCACAAAGTGCGCCTCGCAGGGGTGAGGGCTGCAGGCCCGAATCAATCTCTCCGGGCGCGCCAACTTTTCGATTTAGATCAAGCAGTTAGTGCTTCAGGCGCTAGCTGCTTTTTTCTTTAAAACGAACAGTTACAGGTGCAATTGCAGATAGTCCTCGAAACTCGATTTGTCGTTCTCGCGAAGTACCGTCTTAATCCAAGCCTCACTTTCAAAGCTCATAACTCTTAGTTCATGCACGCATGCAAGTAATGACTTGTCGGGTTCAGCGGAAATGGCACGAGGACTATCCAAAGGAGACGAGAACAGTTGGTGATGAATAATGTCTTCCTGTTCCCACCAGTCCAGTAGGTACCAGTTTCGCAAGGTGCCTTGGTGAATAATAAGAAAACCAAGGCCATAACGATCATCTGTCACAGCTGGCTGCGGCAGGTGCGGAAGGACGTTTTCCAGTCCGGCAGACACGATTTCATTCGGGACGGGTAGTGATGTTGCCGATATCGCATATACTTATAGACGCCATCCGTTGGACTCGACTTGATCGACAAAATCGACGGGTCTAACGACGTAAGGTTCGAATTTACACATTTGCTTCACCTATCGAGCTGCCTGGCTAGAGCGACTTCGCAGCGCAAACGCGCCGTTTCCGAGCAGTCCTTGCACTGTGGTCGCCACAATCAAGAATGCAACGTATTCCCAGCCGCCGTTGGTACTGGTGAATACCCAGCCGTTTCCTGCATGAACCCACAAGGCGCCGAGAAGTATCGGTATGAAAAGTACCGACACGATTCGAGTCGCAATTCCTGCTATCAACAATGCGCCGCCACCAATCTCAAGAAAGGCAACAGGATACGCGAGCCAACCTGGAAAACCGACACCTTCGAAAAGCTGTGCGGTACCTGGTAGTGTGAAAACAAGCACCTTCAGCAAACCGTGTGCAATGAACATGATCCCCAAGCTAACCCGAAGGATAAATGCTGCGTATTTCGTTAGGTCCTGATCATTCATGACTTTCTCCTGTGTGCTTTAGGCGCCCACAGCTTGAAACCGACTGCGTCTGTAAGAGACGGTTTGCGATAGCAAAGCAAATACCAATGGCAATACGAAAGCCTGCACCAACGGCATGATTGAAAGAGTGGCTAAGCTACCCGAGAGTTACAACAACTCGGAGATAGTCACGGCAGCGTTAATCCCGCCGAAAATCAGTGCGATCACGATGGCTCTTGTGGGGATTCCATGTGAGATCACCGTGGCAAACAAGCTCTCGCCGACTCGCGAATCGCGCTGCCCACTCGAGTCGATGGCCGCCTGATACGCGCCAGCTATTTGCGCGGTCGCGACAACGCCGAATGGCAACAGAAAAACGAGAATTAGCTGCGAAACGTGCAGTGGGTCGTCGCCATTGACCCAGCCGGATTGATTGGCCAGCGTAAGAATGGAACCAAGAATGACGGCTACGATCGTTGCGCGAATAAACATTGTGCGATCTATTATGCTTATCAGCTTCGGTATGGAACTCCGGAGTGGGACGGTTTGCGTCGCTATTAGATTACTTTGTTTCATCATGATTCCCTCTCTGATTCCAGTTCAACCAGCCGTGTTTCGATCTCACCGACCTTTTGCGATAAATGTCGCAACCTGTCGTACGTGTATTCGTTCGGGTCAAAATTGAGACCCTCGTCTACTGCCGTAAGCCAGCGACGGATTGCCTGCCATTTCGTTGCCTTCTCGATTTCGTTGCCAATATCTGTTTGCGCGTTCATCTTTGTCTCCTCGGATTGCACTAGAAACCGATCTCAATACCTATTGAGACCCGGTCGTTTTGGCCGAACTGGCCGAAAATGCCGTTTGAATTGCCATAGAAAATGTCGGCGCCAAGCTTTAGCTCAATGTTCGAGCGCCATTCGTAGTTCAGAGAGGCCTGTAGCACGCCGTCTTCTTGATTCAGGCTCTGTATGAGTAATGCCTCGGCTTGCAGCGAGTCATTCAGGAAGTCGCGGCGCACTAGCAAGGTCAGGCTTGTATCGACTATGTCGCGGACAAGTCCGGGCTCTGGATCTGTGATGATCGACTGGAATATCTGTCCGCTGACAAACCAGTCACGCCAGCCCTGGTAGTCGAGGCCGAAGACATACGAGACTTCGCTGGTGTTGATCACCCCGTCGTTGTCGGCGATGTTATTCGTCAGAAAGTAGCGGTCGCTTGAAAACCCAAGTTCGCCGCGCAATGTGAAGTCACCGATGACATTCGACAGCGATCCGCCAATCAGATGTGTGCGTTCGTAGCTTTGCCGGATGGAAATGCCAGCTGGAGTTATCTCGCGACGCGTAATGGGCCGGTCGAAGTAGTGGTAAGCGTAGTTGAGGGACAAGTCCCAACCGCCAATGAACATTGACAGTCTTGAACCGAAATCAGAGTCGCCAATGAAGTCGTCGGGCTTTTGCAATGGCTCGATCAATACTGGCACTCCGGGCGGCCCCTGAGGCACGAGTAATGGCGATGTAAATTCAAAAGTCGCCCCAGTGCCGGGAATGTCGTCATAGGTCGTGTCGGGAATCCACAATAATTGCAGCAGTGTTTCGCCGATGGGAATCTCGGCATTCAATGTCCATAGAGGGATACGGCTATCCTCGAAGCCATCGAGGATAAATTCGCGAAACGATTGCGGATTGATCACGTCGAGAACTTTGAGTCCGTCCGCCTGCCCCCAGACGACCTGTTGCTTGCCTATGCGAACAAAGGCGTTGCCAATCTCGGTGTCTATAAAGGCTTCGCGAAGTTCAATATCAACGTGTTTGCTGACGAGCCATCGTTTGGAGGCTTCAGAGCGATTGAGCTGCGAAGGTTGGCCGGGTTCAAGTTCATCCACGATGTCGCCACGCAGTCTGCCGATAATAGTGAGGCGTGTAACAGGTGATAGCTCAATGCCCACTTCCGGCGTCACGATAAATTCGGATTTTTGAATTTCATTCGCAGCAGTTCCGAAAGACACTTCAGTCTCGAACAGGCCCGAGAATTCAACGTCGCTGAGGTTCACCTCAGCCTTTGCGCCCGCGCTGATGGCGACGGCAAAGATGCTTGCGCAGAGTGTCAATATCAATGGCCTGTTCATGGCGTTGCTCCAGGTTTCACTAAGTTCGTTTAGCGACCGCGCCGAAGTGCGCGCTGCTCAAACATGGCGTCGTCGATGGGCGACTCGTAGTCGGTGTCTGTGAACGTGAAGATTGATGAGTGTCCGGTCTTGTGATTTACCGCGCTGAGCGTGAGCGCCGTCCAGATTCCCTGAATCTCGTCAATAACTTCGTTATGCAGTGTCTTCAGCGCGTTACCGTTGACGTCCCACATGTCAGTCTTGCGGCTCAACCAGATCTCGGGATCGACGCGCCAAACCACGCGGCCGTAGCCCAGTTCCTCGGCCGTCTCGGCGTCGATGGGTATACCTTCAACAATGTAGGTAAGGTGATCATCGACTTGCTCGGTGCCGATCGTTGTGAAAGTAAAGTCCTCGGCCGCGACCTTCGTTTCCTTCTTGATGTCTTCATAACTGAAGTCGGTGCCGAGGAAATAGTCGCCGCGATCAGAGGAAGAAATGCGTCGAACTTTTCTCAATGCCGGCAGGTAGAGCCACTGGTCATCATCCGCGCTCGGTTCCGAGTAGTCGTAAGTCAGGAAGCCAGTGCCTTTGACGTTGGCAGGTGAGCGATAGAACAGTACCGTGCGTTTCTCGTCGCCGAAGTAGCGGCGATACGCCTGAGTCTCACGAGTTCGCGTCTTACCTCGTCGATCGATGAGTTCCATGGTGAGGATACGTGTGACTTGCTGGCCGTCATCGCGTGCATTGAGCCGTTCAATGATTTCGTCACCGCTTGGCAGATCCGTGGTTTCTTCCGCTTGAGCGAAATTGGCGAACAGGACAGAGACGACCACGACCAATGCAACGGCGGATCCGGCTGTCGCGACCGTCGATGCGCGTGTGTCGAATTCGGCGGTGTCTTCATTGGGGACCAGGAACGCCGGCTTCAGGACTTTTCCGATCGCTGGCAGGATGGTCATGCTGGCGGTGAAGCTCGTCGTTACTGCGACAGCGACAAGGATGCCGAAGCGAATCAGTGCTGGAACCTCGCTGCTGGTGAGAACGAGGAAGCCGAAGCCCAATGCTGCGAAGTTAAAGAACAGGGCGCGGCCGGTTGACGGAAACAAGTCAGTCAGTCGCTCATCAAAAGTACCTTGTCTGCTCATGAGTAGTTCCTTCATGCGATCAAGCGTGTGAATGGAAAAGTCGATGCCGAGGCCAATGGCGATAGCCGCGAACATGGATGTGCCAACGCCCAGCCAAATGCCGCTGAAACCCATGACGGCGTAAACCAGCAGCAAAGACATGACGACGGGAATCAACGACAGCGCGCCGGCCAGAATCGAACGGAAAACGAGGGCGGCGGCGATCCAGACGAAAACCAGAGATAGGAGGAGGCTCCTGACGTGGTTATCGGCGATAGTCTTGAGCCAGGCGTGATTGACGGTGACGCGGCCGGACAAATGCGCCTGCATTTCGTCATCGTTGAATTTATTTGCGACGTAGCTTTCAATCGCAGGGACGATTTCGGTCAACCGTTGGTAGTCTGCCTCATTGAGATTGAAACGGACGTTCGCCAGCATGTAGTCAGTGTCAATTTCCTCTTCGAAGTCATCCGGATCGCCTGACGCCGAGTAAAGGAGAAACAATTGTGCGATCAGGAATTCGTCATCTGGGATCGAGTAGAACTCGTCCTGATTCTCGTTAACGGCCTTGTGCATTTGTTTGATGTAGTCAACGACGGATGTTGATCCTTGCACCGCCGGAAAATGCTCTACGTAGGTCTGCAGAGCTTCAATACGGCGCAGGTGATCGGGACGAAACAGGGCCTCGGGATTCTCTGTTTCGATGACGATATCCAGGAAGTTCGTGCCGTCCATACGCCGGTTGATTTCCTTATCGGCGATGTAGATCGGTTCGTCGGTCTGGAAGTTCTCGACCTGCGATTCCTGGACGAGGACAAGGCTCGTGCCTGCGGCGCCGACAGCTGCGATGACAACCGCGATGGCCAGGGTCAGCCGTGGGCGACCGAGCGCTGTGGCACCAAATTTCTGCAACGTGGCACCGTAGCGATCGTTAACGTTAGCGGCTTTGAATAATTTGCTCGGCTTTAGCGGGAAAAGAGTAATTGCGGCGGGCAGGAAAAAGATTGAATAGAACCAGGCCGCAATGACACCAATGCCCGCAAACAAGCCGAAGTATTTCATTGGTGGCATTTCTGCGCCAAGCCAGAGGCCTGCGAAGCCAGCGACCGTTGTGACAGTTGTGAGTGTTATGGGTTTCCACATCCTTCCCATCGCCCGCTGCGCGATTATGCGGCGTCCCTCGACGCAGGCCGAGAGCTCGGGCTCGCGGGCTCGCTCCTCATACACCTGGCTCATGATATGAATGGAATCGGCGACGGCGATGCCTATGAGAATGGTCGCGAGTCCATTGGTAATGACGTAGAAAGGGACGCCAAACGCGGCCATGGAACCAAAGGTGGCTGCGAGAGTTCCCATTACGATGACGTTCGGAAGCATCGCACCCATAAAAGTACGAAAGGCGAGTACAAGGACCAACGTGATGACCACGGCGGCCATTGGGTTGAGTTTCTGTGCGTCACGATCAATATACGTGGCGAGGTAACCGGATATCGCACCTTCGCCGGCAACATGCACAGAGTCTTCTGGCGTGGAACGCGTCGCTGCAACAACATCCAGTATGTCTTCGTAAGTGACTTGTGCCAGTTCCTGGTTCAGCAGTTCGGCTACGATCAGCGTGGCATTGCCATCTCGGGCGACGAGCGAACCTTGGTAAAGGGGGAAGTCGTCGACTGCGGTCCTGATCTCGTTCGCGCGAGTCTGCGTGGACGGGTAGGGGTCATAGAAATCAGACACCTCCATGCCGTCGTATGTGCCGACAATATTCGATTGTGTTGCGAGGCTCGTTACCCGGTCAGGGTCAACGTTCGGCAGTTTTGAGATCGCTTGTGTGAGGCGATCGACAAGGGCCAGGCTTTCCGGGTTGAATATGCCGTCCGCGCCGTCATTCATTACGGCGACGACGATCGGGTCTTCGAGACCGAATATGTCGCGTACCTGATCGCGATAGACGATCACCGGATCGTCGTCGGCGATAAAGGCGTCTGAGCTCGTGTCCTTGTAAATCTGTGGCACAAACCCGGCGAGTACGACGATAGTAATAAAGCTAAGGGCGAGGAAAGTTTTCGGCCAGCCCGTGATGATTTTGAAGAAATTGTCGGCCTTGCTGGATGGATTGCTCATGTCAGACTCCCTGCTATTGCGCGGCGGACTTTGCTTTACGCTGCGGTCCGGAATTGAACGCAATAATCCGGCGAGGGCTGCCGGTTAGGAAGTTGGTTACGGTAAGTAACCTAGGGTGACATGGGCCAGAGGCCCTATAACTGCTCGGTTTCGTAGTAGAAAAGGTAGGCCGCGCTGAACTCGAAATTGGGGAAGATCAGGCTTAGATCTTCGCGCACGGTGGCTGATTCTTCGGCTCGGCCAAGGGCCTCCAGAGCGAATATGCGGTAGACGTGATTGGGCAGGAAATTCGGGTTTCGGGCGATACCGCGTTCAAACAGGCCCAGCGCCCTGTCGTTCTGGCCGAGTGCGAGATAGGCGCGGCCCAGAGCGAGAACATAAGTAACGCTGTAATTCGGATTGACCCGAATGCCACTCTGAATCGCAGCAAGCGCTTCGTCGCCGCGTCGATACGATGCGTTGATCATCGAAAGCCACAGGTAGGCGTCCGCGAAGCTTCGGTCCAGTTCGATGGCGGTCTTGACTGACGCAATAGACGCGTCAAAATGATTATCCCAACGCAATGCCCAGCCGAGATTTGCATGTGCGATTGGCAGGAGTGCGTCCAGTTCTATCGCTCTCCTTGCGGACTCGATCCCTGGGACGACCGTCTCCTCGCTAACGTTGTTCATGCCCGATAGAAAAATATATACCTGTACACGAGACTGCCACGCGTGCGCCTCGGCATAGTTCGGATCGAGCTTGATGGCTCGAGAGAACAAGTCCAGTGACTTTTCAATGTCGTCGTTGGTAAACAAGTAAAAGCGCTCGCGGCCACGCAGAAACAGATCATGTGCAGCCGTGTTACTGGTACCGACGTGACCGAGTCGGCTTTTTTCCTGATCGGTCAACTCAACTTTCAGCGCGCTAACAATCATTCGCGAGACTTCACCCTGAATCGCGAAAACATCATCAAAGTTGCGGTCGTAGCGATCGGCCCAAACGTGCGTGTCGGTTAAAGCATCGATTAGCTGAGCCGTGATTCGTAGCTGGTTTCCTTCTTTTCGGACGCTCCCTTCCAGTACGTACCGCGCGCACAGGTTTTTGCCGATCTCCCGAATGCTGATTGAATGGCCTTTGTAAACAAAAGTCGAGTGCCTTGATATAACAGTCAGACCAGAAATGGTGGAGACGTCGGTGATGATGTCTTCTGTAATGCCGTCACTGAAATACTCCTGGTCAGGGTCGGCGTTCATATTGTCGAAGGGCAGTATCGCAATGAACGGACTCATCGACTGTTTCACTAAGTCTTCTTGCGTGCACTCCGCGGATTCGAAAAATGTTGGTTGGCTCGTTGCGATCTCATCGTCCGCGCCGAGATTGATTGACGTAACATTAGCAAAATACAGAATGCCAACCGTCGCGATCACGGCGAGTGCTATGAGCAGGTTGCCAATTGTTTTTGGTGCGCGGCCAACTACAAGCGGATCGGCGGAATCGACTTTGTCTCTTACTTCAAAGTGAACGCTATAACCGCCCTTTGGCAGCGAAATAATGATCGAATCGTTCTGGCCAACACTCACATAGTACTCGGCCAGTTTTGATCGCAATCGACCGGCTTCGACGCGGACGATGGAGTCCGTAACGGGATCGAATTCAGCATCGCGGTCAAACACGTCAACGCCAACAACGAACTGGCTCAATCGGTCGGCTTGCCCAGTAACGGTCGCCTCAACAATGTACTCGAGGAACCGGCATTGCCGGCTCGCCTGAGCAAACAGCTCACAGCTCAGCATTCGATCCAATTGCTCTCGAATGGCTGTTGTTTCTGCTTCAGTCCAGCTTGTTCTGGATCCAATCATGGGCGCGTTATCCCCCGACATCAGAATAGACGCCCACCTATCTAAAGTCACGTCAATCGTAGTCAGACCAAGCGATTGAACTAGTTACTTACCGTAACTGACTTCCGCGAGAGCGGTGTACTAGTGACCATGCATCCAGAGTTTCAAATCGGCAATTCGCCGATATGCACAGGAGAGTCATCATGGTAAACGAAAGCAGTTTCTACGAAAGGAATGAAACCCAGATGAGAATCGCACTCAGCGAAGAGTTTCCCGAATCGAATTTTGGTGCCATTCCAGTGGTTGATCGCTTCGATGCACTAGAAGCCTATTTAGCATTCGACGACGGCGCGTTAGCTGAGGCACCACAAGCGCTTGCCGCTTACGTCACCTCTCAACAGCACTACGACACCTAAAGGAAATTCTCATGAAATTGAAACAGTACTTATCCAGTATCGCGCGCATTTCCGGGATTGCAATTCTCATTGCAGTTGGCGGCATCGCGAACGCACAGCATGACCCGTACGCAGAACCAGAAGAGCCAGCGCTACCGCCAAGTAACATGGTTCTCGATCTTCCGCGGACAGCAATCGTAATAACGGATCCTCAGATCGACTTTTTAAGTCCAGATGGAGTCACATGGGCACTTGTTGGTAAATCGGTAACGGCTAACAAAACGGTTGAACACATCGAACAATTGCTGAAGTCAGCCAAGGCTAATGACATTGCTGTTTTCATCTCGCCACACTATTACTACCCGACGGACCATGGCTGGAAGTTTGAGGGGGCGCTGGAGAAGGTAATGCACGCAATAGGTATGTTTGATCGCGTCTCTGCGTTCTCTATCGAAGGCTTCGAAGGCTCTGGTGCGGATTTCATGCCACAATACAAGCCGTATCTTTTTGATGGCAAGACCATTATCGCTTCGCCACACAAAGTGTATGGCCCAGAGCAAAACGACTTAGTACTGCAACTGCGCAAGCAGCACATCGACCAGGTGATCCTCGCTGGCATGTCAGCTAACCTGTGCGCACAGGCGCACATGCATGAGTTGCTGGAGCAGGGTTTCGAAGTGGCTGTCGTCAAAGATGCGACAGCGGCAGCACAGATTCCGGAAGGAGACGGCTACCTCGCCGCACTAGTCAACTTCCGTTTCATGGCGAATGCCGTCTGGACGACAGCTGAGGCTGTTGCGCGCATTAGCAAGTAATCGCCTGAGGGGTCGGGTCGAGTAGGATCGACGCCGATTCCTGCATTTGGTGATCGTAGTTGCGGAGTTTTGGCGTGATTGAGTCGTGCTTCGTTGTGCATTGTCGGGCAGTTCGTGCAACGAGCGTCCCAACGACTACTCAATGTTTACATTACCTTACAGTTCAGTGATCTAACTACGAACCAGGCGGTCGGCATTGTGCTTGAAATGTCTCTGTCTGCTCCATCTCCGTCATGTCTTCGAATATCTTCGCGACATCTCGACACGATTAGTTCTACATGACCAGTCTTTACATAAAGCGTCTTTTGTAAAGAGTCGGAGCAGCCCGCTACTGCAATGCGGCGGCGGTCAGAGTCGTCGTACAACGATGGTCAAACGGCGAAATGTCAAGAGTGGCGCAGGTGGTACTATGCAGATGGATAGTTGACGCAAGGCTGAAACTAGCAATGTGGTTTGCAGCCGCCGTCCGACAAAATCTAACGACCTTGAGTTGCTGCACGGGGGTGCGTGATCGAGTTCTGCATCGTTGTGCACGGTGGCGTAATTCATGCAACGGGCGCCCTGCGACTATTCAATAAATGCAGCAACTTGCATATTAATGGACTAACTACAAACCAGGCGACCTTCTTCTAAGAATTTGCCTGTGTACCGCATGTATGGGTGGCCAAATCTCGGCAATAATCTAAGAAAAGTTTGCTGTATACCGCGTCACTAAGCGTTTGCGAGAATGGTTCGTAATCAGTGGGTTCGTGATTCGATTCCGTGTGCTGGCGTCAATTTTTCAAAGCGCCTTCTAATGGAATGAACACCTTCCAACCTGTTATTGGGAACTAGCTTCGCCAGTTCGGCTGTGCCTTTCATGAATTTATCCGTCTTACTTTTTTCCGGTACGAATCGCGACAGATTCCGGTCGTAAATGCGTGTAACGACTCAATGTTCCCCAGCTGTCATGCAAAGTGAACTGTTGGACTTCCACAATCGAGTATCCTGCTTCAAAAAGCCTGCTGGTCGCCTCGTGTCGCAAGTCATGAAAGTGCAAATTGTCTATCTCGAGCACGCGGCACGCTCGAGTAAAAGCAGCACCTATCGTCTTGGGTTCAAAGGGGAATACTCGATCCTCATCGTGATTCTGTCGCTGTACAATATCCCATGCTTCATCTGAATATTTGAATCGTCGAAATAATTCTCTGTCTGTCGGATGTTTGAGATTTCGAACAATGCCGGTTCGGGTTTCTTCGTCATTGTCGTCGATCAATAGACCTGTGATTTCACTTTGTCGGCGCGCCGAATGAATTGCGAACCACATGATGTCACGCATAGGAATACTTGAGCGTCGTTTTTCCTTCTCCCGAAAATGCTCTGATAGTGCTGAAAGTTCCGAATGTGATGGCCGGCGAGACCTCGCTTTTGATTTCGCGACCAATTTCTCGGCCCTGAGAACCTCATACGCGTCGTCAATCGCTGTAAGGTCGACAGGTACATCCCATGCGGCGCGTGCATACCGAAGGATGATCCGCAACCAGACGAGGTCGTTATTTACGGTTGAAGCGCCGGCTCCCGACCTCCGGCGGGCTCGCACATGTTCGATCAAGTCAGAAGACTTTATTTCGGCTACGTCAAAGTTCGCGAGATTCGTCTTTTCCAGAAATTTGATGTGCGCCGATTTGCTGCGACCCATCGGGCGAATATCGGAGACTTCCTTGCGATATTTCACTAGAATTTTGTGAAGTGGACCTCTTAGTGCGCGTTGATTGCGTTTAGGAAGGGCATCTGACTTGTTAAGTTTGCTCTCCCGCCGGGTTGCCCAATCCGTAGCGAGCCGACGCTTGTCAAAGGTCCTGGATTCGCGGTGCACCAGGCGGCCATCACGCTTGATTCGTACCTCGGCGAGGTAGGCTGTGCTGCCATCACGACGTTGACGTGGTCGAATTGTGGCCATTATTACTCCAGTTAGGTAAAAGAAAGTGCGACATGAGCCATATTTGACACAAAATGGACGAGAATAGGTACAGAACGAGTTGAAAATAGTACAACGTAACCTATTGAATGATAAAGAAAAAAGGCCCATAAATGGTAGACTACACAGGACCTTCGAGAGTGTTAATTGCGCCAATGATGGACTGGACCGACCGCCACTGCCGCTATCTCATGCGCCTGCTAAGCCCGTCCGCGTTCCTCTACACCGAAATGGTGACCGCGGCAGCGATTCATCACGGTGACGCAGATCGCTTTCTAAGATTCAACGACGAAGAACATCCTCTGGCGCTGCAACTGGGCGGCAGCAATCCGGACTGGATGGCCAGTGCCACTGCGAAAGCCAATGAATACGGCTACGACGAAATCAACATCAATGTTGGTTGCCCCAGCGACAAGGTACAAAGCGGACAATTCGGCGCGTGCCTGATGGCGACGCCAGATGTTGTCGCCGACTGCTATCAGGCGATGGTGTGCGAGACGGATATTCCGGTTACCGTAAAGACGCGTATCGGAATTGATGATCAGGACAGCCGTGAATTCCTGACAGCTTTCGTAGAGCGGCTTGTTAGCGCCGGTTGCAGAAAGTTCGTTGTGCATGCGCGTATCGCCATGCTCGAGGGCTTGAGCCCAAAAGACAATCGAACTATTCCACCGCTCAATTACGAACGCGTGTATCGCCTGAAGCGTGACTTTCCAGACCCTGAGATCATCATTAATGGTGGCTTGGTGGATTTTGCTCAGGTCGATGAGGTATTGCAGCACGTGGATGGGGCGATGATCGGCCGGCAGGCCTATCAGCAACCGTATTTTTTGGCAGAATTAGAGCATCACTTTAATCCGGACTGGACGCTCCCGGATCGAGCCGACATCGTTGCACAAATGTTGCCCTACGTTGAATCAGTACTGGCGGGCGGTGAGTCGCTGGGTCGTGTCACCCGGCACATGCTTGGTTTGTACGCAGGGCAGCCAGGGGCCCGCGCCTGGCGAAGGTATCTAAGCCAGCACTCGTACCTGGATGGCGCCGGGTCCGAAGTCTTATCTGGAGCCCTTGCTGCTATGCCAGTTGCGGCCGAGGAAGACAGCCAACCCGATGACCGCTATCGATAACAGCAGGTGATGCAGGCCGAAAACTTCGTGCCCGAGCATCACCAACGTTGACCCTTCAACCGTGTGCGCCAGCGCTGTATTTGTCGCGCCTACTAATAGAACAAGGCTCACTATTCTTCGCATCGTGATTTCTCCTCGCGCCGGAATCGCTCAGGCGTATTTCCCCACACACTAAAGATAGGCTGAGAGAAGCCCAATCGAAATAAGCGTAATTACGTACGTCACTGCTGATATTCAGGGCCTATGATCAATAAGGAGGTTTTTTCTATGTGCCTTGCTGTACCTATGAAAATCACGGCGATTGACGGCTTTCTTTGTACCTGCGAAGCACGCGGTATTGAGCGAGAGGTTAGCCTCTTCATGATGCGAGACGACGGTCTTGAGATCGGCGATAACATTCTCGTTCACGTCGGCTATGCCATCCAGAAGGTTTCGGAGCAGGAGGCCGCAGAGTCCTGGCAGCTGTTCGACCAGATGCTGGCGGCGGAATCCTAACAGGAGCGAGAATATGTGCGGTACCTGTGGATGTAATATCCCTCAAACCATTGCCGCCGGGCACGAGTCTGTCGAGGTCTTGACGGGACTGCTTGACGCGAACGACCATCAGGCCGCGCACAACCGCGAACATTTTAGCGAGCACGGTGTATTAGCGATCAACCTGATGTCGTCGCCGGGTGCCGGCAAGACCGCATTGCTCGAAGCGACGATCGAGGCACTCGACGGCGAAGTTCGCATTGCGGTTATTGAAGGCGACCTCGAGACCGAAAATGATGCCGAACGAATTCGGGCAAAGGGCGTACCTGCGATTCAGATCAGTACTGGCAGTGCCTGCCACCTTGATGCCCACATGGTGCACGGTGCTTTGCACAATCTGGATTTGCAGGATATCGATGTCTTGTTTATCGAAAACGTCGGCAACCTTGTTTGCCCCGCAAGTTTCGATCTTGGACAGCATTTCAATGTGGCACTGTTATCCACGCCCGAGGGTCATGACAAGCCCGCCAAATACCCGGTGATGTTTCGGGCGGCCGATCTGGTGCTCATAACAAAATCCGATCTATTGGCGGTACTGGACGACTTCGACCCCGCCGAGGCCATGCGCTGTCTTCGACAACTGGCCAGTTCCGTGCCGATGCTGGATCTGTCAGCAAAAACCGGTGTCGGAATGCAAGGCTGGGTCGACTGGGTAGAAGAGGCCAGAGCGTAGTGAAAGACGCGGCGCACTGGCTGGAAGCGCTGCGGGGTCTCGAGATGGACCGGCCTGTGCGCATTATGAATGTGTGTGGTGGCCATGAGCGATCCATTTCCATGGCCGGTTTGCGTACTGCGATACCGGACAACATTGAGCTTATTCCCGGTCCTGGTTGTCCGGTTTGTATCTGTCCGGAAGAGGACGTCTACGAAGCCATTCAAATTGCGTTGAACGAGGACGTCACACTGGTGGCATTCGGTGACATGCTACGTGTCCCGGTAAATGTGCCCAAGCGTGAATCACGTACGCTGGAGCAGGCAAAGGCAGCGGGTGCAGATATCCGACCGATTGCCTCACCGACCGAGGCCGTGCGGATCGCCAGTGCGGATCCGAAGCGCACGGTCGTATTTTTCGCCGCTGGCTTCGAGACAACAACGGCTCCCACCGCGTCGATGCTGGCGGAAGGCGCGCCGGACAACCTCCTGGTGCTGTTATCCGGTCGGCTGACGTGGCCGGCAGTTGCGATGCTACTGGAGTCCGAAACGCCGGGCTTCGATGCGCTCATCGCACCGGGTCATGTCGCAACCGTCATGGGGCCCGAGGAGTGGCAGTTTGTCATTGACAGGCATCACCTGCCGGCCGCGGTAGCTGGCTTCAGGCCGGATACTTTGCTGGCTGCAATGTACGCGGTGCTCGAGCAACTTAAAACCGGTCGCCGCAACCTCGATAATTGTTATCCGGAGGTGGTTCGACCGGGAGGCAATAACATCGCGCGCCAGCAACTCGATGAAGTCATGGAGGTATACGACGCGAACTGGCGTGGTGTGGGGATCATTCCAAAATCGGGATTTCGTTTACGGGAAGAATATGCAGCGCTTGATGCGCGCCGCGTTTTTCGATCTTACGCCGATGAGTCTCGGAAACGAGTTGGCGAGATGCCACCGGGATGTGATTGTGCGCGCGTCGTGCTCGGCAAGATTTATCCAAACCAATGTCGTCTTTATGGTCTTGCCTGCACGCCCCGAAAACCGATAGGTCCGTGCATGGTCTCCGACGAGGGCGCTTGCAGGATCTGGTGGTCTTCCGGTTACCGTGAGAATGAGTGGCAAGGTCGCAAGAAAGAGTATTCCATTGCGTAGAGGTACACAGTTTAAGCTGACAGGCCACGTGCAGGGCGTTGGCTTTCGACCCTTTGTGTATCGACTTGCCAACGAATATCGACTCACTGGTTACGTGCAGAACCGACTGGGCGAGGTCGATATTATTGCCTGTGGCAACCCGGAATCGCTACGCAAATTTCACAGAGACCTCATTGATCAGGCGCCCCCTTTGGCACGGCCGAATATTGCAAGTTCCGAGTCTGTCAATCCGGTTATTTTTGACGACTTCAAGATTGTTGCGAGCGCCGCCGATGCAAACGCCAGGATTTTCGTGCCGGCCGACAATTTCATGTGCGATGACTGCAGGCAGGAACTGAATGACCCGGCCGATCGGCGCTACAACTATCCTTTCATCAATTGCACGCAGTGCGGTCCGCGCTACACGCTGATTGAGGCCATGCCGTACGACCGCGAAAACACGAGCATGGCGGGCTTTGAACTGTGTGCTGATTGTCGCTCCGAGTACGAGAATCCGGACGACCGTCGTTTTCATGCCGAGCCGATTGCGTGTCCGGTCTGTGGGCCAGGGCTGGAATTCGATACAGGCGGGCATGATGAGTACAGCGATACTGATTCCGGGATCGATGCTGCCCTGACCAAGTTGCGGGACGGCAATGTTGTCGCTGTGAAGGGCATTGGTGGGTACCACCTGCTTTGCGATGCCCGCAACCGGGCGGCTGTCGAGAGTCTGCGAGAACGTAAACAGCGTCCCGACAAGCCATTGGCGGTAATGTTTCCGATGCGCGGCGCCGACGGGCTGGCTGCGGTTCGTTTGACGGCGAAGGTCGGCGTGGTCGAGGCGGAGTTATTGCTGGGTCCGTCCCGTCCCATCGTGTTGTTGCAGAAACACGTCCATACCCGGCTCGCTTCCAACGTCGCGCCGGGACTGAGAGAGATCGGCATATTTTTACCCTACAGCCCGTTGCATGAGTTGTTGCTGCAAGGATTTGGCGGTCCATTGGTCGCGACGTCGGGCAATATCAGTGGTGAACCGGTGCTGACTGAGAACGCGGCAGCGTCGTCCCGACTGGCGAGAATCGCTGACGCTTTTTTGCACCATGACCGGCCGATCGTCAGGCCGGCTGATGACCCGGTATACAGAAACATTGCTGGCAAAATCCGGCCGCTGCGAATGGGTCGTGGTGCTGCTCCTTGTGAGTTCGAGCTGCCATGGCGGCTATCCGATCCGGTACTCGCGGTCGGTGGCCATATGAAAGCTACGCTTGCGCTGGGTTGGGGAAATCGTGTTGCGGTGTCGCCGCATATTGGCGAAATGGGCAATCCCAGAAGTCTCGAAGTGCTCGAGCAACTGGCCGAGGACCTTCAGGCGCTGTACGCAGTACGAGCGACGAGTATCGTTTGTGACGCGCACACGGGATACACCACGAACCGCTGGGCAAGGCGACAGGACTTACCGTTTGCCAGCGTTTTTCATCATCAGGCCCACGCGTCGGCCGTGGCCGCTGAGCATGGCGAACCCGGGCGCTGGTTGATGTTTACCTGGGACGGTGTCGGATTGGGCGAAGACGGTTCACTTTGGGGCGGTGAAGCCTTACTGGGCGCACCGGGCGCATGGCAGCGCGTTGCCAGCCTGCGGCCCTTCCGATTGCCGGGTGGCGATCTTGCCGGACGTGCGCCGTGGCGCAGCGCTGCGGCGCTTTACTGGCAGCTTGGGCAGAACCTGCATGATTGCCCCGACGTTGACGGACTTGCCAGGTCGGCATGGTCCAATGGCCTGAATAGCCCAACCAGCAGCGCTGCGGGAAGATTGTTCGACGCCGCGGCAGCCATCGTCTGCGACCTGCCCAACGTCAGTTTTGAAGCGCAGGGGCCGATGCTGCTGGAATCGCTCTGCGAGAAGCCGAGAAAGCCAATGACATTGCCCCTGATCGCAGACGATGAGGGAATTCTTCGTACGGATTGGGCGCCACTGTTGGCAACACTCGCAGATCGTGGGTTGACCAAAAGTTATCGCGCCGAAGTTTTTCACTCCAGTCTTGCCGCAGCGATCCTGCAGCAGGCGGCAACTGTGAGAGACGGTCACGGCGTAATACGAATTGGACTGTCGGGCGGTGTATTTCAAAATCATGTTCTGACATCACAGACCGTCAAATTACTGATCGACAACGGTTTCGACGTGTTCGTGCCGGAGCGCTTGCCCTGTAACGATGCCGCTTTGAGCTTCGGGCAAGTGGCAGAAATTGCGGCTCGCAATGAGGAGTTTGGCGAATATGGATGACACACGGATTTCACTCGCGCATGGTAATGGCGGACGCTTCATGCGTGAACTGATCGAAGAAGTTTTCGCAAAGCATCTTGGCAAATCCGAATTGAACACTGAGGCGGACGCAGTTGCGATTGATCTTGGCGACGGCGAAGTCCTGATGACAACGGACGGATTCACAGTGCAGCCGCTTGAGTTCCCGGGTGGCGATATCGGATCGCTGGCCATACACGGTACGACAAACGATCTTGCCGTGGCCGGCGCACGTCCGATGTTTATGACACTCAATGCATTCATCGAGGAAGGTCTTGAGATCGAAGTTCTCGATCGAATCGTTGCGAGCCTCGCCCGTGCAGCCAAAGAAGCCGGCGTGAAAGTTTGTGCTGGCGATACGAAGGTCGTACGACGCGGCGAAGGTGGTGGTTTGTATCTGGCGACCACCGGTGTCGGCGTGAGATTGCCGGGCGTCATCCCTTCGATGAACCTAATTCAGGACGGTGATGTCATCATCGTTAGCGGCACGGTTGGGGATCACGGTACAGCCGTAATGCTGGCACGCGAAGAATTCGGTCTGCGCGGTGATCTTGTTTCGGATGCTGGTCCGGTGATGGCATTGACTGAAGTATTACTGGAACTCGATGGACTGCGTTTCATGCGTGATCCAACCCGTGGCGGAATCGCATCGATCGCACACGAGATATGCCGGGCGACAGGCCTGGGTGTGAGGTTTGAGGCGACGATCCCTGTGAAGGAACCCGTGCAATCGGTTTGTGACATGCTTGGTTATGACCCGTATTACCTGGCCTGCGAGGGGCGAGTTGTTGCGGTGATCGCAGCGGACCAGGCGGAACAGGCACTCGAAAAGTGGCGGCAGCTGCCGCAAGGCCGCGATGCAGTGCGAATCGGCCGAACGTCGGCTGCTGACAAACGCGTAATTCTGGAAACCGCATTAGGCGGAGAACGTTTCCTGGAAGAACTCGAGGACGACCCGTTACCACGTATCTGTTAGTGCGCGGTTGTCAGTTCCAGACTCTGCAGGATCATCTCATCACCACCAACGATGCGGGTGCGAAAATCACCGCAGTCCGCACATAAGAGTCGATTCGGCAGTACCTTCGATTCCGCTCCACACCTGGTACAGGTAACGACGACATCGGCTGTCTCGATAATCAGTTCGGCATCCTCTGCGACTGTACCGGCAACGGCCAATGGATACGCTTGTCGCAGCAAGTGCGGTTCTATTCCCGACAGTGGCCCGATCTTTAGATGAACTCGTTCGACCGCAGATGCATTGCGTTCTTTTGCAATTGTCTCAAGTTGCTGCAGCAGCGACAGACAAACTGACAGTTCATGCATTAGCTCGCCCCGATGTTCGTAAACAAGGAACGCCGACTGATCGGATGCTCATTGCGGGCTGATTTGAAGAGCTCCCGCATCACTTCAAGCGCAGTCATTTTGGCGGTGTACTGGTCGGGAAACTCCTTAACGGAGCTGAAAAGCACCGCAGTCAGGTAGGGACCCAGTACTTCATCCTGAGCCGTTGTGAACTCTACCGGACCGGACGGAAACCGAAGTGTCGACTTGCTTCCCTGCTTGAGCCTTGAGCCGATATCTGAGCCGAGTAGCAGAACAAGATTCATGAACCAGGGAGCGATGAGTACTCCGACCTGGTGCTCATCGTAAGCGCAGAACCCAATCGCTTCCACTTTCAGCGAGGAATTAACGACAGGCAGGTCCGCCATCCGTTCCTCGTAGATAAAATGGTATCGGTCGACGAGACTTGTGCTGGATATTGGGGCAAAGGTATCCACGCTAGTCGCTTACAGGAATGAACGTGCTCGGTGCAGCGTCGCATTGTGGGCAGCGCCAGTGCCCGGGTAATTCCATAAAGGGCGTGCCTGGTGGAATCTGCTCGATCTCGTCTCCGACATCCGGATCGTAGACATACCAGCAGATTTTGCATTCGAGTCTTGTATCGTTGCTCAGTCGATTCATGCAGCATCAGACCAGTAGGGTGCCAGGATTTCGCGCAGACGCGACGCCGAATCGCCGAGATCTTCACTGGCTGCTGCAACGACCTGCGGCATACTGCTGATCTCCAGCGAATTAAGAATAAGGGTGCCCATTGAGTTGTAATATCGGACCCACCACACGATGGGTGTGAGCGTGCTGATGACCTGGCATTTTCCGTAAGCGCGCGACAACATATCGACGGGCCCGCGCCCGAGGCGCGCATCGAGAAACTCGATTTCCTCTTCTGAGAGCGGTAATAAGGTCAGGTTGATGGAGTGCTCCATACCGGAGTGCTCGAACATTGCACAACGATCCTCAAGTTCCACCAGTATCGGCAGCGTGTTCGCAACATCGTCGGCCCCGAGATCTGAAGCCGTGTTTACAGGTCGCGTGTTTTCGTCTTGTCTAAACGCGACTTGCGGTACCGGAGCGACCTCAAGCAAGTCCATCGCCACGCGTTCGTCGTTATCGAAATACAAAGTTCGCCAAACGCCTGCAAGAACCGACTCCTGAACCTTGGCATTGAGTGCGCCGTTACAGGTAATGCTGACTTCACCTTCGCCCAGTATCTGGTTGACGAGCTCGCGATTCTCTTCGTCAAGCCGGTTCAGATTTGCCAATTGCGGTTCCGCATTGATCGGGTAATCAACCAGTGCTCTTCTTAACCAGGACATTGCTTCGCGGGCACCGACAAGGTGTTGTACGTCGTCAGGCTCGGGCATCAGTGGCGCGTCGTATTTGTCCATATCGCGTGGCATGTCGATGTAGAGCGGTGCATCGCTTCCGGCGCCTGGTTGGCTTCCGGGACCGATCACACTGACGGGAATGTCTTTAATTTTCACTGCGGTAATCTCCTTGAAATCGCAAGCTACTCAGCCAGCGACGACCGGGATGCTGAATCCTGGTGCTCGACGGGTCGGTGCGGCCAAAAATGAGTCGATTTTGGTGAGGTACTCGGACCAGTCCTGAATACGAGTAATCGCACCGACGTATTCACCGTCGCGCACGAATACGAGTGCCGGGTATTGGCTGAAACCGTATTTCTGCTTGAGCTCTTTGCCCGCGCCGTAGGTATCGATTACGACGCCCGGATTGAGTTGCCCGCCAAACGCGTTGATCAGCTCAGGTAACACAACGGCGACATCGGTCGCGTCTTTTACTGTTTCTGGGTTGCCGGGGAAGAACAGGACATTGAGTCCAGGGTGGCGCGTGAAACTGTCGTGGTTATCAAGAGAAATTTCCTCATAGCCAAGCTCCTGGATGAGCCGATCGATGAGTGCGTGAGTCACAATGGATCTCCGGAATCAGAGGGGCGGCCGTGTTCATAGTCGTGGATGTCCAGCGCACCGGGTCCAACAAGGTCACTGACCGAAGGCGCAGCTTTACGTGCAACGGCCGTTACGCCCCATTCGGCGAGGACATCACAGGCCATACTGATCGCAGGCTCGAGCTGCGCCTTGACGCGATCACGCAGGCTGCCACCATAATCATCAACAAGTTCGGGTTGCACGCCAACTAATGCGATGTCGTCCGGCATCTCGCCGGTGAGCTCAGCCGAGAACAAGACCTCCTGGAATCCGGTCTGGTGCATGCTCATTTTCTTGACGCCCATAAAACGCGGCACGTCGTCGTCACGGATAAGTTTCAAAGTGGCTGGTGGAAGGCCAAAGTCGACGGCATCGAAAATTAGTAGGTGCTTCGCGTTTCTGACCCATGGAAGGAGAAAGATGCCCTGCGTGCCACCATCCATGAGACGTACATCCGGCGAGAATGAAAATCGGGTATGCAACGTTTCAATAGCCCGGATTCCAAATCCTTCGTCGGCCCAGAGTATGTTGCCGATACCGAGGATCAGTGTGTCGTATGCGCCCGGATCTCCATCCGCAATACTGGCAGCCGGTTCTGTCATTGTGGTTTGATCGGCCCGTCGTCTTTAAACGTCCGCCACCCACTGATCATCGCGCTGGTTCCATTTTGCCGTGAGGCGAAGTCGGCGCGGATCACCATGTAGATGTGAATGATGATAAACAGCAGCATTAGCCACATGCCCATCAGGTGCCACATACGAACCGTTTGTGAGCTTGCCTCGAGAACGAAAACCCACCCGAACAGAGAGTCAGCCCAACTGCCTGCGCCCGTGCCCTGGCTGTACAGCGCGAATCCTGTGCACACCATGAATAATGCCAACGCGATATTGATCATCCACATGAACAATTGTGCTAACGGGTTGTGCCCGATGTTTTTGCGAGCTTTGCGCGTCACGAATGCATAGAACTTAATCTCGTGCCAGACGTGTCGCCAAAATTTGCCCCGCCAAACCGGCACGATTATCAACTCGCGAGCATAGCGGTTCCCTGTCAGGGCCAGGTAGAATCGAACAAACAGCCCTATCGCGAACACGAACGCTGAGGAAAAGTGAACCAGGCGAAGCGTTCCCATCACGAAATGATCGCTCGCCTCTCCGCTTACGGACGGTAGCGGGCTGGCAATAAAATACCCCGTGACGATTAGCGCCCCGATAGAGAGAGCGTGCAGCCAGTGCCAGATTCTTACCGGTATCTGGTACACATAGATCGGACCAGGGAGTTTCTGCTCGTCGCTGAAAGTCGCCATATCTCTCTCCTTAACGCACCTTGACCGTGCTCATTTCCTCGCCGTCATTTGACATGACGTGCGTCGAACACGCGACACATGGATCGAAGCTGTGAATGGTGCGGAGAATCTCCAGTGGTTGTTCCGGGTCCGCCATCGGTGTACCAAGCAATGCCGCTTCGTAGGCACCGATATTGCCATCCGGATCGCGCGGCGACGCATTCCATGTCGTTGGCACGACGCACTGGTAATTCTCGATCTTGGTATCCTTGATATGCACCCAGTGCCCGAGCGCGCCACGCGGTGCTTCGCCGAAGCCAACACCTTTGACATCAGACTCCCACGTTGATGGATCGAACTTCTCCATGTTTGCAGTAGCCGTATCACCGCTCTTCAGGTTGGCCATCAGCTCACCGAACACGTCACGCATCTTGTGCGCGGACCACGAGGCTTCCAGGCCTCGCGCGGCTGTACGACCCAGTGTCGAGAACAACGCCGTTATGGGTAAGCCGAGATCGGATAACAGGCCATCGACCTGGTCTTTGACGTCTTCCCGCCCTCGGGCATAGGCCACCAGGTAACGGGCGAGCGGGCCAACTTCCATGGCATTGCCACGCCAGCGCGGCGCCTTGAGCCAGGAGTACTTGCCACCTTCGTCAATATTCTCGATGTTGGTTTTGGTGCCCTTAGTATTCGGGCCGAGCTCGAATTTAGGTTCCGTTACACCATCCCATGGGTGTAGACCGAGGTTATCATCGGAGTACTGGTACCAGGAATGTGAAACGAATTCCTGAATTTGAGCAGGATCCCGGACGTCCACATCGTGAACACTGCTTAAGTCACCATCAAGAATCGCACCTTGCGGCAACATCAGGCTTTCGTTGGTGTAATTGTTCGCATAGGCCGGGAACTCGCCGTAGGCGAGCACGTTCCTGCTCGACAGGCCGCCGCCATATCCCCAGTCCTTATAGAACGAGGCTATCGCTTTGAGGTCTGGCAAGTAAACCTGATCGCAAAACGTGATGGTCTGCTCGATGATGTCCTTGACCATATTCAACCAGGCCATATTGACGGTGCCGACGGCACCAGCTTCATCCACGTTGATAGAGCAGGGCATGCCACCGACGACCCAGTTTGGATGCGGATTACGACCACCAAAAATTGTATGGATCTTCACGATCTCTTTCTGGAAGTCGAGCGCTTCAAGATAGTGCGTCGTCGCCATCAGGTTGGCTTCCGGCGGAAGCTTGTACGCCGAGCTGCCCCAATAGGCATTCGCGAAGATGCCGAGCTGACCGGATTCGACAAATCGACGCAGCTTGTTTTGTACATCGCTGAAGTATCCCGGTGATGATTTCGGCCACTTGCTGATGGACTGTTGTAGCTCAGAGGTTGCTTTCGGATCGGCACTCAATGCGCTGACAACATCGACCCAGTCCAATGCGTGCAGGTGATAGAAATGCACGATGTGATCTTGCGCATATTGCGCGAGCATCATCAGGTTGCGAATATGGTTGGCATTCGCGGGTATATCGATGCCGAGTGCGTCTTCAACGGCACGACATGACTGCAGTGCATGAACGCCAGTACAAACACCGCAAATACGTTCGGTAAATGCCCAGGCGTCACGCGGGTCCCTGCCCTGCAGGATAACTTCAAGACCACGCCACATATTCCCTGTTGAGACTGCATTCCGAATCACATTGTTTTCGTCGAGGTTCACTTCAATACGCAAGTGTCCCTCAATGCGGCAGATTGGATCGACGACAATGCGTTGGCCACTGTCGTCCAGGTCGAAGCCGTTTGCTGTGGTGACACTAGCCATTACTCACCTCCTCGGATACTGGCGGTTTTTTTGCCGTTACTTTTTGCACAACCGTCGCAGCTGCGTGCGCGGCGACGCCGATAGCAGCCGCAGCCGCTAACGTCCCGCCGATCTTGTTGGCAGTGGCCTCGACGTTTCCGGTGACGTTGAGGTTGCTAACCGGACTGTAAAAACTGCCCTTATCCCAGAAATCTTCTTCGGCGCAGCCGAGACAGCCATGTCCGGATTTAACAGGCCAGGACAGTCCACCATTCCACTCGATTGTGGAACACGCGTTGTAGGTCGTCGGACCCTTGCAGCCCATCTTGTACAGGCAGTAGCCTTTGCGTGCGCCTTCGTCGTCAAATTTCTCGACGAATTGACCGGCGTCAAAGTGTGGCCGTCGATAACACTTATCGTGTAAGCGCTGGCCGTAGAACATTTTGGGCCGGCCCTGACGGTCCAGTGGCGGCAAGCGGTCGAATGCGAGCATGTAGGTAATGACGCCGGTCATCACTTCCGCAATCGGAGGGCAGCCAGGAACTTTAATGACGGGTTTGTCGAGGATTACCTTGTGAATCGGCATTGCCTTTGTCGGGTTCGGCTTTGCGGCCTGAACGCAGCCCCACGATGCACACGAACCCCAGGCGATGATGGCCTTGCAGTGATCGGCCATGTAGCGCAGTTTTTCCACATAAGGTTTGCCGGCCTGTATGCAATACATGCCGTCTTCGTTCAGTGGCGGGTTGCCTTCGCAGGCAAGAATGAATTCGCCGTCGTATTTCTCGACTGTTTGCTGCAACAGTTCCTCGGCCTGGTGGCCGGCTGCAGCCATCAGTGTGTCGTCGTAATCCAGGGAAATCATGGATAACACGACGTCACCGGCCAGCGGATTGCCGGAACGGATGAATGACTCCGTGCAACAGGTGCACTCCAGACCGTGAAGCCAGATAACCGGCGTACGCGGTTTGGTTTCAAGTGCGTGGGCGATGCGGCCGGCGAACTCGGGACCGAGTCCCAGTCCAGCTGCGGTCAGGCTACAAAATTTCAGGAAGCTTCGACGCGTGATACCGTGCCGTCGCATTACCTCGTAGAAAGTCTCGTGGGCGGACATTACAACTCTCCCCTTTGGCGGTCTGCATTAGGGCTGGTTGTCTGTCGGACAATGCTTCTTCTTCACTTCCGTGTGACCGCGTTCCTCCGTACCCAAGACATGACTACGCAGCTCGGCCAATATTGCTACCGCGTGCGTTATTTCGGCATCGTGGTAGATACCTACAAATAGCACCGCTACAATGCTCGGCCGCCAACAAATATCTGACCACAGGAAGACTGTCGAGCGATGAGTGCCAAATCCGCGAATAAACATCAGACGATGGCCGAAAAGGCTGACATACATGAACTCTATGAGCTGTCCGTGCAGAATGTTGAGAATGAAGTCGAGTTCATGCAGGCGACTTTCAAGTCGCTTACGGGTCGTACCGCGTATCTGTTTCGAGAGGATTTCTGTGGCACGGCGAGCGCGTCGTGTCAGTGGGTGCGACAAGGCAAAGAGTATCAGGCCATTGGTGTCGATATCGAACCGTCGGTCCTCGAGTGGGGACGAGAGCATCGCATTAGCAAGCTGGATACCGAAGACCAGGCGCGCATTAGTTTGATCGAGTCTGACGTCATGACCGTCGAGACACCGAAAGTAGACCTGCTTGCCGCATTCAATTTCAGTTACTTCATCTTCGATACTCGAGATTCGCTGCGCGCTTACTTCAAACGCGCGTACGAAACCACTAAGGATGATGGCGTATTCTTTTGCGATATGTTTGGCGGTCCTGAAGCGCAGGAAGAGACGAAGGAAAAAACGAAGCACAAGAAGCACGGTTTTTCCTATATCTGGCATCAGGCGAAGTTTCATCCGGTCACGAACTTCATTCGTTGTCACATTCACTTCAAATTCAAAGACGGCTCGAAAATCAAGAAAGCATTCACCTATGAGTGGCGCCTGTGGTCGGCACCCGAGCTGCGCGAATTACTGCTGGAAGCAGGATTCAGGAAGGCGACCGTTTACTGGGAAGGTGAGGATGAGGATGGCGACGGTAATGGCGAATTCACACCCGATGAGCAGGGTGAGGCCGATCTTGCGTGGATCGCGTACATCATTGCCGAAAAGTAGTAGTATTATTAATCGCTTGGCGCGTTAAGTTTATGGGCCGTGTTATGGCAAAGGATCTTGAAGTAGCAATTGTGTTTGCTGACGTTGTCGGCAGTACACAGCTGTACGACAAGTTCGGCGACACCAAGGCCAGCGAGACGGTTGCGATTTGTCTCGACATCATGAAAGACGCGACCTACCAATTCAACGGCACTGTTATCAAGACGATTGGCGACGAGGTCATGTCGACTTTCGAAACGGTCGATGAGGCAATGGGTGCATCGGTGATGATGCAAACCCGTATCTCCGCCGAGGGCAAGAAAGATAACGGCATTCCTGTCTCGATACGCATTGGTTGCCACTACGGGCCGGTCGTGCAGGAACAGAATGATATTTTTGGGGCGGCTGTGCATACCGCCAACCGCATGACCTCACAGGCGAAATCCCGACAAATTGTGATTTCCGGGTTTACGGTCGAAAATATGAGTCCCGAATTGCGCAATCAATCGCGGCAGATCGATGTGGCGACTGTTCGAGGGCGTCTGGACGAGGTTGCTTTGTTTGAGCTGGTCTGGCAGCCGGAAGAGGCTACCAGCATGTTGCCCACCATCGAGTGGGAGAGCAAAGGCCGCAAGGCATCGAAGCTATTGCTGAACTTCAAGGATTCGACCGTTGAGGTTTCGGATCAGCGCAAGAGCATTAATCTCGGCAGGGCGGATGACAATGATGTTGTCGTCAAAGGTAATCTTATTTCACGCATTCACGCCAAGATCGAAATGCGGCGAGGTAAATTTGTACTCGTGGATCAAAGTACAAACGGCACGTTTCTGCAGGACGTTCAGGGTCAGGAAGTGCTGGTTCGCCGGGACTCGACCGAACTGGACAACGAAGGCACGATCGGACTGGGCCGCGCTGAGGAGCCAGGCTCGTCTCTGGCAATCTACTACAAAACCATAGAGTAGGAGCGCGCCCTGCGCGCGATGATCGTCACGAGGTCGCGCGCAGGGCGCGC